>NZ_JALOCH010000006.1 GCF_023227875.1 Methanoregula sp. | reverse complement strand
CGGGAGTGATCTCAAAGCTCGACGATTTCTTATACAACTGAAAGAAATCTCCTTGAAAATGATTGTCTGTAACCTTCACAGGTTCTTACAATTTTTCTTCGTGAAGGTTTTCTACAGAGCAAAAAAAAGAATTACTTCTTCGTCCCAGGCACCCCCCTCCAAAACGGTCATAGCGGCCGCCGGTCAGCAGTTATTTTTTCACGTCCCGAAACCTGTGGAAATTTCGGGGCTGCTGGACGCCCGCTATTTTGCAGGTTGAAACGGGTTTAAATCGTTTTGTTTTCGAAATAAACCCCATTCCGTCGGATTATCCATGGGCGTGGACACCAGATCCACTCCAGCCGGAAATGCGAATCGTCCATTTGGCAAACGAGGCTCGCTGCGGGCTTATCTGACATCATCCCCCGGGTCCAGTACTTCACTAATAATTCGTCCATGAATCCTGGTAGTGTGTACAACCTGCCAAAAACCTGAGTGAGTGGGTACACCATTATCAGCATCGCAATCAATCTCCGGCAAAAATTTTTCAACCACCCCCTCACCCCCTGCTCAAATTTTTTCAGGCAGGGTCTGGTTGATCGGCAAACCATCTTACGCCGGAAAATCAAAAATTTTGTAGCATGTACATGCATTTTGTAGCATAATTATCCGATTGTAGCCTCCCCAACTAACACCTCATGATCGCGATTGAAAAATTTTGAGCAGAGTCTGCTTGAAAAAATATGCTCTTAAGACTACATTAATCCAAACAAAATGGAGGAAACCGGTAGATCTCTAAAATTTCCTCCGCACATAGCGGATAGTCAGCAACCCGCTGCCTGGTTGGATCATACGCTTTTTTTTGGTTCGGGCTAAAAAATGGTGAAGTACTGGGATCGGGTGTGGTCTCCAACGGCCCGTGAAGATCCTCCTTCCGGATCCCGATCCCGGTTATTGTTTAGGCGGCGCAAAGAAACGGTACCGGACCTGCGCTTCCTCGATCTTCCTCGCGTGCGTGGGATTGAGGTCGCGGCGCGCCTCGATCACGAGCGTGTTGAGAATATTGTGGAGCCGGAGGGTATCATAGTCCTTGTCCTTGTAATCGTTGAGGAAGTCCAGGAGGTCGTTTGTGCTCTTGAGCACTCCTGTGCACCCCACGAGGTTGAGGCGGTTGAGGGTCATTGCAAGGTTCCTCTTTGCAACATCCATCTTGTAGGGGTCGCCTCTCGCAAGGTTCAGCTCGGTGATCGCGTTGAGGAGATCGGAGTAGACCCTGAACTTGACCGTACTCTCGTGCGCCCGGCGCTCCGCGTAACGGAGCTTCCATACCGCAATTGCGATTACGACAACAATGACAATTACGCCGCAGATCACAACAATCGAGTCTTCAGTCATCTGTTTTTCCTCCAGTACTATGGATTTCGCTTTGCAGCAATGATGTCAACCTTGACCCGGTTGCCTTTCATGTCGATCTGGTAGGGGCCGGTGACATACATCGGGATCTGCTGGTGTTTTTCATAGCCGAACGTGCGTCCAAACCCGTACGTGTCCGTCTTGCCGGAATCCATGTGTTTCACAGTCATCTCGAACCAGCAGTACTGCGGGTCATCATTGAGAGGGAGGATCGTCAGGTCAATGCCCCATGACGGGTCGTCCACCCGGAACTGCTCGCTGAACAGGTCCTTTTCGCTCTGGAGGGAATAGGACTTCTCGAGATAGTGATCGCCAAGGGTGAACGACGGCTGCGCTGTTGTCGCGGCAGCAGCGGATGTCACCGCAGCAGTGACGGAGGGTGCGGCAGCGGTAGCCGTTGTCGCCGTACCCTGGCTCTGGGTACATCCGGCGATCATGACACCTGCAATAACCAGCACAAAGGCTGCAAGTACACTATATTTCATATGAGTGAGTGTTAGGGAATCGTAATATATTAGTGTTTATTTACGCGGGAAACGATTCGTTCCGCCTCCACGATCTAAAACAACGTATCCTGCCGTGTCGGCTTCTGGATATGCAGGACTTCACACGCGGCATCGGTCACCGTTTCGCGGTATTCGGGCAGGGTATAGACAGCGAGGCGCCACTGCTCGCGCCGCGTCATGTTGAGGGTGCGGATCCGGGGCGAGAGCTCCTCAAAGTTCGTCACGGCGTTCCGGCTCTGCACCCGGACGCCAAGGGACATCTCGCGGGGGATGGGGGGAATGTCAACAAGTACCTCCTCAGGCCGGACCCCCGCCTGCCCGGCAATCCGCGCCGCGAACTCGCGGGATTGTTCCAGCGAAAGCCCGTCCTGGTAGACCACCGTGTTCACCTGGTCGCTGCCGGCATAGACCGCACGCTTGTACAGCCGTCGTTCGTAGAGCCGTAACGTGAGATCGCGGGCCACTGCACTTGGGGAGGTGCGCAGGGCGTGCGTGCAGCCCGCATCGTCCATCCGGAGGAACTGCCGCACGCTGTCGTCATCAAGGCCGGCACAGTGCTCCAGCGCCGCGAGCTGGAACATGCTCTCCCCGATCCGGCTCACGTGGTGATAATAAACGGTCGGGCGCATCAGCGTCCGGGCGATCAGGAGGGACTCCGCAGCATTCACCCCATTCTCGTCAAGCACGGTCCCGTCCGGGTACCGGATCAGGTGCCGGATCAGGCGCTGGGCATCGACGGTGCCGTACGGCGCACCGGTATAGTACGCGTCCCGGAGGAGATAGTCCATCCGGTCCACGTCGAAATCACCGTGGATGATGCTGGAGAGCGGATGGTTCCCTTTCACGACCGCACAGAGCTCTTTTGGGTCCACACCGGCCGCGCCGAGCAGGTCGCCGGCATACTCCTCGACAACCGGGTCGATCTCGTCATGGGTGCGGTGGAGGTACTGCTCCATCAGGGGCTCGCTCGCGTGCGAGAACGGCCCGTGGCCGATATCATGAAGAAGCGCTGCGGCAACCACGAGCCGGTGCTCGTCCTCGGGGAGCTGGAACCTCCGGCTCGCAACGCCGGCAAGGAACATGGTGCCCAGCGAGTGCTCGAACCGCGTGTGGTTGGCGCCCGGGTACACGAGGAAGGAGAAGCCGAGCTGCCGGATATAGCGGAGACGCTGCAGCACGGGGGAGTCGAGCAGCCGGAGCGTGAAGTCCTCCACCTCGATATAGCCATGGACCGGGTCCTTGATGATCTTCAGGTTCACTAAAGAATCTTCATATACATCGCATAAAAGTATTGAGTAATGATTACCTTCCTGTCGGGCGGCACCGGCACACCGAAACTCCTGCGGGGCATGCAGAAAGTGATGGACCGGCACGAGATCTCGGTGATTGTGAACACGGCCGAGGACATCTGGATATCGGGCAACCACATCTCCCCGGATGTCGATACGGTCATGTACCTCTTCTCTGGTATGCTCAACACCGATACATGGTGGGGGATCCGGAGCGACACCTTCACCACCCACGACGAGATTATGCGGCTGGGCATCGACGAGTTCATCGGTATCGGCGACCAGGACCGGGCCGTCCACATCGCCCGCGGGGAGATGCTCCGGAACGGGATGCGGCTGACGAACATCACCAAGCTCCTCTGCGAGCGGTACGGGGTCCGCGAAAATGTCCTGCCCATGACCGATACGGAAGTCACTACGCAGGTGCAGACGGACCTCGGTCTCATCCACTTCCAGGAGTACTGGGTCCGGGCAAAAGGCAGGATCGAGATCCAGAAGGTTGTCAGGAGCTTCAACGAGCCCCCGGTTGCAACACAGGAAGTAATCGAGGCCATCGAGGCGAGCGATGCAATCGTGATCGGCCCTTCGAACCCGATCACGAGCATCCTGCCCATCCTCTCCTGCGATGGATTAAGGGAGGCCCTTCGGGACAAAGTCGTGCTCGCGGTCAGCCCGTTCATTGGCGATGCACCAGTGAGTGGCCCGGCTGCCGCCCTGATGCATGCATCCGGCTATGAGCCAAACTCGATTGGCACCTTCAACTGTTACGCGGGCCTCACCGATGTCTTTGTACAGGATATCCGCGACCCCGTTGAGGTGAGCCACTCGGTGCGGTTCGATACCCTGATGGTTGACGAGGACAAGAGCGTGGCACTGGCACAGGAAGTCCTCCGGTTGATCAAGGCCTGCTGATTATTCCCCGATACAAACCCGGTTGCAAATCTATATAACGCTCCGCAATAACGGTTATCGTGAGAGGGAGAAACACGCAGATGATCCGGAAAATACTCATAGTACCGTTGATTTTTTTTGTATTGCTGGCGGGATGTATTGCTGAACAGGCCCCGGAAAAAGGGACCATCCAGTTTACGTCCTCCCCCACCGGCGCCCAAGTCTATCTCGACAACCAGTTCCGGGGAACAACGCCCAGTACCCTGAGCGGCATCGACCCCGGGAGCCACACCATTGAATTCAGGTATACCGGCTACGAGAGCTGGTCAGCCACCATGGTCGTGTCAGCCGGGTCGAACAATGTATTTGTTGCTCTGACCCCCAAGGCAGGCGTCAGCACGCCGGGCATCGTTACTACGGTTGCCCCCGTCTCGTCGGTATCCCCGGTATCCGTAACACTGAAACTAAACAAGGAATTGATGACTATTGGGGACTCGATGATCTTCTCCGGTACGGCCGAAGGATGTAAACAAGTCCTGCTGACCATTTATGGGACGGGAACGTACCAAAACGGGGTATCCCTTTCCCCGCCGGATGTCAGTACTCTCGGTACCTGGAGTTATACGTGGAACCCGGGATCAAAGGTTCAGTCGGGGACATACACCATCATCGCCACCGATCCGGAAAAGAAAGTGACGGTAAAGAAGGAATTTCCCCTAATCGGCGGGGGCGAGGTCACGGTGACCTCAAACACCCGTTCGGCTGCCCGGGGAGACATCCTTCAGTTCTCCGGTCTCTGTACAACTGGCGCCCCAAGTGTCCACCTCGTTTTATACGGGCCGGAACGGTACACCGGCGGTGTCGAACTGGGCACATTATCGGTCCAGGCCAATCAGAACTGGAACTTCGCGTATACCCTCGACACTACCATGCCCACGGGAACCTACACGATGTATGTGTATGATGTCCCTAAAACATCCTCGGGCACAACCCAGTTCACGGTAGGATTTTCACAATAAAACCAAATTATTTTACATTTTTTGTTTTTTCACGAATATCGAGAGGAAGCGCCTCAATCGGGACGGAATGCCTGTCCGATACCTATTTGAAGGATTTATATACTAATATCTGTTCGGAGAAGTTTCATGGCTATTATCAATAAATTCCTCAACCTGTTCAAGTCAGGAAAAGAGGAGGGGAACGAGGCGCGCCTCCAGGCACAGAAGGAGCGCTACGACAACTTCCTCAGGGCCCTCACGGAGGGCGACCTCGACGCCCGCTGGGCCGCCGTCCGATCGGTCGGCGACCTTGGCGAGCCGTTCATCGAACCGCTGATCCGGGGGCTTAAGGACGAATACTGGATCATCCGGCGGGGTTCTGCCGACACGCTCGGCAAGATCGGCGCTCCGGCGGTCCATCCCCTGATCAGTGCATTAGATGACCCTGGGGAGGATGTCCGGCAGGAGACGATCCGGGCGCTCCAGCTGATCGGGGAACCCTCCGTTGCTCCCCTTGTACAGGCCACCAGGCACAGCCACCCGCTGATCCGGCGGGGCGCCGTCCAGGCACTCGGGATCATGGGCGAGGAGCGGGCGGTGCAGGTCCTGGCCGAATCCTTAAAGGACAGCGATGCCGGTGTCCGGTACGAGGCCGCTGTTGCCTTCGGCCGTATCGGTGATCCCCGTGCGGTCGCGCCTCTCATCGAAAGCCTCCACGATGCGCAGGAGAAAGTGCGGACGGCCGCGATGGCGACCCTCTGCTCCCTTGGGGAACCCTCCATCGAACCGCTCATACGGGCGTTGGTGGACACGAGCGAGGATGTCGGCCGGAGGGCATCCCTTGCACTTGTCACCATCGGCGACCCTGCCATTGATGTCCTGAGCGCCGCTCTTTCCGATCCGAACCCGGGCATCCGCCGGGGTGCCATTGAGGTGCTCGGGCAGATCGGGAACACGCGGGCGATCCCAAAGACGATCGAGAGACTCGACGACCCCGAGCGGATCGTGCGGATCGAGGCCGTCAAAGCCCTTGCAGCCCTCGGCGTCCCCGCCATCGCCCCGCTCATGCAGGTCTTCCGCGAGGGGGAGAGCCGTATGAGGACCGGCGCCATGGAGGCGCTCTGGATGCTCGGTCAGCCGGCAACGACGCCGCTCATCATGGTCTTGAAGGATGACCAGAGCGATGTCCGGAAACGGGCTGCCCTCCTGCTCGGCGAGATCGGCGACCAGAAGGCAGTCGATCACCTGACCGGCCTGCTCTCGGATGAGAACGTCACGGTCAGGAAAGAGGCCTTCGAAGCCCTTGAGATGATCAAGAACCGGACCGGGGCATAACCCGTCCGGATATATTATATTTTTTTAGCACGCGGTGAACGGACCGCTTTTTCCGGCAACGGGTTCACATACCTTTACTGTCTTTTATCCGACAGGGATCTATTCCAACCGCAAGATATATGGAAGCCGGGAAGAATGATACCGTTCAGGTGACCGGTATGCGGACAGTAATAACAAAACGGAATTCAGGTGCGGTCAAGGATGCAACAGGAGCAGCTTCCGCTGGACCTGCCCCCGATTCCTACCGCGAGCGGCTGTTCAAGTACATCCCGGCGGAAGTCGTTGTGCTCTACGTTGCGGTGTACGGGATTGCGTATGCCCTGTTTGCCGCGGACCCGTTGTTCTCCCTTATGGCCCGCTGGATCCTCATCGCGGGTATCGTGGGGACACCGCTGTATCTCTGGAAGACCCAGCAGGTAACGGAGGGTGTGCAGCTCGTGATATCCACTGCCGGTTTCGTGTTGTGGGTGTGTGCGCTTGGCGTTGTCCCGGTATCAGAACTGCCGGGATTCAACCAGATCATTGCATCGCTTGCTTTGCCACTCTATGTATTTCTCTCCCCGCTGATCGAGGGGATACCGGACCGGTGGTAAAAACGGTCTGCCGGAACGCATGATCCTGACGTTCGATATAAAAAAGTATGATACGAGGGGGAACTATTTCAGTTCGCCAAGGTCCTTCCAGTAATCGTACTCGTGCTTCCAGAGGTCCTTGTTGTACGAGATCATCTGCTTGAAATATTCTTTCCGCTCAGCAAGGATCTTTTCCTGCGCCGGGTCAGACCACTTCGACCTGATCGATTCAGCCAGTTTCCGGCCCAGCTCCTTTGCCTCTTTTTCAGCGCCGACGATAGCGTTTGGATCGGCCCCTACAAGTACCCCCACCCTGCCAACGGTTTTCGCCCCGAAGTTCAGGAGGGCCATGTTCATGTAATCCGCCACCTCGTTTGCGTACGAACCGCCCGCGGTACAGACCGCACAGCCATATTTCCCGGCAAACGTCTGGCAGTGAACCACGTCCGCCATCCGGTCGAGCATCGTCTTGAGCTGGGCCGTGACCGCGTTGATATAATTCGGCGAGCCGAGCACGATCCCGTCCGCGTCCAGCATCTTCTCCAGGAGTGTCGGAAAGTCGTCGTCATGGATACACTCGCCCTTCGCGTAACAGGTGCCGCACGCGGTGCAGTACTTGATCTCGAGACCGCAGACGTCCACGAACGTGATGTCTGCCCCGGCCTGCCGGGCGCCTTCGAGCACGCCCATGACGAGGCGGCGGGTCTGGCTTTTCTCCCCTTTCGGGCTTGCGTTGATGCCGATAATTTTCATCAGAACCACTACTGTAATGATTCCTGCCGGGCGGGATAAAGATGCGGTGTACCGGGTTACCCCTTAGTATCCCCCGGGATACCATGGCGGGGGTACTTATAGACCGGGGCCCAACCCCTGTATGAGAGACCGTTATGCTCATCCGCGATGTTGCTGATTCACCCCATGAACGGGTCATCGACCGTTCCCTGCTCTGCGAGCTCCTCCACCCGGACAAGGTCCCGGGTGCCGGGGAGCTTTCGTACAGTGTTGCCCATGCAATCGTCCCGCCCGGTGAGTCGACCCTGCCCCACGTACTGAACCGGTCCACGGAACTCTATTATATTCTCAGCGGTGCCGGGGAGATGCATATTGCCGGCGAACATGCATTCGTTCACCCGGGACAGATCGTGTTGATCCCCCGGGGGGCAGAGCAGTATATCCGTAATACCGGGCCGGGGGACCTCGTCTTTCTCTGTATCGTTGCCCCGAAGTGGCAGGCGGATGACGAGACCCTTACCAGGTAACCCACTCTCGCAGGTCGAGGCCTCCCGCCCGGCAATTGTTTTTTATAGCGGGAGTGTTATCCTTCCAGTATGATTAAATCCGGTGAGGTGCACCGGCACAGGACCCGGGTCTTCTTCTTCCTGATTCTCTCGGTTGCCGTACTCTGGGCAATATTTCTCCTCCATAAAGGAGAGG
Organism: Methanoregula sp.; assembly: GCF_023227875.1. Lineage (GTDB taxonomy): Archaea > Halobacteriota > Methanomicrobia > Methanomicrobiales > Methanospirillaceae > Methanoregula. The sequence goes on along the minus strand of NZ_JALOCH010000006.1, from coordinate 196,927 downwards.
TGCTCCAGTTTTTCTTCCTCTTCGCTTCACTTGCCGCGATCAACCCGGTCGTGGGCTTTATCGAAATGAGAAACAACGGGAAGGATCGCAACCTCCTCATCTTCTACTGCATGATTCTCGTCGCCCTTCTCTGGGCATCATTCCTGCTCTACCTGGGAGTGCACCTCTGGGTCAGCCTCTTTATCTTCATCATCGCGGTCGGGGTCCCCCTCCTGCTCCGTGCTATGGGTGAGACCCGGACAATATCCGTTACCTGATCCCGGACGCTCCCCGGAATATGCCTGATGAACAGACGTTCAGGCCTGTCCACCGTAAATCATCGAAAAAAGAAGTGAAAATTTTTTTAATCCCAGTAATTCTTCACATACAGCCTGTGCTTTTCCATCTTTGGCGTGAAGAGCTTGAGCCCGAGGGGGACAATGAAGAGGCAGACCACCGCATTGCCGATAAACCATGCCGAAAAGACCGTCATCATCGCCACGGGCTCGGCAAGCGAGAGCGTCCAGGCTGCCCAGGCTGCACCAATGAGGTTGTTGATGACTACCCCGAACAGGAGGATGTAGGTGTAGTCCCGCGGGTTCTCCATCGATAAGTTCACGCCAAAACTGCGGACAGCGGCAAGCGGGATCAGCACCTGGAAGAGGCCGGCAACTGCCCAGACCACAGCGACCAGCGGGTGCTGGTTGAGCACTTCGGATACCATCAGCCCGGAGCCGACAAGGGTCCCGACATAAGCAGCAATCGCACCGTACCAGCCGAACCAGAGGGTAAAGAGGACCATGAACGCAACTGCAAAGAACAGCCACGAGACCACGCCGCCGGCAACAGTCGGGGTAATCGTTACCGATGCCCACGCGAGGATAGTGTCAATGATGATCAGGATGAGGGTAAGTATGACAAAGGAATAGGTTGGTTGACGGTCTATTTTCATACATTCACCTTTATTCCTTATTGTTTCCGAATATAAATAGCATTTATTGACTGGGATTGTAGAGAACGGCCGTGATGAACAGCCGGGTTTTACAGTCCCGATAGAGCTTTTATGGTATCCCACGGCAGATATATCAGGAAATGGACCTGCCGTTTGTTTTTATTGACCTCGTTCTCCATATCGACAAGTACCTCCCGGGGATCATCGAGAGCTACGGGTTCTGGACCTACCTGATCCTGTTTGCGATCATCTTCTGCGAGACAGGGTTTGTGGTCCTGCCGTACCTCCCGGGAGACTCGCTGCTCTTTGTTGCAGGCACGCTTGCCGGGGCCGGTTACCTCAATATCGAGATCCTCATTGTCACGCTCCTTGCCGCCGCGATCCTCGGGGATACCGTGAATTACTGGATCGGGCATACTGCCGGCATGAAAGTCCTTGACATGAAGTACAGCTTCGTCAAGACCGAACACCTCGAGAAGACCCGGGAATATTTCCAGAAGTATGGCGGCATTACCATCGTGATCGCGCGGTTCATCCCCTTTATCCGGACCTTTGCACCGTTCCTTGCCGGTGTCGGGAAGATGCGCTACCGCTGGTTCCTCTCCTACAACGTGATCGGGGGGGTTCTCTGGATCGTTGCGTTCTCGCTCGCCGGCTTTTTCTTTGGCGGCCTTCCGATCGTCAGGGAGAATTTCAGTCTCATCATCTACATGATCATCGGCATCTCGATGCTTGCCGTGGTATCCATCGTGATCCAGATGCTCCGGCGCCCGGCTCCTGACAAAAAGACATCCGATCCGTCAGAAGATAATTCGTAACCGGATTTTCAGGTGTATCAGGGATCCGGTCCCTGCATGGCGTGTGCTGCCGGGCCCCGGGGCAGGTCGGCGGGATTACCGGGCGTTCCCGCGGACACCCGGATTCGCGATATCTGCCATTTTTTTCGCAGTTAACGCCAGATTCATTATCTTTTCGCGCTCATCAACTCCTGGTTGATTATGTCACGCAGGATCCTCTTCTCCCTTGCTGTTGCCACCCTTGTCATAGCCGCCATCATCGCTGCCGGCTGCACCGGTTCTACGACATCGCCCGCGGCAGGTGAGATAAAGAAGTTCAGTTCCGCGGACGAGATCCGCGAGTACATTGAAGAGAATACGAAACTTGCCGCTGAGGCGGACGGAGACTATTATGCCACGGGTGCCGTCATGGCCAGGGATGTCGCAGTGGGTGTCCCGCAGAGTGCAGTTGCCGAATCGGCCAAAGGACTTACTGCATCCGCGCCGTCCGCTGGGACCGGAGCAACGGATTACTCGCAGACCAATGTGCAGGTCGCCGGTGTCGATGAACCGGACGTTGTGAAAAACGACGGGCGATACATCTACGTCATATCGGGCGACACCCTGACCATCGTGGATGCGTACCCGGCATCGACCGCCACGATTATTTCAAAGACCACGATTGACGACACGCCAAAGGAAATCTTCGTCTCCGGCAACCGGCTCGTCCTCTTCACGACCGGTACGAGCGCCATTTCAGAAAATGACAGCCCGGTTTCTGCCCGGCAGGTGAAATCCCTGCGTTCCTACATACCCTACAATCCCGTCACCCGCGCCGTCTTCTACGATATCACCGACCGGAAGAACCCGAAAGTTACAAAAGACTACGAGATCGACGGCGACTATACCGATGCCCGCCTGATCGGCAGCAACCTCTATCTCGTCACCCGCGAGAAGGTCTCCACTTACCGGGACGAGGAGATCATTGTCCCGTGCGTGAGAGAGAGTGCGAAGTGCATCATCACACCGGATGTCTACTACTTCGACAACCCCGAACGGTCGTACGCGTTTACGACAATCACTTCATTTGACACACCCAGCGCAAACGAGAAGGACGCAAAAACGTACCTTGTCGGCAGCGGCAACATCATGTACGTATCGCAGGACGCGATGTACATCAGCTACCAGAAGTACCACAGCATCTATCGGAGAGGTGGGGTGGAACCGGCGATCGCAATCGATGACCGGGAAGTAAGCAGCGCGGGATCGTCGTCCGGGTCCGTCTCGTCAGTCCTCTGGGAGGACTTCAACGCGATGAGCGAGAGCGAGAAGCAGGAGGTGATCACGGAGATGAAAGCGCAGGAAGTGGAGAAGATCACAAAGAAGGAGATCGACCAGAGCACAACTGCCATCCATAAGATTGCGATCGACAACGGCGCCATCAATTATGTCGCAAGGGGCGATGTGCCGGGATACCTGAAGAACCAGTTTGCCATGGACGAATACCATGACAACCTCCGCGTTGCAACCACGTCGAGTGTTTACACTACCCGGGGGTCGTTCGAGTACAACAACGTCTTCGTGCTGGACTCCGGCATGAAGACGATCGGTTCCTTGACGCACATCGCCGAGCAGGAGCAGATCTACTCGACACGGTTCATAGGCGACCGGCTCTACATGGTGACCTTCAAGCGGGTTGACCCGTTCTTTGTGATCGACCTCTCGACTCCCACGAGCCCGAAGATCCTCGGCAAGCTCAAGATCCCGGGCTACTCTGATTACCTCCACCCGTACGACAGCACCCACATCATCGGGCTTGGCAAGGAGACGAGGACCAATGACTGGGGCGGCGTCTCGACGCAGGGCATCAAGCTCGCCCTCTTTGACGTGAGCGATGTTGAAAACCCAAAACAGGTGGGAAAGGTCGAGATCGGTGATGCCGGCTCGGACTCGGCGGCACTCTCGGATCACAAGGCCTTCCTCTTTGACAAGGCAAAGAACCTCCTCGTGATCCCGGCCCGGGTTGTCCGGCAGGATGCGGCCCGGTCCGAAAAACTGATCGGCGACCAGCCGCAGATCTGGTACGGCGCGTATGTCTTCGGTGTCGACCCGTCGGCAGGTTTTGTCCTGCGGGGTACCGTTGAACATGGAACGGGTGGGAGCAGCCACTATTGGTACGGCAGCTCCAGAAACGAAGTAAAACGCTCGCTCTATATCGGAGACACCCTGTACACGCTCTCGACTGCGAAGATCCTCGCAAACCCGATTGATCAGATCAATACGACCGTGGCAACGATATCGCTTGACGAGAGAGAAGATGTCCTGTACCCGCCAATGCGGGTAGTGGAATAAAAGATTTTTTTTATTTTCAGGCCGGCTGGGCGTTCATGCTGGATGGGATCAGCTTGCTGACCACCAGCTCGGGGACCTGTCTTGAAGTCCTGACGTTCATGTCAAACAGGGCATTCTTGCCGGAGGTGCCAAGATACGTCAGGGTGATCTGGAAATCCGTGTCCATCAGGGGGATACCAAGTGCGGTGATCTTTGCGGACCGCGGGCTGATGACCCGTTCCTGGCCGGTGATCAGCTTTTCCTTGACACCATCAACTTCGGTCATGACCTCGTTCTCGTAGGTCATGACAAGGATCCTGGTGCTGCCGATCGTGACGGGCTCGCCATCAGGGATGCTGACCCGGTAGGTGGTTGTGTAAGGGAACGAAGTCCCTGCCTGTGTCTCGGCAACCGCAATACTCAGGGTGACAATCGCGATAACTGCGACAATGAAAATAAGGGCGATGACTCCGACAAGCACCTTGGTGCCGGTACTCCACCCTTGTTTGCCCTGCGACTCAGGGGATTGTGCTGGATCTGCCATAGTTCTTCTATTAAAGAGAGGTTTATAAATATTATATGGGTTGTGGAATCCGACTGGCTCGATAGAGCCAGGAGGAGGAGAAGAACGCATCAGCGTTCTTCGAGTTCCGACTGGGTCGAAGAAATTCTGATGAATTTCGACATATCGAAGGGTTCTTCAAAGTTTCGACCAATCGAAGAAATTCTGATGAATTTCGACATATCGAAGGGTTCTTCAAACTTTCGACCAATCGAAGAAATTCTGATGAATTTCTTCTCCTGTCTCAAGTCTGATGACTTTCGACATGTCGAAGATCCTTCAGGTCCTCTCTTTCTCGACTTCCTGATGAAGGTCTCGGATTTATCAGAACCGTAGGGACGAGAGGAATCCCTCATAGTTCTTCGAACATCAGCACAATAATCTCATTACCCCCCCCGACCCATTGTTATAGGATTTTAATGCGCATACCCATACAGAACGTCACACCGGAATGCGGCCACGCGGAAGTCTGCGGCTGGGTCCACGAGGTCAGGGACCTTGGCGGCCTTGCCTTTATGCTGATCCGCGACCGGACCGGCATCATCCAGGTGACCATCCCCAAGAAGAAAGTACCTGAAGCCGTCCTTGCAGCGCTTAAAGCGGTCTCCCGCGAGTCCGTTGTCCGGGTCACCGGGCCGGTCAAGGCGATCGACAAGGCTCCCGGCGGCCGCGAGCTCGTGCCCGAATCGATCGAGATCATCAGCCTCGCCGAGACCCCGCTCCCACTCGATGTCTCCGAGAAAGTCCTCGCAGAGATGGACACCCGCCTCGATGCCCGGTTCCTCGATGTGCGGAGGCCCCGCGTTGCGGCGGTTTTTGAAGTCCGCAGCGCCGCGTGCTTCGCGATCAACCAGTACTTCCACGAAAACGGGTTCACGAATATCACCACCCCCAAGATCGTGGCGGCTGCCACCGAGGGAGGGACCGAACTGTTCCCGATCGCCTACTTCGACAAGGAGGCCTTCCTGAATCAGAGCCCGCAGCTCTACAAGCAGATGATGATGGCTGCCGGTTGCGAGAGGGTGTACGAGATCGGACCGATCTTCCGGGCGGAGGAGCACAACACGACAAAGCACCTCAACGAGGCGACAAGTATCGATATCGAGGTTTCGTTTGCCGACCACCTCGAGGTCATGCGCATCCTCGAGGACCTGATCGTCAGGATCTACGAGTACGTCAATAAGACATGCAGCACCCAGCTCGCCAACCTAGAGATCACCGACTTTGCCGTGCCGAAAGCCCCGTTCCCCCGGCTCCCGTACGCAGAAGCGATCGAGATCGCGAAGAAGAAGATCGACGAACCGATCAAGTATGGCGACGACATCAGCCCGGCGGCCGAGCGGGCGATCGGCGCCGAGATGGGCGGCCACTACTTCATCGTGGACTGGCCCTCCGAGATCCGGCCCTACTACGCGATGCAGTACGAGGACGACCCCTCGATCTGCAAGGCATTCGATATGATGCACCCGCGGATGGAACTCTCGAGCGGCGCCCAGCGGGAGCACCGGTACGACATTCTCGTCAACCAGATCAGGAGGAAAGGCCTGAACCCCGAGAGCTTCGAGTTCTATCTTAAGCCGTTCCGCTACGGCATGCCGCCGCATGCGGGCTGGGGCCTGGGTGCCGACCGGCTTGTCATGACCATGCTCGGTCTTTCAAATGTGCGCGAAGCGGTCCTCTTCCCCCGCGACATGCACCGGCTGGTCCCCTGATCCCGACCACGAACTATTTTTTCTTCCGGAACAATCAATCTGTAACAATTCAACCCGGTTTCCCATGTCCAAAGCATATTTCATCAATAAAGTACTGGCAACGACCGTTGTCGGCAGTTACCCGGTGGTGAAAGCCGGAGGGCTCAAGAGCCTCTTCGACCCGCTCCATTCCGCGGTCGAGACCGCAGTCGCCGACCAGATCGGGGCCGGCATCGATATCATCTCGGACGGGCAGGTGCGGGGGGACATGATCGGGGCCTTTGCCGGGAAACTGCCGGGTGTCAAGGGGCAGGAGGTCATAGGCAAGATCCAGCCGGCCGCTTCCGCGATCACGGTGGCGGATACGAAGTATACGATCTCGAAGTTCCCGAAAGTGAAGGGGATCATCACCGGCCCGTCAACGCTCGCCCACGGCCTCCATATCAGCACCCCGATGTACCGGAACAAGGAGGAGCTGGCACTCGACCTCTCCGCTGCGCTCGTTGTCGAGGCACGGAGCCTTGAAGCGGCCGGTGTCACCCTGATCCAGATCGACGAGCCGATCCTCTCGACCGGTATTGCCGACCTCGCGATCGGCAAGCAGGCAGTTGAGCAGATTGCATCTGCGGTCCGCGTCCCTACCTGCATGCATGTCTGCGGGAACATCGGCAACGTGATCGACGAGATCCTGAAATACAACGTCAATGTCTTTGACTTCGAGTTCTCGAAGAACCAGGCAAACGTCGACATCATCTCGCGCCGGGACCTGACCGGCAAGATGCTCGGGTACGGGTGCGTTGACTCGTCATCGGAGGAGATCGAGACCGTGCCGGAGATCCGTAAGCGGATCGAGAAAGCCGTGGAATATTTCGACCCGAAGATCCTGCTGATCGATCCGGACTGCGGCTTGCGGATGCGGAGCCGCGAGGCAGCCTACTGGAAACTCAAGAACATGTGCGAAGCGGCAAAGGAAGTCCGGCTCGCGTTGTAACACCCGGGCTCTCTTTTTTGTACAGCCGGGAAATTTCCGGGCCGGATCAACAGGTTCATCGGGTTATACGGAACCATTATCTTCTTGCGAAAGATTATGGCAAAGACTTGTCCCAGTTGCGGGACCCCGGCCGCTGATGACGAGGCACGGTTCTGTAACAAATGCGGTTACCCGTTTCCGAAGACCCGGCCCGATAATCGAACGATTGTCAGCCGGGCGGATAACCGGTTATACGAGACTCATGCGAGTGAATACGAGGCTGCTCCCCACCAGCCGCGGACCACCCCCGGTAAAAAACCCGGGCGGGAGTGCGCTGCCACGGATAATACGCTTCCCTTCATGACCCGTATGGTAAAAAACCACCAAAGGCTCATCTACATTATTGGGGCAGTCGTAATTATCCTCATCTCCCTGCTGGGGATCAGTGCCGGGTTTTCAACAACGGGAACTGATTCCGCAGTGAAGTCACTCATCAACACCTCGGCCCTTCTGCAAAATCCCACAACCTCACCCCTGTTCTGGATCGGGTTCCTTGTTTTCGGGAGCCTGGTCTGGAGGATCTTCTGCGATCTGATAGCGATGGTGTTCCGGATGTACGATGCCATGAGCGGTGGAGATGATGAATCCCTGGATGATGGCGCTGAGGAGTATCATGAAGAGGCTGATGAGGGCATGTATGAATGCCCCCACTGCGGGAAGGTTGTCCCGGCCAGCCAGTTGCGGCAGTGCGAGCACTGCGGCGTCCAGGGGTGCAGTAACTGCATCCGTATGATGGGGCTGATCAAGAAGACGATGACGTGCAGGGAATGTTTTGAGAATAAGTGATTTTTCTCAGGGAGACCCAGACCCACGACATGCCTGAATCAAACTACTGAAAATTTTTAATTCTCCGGATTTTCCATTTTTTTATTGTGCCGGAACACTTAACCGCAGCCGGGAGATATGTTCTGGTATGCAGCACGGCCCATGGTCGATCCTCCTCTTCATTGCAGTCCTCAATGTCCTCACTGCCGGTTGCCTCAATAGTATACCAGGCTCTTCCGGTACTCCCGTAACGGTTCCCTCCGGTGCAGTACCCGAAACAACATCACCTTCCCCCGGCGACACCTGCTCGCTCACACCGGGACCGTTCCAATACCTGCCGGCGTACGAGGATGTCAGCATCACCGTTGACCGGAACACGATCAACAAGAACCCGACCATCACCGTGCGCTTCGATGGCGGTCGGGGACTCGGTATGGTCCAGACCATGACGGTGACCGTCATCCGTTCGGACTGTGTCACGGAGCAGGAGGTCAGGAAGAAACCGGGGATCGGGACCAGCGTGACGCTGATGGGTACGACCGGAACCGACCGGGTCATTGTCACGCTCCTGATGACCTCGGGGGACCAGTACACGGTGATCGATGCCGGGTACCCGTTCCCGATCAAGATATAATTTTTTTTAAAATACCGGTAATATCAACCGGCTGTAACAAAACAAAAAGGGAAAACCCGCCTTACACCACTCTTGACGTGGTCGAGGCCTCGATGCCCTTCTCGGTGATGATGAAGGGCAGCAGCCGCTGGGGTGCTGCTGCGTCCTTGATCTTATGGACGGCAAGCGTCCGCTCGATCTCTGCCTGCTGGATATTGGTCTTGAACTCGATGACCACGTCCGCTGCACGCATCAGCTTGGTCATCTCCATGGGCGAGTGGATGCCGGTATAAACAACGAACATCATGTTCGCCCCGCGTCTCTTCATCTCCTCCCGGGACATCCGCAGGAACTTGAGCGCCCCGTCAATCCCGTACTTGATGACAATCGCCGAGAGCGAGTCGATCACAATCCTGCTCCCCGCCATCTGGGTCAGGTACATTTCAGGATGCAGCTCGCTGGCATCGATCATGCCCACGTCCACATCGCCATCGTTCATGAAGTACGTGCCCTCTTCCCCGCCTTCCGCCTTCCAGAACTGCACAGCGGCAAGGTCGACCCCGGCAACCGGTGTGCCGTAGATCATGACAAGGGTCCCCTCGGGAAACCCGCCGTCAAGCAGCAGGTTGAGACCGATAATGCCGGTGGTCCGCTTCTTAGTCCTCCCGCTGATCGGGACGTCCTGAATCCGGCTTTTTGTATCTGTCGGGGCTGCCATCGGGGATGCACCGGAGAGTATTATTGAATGTCTGCTTAAAAGGCTTGTGGGGCCCGGGGTGATTTTGTCGCAGAATATCCCGCCAAATCGGATTAGGAGCGCGATCCGCCGAACTTTTGCCGGAGGTCCCGCCTCAGCAGCTTCCAGCCGTGGACCCGGGGCAGGGCGTCCACGATGATCAGGTTACGGGGGACCTTGTACCCGGCCAAGTGGTCCCGGCAGTAGGCTGTAAATTCTTCCTCGGTCAGGGCGGCGCCGGGCCTGAGCACGACCGCCGCAACCGGGACCTCTCCTTTCCGCTCGTCCGGCACACCGAAGACCGCGACATCCGCAACCGCCGGGTGCCGGACGATCGCGTTCTCCACTTCCGTGGGATAGATCTTCCAGCCGGACATGATGATCATGTCCTTCTTCCGGTCGGTGATGCAGAGGATCCCCTCCGCATCAAGGTCTCCGATGTCGCCTGTCAGGAACCAGCCGTCATGCCGGAATACCTCCCGGGTCGCGTCCGGCAGGTTCCAGTATCCCTTCGCTACCGCCGGGCCGCGGATGGCAACTTCCCCGCTCTCGCCAAACGGCAGCTCTTTCTCCGGGTCAGCCGTGTCCACGATCTTCAGCTCCGTGTAACCGACCGCAACCCCCACGCTCTGGAAATTTTTCGTGAGCTGCGGGAATTCGGGCAACGTCGTGGTGCCTGAACCGATCACGATCGTCTCGGAGAGTCCGTAGGAGTTCGCCACCGGGATATGGTACCGCTGGTCGAATGCCTCCCAGACTACCGGCAGGAGCACACCACCCCCTGAGATGATCGCACGGGCGCACCGGAGGCGCGGCCCGGTGCCGGGCGCAGCATGGACGAGCGAGTGGATGACCGGCGGCATGCCGGCAAGGATTGTTACATTATACTGCTCTGCCAGGGCAAGGTAGCGTTCGAGATCGAACCGCTCCATCATGACATACGTACCCCCGGCCCGGATTGCCGCGAGCCCCCACGAGAGGCCGACATGGCCCATCGGGTAGATGCCAAGGTAGGTATCAACGGGGCGGAGCCGGAGGGCGTCGCGTTCCGTGTCGAGCGCCGTCATCCAGTTGCCGTGGGTGAGCATCGCTCCTTTCGGCTTTCCGGTCGTGCCGGCCGTGTACTGGATGTGGCAGAGGTCTTCGGTCGAGCAGTTGGCCGCCCGCATATTCGCCGGAGCGGGAGGGAATGACTCCCAGGCCACGGTCCCGTCGCACGCCCCGCCGCAGCAGATGATATGGGAGACCGTGGGGGCGTCCTTCCGGATACTGCTGATGACGCCGGCGCCCTGCCGGTCCGTGATCACCGCGATCGCACCGGCATCGTTGAGCACGTGCAGCAGTTCCTCTCCCTTGTAGACAATGTTGGTCGGCACCGCGACCGCTCCGATCCGCCAGAGCGCAAAGTAGCTGATCAGGTACTCCGGCGAACTTTCCAGGTAGATGCAGACCCGGTCGCCCTTCTTCACGCCGAGCGAGAGGAGGCCGAGGCCTACCCGGTTCATCTCGTCCCGGAGCTTTTTATAGCTGTAAGTCTCGTTCCGCGAGGGGCAGACGAGCGCTGCTTTTGCTTCAGGAACGCTCTTTGCATCGAGAAGGGTGGTAACGTTGGACATGATTTGAGTGCCGGTTATTTTTCATACAAAATTGGACGCTGGCGTATATAGTTGTTCATTATACGGGAACCCGCAGCGCGTGTACAGCGGTCTGGCAGGGCTGCGATGCCAAACTATTTCTTCTCTCTGCCCCGAATGATCTGCCGGACAATTATGGCGGAAGAATCAGACCAGCCACAACAGACACCGGGCAGCCAGCCTGCACCGGCTTCACCATCCCAGCAGCACCAGGGACAGCGGAGGCGCGACCGTCGAGACCGGGGCCAGGGCCGGAACCAGGGCGGCCAGCGACACCACCAGCGGAGAGACCCCCGGCAGCAGCCGGCACCGGGAACACCCGCTCCCGCGGCAGTCTCAGGAAAGGCCGCCGATGACGAGGAGGAGACCGGGCGCGAACGTTCCTCATCCCAGCGCCGGCACTTCCGGGGCGGCAGGCAGCCCAAGAGAGTTGTAGAAGAGTGGGCAAACGATATCTACTGCGAATAATCTTCATTTCCCCCATCTTTTTCCGGGTGCAGGAAACACGACACCGGTCTATTCGGATTCCCCGTGCCGGGAAGCCCTGAAAATGACTGAAACGACTTTTTCACTAATCAGCGTCTTTATCAATAATTAAAATAAAAATAGTTCTATTCGTTTTGATGATATCCATGAACCGACATTTCCTTCCCCCGTTCCTGACCGTACTGGTCCTCCTGCTGCTCAGCATGCTGGTGATCAGTGCCGGCTGTCTCAAGGACAGCTCGGTCCATGTCAGTAGTATGACGGTCGGCGCTGAAAAGGTCACGGGCGCTGAGGTCACCATGAACGTGACCACCGATATCCAGAATACGTATGGTGTCTCCTCCGGCATCTCCCGCGTCCAGCTCAAAGCCTATAACACCGAGAGCGGCCTCATGGTCGCGGAGAAGACAAGCGACGCCGGGTTCCTTGGCGTCCGCGGGTCCGGCTCGGTCTCCCAGGCAATTGTCCTCCCCCGTAAAGGCTCCTACCGGCTTGTCAGCACCATCTATGAGAACAACCAGCGCAAAGGGCAGGGCGAGATTACCGTGTACAGCCTTGAGCGGCTCACCCCCGATAACCAGAAGACCGGCCTTACAATCTCTGACATCGACTTTTTAGTCAGGAAGGTGGAGGGCGACCGGGTGAATATCCAGACCGATGTGTATTTCACCAACGATGACCCTCAAGAGAGCGGGGCGTTTACCCTCGAAGTGAAGGCAAAAGAAGAGGATGCCCGACTCCTTGCTGACAAACAGCAGGCAACGGTTGAGAGTATCCGGCCAGGTGCAACGAAAGTATCAGGAGTGACGCTGACGGTCCCCGATCAGTACAACTACGTGTTCGAGGTGCTTGTCTGGAAGGACGATGTCATCATCAAGAGGGGTGAAGGGAATGTGCGGCTCCGTCCCGGGCAGATCGTGAGCAAAGACACGCAGTTTGTGACGAAAGAGATCGAGACCTCGAAGTTCGTCCAGGGTTCCGGTGAACCCGCGTTGTCCCCACAGCCGTATACGACGATGAAATCCCCCGGCTTTGCAGCACCGCTCGCCCTTCTTGCCCTGGGTTCACTCGCCGTCTTCATCCATATACGGAGGAGAGACCCATGAACGCTGAAGAGATCATGCGTCAGGTCCCGGAGAGTCCGGCGCCTGTCGCACCACAGGTATCACCCATGACCGAGAAACAGAAAAATCCCGAGAAGAAGACACCGGGCAGTGAATGGCTCGGTATTATGTATCTCATTGTCGGACTCTTCATCCTGATCGCAACATTCCAGCTCTATTTCGTGATCCAGGAACTGATCAGGACATGGATTTCCGACCAGTTCGTGCCGGTTGCATCGGCGATCTATTACATTGCCGTGATCATTGTCGGCATCTGGCTTCTCCGGGATTATATCCGGAAACAATAATTTTTTTTAACCGTCCCATTAGCCGAGCATGCCGGGCACTTCGGCAGATTGTATAATCCGCACCCCGATATTCTGCATGTCCCGGACATTGGCCCGGTGCACCTCTTCGGACGAAGCCCCGACTGCATCGTCGACCAGTACGACCGGGTAGTTGTACGCAATCGCGTCAAAGACCGTTGTCCGGATACAATTCGGCGTCTGGATGCCCGTCACATAGACCGTTGTCACACCGAGGGTCCGGAGCATCAGGTCGAGCTCGGTCCCGATGAACGCGCTCATCCGGGTCTTGGTGAGCACGTGCTCCCCGTTTACGGGTACCAGTTCATCGATCACTGCCGCCCCGTGCGTGCCGGCAACGGCAAACGGCTGCTGCCTGAACCGTTCCTGCCGGATGATCTCCACGTCCGATCCATCCGGCCGGTGGACCCGCAGGACATGGAATACCGGCAGGGTCCGCTTCCGGAACTCCGTGAGCACGGACTGGATCTTCGGGACAACGGCCCGTGCCCCCGCAACCTTCAGCGGTTTCCCCTCAAGAACAAAGTCGTTCTGCATGTCGATGATCAGGAGTGCTGCTTTACTCATGGTTGTTCCCCGTTAGACTATTGTAGATTCGGCAGATAATAATTATTCAACATTTTTTGAGGATGCCATGGACCCGATCGTACAGTACGTCTGTCTCTTCGTTACCGGCATCTGTGCCGGCACGGCCTCCGGGCTCTTCGGTATCGGAGGGGGAGCCCTGATGACGCCGGTCCAGTACTGGCTGTATTCTCTTGGCGGGATGGACTCCACGCTCGCCACCCGGGTTGCGTTCGGCACTTCGCTTGCCGTGATGATCCCGACCATGGCGAGCGGGGCGCTGGCCCACCACCGCCACGGGGCAGTGAACTGGGTTGCTGCCGTGCCGATGGGAATTGCCGCAGTATTCGGGGGGCTCGCTGGAGGCACGCTTGCCGTCCACCTGCCGGGCATCGTACTCCGGATGTTCTTTGCCACGCTCCTCATCCTGATTGCGATCCGCATGGTCTGGCACCTCCGCGAGTGCCGTACCTGCGAGCCGCGGGGGTCGCCCGGCATCCATCTCGTGCTCGGCTTCTGCATCGGGATCGTATCCGGGCTGACCGGGCTGGGAGGCGGTGCCCTGCTGGTACCGGTCCTGGTCATCCTGCTCGGCTACCCGATCCACCGTGCGGTGGGGACCTCATCGGCCTGCCTCATCTTCTCGGCAGCCGGTGCCGTGACTGCGTATGTCATCAACGGGATCGGTGTCGCAGGCCTGCCGCCGTTCTCGATCGGGTACGTGGACCTCGTGACCTTCGCGATCCTGGCGATTACCACGATCCCGCTTGCCCGGTTCGGTGTGCGGTGTGCGCACAGTTGCTCCGGTAAGAATTTGCAGATGATGTTTGCCGGGCTGCTGATCGTAATTGGCGTCCTGATGCTTCTACACGGATAACTCAAAGAATCCTGATGGTTCTTCTCGTCCTCCAGGTCTGATAGCCTGTCGGAAAAAAAATTTACTGATACTCCGGAGGCTGGACCTGCTTTGGCAGTCCGCCCTTGAAGTGCTGCTGGATCTTGCCGTAGTACTGCCGGAGGTTGTCGTTCATCGTCGGGTGAACCTTCTTCTGGGCCTCGTCGAAATGCTTCTTTGTCACGGTCGCTGAGCCGTCGCGGAGGGCGAGCATGCCGGCTTCGCGGCAGAGAGATTCGAGGTCTGACCCCACAAAACCTTCCGTGATGCCGGCAAGGTCTGCGGCCAGCTGCTCGCGGGCCAGGTCGGTGAAGGTAAGTTTCTTCTCTCCAAGCAGTTCAAGGAACCGCTTCCGCCTCATCCCGGCCGGAAGACCGGTGCTGTCGTCCTTTGCCGGTGTGATGGCTGCCTTCACGTCCGCAATCGTGACTGCCTTGTCCTTCCCGAGCTTCTCGACCAGTTCGCCAAGCGCGTCCTCGTTGAACCGTTCGGTCAGCTGCACGACCTCGTTGAGCGTGGAGCTGTCAAGGGGCATAAACCGGGTGTGGATGCCAATGATCTTCTTCCGGCCCTCCAGATCGGGTTCACCGATATAGACCAGCCGGTCGAACCGGCCGGCCCGCAGGAGTGCCGGGTCCACGATGTCCGGGCGGTTGGTGGCTCCCATGACCACGACGTCCTTGAGCTCTTCGAGCCCGTCCATCTCGGTCAGGATCTGGTTGAGCACGTTGTCGATCACGTGCGAGTCGCTGCTCGTGCCGCGGGCCGGTGCC
The DNA here is from genome assembly GCF_023227875.1 of Methanoregula sp. Classification (GTDB taxonomy): domain Archaea; phylum Halobacteriota; class Methanomicrobia; order Methanomicrobiales; family Methanospirillaceae; genus Methanoregula. The sequence goes on along the minus strand of NZ_JALOCH010000006.1, from coordinate 181,711 downwards.
AGCGCATCGATCTCGTCGAAAAAGATGATCGAGGGGGAGACCTGCCGGGCCTTCTTGAAGACCTCGCGGACCGCCCGCTCGCTCTCGCCTACCCACTTGGAGAGGAGCTGGGGCCCCCGGACCGGGATGAAGTTCGCGCCGCTCTCGCTTGCCACAGCCTTTGCGATCAGGGTCTTGCCTGTGCCGGGCGGGCCGTAGAGGAGGATGCCCCGCGGGGGCTCGATCCCGAGGTCCTCGAACTTCTGGTGATCGGTGAGCGGGAGTTCGATTGCTTCCCTCACCTCGGTCTTTGCAGATTCAAGACCCCCGACATTCTGCCACTTCACGTGCGATACCTCGAGCATCACTTCCCGCATCGCGCTCGGGCCCACGTCGCGCTGGGCGCTCCTGAAGTCACTTGCCAGCACCTTGAGCCGGTCAAGCACTTCTGCCGGGATCTCTTCTGCATCAAGGTCCAGATCCGGCAGGTAACGCCGGAGGGCACGGATTGCCGCCTCGCGTGCAAGGGCCGCAAGGTCCGCGCCGACAAAACCATGGGTCTGCTGGGCAAGGGAATCAAGGCTCACATCCTCGGCAAGCGGCATGCCACGGGTATGGATCTTCATGATCTCGATCCGGTCGGGCTCGCCCGGGACACCGATCTCGATCTCCCGGTCGAACCGGCCGGGTCTGCGGAGTGCCGCATCGATTGCATCGACACGGTTCGTTGCACCGATCACGACAACCTGCCCGCGTTCCTCAAGGCCGTCCATCATGGTCAGGAGCTGGGCAACGACCCGGCGCTCCACCTCCCCGGTCACTTCCTCGCGCCGGGGGGCAATGGAGTCGAGCTCGTCAATAAAGATGATCGAGGGTGCGTTCTCGCGTGCCTCCTCGAAGACCTCGCGGAGCCGCTGCTCGCTCTCCCCGTAATATTTCGAGATGACCTCGGGCCCGGCAATCGAGATGAAGTGCGCACCGCTCTCGCTTGCCACCGCCTTTGCGATCAGGGTCTTGCCCGTACCGGGCGGGCCGTACAGGAGCACGCCCTTGGGCGGCTCGATCCCGAGCTTCTGGAAGAGTTCCGGGTGCCGGAGCGGGAGCTCGATCGTCTCCCGGAGACGCTGGAGCTCGTCTTTTAAACCTCCGATATCCTCGTAACTGAACCGCTTGATACCCTCGAAGCCAGCAGCCGGCTTGTCCGAGAACTCCACGGAGGTGTTCTTGGTGATGATGACCGCTTCCTCGGGCTCGATCTCGACCACCTTGAAGCCGATAATCTGCGGCTGGATGAACGGCATGCCGAGCATCACCGGGACGGTATCGTTCTTCACGACCGGGAAATCGATCAGACCGTTGACAACGTGCGGGTTGTTTGCGATCGGGATCTTCTTCGGGAGGTCCTCGGGTGGTGCAAGCACGACCCGTTTTGCCTCGATCTCGTCTGCGATCTTCGCGACCCTGACCGTGTCGTTGATGCTGACCCCGGCATTGATCCGGGTAAAATTATCGATCCGGATCTTCTTCTGGTTCCAGTCCTCGACCAGTGACCTCCAGACCTTCGCGACAGTCCGCCGCTTCCCCTCGATCGCCACAAGATCGCCGGGCGAGATCTTGAGTGCGAGCATTGTTTCGGGATCCAGCCGGGCCTTTCCGCCACCCTGGTCGCCGGGGTACGCGGAATCCACCCTCAATTGCACTTCTGGCATTACCTTAAAGGTCATATACGCAGGGATTTATAAGTACTGATAATGCGTCTCCTCATACTCGATCCCTTTCACGGCGCTGCGGGCGACATGATCACCGCGGCCCTGCTGGACTGCGGGGCGGACCGGGAAACTGTCGTGCGTGCGATGAAAGCGGTCGTAGCAGAGCCGGCGATCTCCCGCGTGACCCGGGCCGGGATCCAGGCGCTCAGGATCGAGACCAAAGCCCTGCCGGTCCACCGGACCCTTTCCGAAGTACTGGGCCGGCTGGACGGGACTGCCCCCCACGTGCCGGGACCGGCACTCGCGATGGCACGAAGGGTCTTTGAGCGGCTCAACGCGGCCGAGGAAGAGGTGCACGGGGCCCACGTCCACTTCCACGAGGTCGGGGCCGATGATGCGATCGCCGATATCGTCGGGGCCTGCACCGCCCTGCACACGCTGAACGTGGACGGGATCCGGATCCTCCCCGTCACGCTCGGGCACGGGACCGGCAACGGTTCGCACGGCACCTTCCCCATCCCGGCGCCGGCAACGGCAGCCATCCTCCGGCACACGAGCCTTGCCACGGTCTCCGGCATCCATACAGGAGAGCTCTGCACCCCGACCGGCGCGGCACTCCTTGCCGAGTTTGCGGCACATGCGATCAGCAATGAGGCGCTGCCGGCATACACGATAAAGGCAGTCGGGTACGGGGCCGGCACCCGCAACCCCCCTCATTCGCCCAACGTGCTCCGGGCGATGGTTGTCGAGACGACCGGCTCTGCCGGGGCATCCGGTGAACTGCCACAGGATATCGTTGATATCCTTGAGACGAACGTAGACGACGTGAGCGGCGAGGTGATCGCCCACGCGATCGCCCGGTTCATGGACGCCGGGGCCCGGGACGCGAGTGCCACGCCGGTGATCATGAAGAAAGGCAGGCCGGGGTTCCTGGTCCGGGTCATCAGCCTCCCGGAAACGAGCGTGCAGCTCGCGGAGCTGATGGCCCGCGAGCTGGGGTCGCTGGGTATCCGCTGTCTCCCTGCCGTCCACCGGTTCATTGCGGACCGGACAACCGAAGAGGTGGAGATCCGGCTTGGCGGGAAGCGCCGGAAACTGCCGGTGAAACTCGGGTGGATGCATGGCTCGGTATACACGCTCAAGGCAGAGTTCGAGCCGGCACGGGCATTTGCCGCCGAGTTGGATCTGCCGGTCCGCGACGTGCTCCGGATTGTCGAAGAGAAGGCGTGGGAACGATTGAAGAAGTAACCTGCCCGTTCCCCGCGGAATACCACCTCATTGCTTCTCTGAAAAACCGGTTTTACCTGATATGACTTCCTCCTTCCGCACCGGGCGACTCGAACTCATTCCAGCCACCCGGGAAATTCTCGCGGCAGACCTGAACGACAAAACTGAGCTTGCCCGCCTTCTCAGTGCCGGTATCCCTCCCGCATGGCCGCCGCCGCTCATGGACGAGGGCGTGATCCGGGAGTTTATCCGGATGTGTACCGATACGACAGGGCCTGTCTTTGCCGCGTGGTACTGGGTGCTCGATGAACCCGGTGCTACGGGAAGGACACTGATCGGCAATGGCGGGATTGTCGGGTCAGAGAACGATCAATCCGCCGTGGTGCTCGGGTATTCGGTACTGGACGGGTTCCAGAACCGGGGCTATGCCACCGAGGCAGTCGGGTCCATGATCCCGGAGATTTTTTCCTGGCCCGGCATCCGTATGATCATTGCCACGACATACCCGGACCTCGCTGCATCCATCCGGGTCCTGGAGAAGAACGGGTTTGTAAAGGCCGACCGGGTACCTGCCGGAACCGGGGCCGAAGAGGGGACGGTCTGCTATGTGCTTGAACCCGGGTGAGACCGGCAAAACCCGGCATCTCATTTTCATCCACTGCGGTGCCGGGTTTTAAACCGCCCCGTCAGATACCTGAAAGGGAGGAGTATTCAGAACGCTTATCTCTTCATCCAGACGATTCTGATCAGCAAATGACGAGGGGTGCATGTTGAGAACCGAGAAACAATCCAGCGGGAATGCGGCCCTCGACACCCTGCTCGGGGGCGGTCTCGAGCTGCGGACCATCACCCAGTTTTTCGGTGAGCCCGCGAGCGGCAAGAGCACCCTCTGCACGGTGGCCGCGGTCGCCTGCCTCCGGGCCGGCCATGCGGTGGTCTGGATCGATTCCGAAGGGTTCTCGATCGAGCGGTTCCGGCAGGTAGCGGGGGATGATACCGATAAGATCGCGGACCGGCTCTTCCTCTTCGAGCCGGTCGACTTCGAGCACCAGGGCACGATGATCCTCGAGGCAGAGAAGGTCTTAAAGGCACATAAGCCGGGCCTGCTCGTCATGGACTCTGCGACCGCCCTTTACCGTACCGACCTCGAAAAGGGCCGGGACGCGATGCAGGCGCTCACCCGGCAGATGCTCCATCTCCTCGGGTACGCGAAACGCTACGAGATCCCGGTCATTATCACCAACCAGGTGTACATGGACACGGTGAAGAACACGTATTACGGGCTGGGAGGCACTGCCCTCGAGCACCTCTCCAAGGTGATCGTGCGGCTGGAGAAGACCGACACCCCGGGCCTCAGGAGGGCACGGCTGGTGAAGCACCGGTCCCGGCCGGAAGGCGCCTCCATCGATTACGAGATCACCGGGGACGGTATCAGCACCCGCTGATCCCGGTCCCTCGCGGGATGCCCGGCAAAACTTATTTTCATAAAACCCCCGGCCATTGTAATCATTATATCGTTTGAAACGGAATAGTTCCAACACCCATGGCACTGAGGAGGGAGATCACCACCCGGATCACCGATCTTCTGAAGAAGAACCCGAAGGGGCTCAGCATCACGGAGATCGTGAAGAGCGGCGGGATCAACCGGAATACTGCCGGGCGGTACCTGGACAACCTGCTCGTCTCCGGGCAGGTGGAGATGCGCCAGTTCGGCATGGCAAAGATCTACTCGCTCTCCCACCGGTTACCGGTCTCTTCTGTCCTCTCCATCTCATCCGAATTCGTGATGCATCTCGACGCCAGCCTCCGCATTGTCTATCTCAACCAGCCGTTCCTTGACCTGCTCGGGATAAGCGAGAAAGAGATCACGGGAAAAAATATCGAATATTCCGCAATCCCTCGATTCTTTGACGAGACATTTCCGATGGTCCTTTCCTGGATCCACGACGGTCTCGCGGGCACGGAATTCAAGGGCGAACTGGAAGTCCCCACGCAGGGCAGGATCTCTCTCTGCCGGGTTACCCCGATGGTCTTCAACAACGGCCAGAAAGGGGTTTCGGTCCTTTTCGAGGACATCACCCAGAAGAAACGGGGAGAGGCGAAGTTACGGGAGAGCGAGGCGCGGCTGCGCAGTATCATCCACGTGGCGCCCATCGGGATCGGCGTGGTCGCGGACCGCATCATCCTCGAAGTGAATGACCGGCTCTGCAGGATGACCGGCTATACGGAGGATGAACTGGTGGGTCACTCTGCCCGGAAAATATATGCAACGCAGAAAGAGTACGACCGCGTCGGCGAGGTCAAGTACGGCCAGATCCGGCGGACCGGAACCGGATCCATCGAGACCCAGTGGGTGAAAAAAGACGGGACAATCATCGATGTCCTTGTCAGTTCCACGCCCCTGGACCCCGCTAATGAGAGCGCCGGGGTCACCTTCACGGCACTGGACATCACCGAGCGCCAGCGGGCCGATGCCGCGTTGCGCGAGAGCGAGGCCCGGTACCGTTCCCTTTCAGAAGTCTCGCAGGACATGATATATGTCATCGACAAGGATGACCGGGTGCTGTATATCAACAGGCAGGCGGCCGATTTCCTCCGGAAACCGGCGGATGCGCTCGTTGGCAGGCTCCGGACCTCCCTTTTTCCCACGGACATCGCCATCGACCAGCTCAAGGCGCTCCGGCAGGTCTTTGCAACCGGCGAACCGGTAAGGAGCGATGGATCGATGACCGTCGGCGACAGGGTCATGTGGTTCGATCACGCGCTGGTCCCACTCCCGGATGCGGAAGGACGGATCACGTCGGCCCTTGGCGTATCGCGGGACATCACCAAGCGTATTGCCACGGAACATGAACAGCGACAGAACGAGCGGAACAACCGGTTCATTGCCGAACATTCCGTGGATATCATCAACCGGATGACACCGGAGTGCATCTTCACTTATATCTCCCCGTCCGTGACAACGCTGCTGGGATACACGGAGCAGGAGGTACTGGGTACATACGTGCTTGCGATGGTGCATCCCGACGACCGTCCCGGGGCAGTAAAGAATATCGCTGATATCCGCAGCAACGGGCGGGATACCATTACTTCGAGCTTCCGGTTCCGGCACAAGGACGGGCACTACCTCTGGTTTGAATCAACAACCAGGGTTATCCGCGACGCTGCGGGGGAGATCCAGGAGTTCCTGAATATTTCCCGCAACATCCCCGGGGAGGCAGCCAGCCTGAGGACAACAGGAAAAAAAGGGATCAGAACGGGATGATCCCGGTAAAGACCGTAGTGGCGGGGCCTTCCATCTTCGCGCCACCGTCTTTTAAGTAAATCACCAGCGGCCCCCCGATCGTCTCGACGTTTACGACATCCCCGGCAAGGCCGAGCTTGTGCACCATCGCGGCCGATGCCGTTGCCCCGGTGCCGCACGACAGGGTCTCCCCTTCCACGCCGCGCTCGAAGGTGCGGATCCGGATGCTATTCTCACCGGTCTTCTCGACAAAGTTCACGTTCGCCCCCTTAGGGAAGCTCTTGTGGTGGCGGATCTTCGGGGCAACTGTCTCGATGTCAACAGCATCCACCGAGTCCACGATGATAACTGCGTGGGGGACACCGGTGTTCACGGCATGGACCTCGTACCCCTCGATCGTCTCAATGTAGTCGCCTTTCCCGGTCGCCGGGATCTCCTTCCGGTCAAATTTCGGCGTGGTCATCGTGATGGTCGCGGTGAACGCGTCCTCGGAGTATCCCATCGTGACCCCCATCTCGCCGGCAAGGGTCTCCACCGTGCAGGACTCTTTCACGTAGCCGGCGTCGAACGCATACCTGGCAATGCAGCGGATGCCGTTACCGCACATCTCGGCCTCGCTCTCGTCCGGCTGCAGGATGCGCATGCGGAGGCTGCTCTTCTCCGATCGCATGAGAAAGATGACCCCGTCTGCCCCGACACCGAAGCGCCGGTCGCAGTAGCACGCGGCGAACTGTACCTTCATCTCATCCGGTATGACGGTATGCTCCCATTCATCGATCACGATGAAGTCATTGCCGTTCCCGTGCAGCTTGGTAAAATGTATCTCCATTGATTCATCCCCTGCGTTGTCTTCCTGTTCGCACACGCCGTGATGCGGAGCGCGATCGTTGTGTACAGCTCAAGCGTTCTGCCGTTCTATAAAGGCATCGGAATACGGTAGTGTGCCGGTTCGCATGCCGGCGACCGGGCACTGCACGCGATGTCACTCCCCGTTGTTCGCGTTCATGTCAAAGGCAGTATGGAACTCGCCGATCTCCCAGCCCAGATACTCCCGGATGATCACGTACGCCATCTGCGGCGGGATCGCACCCTGTTCCGTGACGATGAGGTCGATAAATTCCGCGGGGGTCACGTCGAATGCCGGGTTCCGGACCGTGACGTGCGGCAGGGTCTTTGCAATCTCATCTGCGAGCACCTCGCCGGGCGGGCGTTCCTCGATCTGGATCAGCTCCCCGACTACGGTCCGGGGCGCAAACTTGTAGGTCTCGGCAGCCACGATCACGTTCACGCGGGCCTCGGAGGCCGTGTGGGCGACCTGGGAGGTCCCGATCTTATTTACCACCGCCCCGTTGACCGTCACCGCATCCGCCCCGACAATCACGAGGTCGACATCGTTGATGAAGGACCGGACCGCGGAGTCGACGATGAAGTTCGTCCTGATGCCGGCATCGTTTAAGGTCCGGATCGTGATATGCCCCTGGTTCCGCGGCCGCACTTCCGTTGCAAAGACCTCGATCTCCTTTCCCTGCCGGTGGGCCTCGATCATGCAGCCGAGCGCCGCTTCCGAGTTGCAGTGCGTGAGGATCACGTCCCCGTCCCGGATATGGCGGGCGCCGAACTCCGCGATCTTCTCCACGGCATGCCGGGAGGAGTTGATGAACTCTTCTGCCCGACGGATCACACTTACCTGTGCCTCTTCGGTGGTCTTCGCTGCACCAAGACCTGCCATCACAAAATGGACCGCGTTCGGGAGCGAGACCGCAGTCGGGCGGGTCGCGACCAGCTCGGCTGCCGCCCGCTCCATATCCTGGCGGAACGCCGTATTGTTCTGTGCCTTGACGGCAAGAGCATGGTCCCGGAGAGCCTCGGCCGCTGCACGCGCAATCCGGCCTGCGCCGCGGATCTCCATGCTCTTTATCTTCTCTGCAGTTTCAGTAACGAACATCAGCTTCATTGATCCAATGCATTATAAAAATACATCAACTTATTGAAGGTCTCATCATGTCGGTTGCCGTAGTCTTTGACAGTGCCGGAACGCTGCTGAATACCTATAGGGTGGCGAAGGATATCTGCCATGCAAAACTGCTCCCCGGCATCGAGACCACGACGCTCACCTTCAGTTCCCCGGACCGGGTGCTCATCGTCCTCCCCGTCCACTCCAAGGACCTCATGGCCGCTTCCCCGGACATGCTCCTCTCGGAATACCTCATCAGCCGGAATATCGGGTTTGGCGTCAGCTGCACGCGGAAGATCCTCACCTCCGAGGATATCGGGGACGTCCTCTATGCCGACCGACGGGCCCTTGTGGGCGACCTCCAGGAATGCATCCGCAACGTATGGTCGGTGTGCAAGGCGGAGATCATGGTCACGCTCAACAGCGGGGCGATCATCAACATGGCGCACAAGGCAGTCGAGTTCACCATTACGGCCGGCGGCTGGCCGTTCGAGGGCGCCAAGGAGACGATCACGTCCCTGCACCGGATGGGCGTCCCTACGTTCATCGCCTCCGGGGACCGGGTCACCAAACTCGAGATCATGGCCGATCATTTCGGCATTCCCCGCGACCGGGTGTACGGGGTCGCGACCCCCACGGTCAAGGCGCAGATCATCCACGACCTCCGGCAGGAATATGACCGGGTGCTGATGGTGGGGGACGGGATCAATGACCTCGCGGCCATGCGGAACGCCGACATCGCGATCCTCACCGTCCAGCAGCCGGGTGACCGTCCAGAAATGCTGTACAAGGCAGCAGACCATGTGGTGAAAAACGTCAGCGAAGTCGTGACCATCGTGCAGGAACTCCTGCCCGGGTCCGGGAAAATTTGCGATCGTGACGGCTGCGGGGTATTACATAAAAGGTAATATCATACCTCTGTCACATTAGATACAAGGGTATTATGAAGGCTCCATTGATCACAGTCGACAACCTCTGCATGGATTTTAACGGCGAGAGGGTTCTCAAGAATATTTCTTTTGAGATAGGCGAGGGGGAGATCCTCGGGATTATCGGCAGGAGCGGCGCCGGTAAGACGGTCCTGATGCACCTCATCCGCGGGGTCGAGCAGCCCCCGACCAGCGGTCGCATCATATACCACGTTGCAGCCTGCGGCAAGTGCGATTACATGGACGTGGCAGGCATGGCAGGAAAGACCTGCCCCAAGTGTGGCGGCACCCTGTCAGCACTCGACGTTGACCTCTGGAACGAGAAGGACGAGACACTGAGACGGCGCCTGATGCGCCGGACCGCGATCATGTTCCAGCGCACCTTCGCTCTTTACGGTGACGACCGGGTGATTGAGAACGTCCTCCATGCGCTCGATGATATCAATTACCCGCAGGAGAAGTCGATCGGCCGGGCCGCAGACCTCATCGATGAGGTGAAACTCTCCCACCGGATGATGCATATCGCCCGTGACCTCTCCGGGGGTGAGAAGCAGCGGGTCGTGCTCGCCCGGCAGCTCGCAAAGGAACCCTTCATGCTGTTTGCCGATGAACCGACCGGGACGCTCGACCCGGGGACGGCAAAGGTCGTCCACTCCATGCTCATCGAGTCCGCAAAGGCCAATAACATGGGCATCGTCGTCACCTCCCACTTCTCGCAGGTGATCGAGGATGTCGCCAACCGTGCAATGCTGCTCGTCGAAGGAAGTATTGCAAAAATGGGGTCGCCCAAAGACGTGATCAGCGAGTTCATGAAGGGGTGCGAAGATACCGAGACGTTCGAGGAGGCGGAGATCGGGGACACCGTTGTCGTTGCACGGGACCTGGTCAAACGTTATATCTCCGCTGACCGCGGTGTCGTGAAAGCCGTCAACGGCGTCTCCTTCGAGGTCAGTACCAAGGAGATCTTCGGGATCATCGGCAAGAGCGGGGCGGGTAAGACCACGCTCTCCGGGATCATCGCCGGACTCATCGAGCCGACGAGCGGCGAGATCAATGTCCGTATCGGCGACGACTGGGTCGACATGACCAAGCCAGGAGTCGACCAGCGGGGGAGGGCGACCGCGTATATCGGGCTCCTCCACCAGGAGTACGACCTCTTCCCCCACCGGACCGTGCTCGACAACCTCACCGATGCGATCGGCCTCGAGTTCCCCAAGGAACTGGCGATGAGGAAAGCCCTCGTGACCCTGAAGATGGCCGGGTTTACCGCCAAGAAGGGCCAGGAGATCTTAAACCGCATGCCCGCCCAGCTCTCCGAAGGGGAACGACACCGGGTCGCGCTCGCACAGGTCCTGATCCGGGAGCCGCGTATCGTGATCCTTGACGAGCCGACCGGCACGATGGACCCCATCACGAAGATCGATGTGAAGCACTCCATCATGCACTCCCGCGAGGAGATGGACGAGACCTTCATTGTCGTGTCGCACGACATGGAATTCGTGCGGGATACCTGCGACCGGCTCGCCCTCATGCGGGGCGGCAGGATCATCCAGATCGGCAAGACTGCCGATGTCCTCGCCATCCTTACCGAGGAAGAGAAGAAGGTCATGAGCCAGCCCACGGCATGAGGTGATGCATGGTCACCATCCACCTCGACGGGAAGAGGCTGGAGCTGGCTGAGGGGAGCAGGCTCTCTTCGATCCTTTCGGACCACCCCGCCGGCTGTGCGGTCGCCATCATCCGCCCGGCAACGCAGGAACAGACAAAGACGGCAAACCTCGCGATAGGCACCACTGCCGGCGAGATCACGGTCGAGATAAGCGGGGAGGGGGACGGTCTCCCCGGTTCGGAGATTACGGAAAAACTTGCACTCCACTGGAGCGACCGGTATGCCGCTGCCTTCGGGCCGTTTCCCTCCGCCATCCACCCGTTGCGAAAGCCCCACGTGTACGAGCGGGGCGACGTGATCCTCGGGTGCGGCGGGTACGAGCCGGGGCGGTCGTACCTGATCTTTGCAAAGACCCGGCACTCGGCAGACCACGGGGCCAACGAGAGTGGCGGCGTCCTTGGAAAGGTCGTCAGCGGCCGGGGGGTGCTGGACCGTTTCACCACCGGCGACCGGATCACGAAGATCGAGCCGGTGGTCAGCTGGGCGGATACGAGCCGGTCGTTTACCACGACCGATCCGGACCTTGTCCTCGAAGAGGGCATGCAGGTCGTCACCCGCATCGAGATTGTTGCACAGGGATATACACCGGATAAAATTTCCACAGAGGCGGCAGCCAGCGTGGAGCACATGCTCCTTGCGCTCCAGTCCGGGAGATTTACTGTTGGGCGCGCAACAACCACGCACGTGCTCGACCCGCACCTTGCCGGCGAGGTTGGCATCTCCAGGGAGTTCCGGCGCCCGCGGCTCGAAGGGACCGTCACGGTACGGAATACCGGGAAGGGTTCCGGCGGGGTGTACATCTACCGGGCGGATGTGCCGAACAGCCCTGCCCATAACATGGCCGGGCAGGTGGTCCACGGTATCGAACTGGTAAAGCTTGCAAAGGAGCATGACGTCCTCTCTGTCACCGTCACGCCGCACCGGATCAGCCTGCTCGGCCGCCCGCTCACAGCGGCAAAAGAGATCGCCGCTGCGGCGGGCATTACCCTCAAGTCCGACAAGGAAGAGGGGGACCGGATCATCGTCTCGCAGGAGCCGGGGACAACGCTCGATGCCTTACGAGAGCGGCTCGTGACCGTGACAACGGCCCCGGTTGACAAGGTGATCGACATCGAGCTGGACGATGCCGCAGCGCCCCTGAGCTGCGATGTCTTCCGGCGCTACACCGGCATGAAGGAACACGATGCCGGCATGATGCCGGTCTTCTTCAAGTTCGACGATGTGGTCCTCTTCAAGCCGGCGATTGCTGCCGGCACCAAGATCACGCCGGAAAACCAGCCCGTGGACGAGGCACCGGCTGCGACGCTCGCGATCACCAACGATTCCCGGAAAGGGGCGGGGCTCGTCGGCGTGCGGTTGTCGGCGAATAAAGAGTTCGGCCCGACCTCGGAGCCATTCGAGGGGACGAACATCATCGGCAGGGTAGTCGATACCCAGAAACTGAAGAAAGTGAAGGAGCGGGAGACCGTGTATATCAGGGAGGTAAGACGATGACTGACTACACGCCGACCCACGTGGGCACGGTGACGAAATACGTGGTCGTGGAGTCGTTCGAGGTTACGCCGGCGGACCTGGCGATCCGCGGGTACGAGATCTCGAACGGGGCAATGATCAAGGAGACCTGTTTTGGTCTTGTCGTGAACGGGAAAGAGGAGGAGGTTGACCGGATCGTCACCGAACTCCGGAAGGTGGACCCGGACCATATCTTTGTCAAGGACCGGGGGTTCCCCCCGGGCGATTCGCGGCGCTGCCGTGCCAACCTTGGAGGCGCACGGCCCGGGTACCACGGCATGGAGTATGAGATGACCGTCATCCCCTACGTCTCGCATGGCCTTGAAGAACTCAAGAAACACGATGCTGCAACCGTCCCTGCACCGGCAGACCCGCTCGAACACCCGGCACTGGACGTGGTTACCCTGAAAAAACTGATCGATGCACAGGAGTCCTGACAATGGCAAAAATATTCATCTATCCCGCAACGAGCCTGATCCTCTCTGACCTCGTGTCCCGGCACGGCCACACCCCGCTCTCGTCGGCCGTTGCCATCCGCGAACGCATCCAGACCGCAGGACTCGAGTCCCTGCCCCTCCAGATCACGCCCGAGGAGCCCAAGAAGGGGCTGAAGTGGGCGGCCGTCGAAGTCCCGGCCGGTGTCCGGGGCCGCATGTCGCTGTACGGCCCGCAGATCGAGCAGTGCGAGGCCGCCATCATCATCAACGATGCCGATCTTGCGTTCGGATGCATGGGGTGTGCCCGGACAAACGAACTGATCAAGTTCCTCCTGCGCCAGAAGGATATCCCGAAACTTGACCTGAACTACCCGAAGAACGAGGAGGAGGGGGTACAATTCGTGGCCGCGATCAAGAGGTTCCTGGGTGAGCTTAAGAAGAGGGAGGATACGAAATGACGCCCCCGGTACGGATCGCCCAGCTCTCCTGCGGCGCAGATTACTCCGGTGTCCAGCACGAGATCGATACCGCGGCGCACGAGGTCAACGGCGAGATCTTCTTCCCGGACATTGCCTTAAAGGACATCCGGCGTGACTACGATGCATTCGGGCTTGACGTGAAAAGCCCCGATCTCAAGCTTGCCATTGCCCGGGCAAAGGCCCTTGTTGATGGCAGGGTGGAAGCCGACGCGGTCTTCATCGCCACCTGCTTCCGGTGTGCCGAGGCCGCAATCGTGAGAAACGAACTCCGGCGTTTTATCCACGAGAACTCGAAACTGCCGGTGGTCAGTTACTCCTTCACCGAACGGACTACCTCGGGGACGCTCCTGACACGGATGGAGGCCCTGACCACCATCGCCCGGAGGCGTGCCCTCCTTGCCCGCGAGACCCAGCAGGGGATCACCCTTGGTCTCGATTCCGGATCCGCGACAACGAAAGCGATCGTGATGAAGGACAACAAGATCATCGGTACGGGCTGGCAGCCCACTACGGAGGTGCTCACGAGCGCCCACGGCGTGATCGAGACCGCCCTTGCCGAAGCCGGCATGACCATGAAAGATATCCAGGCAATCGGCACCACGGGATACGGCCGGTTCCTTGTCGGCAAAGACCTCAACGCCAACCTCATCCAGGAAGAACTGACCGTCAATTCGAAAGGAGCGGTCTACCTCGCAGACCGGCAGCACGGGCCGGCAACGGTGATCGATATCGGGGGTATGGACAACAAGGCGATAACCGTGATGGACGGCATCCCGGGCGTCTTCACGATGGGCGGGATCTGCGCCGGTGCAAGCGGGCGGTTCCTCGAGATGACGGCGAAACGCCTCGGCGTCGATATCACCGAGCTCGGCCCGCTCTCCATGAAAGGGTTCGGCGGACACGTGCCGATGAACAGTTACTGTATCGTCTTTGGCACCCAGAGCCTGGTCAACGCCCTTGCTGCCGGGAGCACCCGGGAGGATGTTGCAGCCGCGGCCTGCCACAGCGTTGCGGAGCAGGTCTTCGAGCAGCAGCTGCAGGAAGTGGACATCAAGGAGCCGGTAATCATGGTCGGGGGCACGTCCCTCATCGAGGGGCTTGTCCATGCCATGGGGGAGCTGTTGCAGACGAAGATCGTCGTGCCCCACCACTCCCAGTACATCGGTGCCGTCGGATCAGCACTCCTCGCATCAGGATTCATAAAGGACGAATAAGATGCTGGCTGTCGAGTACTTTGAAGTGGAATGCCCCGAGCCGCTGGGTGGCGAGATCTACAAGCAGATCGCAAACGACGTCCTGCTCGACCACAACCTGCTGAAGGTCGTGGACAAGCTCCATATCTTCATCGACCCCAAGGTGCCGGTCTTTGTCGCTGTCGGGATCCTCCGGAAGATCACGACTGTTGTCCGGGTCGGGGACTTTGCCAATATCAACCCGCAGGAGGGCAGGATGACGCTCGTCATATCGGACGAGACCTACCTGGCGCCGATGCTGAAGATCTTCTGGGAGCGGTTCGGCAAGGAGAAAGTCGAGCAGCCCGACCGGTTCACGGTGATCCTCTACGATGTCCCTGCCCAGCCAAAGGATATCGAGGAGATCGTGGTCGCCGACCCGAGCGAGTCGGTGCACAAGGACCTCATCTACGCCCTCCGGTGCATTGCTCCCGAGGGTTTCCGGCTCAGGAGCGAGGTCTTCACGGGCAGCAAGTTCTTCTTCGTGGCAAGCGAGAACACCCTCGCGGAGGACATCAGTACGCTTGTTGCTGAGAAGTTTGCGCTGATGGGCGAGGTGCCGCCATGATGCTCGTGCCGGTCACCTACAAGGGCGGGATCTACCAGCACGATATTGTCGAGGATCTGATCGAGGACCTCGGGGGCTATATCGTCCAGAAGCACATCCTCGCGCAGGAGGTCGTGCTCCAGTGCTTCGTACCGCGGGAGGACATCGGGCTGATCCGCGAGATCTCCCGCCCGCTCTTCGGGGAAGTGACCGACTCCCCGCTGGTCGGGACGGAGATCGCGATTGTCAGCATGAGCCTCGAGATCCACCACCTGCCCCACCCGTCCTGCGACATCGCGGAGTACGTCCGTCGCCTCGGGGCAAAGAGCAACATGGTCAGCCTTGCCCGGGGCCCCGGGAAGCGGATCGCGGGCCTGAACGACGAGGAGCGGGACGTGATCAACGAGCACGACATCGCAGTGTACCTCCTCGGCAATTTCGAGACCTGCATCGAGTATAAGATGCCCACGCTCCGGCGCGGGATCGAGGTGCCGATCGTGCTCTGCGGGGGCCCCGACATTGAGGTGCTCAAAAAGATCATCGACCCGCCGGTGGACGGGTACGTGGGGAACGTGGGCCGGTTCATGCGGAGGACAAAAGAGGCCGACCAGCTGGACAAGCTGGACGAGATCGTGGCGGAGATCACCCGGGTGCTCGAGAAGAAGCGGGACTCGATTGCAAAGGACCCCCTCTCGGTCTCGCCGGCCCGGCTCATGGGCGTGATCAAAGAGAAGATCCCCGAGATCCTTGACGTGACGTCGCCCACGCCCCTGACCGTGCAGATGGCCGGCCTGCGGGTAAAGCTGCCCTACGACACATTCGCGGAGCGGCTGAGGCATATCGAGATCGAGGACGGGATCCAGCTCGGGGATATTGCGGAAGTACTTCCTTCGCGGATGCGGGACTACATCCTTGTCCGGGTACTCCCGTTCTCGGAGACGAACACGGTGATATGAGGCTGTTATTATGGGAAGGTCATCGAAAGTCACGTTTGAACAGAAGCTGGCACGGATCGTCGCGCAGGGCGCTGACGTAACCGCAGAAGAGTGGATGAAGGCAATCGAAGAGGAGTACGGGAAGATCCCGCTCATCTTCAAGAGGATGGGCGAGCGCCCCGAGGTGCTCATCTCCCACCTCCTGTACAAGGGGACGGTGGCGCAGACAAGCCCGCTCGACCCGAAGTACGTGGAGCTGATCAGCATGGCGGTGGGGGCTGCGCTGAAGTGCCCGCACTGTACCGGCTACCACATGCAGGCGGCGATGAAGATGGGGGCGACCCGCGACGAGATCCTTGAGGTTATTTTGTTGTCCGGCATGATCTCCAATTCGTCCGTTCTTGCGAATGCCTATCGTATCGTTGACGAGAAGCTGGAGAAGTGCATGCCGTGCGATGTGCCGGGGGTTGTGGCAAAGCCGAAAGTGGCGAAGAAGAAGACAGTGCGGGGGAAAGGAAAACAGACTGCAAACCAGTAACAGCCCTCTCTCTGTTACCGTTGATCTCCCGGGACCTTCTGGCCCGGTAATCCTTTTTTATAGGGTGTTCCCAGGATTCATTTCGATTATTTTATACAGGATTGTAATTAAATATGGTGGGATACCCGGCTATGCTTCCCGATAACCGACATGGTCGGTGATGGTGTTATCATGAGGCCTGTCATTCCCACACTCTCGCTTGTCGCCGTATCGGCCGTATTCTTCTGGTTTGTTGCTGCCATAATCTCAAATATGCTGGTCACATCCATCCCAACAGGTTCCGGCCTCCGGGAGAGCCTGCAACTGATTTTTCCTTACCACCTTCAAGGGATCCTCGGCCTGATCTCGCTTGCTGGATGTACCGTGTTCCTTGCAACCACCCGGACGCAGAACCCCGCATGGTCTCTTGGAGTACCGCTCGGCATTGTCCTCGCGGTCGCCGCGGTCTTATCGATCCTGTCAAAACTCATCGTTGACCCGGGATACCTGATCGGGAGTGTGGCGTTTGTTGCCATCAGCCTCCTCCCCCTCTGCAGCGCACTATTCTTCCTCTCGCGGAAAAAGGCAGGAGACCGGGTGAATACCCTCTTTGCCGTCACCCTCGTCATTGGCGTGCTGTCGCTGCTCCTCATTGTTGCGATGTTCTTTCAGGCATCCTATGCACCCGGGGAGATCCGGAACGGACATTCTGTTTACGAGGGGTGGTCTATGCTCTACCTGGTGCTGGGAATGCCGGTTGTCGGGATCGTGCACCTGATGCATGCGGGGAGGTTTTGGAGAGCGAGTCGTAACAATGCATGCGGAACGGGCAGTTGTCCTGAGGGATAGCCGGGACGCCTGCCCGGTGGGGAAAAAGCGGGCGGCGGGGAAGAAAGCTGCTGTGAAAAAATCCGGAAGAACGTAGCTCGCCTCCCTGCTGTATTGCTGGCATCCCGGCCTTTTCAGTCCGGTTTACCGGACAAAAAAAGGACTGGTCAAACCCTAACTATACGCTTCATCGTGGTGTGCATAATCCACGAGAGTAATCAGCCCTTTCTTCTTTTCAAATTTATACGTCAGGATAAAGTGCCCGATATGCACGCGCCGCAGTCCCTGCATTGGCCGGTGAAGCGGCTTACCGATTGCCGGGTTCTCGCCAAGTTCCTGGAGTTTTTTGATTATCTGCCCAAACCGGGCAACGTCCTTCTTTGCCATCTTCCCAAAGGTCGCCTCAACCTCAGGATTCGCGACAATCGTGTACGTCATTCAGAGATGGCCCTGATAAAAGCGTCCATCGATTCGTACGTCTTCCCTTTTCCTTTAGCGATATCGGCCTGGGCTTTTTTTATCCGTTTGACAAACGCCGGTTTGATTGCCGATTCAGGAGGATAGACATTCTCGTCGATCTTCTCTTCAATCCGGTCGAGCCGGGAAATAATATCGGCAAGCATCACCTTGACCTCCCGGTTCTCCGTTGCAGGAACAGGTAGGGCGGATTCGTACACTCCACGTACTGTATTGTCGGGAGGTGTCGTTTCAGCAAATTTCTTTTTCATCTCTCTTTGAAACAACTTTTGCCGGCGGGATTCTATTTTGCCACTCATATCTTTTCAGATTTATGCTCTCTCGCTTCAATATTCTTTTGTCATGTTCACAGGGATGCATGATGCCCGTCACAATACCGACATCTCTCAATCCATTTCCCGCACAACCACCTTTTAGAGAAATCCATGTGGTGCGATTTCACCGGGCGGGGGACTCTCCCCTGCCCATTTTTTAAAGACTCTTTTCTTCGGCAGGAAATGCCGGATGCTGACCAGAGCCATCAGTAGAGCTTTGAACGAGAAATCGTTTATTACCACAGCCCTGACCGATAACCACATACGAGAGAGATTCCATGACCCGAACTGTCACAACCCTCCTTATTGCTGCCGTGATGCTCTTCTTCCTCATTGCAGCAGCTGGCGCAGCAGAAGAGCAACCAGCATACAGCAGCCAGGCCATGCAGGTGGTGAAGGCAATTCCATTGCCGGCACCCACACCGGCCGCTGGCTCTGACACGGCAGGCAACTACACGAAACTGGAGATCAATCCCACGTACATGCAGTTCGCCCTCAAGCCGGGCGAGTCAAAAGAGATGACAGTAACCGTAAGGAACCGGGACAACAAAGCCGCTGACCTCCGGCCAGCGGTCAAAACCCTCCCCTATAACGGGCCGTATACACTTGACAGTTCCTGGATAACGATTACGCCGGAGTCTTTCGAACTTCCGGCAGGCGAGAGCACAAAGTTCACGGTGAAGGTGGCAGCTCCCGCGGATGCTTCCCGGGGCTCATCAAGTACCATAATTGCATTCACCGATGAGCAGTACCCCTCGGCATATCCAACCCCGTACCCGAACTACATCCACCAGATGAACGTTAATGTGAATATTGTTTCCCTCCCAGCGATCCAGATTTCACCGATGTATATATCTGACCAGGTTGAGGCAGGAAAGGAGTACAGGTATCCCATAGAGATAAAAAACACCGGGACCACTACGGTCCAGCTTGACCCGGAGATCAGCAGCGACAGCTTCATGACATACGGGCCGTACGGCCCTGTAGAGCCGGGGCTGACCGGGAGTGCCTTTAAGCTGAATGCCCCTTCATCCATCCCGCCGGGTGCAACCGGGTCCCTGGAGGTTGTAATGAACGTGCCGGCAACGGCGACCGGCTACTATAACGGCTATATCGATCTCGGTATCGATGACCCGTCGCTCCTGCAGGGAGAAGGCCGGGTATCGATGAACTTCAATATCTGGAGGCAACCCCCGGAACCCTACGTCAGGAAATTTACCCTCGATGCTGCAGAACCCATCTCGATTGAACTCACTTCAGGGTACTCGGGATACGCTAACCCTCTTACCGCGGCTACGGTCCGGGAACCCTCGTTTGAAACCACGCTCACCGGGCCGGAGGGGATCGTCCCGATCAGTCCGGTCCAGAAGGTCATCAAAGGTACCGTCAGCCTCAGCAGCGACCAGCTCCTCAGCGCAGCTTCTCAGGAAGGGACCTATCAGGAAGTGAACACCCAGTATATCGTTACCTATACGGCCGAGGGCAGGCCCGGCGCATGGCAGCTCTCCGTCATGCCAAAGAATGCCCAGAGCTTTGAATATACGATCACCCTCGGGAAAGCGATTGCAGGTATTCCTTCCCTGAACCTTTTCCCGTCACCGGACGCCGTGGTACAGGGTAGTACCGACACCTCAACATGACAACACGGGAGAAAACCGGAGATACCATGTGCCTGAAACCTCCCATAATGTGTCCGCACTGCGGGTACAAGGATAAGGTATTCCATGCGACCTGCCCGGAATGCGGCCGCCCGTGTGTACGGGATTATATCGATACGCTGGTACACCCGCGGGACCCTGACCCGACAGGGATCTGTGGCCTGAGGTTCTGGGCCCGGATTTTCCTGATGCTGGTGGTGGCAGGGATTGTCGCCGGCCTGCTTTTTTCATCCGGCATCCTGCCGTAAATCTGTTTTTTTAAGAGAGGTTGCTTTCAGGAGTTCCGGCTCCTCTTTACCCGCAGTCAGGAACCGGATGTGGGATCTCCTCGTGAGGGGGCGCGAGATATTTCTTCAGGTACCCCGCCGCTTCCGGTTCGATCACGTACTGCGAACTCTTCCCGATCTTATCGACCGTGATGAGCCCGTCATTGGCGAGCCGGTTCATGTGCCAGGTAACCGAAGACCCGGATATTCCCAGCTGCTCTTCGAGGTCCTTCCGGGACACACACGGATTTTTGAGGATGAGATCGAAGATGGTCCGCTCTGTGGGCTTCTTTAAGTATTTCAGGATCTTCTGTTCAAGTTCCGGATATTTCCCGGAATTCTCAAAGTACCGCGTATGACCGTATGTCTCCAGCAGGGTGATCTTTCCGGTCATCTTCATGAGGGCCAGGTGATAGCGGAGGGTCCCCGGTTTTATCTCCGTGTCCCGGGCAAGTGCCATGAAAGATATCCCGGGATTCTCCCGGATACAGGTATACACCCGTTTCCGGACCGCACTGTCAAAGATATTGTGCCGGGCAATGATCCGGAAACCAAAAAACAGGCAGATACTTGCGGCGAATATCAACTCTGCGGGAAATTTAATGAACGGGATGGCCGGAATAATGGACATCAGCATAATCTTGGGGGGCAGGTCCCAGAACTCGACCTGTTCCATTTCCACGGGTTCCCCAAGGGTGGCAGGGTCCGTGCCGGGAGGTACCGGTTCAACAACATACCCGTTCATCTCGATATTGGGCGGGAGCAGTGCGTGGAAGAGATACAGCAGCGAGAAGATCAAAAGTATGGCGAACAGGACCCTTCCCTTCATTGCTGAATATATCCCGGACGATAAAAAAAGGATTATGATCTGTTCGCGGATCGTATGCGGACCGGTGTGCCGATGGCGCCTCTTTCATACCGTACCCATTTTCGGACAGGCACATATACAGGTGGGGGACGCACGAGAGGGACGCTGGAGGAGCCAAGGCCCCGGGGATCCCTGATCGGCATTTTTAATGATCACGCCACTGCTTGTTTTTATGAACGTGTAGAGCTTTGAGCGAGAAATCGCTTATAACCCTTCATCATATGGTAGAGTGTGGATAGTAATATGCTGTCCCGAAAAAAGGAAGAAGGGTTCAATGACATCCATCTCTGAATCCCCCCTTTTAATATGCAGGTGTTGTCTGATCCTGGTGGAAAAAAACCTGACCAACAGCGGCTCCAGCCGGTCAAACCCTTGTCATCGGGCAGACATTACATCCCTGCATCTCCCCGAAACAGAAGAGGAATCGTTCCCGGATTGTCCGGGGGAGTTTGTCCTCGGGGATCGGCACGAATCCCATTCTCTTGTAAAAGGGGATCAGGACCAGCGTCGAGTGAATAAAAATCTGCTCCCATCCGCATACCTGCAGGAGCAGCCCGACCGCCATCTTCGCATACCCTTTCCCCCGGTACTTTTCAGACGCAAAGACGCAGTCCATCTCCAGGCCGTCAGGGTGGCGGGTGCACCGGGCCGTTGTCGCAAGGGTGCCGTCATCGAAGACACCGAATATCCGCTCATGTTCCTTGTCCGCTTTCTGGCCCCGGTATTCTACCCAGAGCTTTTCTGCAAGACCAAATTCCTCCGGCTTCAGTTCGCGGGTCTCGGTAGTCATCGCACTCTCCCGGTGATCTTTATACCTGACAGACCTTATACGCGATCATATTTCAGTATGCGGTTTTTTAACACTCCGACTGATTCGAAGAGCCTGCGGCTCTTCTCTTCTTCGACCCTGATGACCCTCAGGACTATTAACCACCGGTACCCACATTTACCATAATGTGCGGGATCGCAGGCCAGTACTGTCTTGATGGCAGGACACCGGATGCAACGCTCCTTGCCGCGATGTCAGAGCGGCTCACCCACCGCGGGCCCGATGGCGAGGGCGCCCGGACCTGCGGGAGCACCGGCCTTGTGCACCGCCGGCTTGCTATCATCGACCTGACCGATGAAGGCCTCCAGCCGATGACCAATGAGGACGGTACGCTCTGGCTGGTCTTCAATGGCGAGATCTATAATTATGTCGAGCTCCGCGAAGAGCTGGTCAGGGCAGGCCACCGGTTCCATTCCCGTTCCGATACCGAAGTGATCCTCCACGCGTACGAGGAGTGGGACACCGGGTGCCTCGGCCGGTTCAACGGCATGTGGGCCTTCGCCCTTTGGGACGACCGCCGGCAACGGCTCTTCTGTGCCCGGGACCGCCTGGGCATCAAGCCGTTCTATTACACGCAGGCGGGAAGCTCGTTCCTCTTCGCCTCAGAGATCAAGGCCCTGCTTGCTCACCCGGGCGCGGGGGCCCGCCCGGATGACAGGACACTCGGTACCTACCTCGCGTGGGGCGTGCTCGATCACTCCGGCCGGACGATGTTCGACGGGATCTTCCAGCTGGAGCCCGCCCATGCGATGATTGTAACCCCTGCCGGTGCAGAGCCCCCATTCCGGTACTGGGATGTGACGGTCAGTCCTGCGGTCCGTTCCGGTACCAGGGACGATGAGGCTGCATCCCGGCTCCTCGCGGTCCTCCGCGATGCGACCCGTATCCACCTCCGGAGCGATGTCGCGGTCGGGACCTGCCTGTCCGGAGGTATCGATTCATCGACGCTCACGGTGCTCATCAACGACCTTATCCGGGACGAGGCGCCGGCCGGTGTCGGGACCCGGCAGAAGACCTTCTCCGCGGTCTTTACCGACAAGCGGTTCGACGAGAGCCGGTATATCGATGAGATCGTCGCCGCAACCGGGGTCGACGCCCACCGGGTCGAGCCCACGCCGGAAAAACTGTGGGAGGACATCGACCGGCTGGTCTGGATACAGGACGAGCCGTTCGGGTCGCTCTCGATCTATGCCCAGTTTTGTGTCATGCGCCTCGCGCAGGAGCACGTGAAGGTGGTGCTGGACGGGCAGGGGGCGGACGAGCTCCTTGCCGGGTACCTCGCGTACCAGGGCAGTTACATCAGCACGCTCCTCCGTTCGTTCCGCTGGTGGACCGCCCTCAGGGAGATCACCGGCAGCCTGAGGCACCACGGGGGGTTCTTCCGTTCCGCAGCCCGGCAACTGCGGGAACGAAAAAAGCGCAGGAACCTCCTGAAGTGTACCGGGGAACAGATACAACGGTACAACGGTACCCTGGACAGCGTGCTGTACCGGGAACTGATGTCCACCAACCTGCCGTCCCTCCTCCATTACGAGGACCGTAACGCGATGGCATTCTCGATCGAGTCGAGAGTCCCGTTCCTCGATTACCGGTTCGTGGAATACGTCGCATCCCTCCCCCTCGGCCAGAAAATCCGGGGTGGGGTCACCAAGTGCGCCCTCCGTAACGCGATCCGGGGGATCGTGCCCGAATCCATACGCTGCCGCGGGGACAAGATGGGCTTTGTCACTCCTGAAGAGGTCTGGATGCGGGAAGACCTGCGCCCGTTCGTGCTGGACGTACTCTCATCGGACGCCTTCAAAGCCCGCCCGTACTGGGATGCGGATGCGGTCATAGAGAATTACCTCGCGTTCCTCGAGGGACAATCGGATTATTCGCCGGAGATCTGGAGGATTGTCTGTGCGGAGTTATGGCTACGGAAATTCTTCGACCAGCGCAGTGCTGCCGGGCCGCGATGAGCGGGATTGGTTGTTATTCCGCTGGCAGTTCACAGGATCGAATCCTATAAATGGTCTATCCCACGAGATTTATATGACGATTCCCGGATGAGGGGTGCAAACCAGTGCCGGGCCGGGGCTCCTGAAGGTTTTTGAATGAGATCGATCATACTCGCAGGCGGTGTCGGAACGCGGCTCTGGCCGCTCTCGCGGGAATATTATCCCAAACAGTTCCTCCAGCTCGACGGCCATTCCCTGTTCCAGCAGACGTACGAGCGGGCGATCCTTCTCTCAGGACAGGATGGCATTTACATTGTCACAAACGAGATCCACCGGTACCTTGTCCGCAACCAGATCGATGAACTCGGGTACACCCTTGACGAATCACATCTCCTCGTAGAGCCCGAGGGAAAAAATACCCTGCCTGCCATCGGGTGGGCAATGCAGAGGATCAGGAAGACCGATCGGCATGCAACGGCCGTGGTATTCCCGAGCGACCATGTCCTCGGGGATGATGCGCTCGACCAGATCTGTGCCGCTGAGCCCATTGCAAAGGACTATCTCGTAACCTTCGGGGTAAAACCCACATCGCCCCATACCGGGTACGGGTATATCCGGCCGGGCAGGAAGATTGCTGTCGGCTCGGTTGTTGAGGAATTCAAAGAGAAGCCGGACGAGAAAACTGCAAAAGGGTATGTCCGCCGGGGATATCTCTGGAACAGCGGGATCTTCCTCCTCTCCGTGGACTGTTTCTTTGCGGAACTCAAAAAATACCAGCCGGCGATGTATGCCGCACTGAAGGGAAACCGCGACCCGGATTATCCGGCCCTTGACGCGATCTCGATCGATTATGGCCTGCTGGAGCACTCGGAGAAGGTCGCGGTCGTGCCGCTGGACGCGGAATGGAACGACCTCGGGACGTTCCGGGCACTCTACGACACGGAATCCCATGACGGGGAAGGTAATGTCGGGGACGCGGAATACCTCTCATCCCGGAACAATTACGTGCATGCCCCCGGGAAACACGTCGGCCTTATCGGTGTCAGCGATCTCATTGTCGTGGACACCGCGGACGCCCTCCTGGTCTGCAATAACCGCGAGACCGAGCAGGTCAAACACCTGGTGAACCGGTATAACGCCGACAATGACCCGGTGACCCGGTTCCACCGCCAGGTCCACCGCCCGTGGGGCTCCTACACGGTCCTTGAAGGCGGGGCAACCTACAAGATCAAGCGGGTAACCGTGAAACCCGGCGAGAAACTCTCCCTCCAGCTCCATCACCACCGGAGCGAGCACTGGGTCGTGGTCAGCGGTACCGCGGAGGTCGAGCTGAACGGGGAGACACGGTTCCTGCGGAAAGGCGAGAGCACGTATGTCCACAGCGGGGCGATGCACCGGCTGAAGAACCCCGGCCAGATCCCCCTTGAAGTGATCGAGGTGCAACTCGGGGATTACCTTGAAGAAGACGACATTGTCCGGTTCGATGACGAGTACGGCCGGACGTGAACCGGCACTTCCGTTTTTTATTCAGACCTGCACACCAGGACAGGGTTTTCTGGTAGTGGTGCTTATTTTTTTGATCCCCGTAATTTTCCAAAGGACCCGTAGGTATTCCCGGGACCGGAGTGTACCAGGCACCGGGCCCCGCTGCCGATCAGGTCCTTTCGGTTAACTGCCTCCAGCCCTTCAATCACCAGCGTACGGTTCCGCGGTTCGCGGTACTGGAGCAGGGCACGCTGGACCTGCTTCTCGCGCCCCTTTGCCACGTGTACCGGTTCCATCGTGAACGGGTTGAGCCCGGTGTAAAACATGCAGGTCGAGACACTCATGGGTGTCGGCGTGAAGTCCTGGACCTGCTCGGTGTACAGGTTGTTGTCCCGGATATATTCCGCAAGCTGGACCATATCCGCAATCGTGCAGCCCGGGTGACCGGACATAAAGTAAGGCAGCAGGTACTGTTTCTTTTGTTTGCCTGTCTGCAGGGAGGAGAACTGTTCGCGGAACCGGTCAAGGACATCCTGCGGGGGTTTGTTCATGATGCCGGTAACGTTTTTTGCGATATGCTCCGGGGCGATCTTCAGGTGGCCGGAGACGTGGTGGTCGCAGATCAGTTCCAGGTACCCGCTCTGGTCTGCCATGACAAGGTCATACCGGATGCCGGAACCGATGAAGACTTTTCGGATACCGGGAATATTCCGGAGCGCCGTGAGGAGATCGCACTGGGCGCGGTGGCTGGTGTGCAGGGTCCTACAGGCCGGGCTGCAGTGCTTGTCCCGGCAGGCCCCGGTCTTCTCCCAGAGATCGCAGGAGAGACCGTACATGTTTGCCGTCGGACCCCCCACATCGTGCACGATGCCCCTGAAATGCGGCATCGTCGTCATCCGCGTCACCTCCCGGACAATCGATCCCGGGCTCCTGCCCTGGATGATCCGGCCCTGGTGGTGGGTAAGGGCGCAGAACGAGCAGCCGCCAAAACAGCCACGGTGGCTGGTCACCGAGAACCTGACCGGTTCGAGTGCGGGTACCGGCTGTTTGTAAGCCGGGTGCGCCTCGCGGGAGAACGGCAGTTCATAGATAAGGTCGAGCTCTTCCGTGGTCAGCGGCCGGGCGGGCGGGTTCTGGATGACGACCGTCTTTGGGTGCAGCTGGGCAACGGGTTTCCCGCGGACCGGGTCCTGCTCGTAATAGTGGAGGGCGAACGCCCGGGCATAAGCGGCCTTGTCCTGCGACACGTCAGAAAAACCAGGGATCTCAACAATGCCCGGTGGCCGCTGGCTGCGCCATTCCGCGAGTTCCATGGTGTAAGCGGTCCCGCGGATATCCCGCAACGATGAAACCGGTTCTCCTGCACGGAGCCGGCAGGCAATCTCCACCATCTGCGTCTCGGCCATGCCAAAGGCAAGAAGACTCGCCGGGGCATCGGCAAGGATCGCCTGCCGCACCCGGTCCTGCCAGTAATCATAGTGGGCGAACCGCCGGAGGCTGGCCTCGATGCCCCCGAGGACAACGGGGGTGCCGGGGAAAAGTTCCCGGACCTTGTTGGCGTACACGATCACGGCACGGTCGGGACGTTTCGGGACGGATCCGGGAGAGTAGACATCGTCGCTCCTCCTCTTCAGGTTCGGGGTGAGGTTGTTCACCATCGAGTCGACATTACCGGACGATATGCCAAAAAAGAGCCGGGGCGCTCCGAGCCGGGAAAAGTCCGATCCGCTCTTCCAGTCCGGCTGGGAGATGATACCAACAGAAAAGCCGGCATCCCACAGGACCCTGCCGATGAGGGCAGTCCCAAATGAGGGGTGGTCCACGTAGGCATCCCCGGTGATGAGGATGATATCGAACCGGTCGATACCCAGCCGCTCCCCTTCTTCACGCGATACCGGGAGGAACGGGGGCTGGCGGATCATAGAACGACGGGTCTGGTTATCAGTATGAGTGAGTGGCACGCCGGTTGGTTACATCGGCGGTCGCCGGGTCAGGTCGCGGATCATATCGGCGAGACCTTCGGGTATTTCATGTTCTTCTTCATCGGTCTCACCACCGGCAACCGGGCCCTCCTTCTCGCCTGCTCCCTCAGGTGCGCCGTGATCCGGTTTATCCTGGCCCCCGAGGACAGGGAGGTGGAGCCGGGTCTTCTCATCGAATTCCCGGCGGGCAGAGAGCCCGGTGATCTCGTAGATGACCGCCTCGACAATGAGGTAGGTGACCGCCTTCTCCCGCAGGCAGCCGGTCAGGGCATGGCCGGCCCGGCCTACCGAGGCATGGTAATGGATCTCCGGACCATCCTCGCCGGGATAGATCGTGCCCACGCCGAACACTTCCCATCCGCCTTCAAACATCACAAAATGGGGGACCGGGGGGATGACCGGTTCTTCCGGGCCGGTGACCATCCGCCCCTCCTTCAGGGCACCAAGGAAGACAACCGAACCGGCCTTTACACCCTTGTCGCTGATAAACTGGCGGAGCGAGACGAGCATGTCCTCCCCGTCATCGATCCTCACGACAAAGACCCTGCCGAGCTGACCTTCCGTATATTGCATACGATCAGATTTCCCTCTGGTACTCATATGGTTTGTGCGGGTTTATATCTCCTGTGACCCGTTCCGGGCAGGATTTGCCCCCGTTACCGGAGACGACACGAAGTTTGCGGGAGGGCTGGCGGGTGTTTCCCGGCTCAGCGTCCACCGGCACCGCCGCCACCGAAGCCTCCTCCCCCGCCAAAGCCGCCACCGCCGCCAAACCCTCCGCTGCCGGAACCGCCGTGGCTGGGTGGCGTAAAGACCATCAGCGGGACAAAGGCATGGTTCATCCCCATCGCCCCAACGGGCAGACCGGTATCCGCAATCTGAATGTTGAGGGACTGCATGGCTTTCTCCACCGTTTCACCAACCCCGAGGGCCGTCCCGTAGATGAGCCAGTCGCCCCACATGGAGAGGTCCGCGGGGGCATATTTCTGGATCATCGCCATATCCGAGAGGAAATGAGCGAATGCATCCCATTCGAGTTTCTCCCGGTAGCGGTCGTCCTTCCAGTGCCCGAAGAGAGTGGACGGGGCGGCAAAGGCGATGGCGACCTGCACCAGCACAACGATCCACATCACGAGGGCCGGGCCGGTAATATAACTCACCATCGGTGCGACGAAGAGGAGGATGAGGGTGACCCCGAGGAATACGATGCTGGCCAGAAGGGGCAGGACCAGGTGGTCCCTGCCGTCAACGATATACTGGCCGGAGATCGCGGTATCCACCCTGCTTGTGACATCGGTGAGCGAACGCTGGTACCGGAGGGTGGTCTCCTCGGCACTGCTGAGGGTCTGCGCCTTCTTTGCCAGCGCATCGATCTGACCGGTGTCCAGCACGCCGTTTTCCGAGAGCATGCCAATGAAGGCGATGACCCGCTGCTCGTAAGGATCGCTCACCTGCCGGGAGAGGACTCGTATTTCGATACTCTTACCGTCCTCTTTCTCGCGGATGGCAATCACTTTCCTCCGGTGGAGATCGAGCAGGGTGGCATAGTACCCGTCTTTATCAAAATCCAGTGCATCCCTGGCGAAGAGCAGGTTCACCTGCCAGGGCAGAAGCTTCGTGGCGGGCATCGTGCTCAGGTACGCCGGTACCGTGAACTCCTTCTCCCTGCCGTACCGGTAGTAAATAACGAGGAGGAGGAACGGGACAAGGATGACTGCGATCTTCCCGAGGAGATTCAGCAGGTCCGCAGCATAGTAGGGAAGGTCGTACCAGAACGCCGCCGACGCGGTTTTATCCCTCACATCATCCACCGCAGTCCGGAACCCCGGGAACCGGCTGAATGCCTCAGGCGTCCCGAGCATCTCGACTGCAAGGATCTCGTTTGCCGCAAGGCTGCCGGTGATGACATACCGGTCCCCCGCCTTTTCGGTGTGCAGTGAGGGGGGATAGGCATACACCTGGTCGATCCCCGTTGCAGGGACCGTGATCATCACGCTGCTGTACGGGATATGCGTCTCGCCGGCAAATTTCAGGTTGAGATGCGTAGTTGTCGCATCATATTCAAGCGGGGGGTGGATCGTGTATGCATATTGAGCGGTATACTCCCCTGCATCGTAGTATGACGGGTTGTAGATCCCCACTTCATTGTATTCGGCAAGCTTGCCGATACTGCTGCGGGATGACCCGGTGGCGGACGGGCCATAGACGGTGACCGTGCCGGTACTGTCCCGGATGTAACCAACCGTGCCGGAGGGAGGGGTCATCGACACCAGCCGGATATACGGCTCTGTACTGGTGTTCAGTGTAAGCGGTACCTCCCAGGTGTGGTAGAGCATACGGTACTCCCCGCTGTTCCCGACATTATAGACGTACTGTTCGGAGAGCGTCCCGTCTTCCTGGAGGACTGCTTCGTAGGAACTGGCAGTGAGGCTTCCGTCAAAAAGGGGGCCAATTACGGGGAGGAGGAGGGTGGCAAACCCGATGATGAGACCTGCCCCCACCACCCAAGCCAGTTGTCGTGTTTCGCCCACGGGAATTACCTTTTAGAACTCGATCTTCGGCGGGGTCTTGATCGCGTCCTCGAACTGGAGGTACTCGAGCTTGACAAGGTGCATCATCCTGGCAACGAAGTTCGAGGGGATCGTATCCACCATGGTATTGAATTCCTGCGAGATGTTGTTGAACGTATAGCGCTGGCGGGCGATCTCGTCCTCAAGGGTCTTGACCGAGTCCATGAGGCTTGTGACCGTGGTCGAGGTCTTGAGGTCGGGATAATTCTCCGCCACCGCAAGCAGCCTGCCGAAGATGGAGCGGGACTCTGCCTCAACCTTGTTGAGGTCGCCGGGACCCGCGGTAGCAACGCTCGCCCGCATCGCGGTGACCCGCTCAAGGGTCTCCTTCTCGAACTTTGCATAGCTCTTGACAGAGCCGAGGAGCTGGTCGATCATGTCGAGCCGCTTCTTCATCGCGACCCGGATCTGCCCGAGCGTGGCCTCGGATGAGTTCTTCAGGCTGACAAACCTGTTATAGATACCGACAATCCAGAAGATCAGTCCAATGATGACGAGGACGATGATACCCGGGATAATCCATGGAACAATCGCTCCAAAAATACCTTCCAGCATGATTTCTCGCAGTACTGATGCACGTTCCAAAAGATAAGGTGTGGTGTTGGGCGGGCATGGCAACACCGGGGACGGGTAAAAAAGGACGGGTTATTGTATGATCATCGACCCGACAACCCGGAGCTTACCGCCTTCCAGGTAGTGGAGCACGACGCGCGAACCGGGGAGATACACGAGCGCTTTTTCCATGGTGAGGGTCAGGACCGGCATCCGCCAGTCTCCCTCGACCACGGTCTTTTCGAGCCGGGTGGGAAGGAACTGCATCCAGTGCCCGGCATAGAGCACCATGCCCTCCTTGAGCGGGGCGGGCCAGTACTTTACCAGCCGGGCTTTCCCGGAGATGGTCGTGGCGTGCAGGATTGCAGGGTCGGTGGTGAGGACAAAGCCGCGGTCGAGGTCTTCGGATTCGATATTTTTCAGGGCAAGGCCGACACGGTCTCCGGTCACCGCTGTTTCGGCATCGTCATCGTGCTTCTGGATGGAGCGGATCTGTGCGGTCTTTCCGGTGGGGAGGACCTTCATGGTATCATGCTTTTTGATGCTTCCCTGCGCAACGGAGCCGAGGACAACGACCCCGACCCCTTTCACATTGAAGTGGGCGTCAACCGGCACGACTCCCTTTCCCGCAGTCTCATGGGCTTTCTGGTGGGCGGTCTGTTTTGTCGAGATCTCGAGCATCTTCTCCCGGAGACCAACCATGTCCTCTTCGAGGACCTCGTAATGTTCAAGTACTGTGCCCTTGATCAACGGGGCGATCTGGTCCGGGGAGATGTAGTTCTTGAGGATGAGCCAGCCATCGGCTTTGCCGGCTGACTGGAGCATCAGCACGCACTCGCCGAACGTGGCATTGATCTCGTCGACGACAAGGATGATACGATCCGACAGGGAGACCGCGTAGAACAGCGAGGATAATTTTTCCGGGTACCGTGTCGGTTCGATGAAGGTGACCGTTGCTTCGCCTTTCTTCAGGTTATAGAAGGTGATGTCGCTCGTTGTCCCCTTCTTTCCCAGATCCCTGGCATAATCCGGGGGGGCGAGGACCGCGACCGTGAGGTTGGACATGATACCTGATAGTTGGTTGGCTGAGAATATGAGGATTTTTTAACAGCAGACCCATGTCAGGAAAAATGATTCGGAATCGGGAAATGGTCGCGTGCTCCCCTCAAAACCGGGACGTCCCGTTCTTGATTATCGTTTCTTCTTTTTTCTCTCCGAATCCTGAACAGGTGTCCTGCCGGTCTTATCAAGATAAAGTTCAATGTTCCTGCGCTTCATGATAATCACAATTACAAGAAGGAGTCCAATTCCACTTAAAAGCGCACCGAATTTTACATCGAGAGGATCGTATCTGAAGGTGACTGATGATGTCTCCGAAGGTATCCGTACACTGACCAGATTTCCGCTATTCGATGTGTCCTGCCCGTTCATCATCCATCCCGGGTAATAGGAGGTCTTCAGACCTGCAACATCCCCGGTCCGGAACTGCCCGGAAAGTGTCACTTCATCAGGAGTGAATTTTTCAATCGTGGCAGGAATCAGCTGTTCATTCCTGACAACAAATGCATTCGGCAGAACATGATCCGGCTTGAATACTGAGATATTATTGACCTTGAATGTCACTTCGGGAAGATTCTCGTTTCCGTTCTCAAGATACGCGGTATCAACCAGATAATCAGATGTGTAATATGTCACGTTTCCGATGCCAATGGCAACCGGGATTGCCGTATCGAGGTAGTACGGGAGATACAGGCTTGCAGGATGAAGACCATTCATGACATCCCAATAGGTGAAATCCATGTGCTGAAACGCCCAGCCGTTCTCATAAACCCATACCTGGGGATTTTCTGACCCGGATTTATTGATTGCCGATATTACGTCAATTGCCGGACTGTTATCAAACGGGGGGGTGTATGTGTTCACGAAGGAGATTGAACCGGCCATCATCACAAAAATCCCGAGTACAAGAAGGCAATAGAATGCATGGCAACGGGGATTTTTCTGGTATTTTCTCCTGGTGATGAAAAAAAAGGCGAAGAGGAGACCCCCGATAATGAGGAGCTTGATTACGTCATCGGTAATTGTTGCCGCATTCAGCATGACAAGAATAAGGAGATTCAGGGCAAGTGCGAAGATAAAAAAATACAGGAGATTCTTAATTGTCGCTTTCTGGAGATAGAGGAGGAGGATAAAGGCACCAATAAGAATGACGGAGATGATGGACTCGGACGAGGGGAGGCTGAAATAGGGCAGTTCACAGAAAAAGACGAGGGCCACGAGACCGACACCGATCCGAACAGATCGTCGCTGGTCCTGGGACAAGAGGAACGATTCGCCGGATTTCAATTTATTGAAAACAATCCAGGCTCCATAGAGCGCCATCAGGAGCACAATGGGCAACAATGCACCGAAAATCCGTCCGGGGACCCTGAATCCACTGACAATCGGGAACAGGTGAATAAACGAGAGCAGGTTATTTCCCCCGTCTGACCAAATCATGGCGAAGAGCATTGCAAAAAAAGAGGGTATCGCAATCTCCCTTTTACCATATACCCAGGCAAGAATCATCAGGAGGAGGGGAAGTACTCCAATGAGGATACAGGTTTCCTCAACAGAGAATCTGGGAGAGGTTGCCGTCCCGAAAATAAAGGCCGCCAGGTCAGTACCAATGGACCCACCTCCCTCAAATGGATTGATCGGATCGATCCTGACAAGAGAATTCGATACAATCAGGTCCGGAACTGCTTTTATCGCAGCAAGGAGCGTTGTCAATAAAACTGACAGAAATAAAAATACCAGAATTTTCCGGGAGACTTTTCCCTGCACAACGTAATAGAGGAAAAAGACAAGGATGATGAGATAGGCAAAGACGAAGTGGTAGATGTTCCCGGTAAAATAAACCAGCATGGAGACGACCGAGAGCCCGATCACATTCAGGATCGTGGGGCGGTCGAACACCATGATCTTCAGGAAGAAATAAAACAGGAGAGGGATCCAGACCAGCCCGTAAAGGATGAGGTGATGACCGGTATCGATCCTCGCAAGGATCATACCGGAAAACGCAAAGATCAGGGAGAAGATTGTCAGGAGATCGTAATTTTTACAGACCAGTGAACCGAGCTTGAAGAAGGCAAAATACGCTATCAGGATATGGAGCAGGATAACGATGTTCACGATGGTCAGGTCGTGAAAGACGAGGTAGAAAGGGAACGTGAGGATATAGTATTTGTCGGATCCGGGGCTTGCCGTGGTGGGGAACCCGCCGGACCAGAGGTTGTTCCACTGCGAGAACAGATTTGTCTCAAACTGCGTATACTGCAGGGAGTTGGAGATGATATCGTGCCATTCGCCAATATATGCCGATGGTGAACTGAATACCGAATAATAGAGGATTGCGATCAGCAGAACGGGAAATACATAATAGATCAAATGAGAGTGTGTGAGATCATTTGTCCTTTTTTTTATCGATCCGATGAGATCCATCGAATATTCGTTGAAGAGGTTAGTAAAAATATATTTCTACAGGTTATTCGCTGGTCCTTCCCCACGTGAACCGGCGGTTTACTGTAAAATTCCAGATAAACCCGATGAGTGTCCCGATAAACTGGGCGGCCATATAATAGAATCCAAAACTGCCAGTCAGTATCAGTAAAACCCCCCAGTTGATTGCAGCACCTCCGGCTGAAACGATATTGAATGCAACCAGGCGGTGCCACCTGCTGGAATATTTCCTGTTCTCCTGAGAATGGAACGTCCAGAGATCATTCCAGATAAAATTATTCAGGATAGAAATTTCTATTGCAACAGCACCTGCAATAGCAATTGCAATAAAATTGTCAGTATATTCGTTAAGACAGGTATATTCAACAAGGAGAAACAGGATTCCAAGATTCACAATAATGCCGGAAATCCCCACAATGCCGAACTTGAACACTTTCTTCCATTCCCGCCAGGCAGCGCTCTGGTGATGGGTGAATGAGTACAGGGTGATGTCGGCAACCTGCTCGGCATACTCGATGATCGTCCTGATCTTCAGCTTGCTTGTCCCGATCTCCCGGTCACTGAACTCGAACGGTATCTCCTTGTCATTCTCCCACGTGCCCTTCCCCAGCACTTCAAGGAGGATCTTGTATCCCCGGGGCTTGAGTTTCGCCTCTGCCACAACACTCCTCCTGACGGCGAAGAAGCCGCTCACCGGGTCGGTGATGTCGGGGAAGAGGAGCCGGCCCAGGAACGTTGCCCCTAAGGATATTATCCTTCGTTTCAGGGGCCATTTTTTTATCCCGCCACCCTCCATGTACCGGCTTCCAATGACGACATCGCAACCTGCCCTGATCTCTTCGTACATCTTCGGGATCAGAGCCGGGGGATGGGACATATCCGCATCAATGACAACAAAAACATCTGAGGACGCATGGAGAAATCCGTCAGCAACGGATTGCGAGAGCCCGTGATCCGTTGTCCGTACCAACAGGTCGACGTTCGCCATCGTCTTTTTCAGTTCGTTGACGATGACAATCGTATTATCCGGCGAGTCGTCATCCACGACAAGAATTTCTCCGTTCAGGGTGTTCTTCTGAAAAACCGCGTCCACTTCAGTGATAATATTCCGGATATTCGCCTCTTCTTTGAACGTGGGAATGATAACCGTCAGGTCGTACATGATGGATGAGGGATTTCCTTTAGCCCGATGTGAACAGGTAAATGCCGGGGGTTGTTTCTACCCCTTTTGTGTGTTCTTCAAGCCATTTGACTGCATTGCCGGAAGGGTCTGCCGAGCTGATATCGGCGGTAACCACGTAATAAACGGTATTGTTGGCCCCGGATGATGCAATCGCTGCCAGCTGGTCTGCCGTTGATGCCCCATATTCAAATGTCTGCCCGGAAGAATTGGAGTAATAATAGTCAAACGGCTGGGCCATATATCCGGGAACGAGGACAATGAAATCTCCCGGCCGGGTGATCTGGTTGATCTGCCCTGAAAAACCCCGCCAGTCCTCCTTGGAGTATCCCGAATAATAACTCATATAAAACGGCGTGGCGACACTGAGCAGGACCAGCACAGCCATGAACCCGTACACAACCCCGCGGTTGTTAATAAAGGAATAAACGGGTTTGTAGGCAAGAGCGATCCCGATAAAAAATACCGGGGCAAGGATAATGAGATACCGGGGCACCATCGGGATCCGGTACGAGAGGAACCAGCTGATCACAAAGGGGAGGAACATCAGGACAACGAGAAGGATTCCCTTGTTCCTGTCAAGGAGAAATGCCTGGACAATCCCAATCACAAACAGGAACAGGAACAGGTACATTACCCATATTGAAAACCCGGATAACTGCCAGAATGTTTCGGGGATGATGCCCAGTCCCTGGA
Source organism: Methanoregula sp. (assembly GCF_023227875.1). Lineage (GTDB taxonomy): Archaea > Halobacteriota > Methanomicrobia > Methanomicrobiales > Methanospirillaceae > Methanoregula. The sequence goes on along the minus strand of NZ_JALOCH010000006.1, from coordinate 146,198 downwards.
TCCCGAACGTCGGACCTCCGGCAGTCCTTTTTGCAAAGAGCTGGATCGTGGCAAGGAGCAGCGGCAGGCAGACGATGGCAAACACCGCTCCCGCCCCGACAATTGGTTTGAATGCCCTGATATCTTTCATGACCTCAGGGATTTTAACGGCAAGGGCATACAGGAACAGGGTCCCGATGATCACGAGCGTATAGAAATGAGACCAGAATGCGAGGGCGGACATGAGACCAAAGAGGATCCAGTGGGTCAGGTTATCGCTCTTGATCGCTTTTAAGAAAAAGACCATGGCAAACGCGATAAAGAAAAGCCCCATGGAGTATGCCCTTGCCTCCTGGGAGTACTGGATAAGAAATGGTGAGAACGTGCAGATCGCTGCAGCAATAATCCCCACATTCCTGTCAGCGAACTCCTTTCCCACATAATATACGAGGGGGATGGTCAGAACGCCAAAAAGGGCCGGGACGAATCTTAAAATGACCTCGTTATTCCCGAAGAAGAGCATGATGTGCTCAATCCAGTAGAAGAGCGGGGGGTTGAACTCCCCGGCTGCGGTTGCCTGCCAGATCTCAGGGATCGACATCTTTGCAAAGGTGTATGTCGAGGCCTCGTCAAGCCAGAGAGAATTGAATCCCAGGTTGAAAAAACGCAGGATAGCGCCGATAAGCGTGAGAGAGAGGAGGATCTGCACATACCGGCTGTTCATGACCATGGACTTCACATGGGCGGGTGTGATGTCCTTACAGGAGAGGACAGGGCTGGTATAGTCCCCATCCAAATCACAGACAACCACCCCGGTTGTATTCTTCCGGTCTTTCCGGCCCTCGCGCTTTTTCGCCATAGCAACTCAGTACTATTGCGTAACACGTCCAATATAGTTTATCGCTTCAGCGTTTCCGAGGATTTTTCAGGTCTTCTTTTCAACCATCATTATCGATCATGTTGCAGTAACAACGGGGATCCCATGGCGTCAATCAGGTCGTCTGTGGAAGTGACGACCCTTGAAGATTGTTCGAGCATCAGGTTGACCTTCTCTGAGGTTCCCACGCAGCGGAAATCGGTCCGAAGAGAAAAAACCGGTTTACCCAGCGCATAGGCATATCCCATCTCCCAGGCCGTGCCGGAATCAGCATCGGCACCATCAATGATTGAGACAACGATATCTGCCTGTTCAAGGACCTTTTTGTTCTTCGAGAAGAGCCGTTTGTGCTCGCTTTTCCCTCTGACCGCTGAATCGTCACCGGCATCCTGCGGCAGGTAGACCTCAAACAGGTTCTTCCTCATGAGTCCTGCAAGGAGGGAGTTATAGGAGCGTTCCGCCTCAGAGAAGAGTGGTGCTGCAAGGTACACTCTGTACCGGGAGAACGTGATCGTATCCATTGCAGGGACCCGGGGGAAGCGTGAGAGAAACACTCCCCGTCCTGGCCGTTTGGGAGATTCGTCCCCCCGGCTCCCGTAATATGTTGTTGTGACACCGCACGTTGGTGAAGAATTGACCCCGATCATGCAGAGCGGAGGTCCCCGTTCAGAGATAACCTTGCATACCGCATCTTCCAGGGTCTCCAGCAGCCGGGAGAATGCCGGGGTGTCCAGCCGTTCAAGGAACATGCCCGGCTTCCGGGTGGGTCCCAGGAAGAGCGTCTCAGGGCACGGCAGGGGGACCATTTCGATCCCGAACGCCTTGCACCGGGCTTTCGTGCGGTCAAATGCATCGAGATCCGAGGGTCTGGTAATGCCCTCCGCCCGGAGGGCCGGGTTGAGTATACAAGGGCTGCACAGCACGTACATTATTTTAGTGTGTGCACGCACAGATGATCAATGATCCCCCTGTACGCCTTTCGGGACAACAGCTGCGATCCCTGTAAATGTACGGTCAAGAAGCTTGAGCGGGCCGGTTTTCTCAAAATTTTCAAGATCCTGTCACAGATCCCGCGCAATACCCTTATTCTTGATCCCACGGCCGAGCAGGCACTCTCTCCCGCAGACCGGTACGTGAAATCCCTTACCGTACTGGACTGCTCGTGGGAGGTGCTCGACACCGGTGCGATCAGCTCGTGGCGGATACGCAGGGCGCTCCCCTTCCTGATGGCCGCAAATCCCGTCAATTTCGGCAAGCCCTGCAAACTTACCTCGGTTGAAGCGGTTGCAGCGGCACTTTATATCATGGGCGAACAGGAGCGGGCGGGCGAGCTGCTCTCGAAAGTGAACTGGGGGATCCGGTTCCTTGAGGTGAACAGGGAGCCGCTCGAACTCTACGCCTCGGCAAAGGACAGCACGGAAGTTGTCAAGTACCAGGCGCTATTCATCTGAGTCCATGCAAATTTTTTCTTTTTCTGTTCTGGAGAAACGCACATGAACGAAGGTTCATACCTGAACCATGAAAATTACCCGAATGGTTAACCCACCGTTGTTGCGTTCCATGGGAAAAGCCAGGGAATAATTCCCGCGTAAGGATCAAACCACCGGATTTTGCCGGTTAAAAAAGCGGGATTGTTTCGTGTATTTTAGGGTAATCTTCCGTGTTCCCGCGAAGAAGTTCACCGGAAAAATCCGAGATGGGTGGTGCTGTATCCCATCGCACGGGAAAATTTTTCTGTACCCACGCGACCCCCCCACCCTTCAACATCACGCCAGTTTACATTTTATGACGTGAAATTTATACCTTTTAGCTCAAGATCAAGAACAGCTGAGGGGGGTCGCACGGGTACATTTGTGTTTTTGCAGTCCGCGACTGAAGGTCAGGATTAAAAATTTATGACGTAAAATCATATCACCTCCCAGGATCCGGGCCGGAGAAGTGTACCTATACGACCCCCATCAACCATTCTTTGGAGTGAGATGATTTTCATGGGTGCACATCCTGCATTTTTTACCTTTCGGGCAATGCAAACATTTCGCATAGCTTTTTCCATTCCGGCGCAATGTACGATTGTATGATCAAGGTTGCCATTAACGGGTACGGGACCATCGGCAAACGCGTCGCCGATGCGGTGGCTGCTCAGAAAGACATGAAAGTGATCGGTGTCTCCAAGACGCGCCCGAACGCGGAGGCCTTTGTTGCAAAGCAGCGGGGATACCCGCTGTATATCGCTGATATCTCGAAGAAAGCGGCATTCGAGAAGGTCGGCCTGACGGTTGCCGGCAGTGTTGAGGACATGTGCAAGGCAGCAGATGTCGTGGTGGATGGGACCCCCGGAAAAGTCGGGGCCACGAACAAGGCGATGTACGAGAAACTCGGCAAGAAGGCGCTCTGGCAGGGTGGCGAGGAGCACGAACTGGCCGGGTTCTCCTTCAACTCGTCCTGCAACTACAAGGATGCCATCGGGCGGCAGTTTGTCCGGGTGGTCTCCTGTAACACCACCGGTCTCTGCCGGATCATCAATGAGATCGACAAGGAGTTCGGGGTCACCCACGTCCACGCCATTATGGTCCGCCGCGGGTCCGACCCGGGCGAGATCAAGAAGGGGCCCATCGATGCCATTGTTCTCGATCCGGTCACGGTTCCAAGCCACCACGGCCCGGATGTTCTCTCCGTGCTGCCCCACATCTCCATCACCACGATGGCGATGATCGTGCCAACGACCATGATGCACATGCATGCAATCCAGATGACTACGAAAAAACCTGTCTCCCAGGAACGGGTCCTCGAACTCATTAACAAGCACCCCCGCCTCGGGCTCATCAAGAAGAGTGCAGGTCTCAAGAGCACCGCCGAACTCAAGGAATTTGCCATGGACCTCGGCCGTCCACGTTCCGATCTCTGGGAGAACTGCATCTTCGAGGATTCAATCTACGCAAACAAGAATGAGCTCTGCTTCTTCCAGGCCATCCACCAGGAGGCCGATGTTGTTGTCGAGAATGTTGACGCGATCCGTGCCATGATGGGCAACGAAAAGGATGCAGCCAAATCCATCGCCGCAACGAACGCCGCACTCAATTTCAAAACTATCCAGAATAACCATTAACTCCCGGCATCACCCATATTTTTTGATGGACGCATACGAGCGTGTTACCCGGAACACTGTCGAAATCGTCACCGATGACGATCTCCGGGCGCTTCTTTTACAGCCCACAAAACGGGTATATGCCGGTTACGAACCGAGCGGCGAGATCCATCTCGGCCATCTCGTCACGATCAACAAACTGGTAGATCTCCAGGCTGCCGGTTTTGAGGTAACCGTACTTCTTGCCGATCTCCATGCCTTCCTGAACCGGAAAGGGACCATGGAGAAGGTCGGGGAACTTGCCGAGTACAACAAGCGCTGCTTCGAGGGGCTTGGTCTCAAGAACGTGAAGTATGTCCTGGGATCAGAATTCCAGCTTGACCGGGAATACCAGCTGCTGGTGCTCCGGCTTGCGCAGGAGATCACCCTGAACCGGGCAACGCGGAGCATGGACGAGGTCGGGCGGCAGATGGACAACCCGACGGTCTCACAAATGGTGTACCCGATCATGCAGATGGCCGATATCGCTCTTCTGGGCGCCGATGCCGCGGTCGGTGGCATCGACCAGCGGAAGATCCATATGCTCGCCCGCGAGCACCTGATCCACTTCGGGTACAAGGCACCGGTCTGCATCCATACGCCGATCTTAAACGGGCTCGACGGGAAGAAGATGTCCTCATCACAAGGCAATTATATCTCTGTGGCTGACACAGAAGATGAGATCCGGAAGAAATGCCAGAAAGCATTTTGTCCTCCCGAGATTGCGGAGAACCCCATTCTCCAGATCTTCCAGCACCACGTCTTCCCCCGGCTACCGGAGATAACCATCAGGAGACCGGAGAAGTTCGGAGGCGACCGGGTGTTTGCCAGCTATGCTGAGCTGGAAGCTGCATATGGTAAAAGTGAGGTTCACCCGATGGATCTCAAGAAGGCCTGTGGTGAGGGTCTTATCGAGATTCTTGCCCCCGTCCGCGATTACATCCGGTAACCTGCCGGATTATCCCTGAATTCCTGGTGGCACTGCGTGAAAAAGGAAACCAACATTGATAAAGAACTGGACCGGTTCGATCAGCGGCTTGAGGAGATGGGTATCCGCATCAAGGATGCCAACAATTTCAAGGTGCGGGAGGATGTCTTTGATGATGTTACCCTCCTCGCACTCTACAAACTGGTGCACAAGAAATGGTTCTCCGTTCTGGGCGGTTCGATCAGCACCGGTAAAGAGGCCAATGTCTTCTACGCGGAACGGGACGGCGTCGGTGTTGCCATCAAGATCTACCGGATCCGGACTGCCAATTTCACCACAATGAGCTCTTATATCGTGGGTGACCGGCGCTTCTCCCATGTCAAGAAGGCAAAAAAGGAGCTGATCTTTGCCTGGACGAAAAAGGAGTTCTCCAACCTTGTCCGGGCCCGGGATGCCGGGATTGCGGTTCCTGAGCCTCTGGTCTGGGACCGGAACATCCTGATCATGTCCTTCCTTGGTGAGGGAGAGATTCCCTACCCTCAGCTGCGCAATGTTGAACTGGAAGAACCCGCAGAAACATACGCCAAGATCATGAGTACGATCAACATCCTCTATAAGAAAGCCGAGCTGGTGCATGCAGACCTGAGCGAGTTCAATATATTATACTGCGACCAACCATATCTCATAGATATGGGACAGTCCGTCACCCGCGATCATCCCCGTGCGCTCCCGTTCCTCATGAGGGATATCAGGAACATCAACCGGTTTTTCAGGAACCGCTGCGATGTGCGTGACGACATCGATGTTTTCAATGCCGTGACCGGGCTGAATGAGGCAAAGCCGTGACACGGGTCCTCGAGTGAAATAACGAATTAGCACGAAATACCAAGGGGAGATATAACATGATGCAGGAAGTTAAAATTTCTGGAAGCAGGATTGGTGTACTGATTGGTAAGGCCGGTGCCACCAAAAGGGAGCTTGAGACCAGGACTCACACGACCATCACCATCGACAGTAAGGAGGGGCTCGTCAAGGTGGAGGCGACAGAAGAGAACACCATCTCTCTCCTCAGGGCAGTGGAGATCATCAATGCCATCAACCGGGGGTTCTCACCTGAACGGGCATTTGAGATGATCGAGGATGAAGACCTCCTTCTCGACGTGATCGATCTTGGCGGCATGGCCGACAACCCCCGGCAACTGGACCGTCTGAGAGGAAGGATCATCGGCAAAGACGGGCGTGCCCGTGAACAGATTGAAGACATGACCGATGTTGAGATATCCGTTTTCGGCAAGACCATTGCCCTCATCGGGTATCCTGAGCAAATGAAAACCGCACGGGCGGCTATCGACATGCTGATCGAAGGGGTTCCCCACGAAAACGTCTTTGCGTTCCTTGACCGGAAAAAGAAAGAGGCCAAGCAGGATATGATCAGCTATTACTATTGAGTCCGGCCAAATTCAGGAACCCCCATATATGCCTTATGCTGCATTTCCTGTGGAGAATAATTCGATAATTAGATTAGATTTGACAAAAAGGACTGAAATACCAGCGGATTTCAGTGGAATTAAAGGGGTTCAGAACTTGGGTGTAATATGCAGATAAACGGGCTTCCGGTTCCGGAAAACCTGAAGCAGCACTACATGGCAGCTGGTGTCCTAGAACTCTACCCTCCCCAGGCGCAATGCGTTGAAAAAGGCATGTTCGATGGCAGGAACCTGCTCGTTGCCATACCAACTGCAAGCGGCAAGACCCTGGTTGCCGAGATGGCGATGCACCACCACATCGCTCGAAAGGGCAAGTGCCTGTATATTGTTCCCTTGAAGGCACTGGCAAGCGAGAAATACGATGAGTTCAGCAACAAGGGTGTCCGCGTCGGCATCGCAACCGGTGATTTCGACCGCCGCGATGATCAGCTCGGCAGGAATGACATCATTGTTGCTACCAGCGAGAAGGTAGACTCGCTCCTGCGTAACAATGCCCGGTGGATCTCTGAAATATCCCTCCTTGTTGTCGATGAAGTGCACCTGATCGATTCCCCAAACAGGGGGCCTGTCGTCGAGATGGTAATTGCAAAGCTGCGGTACCGGAACCCTGCCATGCAGGTGATCGGGCTCTCTGCAACCATCGGCAACCCGCAGGTCCTGGCCGGGTGGCTGGATGCGGAGCTGGTCACCAGTACCTGGCGTCCGGTCGATCTCCGCCAGGGTGTATTCTGTAAAGACAGGATCCATTTCAGGGATGGGGAGCGGGCCGTCAAGGCCGTGTCAAAGAATTACGATGACCTCAACCTGTGCCTCGACACCATCGCTGAGGGGGGCCAGTGCCTCGTCTTTGTCTCATCCCGCCGCAATGCGGAGGCATTTGCCAAACGGGCTGCCGGTGCCATCAAAAGCGAGGAGCCGGAACTCAAAACCTACGCCTCGCAGCTCGAAAAAACCGCGGAGACCGAGATGGGAAAGACGCTTGCCGCGTGCGTTTCCCAGGGTGCTGCCTTCCACCATGCCGGCCTCAGCCGCCCGGAGCGGGCAATTATCGAGGAGGGGTTCCGGAAGGGCCTGATAAAAAGCATCTCTTCCACCCCGACGCTCGCTGCCGGGCTGAACCTTCCTGCACGGCGGGTAATCATCCGTGATTACCACAGGTTCACCGCGGGCGAGGGAATGCAGCCGATCCCGGCGAGCGAATACCACCAGATGGCAGGAAGGGCGGGGAGGCCGCGCCTGGACCCCTATGGAGAGGCCGTGCTCATCGCCAAAGATGAGGGGCAGGTCGAGGAACTGTTCGACTGGTATATCGAGGCCCCGCCGGAAGAGATCCATTCGAAAATTGCCGAACCAAATGCCCTCTATACGCACGTGCTGTCCCTGATTGCATCCGGGTTCGCAGGAACACGGGGCGAACTGGCCTCTTTCATGGACAGGAGCTACTATGTCCACGAGCACCGCCAGGGACGCCTTATGAAGAGGGCGGTGGATGCGGCCCTCAAATTTCTCACCGGGGCCGAGTTGGTGCTGGAGGTCGGCGACCATCTCGCATCAACGGAGTTCGGCACCTTGGTCTCACGGCTGTACATCGATCCCCGGAGTGCAGCAATGATTGTCACCACGCTCCGTACACGGTCTGAGTACGCGGATCTCGGGCTCCTCCACCTCATCTGCAGCACACCGGATATGCCCAAGCTCTATGTCCGCAACACGGACCGGTGTGCGCTTGACCGCATGATTGAGGCACATGAAGATGAACTGTGGCTTACCGTGCCCTGCGAGGAGGAGGACCAGGAGGATTATTACCGTGCGCTCAAGACCGCAATGCTCCTGAACAACTGGGCCGACGAACTACCGGATGCGAAGATCTGCGAGCGGTACTCGGTGGGACCCGGCGATGTATACGGGATGGTGGAGAGCGTGAACTGGCTGCTGCATGCAAGCGGGGAGCTCTCGCGGATGTTTGCAGGGAATTTCCATACACAGATCCGCGAGTATGAGATCTGCATGAAGAACGGCATACGGCGCGAGCTCCTCCCGCTCGTAAAACTGCGTGGTATCGGCAGGGTCCGTGCACGCCGTCTCTTCAACAATACGATCACGTCTCCTGAAGCGGTTTTAGCCGCCGGGATTGAGACGGTGACAACACTCATCGGCCATGGCATCGCCGAACAGGTGTTTGCCCAGCTGGAGAGGGGAGGTAAAAAAACATCCGGGCAACCGGCCGGTGAAGATGATATGCCGGGACAGTCAACACTCTCCCGGTTCGGGTGATCTGATGGTTGCTGGTTCAGTCACATGCGAGATCCGGGCAGCAGGGTGCCATATTGATGATAAACCCGGCTTTCTCCGCATGCTCAAGGATGCCGGACAACGGTTCAATACCCACATTGTCTGTTTCAATGCTGACATGCTTGCTGGGAGAAGACATGCTGAGATGGCGATGATACACGCCATCCGCTCATTTGAGGCCGGAACGGCCATATCCAAAACCCTTGAGATGGAGGCATTGTTATATGCTGCCGGATCGCGGCAGTGCAGTATTGCCGCATCGTTCGGTCTTCATGAGGGAGAAAACTGCCTCTGGGTATGTTGTTATCCACCAGTCGATGGCATATGGGAGGCCCTGACACCGGTCCTGCATTTTCAGGAGGTGTGTGCCGGGGACACGATTGATCAGACAAAACGAGAACTGTTGGTAAAGATCTTTGATATTACCCCGGAAGAATGTGGTTCATTTGATAATGAAGACCGGATTGGAGATCTTGTCCTTGAACGAGTTGCCCTGCTTGATGTCCTGCGATAAATAGTCTGGATGGACTATTGAGGGGGGCCTTGACTTCTTGCTCTTTTTAATTTAAAAAAGTTACAATTTCATATGTTTGCATGAGAAAGGATGTGGGCAATCTCCGGAACGATCAGTTCTGTTGTTGCAAGCGTAACTGCCGGTGTTGAGCCCGGGATGCAAAACACTGCTCTTCCATTGCAAGTGCCGGCAACAGCACGGGACAGCATGGCTGCCATGCCAATCTGCTCGATGCTTTTCATCCGGAAGAATTCACCAAATCCCTCGATCCGTTTCTCCAGAAGGGGGGATATCGCCTCAATCGTGCAGTCATCATGCGTGAGGCCGGTGCCACCGTTGAAAATAATGCAGTTTGCTTTTTTCATTGCCAAAAACCAGGCTTCCCTGAGATTGTCGATCCGATCCGGGACAATTGAATAATAGGTTACCGGGATATTGTTATCCCTGAGAATCCCTTCAATTGCTTTTCCACTCGTGTCATTTTCCTCTGTTCTTGTACTTGAAACGGTGATAATTGCTGCAGTTATATCAAGGGACCGGACATGGGCATGACTCATAATGGTGTGATGTTGTTTGTAATGGATTAAGAGAATTCTGCTCTGTTGAAAACCTTTTTTGAAATAACATTCCTTACTCCCCCTGTTTGTACACCGTCCGACCCCCCCAATGAGTGCAACGTAAGCCCGGAAGCGTTGGCATTTCGAAATGATTTCTACAGAGCAGAGATTTCCGGATTTTGATAGTTTGATTTTGATCCGTGGACCGGGCACCCCTTAGTTTCGCTTGGAGTTTTCTTTTCATACTCCTCCAGATTATTCTCTGGTTTTTTCTTTCTTCTATCGTAAAATGTACAATCAATTAAAAAATAATTTAAAAAAAACGATTTCAATTACTTTATATATTATTAATGTTATATATTAAAATGGCTGTTTTATTGAAATAAACAAAAGAACCATATGATGTTTATTTCTGTTCCACACGAAACAAAGGGGTGCCCCCCATGTTATTATTAAACCTTTTCTCGTGTTGTTAGGCAATATCAAGAGATATAATGAGGTAAACAGTGTGAGTTGATATGTCTGACAAAGGAAAAAACCGAAATAACAAAAGCATCAAATCTCCAGCCATTTCAAATAAAATGTGCAAATCATCGAGTTTCCACACGAAATAAAGGGGTTTATATGGGGTCAGGTAAACCGATCGTTTTTTAGTCTAGTCTCGCTAACTCTCAGCTCCACTGTGTCACCATGCCTGAACCAGAAGACCCCTCAACGGGACTATTCAAGAAATACCTCACCAATAACCGGATATTTAAGGACCGGGAAGTATTACGGCACTCGTACCGTCCCCAGATCCTCCCCCACCGGAAACCCCAGATCGATGAAGTTGCCTCAATTCTTGCCCCCTCTCTCCGGAATGAAACTCCCTCAAATATCCTCATCTACGGTAAGACCGGGACCGGCAAGACCGCGTGCGTCCGATACGTAGGATTTGAACTTGAAAAAGCCAGCAGCAAGATGGGAACGATCTGCCGGATTGTCCACCTGAACTGCGAAGTGATCGACACCCAGTACCGGGTCCTTGCCCAGATTGCCAAGTGCCTTGATGTTGTCGATGAACTGTCCAGTGACAAGACCCGGACCCACATCCCGATGACCGGGTGGCCGACAGACCAGGTGTACGCGGAGCTGAAAAACCAGCTGGAGGCTGGCGGGGGCGTCCTCGTTATCGTGCTGGATGAGATCGATAAGCTGGTAAAGAAGAGTGGTGATGACACACTCTACAACCTCACGCGGATCAATTCCGACCTGAAAAATTCAAAGGTCAGTATCATTGGTATTTCCAATGACCTGAGCTTCAAGGATTTCCTGGACCCCCGGGTCCTGTCCTCTTTGTCAGAGGAAGAGATTGTTTTTCCCCCGTATAACGCGCCCCAGCTGGTGGATATCCTTGCTCAACGAGCCGAGGGAGCCTTTGTCCCCGGCGCCCTCGCGGAAGGCGTCATACCGCTCTGTTCTGCCCTTGCAGCACAGGAACACGGGGATGCCCGCCGTGCACTGGATCTCTTCAGGATATCCGGGGAGCTTGCGGATCGTGACGAATCTTCCCTGGTGACAGAAGAGCATGTCAAGCAGGCCCAGGCCAAGATCGAAACGGACAGCATGATCGAATGTATTGCCACGCTGCCAACGCAGAGCAAGCTGATCCTCTTCTCGATGCTGATCCTTGAGCAGCTGGGACAGAATATCTTTACGAGCGGGGAAGTCTCACGCATATACCAGGACATTGCCCCGACCATTGAGCTCGATATCCTGACCCATCGGAGAATCACTGACCTGATCTCCGAGCTGAACATGCTCGGCGTGATCAACACACGCGTTGTGAGCCGCGGCAGGTATGGCAGGACAAAGGAGATGTGGTTCGATGCGAACACGGGGAAGATCCGCGAGGTTGTGCTCAAGGACACACGTCTGAACGGACTCAAGGATCTCGATGTCTCCCAGATGGAAGCAAAGTGGTTGAAGACCTGGTTCAGGTGAAATAACATGGATGATAAGGATCTCGATCTCCTCCGCATCCTGGAGGAGAACAGCCGGCTGTCGACAGAAGAAATCGCAACGATGACCAGCCTCGCCAAAGCAGAGGTTGAACGCCGTATCGGAGCACTTGAAGCCACTCAGGTAATCAAGCGATACTCCACGGTTGTTAACTGGGAGAAGACCGGTAACGGCGAGGTCTCCGCAATCATCGAACTGAAGGTCAGCCCCGAACGCGATTTCGGCTATGACCGTATCGCAGAACGACTCTCCCGGTTCCGGCAGGTAAAAAGCCTCCGTCTCATCACCGGTACCTACGATCTCCAGCTCATTGTTACGGGAAAGAATATGCAGGACGTCTCCCGGTTTGTCTCGGAACACGTGGCCCCCATGGACCGGATCCGCGAGACGGCGACACACATCATCATGAAGTCGTACAAGGAAAACGGCAACACGTTCTTTGAACAACCCGAACCGGAACGTCTCCCCATCAGCCCGTGAGGTGCGATAATGCGGAACTTTGTCTCTCAACGTGCGCAGGAGATTCCTCCATCGGGTATCAGGAAATTTTTCGATCTCGTGCTGACTATGGAGGACGTGATTTCCCTTGGTGTCGGGGAACCGGATTTTAATACACCCTGGAACATTTGCGAGTCCGGTATCTACTCGATCGAGCAGGGCGTTACATCCTACACTTCAAACCGGGGCCTGCAGACCCTGCGGGATACCCTTTCGCGGTATCTTGCCCAGCATTATAACCTGAATTATGACAGCAATACGGAGATGCTCATCACCACCGGTGTATCGGAAGCTCTTGACATTGCCATTAGGGCGATTACCGATCCGGGTGACGAGATCCTTGTTGCCCAGCCCAGCTATGTCTCGTACGGCCCCTGTGTCACCCTTGCCGGGGGAATACCGGTCCCGCTCCGGTGTACAGAGAAGGACCACTTCAGGATCAATCCGGACTCGCTGGCAGAACTGGTGACAAAAAAGACCAAGGCGCTGGTCATCAGTTTCCCGAACAATCCAACGGGCGGTGTCATGAGCGAGAGTGACCTCCGGGGAATTGCCGATATCGTCATTGATAACGATCTCGTCCTTATCAGCGATGAGGTGTATGCCGAGCTCACCTATGAGGGACGCCACTGTTCCGCGGCAACAGTCAGTGATCTCTGGCAGCGGACGATCACCCTGAACGGGTTCTCCAAGGCCTATGCGATGACCGGGTGGCGGATCGGGTATCTCTGCGCCCCGGAGGATCTCTGTGATGCGGCCCTCAAGATTCACCAGTACATCATGCTCTGTGCACCGGTAATGGGGCAGGTAGGTGCCCTTGAGGCGCTCCGTTCAGCAGAAGAAGACAAGAACAGCATGGTCAATGAATATCGCCAGCGCCGCAACCTGTTCGTGGCCGGTCTCAACCGCATCGGCCTCCCCTGTCATGTGCCGGAAGGTGCGTTCTATGCCTTCCCATCCATAGAAAAGACCGGTCTTTCCGATGTGGAATTTGCTGAACGCCTCCTTAAGGAACAGCGGGTAGCGGTCGTCCCGGGCAGCGTCTTTGGTGCCGGTGGGGAAGGTCATGTGCGGTGTGCCTATGCCGTCTCGAGAAAGGAGCTGGCCGGGGCACTTGAACGGATGGACCAGTTCCTCCAGATCCTCTAATCCCTGTAACTGAAGGCATTATCTGCCCCCTTTTTAAAAAAAGCACTCTTTTGTTCCCCCTGCAAGGAATAGTTTATTGGTAAACTCGTGCAATACTACATGAAAGACAATGAGTTGTACAATCATCGTTGGTGGATTTTTTGGGGATGAAGGGAAGGGCAAGGTTGTTGCTCACATTGCCCACAAGGACAAACCCGTAATCATCTCCCGCGGCGGTGTTGGCCCGAATGCCGGGCACACTGTCCAGGTTGGAACCAAGGAATACGGCGTTCGGATGGTTCCGTCCGGTTTTGTATACAAGGATGCGAAGCTCTGTATTGGGAGTGGCGTTCTTGTCGATCCGCGTGTCTTGGAACATGAAGTCGAGACGCTCGGTGTCAGGGGACGCGTCTTTGTGGACAAGCGCTGTGGCATCATCACAGAAGACCATATTGCCCGCGACAAGGGGAGTGCACACCTTTCCCAGAAGATCGGGAGCACCGGCTCAGGGTGCGGTCCGGCCAACTCCGACCGGGTTATGCGGCTCTCCCCGCAGGCAAAGGATGTTCCCGAACTGAAGGAATATCTTCTCGATGTCCCGAAAGCGATCGACGATGCACTAAAAATGAATGAGACCGTCCTCCTTGAAGGAACCCAGGGCTTTGGGATCTCCCTGTATTACGGGACGTATCCGTTTGTCACAAGCAAGGACACCTCAGCTTCGCAGATCGCTGCAGATAACGGTGTCGGACCGACAAAGGTCGACGATGTGATCGTAGTCTTCAAGGCCTACCCGACCAGAGTCGGGGAAGGCCCGTTCAGTACAGAGATGACCGCAGACACATCCGATGCAATGGGGATTCAGGAATTCGGGACCGTTACCCACCGCAAGCGTCGTATCGGCGGTTGGGACGGGGACATGGCCCGGTATTCGGCAATGATCAACGGCTGCACCCAGGCCGCCATCACCGGGATCGACCGAATAGACAAGGACTGTTTCGGGATCACGGACTATGCAAAGCTGACTAAAAAAGCAAAGGACTTTATCAAACAGGCAGAGGAAGACATCGGCTGCCCCGTGGCCCTTATATCCACCGGCCCTGAGATCACCCAGATCATCGACATTAGGAATGAATTGAGATGAAACGCTCGCTCATGGATATCCTCTGCTGCCCGGTCTGCAAGGGGGATCTCACCCTCCGAGTAGATACTGAAGACGAGAAGGAGATCCTTGAAGGCAACCTCCGCTGTGCTGCCTGCAGTGCGGACTATCCCATTCACGAGGGTATCCCCAACCTCCTGCCCCCCGCAGGACAGTGAACCAAAGGTGCCAGCATGATATTCCCTCTTCCCGTCCCGGTTCTTTTATCGGCCGGTGGGGACGGGAAAAATGCCGGCTATGAGATCCATCTCAACCGCAGCGGGATCAACTCCATTGACATCCCGCGGGAAAAGATCACTGCGGAACCGGGTACCAGCCTGCGCCTCCGTTTCCTGAACCGGGGCGCACCGATCCATATTACCATCTCTTCTTCAAACGCTGATATGTATACCGGATTTTTCCATGAGAACCAATATGTGGTGGATGAGTTCGAACTCACCATCCCGATCCGGAAAGACTGCCGGGAAGGGTCATTCAATCTTGAGGTCATCTCAGGGTATGGGGTGATGAAGGCCCAGTTGCAGGTCCATATCGTCCTCCCGCAGGCCACAAGGCCAGCCATTCTCGTGGAATATCCCCTCCAGCCGGTGGCACACGGACGCCCCCATTTCCTGATGATCATGATGGGTATTGCCCTCGTCCTTTACTGCGGCTGGCTCTATACCACCATCGAGTTCCTGAATATCGCCTCGTTCATTATCCTCATCATCGGGGCCCTCTACACATGGTACCGCCAGCAGTAACTCTTGCGGCCATCACGCTCTGCGCTGCGCTTGTTGTCGACAGGCTGGTTGGAGATCCTCATTCACGATATCACCCCGTCGCCCTCCTTGGCACGTTCATTGGAATGTGGGGCAGACCCGGATACTATCCCCCGCGACTCCAGCGTGCGGCCGGTGTCCTGCTCTGGGCACTTACCGTCTTCCTTTTCTGTCTTCCGTTCTTCCTTGTCTCTACCTGTGCCCCGTGGTATCTCTACCTCCTCCTCGCTCCGTTCCTGCTGAAGTGTTGTTTTGCCTGGCGATCGCTCGAGGAACATACACAGGCTGTCATATCGGCACTGGACGAGGGTGTTGAGACCGGCAGGGAAAAAGTCCGGCTGCTGGTGTCGCGGGATACGGCAGACCTTGACAGGGGTCATATCCTCTCGGCAGGGTACGAGTCCATGACCGAGAACCTCAACGACAGCATCATCGCACCGCTCTTCTGGTTCTCCCTCCTCAACCTTCCCGGTGCAGCAGCCTGCCGGGCTATCAATACCATGGACGCGATGCTCGGTTACCGGGACGAGCGCGAGCGGCTTGGCTGGTGTGCCGCACGCATGGATGATCTGGTCAACTTTATCCCGGCCCGGATTACCGTCCTGTTGCTGCTTATCTGGTTTGCCGCCAGGGGCACCTTCTCCCGTTCCTGGCAGATCATGCGCCGCGACGGTCACCTGCGACCCGGGTTCAACGGCGGCATCGTGATAGCCGCAATGGCAGGTGGCACCGGGACCCGGTTCGAGAAGCCTGGTGTGTATTCAATCGGCGACGGTTTCCGGACTCTTGATGAAGGGGGAGTGGAAATCCTTAAAGCGACCCGGGCAGTCACGCTGATGTATGCAATAATTGCTTGTTGTACTCTGCTTTTATTGGGAGCCTTGATCAATAATATTGGCATATGAAGCTGGAAGAACTGAGATTCGGCACCGAGCTCCTCAAGCGCGGCTTTGCATCCATGCAGAAAGGGGGCGTGATCATGGATGTTGTCAATGCCGAACAGGCAAAGATTGCCGAGGACGCCGGGGCAGTCGCAGTCATGTCGCTTGAGCGTGTGCCGTCCGATATCAGGAAAATGGGCGGGGTTGCACGCATGGCGGATCCCGAGAAGGTCATCGAGATCATCGAAGCAGTTTCCATCCCGGTGATGGGAAAGGTCCGTATCGGGCATTTTGTCGAGGCCCAGGTGCTCGAAGTCCTTGGCGTTGATATGATTGATGAGAGCGAGGTCCTGACCCCCGCAGATGAGCAATACCATATCGATAAGAAACAGTTCAAGGTACCCTTCGTCTGCGGTGCACGCGACCTCGGAGAGGCACTCCGCAGGATCAATGAAGGTGCAGCAATGATCCGGACCAAGGGAGAGGCCGGTACCGGTAACGTTGTTGAAGCGGTCCGCCATATGCGCAACATCATGGGTGAGATCCGGATGCTCCGTGGGCTCGACAAGCAGGAAATGACGGACTATGCCCGCGAGATCGAAGCCCCGGCGGAACTTGTTTTTGAGTGTGCAGAACGCGGCAGGCTCCCGGTCGTGAACTTCTCGGCCGGAGGCATTGCCACCCCCTCGGATGCAGCCCTCATGATGCAGCTCGGAGCTGACGGTGTCTTTGTCGGGTCAGGGATCTTCAAGTCCTCAAGTCCAGAACGAATGGCAAAAGCAATTGTCGAGGCGGTCAACCACTTCGATGATGCTAATGTGATCGCAAAGGTCAGCAACGGCCTTGGCGACGCAATGCCGGGACTTGATGTCCACACGCTCCGTGATGACGAGGTGCTCCAGACCCGTGGACGCTAAGATCGGCGTACTTGCGGTTCAGGGAAACGTGAGCGAGCATATCGACGCGTTCCTTCTGGCACTCGAACGAATGGGACACGGCCCCTCGTCCGAGGTCTTCGAGGTGAGGAACCCTGCCGATCTCGCGGACTGCAACGCCCTTGCCCTCCCTGGCGGGGAGTCGACGACCATCTCCCGCCTGATCGACAAGAACGGGCTCTTTGAACCGCTCCGCAGCTTCCGGGGGGGAATCTTTGCAACCTGTGCCGGCATGGTGCTGATGGCAACCCGTGTTGATGATCCCCGGATCCACCCGCTTGGTCTCATCGATATGGCCGTGGACCGGAACGCATTCGGGCGCCAGCGGGAATCCTTCGAAGCCGATATCCAGATGGACGGGTTGAACGGCGGGCCATTCCATGCGGTCTTTATCCGGGCCCCGGTAGCAACAACCGCCGGAAATGCGGTTCATGTACTTGCCCGGGCCTCTCAGGGTATTGTTGCCCTGGAACAGGGAGACCACATGGCCCTCTCGTTCCATCCTGAGCTGGGCAATGATACCCGGCTTCACGAACGGTTCCTGAACCAGCTCGGAATTGCAGCGATCAAAAAATAAGTGCGGTTTCCTTAAACCTTGCGACAGGTGCCTCTTTGGAAACTGCTTTTAATTCCGCAATGTTAAAAGAGGATGTTGATTATCGGCTTGGGATCGTCCATGATATTCACTATCTGTGGAAGAAGGTCCCGGGTCAAAAAACTCAAAACAGGAAAGGATAATTCAGGGATTTCCATGAGCACACAACCAGTTGTTGACAGTATTCTTTCGGCACGGTACCTCCGGAAAGGCGAGACCAGTTATACGGATATCTGCCACCGTGTCGCAGTGGCCCTTGCTGAAGACAGCGAGGAAGAAGCCCGCTTCTTTGAGGCCATGCACTCGTTGCGTTTCCTCCCAAACTCCCCAACGCTGATGAACGCCGGCACCGAACTCGGCCAGCTCTCTGCCTGCTTCACGCTGCCGGTCTCCGATTCCATTGACGGGATATTCGATGCGATGAAGCAAGGGGCGATCATCCATAAGACCGGAGGAGGGACCGGGTATAATTTCTCCCCTCTCCGGCCTGAGGGCTCACCGGTCCAGTCAACCGAGGGTGTGGCGTCAGGGCCGGTCTCGTTCATGCGGGTTTTCAATGCCGCAACCGAGGTCATCAAGCAGGGGGGCCGCAGGCGCGGGGCAAACATGGGGATCCTCAATGTCTGGCATCCTGACATCCTCCCGTTCATCACCGCAAAGACAAAAGAAGGCGAGTTTGCCAATTTCAACATATCCGTGATGGTCAATGACCGGTTCATGGACCTCGTCTCCAAAAAACAGTTCGAAACGGTCTGGCTTACCCATCCCCATACCGGAGATCAGGTGACGGTAGGTAGGATATGGGCCGCAATTGTCGAAGGGATCTGGAAGAACGGGGAGCCGGGCATCCTCTTCTTTGATGAGATCAACCGTAAAAACCCGACACCGCAACTTGGCGAGATCGACACCACCAATCCCTGCGGCGAACAGCCCCTCTTCCCCTTTGAGAGCTGCGTGCTCGGGAGCATCAACCTCGCGGCCTGCATGCATCAGGGTGTGCTTGACGAGAAGAAATTACAGGAGACAGCCCGCCTGGCCACGCGTTTCCTCGACCTTGTCATCGATAAGAATGTCTTCCCGATCCCGCAGATCAGGGAAGCGACAAAGAGGACCCGGAAGATCGGCCTCGGGCTGATGGGCGTCCACGACGCCCTGCTCATGGCCGGGCTTGCGTACGACGCTCCGGAGGGCCGTGCCTGGTGCGAGCGGGTCATGCAGTTCGTCACCGATACTGCCATTGAAGAATCACGGCAGCGTGCAGAAAAGCTCGGCCCGTTCCCGGCATGGGAGGGCAGCATCTGGAAGGAGTTCCCGGTCAGGAACGCAGCGATGACAACCATCGCCCCCACCGGCACGATCTCCCTCCTCGCAGGATGTTCGAGCGGGATCGAGCCGATTTTCTCGTTTGCCTACACCCGGAAGAACACCGTGGGCAAGACGTTTGTCATCGTGAACCCGGTCTTCCGCGACCGGCTTGTAACCACTCTTTCAAAGAGGGGTCTTGCAGGGAACGAGCTTGAAACAAAGACCGAAGAAGTGATCACCCATGTCCATGAAACCGGGACGGTCCAGGACCTTCTCTGGCTTCCCGAAGATTTCCGGGTGCTCTGCAGGACTGCGCTTGACATCAGCTGGAAGGACCATATCCTGATGCAGGCCGCGTTCCAGAAGCATGTCCACGCCTCCATCAGCAAGACCATCAACATGCCATCATCCGCAACAAAAGAGGACTGTGCGGAAGCGCTTCTCATGGCCTGGTCCCTGAAACTAAAGGGAATTACAATCTACCGGACCGGCAGCCGCGAAGATGTAGTCCTTGCCCTGAAGGAGAAAGATTCCGCGACAGCCCCCACCTCCGCAGTCGCTGCCGGCAGGAACGTGCCGGAGAAGATCCCGGCACTCTCGATCGACCGGCCCCGGGAGCTCTCGGGGCGGACGTACCTGTGCCAGTCTGGCTGCTGCCGCCTGTATGTAACCGTCAATCTCCTTGATGGTAAACCGATGGAGGTCTTCATCAGGACGGTCGGGAGCGGAGGCTGCGAAGCGAACAGCAGCGCCCTTGGCCGGGCAATCAGTACCGGCCTCCAGAACGGCGTCCCCTTCACGAAATTCGTGAAACAGTTCGCAAAGGTCAACTGTGTTGTGGCCATCAAGAACCCTTCGTCAGAAGGGCATTCCTGTGCGGATGTTGTCGGGCGCTGTATCGAACTCTCGGCAAAGAACCAGAGCATTACTACATTAAAGGACTGGGATATCCGCGAGGTGGGAACGAAAAATCCCTGTCCCGAGTGCGGGGAACCGCTGGACTTTGGGGAAGGATGCAACAAGGGGATCTGCAAACACTGCGGCTGGACCGGGTGTAGCTGAAAAACCTCCTTTTCGACAATACTTCCCGATTACCTGAACTCCTGCCATCCTCTCAAAATATATGCCGGGAGAGAGAACTGCACTAACCATGTCATACGGGAAGACCCTCCTTTTCGTATATAATGCCGACAGCGGCGTATTGCCAGGGATGAAGGACTACTCCTTAAAATCCGGCACGTCTCACGCAAAACAATTTTGCAACCTTACGGCGATAACGAACAGTCCAATAGGTATGAAGAAAGACTGGAAACGGTTTGTCAGGGAACTCGGCATACCGGCCCGGTTCCTGAACCGGAATGAATTTGTGTCGGAGATCGGGGCCGGCCTCATCTCATTCCCCGCAATACTTGTCCAGACCGGGAAGGACCTGCTGATGCTCGCCTCTTCTGAAGAGATCAACCGGTGCCGGAGCCTGGAAGACCTCATCAGCCTGGTGCGATTGCGCTCTTCAGAGATTCCCTGAAACCTGCTGCGAACCTGCCGGCGTCTCCGAATAAAAAAGAGAGGGCTAATATGCCCTTTTCTCCTTCTATGATCCTGCCGGGTTGACAACACGACCGGCAAAGAGAATCGCTCCGGAATCATTATCCCGGATCAGGAAGATGAACGGATGGTCTGCTCTGAATACAGGAATTTCCTGTTGGTTCTGGGGCGCCATTGCCCGCTTCATTACCACGGCGGTTGCTGCGGCGGCTTCCGTGCCCTCTTCGTTCACATCCACGTATGCCTTGTGGATAACCTCACTGATAACGAGATCCTTCCTGCCATCCATCCCGGAGAAATCAGCAGTATCGGAAAAGGCGGTAGGCATCCCCATTGCAGAGAGTACTTTTGGCAACCGGTATTCGGTCTCCAGTTTGAACTTCGGGAAGTACACCATCACGCGCTGCGATGATGCCGACTGTTCCAGTGTGGAGAGTTTCTCAGGATCTAGGTACTGTTCCGCAACTGACATGTTGTTCATCGCAGGCAGAAGGATGACCATAGAAAGCCCCTTGCCGTTGGAATGGGTGTAGGGCATTTCAAGCATCTGGAGATCTTTGGTTGAGGCATAGGAATACAGGGCCCCTTCATCTGTCCGCTGCATCATTCTGACCGTGACGGTTTTACCTGTTGAGACCTCAAACTCTGCGTCCTGTGTTTTGTTCGCATCGAATTGTTTCATCCATGTTCCCTTGAAATAGACCGCGTTTGTGATCACGAGCCGGGTCAGCGGATCGATGGAATCAGCGGGCAAAAGGTCGCGGATCTTGTTGGCGGTTCTCTCTTCTACCCAGTGGTTGATGGTGATACGGGAAACCTCGGGCTGGCTGATGAAGTCAAGGTTCGTTGTATTGGCCGAGTAATATGTCCCGGCAGTACTGATATACTCCGGAAGGAACGCGTAGCTTTTCTCGGCCCAGAGGGCATTTGCCGTGCTTAGCGTATACCCGCTATCGTGCTGGTTGAGATAGCCATTTATTCGTGAAAAACCCTGTCTCCGTACGGTTTCATTTACAGGAAAGTAAAAGACCGACCGGATCTCGTCAGCTGTTTTTCCGCGTGCCCCTTCGTACGTGATCGCGAGGGCGGATGAAATGGAGAATGGCGAGAAGAAGATATTGGATCCTGATGATGCGGGATTCGCTGCCAGCTGGCGGTACAGGTCTGATGAGAACTTGTTGTTGGCATCGATAATACTGGCATCGCTCTCTAATAACGGTAAACCAGTTACTGGTGCAGCGGGTGAGGTGGACGGCGAGTGACTAGCGGCGGGCAGGGCCTGCCCACCAGATGTTCCGGAGTTGCCGGTACACCCTGCGAGGACCACTCCAAGCACGAGTAGCACGAGAATGGCCAGCCCTCTCCATGCGGTGATTTCCATAGCTCAACGTAGGCAGCCCGTTCAGTTAAATATGGTGATAATTGCGGTTTTTCTCGCAGTTATCCTACTTGTCGTGCAAGGTCAGGATTCACAATACCTGTATAAACCCAGAAGCTGATAACCACACATCCGAAGGATCCAACGGATATCGGGCGGTTTGGATGAGTGATCTGAAAAAGTACCTTGCTAAATTACTGGGAACTTTTGCCCAGATCATTTCGGGGCCGTGATCGCGGTCTTCGTGTGGATGTATCTCCCTGACAATACCTCCTCACCGGTTAACCATAACTATTATTTTTCTACCAGTCCTTCTTCATTGCTTCTGCCTTGAGATCCTTTGGCATCTTCTCGATTGCATACCGCAGCGCTGTCCGGGGCATCTGCCTCTTGTTCTTCATGACATAGGTGAAGACCTCGTCCGTGTGCTTCCGGCTCGCCTCCTTTAAGAGCCAGCCATAACCTTTCTGCACCATGTCGTCCTTATCCGTCAAAAGCAGGCTGGCAATCTCCATGGATTCTTCCAGGAACTTCCCGTGTTTTGCCGGTACAATGAGTGATACTGCTGCGGCCCGGCGCATCCAGCGGTTCTTCGACTGCGTCCAGCGCTTCAGTTCATCGATATATTCCGGATATTGTTCGATGAAATCCCCCATCGTGTGGTTGCAGAACCCGTCGCAGGACGCCCAGTTGGTGATGTAGGTATCGATCCAGCGCTGAAAGATCGCGAGGTCCTCCCTCTCGTACTTCCCTGAGAGGGCATGGGCCCATTCGGAAACGATAAATGATTCCTCCATGTATCCCGACTGGTACAGCTCCTCGCAGAGGGTGAAGATCTTTGGTTTTGGGCGGCCTTTGATCTCTTTCCAGTACTTTTTGGCAATCGCGATCACGGTCGCCGTCTTCATGCCGTAACACACGATATCTTCCTTAAAAAACCGCTTTGAGGTCTTTTGTATATCGGGATCTGCCTGCGCCGCCAGTTCCTGCCGGATTTGGGAAATAACCGGGTCCATGAAAAATGGTACGCGGGAATTGGGGATAAGGGATGCGGCGTGCAGGGAGTGAATGTGATTCGTGTTGCTGCACGGACTGGATGATACAAAAAGAACAGCTTGATGGGATTTGGTTATTTCTTCTTTGTGGCCTTCTTCGTATGGCACCGGGAGGCTTCCGTCCCGTTTACCCCGAGATACTCCGCCCCCCAGTCGCAGAGAGCCTGCAGGATGGGGATGAGGGTCTTTCCGAAATCGGTGATGGTATATTCGACCCGGGGTGGCACCTCAGCATATACCTTTCTTGTAATTATCCCGTCCTCCTCCAGCTCGCGTAGCTGCTTGGTCAGCATCTTGGTGTTCACTCCCGGCAGCCCCTTCTGCAGCTCGTTGAACCGGAGCACATTGTTCCCCAGCGCCCAGAGGATGAGCGGCTTCCACTTCCCGCCAATGACATCCAGCGCCGCCTCGACCGGGCAGTGGTAGCTCTTCCCGTTCCTCGTGTACATTATGGTTACCTCGATGAAAGTATGTTACCAAATTAACTGTAGTCCCTATATATTCAGTTAAGGCGGATTTTAATCTAATGGTTCAGATTACTCTTGCAGAAGAATCGTATGTATTCCTCCTGCTTATGGTTTTCTGTTCCGGCACCTGAGCGAAAGGAGCTTGAAGTAAAAATGGAAAAACAACAGATTGGAAACAACTTTTTCATCCCTATGCCCGTTGTCCTTGTCGGGACGCAGGTAAACGGAAAGGATAACTTCATGGCCGTGGGCTGGTGTGCCCGGGTGAATGGAAACCCACCTATGATTGCCTGTGGAATTGCGAACAACCATTATACCCCGAAAGGGATGACAACGGCTAAGACGTTCTCGGTGAACATCCCCTCATCGGATCTCCTCGAAAAGACCGATTACTGCGGGCTCGTCTCTGGTGAGAAGACCGACAAATCGAAGGTCTTTAACGTCTTTTACGGTTCGCTGAAGACAGCACCAATGATTACGGAATGCCCGGTCACCCTTGAATGCCGGCTTGTCCAGACCGTGTCCCTCCCGACACACGGCCTCTATATCGGCGAGATTGTCGGGGCCTATGCTGATGGCAGAGTGATCAAGGATGGAAAACCGGATTTCCCCGAGATCGACCCGCTCTTCCTGACCATGCCCGACAACCGCTACTGGACTCTCGGCAAGTATGCCGGTGATGCATGGAGTGCCGGAAAGAAGCTGAAACAGGAGTGAAATCATGACAAACGTCCTCGCCATCAACGGGAGCCCGAGAAAAGATGGCAACACGGCCGTCCTGATCCGGACCGTTCTCAAAGAACTGGAAAAGGTTGGGATAAAGACCGAGACGATCCAGTTAGGTGGAAAGAAGATCTATGGCTGCACGGCCTGCATGAAGTGCTTCGGGAACCGTGATAAAAAATGTATTATCGATGATGACCTCGTGAACACCTGTATTGAGAAGATGAGCAACGCGGATGGGATCATCTTTGGGTCCCCGGTCTACTTCCTTGATGTCACCTCCGAGATGAAAGCGCTCATCGACCGTGCCGGGTTTGTCTCGTTTGCCAATGGGCTCCTCTTTAAGAACAAGATCGGGAACGCAACAGTCGCCGTACGGCGTGCCGGGGCCAGCCGGACCGCGGACACCATGCTCCACTTCTTCCTGGCAAACGAGATGATCGTAGCCGGCCTCCCCGTTATCGGGATGGGGCGGGATATCGGCGATGTCGGGATGGACGAGGAGGGCATGGGCCGCGCAAAGAATCTGGGAGAGACCATGGCACTACTCCTCACGCACCTGGACCGGTACCCGCTCCCTGTACAGAAACCAGCAAAGGCCGATGAGAGGATGACGAAGAAAAAGAAATGAGGATGATAACCATGACTACGATACTTGTTGACCAGGACCTCTGCACCCGGTGCGGGATCTGTTCGAATGTCTGTACAATGGGGCTCATTGACCCTGCCGATGAGAACACCCTGCCAAACGTGCCGGAGGCAAAAGCCAACATATGCATCCGGTGCGGGCATTGCGAGGTCTATTGCCCGTCACAGGCGCTCCTCCTGAACGAACGCCCGGATGAGAGGATGGCCCTGCCTACCAGTGCGGGAACTATCACACCGGAGGAAATGGTGTATTTCCTGAGAAAACGGCGCTCCGTGCGGCGTTACACAAAGGATCTGGTCCCAAAAGAGAAGATTCTCGAAGTTCTCGATATTGCCCGGTACGCTGCAACAGGTGGCAACGGGCAGCCGGTGGAATGGGTCGTGGTCCACGATCCGAAGAAGGTGAAGAAGATTGCCGGGCTGACCATCGAGTGGATGAAGACCCTCATTGGCTCGAATCACCCGATGAGCGGGTATATCCCGGTGCTGATCGGGTCCTGGGAACGCGGAAACGATGTCATCTGCCGCGGTGCCCCGCATATCCTCATTGCGACCATCCCGGAGGGCAACCCGGTTGCGCAGACCGACGCCATCATCGCCATGACGCACTTCGATGTCGCTGCTCCGGCCTTTGGGATCGGCACCTGCTGGGCAGGATTTGTTGCGATGGCAGCCACCCTGTATGAACCGCTCCAGAGGGAGATAGGTATTCCCGCAGGACGGAAGTCTGCGTATGCGATGATGTTCGGCAATCCGCAATACAAGATCTACGGGATCCCTCGCAGGAAGCCGCTTGTGGTCACATGGCAGTGAACCGGAATACCCGGGAATCGGAGACGGATACGATCATGAAGATAACAGCCATCATCGGGATCCCGCGAAAGAAGGATAGCACTATAGTTCTCGCAGCAGAAGCAGAGCGGGGACTCATGGAGCAGGCAACAGCTTGGACCCTGCGTGAATAATTTTAGCCAGATCCTGCTCAAAAATTATAAACCGGACCTTGCCTGAAAAAATTCAGGCACCTCCTCAGCCCCTGCCTGAATTTTTTTCGGCAGACTCCACTCAAATATTTTCACTGTACCTTGCTTGAAAATAAGCATCCCCCCAGGCTCCTGTTTACGACTCATCGGTATCTCCCCGAGGCATGCCGTGTGCCATAGTCGGGACCGTCGGATCTGGTGCAGGTGAAACTCAGATCGGTTGACATTTATTTATTAACATCGAACCTTATGCCAAATTTCTGGAACCATATGTATTCCGTGTTATATGTTGATGATGATCCTGCCCTTCTCGATATCGGCAGGATCTATCTGGGTAAGACCGGGCACTTTTCTGTGGATACTGCTGCATCGGCAGGGGAAGCAATCGAAAAAATCCGGCAGCAGACCTATGATGCCATCATATCCGATTACCAGATGTCTGAGATTGATGGGATACAGTTTCTCCGGCATATACGCCAGCACTTCAAGGACCTCCCGTTTATCCTCTTCACCGGGCGGGGACGGGAAGAGATCGTCATTGAAGCCTTAAACAGTGGCGCTGATTTCTACCTCCAGAAAGGCGGCGAGCCAAAATCCCAGTTTGCAGAACTGGATTATAAGATCCGGACCGCCATTGAACGGCGGCGAGTCCAGGGAGAATTGAAGGACTCTAAAAAGCAGCTCTCGGACCTGATCGATTTCCTCCCGGATGCGACCTTTGCCATTGACCTGAAGGGCAGGATCATTGTCTGGAACCGGATGATGGAAGAATTGACCGGCGTCCCTCCTGATGCAGTGATCGGTACCGGCGACTTCTCCCACTCACTCCCGTTATATGAAGAGAGGCGCCCCGGCCTTGCGGACTACATTATCCGTGCGGATGAAGAACCTGAAAAAGAATTCCCGAACCTGAAAAGGAACGGTGACAAACTCATCGCCGAGATGTACCGCCCCCCGCTCCGTAATGGTAACGGCGCGTATTTCTGGCATACGGCCTCCCCGATCTATGATGCCGCCGGAAAAGTTGTCGGTGCCATTGAGTCGGTCCGGGACATCACCCTGCGCAAGGAAACCGAGGAGAAACTGGTCCAGGCGCATGATGAGCTGAATGTGGCGTACGAACAGTTGACCGCCACGGAGGAAGAGCTCCGCCAGAACTACGACGAGCTCTCGAAAAGTCAGCTGGACCTGATCCGGAGCGAAGAGCGGTACCGTAGTGTAGTGGAGGACCAGACCGAGTTCATCTGTCGTTTCTCCCCGGAAGGAAAACTCACGTTCGTGAACGATGCATACTGCCGGTATTTCAACCTGGACCGGGAAGACTGCATCGGAAAACCGCACACGGTAGTGCTGCCACCGGAGGATATCCCCCTGATGGAAGAACAGCTCTCGCAGTTGTCCCCGGCAAATCCCGTGGCCGCGATCGACCACCGGATCATCATGCCCTCCGGAGAAGTGCAGTGGCAGCACTGGAGCGACCGTGCGATCTTCGACCGTACCGGGAAGATCATCGAATACCAGTCGGTGGGCAGGGATACGACCCGGCAGAAGAATGCAGAAGAGAAGCTGAAACTCGCGTACGAAGAACTGAATGTGGCGTACGAACAACTGACGGCAACGGAAGAAGAGCTCCGCCAGAACTACGAAGAACTGGGAAACAGCCAGACCGAACTGCATTCTGCCTATGAGCAGTTGACCGCCACGGAGGAAGAGCTCCGCCAGAACTACGACGAGCTCTCGAAAAGTCAGCTGGACCTGATCCGGAGCGAAGAGCGGTACCGTAGTGTAGTGGAGGACCAGACCGAGTTCATCTGTCGTTTCTCCCCGGAAGGAAAACTCACGTTCGTGAACGATGCATACTGCCGGTATTTCAACCTGGACCGGGACTGCATCGGAAAACCGCACACGGTAGTGCTGCCGCCGGAGGATATCCCCCTGATGGAAGAACAGCTCTCGCAGTTGTCCCCGGCAAATCCCGTGGCCGCGATCGACCACCGGATCATCATGCCCTCCGGAGAAGTGCGGTGGCAGCACTGGAGCGACCGTGCGATCTTCGACCGTACCGGGAAGATCATCGAATACCAGTCGGTGGGCAGGGATATCACCGACCGCAAGCGCGTGGAACAGGCCCTGGACGAATCGAATAAGAAACTCAATCTGCTCTCGAATATCACACGACACGACATCCTCAACCAGCTGACCGTGCTCCAGGGGTCTCTCGGGCTTCTCGAACTGGAAATTGCGAACCCGGACCAGCGCCGGCTCATCAGCAAAGCGATACAGTCAAGTGACGTGATCCGGGGCCAGATCTCGTTCACCCAGCAGTATCAGGACATCGGCGTACAGAAACCCCGGTGGCAGAACCTGCATGCGGCCGTCACAACAGTCTGTATGGATGACGGCTTTACCAATGTGTCCATTGACCCTCATCTCGAAACATGGGAAGTATACGCGGATCCCCTGTTGAGAACCGTTTTTTTGAACCTGTTTGAAAATGCGGAAATGCATGGCGGAAAAGTTACCCGGATAGCGGTGAGCGGAACCGAAACACCGGAATGTCTGGTCATCACTGTTGATGACGACGGGGATGGGATCGCTCCCGACGACAAGGAACGGATCTTCCGGAAAGGTATCGGGAAGCATACCGGCCTTGGTCTTTTCCTGGTGCAGGAAGTGCTCGGTATCACCGGTCTCTCGATCCGGGAGACCGGTGAATTCGGGAGGGGCGCCCGGTTCGAGATCCATATCCCAATGGGGATATACAGGAAGACCGGTCACGCGCAGGACCGCTGATATCCGCCTCTCTCCTGTTCAGAATCAGCCGGGTTGAGAAAAAAAGAGAATTACCTGCTGCCACCCGCGAGCATCTTCCGGATCCGTCCCAAGAGGGATCGTTTCGGCCTCCTGCAGAATGGCAGCCCCCCCGATTCAGCACGGGATGCCTCGCATTCATCGCAGAGCGTGTGGCGGCTGCAGGCAGTATTCGGGCAGGGACAGTCTTCGCGAATAATGGGAGGCATGTATACATACCCCTGTATCATGGAACGGGATAATGGTTGGTGCCGTTACAAGTGCAAGGGAATATCTGGAACTGGCGCTGAATCTGGTACAAGGAGTTTTTATGGCAACCGACCCCGTCTGTCTGGCAATCGTTGATGAAGAGGATGCAAAATTCACGGCAGTGCACAAGAACCAGAAATACTATTTCTGCTGCAACTGGTGCAAGAAGCAGTTTGAGGAGAACCCAAAGCGTTACTCCCGGATTGCAAACGATGTCTCTGTTAACCTGAAAGAAATTACCTGACCGGTATTGGCCGGGTAACAACACTCCCGATCTGAAACCATCCCCTGATCCCATGGGATGTACTACAAGGGAGATCAGGGGACGGATACCCTTTTATTACCACTAGGGCAGATACAGACACCATAATCCACAAGCCTGACAACAATTGGAATTTTTTATGAAATCTGAAGATGATCCCTGGCTTAAAAACGCCCATGCCAACGCAGAACACCTGGACCGGGAGATCAAAACCCTGGTGTCGTTAACCAACCCGATCCGGGAAGACCGCCCGATCGTAACCAAATACCAGGATTTCTGGAACAAGGCAAAACAGATCACCGCGTTATTCAAAGAGCTTAAACCGCTCGCAAAGAGTGACCGGGACCTGCTCTGGAAACAGTTCAATACTCTCTGCGGGGAAGTGAAGGAGAAACAGAAAGTCGGGTACGGGACACTCGAAACCCTGTCACAGCAGCACCTCGATGAGATCCAAAAGTTCACGGATCTGGCAGAACTCCCGCCCGGTGTCCCGGGCATCCACGAACTGGTAGAACGCGGGCAGGCGCTTAAAAATGCCGGTGACACGCTCGGGAGATTCAAGCACGCGATGATTGCAAAGCACAAGAAAGCCTGTTTTGACAGGATCCAGGCGATCCGCAAAATCCATGATGCGGCATGGGAATCGGTAAAAGCGGTAAAGCCGAGGCAGCAGACGGGAACAAAATTCCGTGCCCGGAAGAATCTTGAAGCCAATTATGAGCGGCTGCACAAAGCTGCGGGTGCCCTGGAGAATTTCCAGATAGGCAGGGATCATATCCGCACCTTTCTCGCCACCTGTAACGATCCTGTGAAGGCCGCAAAGGCAAAGATCCAGCTCACGGAAACCGAAGCCCGGATCAGGGATATTGAAGAAGGTATCCGGAAACTGAAGAAATGGATTGCTGAGGATGAGCAGAACCTCAAAGAGCAGTAATCACGTTTTTTATAACCTGATGTCGTGCGATCTGCTCTCCCTTCAGAATGTTACGTGAGGCCGGGGGTACTTTCGACACCCCGCTTTTTTATCCGGGCTGAATAGACGATGAGTGCCAGTTCGCCATCCGGGGTGATGCTGTAGAACTTATCCTGTCCATGGGCCGGATCGGTCCCCTCCCGGATAAGGTTCCATCCAACGAGTACTGATACCAGGCGGGAAAATTCCTCAGGGCGAAGCTCATGTCCGGCCGGCTCCTCATCTACATTGCGGACCGGGATCTGCCAGGCCCTGGTCTCGTTAAACAGCGTAGTTTCCGGTACCAGGGTACTTGTTTTCTTTCCCTGCTCCAGTCCCCGGAAGAGGATGGTGAGGATCACGAGGTTGTGCGGATTCGTTGGCAGGTATTTTATGGGAAGGGTCGGGAGCGGGACCCTCCTTGCCTTTGAGCTCCCGAATGCATAATAACAGTCCCCCTCCACCCAGAGCGCCATTGAGAAGAGTCCCAGCGAGAGCCGTTTTGGCCCGGCGGAGATGTCGAACGAGTACCGTGCATCGGGATGATCGCTGAATATCCCGAGGACCGGGTCGCGGATTGCGTCGAACGTTGCCGCATTGATCGTGACCAGTGCACAGGAGATATTGCGGGCAATGGAGATGGCATTCACCTCATCTACCGCGTTGCGGATTGCGCACTTCCACATTCTTTTCCGGGTATCGTCACGGGCTGAATTGGTGTAGACTTCCTTTTCTGCAAAGACAATCGTGTGCGTGACGGTCCGGAGTCCCTCAAGAACCGCAGGGTAGGTTTTGTGGATACTGTCTCCCGCGCTGATGATGAGAAAATGCTCCTCCGGATCCATGAATAGTATCCGATGTTGGACGATAAATGGCTGTCCGGTCTCCCGGCCGTGAAATAAAAAAAGTATTTTAGATGAAGAGCGGCGCAAGCACGAGCGTCAGGGTCGCGAGGAGCTTGATGAGCACGTGGAGCGACGGGCCGGCGGTGTCCTTGAACGGGTCGCCGAGCGTGTCGCCGACAACGGCTGCCTTGTGGGCCTCGCTCTTCTTGCCTCCGTGGGCACCGGTCTCGATGTATTTCTTGGCATTGTCCCATGCACCACCTGAGTTGTTGAGGATGAGTGCAAGGAGGATGCCGGTGATGGTCGCGACCATGAGGAAGCCGGCAAGGGCCTCGTACTTCATGGTGACACCGATGACGATCGGGAACCCGATCACAAGAATGCCGGGGAGGACCATGTTCTTTAAGGCACCCTGGGTCGTGATGTCGATGACCGCTGCATAGTCTGGCTTCTTGGTGCCTGCCATGATGGCGGGGTCCTTGAACTGGATGCGGACTGCACTGATCACGGACTGTGCGGTCTTGGAGACTGCACGGATGGCGAGGCTCGCAAAGAGGAAGACGAGCATCGCGCCGAGAAGTGCCCCGACGAAAACCGGGACGCTTGCAAGGTTGACGACATCGAATGCCTTGCCGGTGAGCTTGGCAATGTCGGCCATGTAGGCGTTGAAGAGCAGGAATACCGCAAGGGATGCACTGCCAATGGCATATCCCTTGGTGAGTGCCTTCGTGGTGTTACCGGCTGCATCGAGCTTGTCCATGCGGTTCCTGACTTCGTCAGGTGCCTGGCTCATCTCGACAATACCGCCGGCATTGTCGGCGATCGGGCCGAACGTGTCCATCGTGAGGACGTAGGCACAGACCATCAGCATACCGATGGTTGCAACGGCAGTACCATAGAGGCCGCCACTCGGGATACCGCTCATGGAACCGAGCCAGTAGGAGAGCAGGAGGGAGATGCCGATGAGGACTGCGGGGATCGCGGTGGTCTCGAGACCGACCGAGAAACCGGTAATGATGTTGGTTGCTGCTCCTGTCTCGGAGGCGTCAGCGATCTCCTGGACCGGCCGGTAGTGGTGGTCAGTGTAGTAGAGGGTGACCCTGAGGAAGGCAACCGAGAGTGCAATACCAACGAGACCTGCAAAGAAGAACCAGATCCATCCGGCGGTTGCCCCAAGGAGCCACTGGACCCCGAAATACAGGAAGATCGCGGAGATGATCGCGGTGATGTAATACCCGCGGTTCATGGCGTCCATCGGGTCGGCACCGTCTTTACCCTTGACAGAGAGGATACCGATCATGCTCGCAAGGAGCCCGAGGGAACACATGACGATCGGGAAGAGGATACCGTAAACACCGAAGATCGGGAAGAGCGCAACACCGAGGATCATCGCACCGATGTTCTCGGCTGCGGTGGACTCGAAGAGATCAGCGCCACGGCCGGCACAATCACCAACGTTGTCACCGACGAGGTCAGCGATAGTGGCCGGGTTCCGGACATCGTCCTCGGGAATACCGGCCTCAACCTTGCCCACAAGGTCTGCACCGACATCGGCGGCCTTGGTGTAGATACCGCCACCGAGCTGGGCAAAGAGTGCCACGAACGAGGCACCGAAACCGAACCCGATGATAACGAACGGGGTGTGCGTCGGGTCTGCACCGAGCGCGATGTACGTCAGCGAGACACCGAGGAGCGACATCGAGGTGATGATCAGGCCGGAAATGGCCCCGCCGCGGAACGAGAAGTCAAGTGCCTTCCCGTCGCTGGTCTGGGCTGCTGCTGCCGTTCGGATGTTGGTCCTGACGGCAATCCACATGGCGACAACACCAGCGACGGCACTGCAGGTTGCACCAACGATGAAGGAAAGCGCCGTTGCCAGGGCAAGCGGCTGCTGGTTGGTGAGATAATACACTGCAAAAATCACCACGGCAAACACAATGGTCAGCAGGGCGATAGTCGAGTACTGGCGTTTGATGAATGCTTCCGCACCCACCCGGATCGCATCCGCGACCTCGCGCATCTTTGGCGTACCCTGATCCTGAGAGAGGAGGTTACGCGTCAGAATCGCGGCAAGAGCCAGAGCGATGATGCATATTGCAATTACGATGAGTAATACTTGATCGATCATTCCATGACCTCCCTGCGGTGTCAGAAGAATCCTTCCCGGGGATCCATGGTCCTGTTGTTAACCGCAGAACCAGAGATACGAGACCCGTCCGGATACTTACGAGACACTACAGGCATGTTTTATTGGCATCAGCAGAGACCTGCTCAAATGACCCAAAGGAGGGCACTCTATGCTTCCGGGATCGCCCCGCACACGTATGCAACCCATCCTAAGAGATCATTAGTGCATTTTTGAAACATTAAACTTTTATCTTATAACCCCGCCTGCACCACGGCGGAATCCAGTCCCGCATAACGGGAATTATGACATTTTGGCATCAATCCTGCCTTTGTTGTCCCGGACAATAATCTCTTTTTTCTTACCTGATCATGGGAACCTGGGCACAATTCAATATGATTAATAATGAAAAATTCCCATATTCAGAGAGGGAGGGTATCTGGTGCAAATTGTTCAGTTATTGATATATCTGATCCTTTTTCCGTTAATAGCTGCAGTCTTCCTGCTTTTTGCCAAAAAAAGCGTTGAACGCAGCTGGATTGTGAAAATCTCCGCACTTGCCATCGGGGTGGTATCGCTGTATCTTCTTGTTGCCGGTTTTGACAAGGGCCTGATCACGTATACTATCTCGGGCAGGATCTTTGATCTCGCCATGCTGGTCATCGAACTGGTGATTGCGGTCTACCTGCTCTGGCTGGGTCTCCGGCACAGGAAATATTCTGTTGTCATTCTGGTCCTGATCCAGGCGGCCCTGCTCCTCTGGTTTGAGGCCACGTACGGTCACACCATCGTCGAACTGCCGAACAACCTCTTCTTCGACCAGTTCTCGATCATCATGGCACTGATCATCGGGATCATCGGGAGCCTGATCTGTGTCTATGCCCTGGGGTACATGGAGACCTATCACGAGCACCACAAGGATATCGCAGACCGCCGCGGGATGTTCTTTTTTTGGATGTTTGTCTTCCTCTCCGCCATGTTCGGGCTGGTATTTTCCAACAACCTGATGTGGATCCTCTTCTTCTGGGAGATCACTACATTCTGTTCGTTCATCCTGATCGGGTATTCCCAGACGGCAGAAGCCACCAATAATGCATTCCTTGCACTCGCCATGAACATGCTGGGCGGGGTGGCTTTTGTTGCAGCACTCATCTATATTACGACCATAGACCCGTCCGGCAGGCTGCTTGACCTTGGTGCCCTGATCAACTCGGGATATGCAGTTGCCATAGTTCCCGCCGTGCTCATTTGTTTTGCCGGTCTCACGAAAGCCGCCCAGATGCCATTCTCGTCATGGCTTGTAGGCGCAATGGTTGCCCCCACGCCGGTCTCGGCACTGCTGCACTCCAGCACCATGGTCAAGGCAGGGGTGTACATCATCGTGCGTTTCGCCCCGGTGCTGACCGGCACTACCGAGGGCATGATGATAGCCATGGTCGGTGGCGTGACGTTCCTTCTCACCTCCTGCATGGCAATATCCCAGAGCAATGCCAAGAAGGTACTGGCCTATTCCACCATCGCGAACCTCGGGCTTGTCGTTGCCTGTGCAGGCGTGGGGACCTATAACCTGATGTGGGTGGCGATTCTCCTGATCATATTCCACGCGATAGCCAAGTCGCTCCTCTTCCTCTGTGTCGGGACCGTGGAGCACCGTATCGGCAGCAGGGACATCGAGGACATGGGCGGGCTGATCGAGCGTATGCCGAAGCTCGCCATCATGATGTTCATCGGCATGGCCGGCATGTTCCTTGCGCCGTTTGGTATGATCATCTCCAAGTGGGCGGCGATCGAGGCCTTCATCCAGGCACCCTTCGGCCTCATCTTCATCATCATCCTTGCATTCGGGGGTTCGGCAACCCTCTTCTTCTGGAGCAAATGGATGGGGAAGATCATCTCGGTGATGCGGCACCAGGAAAACCTGGAGAGCTCAATTAAATCAGAAAAATGGACGGTGCTCTGGATACTCACCGGCCTTGTTGTCGTTGTCGCCCTGATATTCCCGCTCATCTCATCGGCGCTCATCGAGCCGTTCATCATGCAGATCTACGGGCATACGACCCGTCTCGCGGAGGCCAATATCACGATCATGCTCCTGATGATGGGCCTTCTGATCATCATGCCATTCTCCATGCTGTTCCAGAGCAAAACACCGAAGATGGCTCCCCCGTACATGGGCGGGATGACAACGGAGGGAGGCATGAGGTATACCGGGTCGGCCGGCGTCTCCCGTAACCTCGTGCTCTCGAATTATTACTTACGGAACTACTTCGGTGAGGAGAGACTGTTCATGCCAGGTACTCTTGCCTGCTGGGGCCTCATCCTCATTGCATTCATTATGGTCGTGGGGGTGGTCTTATGATCCCTGAACCCTGGGCCCCGGTTGTCAACGCGGTCATCTACCTGCTGCTTGCACCTGTAGTGGGTGGGCTTATTGCCGGGATTGACCGCAAGGTGACGGCCCGGATGCAGGGAAGGGTCGGACCGCCCCTCCTCCAGCCCTTCTACGATGTGGGCAAGCTCTTCGAGAAGGAGAACCTCGTCGTCACGACGACCCAGAACTTCTACGTGCTGAGCTACCTTGTCTTCATGGCGGTCTCGGGCGCCCTCTTCTTCTCGGGAGGGGACATGCTGCTCGTGATCTTCGCGTTCACGCTGTCGCACATATTCCTCGTGCTCGGGGCCTATGCCTCCTACTCCCCCTACAGTCATGTCGGGGCGGAACGCGAGCTGATCCAGATCATCGCGTACGAGCCGATGATCATTATGACCGCGGTGGGGATGTACATGGTCACGACGAGCTTCTACGTCGGCACCATCGTGCAGTCCGCCATACCGATTGTCCTGTACCTTCCGGGCGTTTTCATCGGCTACCTGATCGTGCTGACGATCAAGCTGCGGAAGTCCCCGTTCGATCTCTCCACGTCCCACCATGCGCACCAGGAGCTCGTCAAGGGGGTCACAACGGATTTCGCCGGCCCGAACCTTGCCAAGCTGGAGATCGCCCACTGGTACGAATACGTCTTCCTGCTGGGGGTAGTCTACCTGTTCTTTGCATGGAACCCCCTGCTTGCAATAGCAGCAATTATCATCGCCTACTTCCTCGAGATCCTCATCGACAACACGACTTCACGGGTAAAATGGCAGATGACCCTGCGGAGCGCCTGGCTGGTTGCCGGGACACTCGGCATCATTAACCTGGGAGTATTGTACTACCTGAGGATGGTGGTGGTCCCATGACATATCTTGCAAAGTCCCCTTGGATCGTGCACTACGATGGTTCATCCTGTAATGGTTGCGACATCGAGGTGCTCGCGGCACTCACCCCCATCTATGACGTGGAACGATTCGGGATTGTCAATACCGGCAACCCCAAGCATGCCGACATCTTCCTTGTTACGGGAAGCGTGAACGAGAAGAACCGGGAGATCGTGAAAAACACGTACGACCAGATGCCGGAACCGAAAGTCGTGGTGGCGATCGGCATCTGTGCTGCAACGGGCGGAATTTTCCGGGAATGCTACAACGTGATGGGCGGTATCGACAAAGTGATCCCCGTGGATGTCTACGTCCCCGGGTGCGCTGCCCGGCCCGAGTCCATCATCGACGGAGTTGTCCAGGCCCTCGGTATCCTTGAAGCAAAAAGGAAGGCGATGAATGAAAATGCAGGTGCGGCCGCGAAACCGGCAGGTGATGCCAGATGAAACAAGAACAGTCAATAATCCCCATCGATGTCGGGCAACTGATCGGCAGCGTAGAACAGTGCAGGAACGAGGGGTACCGTCTCGCCCAGATCGGCTGCACTAAAGTGGGCGACAACAGCTTCGAGGTCAATTACTCCTTTGACAAGGACTATGTCCTAAGGAACCTGCGGATCACCGTGACTGCGGAAACGGAAGTCCCGAGCATCACCGGGATGTACTGGGGGGCGTTCGTGTACGAGAACGAGATGCACGACCTCTTCGGTATCCAGGTGAAGGGGATCAACATCGATTTCAAGGGGACCTTCATCCAGACCGCGATCAAATACCCGTTCGGTGTCACGGTCACCAAAGGAGAGAAACCATGACAAAGCAGATCATCGTCCCCTTCGGGCCCCAGCACCCGGTCCTCCCGGAACCGATCCACCTCGACCTCGTGCTTGAGGATGAGAGAGTGGTCGATGCGATCCCCTCGATCGGGTACATCCACCGGGGATTCGAGAAACTCGTGGAGAAGCGGGAGTTCACCGAGTACGTGTACATCGCTGAACGCACCTGTGGGATCTGCAGTTTCATCCACGGTGCCACCTACTGCCAGGGAATTGAGCAGATCATGAACATCGAGGTGCCCGAGCGTGCCGATTACCTCAGGACGATCTGGTCCGAGTACTCGCGTCTGCACTCCCACCTGCTCTGGCTCGGTTGTTTTGCCGATTCCTTCGGTTTTGAGAACCTGTTCATGGCGGCATGGCGGATCCGCGAGCGGATCCTCGATGTGTTCGAGCAGACGACTGGTGGCCGGGTGATCCAGGGGTCCTGCAAGATCGGTGGTGTCCGGCGGGATATCGCGAATGATAAGCTTACCGGGATGAGCCGCGACCTTGACAGTATCCAGAAGGAGATCGAGGAACTGACAACCGTCTTCCTCAATGACGATACCGTCCGGCACCGGACCCGGAATATCGGGGTCCTCTCCCGGGATGACGCCTATCATCTCGGGGCTGTCGGGCCCACTGCCCGGGGGAGCGGGGTCGCAATCGACCTGCGCAAGACCGGGTATGGTGCCTATGACCGGCTGAACGTTCCGGTCATCACGGACAGCTGCGGGGACTGCTATTCCCGCTGCTACGTGCGGTGCAAGGAACTTTTCACGTCCATCGACCTGATCCAGCAGGCAATAACGGAGATCCCGGATGGTCCCATTGATGTGAAAGTAACGGGTTCCCCGAATGGCGAGTATTTCATGCGGGCGGAGCAGCCCCGGGGCGAGCTGGTCCATTACCTCAAGGGCAACGGGACCAAGTTCCTGGTCCGGTCCCGGATCCGGACGCCGACCCTGACCAACATCCCACCGCTCGTCAAAATGCTGCAGGGATGCGAGCTTGCGGATGTCCCGGTGATCGTATTGTCGATCGATCCCTGTATCAGCTGTACGGAGCGGTGATCTGCCATGGGATTTTTCGAGATGACAAAAACAGCACTGAAAACGGTGCTCTCCCGGCCGGTAACGATCCTGTACCCGTACCAGCCGGCGAAAAAAACGTCCCTCACCCGGGGGCACGTTGTCCAGGACGGCAGCAAGTGCATTTCCTGCAGCATCTGTGTGAAGAAATGCCCTTCGCAGGCAATCCTGCTCAACAAGGAAGCAAAGACCTGGCAGATCGACCGGTTCCGCTGCGTTGTCTGCAACTCGTGTGTAGACACCTGTCCCACCAGGTGCCTCTCCATGGACACCCAGTACACGGCACCTGCCTCAGTACAGGGTGTGGAGGTCTTCACGATCACGTACGTGAAGCCGCCCAAGCCGGAGAAGAAGGAAGAGACTAAGGAATAATTTTTTACTCTTTTTTGTGGACGAGAAATCACTCGTGTTCGAGGTTCGAAGGGATCTGTTAGGCCTTCGAGATAGAGAAGGGAGGTATAAGCCGACACTCGAAGAACGCTGAAGCGTTCTTCTCGTGGCCCGGGGCGGATGCCCCTCACCATTTCACAGAACTTTTGATAGCCCGCGCTCAGACCCCAACCTTTATGCTCTCTGTTGCGATAAGATGAAATCATTTAAAGAATGGAAATCGTCAGCGATGTAGTGGGATAATCCGGAAGATAGTAATGACCGGCATTCTGGAGCAGGATGCCAGAAGATTACAGGTACATCTACAGACCATCATGACAGATCCTTCCTGTTCCGCAAGCTCCGTGTCAGAGGGAAAAACTCTCTTCTCTATCCCGGTATTTTTATTTTCAATCCAGTGGACGGCCAGCGATCCCCCCGCAGGCCGGCACCGGGATTCTGGCGGGGGTGGCTGATACCCTATGCCGGGTGAGGACTTTTTTATTGTGCTCGTGATTGGCATGGCAACGGTTGCCATGGCACTGGTCGCGGTCGTCCAGAAGAACCTCATCCGGGCGGTTATTGCCTTTGCCGTCTCCAGTGTCTGTCTTGCAATCCTGTTTTT
This sequence comes from Methanoregula sp., assembly GCF_023227875.1. Classification (GTDB taxonomy): domain Archaea; phylum Halobacteriota; class Methanomicrobia; order Methanomicrobiales; family Methanospirillaceae; genus Methanoregula. The sequence continues at coordinate 106,977 of NZ_JALOCH010000006.1, read as the reverse complement.
CCTGCTGGCCTCACCATATGCGGCAGTTCTTGAATTGGTGGTCGGGGGCGGTCTTGTCGCGGTCCTGTTCCTTGTTGCGCTCATCCTCGCCGGCGGGGAAGAGGAGAAGGTGCGCGCATGAATGCAAAAAATGCGTGTGCAGTAATCCTGGGAACCGTCTTCCTTGGTATTTTTGTTGCACTTGTCGTCCCGCCTGCCCCTGCCTGGCCTGCAGTTATTCCCTTATCCTCCGGGGTAGGGGCAGCACTCTGGCACAGCCGCACGTATGAGGCGCTCCTGCAGGGAATGATCATCCTTGCGGGCGTCTTATCGATACTCCTGCTGCTGGGCAAAAAGCAGTGGGGGAGGATGCCCCCATGATGCCGGACGAGGGTGTGGTGATCCTGATCGTGGCAGGGGCGCTCTTTGCGATAGGCCTGTTCAGCCTGATGGCACGCTGCAACCTGATCAAGATGGTGATGGGCCTTGAACTTCTCGGCAAAGGCGTCAGCCTTCTCTTTGTTCTCGGGGGATACCTGTCCGGTGATACCGGCATATCCCAGGCGGTTGTGTTCACCCTGATCGCGATCGAGGCCGTTGTTGCCGGTCTTGCGCTTGCCCTTGTCATCCTCGCAAGGAAGGTCTGGAAAACCTTTGATATCGCTGCAATCTCGCGTCTCTCTCCTGGCGGTGAGCGCTGATGGACGTCTTCCCGTGGATGCTCGTTCTCATCGTCCTCATCCCGTTTGCCGGGACCGGTTTTATACTGCTCTTCCATAACCGCCCGGATGCCCGCGAGGCGGTCTCGCTTGTTGCAGCACTCCTGACGTTCCTCCTCTGCGCCCTTTCCCTCCCTTCTGCGTTTGCTATCCAGCCCCTTTCGACCACGGCGCTCCAGATCCTCCCCGGGCTTGACATACGGTTTACCGCCGACGCACTCGGTCTTTTATTCGCAACCCTCGCCTCCCTCCTCTGGATCATAACCACGGTTTACAATATCGGGTACATGCGGGGCCTCAAGGAGCATTCCCAGACGCGGTATTATGCGGCGTTTGCCATTACAATCGGGGCGGTGATGGGTGTAGCCCTCTCGTCCAACATGTTCTCCCTCTTCGTCTTTTACGAGATCCTCGCCATTGCTGCCTATCCCCTTGTGGTGCACAAGGAAACAGCAGAGGCGCTTGCAGCGGGGAGAAAATACCTGATCTACACCCAGTGCGGGGGCGTCTCCATCCTGGCCGGTATCATGGCCATCATCGGTATGGGAAACACCCTTGACTTTATCCCGGGCGGCAACCCGGGCATTGCCCTGATCGGCCCGGAATTTGCCCGCCTGGCTTTCATCCTTCTCTTTGCAGGTCTCGGTGTAAAGGCGGCACTCGTTCCCCTTCACGGGTGGCTTCCAAGCGCGATGATCGCCCCGACCCCGGTAAGCGGGCTGCTGCACGCCGTCGCGGTCGTGAACACCGGTGTCTTCGGCATCCTCCGGCTGATGTGGTACCTATTCGGGCCCGAACAGGTAACTGCTCTCGGCCTCCAGTATTTTGTCATCGGTGCAGCAGTCGTTACCATCATTGTCGGATCCCTTTTTGCCCTCCTGCAGGACGATTTCAAACTCAGACTCGCGTACTCGACGGTGAGCCAGCTCAGCTACATGGTGCTGGGCGCCGCAGTGCTCCTGCCGGCAGGGGTATCCGGCGTCTCCGATGTCGGGAGAGTCGCGGCGGTTATCGGGGCAACATATGCCTTTACCGCCCATGCACTGGGCAAGCTGACGATGTTCTTTGTCGCCGGTACTGTTGCTGTCGAGACGGGTAAGACGAAGATATCGGAGCTGGACGGGATGGGCAGAAAGATGCCATGGGAGTTCGTGGCATTCACGCTTGCCACCCTGAGCATGGCAGGACTGCCTCCCATGGCGGGATTTATCGCGAAATGGTATCTTTCTGTGGGTGTTGTCTATGGCGATGCCAGCCAGTGGTGGGTCCTCCTTGTCCTTGTTGGGGCGAGTGTCCTGAACGTGGCCTATTTCCTCCCCGTTATTATCCGGGCCTTTTACCGGCCCGGGGCCGGGGAGGTACTGCAGGTCCGCCCGACACTCCGCTGGCCGGTTGTGGTGACTGCGGCCCTCGCCCTCATTGCCGGCCTCTGGACCGTTGTCCCCGCGAGCCCGTATGCCCTCTGTGCCATGGTTGCTGCCAGCGTGACCCATACGGCAGCACCAGTTTTCGGGACACTTGCCATGGGCACGGCAATACCGCCGTTCCTGATATTCCTCATCGGCGCCCCGCTCGTGCTGGCACTGGGCGGGAGAGCCCGGCAGGCCGGGCTTGTCCTTCTCGGTGGTATTGCCTTGGTTGATGTCCTCCTCCTCCCGGGAGGGTATTTCTCCGGGCAGGTTGCCGGCGGGGTCATGCAGTGGAACGTCCCCTTCATGGGATATACCCTGACCCTCCTGCGAATCGACACCCTCTCGTACCTCACCGGGCTCATTTTTGCCATCATCACGTTCTTTGCCATACTCTATGCCGCGACGGTCGCAGCGCCCCGCCTCCACCTCTACGCCCTCCTCTATGCAGGGGCATCATTGGGGGTGGTCTTTGCCGGTGACTGGATCACGCTCCTGTTCTTCTGGGAGCTCATGGCAGTCACCTCTACATTCCTTATCTGGCAGGAGGGTGGCGAGGCGATCAAGGCGGGGTACCGGTATCTCCTCTTCCATTGTCTCGGGGGGACACTCCTCGGGGCAGGGATTGCCCTGCTCTTCATTGGGGGCGGCTCCCCCATTGTCGGGCCGCTCGTCGGGATCCCCGTGGCGACGTACCAGTTGTGGGCGTCGGTGCTGATCGTGCTGGGTATCGGGATAAATGTGGCGTTCATCCCGCTCCATACCTGGCTCCCCGATGCATATCCCCGGGCGAACTTTATCGCCAGTGTATTTTTGAGCGTCTATACCACGAAAGCCGCAGTCTATCTCCTCGCCCGGGCCCAACCCGGGACAGAATTCATCGCCTTCATGGGGGCGTTCATGGCCGTGTACGGCGTGATCTTCGCCGTCTTCCAGAACGACATGCGCCGTCTCCTCTCCTACCATATCGTCTCGCAGGTAGGCTACATGGTCGCCGGGATCGGGATCCTGGGCTGGCTGGGTGCGGCGGATGCGATCGGGCAGCTCGGGCTTGACGGCGGCATGGCGCATCTCTTCAACCACATCCTCTACAAGGCCCTCCTCTTCATGGCAGTCGGTGTCATCGTCTGGAAGACCGGGGAAAACCTGCTGAGCCGCGTTGGCGGGCTCCAGAAGAAGATGCCGGTCACCGCGATCGCCTTCTGGATTGCCGCCTTCTCGATTGCCGGTGTCCCGCTCTTCAACGGTTTTGTCTCCAAGGGCATGGTCCTCCTTGCTGCGGAACACACGAGCATATGGCTCTGGGTGCTTCTCGAGATCGCATCATTCGGGACGTTCGTCTCGTTCCTCAAGCTCGGGTACTTCGCGTTCCTGCGGCCGGGAACAACCGAGGCATCTGACCCGCCGCTCCTCATGCAGGCAGGCATGCTGGGGACTGCCGCACTCTGTATCATTATCGGGGTCTGGCCGGCACTCCTCTATGCTCTTCTGCCCTATACGACAAGCTACGTGGCGTACGACCCGGCACATGTCATAAGCGCCCTGCTTGTCCTCGGGGCTGCAGCGCTCTTCTTTTTTACCGTCGGGAAGAAGATCTTTGAACCTCATGATGTGCCGCAGAGGGACTTCGATCTCGTGTACGAGAAGGCATGCCACGGTGTCTGCCTCGCTGCCCGCGGGGTCTGGATTCTGTTCCGTAAGATCTATGGATATGCAATCATGACAACCCAGCTGCTCTTCGATGCCGGAACAATCGCCATGGGCATGGAAAACCGCGACGCGAACTGGAACATCGCGATGTGCGTAGGTGTTCTCGTTGCACTGGTCACTGTCGTTATCCTGGGGGCGGGGTTATGAACCCGGTCGATATTGCGGGGTTCATGCCCTTCTTCATCGCGCTCTGCGGTATCGGGATGTATTTCCTGACAAAAATCTTCCCGCTTAATCTCCGCCACTGGTGCGGGACCCTGACCGGCTTCGTCCTCTTTGCCGTCTTCTGCCTGCTCCTCTCCGTCCTCTTCCAGCATGAGGCATACCCCACGATCTCCTATATCGGTCTGACCGGCGGTCTCCTGGTAACGGGTATCGGGGCCGTGGCAGCATGGGCATCGGCGGGGACCCTTGATCCCCGGGGCCCGGTCCAGTTCTATTACCCGCTCTTCCTGTTTGCCCTTGCCGGTGCCATGGCTGTCGGGTTCGCAACAGACCTCTTCACCATCTTCGTCCTTGTTGAACTGTCCGCAATCCCGGTCTATGCCCTCTGTGCGTACCAGTACCAGACGGATCCTTCTGCACTCTCGGCAGCAATGAAATACCTCCTCCAGGGAGTCATGGGCACCCTGACCGCACTCCTCGGCGTTGCCCTCCTGTTTGTCGAAGGCCATACCCTGAGCATATCCCTGCTTCCCGCCGCCCTTGCGGGTGCAGACCCCCGCATCATCCTGTTCGCCGCGCTCCTGATCCTGATCGGGTATGGCGTGAAACTCGGGATTGTGCCCCTCCACACGTGGCTGCCGGATGCCTATGCCCGGGCACCGGTCGGCGTCACTGCCATCATGGTGGGCCCGACAAAGATCGGGGTCCTGATCGCGATGGTCCTGTCGCTATCAGCACTACCGGCAGGAGGAACGCTGTCATGGACACTTGGCATCGTGGTTACGTTTTTTGCCGTTGTCACCATGACCGCAGGCAACCTCCTCGCCCTCAACCAGACGGACCTCCGGTATATCCTCTCCTACTCCAGCGTTGCCCAGATGGGATACATCCTGCTGGGGTTCGGGATCGGCCTGATCTACAACCTGCCGCTCGGCTTTGTGGCCGGTCTCTATTATGCCATCGCCTATGCCATGATGAAGTCCGGGGCGTTCTTCGCAACGGATGCTTTTTCACGGGATGCCGGGTCCTTCCGTGTGTCTGCGATGGCGGGCCTGGGAGCCCGGCACCCGCTCCTGGGCATATCCATGGTGGTATTCATCTTCGGGCTCATCGGTGTCCCCTTCACCTCCGGTTTCCTCGGCAAGCTGCTCCTTGAACAGGCGGGCATGGTGACCTCCATGGCGGGGGGGGTCGTCCTCGCCCTTATCCTTGCCCTGAACAGCGCACTCTCGCTCGGGTATTACATCCCGGTCCTGTCGACCCTCCTCTTCTGCGGTCCGGACAGGGATACGTGCCCGGTAAATCCCAAACCTCTGCCCCTGACGGTCGTTTCCGCAGTCGTATTCCTTGCACTCGTGACATTCTATTTCGGCCTGTTCCCGGAATCGTTCGACTGGATCTCCAGTGCCGCCGGGCAGATCTTCATCGGGGGGGTGCCGTAAATGGCATCGTGGGACCTCCTGACCTCCCCGGTCATCATCATGGCATGCGCACTCGGCATCGGTTACCTGATCTATGCCTGGTCCCGCACCATTGCACCGGCGTTTACCCATTCCGTCAACAAGACCATGCCGTATATTGGCGGGGAGGCCGCGGAGGCACAGGTCTTCCAGCCCGGTTACCAGTTCTTTTACGTGGCCCTGTTCTTCACGGTGGTCCACGTTGCTGCACTGGTCCTTGCAACCGCCCCGCCCGATGCCCCCCTCTGGGGGCCCCTCGGGTACCTGGCCATCATGGCAATTGCAATTATGATACTGAGGTGGGAGCAATGAAGGAGCGGGTCTGTATTGTACCGATCAATGGCTTAATGAGCGTGCATGGAGGTGATGGTTAACTATGGGAGTCCCGGACACCGGCATGAGCCAGCGCCTCGTGAACTGGGCGCGGGCCAAATCCCCGTGGATCACGGTCTACAACAGCGGGGCCTGCAATGCCTGCGATATCGAGATTATTGCCTGTCTGATGCCCCGCTTCGATGTCGAGCGTTTCGGGATCCTCGTGAAGGGATCCCCCCGGCACGCGGATATCCTGATAGTCACCGGCCACGTCACGCTGAAACAGGCATCCCGCCTGCGCCGGGTCTGGGAACAGATGCCGGAACCGAAGTATGTGATCGCCATGGGTGCCTGCGGTGCGTCCGGAGGAGTGTTCCATGGTCTGTACCACATGGTGGAGAGCGTGGACTGTGTCGTACCGGTCGATGTGTATGTGGCCGGATGCCCGCCGCGCCCGGACGAGATCATCAACGCTGTTGTCACCTGCCTGAACCTGCTTGAAGAGGACGCAGCCCATGGCGGAAAGGAATGGCGGCAGAAGAAACCCGCAACGGGCGTGGACGCAGAGGGAAAAAGCTGCACGGTGGTATCATGACCCGACCAGTTACTGTTGAGACGATTGCAGAACGGATGAAGGAGTTCGGGACTGTCGAGCAGGTCCGGAAGAACCGCATCAGGATCAGGACCGTGCCTGACAAGATCCATGACGCGATAACAACTGCGCAGGCAATGCTGGGATTTGACCGCCTTATCACCATCAGTACCGTAGACAATGGCGAAACACTGGAACTGCTGTACCACCTGATCGGATCGCATCGCATCATCATCTCCCTCTCTCTCGATCTCCCCCGCGACAAGCCGGTTACGCCGACCGTATCTGACCTGCTCCCCCCGGCCGGGATCTACGAGCGGCAGATCCACGACCTCTTCGGCATCACGTTCGAAGGAAATCCCAATATGAAAAAGATCATCCTGAACGAGGGCTGGCCTGAGAACGAATATCCCCTGCGCAAGGACTGGAAACCGAATGCTGGTGTCTTCTACGGGGGAATAAAAGTGGAGAGGATGTAGATGCCCGAAGTCGTTGTCTCCATCGGCCCGCAGCACCCGGCGCTCAAGGAACCGGTCAACTTCAAGATCGTCGCCGACGGGGAAAAGATCGTGCGCCTTGAGCTTGACCTTTCCTACAACCACCGGGGGATCGAGAAGGCTGCCGAGCAGCGGAATTTCATCCGGGTCCTCCCGCTTCTCGAGCGGGTCTGCGGCATCTGTTCGCATTCACATGCCACGGTCTTTTCCAAGGGGATCGAGGAGATCATGGGGCTTGAGATCCCGCCGCGTGCCCAGTACATCCGCACCATCATTGCCGAACTGGAGCGGATGCACAGCCACCTCCTCTGGCTTGGCGTTGCAGCGCACGTCATCGGGTTTAATACCCTCTTCATGTGGACCTGGCGCGACCGCGAGGCCGTGCAGGACACGCTCGAGGAGATGAGCGGGAACAGGGTCCACTATGGCATGAACGAGATCGGGGGCGTCCGCCGGGACCTGACCCCGGCCCAGGTCGAAGCGGCCCTTGAGAGGCTGCCGGCTCTTGAGGAGCGGATCAAAAAGTACGTGGAGATGGTGAACAGCGAAGAGACCATGCTGATCCGTTTCCGGGATGTCGGGAAGATGAGCCGGGAGGAGGCGCTGAAGTACGGGGCGGTCGGGCCCACGGCACGGGCGAGCGGGGTGGATTACGATGTCCGCAGGGACGACCCGTATCTTGCCTATGCAGAGGTGCCCTGGAATGTCATTACGGACACCCACGGGGACGTATACGGCCGGACACGTGTACGGGTCGGGGAGTTGTGGGAGAGCACGCAGATTGTCCGGTACTGCCTTGAGAACCTCCCGGCAGGACCGATACGGGTCGATGCACCGAAAAATGCTCCCAAAGGTGAGATCCTGTCGCGGTACGAAGCCCCGCGGGGGGAGCTGGCCCACTTCATCCGGACAAACGGTACCGATAAGGTGGAGCGGGTCGATATCCGCACGCCGACACTGGCAAACTGGACCTCCGTGGCAGTCTGTCTCGTCAACCAGAACATCGCGGATATCCCGGTGATCGTTGCTGCAATCGACCCCTGCCTCTCGTGCACATCGCGGATGACCGTTGTCAACAGGGTGGATAAGGAGGGACGATGACCGATCCCGTGTTTATCCTCCTCTACATCTTCATCTTCCCGGGATTCTTCTTTCTTATTTCCTATGCCCTGTTCTTCGCATACCTTGACCGGAAGATTGCAGCCCGGATGCAGCAGCGGGTCGGGCCGCCGATCTACCAGCCGTTAGCCGACCTGATCAAGATGCTGGGCAAGGAAGTGATCAACCCGAATGGCGTGGACTGGCGGGTATTTGATGCGATCCCCCTCATTGCCCTTGCTGCTGTCATGACCGCGTTCCTCTATGTACCGGTTCTCGGGTACAGCCCGCTTGCGTTCCAGGGGGACCTCGTTGTTGTCCTTTACCTCATGGCTCTCCCGACAATCGCGCTCTTCGTGCTGGGCTGGCTCTCCCGCAACATCTTCTCCGCCATCGGAGGGATCCGGGCAGTCACGCAGCTCTTCATCTACGAGGTGCCGTTCTTCCTTGCCCTCCTCACCCCCGCCATCATGGCCGGAAGCTGGTCGATAACCGAAATTGTTGTCTGGCAGCAGCACAACCTCTGGATCATATTCTTCCAGCCCATCGGCTTTATCGTCGCTTTGATCGGGCTCCAGGCAAAGCTGGAGAGGACGCCCTTTGATATTCCCGAGGCTGAGACGGAGATCGTTGCCGGGCCCTGGACCGAGCTGACCGGGCGCAGGCTCGCTCTCATGGACCTTGCGACCGATGTCTCCCTCGTTGTCGGCAGCGCCCTGGTTGCAGCCCTCTTCCTTGGGGGTCCCATGCTTCCGTGGGTCCTTGCCCCGTTCTGGCTGAACGGTATCGCCGGCTTTGTCCTCTTCCTGGTAAAGACCCTTGCCGTGCTCCTGCTCCTCTCATCGATTAAAGTGGCCACTGGCCGTATCCGCATCGACCAGCTCAACGATATCGGCTGGAAATACATTGCGAGCGCAGCCGTCGTGCAGGTCGGGATCGTGCTTGTGATCAATTATCTCTGGGTGGTTCCATGAGCGTCCTCCGTGAGATGCTGGAGAACCTCCTCTCCCGGCCAATCACGATCCTCTACCCGAAAGAGAAGGTTCCAATCCCGGAATCGTTCCGGGGACGGGTTGCCATCACTGACGACAAGTGTATCGGGTGTTCCAAATGTTCGCTGGTCTGCCCGGCACAGGTGATCACCATGATCGACGGCCCCCGCGAGGTCGAATTCAAGGGAAAGAGTTTCGCCCGGAAGAAACGGCCGCAGGTGAAGCTGTACAAGTGTATCCGCTGCGGCATTTGCGAGCGGCACTGCCCGACCGGTGCGATCTACCTGAAGCATGAACTTTCAAGTTCGGGTACTGACAGGGAAGTCGTGATCACGTAATGGAGAATGCAGCTCCGTTCACTGACATCGTGAAACAGAGGATAAAAAAAGCCCAAAGGCTGGCGATAGTCGGCATCGGCGATGAACTCATCCCCATGGACCGGCTGGGGATGTCCGCGGCCCGCTGGATCGAACAGCGTCATCTCCCGGATGTGAAGGTCTTTTTTGCCGGTACTGTACCGGAGAGTATCACCGGCCCACTCCGTAAGTACCAACCGGAACATGTCCTTTTTCTGGATGCTGCGGAAATGGGGGAACTGCCCGGTACTATCGCGGTCATCGCGCCGGGGCAGATCCAGGCCAGCCTTCTCTCGACGCATGCCCTTCCACTCACGGTGGTCATGGATTATGTTGAAGAGGAGATTGGCACAGATGTAACGCTCATAGGGATCCAGCCCGACAGCAGGGATCCGGAGAAAGACCTGTCGGATGAAGATGAGTCATATCTCGAAAAAAACCTCCGGCAGTTGCTGACCACTCTTAAAAACCGGTAGTATTCAGCGTGCAGGCTCTGCAAAACTGAACGTCTCGGGTACCAGTGTCTGTAAATCCACGACCACCGCGAGCGCCGGTGTCGGGTTCACGTTCATCTGCTTCTGGAACGCGGTCTGGGACTGCCATGTACCGGCGTTGACACCGAGTACGCCACGGTAGGTCGTGATGCCCTTGATATGGACATGGCCGGTGTGGAGGATCTCGGGCAGGGGGTCGATAATCAGCCGGTCGGACTTGCCGGCAGCGATCGGTGTCCTGCGGCCATATGCGGGGGCGAGGTGACGGCGGACCAGCATCTCCTCCATCATCATGCCGCTCTGGTCATAGGAAGCCCCGGGGATCAGGCCGATCATGTCATCGATCGACCTGCCATGGTACATCATTACCCGGACTCCCTGGAGGTTGACAACCGCCGGGTTCTCGACAAGTGTGCAGTTGGACGGGAATTTCTTCGTGAACGCTGCCGGGATCACGGGCTGGGGCTCTGCCCCTCTCACCACATCGTGGTTGCCCGGCGAAACGATGATCTTAATCCGTGACGGGAGATCGGAGAGCATGGCCCCGAACGCATCGTACTGTTCGTAGATGTTCTTGATCGTCAGTTCCTGCTCCTGCCCGGGATAAATACCGATCCCGTCCACGAGGTCCCCGGCGATCAGGAGATACCCGTAGTCGGAGTCCGAGAGCCAGTCCGCAAACCGGTTCCAGGCCCCATCAAGGAACGTGTTGCTGCCCACGTGGACATCCGAGATCAGGACCGCCTTTCCCGGCTGTTCGCTCTTAAAGGGCGTGTTGTCGATGCGGATGTCCGGCCGGTAGAGGTGTTCTGCGAAGAAGAGGCGCCCGTCGGTTGAGAGTTTCCCCTTAACGCCGATCACCTCATCATGGATGATCCGCTCGGCATCATGGAATACGGGGCGGTCTTTCCGGAAGAGCACGGACATGCTTGCGGACGTATCCTCGATCTCGGCGATGCGGTGGCCGTTCTTCGTGGTGCTCACATCAACGACCATCCCGATGATGGTGCACTCCTCCTGCCGGTAGCGGGTGTTCCTGGTCAGCCCCTCGATGGGCATCGCACCCATCCGGCTCCGGATCATCCCGCCAAGGCGGCTGTACCGGTCCCGGAAGTAGTGGAGGTAATCCCCGGTCCCGTTCACCGGTCCCGATGTGCCGGAACTGCCGCTCACGACCTCGACACTGGGGTCGAGGAGGAAGCGGGTCCCGTCCCGGGTGGCGTGCAACCCGGGGATGTGCTTTGTAGATACGACAACGGTATCTTTTGGCACCTGCGCAAGGATCCGGTCGATGAGGCCCGGCTCGTCCTGCTCCTGGATGTAGCGCACCACGTCGGGGTGCACCTGGAGCCGGGTATCGATGAACCGGAGCGCGATCTCCTGCGCAGAAAGCATACCAGATCATTGGTTGCCGGGAAAATATAGCCTGTTATCCTGCACGTACCCGGCACAGGCAGGCAATACCTGCGGAAGTGCCTGACATTGTTGATAACCTTGCCCGGTATACCTTGTACTGGACTACCGGAACAGAAATGTACGAAATCATCTCAACGCTGGTACTGGGTTTTGTCATCGGGCTCACCGGGGCGCTTGCCCCCGGGCCGACGCTGGTTGCCACCATCAACGCCTCCCTTGCGGGGAACTGGACCGCGGGCCTGAAAGTCTCGCTCGGCCACATCGTGATCGAGACCGCGATCTTCTTTTTGATCATCCTCGGGCTGGCCAGCGTGGCAAGCCCCTATACGGCCGCCATTGCCCTCATCGGCGGCACCGCACTCATGGCATTCGGGGTCATGACGATTTCCGGGAGCCGGAGCGCCACGCTCGCGGCCGGTCCCGTCGAGGAGGGAGCCAGCCCCTACATGGCCGGGCTCCTGACAAGTGCCGCAAACCCCTACTTCTGGATCTGGTGGCTCTCGGTCGGGAGTGCCCTCCTGATCCAGTCGCTTGAAGGAGGACTGCTGCTTGCCGCCGTCTTCATGGTCGGCCACTGGGCTGCCGATACCGGGTGGTACACGTTCGTCTCCACCAGTGTTGCGAAGGGAAAGACCCTCTTATCGGACAGGACCTATCACGGGATCATGGCAGTATGCGGGGCATTCCTGATCCTCTTTGGGTTGTATTACCTGTCAGGAGTGCTCATACCGCGTTGACAGGGCATTCGAAGAACCTTTCAGGTTCGTCTAACATCTCATCTCTGATGAATCCGAGACCTTCATAAGAAGGTCGAGGAGGAGAAGAATCCTGAAGGGATTCTTCGACTTTCAACAAGTCGAAGAGCCTTCGGCTCTTCTCCTGTCTCAAGCCTGATGGCTTTCGACATGGTTAATGTGCACAGGGTTCAACACTATACAAAAACCCGCACCAGGTATTCCCAATGGCAGCCAAAGACACCCCCCGTGACCTCCGCACGCTCTTCGCACAATTCCGTACCAGCGACCACTGGGCGGTCTCGCTTGCCCGGGACCTGCTCTGGGTTGCCTGCGTTGTCGGTGGCATCGCGCTCGCCCTCTTCCTCATCTGCGGCACGTGGCCGGCGGTCGTGACCATCGAGTCGGGGAGCATGATCCCCAACATGAATATCGGTGACCTTGTCGTCGTCGTCCAGAAAGACCGGTACGGGGAGTTCATGACCTGGGAGGAAGGAAAGCGTGCGAACGTCTCGAAGTTCAACAGCTACGGCGACGTGATCATCTACAAACCCAACGGGCTCGATTCGGTCCACCCGATCATCCACCGGACCATGGTGTATGCCACGAATACCACGCCGCTGACGGAGATCCGTGGCAACCAGCTCCTGACCAGCTATGCTCCCGCCCATGACGGGTACATCACGTGGGGGGACAACAACCCGTATCCCGACCAGTTCGCGTCCTATAAGGGGATCGGCACACCGGAACCCGTCAGGGAAGAATGGATCGTCGGCAAGGCACTCTTCACCGTGCCCCTCGTCGGGTATCTCCCCCTCCATATCTGGGAAGTGGTGATCGTGGTCGTCATCATCATGGCCCTGCACGAGCTCTGGCTCCGCTCGCGGGAAGGTAAGGAGCAGAAGGGCGGCAATAGCGGCAGGCAGAAGAAGAAAGCCGGAAAGAAGTAAGGGCAGGAACACGGGACCATGACCACACTACCCACGCTGTTGTCCGACGTAATGAGTGGCCACCGGCTCACGGAACAGGAAGCAGAACGGCTCCTTAAAGCCACCGGCAGGGATGTCTGGAAGATCACCGCGGCGGCCGACGAGATGCGGGAGCGGAGGGCAGGTGACATTGTCACCTATGTGAGGAACCAGAACCTCCACGTGACCAATATCTGCAAGAACCTCTGCGGGTTCTGCGGGTTCGGGAGAAAGGCGACGGACGAAGGGGCGTACTGCCACGACAGGGACGCCATCCAGATGCAGGCCCGGCTCGCCTACGAGCGGAAGGTGACCGAGATCTGCCTCCTTTCGGGTGTCCATCCCGGGTTCACCCTCGACACTTTCGTGGACATGATGCACTGGATCCACGAAGCCGCCCCGGGCGTCCACATCCATGCGTTCAGTCCCGACGAGGTCGCCCATGCGGCAAAGAGGGGTAATATCCCGACGCCGGAAGTGCTTGCCCGGCTCAAGGCGGAGGGGCTCGGGACCATCCAGGGCACGGCAGCAGAGATCCTTGTTGATTCTGTCCGTGAAGTGATCTGCCCGCGGAAAGTCCCGACAGCGGACTGGATCCGGATCATCAAAGAGGCCCACGGGATCGGCATGCGGTCAACGGCGACCATCATGTACGGTTCGTACGAGACCGCACGGGACCAGGCCGAGCACCTCGGGCTCCTGCGGGGTGTCCAGGACGAGACACACGGGTTCACCGAGCTCGTCACCCTCCCGTTCGTCCATACCAACACGCCGCTCTACCAGCAGGGGATTGCCCGGGCCGGGCCGACGGGAAGGGAAGACCTGCTGATGCTTGCGGTCTCCCGTCTCTTCCTTGACAACTTCGACAACATCCAGGTCGCATGGGGGAAAGTCGGGCTCAAGATGACCCAGCTCGCCCTCCTCTCGGGTGCCAACGACCTTGCCGGCACCATGTTCACGGACGACGTGACCGGCGATGCCGGTGCTTCCGGGTCGGATTATCTCGATCCGAAAGATATGGAGCGGATCGTCTCGGATCTCGGCAGGACCCTGAGACAGAGGACGACGCTGTACGATCTGGTAAAATAAAAATAATAAAAAAAAAGATTTTGTTCGTAGATTTTTTCAGAGAAGTTCCAGCGCCTGGCGCCCGGTCATGCCGGTCTTGATCCCGCGTCCCAGTGCCGAGCGGTTCACCTCTTTGACAATACCCTTGAGGATGTCATCGGTGTCCACAATGGACGGGCCAAGAGAAGGCCGGACCTTGACTGCGGGATAACTGAAGGAATCGAGTGCTGCCACATCGAAGGCACCGCACCCGACCAGGCCCACATCGGTCTTGATCGCAACAAGGTTCGCCGGGCCCAGCGGTATAATAAACCCGTCTGCCACTTTTCTTGAAAGTCGTACTTCAGTGAATTCCATAGTGCTCGTGCAGGAATGGTTGGCGTACAGGTTGATAATCCTGCGGCATGAAATTCGATACCTTTACTTTTGGGGAGATGATACTCTCCGTACTACACCCGAGGCGTTATGGGACCGGATCTGAAGACGTTACTGGACGATGTGAAAGGCGGATATCGGCTGAGCGGGGACGAGGCGCTCCGGCTCTTCCGGACCCGTGACCGGCAGGTCTGGGAGATTGCTGCGGCCGCAGACGAGGTACGCGAGCAACGGGCAGGAGACGCGGTGACGTACGTCCGGAACCAGAACATCAACGTGACCAACCTCTGCGTGAACGCCTGCGGGTTCTGCGGGTACTCAAAGAAACCCGGGGATGAGGGGATCTACTTCCACGACAAGGTGGCGATCCAGGAGAAAGTGGCACTGGCAAAGGACCGTAAGTGCACCGAGATCTGCACCGTGAGCGGTCTCCACCCGGACTTCACCGCACAATCCTATACCGATGTGTACCGCTGGATCCACGAGGCGGCACCGGGCATCCACCTCCACGCGAGCAACCCGATGGAAGTGGCCTACGCCGCAAAGAGAAGCAACATGAGCACGGTCGAGGTGCTTGAGGCGATGAAGGAGGCCGGGCTCAATTCAATGTGCGGGACAGCAGCGGAGATCCTCGTGGACGATATCCGGCAGAAGATCTGCAAGGAAAAGATCCCGACCAAAGAATGGGTCCGGATCATCACCGAGGCGCACGGCCTTGGCATCCCCTCGACTGCCACTATCATGTACGGGCACTGCGAGAGCGATGCGGACCGGGTAGCACACCTCGCGATCCTCCGGGACATCCAGGACGAGACGCAGGGGTTCACCGAGTTCGTCCCGCTCTCGTTCATCCACATGAACACGCCGATCTTCCGGCAGGGGCATGCCCGGGCAGGGGCAACAGGCAGGGAGGACCAGCTGATGGTCGCGGTGGCCCGGCTCTTCCTTGACAATTTTAAAAATATCCAGGTCTCGTGGGTGAAGGAAGGGATCAAGATGGCCCAGCTCGGGCTGATTGCGGGGGCGAACGACCTCGGGGGGACGGTGTTCGAGGAGAGCATCTCCAAGGGTGCGGGGGCGACCAACACCGATTACCTTGACCCGGAGGAGATGCAGCGGGTGGCAGAGGATATCGGGAGACCGCTGCGCCGGCGTAACACGCTCTACGAGCTGGTGTGATGGCGGGAACTGCGAGGTCATGAAGAGAAAAGACCGGGAGATCACGGACCGGGGCGAGATGGAGGCCGTCCTTGCGGCAGCCCCTGTCTGCCGGATGGCGATGGCGGACGGAGAAGAACCGTATGTGGTCCCGCTCTGTTTCGGGTATGCCGACAACACGATCTGGGTCCACTCCGCCCGCGAGGGAAAAAAGATCGACATCCTCACCAGGAACCCCCGCTGCTGCGTTGAGGTGGACATGTATGAGGGCCCGATCCGGGATACGGTCCCCTGTTCATGGGAGGTCCGGTACAAGAGCGTTATCTGTACCGGTTTTGCCCGGCCTGTGGAAGATTCTGCTGAAAAGAACAAAGCCCTCACCTGCATCATGCAGCATTACGGGGGAGAGACCCCCGTTCTCTCAGAAAAAGCGCTGGACCGGGTCCTTGTGGTAAAAATCGCAATAGAGGAGATGACCGGGAAAAAATATGGTTATTGACCGCACCTAATCGTGGCTGGGCTTCAAGAGGCGGACGATCTTGTCCCCGATCTTCTGCGCCCTCTTCATCGCTTTCTCGTCCTTGAGCACGTCACCCGCGTGGTATCCCATGCCCTTTACGCACCCGAGCGAGGCGAACTCGTGGGAGGAGAGGAAACCCTCCAGCGTTTGGATGGTCCGCAACGCCCCCTTGTTGGCGTGGACCGCAACAGCAACACCCTTTTTACCTGCGAGCTTGCGGTCATGGTACAGGGAGTAGGTGCGGTCAATAAAGTTCTTGAGATGCCCGTTGACATCGTAATAGTACGTCGGTGACCCGATGACGAGGACATCGCACTTCATCACTTTCTGGATTATCTCGTCCCAGTCGTCGTTCTCGATGACACACCACTTCTTTTCCTTACACTTCTCGCAGCCGAGACAGGGAGAGATTTTCCTGCCGGCAAGCGACACGAACTCGGTCCTCACTCCCGATTCCTCGCACCGGCCGAGGATCTCCTTGACAAGAATCGCCGTGTTACCGTTCTTGCGCATACTTCCCGAAATGCCCAGCACCTTTTTCATACGTTACCCGTACAGCACTACCGGTTCATCATGGTTTTGGTGATTGCAACATGTCCGAGACGGTTGATGGCGGCAATGATCTCATCGTGCGGGTCTGTTTTCCGGTAAAAGAGATGAGACGGGCAGTGACAATCGCTGCACCCGAATGAGGGTACAAACGGCGGCCCAAGTGCATCTGCGAGCCGGCATTCGAGCGGCTCATCTGTCACGGTATGGATGGTATGCCTGAGAGTAAAGCGATCGGAAACGGAAAGGTAGTCGACATGCCACTTCGGTTTTTTGTCCTTTGATCCGGAAAGGCGGACATGGCGATCAAGCCGGGCAAGTCCTCCGCTCCCGAGCGCTGAACCAACGTACACGTGCCAGCCGGCAGGGAACCGGACCGGGCCGAGCGCCCCGATCCCGACCGTGCATGCCGGGTTCTCAAAAACGAGACAGTAACATCCCTTATCCATATCCGCTCTTCATCAGCCCCAGCGCCGCTGCGATGCACCGGTTGCCGTTCTCATCGGTGGGCTCGCCATGGCCGGCATACAGCCCTTCGACATCAAGCACGGAGAGCCGTTCGAGCGACCGGGCAAGCTCAGTCCTGCTCCCGCCGGGGAAGTCGTACCGCCCGAAGTACCCGTCGGCAAAGACGGTGTCCCCGGAGATGAGTACCCTGTCCTTATCAGAGTAGAGGCAGATGCAGCCCGGCGTGTGGCCCGGGGTGTGGATGACAGTAAAGTCTCCGATGGAGTCCCCGTCCGCCAGGGTGATGTCGGGGACGATGCCCGGCGACCGGGCGCCAAAGTTCATCGCAAGGCTGTGAAGGTCCTCGACGAGCCCCCGGGCATCGGCCTTGTGGATGGCGACCTTTGCCTTGCACATGTGCGCGATCTCTTTTACGTGGGCGATATGGTCGTAATGGCAGTGGGTCAGGGCGATCGTATCGATGGTCTCCTTGTACGGTGCTACTGCCATCGGCATGACCCCCGCGTCCACGAGAATGTTCCCGATAACATAGGCATTCGCAAAGATCGATCCGCCGGGTATCCACCTGACCTGCATGCACAATAATAAGGCCTCAAAACAGATGTTTCTTATGGATACGCTCATCCGCAGGTGCAAAAAGGGACTCCCCAGGGAACTGGAGACCGTGGCACGGGCGGAAGGAATGGAACCGGCACGGCTTGCCCGGGGCATTGCGGCGGGCCGGATCGTTGTCCCGAAGAACCCGGGCCGGAAGCACCACCCCTGCGCCATTGGCGAGGGCTGCACGGTCAAGATCAATATCAATATCGGGACCTCGGGCTCCCGCTGCGACCCGGCGCTCGAGATGAAAAAGGCGCAGGCAGCGCTCGACAACGGTGCCGACGCCCTCATGGACCTTTCCACGGGAGGCGACCTGGTTGCGATCCGGAAGAAGATCCTCAAACTCGACACCACGGTCGGCACGGTCCCCGTGTACGAAGCGGTGCGCCGGGCGGGTAATGCCGGCGATGTCACCGCCGAGTTGCTCTTCAAAGTGATCCGGGAGCACTGCAAACAGGGCGTGGACTTCCTGACCCTCCACTGCGGCGTGAACCGGCAGGCGCTCGATGCCCTCAGGGCCGACCCCCGTCTCATGGGCGTTGTGAGCCGGGGCGGGTCGTTCCACTGCGCCATGATGATGCAGCGGGAGGAGGAGAACCCGCTCTATGCAGAATACGACTACCTCCTTGAGATCCTGAAGGAATACGATGTCACGGTCAGCCTCGGCGACGGGATGCGGCCCGGCTGCCTGCAGGACGCGGAGAAACTCGCGAAGTCGGTGGAATACAATACCCTCGGCGCACTCGCAAAGCGGGCGCAGGCTGCCGGTGTCCAGCGGATGATCGAGGGCCCCGGTCACATGCCCCTCGACCAGGTGGGCTACAATGTGCGGATGATCAAGGAGATCACCAACCACGCCCCGCTCTACCTCCTCGGGCCGCTCGTCACCGACATAGCGCCAGGCTACGACCACGTGGTCGCGGCGATTGGCGGGGCAGCTGCCTGCCTGAACGGCGCCGACTTCCTCTGCATGGTCTCGCCGAGCGAGCACCTTGCCCTGCCGGATGTTGCGGACATCATCGAAGGCACCCGGGTCGCGAAGATCGCGGCGCACGTTGGGGACACCGTCCGCAAGCCGGAGGGATGGCGGATGGAACGCGAGGTAAAGATGGCGGAGGCCCGGCACGAGCTCGACTGGGACGAGCAGTTCCGGCTCTCGCTCTATGGCGACCATGCCCGGAAGATCCACGAGCGGGACGGGGAGACGGAGACCTGTTCGATGTGCGGGGATTTGTGTGCTATGAAGATGGTGAACGAGCTGTTCGGGACCGGGAAGAAGAAGGGGAAAGGGAAGACGCTAAAAAAGAAGTAATTATCCTTCAGGCAGGGCATCCCCTGCCCCCTCCCGGAAAAAGAGGGAGGGGATACCCCCCACCCCCACGACTCCTTTTACATGCACGGGCCCCCGGTTTCCCGTGGAACTCACGTCTGTAAACACCAATTCCACCAACCTGTCTGACAGGGGGGGTAGTCCCCCCTCCCTCAGCAGGAGGCACCCCCCACCACCCCACTTAAAAAAATGGAAGGGGGGGTCCCCCTACCCACCCCTCCATGGTCCGGAGGGGTACCCACCCCCCTTGCCTGCATGGACAAACGTTGTGTTTCCTCTGGAAGTTCAGACGGAGGGTTGGATCTTCATCAGTTCCGGAACAAGGGGGAGAAGGGGGTACCCACCCCTCTCTCAGCGGGGGGTAGCTACCCCTCCCTGAGTACGAGGGACCCGCCCATGCCCCGGAAAAAAATCCGGAGGGGGGGAGGGGGTAGTCCCCCCACCTTTATTGGTATGCCGGGCTGGTACACCGTATTACGGTGTTTTGCGCTCTGCAACAGCATCCGTTATCTGCTCCATCGTCACTGGCAGGTCCTTCGTGAACGGGATGGACCAGTGAAAGAGGATACAATCGACAACTGCCGTCCCCTTGATCGTGACCATCACGCTCCCCTGGGATGCCAGGGCTGCGAGTGCTGCGAGGAGAATCGCGTTGTCTGACTTGACCGGGACCTGCAGCAGGGTGCTGTCCTCTGCCGGTATGGAAATCCGGCCAGTGTTTCCCGTTGCAATCTGCCGGGTAGTATCGCAGTCCCTGCAGAGCACCTTGAACGGGAGCTCCTTCACGGTCACGCCAAAGGGGTTTTTGTTCTGCACCCGGATTGCCACGTCGAGTTCAAGAGACGAGACTGAGAGGGAACGGAGCTGCACGTCTTCAAGGCTGACTTCCGGTTCGTGCAGAACAGGCATGGTACCAAGGTTCGGCAGGCCGGCTAGATAACTCTGCCCATCCGATTATTTCCGGCTCCTGAGCTCCTGCTCCATTGCGACAAGACACGCCGCCGCTTCCGCCTCGTTCAGATGAGGATCATCCCTGATGCGGTCGAACCGCCCGCACATCAGGTCCGGGCATTTCCCGCAGTGCGGGAACTTCCTCTCGTTTTTGCAACAGTCATAGATCGCACAGTTTTCAATACCGATAAAGGCGGTCCAGAACGGTTTTCCTCTGGTCTTTTCACAGCCCGTGCACTCCTTACCGTGGTGGTCGCAATCGCTGCACGAATAACCACAGACCGTCTCGATCTTCTTCTTCGCCATATCCGGGTATCATCAGCCGGCAGGATAAAGAGCCGGTATGCGGGACGTGAAAGTAAGGAGCGGAGCATACCGGGGAAGGAAGACCCCTCCGACCACAAAGCACTCAATACAATCCTGCCAACCTGAGGGGTATCATGCAACTACCTCCGTTTTTTTACCAGGTGTTCGAATCCCTCCCCCGGCAGGGCCCGGGCTGTGCAGGTGCGACAAAGAAAGTGTTCTCACTTCTTCCCCCTCTTCCGGATGACGCGAAGATCCTCGATGTCGGGTGCGGCAGCGGGACCCAGACCCGGGACCTTGCCACCCTCACCACCGGAACGATCACCGCGGTGGACAACCACCAGCCGTTCCTGGACATGCTCAACGCCCGGGCCGGGAAAGCCGGCCTGCAGGGAAGGATCCGGACCGTGAATGCCTCGATGGATGCCCTCCCCTTTGAGCCGGGTCAGTTCGACCTCATATGGTCCGAAGGGGCGATCTTCATTGTCGGGTTCGAGGCAGGGCTCCGGGCCTGGAAACCGCTCCTGAAACAGGGTGGGTACATGGTCGTGTCCGATGCAGACTGGTTCGAGCCCAACCCTCCCGCCGAGCTTGTGAAATGGTGGGAGAGCGAGGGATACCTCCCGGTGTCCGAAGAGGAGATGAAGGAACGGGTAAAGCGGACCGGGCTCAGGCTCGTCGCAACCTACCGGCTGCCGGATGCCGGGTGGTGGGATAACTACCATGTCCCGATGCTGGCCCGGATCGCGGAGCTCCGGAAGACGCACGGATCGGATCCCGGCAATGCAGCCCTTCTCGATGCTTTTGAGCACGAGGCCGAAATGTTCCGGAAATACAAACGGTATTACGGGTACACGTTCTTCGTGATGCAGAAGGTCTGAAAAAGGAGCAGGTCCGGTCAGTGGTGGCGGGACTTCTTCATGCAGTGGGCTGAGCACTCAGTATGCTCAAGCCCCTCACCGGTTTCTTTTTTTATTCTGACCACCATCGTAAAATGCCTGTACAGCCCTCAGGTACATAATGATATCACAGGATATTGCCAGCCAGGTCCGGTCGCTTGCCCTGACGCTCGGCGCCGACTACGTTGGTATCGCGGATCTCACCCTGGCCCATGACTTCATCCATGCGCAGGGAGGGGAGCGGGCCGGCAGGTACCCGCGGGGAGTTGTGATGGGGATACGGCTTCAGGATAGCGTTGTTGACCTCCTGCCGGAGAAAGACAAAGAAGGGGCAATCCTGTACCGTCACACCACCTATGACGTTGTCAACACCGCCCTCGACCAGATCGCGCTCCGTGTTGCAAATGTCCTCCAGCGGGAGGGCCATGGGGCATTCCCTGTTCCTGCATCCAAGCGCACGGACGATGAGCACTTCTGCGGAATCTTCTCCCAGAAACTCGCGGCACATATGGCCGGGCTTGGCTGGATCGGGAAGAGCTGCCTGCTCGTGACCCCGGACCACGGGCCGAGAGTCCGGTGGGTCACGGTCCTTACCGATGCCCCTCTCACACCGACCGGATCTCCTATGAAACCACGGTGCGGGAAGTGTACGGAGTGTGTCGATATCTGCCCGGTCCAGGCATTTACCGGCAGGACTTTCTCTCACGATGAGCCCCGCGAGGCCCGGTTCGATGCTGCGGCATGCGACCGTTACTACAAGGAACTTGAGAAGAGCGGGGGTGTCGCTGCGGTCTGCGGGCTGTGCGTATGGGTATGCCCGCATGGGAGAAAAGCGAGACGAAAAGCCCGGAAACATGCAAAATAATTCCGGTGAACTTTTTTATCCGGTTATTTCTTTGACAGCTTCAGGATCCGGATCGCGAGCCACGCGGCATTGTCGCCATTGTCCACGCCAACGCAGGCAACCGGCACCCTTTTTGGCATCCGGGCAATCGAGAGCAGATCGCTCATTATGAGGTTATTGGCTTTTTACTGATAATATATCCAAAACTTGTCCAGCGACCTCTGTCTACCTCAAGAGTTTTCGGATCCTCTTCCGGCCTTTGTTTGCAGAAAGGATCATGTCTGGCATACGATATCCACCACTGGTGAGCATCAGGAGCGTACCCGGATTCGGTGATCTCAAAACCTGCCAGACTTACCAGTTCGGAGGTCTCGCGGAGACTTCTGAAGCACTTTTTCCATGAATATTCTCCACTAGATACATACGGCTCAAGATCCGGAGGGATCTCAACATCAATGTGCATTGGTTCACCCAGACCAAACGTTCCACCAGGTTTTAATACACGATAAATTTCTTTCAGGCACTCCATGTACCCTTCGATACCCTGAGATACCCGGACCATCTCAAGGGCGGTTGTCGAATACACATAATCAAAGGAACCGGAAGCAAAATGCGTATCCGGGACACCGGTTTTTATTCCCAGAATGGAATTTTCAACATTCCAGTGTTGAGCATTCTTTTGTAAATGGTCGACCATGGGATTGCCCTGCATCCTGTCATCCCATGGATCGATACCAACGGCAAATACACGATACTCTTTTGCCAGAAAACACGTTTGATAGCCACGGTTTGAGCCAACATCCAGTAGTTTTTTGCCCGCCGCAAGCTTCATTTTTTCAGCAATAAATTCGGCAAGCTGCAGCCCACCCGGACCGCTGCTTTGCTCATAGATTGTATCATAATCAGTGTATTTTTTTGATTTTTTATATTGAAAAACAGTCATTTATATTTCTCCGTTTGTCTTTTTCATAAAACCCGATTACATAATATCATGATCATTTGAGGAATTTTCTGCTCTGTAGAAACCATTCAGAAAGATCAGACGCTCTCGGGGGTTTTGCCCCCCCGCTGGGGCATTCCCTGGTGGGATGACGACGTATTGCCGGTAACCAACCTCGTCCTATCCCAATGCGCCCTGTCCCCCTCGTGTGACAAGGTGGTGCATAGGGGGGGCATAATATCATCAAAATGGATTTCTACAGAGTAGAATTTTTAAAACGATTCTAATTCTTTGATAACTTCAGGATCCGGATCGCCAGCCACGCGGCGTTATCACCGTTGTCCACGCCAACGCAGGCGACCGGCACACCTTTTGGCATCTGGGCAATGGAGAGCAGGGAGTCCATGCCGTTCAGTGTCCCGCTGACAGGCACGCCGATGACCGGCTTGTCGGACTTTGACGCAATGACACCAGGAAGCGCTGCCGAGAGCCCGGCAATGGCGATATAGACCTTGCAGGTGCTGGTCTTGAGGTAGGCATCGAGCTTGTCAGGATCGCGGTGTGCGGAGAGGATCCGGGCATCGTACGAGATGCCGTTTGCGTCGAGAACCTTCTTCACCTTGTCGGTGATTGCCGCGTCGGAGGCGGACCCGGATATAATAGCTACGTCTGCCATATCTGCCATCCAAACTTATATTGCGTCTATATTAAAATACTATGAGCAGATTCACATGGAAAAAGAACTACTCCTGATGCTGCCGGGCCCGGTGCCGATGCCGGAACGGGTCAGGTTCGCAATGTCGCGTCAGGCAATAAACCACCGCAGCCCCGAGTTCGGTGCCGCGTATGCCGACTGTGTGCGTGTCCTCAAGAACACGTTTGCAACGAAGAACGACCTTGTTGTTATCAGCGGTTCCGGCACGGCCGGCATGGAAGCCGCGATTGCAAACGTAGGACGGGACAAGGATATCGCCTGTATCGTCAACGGGAAGTTCGGCGAGCGGCTCTATAAGATCAGCCAGCGCTACGGGAAGGCGCACGAGATCAAGTCCGAGTGGGGCACACCGGTCAACCTTGAAGCGCTCAAGGCCCAGCTCGAGGCCGGCGCAACTGTCGTCACGCTCATCCACAACGAGACGTCGGCCGGTATCAAGAACCCGGCAGAAGAGATCGGCAAGCTCTGCCGGAAGCACGACGCCCTCTTCATCATGGACGGCATAACCTCCATCGGCGGTGACACGGTCGAGGTCGACAAGTGGGGTGTCGATATCGCCATCACCGGCTCGCAGAAGTGTTTTGCCGCACCTGCAGGTCTTGCCATGGTCTCGGTGAGCAGCCGGGCATGGGATCGGATGACCAAGAACCCGCCGTTCTACCTCGACCTTGCGGCATACCGGAAGAGCGCGGGCGGAACGCCGATGGAGACTCCCTACACCCCCGCGGTGCCGCTTTTCCTTGCGCTCCGCGAGGCCTGCCTGATCATCGAAGAGGAAGGACTCCCTGCACGGATCGCCCGGCACAAGAAGATGTCCGGGGCCGTGCAGGCAGCGGCAAAGGCATGGGGCCTTAACCTCTTCCCGAAGATCGATGCATTACACAACTACTCGTCAACGGTCACCGCAATCGAGTATCCCGCCGGTGTCAAGGATGACGAGATGCGGGCCGCCATCAAGAAGATGGGGATCGTCATCGCCGGCGGCCAGGACCACCTGAAGGGGAAGATCTTCCGTATCGGGAGCATGGGCGCGGTCAGCGCACCGGAGATCCTCGCTACCCTTGCGGCAACCCAGATTGCCCTGAAGAAATGTGGGTACAAACTGCAGGGTGACGGCGTCCAGGCCGCGGGCGAGGTGCTGGGATGAGGGTGGGCGTTGCCGATACCACCTTCTCGCGCGTCAACATGGGAGCCATCGCTGTCGATGAGCTCAAGAAGCATGCAAGTGTAGCCATCGAACGGGTTACGGTGCCCGGGATCAAGGACCTGCCGGTGGCCTGCAAGAAACTGATAGAAGAACGCCGGTGCGAGATCGTCATGGCGCTCGGCATGCCCGGGGGCAAGGATAAGGATAAGATGTGCGCCCACGAGGCCTCGCAGGGCCTTATCATGTGCCAGCTCATGACGAACACGCACATCATCGAGGTCTTTGTCCACGAGGACGAGGCGAAGGATGACCGCGAGCTCGCGTGGCTCATGGAGCAGCGCACCCGCGAGCATGCGGTGAATGCCGTAAAACTCGTGCTCCACCCAAAAGAGCTGGAGAAAGAGGCCGGCACCGGTCAGCGGCAGGGATTCGCCGACGCCGGACCGGCCCGCCGCTAGGGCAAAAGCCAACGGATTTATGAAGTTCAATAAAAAAGAGATGATCTGCTATGTGTGATACCAACCCGATAAAACTTGGATTCGTTGTCGCGGAGTTCAACCGCGACATCACGTACATGATGGAGATTGAAGGCCGCGAACATGCCGCATTCCTCGGTGCAGAAGTGACCGAGACCATGTATGTCCCCGGGGCATACGACATGCCGCTTGCGATCAAGAAACTGCTGACCGCCGGTAAGGTGGACGCAGTCGTCACGATCGGCTGCGTTATCGAGGGCGCCACCCAACACGACGAGATCGTAGTGCAGCACGCAGCCCGGAAGATCATCGATCTCTCATTAGAGTTCGGCAAGCCGGTAGCACTCGGCATCTCCGGGCCCGGCATGACCCGGCTTGAGGCAACTGAGCGGATGGATTACGCAAAGCGGGCCGTTGAGTCAGCCATCAAGATGGTCAAACGGTTGAGATGAAACCCCTGTCGGTGAAGATCGCCGGCGTCACCGAGTCGGCAACGATCGCCATCTCCAACAAGGCGAAGTCGATGCAGCGCGAGGGGATCGATGTCATCAGCCTCTCGATCGGCGAACCGGACTTCGCCACCCCGCAGCATATCACGGATGCCTGCATTGATGCGCTGAAGCGCGGCGAGACACATTACGCCCCGAGCAATGGCATCCCGGAGCTGACGGGCGCTATTGCCGAGAAGATCGAGCGGGAGAACCATTTCCCCTGCACTCCGCAGCAGGTGATTGTCGGCTGCGGTGCAAAGGACTCGATCTACGAGGCCTGCGAAGCCGTGCTGAACCCGGGCGACGAGGCGATCATCCTCACGCCGGCCTGGGTCTCCTACGAGCCCTGCATTCATATCGCGGGCGGAAAGCCGGTCTTCCACGAGATCAACCAGAAGACCTTCCAGCTCGACGACTCTCTTCTCGAAAAGGTCAACAAAAATACCAAGATGATCATCGTCAACTCCCCGTCGAATCCCACGGGCGCTGTGTTTGACAAGAAGTCCATGCAGCTCATCGCCGATCTCTGCACGGACCATGATCTCTACGCGATGGCGGACGAGATCTACGAGAAGATGATCTACGGCAAGGAACATATCTCGCTCGCCGCCATCGGCGATATGCACCAGCGGACCATCACCATCAACGGCTTCTCGAAGGCCTACGCGATGACCGGCTGGCGGCTCGGGTACGCGGTGGGACCAAAGCAGATCATCACCGAGATGTCCAAGGTGCAGCAGCACTCCATCAGCCAGGTCACGACCTTTGCCATGTGGGGCGGGGTTGCGGCGCTCAAGGGCGACCAGCAGTGCGTCGAGAATATGCGGCAGGAGTTCGACAAGCGGCGGAAGTACGTTATCGGGGAGCTCAAAGCGATGGGCTACGAGACTGCACCGGCCGAGGGTGCGTTCTATGCTTTTGTCCGGGTTGACGGGGACGATATGGAGGTTGCGTCGCGGTGGCTTGATGCCGGTCATGTTGCCGCGACACCGGGGAGTGCGTTCTATGCGCCGGGATGGATCCGGTTGTCGTACGCGGCTTCGATGGAGAAGCTGCAAGAGGCGATGCAGCGAATAAAAGCGGTTGGGTAGAGAATTTTAATTATTATTTTTCAAATTCGAGGGTTCGATGTACACTATCGAACCTGTCATAATTTTTTTAACCACGTTCTCATTGTGAATTGTCATTTCATTATGAAGTGTCATGATATAGTTTTCAGATTCTTCGATAATGAATACACGATTTAACACTTCGTCATTATCTAAAATAATATTCACAGGCCCTTTGATGGGACCTCCTGGAAAATTCAACATGAGAATGATTGTCATCCAGAAAAAAAGGATTAATTCAGCATAGATCAACGAGAGAAAATTAACATTCCAAATATACGCAAGAACAATACTGACCGTCATTAACACAATCGAAATATCTCTAAATTTCGTTTTGTTGTTAATCAAAATCAATAGTGAATCTGTTCGATTAAATGGTAACACGATTTGATTTGGTATGATTTTTTTACAGAATTCATCCAAAAGAGAATAATTTTGCATAATTCTTACAAAATCTGAAAATAAAAACACAAACGCAAATGAAAGAACAAATAGAGAACCATTAATTATTGCCTCAAGGGGTCGATGTGCATCGAACCATAAATACCAACAGAACGGAAGTAAAAAAAACGCATTGAATACGGTTAAAATAAAAATTGCTATAGTTGCATTCTGGGCGTTAACATCTTTTCTCTCTTTTGAAAATATCATATGGCCATAACTTTCAACTGAGATTATCAAATACAAAATACCGAAAATGAAAGCAACCACAATCGCAACATCAGTTAATATAACTTTAGAAAATGAGTTGGCGATCACTGAATAAAAATTTAAGATGATAAACGTTGAATTCTCGAACCAATTAAAAATCTCAAAAACCAAATTCCAATTTTCTATAAGAAAAGCATAGTACAATAATCCTAAAATTACGAATAACCAATTTACAAACAACGAGGAAATCCCAATTCCGTTATTTGGTTTTATACTTGGAAGTGCGTCGGTCTCATTCTTTGTAGCTGAATCGTTTATGCTGTCAGCCATTGTTTGATTATAAGCTCAATTGGTATTTTAATATTAATTTTGACTAAAGAAGGAAATTTTTTACAATTCAGAAAATACTACCCCTCACCAATTCTTCCCGGATCTTCCACCTTCTTCCAACCCCACGATCCGCAGCCCGATCGCATGCGACTTTCTGCGCCCAACTTTTGCCAATTAAACATTTCAAAAGCTCTTTGGTGAAAAATTCCATCCGAATATCATACGGGGATTAGTGTCCAACGCCCGGACTCTTTCCAGGACACTATCTGCGATATGCACCCCCCCACCGTCGGACACACCCCCGTTTTGACCCCTCCCTGTCCTATAGAAATCCGGCCCCGTATCGTGCCCCGTTGTACGCGTTTTGCCTCACCCCCCATTCTGGCAGAGGCAATGAAACAGAAAAACACGGTAATTATTCGGGAACGGATCAGGGTTTTATGACGGGAATTGGTGAGGTAATGTACAGCAACGTTCTGTTGGCATCCGCCCGGAGCACCCCGGCTCCAGCAGGTTCCGGTGTCGATCCTCAGGGAGAGACCCCTTGGCGTGCGAAATTTCGCCTTCGTGCGACTCTCCTTCGGAGAAGCCGGAGAATGCCCCCCAAATTCCGGACATAACCATACCATAACCGTATTAACTTCCGGAATAAACTATACTATACTGTGGACAAGGACTACCTGGTTCGGCTCATCCGGGAATACAACCCCCAGCTCCAGGGCACGCCCGTACCTGTCCCGGCTACCCGTCGGGACCTGTATGAGGATATCGAGCCGTGGATGCAAAAGAAACAGGCTGTTGCGATCGTCGGACTCCGACGGATCGGCAAGACCACGCTGATGCGTCAGCTCATGGCCGATCAGGCCGGCACGGCGATCTTCTTCTCGTTCGATGAAGAAGACTCCCGCAAAAAGGACGTCCTTGTCTTCGTCCTTGACTACGCGATCACCACCCTGCATGCAACAACGATCTTCCTTGACGAGATCCAGTACGTGGAGGACTGGGAAGGCATCCTCAAACGGTATTACGACCAGACCGGGATCAAGTTCGTCCTCTCGGGCTCTGAATCGCTCGACATCTCGAAGGCCAGCGCAGCGCTTGCGGGCCGGCTCGTAACCTTCCGGCTGTACCCCCTCTCCTTCCGCGAGTATCTCATGCTCAAAGGCGAGGATGTCCGAGTGGGGCCGGTTTCCCTGCAGGATTACCCGGCAATGGAAGCACTCTATCACGAGTGCCTTACCCGGAAGGAACGGTTCGAACAGGCGTTCCTTGAATACCTGTACAAGGGGGCGTTCCCGGAACTTGTGGCAGAGAACGAGAGCCCGGTGATCCGGAAATATATCCATGATCTTGTCGTCCGGAAGATCATCTACCGGGATATCCCGGCTATGTTTGATATCCGCAGACCGGATCTGCTCTTCGAACTGTTCCGGTACGCGTGCAGTACATCATCGCAACTCTTTGACATCCAGAACCTTGCCCGCCATTTTGGTGTCCACGCTGAAACCATCTCCACGTACCTCTTCTACCTCCGCTCGGCATTTCTTGTCCGGGTCACTGAAACGTATTCGAAAAGCCCGGCAACGCGGGTGCGGAAGAACAAAAAACTGTTTGTAACCCACCCGGCCATTGCCTGTGCTGTGCTCGGGTACAGCCAGGAACAGGTAATCGACCAGCTCCGCGGCCAGTTTGTCGAGACGCTCTTTGCCGGCCGGTATTTCTGGCGGGACCGTCACAAGCACGAAGTGGATCTCGTCCTCGATACTCCTGCCGGGCTCATACCTGTGGAGATCAAATACCAGAACCGCATCAGCCCGTCAGATACCAAAAACCTGCTCATCTTCATGGAGGAGTACAACGTCAGCACGGGCATCCTGGTAACAAAAGACCTGTTCGATAAGAGAATTGCCGGGGGCCGGGAGATCCTGTATATCCCGGCATGGGTGGCACTTCTTGCCAATACCATTCCGCTTTCGGATCCTGTGCATGAGGGCTGATGGTTACAAGTGGAGAATGATAGCTCCTGGAGCCAGGATTCTTCAGCACCTATCTCTCTTCCCACAGGTCTTCATTCCACCGTACTTGGACTGAGGATAGAAATCCCCGCTCTTCAGATTTCCTGGAGCTCCATCAAGTCACCAGATCCTTTCCGCAAACCAAAAAATCTCAAAAAATTTTTCGTCCCGCAAAAAATTTTTCCGGTTTGCCCCTGCCCGACCCCCCTCATTAGGGGGATCAAAAATATCTTTATTTCCTATGGAACCTATGACGTAATTATGCCCGAATAATCCTCCAGGAGAAATGAAGGGGGGTCGGGCAGGGGCAGGTTTTCATTCCGGATTTTTTTGCGCTTAAAAAATTTTCAAACCGGAAAAAATCCTGAAAAAAGTTTGAACAGTATCGCACAGCAGGTGGCCAACTGCAAGGGAGAAGCTCAGGGAAGCAATGAGCCGGATCCAGAGGGTTGGATAACACACATTTCTCCTGAAGGGAAAAGAGGAAAATTTTCTATTTTTTTAATCAGCAGTTCCGCATCTCATTTTTCCCGGATAACGAGGTACATGCCGATGAGAGCAGCAAGGATTGCTATCAGGTTCAGGACAGCGAGGGTATCTGCCGGGACACCCACGGAGTTCAGGTAATCGAAGAGTGCGAAGAGGAGAAATGTCGCCGCGAAGAGGTACCCGTAGGTCTTTTTTAAGGAGTACCCTGCATGCAGTCCTAAAACACCGATGACCAGCTCAAGGAGCATGGCAACCGGAGTAATAACCGTGGAAAGTGCCATGATAAACCATAACCCTTTCTCTTATATAAAAAAATACGAAATGGAACTATCGCCAGAGGTGTAGTCAGGCAGCATCTGCCTTCTTCCACCAGATCTTTGCAAAGGTGGAATCTCCGGAGACAATCACGTCCTCTCCCTCTGTCCGGATGCGTGAGGCAATGTACCTGTCAATGATCTGTTCCTGCTCCGGTGTCTTTACACTGAACCGTTTCCGGAAGAACACCTCCATCTCTTCCCGGGAGGTGAACCGGTATTCCTTTGAGAGCGGCAGCATCTCCACGTTCGCGTAGATCCCCATCTGGTAAAGGACGTTGAAGAGACAGTCGGCCTTGGGCCCGGAATAATACGGCGTCCCGTGCAGGGGCTCCCAGAGATCGGCATACATCCGCTCCCAGAACGGCATGTCAACGAACCAGTACAGGCACACGTACTTCCGTGATGCCGCATCCATCTTCCTGAGAGCGGCCCGGATATCCTCCATCGTCAGGGAAAGCGACGCAATCACAACATCGTACGGGCCGGAGAGGTCCCGCGCAATATCCACGTCCTCCCACCGTTTCTGCACGCAGGAGATATTTGCGATGCCCTCCCGTGCCGCCCGTTCCATGAGGGTGGAGACCATCCCCGCACCGGGCTCAACTGCCGTGACCTCCCTGACCCGTGGGGCGAGCGGTACTGCAAGCGTCCCCGGCCCCGCACCGATGTCCAACACCCGGGAATCCCTGCTGATATCGAGCCCGTCAAGAGTGAGCCGGATACGGTCATCGTATGCGCTTTGGGAGTTTGTGTTGTACCGTTCCGCGTTCTCCTTCCTGTTCCAGTCATGGGATGGATCGTCGGATGCTTTCGAGAGCTCGTGCTGTTTCTGCCTGGATTTCCAGACCTCATTCCAGTCAGGGGCCATAGCTGCCGGGTCCGAAGGGCTCATAGATGTAGAGTATGCACGCGGCCGGTAATAAAGTTCACATGATGCCAAAAAAAGAAAGGGATCCGGTCATTCGTGCCGGAGCGCATCGATAGGGTTCAGGTTCGCCGCCTGCCATGCCGGGTAAAGCCCGCAGGCAAGACAGACAACGATCCCGAACCCGACACCCTCAAAAACCGAGAACGCCGTTGCGAAGGTGAACAGGTACTTCGTCGACTGGAGCATCAGGGCACTGATGGCATATCCGGCAACAAGGCTCAGGATGCCCCCGACTGCGCTCCCGATCACGCCGATGATTGCGGCTTCGTACACGAACATGCTCATCACCTCCTTCTTCTGGGTGCCGATGCTCCTCATGATGCCGATCTCCTTGACCCGCTCATTGACCGACATCATCATGATGTTGAAGATCGAGACACCGGCAACAACCATCGAGATCCCGCCGATTGCCGTGACGAATGTCGTGACCGCGCCAAACGTCTCATAGATGGAGGCAAGTGTCGCCTTGCTGTCCATCACCGAGACGACCTTATCCCGCTTGTTCAGCTGTTTCTCGATGACGACCTTGACATCCGCAGTGTCCTGCCCGCTCTTGACCTTGACCACGACCTCGTCATAATTCTCCGTCTTGTACGTGTTCTCAAACCAGGCCTGGGTGGCGATAACAGCATTGTCCGTGCTGATATCGAAACTCATGCCCCGCTCCTTGATAATGCCGGTGACGCGGAGGGTCCCCTTCGAGCCGTCAGTGCCCATGGAGATCCGGGACCCGACCTTGATGTTGTTGTCCTTGGCGAACGCCGATCCTACCAGGCAACCGGAATTGGCATTGTTTAAACTGCCTGCGCTCAGTTCGAAGTTGAGGTCAGGAAGATACTTCGGGTCCACACCATAGACCGAGGCAACGATGTCATCGCCCCCCACCCCGACTTTCATCCGTTCCGATGTCGAAAGCACGGGTATCGCAACGCTGGGAGCAACGGCACGTTTGATCTGTTGGAACTGCTGGTCCGTGATCTTCATGTTCTCGGAACTCCCGCCTCCTCCGCCGAATCCTCCACCGCCGCCCGCGTACGGGAAGACGATGACGCTGTCTCCCACCGACGAGAGGCTGTCAGAAACGGTTGCCACCAGGCTGTTGCCGAGAATCCCCATCGACGCGATGGCAACAACACCGATCACGATCCCGAGCATCGCAAGGGTCGACCGGAGGAAGTGCAGCCGGATATTCCGCTTTGCAATCTCCCAGAAGATCATGATACGATCCTCCCGTCAGAGATTCTGATTGTCCGCCGCGAGTATTCGGCTATATGGGGGTCGTGGGTGACCATGATGATGGTTGTACCGTTCCGGTTGAGTTCGGTCATCAGGTCCATGATCCCGGCCCCGGTCCTGGAGTCGAGGTTGCCGGTCGGTTCATCGCAGAGGAGGATGTCGGGGTTGTTGATGAGCGCCCGGGCAACGGCGACCCGCTGCTGCTGCCCACCCGAGAGCTCCGTTGGCGTATGGGTGAAGAGTGAGTCATCAAGCTGGACGGCACGGAGCACTTCTCTCCCCCTCTCTGGATCTACACCCTTGCCGGTCTTGAGCATCATGGGGAACGTGACGTTCTCGATGATATTCAGGAGCGGGAAGAGATTGAAGTACTGGAAGATGAACCCGATACGGTCCCGCCGCAGGCTGGTCAGCTCCGCATCCGACATATCCCCGATCCGGGTGCCGCTGATGTAGATATCCCCCTCGGTCGGGGTATCGAGGCACCCCATGAGGTTCAGGAGCGTGGACTTCCCGGATCCCGAGGGACCCATGACAGAGATGAACTCGCCCCGGTCCACTTGGAACGAGACACCGTCCAGTGCCCTGACATCCCCCGCGGGAAGCGGGTACACCTTGGCCACGTCCTGGAAGAGCATGACCGGCTGGTCGTCTGCTTCTTGCGGCGTCACTGCTTCTTCTTCCTGAGGTAGAAGAACCATCCTCCAACAAATACCGCGACAATGACCAGAGCGGCAATGATCGGTATGAGCGGCGGGCCGTCATCTTTTACAGCGGCAAGCCTGCCATCGGGAACAGTCACGTTCTGGGCCGAGGTATATATGTTCCCGTCGCTGTCCTTGAAGGAGACCTGAACTGGCACACTTGTTGCCTTTCCATCAGTTGTGAATGTGATCTCGAAGCTTCCGAAATCATCCGGTTTGAGCGCCTGGACCACATAGGTCTTGTATGGGTCTTCAGGGACCGCCGGTGGAAGGGCAGTCACCATTACGGCATTTGCAGTTTCGAGTCCGGCATTCGTCACATCACCCGTTACGCGGTACGTGGTCCCGACAGACGTGACCTGAATATTACTCATGACAGGGTCTGCCTGCTTCTTGTCAACCCCGAAGGTGATGGGGATATTCATGGTGACTTCGTGAGGGTTGTTACCATTGTCGTAGGTGAGGTGAAGGTTAAGGGTCGTCTCCTGGTCCGGCGTCACGGAGAAGTTCACCGGCGTCTTTGCCCCGGCTGCGAGGTCACCGACAAATGTCCTCGAAGGTGAGGCGGTTATGCCAGCTCCTGAAACTTCAAGGATAACATTCCGCACATTGTTTTTCCGGGGATTTGCCACCTGCATGTTGATGGTCTTCTTCTTTCCCTGCATGAAGGCGTCAGGCTGATCGACAACAGTCAGTTCAACGGGCGTGTTGTCGATCTGGACCAGTGTTTTATGGTTGAGATTGGAATCGTAAAAACTCGCGGAGAATGTCGGGTAATAGTCTCCCTCAGGGGCATCTGCAAGTATGGAAAAGGTAAATGGCCGTGTCTGGAGGGGACCCAGTGTAATCGTGGTATCAAAATTCTGACTTAAAAGTTGTAAATCACGGTCATAGAATGTAATATGGTTTAATTTTACGCTGGTGTTGGCGTTTCCGTTCGTTACCAAGTATGTGACAGTTCCCTTATCTCCGGTAAAGAAAACCACAGGATCAAACGTCGTATTGGATACGAATACTTTTCCGGTATAATAGGTTCCAGTTACTGGATCTTCATACAGAAGTGAATACGTCTCGCCGCTTACCACACAAACAGTCATACTCATAAGCAGCAGAAGGGCGATGCCTGTAAAAATCCGGTTGATTTTCATTAGGAGACTCCAAGGGAATAGATCATATAGAGGATATAGAGGACGACCGGGATGCCCACGCAAAGCGCCGCGTCCCGTGACGAGAGCTTCCGGGCATGCTGGAGACCGAAGATCCAGATATTCGCGCTCCAGAGCAGGAAGACGATCGTGATGAGGGTCGTGATCTGGGTCAGTTCCACCATGGCCGGGTCCCGCATGAGGCCTGTCATGACCTGCTGCATTGCCGCGGGATCCTGCATCATGGCAGAGGTGATCTTGGGAACAACGATCTTCGGCACGTATTCGATTGCCGCGATCAGGGTGATGACGGATCCGATTACCTGGGGAAGGTACCCGTACCCTATCACCTGAAGGGTCCGCTTGAAACTGCCGTCACCTTTGAATGCCATCGAGAGGGCAAAGACCACGGCCGTCCAGATAATCCAGAAGATAAATACCCCGATTACTGCCCCGACGACTGACCCTAGGGTAATAATCATCCCGATGCCGGGGACTGCATCGGACATCATCTGTGCCGTTGATCCACCAAGCAGGTATCCATAACCTGCAGCAGCAATACCGCCGGCCAGCAGGATGACCAGCGGCCACTTGAAACTCTCTTCTTTCTCTCCCATCAGGCCTGAAAAGAACGCACCGGGCCGGATCAGGATGTTAATAAAAGTACGTAACATAGTTCACCATTTTTCCTGTTCATGTGGTATTCTGGAACGAATAATTGAATGAAGAATATTTCCCGTCAACATTAGGATGTTGACAAAAATATACTTTCTGTTATGTCATTTCGGATTACGATACAGTGTTACGTGAGATCTGCCATCAACAGAGTACCCGCAAAACGGACGTCCACCCTGGCACTAACCGTGATAGGAGTGTGCGTTTTCCCCCAATAATGGTTTTCTGGTGTGGTTCGGGGCAGTCAGTTTGCTCACATGGGGGGAACGATCTTCTGTCCAATCTCGTGACATGTCATAACATTGTTATCTATCTCTAATAAAAATCTGAATAAGAGATACATTACTGCCATTTTCTGAAGATGAACGCGAAATCTGGTACGCGAACCGACTCCTGATATTTCTTATTATGGATTTGTAATCAAATGTGTTAATAAGTGCAACAATAAACAAATTTGTTCCACAATGTATATATTTATACAAAGTAACTGTTGTATATGCAAACGAAAATCCTCCTCGATGAGGAGCAGATGCCAAAAAAGTGGTACAATGTCCAGGCGGACCTTCCGTCACCACTTGACCCACCGCTCCACCCGGTCACCCAGAAACCGATTGGCCCCGCAGACCTGTCAGCGATCTTTCCCATGGAACTGATCCGGCAGGAAGTGAGCACGGACCGGTATATCGATATACCGGGAGAAGTGCAGGACGTCCTGCGGCTCTGGAGGCCAAGCCCCCTGTACCGTGCCTTCCGGCTGGAGAAGTTCCTCAAGACACCGGCAAAGATCTATTACAAGTGGGAAGGCGTCAGCCCGGCCGGGAGCCATAAGACCAATACCTCCGTCCCCCAGGCCTACTACAACATGAAGGCCGGGATGGAGCGGATCGCAACGGAGACCGGCGCCGGGCAATGGGGGTCCGCACTGGCCTTTGCTACGATGCTTTACGACCTTGAGTGCACGATCTACATGGTTAGATCCAGCTATGCCCAGAAGCCTTACCGCAAATCGATGATGAATGTATGGGGAGCGGAATGTATCCCGAGTCCCAGCACCAAGACGAACTCCGGGCGTGCAGTCCTCGAGAAGGACCCGGAGACGCCGGGTGCGCTGGGCATTGCGATCTCCGAGGCTGTCGAGGATGCAGCGACCCACGCCAACACCAACTACGCGCTCGGCTCGGTGCTGAACCATGTCTGCCTCCACCAGACCATCATCGGGCAGGAATGCCGCGAGCAGCTGGCAATGGTGGATGCATACCCGGATGTCGTGATCGGGTGTGTCGGTGGGGGATCCAACTTTGCCGGGATCTCATTCCCGTTCGCGGGCGACAAGCTGACCGGGAAACACAAGGATACCGATCTCATCGGTGTTGAACCCGCCTCGTGCCCGACACTTACAAAAGGGCTCTATACGTATGACTTCGGCGACGTTGCCGGCCTGACGCCGCTCATGAAGATGTTTACCCTTGGCCATGATTTCGTCCCCCCGTCCATCCATGCAGGAGGCCTCCGGTACCATGGGGACTCCCCGATTGTATCCCGCCTTGTCCACGATGGCGTGATGCGGGCGGTCTCGTATCACCAGAGCGAAGCCTTCGAGGCGGGACAGATCTTCTCGAGAACGGAAGGGATCATCGTTGCCCCGGAGGCAGCGCACGCGGTGAAAGGGGCCATCGATGAGGCGCTGAAATGCAAAAAGACCGGTGAAGAGAAGACGATCCTGTTCAACTGCACCGGGCATGGCAACTTCGACATGTCGGCGTACGATGCGTACTATGCCGGCAAGCTGGTGGACTACGAATACCCGGACGAACTGATCAGGGAAGCGATTGGCCGGATACCCAAGATACAATAACCCTCTACAGCCATCCTTTTTTATGAAACGTATTGGTCTCATCGTCAACCCGGTTGCGGGAATGGGCGGGTCGGTGGGGCTGAAAGGCACTGACGGGCAGGAAGAGGAGGCACGGGCCCGCGGTGCAGTGCCGCATGCCGGTGACCGGGCCCGGATGGCTCTTGAACCGATAAAGAATGCAAAGGGGCTCTGTTTTCTGACCTGTTCCGGGGACATGGGCGAATCGGAACTTGCCGGTTCCGGTTTAACTCGTTACAAGATCGTTTACACGTCACAAGGCAAAAGCTCCGCCACGGACACAAAGGAAGCCGCACGGGTATTGCTGGGGGAAGGTGTTGACCTGATCCTCTTCTGCGGGGGGGACGGGACGGCCCGGGACATCTTCTCGGTGGTAGGAAGGGATATGCCCCTGCTCGGGATCCCCGCGGGAGTGAAGATGTACTCCGGGGTCTTTGCCATCAGCCCCGCTGCCACAGCTGAGCTCGTCACGGGCCTGGAAAAGGCGGTGCTGCGTGACTCGGAGATCATGGACGTGGACGAGGAAGCGTACCGGGCCGGGACCCTTGAAACCCGCCTGTATGGCATTGCCCGGACACCCGTTATCCGGGGGATGGTCCAGGTCTCAAAACAGGTGTACGAGCAACCAGATGAGGAACGGGCGAAACTGGAGATTGCGCAGTTCATGCAGGAAGTGATGTTGCCGGGCACGCTCTACATCCTCGGGGCGGGAACAACAACGGAAGCGATCGCACGGTACCTGGGGATCAGGAAGACTCTCCTCGGGGTGGATGTGGTTAAAAACAGTAAGCTCGTTGCCCGGGATGCGGATGAGAAGGCACTCGTCGGGCTGACAGAAGGTGAAAAGGATGTCCGTATCATCATCAGCCCGATCGGCGCACAGGGCTTCATCCTTGGCCGGGGCAACCAGCAGATCAGTGCAGAAGTCGTGCGGAGGGCAGGTGTTGCGCATGTCATTGTTGTCGCAACATCGCATAAGCTGCAGGAGACCCCTGAACTGCTGGTGGATACTGGCGATCCTGCCCTTGACCAGGAGTTCGGGGATTCGATCCAGGTCATCTGCGGGTACCGGCTCGCACAGAGGAAGAAGATCCACCAGCCGGCACAACACGAACCCGGTGCAAAAAAAGATAAACCCGAACAATGAGGGACAGCCGTTTTTCCTTTTTTTAGGAAGGGAATAAAGGAAAAAGGACGGTGTTATCCAAGCGGTGCGACCGTCCGCTTGTACATCTCATTGAGTACCTGTGCCAGTCCCGCGTAGATCGCGATGAACCCGCAGAGGATTCCCTCGTACCCGGCGATCATCGTGATCGTCCCGTTTCCTGTTAAATCGCCAAGGGCCAGCAGGAAGAACAGGATCGCGAGGGTTGCAAAGACACACTGCAGTGCCCGGTTTGCCTTGAGCGTTCCGATGAACATGACCAAGGTGAAGAGCCCCCACATGAAGAGGTATGCGGCCATCGCATCTTTCGATGTTGCCTCAGCCAGCCCCATCTTCGGGAGGACGAGCAGGGCGACGAGTGTCATCCAGAACAACCCGTATGAAGTGAACGCCGTTGCTCCGAATGTATTGTTCTTCTTCCACTCCTCGATACCCGCAATGACCTGTGCCAGGCCGCCATAGAAGATGCCCATCGCAAGGATCATCGATCCGAGTGCGAAGAACCCGGCGTTGTGCAGGTTCAACAGCACTGTCGTCATCCCGAAACCCAGGAGCCCGAGGGGCGCTGGGTTTGCCGTGAAATCAAGGTTTTTTACCTGTGTTATCGTCTCATCTGACATAGATTATCGCCTCTTGGTGATTTGTTGTCCGATTGCCAGGCATGGCCTTTCATTCTTCAAGCGTTGAGACGTCACCTGGATCAATTCCCATCTCCTGTGCTTTCAGGACGCGGCGCATGATCTTGCCGCTCCGTGTCTTGGGCAGCTTGTCTACGAAATCAATCTCATGGGGGATGGCGATCGGCCCGAGCGTTGTACGGACATGGTGCATGAGATCCTGCTTGAGCCTGTCACTGGGGTTGTTCCCTACACGGAGGATGACGAACGCCTTGATCGAGTTCCCCTTCATCACATCGGGTTTCCCGATGACTGCGGCTTCGGCAACGGCATGGTGGGAGACGAGTGCGCTCTCCACCTCCGCGGTGCCGATATTGTGGCCGGCAACGATGATGATGTCATCTGACCTCCCGAGGATCATAATGTAGCCGTCCTTGCCCTTGACAGCAAGGTCACCCACGGTATAGACGCCGCTGATGGTCTCCCAGTACTTCCGGTACCGCTCGTCATCTTTGTAGACCGTGCGCAGCATGGCCGGCCACGGGGATTTGATCACGAGAAGCCCCCCGGTGCCAGGCTTGACGGAGTTCCCGTCTTTATCCACGACATCCGCCTCCACGCCCGGGATGGGTTTCCCGGCAAAACCCGGGCGCATCGGTTCCCCGATCATGGTGGTGATCATGTGCATCCCGGTCTCGGTCTGCCACCAGGTGTCAAGGATGGGTGTTCTCGATTTGCCGATGACGCGGTAATACCACTCGAATGCCTCAGGGTTCAGGGGTTCACCGACGGATCCGATGATGCGCAGGGAACTCAGGTCGTACTTGTCCGGCCACGACTCCCCCATCTTCATGAACATCCGGATTGCCGTGGGGGCGGTATAGAAGATCGTGATCTTCTGCTCTTCGATCAGGTTCCAGTAACTCCCGGCATCCGGGTAATCGGGGGTTAACTCGGAGATGAAGACGGTCGCGCCGACAGCGAGAGGTCCGTACACGATATAACTGTGGCCGGTGATCCACCCGGGGTCCGCTGTACACCAGAAGGTGTCGTTGTCCTTGATGTCGAAGATATACTTGCTTGTGTAATAGGTGCCGACCATGTACCCCCCGCAGGTGTGCACAATTCCCTTGGGCTTGCCGGTCGATCCGCTCGTGTAGAGGATGAAGAACGGGTCTTCAGCATCCATGACTTCAGGTGGGCAGACATCGGACATCCCATCCATCATCTCATAGAAGTCCAGTTCATTTTCATGAAGGTCGACATGGGGTTCTCTCCTTCTTAAGACAACCACGTGCTCGACCGTGGATGCATTGATGATCGCCTCGTCCACGATTGCCTTGAGCTGGATCGCCTTTCCGCGGCGGATCGTGATGTCTGCCGTGATGACAACCTTTGCATCTGCGTCCGTGATGCGCATGTTGAGCGCAGCAGCGCCAAACCCTCCGAAGACGACGCTGTGGACTGCACCGATACGGGCACAGGCCAGCATGGCGATGAGCTGCTCAGGGACAAGCGGCATGTAGATACAGACGGTGTCCCCTTTCTTCACACCGATCTTCCTGAGGGCATTGGCGAACCGTGCCACCTGCGAGAGGAGTTTCTGGTAGGTGAAGATCCGCTCCCGTCCGCCCTCTCCTCTCCAGATCAGAGCAACCTTGTTCCGCCTGGTATCGTTGACGTGACGGTCAAGACAGTTTGCCGTGATATTCAGCTTGGCACCGGTAAACCACTTGGCATACGGGTAGTTCCACTCCTTTACCTTGTCCCATGGAGAAATCCAGTCAAGCTCCTTAGCCATCTTCTCCCAGAACGCATCGGGATCCGCGAGGAACTCATCGTACGCTTTCTGGTAATCACCCATCCATGCATTTTTCCGGTACTGTGGGTCGGGGGTGTAGGTTTTCACATCCTCGACAAGCCTGACATCGAAATCTTCTGTCATGTCGCACCAATTCTACATTATTAATCATGCTGAACATTCTATATATATCTTGTCGAATGTTCTTTCGACAGTTACATAATTTTTCCAAAACAGAAAAATCATCAAAAGCCCGCAGAAGCGGATATACGAAGGGTTATCTATCCGGGTTTTTCAATATAAGATCGATGCAAAAAAAGTTCAAGGGGTGCCTGTTGGGTGCGGCGATCGGCGATGCGCTCGGTATGCCCAATGAGAGTGCATCTCCAAATCTGAATAAAATGAAATACGGGTACCGCCGCCCGTACAAGGGTCACCCGAACGACGACCTGAAACCCGGGCAATACACTGACGATACGCAACTGATGATCCTTGTGGGGACCCTTCTTGCGGATCGTAAATACAACGAAGACCGGTACGCAACGGCACTCCGGGAACTCTATCTGCGGGGAGCACTCCGTTTTCCTGACGGCTCCATCTCTGCCGCATGTGAACGTATGGAG
Organism: Methanoregula sp.; assembly: GCF_023227875.1. GTDB lineage: Archaea > Halobacteriota > Methanomicrobia > Methanomicrobiales > Methanospirillaceae > Methanoregula. The sequence continues at coordinate 65,558 of NZ_JALOCH010000006.1, read as the reverse complement.
AAACAGAACGTCCCGCAGAAGGGTGTCAAGTCCACCACTTCCGGCTGCCTGCCGGTTGCGGTCCCCTTTGCGTTGACATACCCTGACATGAACGAGGCGTGTGAGAGAGCCGTGAGGGCCTGCAACATCACCCATTCCCACCCGGCTGCCCATGCGGCAGTATCAACCGTTGTTACCCTCATCTACCATGCACTACATGAGTTACCAAACCCTGTTGAAAAGGCCATGCAGAAAGCGCTTTCAGAAGACGATGTCCTTGGTGGCAAGATCCGTAATGCCCTCTCGCTGGAGAGAGAGGGAATGGAAACCGAGACCGCCCTTCTCAAGATCGGCAATGATGTGTCCGTCTTCCAGACCCTCCCCATTGCATTCTTCCTCATCAGCCGGTACACCCATCCCCCCGACCTCCTCACGGTTTCCGCCAACACCGGGGGAAATACCGATACCATCGCCCTGATCTGCGGGGCCTTCCTTGGAGCCTCAAAAGGCATGGATGCGCTTCCGGAAGATCTCCTCAAAGGTCTTGAGGACCGGGACCGGATCGAGCTCCTCGGGCAGCGGCTCTTCAGTGTCTATTCGCATAAAAGCCCGTGAATCAGCCCCCGAATCAATAAAACAAATAATTTTCCGTTGCCTTTTTTAAAAAGCCGGTTTAAAAAGCATTAAATTTTTACACCCGGATATTACTGTATGAAAGTTGCGATTGTCGGGGCTTCCGGCTATGCCGGCGGCGAACTGGTCCGCCTCCTCCTTCACCATTCTGCGGCAAAAGTCACGTGTGTCACATCACGCAAACTTGCAGGCACTCCCCTGGATCAGGTCCATCCCCACTTGAAAGGGTTTACCGATCTCACATTCACAAATCCTGAGACCGATGCTATCGACGCCGATGTGGCATTCCTCGCTGTCCCCCACACTGCCGCAATGCAGTACGCGGGCAAGCTGCTCTCCCGCGGGATCAAAGTGGTGGACCTGAGCGCGGACTACCGCCTGGCAAAGGATGTTTTTGAGAAGGTGTACGGTGTTCCCCATACCGACTACTTCGCAGCACCCTATGGTATTCCTGAGCTCCACCGCAGGGACTGCATCAACGCAAAGTTCGTCTCCAACCCCGGCTGCTTCCCGACCGGCGCCACCCTCGCAGCTGCTCCTCTTGCAAAATACGCCCACACGATCATCTACGATTCCAAGACCGGTGTCAGCGGAGCCGGTGACAATCCCTCGGCAACCACCCATTACCCGAACGTGGGGGACAATGTCGGGCCGTACAAGCTGACGACCCACCGGCACGTTGCCGAGATGAAGCAGGAGATGGCTTTCCTCGGGTCGAAGGCAAAGGTATACTTCACACCCCATCTCGTCCCTGTCAACCGGGGCATCCTGACAACCGCACATATCCTGCTTGACGAACCCATGGAGCAGAAAGAGGTGGAGAAGCTTTACCGTGACTACTACAAGGACGAGTATTTCGTCCGGTACCAGAAGCCCGTTCTCGCTGCAGTCCGCGGGAGCAACTTCTGCGACGTGATGGTGGAGAGCGAAGGGAGCCGTATTGTTGCAGTATCAGCGATCGACAACCTCGTGAAAGGCGCCAGCGGACAGGCAATCCAGAACATGAACCTGATGTGCAGCTTTGAGGAAACCGACGGCCTGACTGGTGCAGGCATGCTGCCATAGGTGGAGGTGAGTCTCATGCTCGTACAGGACGCAATGACAAAAGATCCGGTTGTATGCACATCGGCAACCCCTCTCCGCGACGTGGTCGCCCTCTTCCGGAAAAATCATATTGGCGGACTCCCAGTTATGGAGGGAAAGGAGCTGGTGGGGATGATCACGGAGTCCGATCTCATCTCTCTCCTCGAGACCGAGCGGATCTCCGATGACCTCTGGCTCCCGTCCCCGTTCGAGGTCATCGAAGTGCCGATACGGGAGTACATCAACTGGGAGAAGACCAAGCATGCGCTGACCAATATCGGCGACATGCCTGCCAAAAAGGTCATGACCCACCGGGTGATCACGGCAACCGGGGAGATGGATGTCGAGGCTGCCGCCTCCCTCATGCTGAAGGAGGGGATTGCCCGCCTGCCGGTCATGGAGGGGAAGAAGATCGTCGGGATCATCACACGGGCGGATATCATCAACGCGATCGGATCGTCCTATTCCGGAAAAGAGGGTGGTGAATAAATGGCATTTTTGAGTATCTGCGCAGTCCCCGGCGTAAAAGCCTGGGGTATGAAAGAGGGAAAATACGGTCTTGCGCTTATCGAAGCCCATGGCACGGCAGCCGGTGTGTTCACGGAGAACCTCGTAAGGGCGGCCCCGGTTGATCTGATGAGAAAGCAGATCAAGGCGGGGAAACTGGACGCGGTCATTGTCAACAGCGGGTGTGCGAATGCCTACACGGGAAAGCGTGGAGTTGCCGACGCGGTCACCATGACCGAATACGCCGGTTCGGTGCTTGACGTAAAACCCTCACGGGTAGGCGTTGCCAGTACCGGTGTCATCGGGCGGTACCTTGACCTGCCCCGGATCCAGCGGCAGTGCAAGGCCGTTGCCCCGAAGCTTGCCCGCAATGCCGAGGCAGAGGTCGTTACTGCACAGGCGATTATGACCACGGATACGGTCCAGAAGCATGCCCTCGTGAAGAAGGACGGATTCTGTATCGGGGGGATCTGCAAGGGAAGCGGCATGATCGCACCGAACATGGGGACCATGCTCGCGTTCATCTACACTGACGCAGAGATTGGTGCAACGCCGCTCGCCGATGCCCTGAAACTGGCAACCAGACGCTCCTTCAACCGTGTGGTTGTCGACGGCGACACGAGCACGAACGACATCGCGCTCTGCACTGCCACCGGTGAAGCGGGTAAAGTCAAACTTGCAGAGTTCAAAGCAGCGTTGGAAGAGTGCTGCCGCTCCCTTGCAATGCAGATTGCAGCAGACGGCGAGGGCGCAACAAAGCTCCTTGAGATCATCGTCAAGGGGGCAAAGAAAGAGGACGATGCCGAGAAAGTTGCCCGAACCGTCATCGAATCCCCGCTCGTGAAGACTGCGGTCTATGGGGAAGACCCGAACTGGGGCCGTGTCGTTGCCGCTGCGGGAAGGGCCGGCGTGAAGTTCGACCCGAACGCGGTCTCGCTCTGGATCAGCGATAACAGCAAAAAGTACCCGCTCGTGAAGTCCGGTGAGATCATCGCCGACCTTGTTGCAGCCAAGAACGCGATGCACGGGAAGAACGTGACCTTCATCCTCGACCTTGCGGCAGGAAAAGCTGAAGCAACCGCGTGGGGCTGCGACCTCACCGAGCGCTACGTGGAGATCAACGGGAGGTACACCACATAATGAAGCGTGAAGACGTCCTCATGGAGGCGCTGCCCTACATCCAGCAGTTCCATGGTAAAACGATCGTGATCAAGCTCGGTGGCCACGCGATGGTCGACCCCGTTGTGCTGGAAAATGCCATCCGGGACGCCGTGCTCCTCCATTATGTCGGCATCCGTGTCGTGCTCGTGCATGGCGGCGGCCCCGAGATCAGCGAGAAGATGAAGCAGATGGGCAAGGAATCGGTCTTTGTCGCGGGGCTCCGGGTCACCGACCAGGAGACGCTCGAGATCGCCCAGATGGTCCTTGTCGGGAAGATCAATGCCGGTATCGTCTCCCTTATCGCCAAATGCGGAGCCCGTGGTATCGGGATCTCGGGCAGTGACGGGAACCTCATCCTTGCAAAGAAGATGGAGGTCCAGAAAGTGGAGATCGGGGGAGTCCAGAAAGAGGTTGATCTCGGGCATGTCGGCGAGATCGAGTCAATCGACCCGGCACTCCTCAACACCCTGCTCGATACCCGGTACATCCCGGTCGTTGCCCCGATTGCCATCGACCGCTCTGGTGGCAGCCTGAACATCAATGCTGACACGGCCGCCGGAGATATCGCGATTGCCCTCAAAGCATACAAACTCGTGAACATGACTGATGTTGACGGGGTCATGGACAAGAACCGCACCAAGGTCTTCCGGCGACTGACCGTAAAGGATGCAAACGATCTCAAACAATCCGGGGCAATCGGGGAGGGTATGATCCCGAAGGTAATGTCGGTCATCAGGGCCGTGGAGAACGGTGTCAGTTATTCCCACATCATCAACGGGAACATCGAGCACAACCTCATCCTCGAGCTCTTCACGCACGACGGTGTCGGGACGATGATCTCCCGCTCCTGAATTTTTTAAACAGGCATTTTATTATCGAAAGAGTCGTTAATTAGCTACAAGGATTTTCCCTATGGACAAGACCATAAAGATCGTTGCAGTATTTCTTGCGGTTGTCGCGGTGATCAGTATTGCAGTCCTGATCTCAGGCATACCGGTCAAAGCTGACCCCGGTGTGCAGGAAAGCGGCATTGTTGCCACAGATTCGATATATTTCTTCTATGGCGAGGAATGTCCCGCTTGTCACTACGTGATGCCATTCGTCATCAATATGACGGAGAAATATCCCGGAGCAAATATCCAGATACGCGAAGTCTGGCATAACCAGACCAACCAGCAGCTGTACCAGCAGATAAATTCCGCTCTCGGTGTAGCCCGGACTGCTGTCCCCGAGGTCGTTATCGGCAGCACCGTCCTTACGGGCGGTGTGGAAATTCCCGAAAAATTCGAAGCGCTCATCCAGGCCTCCCTTAAAAAAAAAGCCTGACCCGGCTCTCACCCCTGGATGAGACTGCGGTTTCCGGTAACCCTCCCTCTTTTTCCGCCAGTACCATCCATGCGGTTTACTTCTATGGCGACGGGTGCGAACACTGTGAGAAAGTGAAGCCTGTCATTGTGGGCCTCCAGGAAAAATATCCCGAGATACAGCTCGAATCCCTGGAGATCTGGTATAACCAGACCAACCAGCAGAGGTTCGTGGAGATGAGCCGGCAGTATGCCACGAATAATGCCGGTATCCCGGTCATTTTCATCGGCGAGCAGGTGCTCATCGGGGATACTGCGATCAGGGACAGGTTCGAGGAATCCATCCTTGCAGAGAAGACGCGGATCGCATCGTGCAACATATCCCCTCTGACACCCGTTGCAGCGACAAACTGCACTCCGGCGGCCCCTGCACTGACACCGCAGATGGTGGTTGTGCCGGCACTGGTTGACAGCCTCAATCCCTGCGCACTCTCGGTCCTGATCTTCCTCCTCATATCAATAGCCGCGGCAGCAAACCGGAGGCGGATTTTGGTTATCGGCGGCTCGTACATCGCAGCGGTCTTCCTGTTCCACCTGCTCATGGGTGTAGGGATCTTCTCCTTCGTGAGCTTCTCCGGGTTCTCGAAGGTCTTCTCGCTCCTGGGAGCAACCCTTGCCGTGGTCCTCGGTGTCATAACACTGTCGGATGTGATCAGGGACAGGGAGACGTTCTTCCTCTCCGTCCCGGAATCCGGTAAAGGGCTCATGTCGCGTTATATCCGAATCGCCTCCGTATCCGCGGCGTTCATCCTCGGGATACTTGCCGGGCTCCTCGGGTTCTCCTGCACGGGAGGGATCTACATCAGCATCCTTGCCATGATGAGTCAAAGCATGACGATGTCGGCCGGCCTTCCCTGGCTCCTCCTCTACAACATCATCTTCGTTTTGCCTCTCGTGCTGGTGACACTCTTGGCAGCATACGGCATATCCCCGGAGAAAGCCGACACCTGGAGGATCGAACACAAGCGGTTCATCCGTTTTGTGATCGGTTTAATCATGATTGCCCTCGGGGTCGTGATCTTCCTCGGGTGGTTCGGGTAAGAAACCCCTTACTGTTTTTAAAAAAGGATCCTGACAGATTATTGGGGATTATGGCAGGTTGCCATCGCCGGAGCACTCCCGCTGGCACTCCTCGCTCATGGCAATGAGGATCTCAAAGATCGTTTTGACTGCGACCGGATCAATCTCAATCCCTTCAGCCTGGGTGGAGACGGATTCGAGGACATCCGCGGTCCGTTTCCCATCATGGATGGCAATCCCCTCCCGTATCTTGATCTCCGCCACCTGTTTTGCCAGTTCCTGCCGTTTTGCAATGAGGCGGATGATGGCGGCATCCACCATTGAGATCTCGGCCCGCACGTGTTCGAGGGACATACCATGTACTGTTCCTTTGCATTTGCATAAACGTAATGCTTACGAACCAAAACACCAAACACTTATTGAGAAAAATCCCATCTGATCTGGTGTCTCTCATGCTCGAACGTATCACCCGGCGCGAAGAAGCGGACCTTTTCATTGCCTGGATGGCGATCGCACTATCGTTTGCTATCATCAACATAGCCCCCTATGGCATACTCCAGCCTGTTATGGCAATCAACCCGGTCACCGCCCTGGTTTATTTCGGCATCGCGCTCCTGACGGTCGGTATCGGGTTTATCCTCCACGAGATGGCCCACAAGTTCGTGGCGATCCGGTTCGGTTACTGGGCGGAATTTGTCAAGGACAACACCATGCTCCTCATTGCCGTGGTCATGGCGGCGCTGGTCGGGTTCGTATTTGCAGCCCCGGGAGCAACGGTCATTTACTCCCAGGACGGCCGGGGCCTGACCCGGGAACAGGACGGGATCATCTCCGCGGCCGGGCCGGTCGTCAACCTTGTCCTGTGCCTGCTCTTTGCTGCCCTGTTCTTTGTCGTGGGCGGGAGAGCGGCATATATCAATCACAGTCTTATCGCCATGATCGGCCTGGCCGGTGTCCAGATCAATGCAATGATCGCAGCGTTCAACCTTCTCCCGATCAGCATCCTCGACGGGAGAAAAGTGCTCGCGTGGAACGTTGTGGCATTTATCGTTCTCATCGCTGCCGCGTTTGGAACACTGGTTGCGTCGTATTATCTCTTCCTCTGATCTTTTTTCAGAGGGTTATTGTTTTTTCAGGTTTTCCAGTACAGCGACAACCTGCTGCCCTTTGAGGAACGCATCTTTCATGGCGGTCGGATGGTTCTTGATTCCGCCATACTCGTCCATATTATTCGCAATGATGTTGTCGTAGTACTCGAATCCCGTGCCGTTGAAGAATGCGGTGATCATCGGAAACGCCCCGTCAAAGACATGGTCCCAGTTCTGGCCGGCCGTTGAGATGAAGAGCCCCTTGTGGCGCTGAATATGGTCGTTTGGGAAGAACATGGTTTTTATAACGAATTTGCGGGCCCAGAGGTACTGCCCCCGGTCGATAAACCCTTTGAGCTGGGCGGTGATCCCCATGCTGTAGATGGGAGAGGCGACAGCAACGCAGTCAGCAGCAAAGATCCTGTCGTATAAGAGCGGGGCATCATCCTTTACGATACAGTCCCCGCCTTTGTGACAGGCATTGCATCCACGACAGGGGGTGATATCAAGATCTTTGAGGATAACCTTCTCAACGCCTGCCCCGGCCTCCCGAGCCCCCTCGAGGAAGCTGTCAAGGAGCGTCTCGGTATTGCCATGCCTCCGGGGGCTTCCCGATATCCCAAGAACAGTAATCGTCATGGCAACCTCAGGCCAAAAGCCGTTTCTTCAGCTCGGCGATCATATCCTTCCCGAGTTTCATGGCATCGGCCTTCGCAGTTGGATGTCGTTCGATTGCGCCTTTCTCGTCAACATGGTTGATCATGAGGTAACTGATGTCGGCGTCCCGGATGTCAATCACGTGGTAGAAGCATTTGACGGACGGGATTGCAGCATCGAATACGTAGGGCCAGTCCTGGCCGGCACTGGCAAGGAATGCGCCGAGCCGCTTTCCCCTCCGTTCCGGTGGCACAACGGGAAGCTTGAGGACGAACTTCCGCGACCGGAAGACCTGCATACGGTCGATGAGGGCCTTGGGCAGGGCGGCGATGCCCATGCAGAAGATGGGGGAGGAGAGCAGGATGATATCTGCCTCGATGATCTTGTCGTGGTAGATGTCCATGCCGTCGCGCTGGACGCACTTATTCAACTTCTCGCAGGCATTGCACCCACGGCAGATATTGATATTTGCCTCGGTAAGCGGAACCTTCTCGATTGCGACTTCCGGATCCTCCGCCATCGATCCCAGCACCCAGTCGAGCAGCGTCTCCGAGTTCCCGTGCCGGCGGGGGCTGCCGGCAAAGGCGAGGACCTTGATCGTCATTATTCTGTTCTATGTTATCCGCGTTGAAAAACAATTGGATGGTGATACGAACCGGATCCTGTGCAACCGTTAACGGCCAGAGTCCCTGCCGAAGTGCGCATTCCGGAACCGGATCATCTCGTTTGTGAACTCGCCCAGGTACTCGTCCATCGAGAGGCTCCCCTCCTCGAATACGCAGTCCCCCTCCTCCACGACCTTGTTGATCATGTCCCGGGTGGGAAGGATGAGATCGATCTTTACCCCGGCCTTCTCCGATCCCCGGATCAACGCCTCGCGGAAGAGACCGATACAGTACGCGATCCGGAACCGGTAGGTACCCTTCGTCTTCTCAAGATACCCGGCAACGCGATCGGTCTCGATTTTAAGGAAATCGTCCAGGACCTTCTGGTCTTTGCACTTCCCGAGCATGTACTTGTAGTGGGCGTACGGGTACATCTCCTCGAGTTCCGCGGGGACAATGCCACAGGTTCCGAAGATGACGATATGGTATTGCGGCTCGGAGAACACCTGCGAGATGATCATCCGGATCAGCTGGTGGCTCGGGCTGGCGCTGTAGGGTTTCCGGACCGCACAGGGCATGAAGATGGCAATGTCTTTTGGTGCAACATCGTACTCATCGATGATATAGCGGTACGACTGCTCGAACTCCGGCAGGTAGAACGGGGGGTCGGTCAGGACCGGCCGTCCCCCTGTTTTCCCATCATCCTGTCCATTGTCCGCCATCGTCCTCCATACCAGATCGTTCCGGGAGCAGATGAACCCCGCGATCACCCGCTTGTCAGTCTGGGTTGCGTTAGCATCCTTTACGGATGACGTTACGGAAAAAAGGGGTGTCCGGATCTTTCTGATGGGTTGATACCGGACTCAGACTGTTTTGTAACAGAGGTACCAGTCCTTGTACTCGTACCCCTCGGATGGCCGCTTCTCCATCTCGGCTGCGGTCTTTGGAGGCGGGACGACAACCTTGTCGCCCGGTTGCCAGTTGGCCGGTGTCGAGACCTTGTACTTGTCCGTGGTCTGGAGCGCCTTCACAAGCCGGATGATCTCGGGCATGAACCTCCCGTTCTGGAGCGGGTAGTAGATCATGGCCCGCATGATCCCTTTGTCATCGATGAAGAAGACGCACCGGACCGCGGCAGTCGAGCTCTGGCCCGGGTGGATCATCCCGTACTTCTTTGCCACCTTCATGTTCAGGTCGGCGATGATCGGGAACGGGATCTGGACACCCATCATCTCTTTGATGTCATGCACCCAGCCCAGGTGGGACGAGATGCTGTCAACAGAGAGCCCGACCAGCTGGACATTCAGCGCCTTCAGCTCGTCGTATATGGCAGCAAATGCAAGGAACTCGGTAGTGCAGACCGGCGTGAAATCCGCGGGGTGGGAGAAGAGCACTACCCATTTCCCTTTCAGGCTGGAGAGCATGATCGGGCCATGGGTGGTCTCTGCTGTGAAGTCCGGGGCTGGTTCTCCCAGGACCGGGAATGAAACACATTCCTCTGTATCCATCGCGGGCCACCTTACTTTTTCATCACTTCATCGAGCTGGGCCTTGCCGTACACATAAGCCGGCATACCCGAGAGAAGGAACGTGACACGGAGCGCCTCTTCCACTTCCGCTTTCGTAACGCCAAGGCTGGCGGCTCCCGCGAGCTGGGCCCGTACCGCGTGCTGGTCCCTGAGGGCCGCAGCGATCGCAATGGCGATCAGCTTCTTGGTCTTCCTTGTGAGCTTGCCATCGTCCCAGATGTGGTTCTCGAACTTCATGACGAGATCGAACATTTCTGGGTCGTTCGTAGTCAGTTCCTTGAAGAATTTCGGGACCTTGCCGATCTTCTTCTCAAGCCCCTTCAGATCTTTTCCCCTTGTCGCTGCCTTCTTTACGGCCGGCTTCTTTGCCGGCGCCTTCCTCATCATTGGTTTTTTCACTGCCATGATTTACTCCTCCAGTTGCATTGCTTCTCCGCAGCAGATCAGTTCTCCGCCGCCGGCTTCCTTCACCTCAACAACATTACCGCAGATCTCGCACCTGAAGACCTGCCCCTCCTTTGAAACATTCACCATGTTCTTTGTCTCCCCAATTCTGGATTGATCCTGGTGCACAAATACCGGCCGGATGTTGCGGCCCCGGCACCAGCATTCGAATAACGGTGCGAAAAGAAAAAATAAGAGATCAGATGTTGCTCTTGCCGCGTTTTGGCGGGTTCTTTACATCTTCCGCCGTTTTGATGTCCGGCCTGATGTGGGTCATCGGGAAGCACTGGTACTCTTCACAGGCACAGGCAGGACATTTCCTGAGGTCCTGTTCGCTCTTGTCGAGCGTAAGCTCCTTTCCGCAGTCGATACACACGTATTTGCCCGGCCCAACTTTCTGGCCGGCGTTGTAGGTCTTCTGTTCGGTCAAATGAAACACCAAACCTCTCATCGACCCCAAAGATATATATGAATTGTGTTGATGCCAATCCGGCTTTTCATCTGTGATATCCCGGATTTATTTCACAAAAATGCTATCAGGTATAATCTCATCGGATGCCCCGTTTTTTGTGTTATGAGAGTGACCCCCTCTCTCTTCGAAGAACGCTAACGCGTTCTTCTGCAACCTCCCTTCGGTCGGTCCCCAGAGGGGGAGTCCGAATGGTCCAACAGGATCATGAGGACGCAGAAGAACCCGAAGGATTCTTCGAGGGCGGAGAAGATGCTGCGCATCTTCTCGTCTCGCTGTCCGAGACTGCGAAGACAGCCCAAGGGGTGCGCCCCCTTGACCCCCGTTGTAATCTCGAAAGTTTCAAACAACATTCTTGCCCAGCGAGGCCCCGACGAGGCGGCCGAGCGACCCCCGAAGGGGGTGGGCTTGCTCATATTCGTGATTATTTTGGGAAATTATTTCGGGATAGGACAATCCGGCTTTCATCGTGAATGACAGTCAGGCTTTTTTGCAAAACTATATGACCTCTTTGACCTCCAGTTGTTGTATGGCTGGCAGGGTAATCGGGATTCTGGGGAGTCCCCTCCCGGAGGGCAATACGGCACAACTGCTGGACCGGGCACTTGAGGGGGCAAAGGATGCCGGCTGCACGGTGGAAAAGATCGTGGTGACAAACCTCTGTTTCGATGCCTGCCAGGAGATGTTCTTCTGCAGGGACCACGAGACGTGCGTCATGGATGACGATATGCAGCAGCTGTACCCGAAGGTGCGGGATGCGGACAGTATCATCCTTGCAACACCGATCATGTGCATGGGAATCCCCGGGAAGCTCAAGTCTTTCATCGACCGCTGCCAGGTCTTTTTCATGGCAAAGTACCTGCGGAAAAAATCTCTTGTCCCAGCTGAAAAGAGAGTCGTGCGAAAGGCGCTCTTCATCTGCATCTCCGGTATGAAGGTCCCGGAAGTATTTGTCGGTGCCAAATTAACCGTGAAGGCATTCTTCGATATTATCGATTGTACGTACTGGGACGAACTGCTGGTCAGCGACATGGATACGATTGGCGACATCACGCAGCAGCCCGGGCTGATGGATGCCGCTTACGACAAGGGATTTGCACTGGGTAAGACACTCAATCCGTAAAGGCTCCATAAGGCTCCTATGTAAACTATCCATTCGAAGAACTCTGCTACGCTCGGTCGAAGACCTGATGGTCTTCTCCAGCCAGCGGTTCCTTTCAGGGACCACTGTCTCACACCAGCCCGCGTTCCCGCATGCTCAGGTGCCCGGTCTTCGTTACGATGACATGGTCGATGAGCTGGATCCCGACAAGGGACCCGGCCTCCTTGAGCTGGGTTGTGATCGCGATGTCCTGCGAGCTTGGTTCAAGGGAACCCGAGGGATGGTTATGGACGCAGATGATCGAGGCCGCCCGGTCCGTGATCGCATCGGCAAACACCTCCCGCGGGTGGACAAGGCTGTGGTTCAGCAGGCCGACCGTAATGATCCGGTTACCGAGCACTTCCCCGGCACCATTGAGCGTGATGCAACAGAAGTGTTCCTGCCGCTTGTCCCGGAGGTGGGCAACGAGGGGGAGGATATCGTTGGGTTTTGTGACCTTCCCACAAGCCGTGTCGGGTGCAAAATACCGCCTCCCCATCTCAAAACAGGCCATGATCTGGGATGCTTTCGTGGGGCCGATCCCCTCGAGTGCCCGGATGTCCTCATACCGGATGTCCCGCCTCTCATTCAGGATCCCGCAGATGTCCCTGGCGATTTCCCTGACATCCTTTCTCTTTGTCCCTCTCCCGATGATTGCCTCGATCAGTTCAGTATCCGAGAGTGCGGACGCACCTTTTTTTGCTATCTTCTCGCGGGGCCTGTCCTGAAACGGCACATCTCTCATTTTTCTCATACAGCACGGTATCCTGGCGGGCATACCCGGTTGCCATCCCGGAACCCGGCCTGCCTTTTTGCAATCACCATAATTCTGTGTTTTATTTATGTTAAATTATTCCCTGTCGCAAATGTACTGTATCGCCTGTCGTCTGGCTCCCTCCCGCCCTGATGCCGCATAAAGAATGTTTAAGAACCACTACCCGCCATACCATTCCCTTATGTCAACCATAGACAACGCGAAGGAAGCGTTCGCCGGAGAATCGCAGGCAAACCGGAAATACCAGGCGTTCTCGGAGAAAGCAGCTGAGGAGGGGTTCAAGGGTGTGGCCACCCTCTTCAGGGCGGCATCCGAGGCCGAGGCGATCCATGCAAAGAAACTGTTAAAAGTGCTCTCTGCCGTTGGCACGACTGCCCAGAACCTCGAAGGTGGGATCGCAGGAGAGACCGAAGAATTCACCACGATGTACCCGGGTTTTCTCAAAACCGCTGAGGCAGAGAACAAGACCGATGCGATCCTTGCATTTACCTACGCGATGAAGGCAGAGCAGGTGCATGCAGGGCTGTACAAGAAGGCCCTGGTTGCAGTAAAGGCCGGCCACGACCTCGGGAGGGAGAAGGTATTCCTCTGCCCGGTCTGTGGCAATATCGAACTCGGCAAGGCCCCAGACAAGTGTCCGATCTGTGGTGTTTTTGCCAAGCAGTTCCGGGAAATTACCCTGTAAATCTCTTTTTATTCTTTTGGTCCACCGTTATCGGTCTCAGTATTCCGCTCCGCACCCTTGCTCATTTCCCTGGCCTTCATCTTGCGCCGGTGCAGCCATACAACCACAACCAGTACCGCTATCAGGGTGGCCCATGATGCTGAATAGATCACGATGCCGGGATTCGCCAGGATATTCCTGGGAATAATCACCGGGGGAAGGGGGGGCGGTGCAATACACTGGAACTGCATCTCGACACTGGCCGGGAAACGGTATTTCCCGTCAAAATACCGGATATGCACCGTGGCGTTCCCGGAAGGGATCACACCCGCAACCGGTGCATTGTTGGTATTGGGAAATGCGATCGACCGGTCCACACGCTCTGTCCCGTCCGCAATCTCGATATACCAGGCATCCGGGTAGGCAGAGGAGAAGAGATCGCGTCCTTTGACGATAAGTTTTGAACCTTTTGGCACGGAAACATACCAGGTCCCGTTCTCCAGTTTATCGTTGAACTGGAGGGTCCGGAATGTAGTTTCCCCGGCATTGAGCTGCAATGTGCCGGAACTGGCTGTGCACGTGGTGAGGCCGACAGTCGCATTCGCAGGTTCAGGTGGGATGGTCTTTGGTTCTGCCGAGCAGCGGAACCGGTCATCCATGACCTGGCTGTATTCCAGCGCCGTATCATAGATCCTGACTTCATCCAGCCCGCCCTTCAGGTACCGGGAGCATTCGGGAGAGTCAGGTGTTGTAGATGACCCTGCATCCGCTCCGAGCATGACATAGTTTGGATATTCGTAGAGTATGCGACCCGATGCGTTGACGCGGTTCCTCAGCGCCCCATCAAGATAGATCTTCACGGCCTCCCCGTCATAGGTCCCCGTGACATGGTGCCAAAGGCCTGGTGTAATGCCCTCGTGTAGTACCGGGACACTGACACTACCGGATTTTTCAGTATAGACCGTCCACCACAGGTCGTTCCCGTCACCAAATCCCAGCCGGTATCCGCCATTCTTGTAACTTGAGACGAGAGTCTGGGAACCAAACGAGTCGACATAGAACCAGGTGGAAACGGTGATCTCGTTCTCCGGGTGGTTCAGGGAGGAGTACGGGATACTGACATGCTCTCCCGTCCCGTTGAAGAGGAGGGCGCCCCCGCAGCCGCCACCCTGGGTGCGCGTAGCCCCCGCGATCAAACCAGAGTTCCCGTGACCGGAGGCATCGAGAGCAATACTGCCACTCCCCTCGTTGAAGTCGAGGTAGGTCACAGGTTCTGCCTGCGTCTCGGTAGTGACCGTTTCGGCATGAACCGTGCCGGCAAGGAGAAGGAGTACGATGCAGAAAATGAAAAATCCTCTCAGCCTCCGGGCGGACGGGTCGGTGTTCATGGCTTGTCAATGGTGTATTTGAACTCGTCCAAAAAGAACATTGCGATGGGATCGGCAGCCATTCTGGTGCCCCCGTCACTATGTTTATATTTTTCAAGAGCCTTCTACGGGATAATGACCAGAGTCACCGTTTATTCGACAAAAAACTGCCCGTACTGCAGGATGGCCAAGGCATTTCTCGACAAATATGCCGTCCCGTACGACAGTATCGATGTCGGTGAGGATGAAACGGCTGCACGGAAGATGGTCGAGCTCTCCGGCCAGCGCGGGGTCCCGGTCATCACGGTAGACGATGAAGTGATCGTCGGGTTTGACTCGCAGCGGCTGAACGAGCTCTTCGGGGAGGTGAGGACCACGGACATTTATTCCGTCCTGATTGTCGGTGCCGGCCCGGCAGGGCTGACCGCGGGAGTCTACTGTGCCCGGAAGATGCTCAACACCATCATCATCAGCGAGAATATCGGAGGGCTGGCACTGGAATCGTGGGCGATCGAGAACTACATGGGCTACCGGATGATCACGGGCGAAGACCTGATGAAGAAGTTCGAGGAGCAGGTCAGGACACTGAATATCCGGCTGGAGCTGGACCGGGTCGTGTCTGTCGCCCGTGAGGAGGGGATCTTCGTGGTAACCACGGCCTCGGGGACCACGATCCGGGCACGGGCGCTGATCCTCACGCAGGGAAACCGCCCCCGGAAACTGGGTGTGGCAAACGAGGAACAGTATCTAGGCCGCGGGCTCTCGATCTGTTCTACCTGTGACGGGCCGCTCTTCAAGGGGAAGCGTGTCGCGGTGGTCGGCGGGGGCAATTCGGCGCTCCAGACCGCGATCGAGATGAGCCGGATCGCTGCCTCCGTAAGCCTGATCGTCCGGAGCACGGTTAAGGCCGACCCGGTCTATGTCGGGAAACTGGACGAGATCAAGAATATCACACTCTATAAAAACACGCAGATCTCGTCACTTCATGGCGACAAGTTCCTGAGCGGGATCACGATTAAGGATGAGTCGGGCAGGGAACAGGTGATGGATCTTGATGGCGTCTTCCTTGAGATCGGCTGGCTCCCAAACTCGGACATGGTCGATGGGCTCGTTGCCCTGAACGAAAAGAAAGAGATCATTGTTGACTGCGATGGCAGGACGAGCGTGCCCGGTATCTTTGCTGCCGGCGATGTGACGAATGTCAGGAGCAAACAGATCATCATCGCTGCCGGCGACGGTGCAAAAGCGGCGCTCGAGGCCTACGAGTACCTGGTGAAACAGTAAGGAACGGGGTGCCGGACCTCAATCCTTCCCCGCTGCAGTCTTCCGGTCTTTTTCCCGGTACCCTTCCAGCAGCACTGTTGCGATATTTTTCACCGGCTTGTCGGTGTGCCCGGCAATGTGGAACTCGCAGAACGGGCAGGAGGTGATGACGATCTCCGCACCGGTCTTTTTTATCTCCTCGCCCCGCCGCTTCCCGAGTGCTGCGGCCTCGTCCGGGTTGCCGGCCCGGACACCGCCACCAGAACCGCAGCAGATGGACGGCATCTCCACGAGATCGACAACCTGCCGGATCAGTTCGCGGGGCTGGTCATGGATATCCTGCCCCCGCATGAGATGGCAGGGGTCATGGTATGTTGCCTTGATCGGGAGTTTCGCGGGCGCCTCGATGCCGTACTGTGTGAGGAGCTCGTTGATGTCAATCACGGTGAATGGCGTCTGGTAATCGTGCTTCAGCGTGGTGCCGCAACCGGCGCACATGGTCAGGACAGTGTCGATGCCCCTTGAAGTGAAGGTCTCGATGTTGCGCTGTTTGAGTTCATCCACGTATGCGAGCTGCCCGGTCCGGATAAGTGGCGAGCCGCAGCAGACCTGTTCCTTCGGGATGATGACCCGGATCCCGTTGCGTTTGAGGACTTCCATTGCATCGAGCGCAGACTGCTGCTGACGGAGGTTGTAGACGCAGCCGATGAATAAGCCGACCGTTGCCTTGACCGGCCCATCGGGTTCGATGACGTCGCCCACCTTTTCAAGGAACGATTCGGAAGTGCGGGGAATACTCCGGCCGGTCTCCTTGACCATTGCCGCAACCTCCTTGTGCCGGGGCAGCGTGAAGCCGCGCCGGTTTGCGTGTGCCCGGAGTTTCTCGATCGCTTTTGCCGGGGTCTCGATCTTCTTGGGGCAGACCTTCCAGCAGGCCTGGCAGGTGGTGCAGGTGAAGAGGCCGTCCCGGACGGCGTCCAAGATCCGGTCGCCACTGTCGCGGGGATCAAGGGCGAGCCGCATCTCCTGCCGCATCGCGGTCGGGCCGAGGAATTTTGTCACGTCCACCGCAGGGCAGGCAGAGACACAGCAGAGGCACTCGATGCAGTCCTTGAGCGGTTTTATTGCGTCTATGTCCGCCTTCTTCGGGAGCACGACTTCCGTCTTTGGCAGGAGGGATGCGATCTGGTCGAGCCGTGGCACGAGATCGGTGATGAGGTCTTTCTTCACTGCGAGGTTCAGGGGCTCGATCGTGATCCGGTCCTTTGCCTCCTCCATGCAGGCAAGCACCGGCTCGCCATTCACGCGGACAGCGCACGATCCGCACTGGCCCGAGGCGCAGGAATAGCGGTACGAGAGGGTGGGGTCGATGCTGTCGTGGATCGCGTGCAGCACGTTGAGGACGCGGGCGCCCTCGCTGACCCTGACGGTGTAGGTCACGAACCGGGGTTCCTTGTCCACGTCCGGGTCGAACCGCCGGACCGTGACCGTCAGCTCCTTCATGCCTTCACCTCCCGTGTCTCGATCCCTTCTCGGGCGTTGGAGACGAACGTGTGGCCGAAGGGCGAGTACTCTGCATCGTGGGTCGCGGTGATATCCGTGCGGACATGCGCCCCGCGTGACTCCGTGCGGAGCAGGGCAGACCGGCAGATGAGCGAAGCGGTCAGGCACATGTTCTGGACAATGCAGCATTCCGCAAGGTTCCGTGCCGAGGCGGCCTTCAGGTTCACGGTCTGGAGCTGCCTGATCGTCTGGAGTGTCTCCTCAAGAGCACCCGCGTTCCGGAAGATGCCGGCACCCTGCCACATGGCGAGCTGGAGTTTCTTCCTTACCTGCGCCGGGTTCATGCTCCCGGTGAGGAACCCGTCAAGCCGCTTCTGCCACGTATCGACCTGCCGCTCGTCTGCTGTCTTCTGCCGCTTCCCGGCCTTTCCTGCCGCCTCCCCGGCGCGTTTCCCGAAGACCTGCGTCTCGGCAAGGGCATTGCCCCCGAGCCGGTTGGCGCCATGCACACCGCCGGAGACTTCGCCGCAGGCAAAGAGCCCGGGCAGGGTGGTCCGGCATTCGGGTGTGATCCGGAGGCCGCCCATGATGTGGTGGGCTGTCGGTGCCACTTCCATCGGGGCCGTACGGATGTCCACACCGAATTTTAAGAACTGTTCGAGCATCACCGGCAACCGGCTCTCGATCTGTTCGCGGGGCAGGTGGGTGACATCGAGGTGTACTCCCCCGTTTTGTGTCCCCCTCCCCTTGAGGATCTCGGTGGCGATGGCCCGTGCCACCACGTCGCGGGTGGAAAGTTCCATACGGGCGGGGTCGTACGTTTTCATGAACCGCTCGCCCTGTGAGTTTTTAAGAACGCCCCCCTCGCCCCGGACCGCCTCGGTCACGAGCCGGCCCCGGGCATCGTACGGGAAGACCGCGCCGGTCGGGTGGAACTGGACCATCTCCATGTCGATCAGTTCGGCGCCGGCCCGGTATCCCATCGCATACCCGTCACCGGTACCGCTCGACGAGTTGGTGGAGATGTCGTAGACCTTCGTACCCCCTCCCGTTGCAAGGACCGTGCTGTCCGCTTTCATGAGGACAATGGTGCCCTTCTCGTCCAGCGCGATTGCCCCGGTGACCGTGTCCCCGTCCCTCAGCAGATCAATGACGGTATATTCCTGAAGTGTTGTGACATCCGTTGCAGCGAGCCGGTCCACGAGCGTCATCATCATCTCGTGGCCGGTCCGGTCGCCCGCGTAACAGGTCCGGGGAAACCGCTGGCCCCCAAACGGCCGCTGGGCAATTTCGTCCGCATCGGTGAAATCGAACACGGCCCCCCACTTCACGAGGTCCCCCATCCTCAGGGGAGCCTCTTTTGTCAGGATGTTCACGAGTTCCGGATCGTTGAGGTATGCTCCGCCTTTCAGCGTGTCCTCGTAATGGATCCCGCACGAGTCCTGTTCGCGGAGCACCGCATTGAACCCGCCTTCTGCCATCGTGGTGCACCCGCCTTTCCCCACGATGGTCTTGGAGATGAGGACCGTGTCGCCGTACTGCGACGCCTCAATGGCAGCACGGACGCCCGCACCGCCGCTCCCGATCACCAGTACGTGACAGTCCACAACCTCATCTGCAAGCATCTTATTATTTTGTGGATCGTATAGTTACATAAATAAATGGCACGTCCAGAGTGAGAGGAAGAATGAGATTTCTGATGAAATTCGGTGGGACATCCGTTGCCGATGCCCAGTGTATCCAGCGTGTTGTCGACATCCTCGAGAAACACCACAAAGCAGGAGACGAACTTGCCGTTGTCGTATCGGCACAGCGTGGCGTGACCGACCAGCTCATCGCGGTTGCAACGGCTCTTCCCACCGCAAAGGACGATACTGCCATTGTACCCCTGATCCGGGCCTTAAGCAAACGCCATATCACGACGCTCGAAGGAGCGGCACCCGACTACGTTGCGGAAGTCGGGGCGGATATGGAAGAGCACCTGATCCGGCTCCAGAACATCCTCTTTGCGATCTATAACCTGCGGGAACTCACTCCCCGCTCGAAAGACTACATCATCTCATTTGGCGAACGGCTGCTCGCCCCGATCCTCTCTGCTGCCATACGGCAGCGGGGCATTGCCTCGACCGTGATGGATGGCTGCGAGGCCGGTATCCTCACTACCGCCCAGCACGGCGAGTCCATGTCCCTCCCGGACAGTGACGAGCGGATCAAGCGCCGGATCGGCCCCCTCCTCGGGAAAGAGATACCGGTGATCATGGGGTTCATGGGCTGCACCCGCGAGGGGGTCCTCACCACCCTCGGCCGGAGCGGTTCGGATTATTCTGCCTCCATTGTCGGTGCGGGTATCGATGCAGACGAGATCTGGACATGGACCGACGTGGACGGGATCATGACCTGTGACCCCCGGGTGATCAACGATGCCCGCGTGATGACCTCGCTGTCCTATATTGAAGTGATGGAGCTCTCGTATTTTGGTGCGAAGGTGATGCACCCCCGTTCGATCGAGCCGGCCATGAGGAAAGGTATCCTGGTCCGGGTGAAGAACACCTTCAACCCCGGTCACCCGGGCACGGTGATTGTAAGGGACGGTAAGCGGGACCACCGTGTCGTGAAAGCACTCACCTACATCGACAAGGTTGCGGCCATCAACATCTGCGGCGCCCAGATGATCGGGAGGCCCGGTGTTGCAAAGGCGATCTTCACGATCCTCGCCGATCACGAAGTGAACGTGATGATGATCTCGCAGGGTTCGAGCGAGGCGAACATTTCGCTGATCGTGGACGAGACGCATGTCTCCGCTGCGGTGAAGGCCCTTGGCGAGCTGACGAAGCAGGGCGTTGTCCGGCAGGTCTCCCACAACCACGATGTCTGTGCGGTCGCGGTGGTCGGGGCCGGCATGGCCGGGGCGCCCGGCACCGGCGGGCGGATCTTCACGGCGCTTGGCAAGGCGGGCGTGAACGTGATGATGATCTCGCAGGGATCGAGCGAAGCGAATATCTCGTTTGTCGTGAGCCAGAACGACGGCCCGCGTGCGGTCCGGGTGCTCCACGACGAGTTCCATCTTTCGGAGGAGAGCGATGAGTAAGACAATGGCAAAGAAACCTGCAACAAAAAAGATGGCCATAAAGAAGCCCGCAGCAAAGAAAACGCCGGTCAAGAAACCGGCAGCGAAGAGTGCCTATGCCCAGGCCGGCGTGGACATCGACCTTGAGGCAACAGCGATCAAGGCGCTGATCAAAAACCTGAAGCACCGGCGCAAGGGCAGGTACGCGATGATGGGCGCTGTCGGCCACTTCGCCGGCCTCATCGACTTCGGCCCGCTCGCCCTCGCCCTGACCACGGACGGCGTGGGCACCAAGATGCTCGTTGCCGACCAGCAGGAGGACTGGAGCACGGTCGGGATTGACTGCATCGCAATGAACGTGAATGACCTTTACGTCATGAACATGGAGCCCGTATCGTTTGTCGACTACATCGCGACCGACAAGCTCTCGATGGAGAAGATGGCCCAGATCGGCAAGGGTTTGAACGAGGGTGCGAAGCAGGCGAACATCGATATCGTCGGCGGCGAGACCGCCTCCCTCCGCGGTCTGGTCCACGGCCTTGACCTCGCGGGCGCCTGCCTTGGCGTCCAGGAGAAGAAGAAGATCATCACGGGTGAGAAGATCAAGCCCGGCAACAGGATCGTGGGCGTCCCGTCCACCGGTGTCCACAGCAACGGCCTCTCGCTTGCCCGCCGCGTTGTCGAGAAGTACGCGGACTACGATACGAAGCTGAAGAACAAAAAGACCCTTGGGCAGGAGCTCCTCACCCCGACCCGGATCTACAGCGAAGTCCTGAAGGTGACGGCGAAGTGCACGGTGCACGGCATGTGTCACGTGACCGGTGGCGGCCTCCTGAACTTCAAGCGCCTCTCCAAGTACGGGTTCGTGTTCGACAACCCGATCAAGCCTCCCGAGATCTTCTCCTGGATGCAGAAGGCCGGCGACATCTCGGACGAGGAGATGTACCGGACGTTCAACATGGGCATGGGCTATGCATACGTTGTACCGGAGAAGAGCGTGGCGTGCGTGTTGAAGATGGTGAAGGGAGCTCAGGTTGTGGGTGAGGTTGTCAAGGAGTCGGGGGCGTGGCTCGGGGAGATTGAGATCACCTGAAATCCGACTATTAGTATCCTTTTTTATATCCATACCCTCTCAACTGAAGGGTCTTTTCCCTTGAGAAAAAATTTTTATATTTTTTTTTAAAAACCTAAAAAAGTACTATGGCCGTGGAAGTATTATACACCAAGATCCATGATATTTTCCGGCGATTACTGGAAAATATCCAGGACGTTATTGTCATCGGAATATGCGTTGTGCTCTTCATCCTGATGCTGAAGGTGATCGCAAGCCTCATCTTCTCTCTCTGGCAGCCCATTGAATTCAGAGTGATTGCAGCGGAACTTATCTATGCCCTCGTACTTGTCGAGATCTACCGGCTCCTCATCATCTACCTGAGGGAGCACCGGATTGCCGTGGATATCATGATCGAGGTCGGGGTAGTATCCGTGCTCAGGGAAATCATCCTGATAGGTGTCCTTGAGATCAACCCGTGGACCATCATCGCGGTATCAATCCTCTTCATTGCGCTCCTCCTCCTCCTGCACTTCGGGGCGGTCCGGAAGACCGAGTCTGAGGGCGAGATGAAAGGATCGGTCTTAAGGGAGATGAGGAAGAGCTTTGACGGGTACTGGAGAAGAGGATCTGAAGGGGCACCCTGACCCCTCCTGGTTTTTTGATTATTTCCGAAAATTTTTCCGGTGGTTTAACTCTCTTTTTTCACTGTTTCATCCGCCACAACCCCGGCTGCAATCACCATCGCCGGGATCACGAGGTATCGCAGCCCTATCTGCGTTGCATAATCCGGCATCGTCATCCCCAGCAGGCCGACAAGCACGATCAGATCAAGGATCCAGTTGGCAAGCAGCCAGACAATTCCGGTCATGACAGCCTCGCGGGTGAAATCCCGCTCAATGGTCCGGAAACACCAGATAATCAGGATCGCTGCCGTGATCGATCCGACAACGATCATCAGAGACTTGAAGAGCTGTTGGTCGATCAGCAGTCCGCTGGGGCCATAGAACGGGATGGCAACAACAAACGGGATGAGCCAGGTCAGGAATGCGCCAATGAGCCGGCGGCGCCAGGTTGAGGTGAGAGGGAGGGACATGAGAGGACTCCTTTGATGTACTTCTCACGTTGCCGGACGATGAAGATTGATGATCTGATCCGGATATCAGAAATGTTCCTTTACAGATTTCACAATTCAAAAAAATTGTTGTGATTAGGATCGTGAAAAAATCCGGATCAATCGGTACTGAAAATTTTCCGGAGATTTTCCGGAGGTTTGACGCTCTTGGGGGAGTCGAACCTCATATAGTGAGGTGAGACTGGAGAAGAGCCAAGGGCTCTTCGACTTTCGCGGTCGAAGAATCCCGAGGGATTCTTCTTCTCCTCCAGGTTCTGAAGAACCAGTCGGACCCCGCCGCGTAGGCATCCCCCGCAAAGCGATGACGACGTATTACCTATCCACACCAGCGAGGATCGCATGAAGGTAGTACAGAGGCATCGCCGGCGCTTCTGCTCCCGTAGGGTGTCACCTCCGTCGGCGGACTCGATCCAGATCCCCCTGATCTTTCCAAAACGACAACCCGCAGTCCATCCGGACCCGACTTTCGCGGCTGTATTAGCGCTATTTGCGTCTCATTTTTACGACGTAAAAATGGAAAAAATGAGGGACTTAGTCCTTCATTTTCCCGAATTAGTCCTTCATTTTGGGGTACTTAGTCCCTAGGCGCCTGAGGGTGTCAGAATTCTCCGACGGTGAATCCCCGATACGGGATCTTCGGGGGAGCCTCTCCCGAAGGGTTGTACTCTCCGGGGGTAGATCTCTGTCTACGACGGGGGCGCTCCCGGGACCTCTTTATTGTCTTTCTCGGAAACCGGTTCAGTGGCCGGACTGTTCCCTCCTTCTGTCTTGGCATTAATTTCCGGTTCCCCATTCTTGACCGGCTCCCCGCTCTGCTGGATCTCTTCCAGGCCGGCATCGGTCAGCCGGAAGAAACGATACGTTCCGTACTTGTTGTAGACCCAGAGTTCCTTCTGGATCTGCGGCGACTGCGGGAACAACCGGAGCTCGGCAATGATCTCGCGGTACTCGTGTTCGATCTCGCTCGCGGGCGCTATGATCTTTTCAATTCGAATAAGCCGGACAAAGGATACGAGCATCACGGTCCGGATAAAAAAATCGCAGACGCTGTCGGGTGCGTACGTGACCCGCATCACGCAGCCGCGTTTCTTTGCGATGGCAACGGCATCGTTGATTCCTGTTGTTGCTGGCCGGCCGCGTTTCATGAGGTGATCGTCCGGTAATTGGTGTTGTTGGTCATGGGTGGGTGCTCCTGTGATGAATGGTGGCGAGAATCATTGATCGCGCCGGAAAACTTTCATCGCAAGTGTGAGATAACGTATTATTTATATTTATATGATTGATGTGGTTGGATCAATAATGAGAACAGGTGGTCTGAAAATGTTTTAGAATTGGTTCGACGCTCCTGGGAGTCGATCCCTTTCTTTAAAAAAATTGAATTAAAAATTGTTTGAAAAAATTATTCCGGCTCCGGCTCGTACTTCTCCTTCACCACCCTATCAGATTCAATCCCGCTGTTCCCGCTCGGGTCTTCCAGGATCAGCGTGATCGGGAATGTGCCGGTCTTCACTCTCGCAATATCCGCAAGCAATGCAGTGGCATTCTCCTTCTCCACGTCCGTGCCCCAGCGGAAGGCTCCCTTCACCACGTCCACGATCCGGTCGAGCACCCCCTCAACATTGGAGACAAAACCCTGGCAGACCGGGCCGGGATCGATCCGTACCCCGAGCTCCGGGATCTCGATGGCAGCACTCATGCTCCGGATCACCCGGACCGAAAGGTCGTCTTCCGTATGGATGGCCAGGGTGTACCGTGCCGGCTCCCCGTGCTTTATGAGCTGCGTATCGACGAACTTGTACCCGCACGAGGGGCAGATCGCGGAAATGATAAGGATATCAGAAAAATAGGGAATATTTTCCGTCTTATACAGGTATTCGATATCAGTATTGCAACAGGGACACGGACCCGGGACGACTGTCTGCACTTATGCTCCACCGATCTTATCGCGCGAGATCTTGACTGACATGGGGGTCAGCACCACGTAGCGCTGGTCGCCAAGGCCGATGATGTCGCCGTTGACATCCTTTGCCACTTCCTTAAGATCCTTTAAGACACGCTCGTACGAGATCTTGTCCATTTTGAGGCGGGAGATATCGACGATCACGATGTTGCCGGAATAGACCTCGTCCTTGACCCGGGGGGTGTCCTTGAGGTCGCTGATAGTGGCAATCTTAACCAGCAGTGCCGGGGACCCGCTGCCCCGGTCCTCGTACGACGCGAGATCCAGTTCCATATAGTCGTCGTCCGAGTGTGAAGCGCTTTTTCCCAGAAGGGTGTCTATGATCTTAACCATAAAAAAACTGTATGACGAAAATTATTTAATAGTATCTATTTTGGGGCCACCGGATACGGATTTTTCCAGAAAAAATGGGCAAAACTGCCGTTTTTCGCAGATCTCCCGGATCCTCATCCCGCTCAGATCTCGATGTTCCAGATCTCGTCACCGACGTGATGGAACTTTTTCACCATCTTTCCGGCAGAACTGGCACGCAGATCGGGCGCATCAAAGAGGGCAATCCCGATCGCAAGCGGCTTGCCGTGCCGCTCGTCCACGATCTGGACCGGTGCATTCGCCTTCACGTCATCGGTGACCGAGACGATCCCGGGGCGCATGATATCCGCACCGTTTACGACATACGGGATTGCACCGGCATCGACAACTACCCGGCGTTCCGGGAACGGGGACTGGAGTGCGCCTTTGAGTGTCGGGAACACCCAGTCCTCCGTGGCCAGCAGGAGCGGCTTCTTGTTCACCATGAAGAGCGAGACGTTCGCCGTGGTTTCGAGGACTTCGATCATCTCCGTGTGGAAGAGTTCCGCCGACGGCCCGATCTGCTCAGCGAGACGCGCCAGCAGGTCCTGCGCCTGGCTTTTCCGGATCGAATGGCGTTTCTTTACGACAATCTTTTTCATGGTCCTGTCTCAACAATCAGAGCGCAGGCATGAAAAAAATTTGCATGCCCTTGAATTTGCATACCGTTGGGATCCCAGTCCATCCCTCCTGAAACTCCCGGCAGGAAACCTTATTGCCCTTGTGGGATCTACGGTATGTTTAAGTGATCCGCTCGCACACATATATTACTCCAGAGCGATGGTAACAGGGTATTATTATGACCAAACGGCCGTTGGATATTTTGGATCAGGTGTTGAACCGTCAGCCCGTTATTGTATCTCTCAAAGGCGGGAGAGAAATACGGGGCGTTCTCCAGGGATATGATGTACATATGAACCTCGTCCTCGACAAGGCCGAGGAGACAGAGAACGGACAGGTCCAGAAAGTCGGCACGCTCATCGTCCGCGGGGATAATGTAATTTATATCTCTCCATCACTCGAACAATAAGGTGAAACAACATGTCAAAAGGCACTCCATCAATGGGAAAGATGAACAAGTTCACTCACATCGCCTGCCGGCGCTGTGGGAAGATCTCGTTCCATGCCCAGAAAAAAGTCTGCTCTGCCTGTGGTTTTGGCAAGAGCACGAAGATCTCCAACTACAAGTGGCATACAAAGCGACCAAAAACAGTTACGCATTAGAGTTGTATCATGTGCGGAATCGTTGGCATCGAGGATGCTGGCGGTATATCAATCCAGCTCTATTATGCCCTGTACGCTCTCCAGCACCGGGGGCAGGAGAGCGCCGGGATATCAACGTTTGACGGCACCAGTCTCCACAAGTTCAAGGGGAGTGGACTGGTTGCCGATGTTTTCTCCCCCTCTGTTTTATCCGATCTGAAAGGCACGGCCGGTATCGGCCATGTCCGTTACCCGACCACCGGCTCGAATCTTCCCGAGAATATCCAGCCCTTAAACTTCCAGTACCAGAATCAATCCATCTCTATCGCCCACAACGGGAACCTGGTCAATACCTGCGAACTCCGGGCAGAATACGAGCGTTCCGGCCAGATCTTTATCACCACCACCGATACCGAGATCATCGCAAAGATCTTAATCAACGCGCTCAGCAACTCGGGTTCCGTGGAGGATGCGGTCAGCATCTGCATGCACAAGCTGGTGGGGTCCTACGCGACTATCATCATGATCGACGGGGTCCTGTACGGCTTCCGGGACCCGCTCGGGATTAAACCTCTCGGCATCGGAAAGACCGAGCACGGGTACATGCTTGCCTCAGAGAGCGTTGCAATGGATGCCCTGAGCGCAAAGTTCATCCGGGACGTGAAGCCCGGCGAACTGGTACGGATCGATGCGGAGGGGGTCAGGTGCATGCAGGTCGCGGTTGCCGGCAAGTGTGCGCACTGCATCTTCGAATACATTTACTTCGCCCGGGCGGACTCGGTCATTGACGGGGTGCTGGTCTACGATGTCCGACGGCAGATCGGCAGGAAACTCCATGATGAGGCTCCTGTAAATGCCGACTCGGTCGGTGCCCTGCCCGACTCGGGGACGGCGTATGCTATCGGGTACGCGGAACAGTCAAAGATCCCGTATGTCGAGTCGCTGATGAAGAACCGGTACATGGGGCGGACATTCATCATGCCGACCCAGAAGGAACGGGAGAAAGCGGTCCGGATCAAGCTCAACCCGATCCCGGCGCACCTGAAGGACAAGTCGGTGGTGCTGGTGGACGACAGCATCGTCCGGGGCACGACATCGAAGAGGATCATCGGCCTTGTCCGGGATGCCGGTGCACGGGAAGTCCACGTCCGGGTCGGCTCCCCGGCTATCAAGGCTCCCTGTTATCTCGGTGTTGATTTCCCCACGCGTGAGGAACTCATCGCGCATAACCGGAGCGAGGAGGAGGTAAGAAAGAGCATCACGGCCACTTCCCTCCACCACATCTCGCTCGAAGCCCTCATCGAAGCAATCGGGTTTGCACCGGATGACCTCTGCACCGGTTGCCTCACCGGGTGCTACCCGCTCCCCATTGAGGGAGAGAAGGCAAAGACCTGCAACGTGGATTTCGTTGACGGGACGTACCAGGCCAAGCTCGGGTCGTTCGAAGCGTAACCAAGGAACAGAACCCCCCGGGCAAAACCATGTTTTATACAATGTGAAGAGGATATATTACCGTCCACATACAGAGTCCTGATCCCCATGGCCCCACCCCGTATCCTGATTGTCGAAGATGATCCCATCATCACCCACCTGCTCTCATCGATGCTCCAGAAGAGAGGGTATGGGGTTGCAGGATCGGTAACTTCTGGTGAGGAAGCGGTGTTAAAAGCCGGAGAGCTGAGTCCCGATCTCGTGATTATGGATGTTACCCTGTCGGGAACGATGGATGGCATCGATGCAGCCCATTACATCTTCCAGCTTTTCCACTGCCCCCTCCTCTTCACAACGGGTATATCCGATGAGAAACGGCTCGAACTGGCCAAGTATTCCCAGCCGTACGGGATCATCTTCAAACCATTCACGCCGATTGAGATCTCAACGAATGTCGATCTTGCCCTCTATGTCCATAAAACCCGGCCCAAGGGCCATGCGCCGTATCCCGCGGGCGATCCGAAAAAACTCATGGAAATGCTGGAATCGATCGTCATTATGGATAAGCGGGGCCGGATCATCTTTTTCAATCCCACCGCGAGCTGGTGCATCGACCTTCCACCCAAACAGATCCTCATGAAACACTGGCGGGAGGTCATGATGCTCATCAATGACAAGACTGAAGAGCAGCTGAAGGACCCCGTTGCCGAGGCCGCGAGTCACATGTCCGGCGTCATCTATGATGCCGGTACTGCGTTGGTTACGACGACATCCAAACGCAGGAAGGTGAAGGTCAACGTCCGGCCGGTCCTGGATAGCAGCGGAAAGTTCCTTGCAGTCCTGATGTCGATAAAAGAGAAGACGCAAACCGGCGGAGTTTAAAACCCGGGACCCGGCAGGCCTTTTTATGGAGCATATCAGGCAGGCATTCAACCGGTTTGCACAGGACTATGACCGGCAGCGTGAGTTTGTTATCCCGGAACTTCGGCAGTTTTATAGCGCTGCGGTCTGGGCTGCAGCATCACCGGAACCGGCTCCTGCGATCCTCGATATCGGGGCCGGGACCGGCCTGATGAGTGCATACATGCTCCAGAAGTTTCCGCAGGCGCACCTGACGCTCGTTGACATCGCCGAGAACATGCTGGAGATGGCACGAAAACGGTTCTCCGGCCGCGAAGATACCCGGTACATCGTGAGCTATTATTCGAGGGGAGATCTGGGCGGGCCGTACGACATTGCCTGCTCGGCCCTCTCGATCCACCACCTCTCAACGGAGGATAAACGCGAGCTCTTCAAGCGTATTTTTTCCGTGCTCAGACCCGGAGGGATGTTTGTCAATGCCGACCAGGCGGATGGCGAGACCCCGTACTTCCGGGTGCAGTACCTGGATTACTGGAACGGGTTTCTTGAGGCAGGACCGATGACCGGAGAGCAGCACGCGGAGATCCTGAGACGCCGGGACACCCTTGATAAAAACGAGAAACTCTCGGACCAGCTCGCATGGCTGCGGGAGGCCGGGTTCTCCGATGTGGACGTGGTGTACCGGAACCGGATGTTCATCGTGACAGTGGCAAGGAAGGCCTGAGCCATGACGGGTTCATGCGTCCGGATTGCTCTTAATGTCGTGAATACCCCCGTTTAAAAAAAACCCGCAGGATTTTAAATGTCGGGAGAAAATAATCAACCAGTGAAGTTACATGAAAATTCGCGTTTTACCCATTTTTCTCGCACTGTTCCTGATATGCCTGTCCGTCTCCCCCGTTTCTGCAGATACCACCACCGCAGGGATCTCGTCGGTGGCAGCAGACACCTCGGGAACCCCCCCACAGGATGTCTCTGTGTATATCAGCGATGCAATAGCCGCAACAGAGGGACAGGACTGGTCGAATGTCCTTCTCATAACAACGAGGGGTCTTGCCTGGTACCCGGACAATGCCTATCTCCTCAGCCTGCAGGGTTACACGTACCGGAAAATGGGACAGTACCAGAAATCTGTTGACGTGGTGTCACAGGCGATCATGCTCGAGCCAAACGAGATCCGGTTTGCCAACCGGGGATACGGGTACCTTGCGCTCGGGAACTATTCCGCTGCCCTTGCCGATGCCGATGCCGGGATCTCGCATAATGCCACGTATACTGCAAATTATGCGGTAAAAGCGCTCGCGCTCAACGGCATGGGAAGGAACTCCGAGGCTATTTCTGCCATCAGCGAAGCGCTCCGGCAGGTCCCCGGCTCAGCCCATTACTGGCATGTCAAAGGGATCATCCTCTCCGCCGGAGGGAATTGTGACGAGGCATCTGCTGCACTGGAAAAGTCCCTGGAGATCGATCCGGACTACGTGCTGGCGTACCCGGGTTTTGGCACCGCGAGTGAGAAGCTTGCGGCCCTGAATCTCGCGTGCAATCCTGCACCTGCTGCAACAACCCCCGTGAAGTCGCCGCTCGGGTGGATCGTGGTTGCCGGCGCCGCGATTGCAGCCGGGATGAAGCGATAACCCTTTTTAGTGGTTGCTCCTGAAAAATCAGTTCAGGTATTTTTTCACTGCAAGCCATAACACGCCATAAAACCCGGCATTCAGCGTGAAAAGGATGATTGCAAGGACAGGGTCCCGTGCAAAGATGTACATCCCGAACATGAACCCGATGACAGGCAGGATGAGCAGGAAGGTGAAGAGGTTCACAAGTCCGTGGGCCAGAGCCGGGCTCGCAATTGCTGCTGCGAGCGTGTAAACTGCGATGAAGAGCAGATAAAAGAGGACGAAGAAACCCAGTCTCTTCTTTCCGGATGCCCCTTCGATCTTCAGGAATTGGGCCGTCCCGCAAGCGAACCCGACCATGGTTCCGCAGTTCCAGAGGCCGTGCAGGGCAAGGATCTTCGGGTTTGCCGGAGTACGGCCAAACACGATTGTGCCTGCAACCAGACTTACGAGTACAGATACGAGAATGTAAAGTGGGACTGCCCAGAACACAGCGTACTGGATTAGGGTCTCCTTCACCCGTACTCCCGCCGGCGGCACGGACTCCATCATGAGGTCGCTCGTGAAGTATTCCGAGGGGGCAGTAATCCTGACCCGGGTGTATGTTACCGGTCTGAACTCTGTTGGGTAATTGAAGAATTTCCCCAGTTCACCAGCGGAATAATAGTACCAGAAATTCTCGTCGACAAAATAGGACACTTCCGTTACCGGGCGGATTTTGTCGTCCGGCAGTGGCGTCACAAATCCAGTGACATCAATTACAACCGGGATTACCTGTTTCCCATAGATGCTTGTCGGCCGGAGCGGGAAGTATATCCGGTCTGCCGGGAACCGGACAAAGACCCCGATGACATCAGGAGGTGTTCCCGGAGATTTTTCCTCCAGCCCTGCAAGGCTTGCGGATCCTGTCGTGTTGCCCGCGTACGAGATGACAAAGGAATAGTCTTTTCCGATATACTCGTTTAAGAGACCTTCTGCCTCCTGCGGGAGGACAACCCCGTTTTGGGTGACATAGTCCCGTACCGATGCCCCGTCCCGTGCCGTGACCAATTCGGTGACAATCCCCATCTTTTCGATGCGCTCATGGACCACGAAGCCTGCCGGATTACCGTCCGCAGCCTGCGCTTTCTGGAGCGTGAAAAAACCTGCCCCTCCCATTACCCAGAGGGGGAGGCTTGCAGGAAACGTGCCATATGCTGCTGATGAAAGGGCAATGGTCCCGACCGAGTCCCCCGTCACCCGGTCAAGATTTTTCCCCCCGAACCTGGGATATCCTCTCACCATATCGATCTCTATCTGCTCCGGTTGTGCCGGGACCGGAAAGATCCAGACGGTTTTATTCCCCCGGATACTGTTTTCCAGTGTTACCGAGAGCAGGAGGTTCTCGTAGCCGTTCTCATAGTTGATCGCCGCAAGCTGCATGGTCTCCGGCTGGAGGCTCCAACGGTCTTCCAGTCCCTTGAATGCCATACCGTCGGCTGAAACCGGTAAAACCAGGAACGTGAGAAGGAGGAGAAGAAAAAAATAATTCCTCATGTATGAAAAAGGTATGCGATTGCCGTAATATACATGCCGAAATATTCCTGATACGGGGAAGAAAACAAAAAAACCTCTTAAAACAGTCAAGTAGCGAGGGATGGATTTGAACCATCGATCTTCGGGTTATGAGCCCGACGGGATATCCTGACTACCCTACCTCGCTTCCTATAATCAGGGTTATAATATAGTCGGCATCCGCTGATATACTTTACTCACGTCTGGCAGGTGTGGCAGGGATGTCCCGTTCGCTAACATTAAATGAACAGCGCCGTTATATTGAAAATATGGATGATGAGCTTGCCCTCCTCCGGGAGAAGCGCAGGAAGGAGCTTGAGGAAACAATGAAACACGAGAAGAAGACTGGCAGTGTAGAGAATGTCGACGAGATGCACTTCCAGCAGTTTGTGAGCACCAATGATTGCGCAGTGATCGATTTCTGGGCGGAATGGTGCGGGCCCTGCCGGCGGATTGCGCCAATCATGGACGAACTCTCCGCTGAATTTGCAGGAAAGGTCGCGTTTGGCAAGTGCAACACAGACGATAACCGGCGTCTCGCGGTGCAGTTCAACATCGATGCGATCCCCGCGATGATGTTCTTCTCCCATGGCCAGCTGGTGGACCGGATCATCGGGGCATATCCCAAGGAAGCGATCCGGGAGAAGATCATCCGGAAGTTCGGGCTGGACTAACTCTTTTCATTCCCGGGCTTCTCTTGCCCCGCCCGGTTCCGTGCGCCAGCCGCTCACGACAGGGAAAATCCAAAAGGTTTACGCGGTTTGGGGATCCACTAAAAAGGTAATGGGAGATCCGGGCAGCCCCTCTTCGAAGATTGTAAAGTCCCTCGGCCTCGTCTTCGGGGATATCGGGACCAGCCCGATCTATACGATGGGGGCCGTCATGCTCTTCATGGTCCCCTCCTCGTTCAACATCTTCGGCCTTCTCTCCCTGGTCACCTGGACGCTCTTAATCATCATCTCGGTCCAGTACATCTGGCTCGCCATGTCCCTTTCAGACAAGGGGGAAGGAGGGACGATCGTGCTCAGGAATATTCTTGACATGCTTCTCAAGCCCGGGATCGCCGCGTCTGCGGTTTCCGTCCTCACGATCATCGGGATCGCCCTCTTCATCGGGGACGGCGTGATCACCCCGGCGATCAGCATCCTTTCGGCAGTAGAAGGCATCCTGCTGATCCCGGGATTTGAAGGGACCGGACAGTTCACCCTCCTTCTGATCGCCGCCGCTATTGCTATCGGGCTCTTCTGGTTCCAGCGGAGGGGGACCGACCGCGTTGCGTGGGCGTTCGGCCCGGTCATGGTGATCTGGTTTGCTGCTCTCGCGATATCCGGCATCATCTCGATCATCGGTGCCCCGCAGGTGCTCTATGCCTTAAGCCCCACCTACGCGGTGGAGTTCCTGTTTGACAATGGCTGGGCATCGGTCATGGTCATGTCCGCGGTGATCCTCTGCGTTACCGGGGGAGAGGCGCTCTACGCGGATATGGGCCACCTGGGCAGGGAGCCGATTGTCAAGGGCTGGACCGTTGTCCTTCCGGCGCTCGTCCTCAGTTATCTCGGCCAGGGCGCATACGTGATCCAGTCCGACAATACCCATAACGTCCTCTTCTCGATGATCAACCATATCAGCCCCCTCGCCCTCGTCCCCTTCCTCATCCTCTCCATCTGTGCGACCGTCATTGCATCGCAGGCGATGATCTCCGGGATGTTCTCAATCGTGTACCAGGGCATGATGACCCGGTTTATCCCCAAGATGAAGGTCGAGTATACATCACCCGAGCTCCGGTCCCAGATCTACATCGATGGGGTCAACTGGATGCTGCTCGGCGCCGTCCTCCTCGTCATCTTCGAGTTCCAGTCATCAGAGAACCTTTCGGCCGCGTACGGTCTCGCGGTCTCGGGCTGCATGCTGATCTCTGCCATCCTGATGACGATGATCTTCTTCAAGAAACACTCGTATGGGAAGATGTTCATTGCCGGCATCCTCATCTTCGTTGACGTGATCTTCTTCATCTCCACTCTCTTCAAGATCCCGCACGGCGCGTACTGGTCGTTTTTCATCGCCACGATCCCCCTCATCGTCATCGTCACGTTCATCCTCGGGCAGGACCGGCTCCACGCTATCCTCAGGCCCTATCCGCTCGAGGAGTTCCTCCCCCGGTACAGGGAGTCCTATGCAAACCTGCACAAGATCCGCGGGACCGCCCTCTACTTTGTCGGGGATGTACGGAACCTCTCCCCGTACCTCCCCCAGGTCTTCTTCCAGAACGAGATCCTGTACGAGAACAATATCCTCGTCTCCATCAACATCACGGAGAAGCCGTTTGGCGTTACAACGGATTTCGATACCGGTATCGCCCCCGGGCTCCACATCTTCCGCGTCTCGTGCGGGTACATGGAGATCGTTGATGTGGTGAAGTTATTGCAGGAGAAGGGAATCGACGAGAAGACGATCTTCTACGGCATCGAGACCATCGTTTCCGATCAGGCTCTCTGGAAGATCTATGGCCTCATCAAGAAGAACACGCCGCCGTTCATCCAGTTCTATTCCCTCCCCCCCGAGAAGATCCACGGGGTTGTGACACGGGTTGTCATGTAACGCCCGGATTTCCAGGCATAAAAAAGGGGAATTTTTTATTTTCTTATTGTGCGTTTCCCTTCTCGTTCAGCTTTGCGGCAATGATAAAATCGTTCAGCGTCAGGCCGCCCGCAGGGTAGGTATAGAGCGAGACTTCGACCAGCCGTGACTCTTTCATGCAGACATCCGGGAAGTGCCCCTCCTCTGTTGAGAGGGCGGCGATCTCGTTGAAGAAGGCAATGCAGGATGCGGCATCTGACTGCCCGAAGGTTTTGGTGATATGACCGTTATTGAGTGTCCAGCCCGGCACCTGCCCGAGGAGCTCCATAGTCTCTTTGCGGGTAAGCGGGGGAGAGCCGGCCTTATAGGTGGTGCACTTTTTCTGTGCGAGTTCCATGGTTATGTCTCGGTGCGCAGGACAAAAAAAGTTTCTCTACGGGAACAGCAACACCGAGCTGCTCCCGAAATGTATGTCTCTCCACTATGTGGCGGCGGCCGCCGGTTGTGCCTTTCCGATCTGCCACTGCATGACAACCATGACGACAAGCGAGATCGGGAGGCCGATCACGATCGGGTCGACTGCGGTCCACGGGGAACCGAGGAGCGTGACCTTCCCGAAGAGTGCCTGGCAGAGGCCCAGAGGTTTTGCCTCCGCTGCATGGACAAACGCGGTCCAGAAAAACCAGACAGCCGCACCGGCAACCATGCTGCACAGGGCTGCCCTTGTCGATGGCGCCTTTGCATAGACCCCGATTGCGAACGCCGGCAGGAAGGCACAGGCGCAGAGGCCCATGAACATGACCGTGGCCCGTGCGATGATGCTGACCGGCAGGAGGAAGGCGAGGACCGTGGAGAGGACCATCATGATAACGATCCCGGCCTGGTGTGCCTTCATGGAGAGGGCGCACTCTCGTCCCCGTCCCCAGAGATCGCAGATGAGTGCCGTGCCCATCGCATGGTAGAGGGCGGAGAGCGTAGACATGGCGGCCGAGAGGAGCGTCAGCATGAAGACGACCACGAAGATCTCGGGCATTGCCTGGTTGATGAAGAGCGGTATGATTGCGTCAACGTTCCCTCCCGCAGCGTCAATGGCGAGCGTGCCGGATGTCTGGTAGAAGTACACGTTGCTGAGTGCACCGACCGTGAAGGCGACACCGGTCATCATCAGGATGAACGGCCCTCCGACAAGGATCGCCCGGTTTAAGGACTTATCGTCCTTTGCCGTCATGAACCGGACAACGAGCTGGGGCTGGGCGAGCACGCCGATACCGACGCCGAGGACCAGGGTTGTTACAACGGTGAACCAGATGGGGGAGCCGAGCTCCGGCATCACGGTCCACCCTGCCATACCCTGGCTGGCGAGGGCTTTCGGGACAAGGTCCGCCATGTTGGTGAGTGCCGTGGATCCTGCGGCAAACCCGCCGACAGTAACCAACGTGAGTGCGAGAAGGACGGTCATCCCGATGAGCATGAGGGTTCCCTGGAAGGCATCGGTGTACATCACCGCAATCAGCCCGCCGAATACAACGTAGATTGCCGTGATGACGGCAAAGAGGATCAGGGACGTCGCATAGTCTATGCCGAGCGTGGGTTCGATGAACCGTGCACCCCCTATGAGGATCGCAGCGGTGTAGAGAGGCATCGATATGACAATGATGAACCCGGCGATGTACTGCATGAGCGGGGACTTGTAGATCTTGCACATCAGGTCCGGGAACGTTACCGCACTGAGCCTGTGCCCGATCTCCCTTGTCTTTTTGCCGAAGAGCACGAAGGCGAGGAGGATGCCGACACCAATATTCAGGACCGTGAGCCAGATCAGGCCCATGCCGAGGTTCGCCGCCTGCCCTCCAAAGCCAATGATGGCAGAGGTGGAGATGAACGTGGCCCCGTACGAGAGGGCGATTATCACCGGGTGACTACATCGCCCTGCAACCAGGTAATCCTCGGCACTCTTTGTCTTTTTGTAGCCGAGGTAGCCGATGATGAGGGTTGCTGCAAGGTAGATGAGCACCAGCACCGCCATCGTCAGCGTATCAACTGCCATTACTGCCGTCCCCCTCGTTCCAGTACAACAAGCCGTACACGATACACGCCAGGGCCAGCCCGATGGACAGCCCATAGCCGAGCAATATCTGTGGATCAGGAATTCCAAGGATCATGAGAAAACCTCTGGTAAACTCTTTCATCGACATTACGCGGGGACCAAGACGAACGAAGGTCCCCTATCTAAAGAAGAATGCGAAGCCGGGGCTCTCGAAAGAAACAGTAGGATATGCCCCGTGCGATCTCATTGTTTACCGGATCATATTCTGGAAACCGGTATATATAACGGTTTTTAGTTGCACCTCAATGGATGGGAAAGGCCATTACACCACAGGCACAATCACTTTTAAGAAAATCGTGACATCCGTCTTTTTATCCCTGCACGAATCCCTCCAGCAGGTGCTTGCCCAGCGGCTTGACTGGTCCGAGCTGCGCGAGGTACAGGAGCAGTCGTACGCAGCCGTGACTTCCGGGAACGACGTGCTGGTCATTGCCCCGACAGCAGGGGGCAAGTCCGAAGCGGCCCTGATCCCGGTGATGGACGATATCCTGAAACATGGCCGGCCCGGTGTCACCTGCCTTTATATCTCCCCGTTGAAAGCGTTGATCAACGACCAGGAAGACCGTTTTGCAGCCTTCTGTGTCCCGACTTCCCTGTCCGTGAAGAAATGGCACGGGGATGTGCCGAAGGGGGACCGTTCATGGAAAGGGGAACCCCCCCACTTCCTGATGATCACCCCGGAGTCCCTCGAAGTCCTCCTGCAGGAGCGGACCCTTTCCGCCGATCTCCGGCAGGTCCGGTTCATCATCATCGATGAACTCCACGCGTTTGTCGAGACCGACCGGGGCGTCCATCTTAAAGTGCTGCTGGACCGGATGGACACAATCACCGGGCGCCAGGTCCAGCGGATCGGCCTCTCGGCCACGACCGGGAACCCGGAAGAGGTCCTGCGCTGGCTCTCGGATGACCGGCATGGCACGGCCCTGGTTGCAATCCCCTCCCCCCCGCAGGAGAAACGGTTCAGTTTCCTGGTCGAGCCCGAAGAACGGAAGCGGATCGATGCAATCGCCGGTATTGTTGCCGGCAGGAAAGCGCTCGTGTTCGTCAACAGCCGCAGCAGTGCGGAGAACCTGGCGAAGTCCCTGCATGGCCGGGTTAAGAATCTCCACATCCACCACTCCTCCCTGTCCACGGAAACGCGGAAAGCCGCGGAGGATGCCTTCCTGTCGCAGGACGGGGCCTGTATCATCTGCACGAGCACGCTCGAACTGGGTATCGATATCGGCGACCTCGACGTGGTGGTCCAGGTCGGGCCTCCGGATTCGGTCTCCTCGTTCCTCCAGCGGATGGGCCGGAGCGGGCGGCGGGGGATGGCGGCATACGTATCATGGGTGCTCAAGGACTCCTGCGAGCTGCTGTGCTCCTGTGCCATCATCGAATGTGCGATGGCCCGTGAGGTGGAGAAGCTGCGCCCGCCGGAAAAACCGTTCAATGTCCTGCTCCAGCAGCTCTTTCTCTTCCTGCACCACCATCCCCGGTCAAGCCGGAGGAAGATCAGCACAGAACTCCTCTCCCACCCGGTCTTTGGCAGCATCAGCAGGAAGGAGCTTGACCAGGTATTCAGGCACCTCGTCGCGGGGGGGTATATCACCGCCGATGGCGAGATGCTGATGCCCGGCACCGAGGCGGAACGGGTGCTCGGGAGGTCGAACTGGAAAGACCTGTACTCGGTGATCAGCGGTGGCGGGGAGTACCGGGCGATGACCCCGGAGGGGGAACTTGTGGGCAAGCTCGATGCCCGGTTTGTCAACAGCCGCAGCGAAGACGGCATCACGCTGGGTGGGCGCGAGTGGTCGATGGTGAAGTGCGATGAAGGGCATAATATCGTTGTCGTTGTACCGTCAGGATCCGGTGCGTCCCGGACGTTCTGGACCGGCAGCGGTGGCGATAACGGGTTATCCCCGCTGGTCTGTGAACGGATTGAGATGATCCGGATGCGGGGAGAATCCGTGCTGCCCCTTGGAGATCGTGAAAAGGAACAGCTTCAGCCCCCC
Organism: Methanoregula sp.; assembly: GCF_023227875.1. Lineage (GTDB taxonomy): Archaea > Halobacteriota > Methanomicrobia > Methanomicrobiales > Methanospirillaceae > Methanoregula. Next base: position 27,400 of record NZ_JALOCH010000006.1, on the reverse strand, counting down.
CTCTTAAAAATCCCGGAGGGGACCGGGACGCACGGGCTGTATATTCTGGAGAGGAACACACCCGGGAGGCGGGAAGTTGTGGTTTACTCCCTGCACGGGAGCCGGTTCAACCGTGTCCTTGCCATCCTCCTCAGGAAATGTCTTGGTGCAAAGGCACGTTCCCGTTCCACGGATTTTGTTGTCCGGGTCACCGGTACAGGAAAGACCGGTGCCGGAAAAAAAGTTGCATCTGCACTGGAGTCTGTAAGGAGCATGAATCGTGACGAGATCGGCGCCATGCTCCCCATTCCCCCCCGGGATGGCTGGAAGTTTGCCGGCCTGCTTCCGGATAACCTGTTCTCGGCGTGTGCGTTCTCCGACTATTATCATATCGGGGAATTTTTCGAGGAACTTTCATCTATGGAGATCAGACTTCTTCCAACCCCGGATCCAGTACCCCCCGGTATGCCGGAATAACCGGGAGAGCAGTTCGGATCATATTTTTCTGGTCAACTGTCGAAGGTAACGTATGCAGAAATGGATCGTGCTTCTTGTCCTGGTCACTCTTTGTGTACTGGTTGGGGGGTGTACCAGCGAGGTGCCTTCAGAACAGCAGTCAGCTCCTGTGCCTACCCCTACCCTGAAACAGACGGCCGTGTCGCACACACCTGTGCCAACAGCGACAGCGATCCCGGTCACGACCCTCAAGGTCTCGGACAATACGATTATTATCAAGAACAATGCCTTCACTCCCTCCGCAAACATGACGGTGAAGGTGCACTCTACTGTGCGATGGGTGAACAGCGACGATCACCCGCATAATATCGAGTTTGCCAACAAGGTATTCTCCACGTCCCACTACCTTCTCGGAACCAGCCAGTCTTTCAGCCAGCAGTTCGACAGCCCGGGTATATATGACTATGACTGTCTGGTATACCCAACCATGCGTGGTACGATCACCGTTGTAGAGTAAACCCTGTCTGAAGCAGTCTCCTCCCATCTCACTTTTTTATAGACTATCCCTCGTTTATCAGGAAATCAGTACGTCTCGTACTGGATCTGTGATGAAACGGGGATAAAAAAAGAATTTTACAGCCCGAAAAGGCGGAGTATGGCACCGACAAGGATGCCGAACATGGATGTGGATGCCGAGAGCATGCCTAAGAGTATATACCCTGCAATCGCACCGATCTTCAACGGAATATAGGTACGATTCAGGTTTAGCCTCCGTACGGCGCGAAAGGATCTCGCGTCTGCGGAGATGGTGGGTTTGTTCTGCTTTATCCGGATCATACCTGTTCACGTATCCTGCATACAGCCACAGATGGCTCTGTAGTAGCACTGTGTTATTATCATATAATATGAACACGGCATATTTATTACTTTTGAAAATTCAAAATATAAAAAAACCTGATATATGGGATTTTTCTTGAAAAAACCGCAGAAATAAACGTTTTTACAAAATTTCAGAGAGTGAGGGAAGGGAATGAACAACCATACCTGCAGGATAGCACAATACACGAAGAAAAGCGGTCTTTGAACGCCGAGGGGGAGATTTGAACTCCCGAGGCGCGAAGCGCCAGTAGCTTTCGAGGCTACCGCCTTCCCGGGCTAGACTACCTCGGCAACCGGTTCTCTATTTTTTCTCATCGATTGCTCTAATAGTTATCTGAATAAGAGCGGAAAGATGGCCGGGGTCAATGAATGAATTTCGATAACATGGTTAAAAAAGGGGCTGGATTTTATGATATTTACATCATGGGCGGGGCGCCGGCCCTGCCACCCTGCTGGGTAATCATCATGTCATCGACACGAATGAGCATGACGGCAGTCTCCGATGCGCTCTGTATGGACTGGCGCTTTGAACGCAGGGGCTCGATGACGCCTTCTGCCAGCATGTCCACGACTTTTCCCTCATAGACATTCAGGCCGGCATTTTTCTTACCCTTGGAATGGATGTTCTTGAGCTCGACCAGCTTGTCGATCGGGTTGAACCCGGAGTTTTCCGCAAGTGCGCGGGGAATCGACTCGTATGCTGCTGCATAGGCCTCGATTGCGATCTGCACGCGGCCGCCGACCGTCTGGGCATATTCCCGGATCTTCATGAGCAGTTCGGTCTCGACTGCCCCGCCACCAACGACGTAGGTTCCGTCTTCCATCGCATCCATAACAACGCGGGTTCCGTCAACTACTGCCCGCTCGAGTTCGTCCAGCAGGTAATCGCTGGTGCCGCGGAGGAGGATCGTGATGGTCTTGGGGTTCCTGCAACCGGAAATTCTGGTGACATTCCCTTCAGTGTCTTCCTCGATAAGGTCCGCGGATCCAAGGTCCTTTGAGGTCAGTGCTTCCGGCTTTGAAACAATGTTTGCGTGGAGTGCCCGAGCGGCATACTTCATGTCCTTTTCCGGCACATCTTCGATGGCAAGGACGCCGGCCTTGGCAAGGTAGAACTGGGCGCTGTCCGAGATTCCCTTCTGGCAGAGGAGGACGTTTGCACCGCTGTCAATGATTGCATCGGCGAGTTTATGGAGTGCCTCGCGCTCCTGCTCGGAGAATGCGGTAACCTGTTCGGCAGAGGAGATCTTGATCTTTGCCTTTACCTGGGTCTTGGTGATCTCAAGGGGGGTTGCAACCATCGCAACCTTTGCCTTTGTGATCTTCTTGGGCATGCCGTCGTGGACGCGGACCTTGTCGATCACGACGCCGCGGATCAGTTCGGCGTCGTCAATGGCAGCGCCTTTCTGCTTCTTGATCATGACATCATCTTCATCGACCGAATACTTCCCGTTGACCTTCTCGGCCACGGTCATGACAGCGTCGACAATAATACCGTCAAGCTTCTTCTTGACCTGCTCGATTGACTTACCGGTGATCGCCGTGTCGGCGATCTTGAGCAGGGTCTTCCGGTCGGACGGGTCGACTTTGAGAGAGAGGCTGCTGGTGATCTCAAGGGCTTTTTCCATGCCCATGCGGTATCCCTCGGCGATGACGGTCGGGTGGATGCCCTGTTCGAGCATGCCCTCGGCCTGTTCCATCAGGGCGCCGACGAGGATGACTGCGGTGGTGGTCCCGTCGCCGACTTCATCGTCCTGTGTATGAGCGACCTCGATCACCATCTTTGCACCGGGGTGCTGCACGGCAATCTCGCTGAGGATGGTCGCGCCATCGTTCGTTATGACGATATCGCCCGAGCCGCTGACAAGCATCTTGTCCATGCCCCGTGGGCCAAGAGTGGATTTTACAGCGCCAGCGATTGCCTTTGCTGCCGTAATATTCGAGCGCTGGGCTTCCTTGCCGCGATTACGCTCCACATTTTCTTTTAGGATGATAATTGGCTGTCCTGATAGCATAGTATATCCTCCGATGTTGTAAAAGGTGGAATTGAACTTCTATATAAATTATGCTGTAAATGTTCTGGAAAAAAGGAGAGATCAGTCGATACGGGAGATTTTAAAGAGCGAATAGACCGGGACGCCATCAATGTCCTTGATACCGCGCTTGTCAAAAATCACCCAGATGGCGACCGGTGTGGCATTATGTTTCTTGAGGTACTTGACGACTTCCTTCATGGTATTGCCGGAGGTGATCACATCATCAACAATGATGCACCGCTGCCCGTTCACGGAAGCGAAGTTCCCGCTGATCGAACCTGTCGGGTGCTCGCTCTGGCTCTGCTTGGAGGGATGGTATATGGCGAGCTGGGCAGCTTCCTGGACTGCAATTACCGTGGCGAGCGGGATCCCTGAGAGGGCAATACCCACGATCACCTCCGCTGCCGGAGATCCGGTGGTCTCATCCATCCGGGACTGGTAGTACCGGTTCATGAGCATCAGGGCTGTCTCTTCGAGCAGGGACGCCTGGCTGGAGACGGCCGTCCAGTCGATGTGGACGTCTTTGGGCGCGGTTGTTCCCTTTGCCTGCGTCAGGAGCCACGTTATGGTCTCCATGGAAAGGGAGAGTTCATCAGCAATCTGACCCGGGCTGTGCCCCTCTGCAAGGAGCATCTTTGCCCTGCCAATCAGATCGTCAAGCGAAGACATGAACAAAGCTTTGCCGGTATCTATTTAAGTTTTCTTTTAACGGTTGCGCCGCAGACCTGGCACTCGCCATCGTGGTCATAGTACCGCCCACAACCCGTACACCGGTATTTCCAGTGAACCCGCTTCGCCTTGCGCTGGCTGATGGGGTGTGTCTGCACTCCGAGGACCGTTGCGACATTCTGGATGGCAAAATCGTCGGTAAACAAGACCGCTTCCAGTTCAAGGGCAAGGGCAAGGAGGTCCCGGTCGGTACCGGAGATCACGCTGGCATCCCGGCTCGTGGTGGCAGCAGCGGCCACCCTCTTCAGGCTCCCGCTGCCCGGTGACATGACCACAAGTCCCCCGGCACAGAGTTTTTCATAGTTCCCCCTGGAACGGATATCGCGGAGCTCATCGCAGACCGAGGGAGTCGTGAACAGTTCTCCTTCCGGATGCCAGTCGGAAAAAAAGACGCTTGCATCGAGAATCGCTTTCATAACCGGGGACCTGTCGGGAGATAAAAAGTGATCTTGGAAGCTGGCATGGGATCAGGATTTCCGGATCGCCCCGGCAATCCTCTCCGCAGCAGATATCCTGCTACATGCCCGTTCGATCGTATCGCTGCAGATCACGTCACGGATGCCGGTTGCCATCAGCCGGGCATATGCACCGCTTGCGAGAACGCCGTGGACACATGCCGCGTACACATCGGTTGCCCCCTGCTGGTAGAGCATACCGGCGGCGGTTGCGATAGTCCCGCCGGTTGAAATAATATCATCGACAATGACCACCGGGCGGGCAGCAGCACTGAGCGTCTTGGGTGCCATCCTGACTTCAGTACCATTCAGCCGCGTCTTGTCGAGGTGATCGAACTCCCATTTTCCAACCGATGCGACCTGTCCGGCAAACGCAAGGGCGCCGTCATCCGGGGCAAGAACGAGCGGGTCTTTGAGGTTGAGGGATTTGATGTAGGATCCGATATCATGTGCAATAGAGAGGTTTTGCGCAGGCACGGCAAAGTGTGTCAGCACACCGGGGTCGTGAATATTTATCGTGAAAATTTCTGATACGCCCCGGCTGAGCGCCTTTGCCACGACCCGGGCGGAGAGCGGTTCACCTCTTTTGAATTGCTTGTCCTGCCTTGCATATGCCATGTAGGGGAGGACCAGCTGTGTACGGGAAGGCTCGCAGGCATCGATCAACAGCAACAGCTGGACCAGGGCGTCATTATCGACAACACTTCCGACAATGACCGTTTCATCGTCCAGATCTCCTGCAAGAAGGTAGTGCTCCCCATCCGGAAACCGGGAAAACTTTACATTGACAACAGGCACCTGGAGCACGTGTGCAAGATGGGCACCGAGGACCTGCGATCGTTCAGTACAAATCACTCTCATGGTATCGTTCCTGATTCCCGAATCATCCGGGCGGGGATATTCTCAACCAAGTAAATATACGATAAAGTGTATTGTAGTTTTCCGCTTTGAATTGTTCGGGAAATCTCATGCTCCGCGATCCGGTTTTCATCATCTGCCGGGCCAGCTATCAGCTGAAAGTACTTAAACTATCATGAGACATTGTATATGAAAATCCAAGGGTAGGAAGAGGGTAAAACCGCAATGGAAAATTCTGAAATACAGCCCCCGCAGGAAGAACCGACCCCGACGGAAGGTGCAACTCCTGTGGTGAGCACGCCAGAGGTTACCGGTGCGACGTCATCGCAGATCGAAGTCCCCGCCAAGCTGATCGACCAGGTGATCGGCCAGGAGCGTGCGGTCGAGGTAATAAAAAAGGCCGCGATCCAGCGCCGGCATGTCATGATGATCGGCAGCCCCGGTACCGGCAAGTCGATGCTCGCAAAGGCGATGGCAGAGCTCCTGCCAAAAGAGGAGCTGCAGGACATCCTTGTCTACCCGAATTCCGACGACTCCAACAACCCGGTCGTGCGGACCGTTGCCGGTGGCCGTGGCAAACAGATCGTCGGCGCCCACAAGGCCGAGGCGAAAAAGAAGACCCAGTTCCGGCAGACCCTCTTAATGCTCCTCCTGCTGGGAATTGCCGGGTATGCAATCATCACCATGCAGCTCCTGATGGGTCTCATCGCCGGTGCGTTTGTGTTCATGGCATTGCGGTATTCAACCCCCCGTGAAGAAGCGATGGTTCCCAAGCTCCTCGTCTCGAATGATACGAAGAGCATTGCCCCCTTTATCGATGGTACTGGTTCCCATGCCGGTGCTCTCCTCGGCGATGTCCGCCACGACCCGTTCCAGAGCGGCGGCCTTGAGACACCGGCACACGACCGCGTCGAGGCCGGTGCGATTCACCGCTCGAACGGCGGCGTCCTGTTCATCGACGAGATCAACACGCTCGACCCCCATTCCCAGCAGAACCTCCTCACGGCCCTGCAGGAAGGGGAATTCCCGATCACCGGGCAGAGCGAACGTTCGAGCGGTGCCATGGTCCGCACGGAACCGGTCCCCTGCAGGTTCGTGATGGTGGCGGCAGGCAATCTCGATGCGATCCAGGGAATGCACCCCGCACTCCGCTCCCGTATCCGCGGGTATGGTTACGAGGTCTATATGGCCGAGAGCATGGACGATACCCCGGAGAACCGCCAGAAATATGTCCGGTTCATTGCGCAGGAAGTCAAGAACGACGGGAAGATCCCGCACTTCGACCAGAGCGCCATTGACGAGATCATCCGGGAAGCCCGCCGCCGCTCCAACCGCAAAGACCACCTGACCCTGAAGCTCCGTGACATGGGCGGCCTGATCCGGGTTGCAGGGGACATCGCCCGCCAGGAGAATGCGGCGATCACCACGGCAGCGCACGTGACGACTGCGAAGAAGACCGCACGGTCTATCGAGGACCAGGTCTCGGACGAGATCACCCGTCACCTCAGGGAATACGAGATGACCGTTGTGGAGGGTACCCGGGTCGGCAGGGTCAACGGCCTTGCCGTCACGGGCAGCGATGCCGGCTCCGTCCTCCCCATCATGGCCGAAGTGACCCCCGCACAGGGTGCCAGCGGCACGGTCATTGCAACGGGGATGCTCAAGGAGATCGCCCAGGAATCGATCAAGAATGTCAGTGCGATCCTCAAAAAATTCACCGGCAAGGATGTCAAGAATATCGATATCCACATCCAGTTCATCGGCACCTACATGGGTGTCGAGGGAGATTCGGCATCCGTCAGCGTGGCAACCGCTGTGGTGAGCGCTATTGAGGGTATACCCGTCAGGCAGGACCTTGCCATGACCGGGTCCCTGTCGGTCAGGGGAGATGTCCTGCCGGTTGGCGGTGTGACCTACAAGATCGAGGCTGCAGCGAAGGCCGGGATAAAGACGGTCCTCATCCCCCGGATGAATGTCGGGGACGTCCTCATCGAAGAGCGGTTCAAGCCGATGGTCACCATCATACCGGTCGACAGTATTGAGGATGTCCTCAAGATCGCGCTTGTCCCGGAAAATTCCGATGGTTTCCTTATCAAACTCAAGAAGATGGCGATGAGGTCAACCGCGATGATCGCAGAAGTACCGGCAATCAACCCGTCAACAACGGCCTGAGCGCAATGCACGGGATCTCCTACTATGACCTGCGGCACGTGACCGGTGAGATCACCCACATCGAGATCGACAATGCGGTCGTGGAATCCGCCGGGACTTCCCTTTTTAACAAGGCGATCCTCCGCGTCCTCGTCAAATCCGGCTGGGGCATCCTCCAGATCGACAATTATACGCCCTGTTCCGGTACGAAATTCGATGAACTCCTCGGGAGGGCCGCACGGCTTGCGGGTATCACCGAAGAGCATGTCGTGCTCGGGGATGCACCCCGGGGCACGCTCGCAGTACCGCAGCTGAAAGAGAACCCCCGGGATGTCAGCATCGAAGAGAAGTCCGCACTCCTTGCCGGTATCGAGAAGAGTGCCACCCGGCCCGGGATTGTGAACCGCCGGGCAAGTTATATCGAACGGATCGAACAGGTCCGGTTCTCCGACAGTTCCGGCAACGAGTACTCGTACGAGATGAACCGTTCCGGGTTCAACATCCTTGCGGTGGCGTCCCGGAACGGCAATGTCCAGATGGGATACGAGCGTGAGCACTCTATCAACGGGTTCAACCTCCGGCACCAGCAGAAATCCGGGACAAAGGCGGCGGAGATCGCCGTTGCTCTCCTGGATGCAACCCTTGCCAAAGGGGGTAAGATGCGGGCCGTGCTTGACCCGGAACTCGCGGGTGTCTTTGCCCACGAAGCGGTCGGCCATGCGAGCGAGGGTGACCTGATACAGGAAGGCAACTCTGTCCTGAGCGGGAAGACCGGTGAACGGATCGGGAACGAGACCTTAACGATTGTCGATGATCCAAGTATCCACGAGTTCGGGTTCGATCCGGTGGATGCCGAGGGTGTGGCAGTGGCCCGCACCGAGATCATCCGGAAAGGGGTGATCAATGCGTTCCTGCACAGCCGCGAATCTCTTGCAGCAGTGGGGAACGGCGTTGCCGGCCATGCCCGTGCAATGCCCGGCGAGCCCCCTCTTGTCCGGATGAGCAACACGTTCATCGAAGCAGGCGATTCGACCACGGACGAGATCTTTGCGGAATGCAAGAATGGGATCTTCCTCAAGGGTTCGCGGGGCGGGCAGGTGGACCCGGGACGGGGCATTTTCCAGTTCAATGCGGAATACGGGTATCTTGTGGAGAACGGAGAGTGTACGAAGATGGTCCGTGATGTATCCCTTTCCGGCGAGATCCTCACGACCCTTCACGGGATTATCCTGTGCGGAAATGACCGGATGATGAGCCCCGGGTATTGCGGGAAAGGCGGGCAGAGCGTACCGGTGAGCGACGGCGCTCCTCATATTCTCTTAAACGATGCGGTGGTGGGTGGCAGTGGCGTGGATTGAGCAGCTGATTAAGGAAGGCGGGAAGGCCGTTGACGAAGTCGAAGTCTACTTCGTGGAGGGCACCAGCGTCTCCGCCGACCTGAAACGGAAGAAACTGAGCCTTGCCACGATCTCGCAGGACTGCGGCCTTGGCATCCGGACGATCCACAAGGGACGGATCGGGTCGTCCAGCACCAACGATCCCGGCCGGTGGCGGGAATGCCTTGCCGCATCAGTGGCGAGCGGGAAACTGGCAACACCCCAGGAATGGGACGGGCTGCCCGGGCCGGTTCCGCTCGATATGACCCCGCTCTCGTTTGATCCCTCTATGGAGGTCGAACCAGACTCTGCCAAAAAGCTCCTCCAGGCAATGCTCGACGGTGCCACAAAGCATACGGCCGAGGTGACATCGGGATCAGCAACCCTCTCCTCCATGGAGGTAACCCTCGCCAATAGCCACGGGGTCCGCTATTCCGATCGGAACACGTCGGTATCGGTCTCCCTTGAAGCGATCCACGGGCAGTCAACCGGGTACGAGTTCGACCAGTCATGGACTCTCGATCGCATTGACCCCGAAAACGTGGGGGAGCGTGCCACCTTCTTTGCCAGTGAATCCGCGGATGGAAAGGATATCCCGTACGGGGAATACGATGTCCTCCTCTCCCCCCTTGCCTATGCAGAGCTGCTCGGCAATGTCTTTGTCCCTGCCCTGAGCGGGCGGAACGTCCATGCCGGGCGTTCCCGGCTGGCCACGTCCCTCTCGGAACGGGTTGCCGACCCGATGATCTCGATGTACGACGACCCGCTCCTTCCCGGGGCTGACGGGAGTGTCCGGTGGGATGCGGAAGGGTCCCCGACCAGGAGGATTGATTTCATCCGCGACGGTATCCTGTGCGCCTTCGCGTACGACCTCAAGACTGCATCACGGTACGGGAAGAAGAGCACGGCAAGCGCAGTCCGGGGCGGGTTTGGCGGATCACCGGCAATCGGGCATCACAATTTTGTTGTGGACGGGAAACGGGAAACCGTGGATGACGACCGTGTCGTATACGTGCACAACGTGGTTGGCGCTCATACGGCGAACCCGATGAGCGGGGAATTCTCGGTTGAACTCTCCAACGCGTTCTGGGTGGAGAACGGGGAGTTCCAGGAACCGATCCGGAGTGCGATGCTCTCGGGCAATGTCTTCGATCTCCATCACGCCATCTCGGGACTGAGCCCCGCGTCCCGTGCGATCGGGTCGCTTATCCTCCCGTCAGTAAAAATAAATAAACAGCGTATCATTGGTAAATAGGTAAAAGGTAAAACCATGACCAACCTTCTCGTTGCCATAATCCTTGTCATTGCCATCGTTGCTATTGTCTGGTTCCTGGTGAAACAACTCTCGGTCCTTTTAGTAAACGCGGTGCTGGGCCTGATCTGCCTCTTTCTCATCAATTTCCTCCATATCATGGAGTGGATGGGAAAATCCGATCTCGGCTATGGCCTTACCACCCTTCTTATCTGTGCCATCGGGGGACTGCCCGGCGTCCTGATCCTCATGCTGCTCAGTATCCTTGGGATTAGTATCTGAAAAAAAGGGACATCATTTTTAAAAAGATTCCACCTGTTATTATCTTCAGCAACTATAACGACCCGGGATTTTATCGCGTCTCTGCCTCAGTGACCAGACAGATCAATTATTACGTAATGGTTTCCCCCTCATAGATCATCCCCTGCTGATGCACCGGTCGGCTCCTGAGACAACGGCCTTTCTTCATGATCCCTTAAGGTTGATTACCAATGAGACACGATAGTTCAGAATATGAAGCGCCCGGTCAGGATACTTGTTCTTGGTGCCGGAGCGGTTGGACTTCCGCTGGCAGCCAGACTGTCCCGTGTCGCAGAAGTTGTTGCGGTAACAAGGGAGAGTTATGCCCGTGCGATATCCCAGAAGGGGCTCGAGATCTGTGGCGCATGGGGTATTGAGTTCGACAGGTTCACCTGCGTCAGCGAGCTGACGGGAGAAGCGGATTTTGATTATATTCTGATCACGTCGAAATCACAGGATACCGGGGGCCTCTGCCGGCAATACAAAGACCTGATTCGTGCCAGTGAAGTTGCAAGTTTCCAGAATGGCATCGGGAATGAAGAGACGATCTCCGGTTATTCTGATCGTGTCATCGGTGGCGTTGTCCTGACCGGATTTGTCCGTGAAGGGGACCGGGAGATCCGTGTCACGGCCAATGCAGGACCCATGCAGATCGGCCGGTTCCCGGAAGGGCATGATGCAGCGGTCCAGCGCCTTGCGGATATCATGACCCGGGCGGGAATTCCCGTTGAAACTTCAGATCACATCAAGGGGAATCTCTGGTCAAAAAACCTGATCAACTGTTCATTGAACCCCCTTAGTGCCATTACGGGTGTCACCTATGGGGAACTGAAGGAGCCCAACAGCTGGCATATCATCGAACAACTGGTCAGGGAGACCTACACGGTTGTCCAGAGCGATGGGATCAGCCTCCTGTGGGGCGATCCGGAAACATTTCTTGAGTACCTGTATGACTCCCTGATTCCCGTTATGGCCGGGCACACCTCATCCATGTCGCAGGATATTTCACACGGGCATAAGACCGAGATCGATTATCTGAACGGTGCGGTTGTCACGTCCGGCAGACGACTCGGGGTTGCAACACCCTATAATGCCTGCGTATCCGACCTTATCCGGTTCAAGGAGTCTTTTAAAAAGGCAACGCCCGCCCCATAAATGACATCTTCCGGAATGGGGCGGGTTGCGATGAATTGAGGAAATGAGAATCAGGTTTTTCCGGAGTACGGGGAGAGATCCGCGTGATTTCCGGATCTTTACCGGAATTTCAGCACGGTTGCCGCCCAGGTAAAACCGATTCCACTGCCCGCAAGCACAACAAGGTCCCCCGGCCTGATCCTGCCCTCCTCTTGTGCCAGTGCCAGGCAGAACAGGGTATCTGCCGGGCCCATGTGCCCATATTCCCTCATCGTTCTCATGGTCTGGGCTTCCGAAAGCCTGAGTTCTCCCAACAGACCATCCGTGATACTCTTCTTCACCTGGTTTGTAAAGATATGATTGATATCCTGCACTGAATATCCGCTCTTCTCAAGCGCGTCATGGATTACTGTTACGTAGTTTTTCAGGTAGGTGTGGGAGAATATGCCGTCAAGGGCCTTTGGATCCGTAACGCGAAGATAACAATCCTCGCGGTGGGAGCCTGCCACGGCCAGGGGAATCCGGGTCCCGCCACAGGGGACTTTCACGTAATCCACCAGGGACCCGTCGGATATGCTTGCATAGGAGAGCAGCTGGTTTTCCGGATGGTCCTTTTTCAGGACGGCCGCAACCGCCCCATCGGCAAAGGTGAACGAAGAGACCGCGGTCGGGTCGGTATAATTGACCGCAAGGGAGAGTTTGTCGCTGCACACCACGAGGGCGTATTTCTTCTCAGGATCACCTAAGAGGAGCTCTTTGCAGATGGGCAGTCCCAGGTTCCCCCCGTTACAGCCATTGCGTATCTCGAAAGTGGAAGCACGGGATGCCCCTATGCCGGCCTGGATCTTTGCAGACGGGGACCAGAAATTATAATCATAGAAACCAAGACCCCCGAACACAATGATGTCGATCTCATCTGCAGCGATCCCGGCTTTTTTGATTGCCCGCCTGGCCGCGGTCACCCCCATCTCAGCAGGGTGTTCATCCGGGTCTGCAACATGTTTTCTCTCAACGCCAATCTTTGCGGAAAAGACAGATTCGTCAATACCTGACCATTGTGCCATGTCATGGCTGGTTACCGTGTTTTTCGGGATATAGTATCCAATCCCCGATATCCCAACGGTTATCTCCCCGGAACGGTGTGAAGATACCATATCTGTCTCCTCAAAAATCCCTGACCGACAGTGTACGCGGTGATCTGCCTTAATGATTCGTTGGATGTGCCGTTTTAAACCTTTTATCCCGGGAGGTACGGGTTTTTTACAAAATTCTATCTAGGTAGGATGCGAATTTTACGGTAGCATGGAAACCAATATCGTCCAGAGCATTATCACCCTCTTCCAGATGATCTGCGTGATCATCGTTTTTGCCTATCTTTTTACCCGGAGCCGCGTTTTCCAGGAAATTCTTGGAAAGAAGCCATCTTTTACAACCAAGAGCCTCCTTGTCGTCATCTTTGGCCTGCTGTCGGTGTACGGGACGATCAGCGGTGTCACTCTCTATGGGGCTGTACTCAATGTCCGGGACTTAGGTCCGTTCATTGCCGGCCTCTGCTGCGGCCCCTGGGTTGGTATCGGGGCCGGCATTATCGGGGGACTCTATCGCTGTGCCGGCGGTGGCCCGTATATGTATACCGGCCTGATCGCCCCGATCCTTGCCGGATTCATCGGGGGAATCATGTACCTCGCCAACAAACGCGATCTTGTGCCGACATGGGTTGCCGTCGTGCTCATTGCCCTGGTGGAATCCCTCGTCTCCCTGATAGCTATGCTTGTGGCAACGCCGGCATCCCAGTTCGTTACCATTCTCACCGTGGTTGCCATCCCCATGGTCATCACCAATATCGTTGCGGTGTTCATCTTCTCGACGATTATCCAGAACCTGATCAGTGAACGAAAGACGAGGCTCGAGAAGGAGAAACTGGAGACCGAGATGGCCCGGAAGAATGCCGAACTCCAGATCGCTGCAGAGATCCAGAGAAATTTCCTTCCTGAAACGCTTCCAAAGACAGAGGGGTTCGATATCGCTGCAAAAAGTATTCCGGCAAAAGAGGTGGGCGGGGACTTTTTCGATGTGATACCGCTTGAAGTGATGCCCATCAGTTCTTCCCGGACCGGGATCATGATTGCCGATGTCTCCGGTAAAGGAGTACCCGCAGCACTTTTCATGGCCTTATCAAGGATCGTTGTCAGGGTCACCGCAATGTGGTTCAGGAAACCTTCGGAGGTAATCTCCTTTGCAAATCCCATCATCGCAAACAATTCAAAAACCGGCATGTTTGTCACCCTGTTTTACGGTGTCATTGACAAGGATACCCGGACGCTTACCTATGTGAATGCCGGGCACAACCCTCCGATCGTGTTACGGAAGAAGACCGGGGAGATCGAGGAGCTCACGCTCACCGGAATGGCAGTCGGGGCGCTGGAGGATGCAACCTATTCGCAGCAGGAGATCCCGCTCGCTCCCGGGGATGTCATGGTGTTATATACCGATGGCATCACTGAAGCAGTAAATGACCGGGAAGAGATGTATGATCTTCCCCGGCTCATCGAGACCATCCGGAACAACAGCAATTCCTCATCGAAGGAACTTGCGGATGAGATTATCAGCTCCGTATTCGCGTTCAGCGGCACAACGCCTCAGTTTGATGATATCACCCTGATGGTCGTCAAGGCCGGCTGATGCAATAAGCGGGCGGCCGGATCGCATGCCATGTGAATGGTTGAAAATTAAAAAAAAATCATTCCACCGGTACGAACTTCGTTCCATAGTGGATAATGCGGCATTTATCCGTGATGGTCATTATCACTCAAAGCGTTCCAGTGAACCTCAGGTTTCACCATCTTACTCATGCCGTTATCATAACGGAAGATGAGCTTGCGGTCTTCGAGGTTCTGCAATGTCCTTGAGAGCGTGGACTTGGGTATGCCGGTCCGTGCGGAGAGATCCGCCTGGTTCATCTCGCCGTGGTTCATGAGTGCTTCCATGACGGATCTCTCGTTGCCTTTCAACAGGTTCAGCACAATACCGGGGCTTTCACCAGGGACAGGGCCCGGGCCCGGTTCAGTGGTTTGGCCGGGGGAAGTATCGGGACTTTGTCGGATTTCCGGTACCGGCTCCCCGTTCTGGAGAGAGATTATCGCTGCGTCATCCGGTGGCCGGGAATATATCCGGAAAAGAACCATCGTACCGATGCCCAGCAGGAATGCCGTGATGGCAATGATACTACAATCCAGCAGGGTGTATATGCCGGGAATACTTGTTACCGCCGGATCGCCGCCGCTGAATACCACGCTGACGGTCAGGGGGCGGAGGAACGTCAGGGCAAGAAGAAAGACCGATGCTGTAAATATGCCCATGGCGAGCGCGGCTTTTTTATTCAGGTGCATTGTATCGGTTATCCGGTAATATTAAAATAGATTTTTTAGAAGAATAACTTTCAGGTTTTTGTTGTCACTCTCTCACAGGGATTGGAGGGCTCACGCGCACGACATTTTCCTTGTCGAGATCGACATGGACGATGAACGTCGTCTCGTTCCTTGCCGTAGTCGTATTGACGGTCGTGAAGACGATGGAAACGCCGGTCCCGCGCAGAGGAATCTCTTCGGAATTTTTCACCTGGATACGATTGAGCGGCTGAATATCTACGTTATACATCCCGGCTCCAATGATATCCTGGACCCGTGCATCTGCAAGGGCAATTTTTTCTGCCTGTTTTCGTTGTTCAGCGGTTAAGGCCCCGGTTATTGTTTCAGGATCATTCCTGTCGATTAGCAGTAGCATCCCCAGTTTTCCACCGGGAGACGATACCAGTGCCGCGCTCTGGTTATAGGCGACGGTTTTTAATTTTATACTGGTCCTGCTGGCATTAGACCAGTTGTTTGATACAACGGGCCGGGGATAGGTCTCATTTTCTGTTGTTGTCTTTGGAATAATTTCCGATCCATTTTCTGAAGGGGGATCTGAGGCATGTGTCAATTGCGTGTTCTGGACCAGCCAGAGGTCTTCTGTCCGCCCGCTCACACCGTCAACAAGAAATGCAATGGCGAACGCAAATATTAGTCCTGTCAGGATTAACACTCCTGTTACTGCAATAAATTTCTGTTCCATCTGATTTCTCCATTGTTTGTAATCAGCATATACATCTCCGAATAAAGGAATTATGATGGGTGATACGCACCCTCATATTCCTTCAGTGGGCAGTTCCCGTGCGTTCAGGTCATGGTGTAGTATACCGTTGCAGGGTTTGAATCCGGGTTCACGATTGCATATGTCCACTGGCTGCTCGTGTAGGGAACAGATCTTGAAAAAGTTCCCGATCCTCCGGTCTTCCACTCCACGTAATCCCAAGATGGATTGGCCCTATCATAGATGCCTAGAAAAACGCCTTGGTTCGTGGGAGTCCACGTAGCAGAAACACTCACCATGTCTCCGGCATTCCATGAGAAAGGACCCCAGAGATCGGCATATCCGGGAGCTACGGATCCGGATCCACCTTTTGAGGCAGGACTGTGAATAACGCCGATCTTAATACGATCGGGACTTGGTACAGGATCGGGATCTGCCATTGCAATGTTGTCTCCAATTGGTGTCTCATTGTCCACTTTGATAGTTATCTTTTTGATAATCTGCCCATCGCTCATTCCTGCGGTGTCCAGGGCGCTTGCGACCCCGGTCATCAGCAGCGCGATAATCAATATCGCTGCTGCAATTCCTATTCGTTTCATGCTTTTTCACTCCTCGATGTCCAGCATTTTATACTGAACACCATATACTGCATTGAATGGAACGCCATGAGAATATCACGTGGAACGTAGCGTCTCAAAAAAATGGAACGGTTGTTCCGGAATCCTGAACATCATTAATATATCCCGAGTCTATCATGTTTTTCCGGGACCTGATAGGATCTTTCGTTAAAAACAACCTCTCTTAAAAAGAATTGTAAAGATCAACTGATCTCAGATAAGAGATACCTAATGTGGACATGTCATCAGGGGATGAGTGGTGATGAGTTGTTAACTGAACCAATCATTATGACCTCATACTCGTTCTTGTGGTTTTCACCGAACTCCGGCTCAACACGGATGGTGTACTTATGAACCCCGGTCCAATTGGTGGTCAGGAATTGAGATCCGGAATTATCATCCGTCCCGTTTGTTCCATTTAGTGTTTCGTTTGCCTTGTGGACTATTGTCTTTACCCTGACAACCTGCCCGTCACTTGTCATCAATGTATCAGGGCCGTTGGCCTTGAGCCATATATATTTTTCATGCGTTTCATTCGCGGATCCGATATCCGTCTCATTGGTTATGTTGTAGAACTTCGTACGGATAATTTGTCCATCACTCGTCATCATCGTGATACCGGGGCCGATGCCCCTGATCAATATTGTTTTTTCCTGCGTTTCATTCGAGGTCAGGGCGCTTACAACCCCGGTTATCAGCAGCGCAACAATAAGTATCGCTACCGTTGCAGTCACTCCAATCTTTTCCATGTTTTCATGCTCCTTGATGTTCGGCTTTTTTACCGACACCTCATGTCCATGTGATGAAACACCATGAGAATTTCATGTGGAATGCATTGTTCCGAAAAATGGAACTCTTGTTCCGGATACCTGAACATCTTTTAAAGTATCCCGGTAGTATCCCGTTGCTGATCCTGATGGGTGACCGATCTGCCTGATAATTACCATTGGTAAGGTGCGATTCCTGGTTTGGAAAACTTATGAAAAAAATTACTCCCCCGGCACAAACTTCGTGCCATAGTGGATGATACCGCTCTCGCCATCAGTCGCGATCTTGCGGAACACGCTTTTTACCCGCATTCCGATCTTCGCCTCTTTCGGGTCGCAGATGATCTGGGTGGTCATCTGGGGTCCCTCGTCAAGCTTGATGATGGCAAGCACGTACGGCCCGGGGGAAGAGAAATGGTCCGGTTCGGTCTGGATCACCGTGTAGGTGACGATCGTTCCGAAGCCTGCGAATTTGTGGACCGCGATCTTGCCGTTACGACGGCAGTCGGGGCAGAAGGTCCGAGGGGGGAAGAAGTGCCGGCCGCAGGTTGTGCATTTTGTGCCCTCCAGGTTGTACCGCTGGGGGATCTTTCTCCAGAATCGTGCAACGGTCATCTTATACCCTCCCGAGGATGTGCACGGCAACGGTGGCACCGGTGCCGCCTACGTTGTGGGTCATGCCGATCTTCGCGTTCTCGACCTGCCGCCTGCCCGCGTCGCCACGGAGCTGCTGGACGATCTCGCACACCTGCTTGATGCCGGTTGCGCCGACCGGGTGGCCGCAGGCCTTGAGGCCGCCGCTCGTGTTGACCGGGATCTTGCCGCCGATTGCGGTTTCGCCGTCAGCGGTGAACTTGCCGGCCGTTCCTTTCCTGCAGAACCCGAGGTCCTCGATCGCACAGATCTCGGCGATCGAGAAGCAGTCGTGCACTTCCACCATGTTGATGTCCTTGTTGGTGAGTTTTGCCATCTTGAATGCCCTCTGCCCGGCGGCAACGGATGCATCCAGTGTAGAGATATCGCGCCGGTCGTGAAGGGCGATAGTGTCGCTTGCCTGTGCTGTTGCCAGCACCTTGATCGGCGTGTCCGTGAACTCACGTGCCCGATCGAGCGGTGCAACGATGACCGCGGCCGCGCCATCGGTGATGGGCGAGCAGTCGAAGAGCCGGAGGGGCTCTGCAACCATCGTGGACTTCAGGACGGTGTCCAGCGTGATCTCCTGCGGGAACTGGGCAATGGGATTGCGGGCACCGTTGTAATGGTTCTTGACCGCTACCTGTGCCAGCTGCTCGCGGGTCATGTGGTACTTGTGCATGTAATCGGTTGCGATCATCGCGTAGAGACCGGGGAATGTCGCACCGACAAACCCTTCCCACTCGCGGTCCGCTGCGCCGGTCAGGGCGTCGGTACTCGCGCCGGGCTCGACATCGGTCATCTTCTCGACGCCCGCTGCAACGACAATGTCTTCCATGCCGCTCGCGACCGCGATGACGGCCTGCCGGAAGGCAAGGCCGCCGGATGCGCAGGCCGCTTCGACTCGGGTAGCGGGAATGTGGCGTGTTGCCATGCCCGCGTAGTCCGCGATGAGGGCGCCGATGTGCTCCTGCTCGATGAACCGGCCGGCGCTCATGTTACCGACGTACATGGCATCGATCTTCTCTCCCGAGAGTTTCGCGTCCTCAAGGGCAAGTGCCCCTGCCTCCACGAAAAGGTCGCGGAACGACCTGTTCCAGTGCTCTCCGAACCTGGTGCACCCGATACCTATGACTGCTACGTCTCTCATACCTGCATCACCAGTTTCCCCTTGTGTTTCGCGTATTTTGCATAGTCCAGGTAGATGGGGTCCTGTAAAAGTTTCTCAACGGATGGCGCTGCACCGCGGTTGATCTTGTCCTTGATCGCGTCGGTTACCGTGATGTCGAAGGCATCGCTGCCGGCACCGGAGCCGAACGAGCAGACAAAGATCGTATCGCCCGGCTTTGCAATGTCGAGCGTTGCGGCAAGGCCGATCGGGGATGCGCCCGAGTAGGTGTTGCCGAGGCGCGGGACCGCGAGGCCCGGCGTGATCTGTTCCTTTGTGAAGCCGAGGTCCTTTGCCACCTTCTGGGGGAACTTCGCGTTGGGCTGGTGGAAGACCGCATAGGTGAAGTCCTTCGGGCTCTTCCCGGTCTGCTCCAGGAGCAGGTTGCTTGCGCCCTTGACGTGCTTGAAGTAGCCGGGGTCCCCGGTGAACCGGCCGCCGTGGCGGGGATAGTTCTGCCCCTCGCGGCGCCAGAAGTCGGGCGTGTCCGTGGTGAACGAGCAGGTGTGGTTGATGGTCGCAATCGGGTCATCGTTCCCGATGATGTAGGCCGCCCCGCCTGCTGCTGCGGTGTATTCGAGCGCATCGCCCGGTGCACCCTGCGAGACATCGGAGCCGATGGCCAGCCCGTACTTGATCATCCCGCTTTTGACAAGGCCCATACAGACCTGCATCCCGGCCGTGCCTGCCTTGCAGGCAAACTCGAGGTCGGCAGCGGTCATGTTCGGCGTTGCGCCGATGGCTTCGCCCACGGTACATGCGGTTGGTTTCACCGCATAGGGATGAGACTCGCTACCCACGTACACAGCGCCGATATCGGCTGGGTCGACCGCCCGGCGGCGCAGGGCATTGCGTGCTGCTTCAACGGCGATGGTTGCCGCGTCCTCGTCCATGTCTGGCACGGACTTCTCAAAAACGCCCAGGCCCCCGGTAATATCAGATGCGTTTGCACCCCAGACCCGGGCAATCTCCTCGACCTTGATACGGTATCTCGGTATGTATACACCGTACGTAATGATGCCTACCATTCTTTCTCCCTCAGGGTACTCACGATTTTGTTTACATCCATGCTCGTGCAGAAGACAGTGATGCGGTCCTTCTCCGCCATCTTTGCCACGATGGGGTGGACGTCAGGGGCATCGATCCCCTGCAGCACCACGCACCGCGGCTTGAACGGCGTGACGCGGATCGCGACCATCGGTGATTTGCCGGTCGAGACGTTGGTGAAGACCAGCGCCCGCTCGGTGCTCCAGCCGTAAATGCGGTTGAACTCATCGGATGAGAGCTGCATGATCGCGTTGAGGCTGTTGACCACCGTGTAGCCGAAGATGACCTGGTCCATCGAGCCGCAGAGCAGCGAGCAGCCGATCGCCTCGGAAAAATCCTTTAAACCGACCGGTGCTTCGTACTCGTGAAGGGCGTAGATCACGTCATCCTCGACATTCGAAAAGAGCATGGTTGAAAATTTCTGGATGTGTTTACCGCCGGCCTCCTCGTCAATGGCAAGGAGCGTGTCGACAATCTTGCCGACAACGGCAGTGCCGGGACTTTTCCGCCTGCCACCCTCGTAATCGCTGATGACTGACGGGGAGACGCCAAGGCGGTCCGAGAGGACGCCCGGTGCGATCTCAAAGTTCACGCGCCATTTCTTCAGCGCATGCCCCGGTGAGTCCGACAGCGTAATTTCACCTGCCATCTTCTCGGCAAGCTGGTTCCGCAATCCGGATTTCATGCTCATAACCAAGGAGCCCTAGTGTTATATAATTAACGAACGTAGATTCGACACAAAACGAACCCCGACGAGGGATTGCATGAAGAGCAACCCATAAATAAGAAGCATCTCAATTCTGATAAGCATGATAGCAGCAGAGGATCTCCAGTGTCTCAAGGCGCTTGCGGTACGGGGCGGGTGCCGCGGCCCGATCTTTGTTTCCACCCAGAGCATCGGTGAAATGCTCGCGATCAGCCAGCAGACTGCGTCGCGCCGGCTCAAGAGTCTCGAGACGGCAGGATACATCACCCGGACCCTCTCAGCGGATGGCCAGCACGTGACGGTGACAAAACCCGGTGAAGAGGTACTGCGGAAAGAGTACCAAGAATACAGCCGGATCTTCTCGGAAGGCGGGAATGCCTACCAGCTGAGCGGTGCGGTGGTCAGCGGCATTGGCGAGGGCAAATATTACATGAGCCTCGGGCCGTACAAGGAACAGTTCGCTGCCTGCCTCGGCTTCGAGCCGTACCCGGGCACGCTCAATATCAAACTCGCCCCCTCCAGCGTAACGATCAGGAAGAAGATCGACGCGCTCGACTGGACCCGGATCAAGGGCTTCTCCACGGATGGCCGGACGTTTGGCGACGCCCGGTGCATCGCGTGCCGGATCGGCACGATCAAGTGCGGCATTGTTGTGCCCGGCAGGACGCACTACCCCGACGACCTTATCGAAGTGATCGCTCCCATCGCCCTCCGGCGGAAACTCGGTGTCGAGGACAATGACAGCATTAATGTCGAGGTGGGGCAGTGATCGACGACGCCCTTGCGGCACTCCGGGACGGGAAGTTCATCCTGCTCTATGACTTCGATGACCGCGAGGGTGAGACCGACTTTGCGATCCGGTCCGATGCCGTTACCCCAAAGGATATTGTCCGGATGAGGAAAGACGGTGGTGGCCTCATCTGCACGGCTGTCCACCCGGTTGCTGCGCAGAAGCTCGGTCTCCCGTTTGCGAGCGACGCCCTCCGGGCGATTGCCGTTGCAGAACGGGAAGGTGACATCCCGTACGACCGGAAGAACCACTCCTCGTTCTCGCTCTGGGTGAACCACCGGAACACCTTCACCGGCATCACCGACCGTGACCGGTCACTGACCGTGAACGCGATCGCCGAGCAGGTGAAGCGTGCCCTCAATGGCGGCAACGTGAACTTCCACGAGACGTTCAGGACGCCGGGCCACATGGCGCTCCTCCGGGCTGCAGATGGTCTCCTCGATGTCCGGAAGGGACAGACCGAGCTCTCGATTGCCATGGCCGAGATGGCCGGCATCACCCCCTCGGTCACGATCTGCGAGATGCTGGACGACGAGTCCGGCTATGCTCTCTCGAAAGAGGACGCGAAACTCTATGCCCGCAAGCACAAGCTCGTCTTTATCGAAGGCAACGAAGTACTTGAACGGTGGGACGAAGAGAAGAGCCAACGAAAATAGAATGAAAAATTTGTTTCCTTTTCTTTTTTTATACCAGTTTAACTGAATATCCCTCACTTCTTTCCCTGTATTCTCCGGATGACCTGTTCGCGGATCCGAACCTCACATCTTTGGCGTAACAGCGCATGCCATCAATTTTATCATTCCTTCCATTCCATGATAATGACATGAAAGTCCCGCTCACCGAACTCGAAGACCGGCTGGAGCGCTTCCGGGCACGGATGGATGCAAAGCAGCCCGGCTGGGAGCTTGCGGCCATCACTGGCAAGATCCCCCTTTACTACTTCACGGGCACGATGCAGGATGGCCTGCTGCTCATCCCGCAAGACGGCGATGTGGTATTCTGGGTGCGGCAGAGTTTCGAGCGGGCAGTCGATGAGTCACTCTTTCCGGAGATCCGGAGGATGCGGAGTTACCGGGACGTGGCAGCAGCGATGGGCACCCTGCCCTCGACAGTCTATCTTGAGACCGACCTTATGTCAATCGCCCAGCTCCAGCGGCTCCGGAAGTACCTGCCGTTCTCCGATATCCGGTCCGTTGACGAGCAGGTATCCGCAGTCCGGGCAAAGAAGAGCCCGTACGAACTTGCGCTGATGGAGCGGGCCGGAGAGATCCACCGTCACGTGCTCGAAGACCTTGTGCCCGGCATGCTTGTCGAGGGGATCGATGAGGCGGCCCTTACCTGCAACCTCTTCTCAGTCATGGTGAAAGAAGGCCACCAGGGTATCATCCGTTTCGGGATGTTCAATGAGATGCTCCTCGGCCAGATCGGGTTTGGCACCAGTTCGATCTGCCCCACCTGCGTGAATACACCCGGCGGCATCTACGGGATGCACCCCTCGTCCCCCCAGATGGGCAGCCCGGACCGGAACCTTAAGAAAGGTGACCTCGTCGTCATTGATATCGGGTGCGGGTACAAGGGGTACCAGACCGACAAGACCCAGTCGTACATGTTCGGCCTGCCGATTCCGGACGCCGCGATCCGGGAGCACGAGCGATGCGTGACAATCCAGGATGCCATGGCATCGCAGCTCAAACCCGGTGCTATCCCCTCGGATATCTACCGAAACATCATGGCCGGCCTTGAACCGGAATTCCTCCCCAACTTCATGGGCTTTGGCAACCACAAGGTGAAGTTCCTCGGCCACGGGATCGGGCTCTGGATCGACGAGACTCCTGTCATTGCCGAGGGATTCGATGAGCCCCTTGAGGAAGGGATGGTCTTTGCCCTCGAGCCCAAGAAAGGGATACCGGATATCGGGCTGGTCGGGATCGAGAATACATTTGTCGTGACCCCGCAGGGTGGGCGGTCGCTGACAGGAAAGAGCAAAGGACTAATCGAGGTTTACTGATTCACAAAAGTGATTTTCTCTACCACCCATAGGGCAGAGAGCATTATGTTCCAGAAGGCAGTACTCTGATCTTTCCCGTTTTTTTCCGATTATTATCACTGCTCCTTTTTGTGAAGAGGTAAGGGAAAAGGCAATTCCTCCCCCGCGGCAAACCGTTTCCAGTTGAGCTGACTGAACATTTTCATCTGGAGTATAGCGCCTTTATTCCTGGTATTGAGGACCGAAGCACTGCCGGAAATAAACGGCGGAACCATGATGAGTTCCTCGTCATCAATGATCAGTTCAAGGATATTTTCTACGCTCATCAGCTTGTTGAGTTCTTCAAATTCCGGTGGAGCAAATGGTGGCGGGACTTTGAATTGTTCTGTAGAGATGACATGGATGTCCGTGTTTTTTCCCGGAAACAATTCCTTCAGTTTTCCCTTGAGATTAGGATCATCCGAGATCACCATGAGGTGCAACGAAACATTTCTGATCTTATTATTCTCAATAAACGGAAGGTAGCGTTCCCCGATCATACAGTTGATCTGACGTTTCGCTTTACCGAAGAGTTCACGGATTTTATACTCGATGTTGGCATCCCCGTAGATGGTCCAGAGGGCATCCTCCTTCTCCGTGCGTACCTTCCCTTTCTCCAGCGTTCTGAGTGCCGCAAGTGCCTGATCTGCAGCTTTTTTGTGTTTGTCCATGAGGAGGTCGATGGCCATTTCGGGAGAGATGGCACTGTACCGGGCCGGTTTTGAGATTCTCTTCACGGCAAGTCCCCTCTCTGCAAGACGATCCAGTGCCTCGTACACGCTCGGCTTGGAAATAGAGAGAAAATCGATGATCTCCTTTGCCTCCGCGTTGTCGTACAGCACCAGCGCGGCATAGACACTCGCTTCATAGTTGGATAACCCGAGATCGTTGAGCGATTTTATGAGGTCAGAGGGGATGCTCTCCATACTGATAGATGCTCTTTTGGTTGTTAAAAATTTTACTACTTTTTCAGAATCTTTTAATAGATGTAAGTTTAACTTTACATTTCAAGTAGTAAAAAAAATTACTACAACTCAACGATTGAATTGAGGAAAACCATGTTTGGAATCAGACAATGCAAACACAATGTGCAGGTTACGGAACAAACCGGCAGAATCTATGATCCTGTTGTCCCGGCCTCCGAAAACACCGGTCTCTGGTCAGGGATCCTGCTCGTACTCGGAATATTCCTGGCGGCGTGTATCCTTACCGGATCTGCCAGTGCCTATAGTAGCCCGGAATCCACTGCCGCTGCCGGCAAGGTATATGTATCCAGTGTCAGCATCGATCCCGAAGTTTTTTTCACGGGGGAGACCGGCACCGCAACATTCTATGTATCCAACGGGAATGCGAATCAGAGTATCTCAATCAACCATGCAACGTTTGGTGACAAGGATATCCGGCTGACGAGCGGAACGTATGACACATCAGCCAATATCGGGCCGCTCCAGACGCGGACGTTTGTCTTCTCCATTGCAACCGATGCAAATGAAGGAACGTATTATCCATCTTTCTCGTTAAGCCTCCGCGATGCATCGGATAACTTGTATTACATCATGCCGGTCAAGGTGGAGAACACTCCCCTCGTGCTGACGATCGTGGATGAGCCCGACACCTTCACGCAGGACAAGAAAGATTCGATCACCGTGCAGATTGCCAATCCCCGGGAAAATGACGTGAAGAATGTCATCCTCGAGGTATCCGGAGACGGAATCACGGCAAATCCCTCGAAGATATACCTCGGGAACCTTGCATCCGGAACCGCTGTAAACCGGACCGTTTCGATAACTCCCGGCAAGGAGTCTCTTGTCAATATCTCCGTGAACTACGATAATGGGGACAATCCTCACATATCCACTGTTGACCTGCCGGTTACTTTTGGCGAGAACAAGAAACAGGCCGATCCCAAGATGAACAACATCGTGATAAAACAGGAAGGCACGGTCTATCACATAACCGGGGATGTCACCAATGCCGGTCTTGAAACTGCCAATGCAGTGACAATCTCATCGCTGTCTCCCGCAACCGCAGAGGATCCCTACAAAAACTATGTTGTCGGTGTACTCAAGCCGGATGATTTCGGGAGTTTTGAAGTGACATTCTCCGCTGATGGCAAAACAAGCGTTCCGCTCCAGCTGTCCTACAAGGATACCGATGGCAACGTAATTACTTCACAACAGACGGTTAATCTTGCAACTGCCATCTCATCCGGGCAGAGTGCCGCCCAGCCGTCACTGCTCCCCCTCATCGCTGTAATCCTCGTAATAGCGCTTGCAGCCGGTGGGTACCTCTACATGAAGAGAAAGAAGAACCAGTGAGGCGGCAGCCATGGAACCGGTAATACAGTTTGAAGACGTGGTGAAGGTCTACCCGCTCAAGTCGGGGGATGTCACTGCTCTCAACCACATTTCATTTGCCGTGGACCTGGGGGAGTTTATCTCCATCATGGGGCCATCGGGCTCGGGGAAGTCCACCCTGCTCACCCTTATGGGATGCCTTGACAAGCCCACCTCAGGGAGTATCTCCATGAGCGGGATACCGATACGGGATATGTCCGATGTGGAACTGACAAGTCTCCGCAGGGACCGGATCGGGTTCATCTTCCAGTATTTCAACCTCTTCCCACTCCTGAATATCATCGAGAACGTCAGTTTTCCCCAGATGCTCAAGGGAGGCGTAAATGTGGAGAAGGCAAAAGAAGTGCTCCGGGCGGTCCAGCTGGACGAACATCTCTATACGCACACCCCCCTGGAACTCTCTGGTGGCCAGCAGCAGCGGGTCGCAGTTGCCCGTTCCCTCATCAACGACCCGGATATCCTTCTGTGCGATGAACCGACGGGAAATCTCGATTCAAAGACCGGGGCGAGTATCATGGAACTCATGACACAACTCAATAAAAAAGGTGCTACGATCATCGTTGTGACCCACGACCCCAATGTTGCCAATTATACGAACCGGACCATACGGATCATAGACGGGAGAATTGCGGCATGACCGCAATTTTCTGGGAGATCGCCAAGCGGAATATCCGCCTTCACATGCTCCGCTCAACCCTCGCGATGCTCGGGATCGTGATCGGTGTCGTTGCCATTGCGTCCATGGGGATCCTGGGCAACAGCATGGTCGCCTCGGTCTCCGAGAGCCTCAACTCTGTCGGTGACAGCGTGATCGTAAGCCCGTACTCCGGTGCGAGCGAGGGCGGACCGGGCGGAGGAGCACCGGGCGGCAGTACCCAGGACCAGTACATCTCTGACTCGAACTACCAGAAGATCAAGCAGGCGGTTGCCCCGAACATTGCCATCCCGGTACACCAGACGTCGCAGCGCATGAGCGTGGGTGTGGGCAGTGATGACATCGTGGCAACCATCTATGGGGTGGACCCGCAGCGTATCCCTGATTTCAACCTGGTCCTCACGGCCGGGGATTACAACAACGGGAACTCCGGGTGCCTCGTGGGATCCGAGTTTGCCGAGGATAATAATATCCGGGTCGGATCGCGGATCACCATCGGTGCAGATGGAGAGTACGGTACGCTCCGCGTCACCGGGATCATCGAGGAACGGGGTATGAGCTTTGATCTCAGTACGGACAATGCCCTTGTCGTGACCCAGGACTGGTATGAGTCCAACTTCGGGGATATCGATCAGTACGATCAGGTCGTCGTCAAGGTGAAAGAAGGGCAGGACACGGCCGAAGTCAAGAAGATCATCGAGAAGCAGCTGAATCGCAGGGACAAGATCGTCAGCGTAACGGACAGCAAGGCGACGCTCGACTCGCTCTACGAGACGTTTGGTACCATCACAACCTTCGTTACCGCAATAGGCGGGATATCCATGATCGTTGCCGGGGTCTCGATCTTCAACATCATGATGATGTCCGTGAACGAGCGGATCAAGGAGATCGGTATCATGCG
>NZ_JALOCH010000026.1 GCF_023227875.1 Methanoregula sp. | reverse complement strand
CTCCCCTCGGGATTTGGAAAGTTCCCGGACCTGCCTGAGTACGTGTGCAGTGGAGAGGATTAACATCGTCATCGTTCTTGATACGTGGGCCTGGGTTCACTACTGGCAGGGGGATATGCGGGTTCATCCGTTTTTCGAAGGGACCGAACATCTGATTACGTCCGTGATTACAATTGCGGAACTGGAACGGCACAACACCGGTAACCCCACAAAGATGGAGGAGATGTTGCTTGAGATCCGGCAGCGTAGTCGTATCGTTCCGATTGACATCAGCATTGCACGGCTTGCGGGAGGCGTCAGGAGCACGATGAAGGAAGGCGGGATTGCCGACGCCCTGATCATTGCAACCGCAATGAAAAACCGTGCGAAGGTCCTGACGGGGGACCCGCATTTCAAAATCTTCCCCGGTGTCATATTCATTGATGACACTTGACCGGTCTTTTTTGTCAGATCGCCCCGGTTCTTCGACGTGCGAGTGGTTCATCAGAATCCGAAAGGTTTGTCAGAACCTTGAGGAAGAGAAGATTTTCCGCAGAAAATCTTCGAACCACGAGGATGAGAAGAATTCAAAGAATTCTCCGACGTAAAACTTCGAACCCCGCCAGAACCCCCATAGCGACCGCCGGGTCACGGATCACCACCCCCCACACCCCAAATCTCATCTCCCCACCCGATCCTCGATTAAAACAAGCTCTAAACAGGCCGGTTTTTCTCCTCGCAAAATCTCCGGATAAGCAAACGGAGCCCATAGCACAATTTCCCGTGGCACTCCCCGCAAAAACCCCAAAAACAGGCCGGTCGGACACCAGGGAAAAATGGCAATCCGGTGCAGAAATGAGCCCGGAT
The DNA here is from genome assembly GCF_023227875.1 of Methanoregula sp. Lineage (GTDB taxonomy): Archaea > Halobacteriota > Methanomicrobia > Methanomicrobiales > Methanospirillaceae > Methanoregula. The sequence continues at coordinate 6,400 of NZ_JALOCH010000026.1, read as the reverse complement.
ACTATTCCGGGGGGGTGGTACTCCCATCATGTGCCGGGATATGAGACATCGCAGCCTTGGATCTCCGACAGTATGGGTACCCCACGGTCACCATTTCATCCGACGTGAACTATAGGTGAGCCGAAGTAAAACCGATCCAAAAAACGCGTTTTTTCCGATCGGACCTGCCACTACCGCTTTTCCGGCCGTTCGTCCATCCAAATACCGCTACATACCGTCATGCCTTTTTCGTCGTGAAAAACACCCGGCCGGGTCGAATTACTGTGGCATTTTTAAGAATTACCGCTTCCCGTGATGCCCGTTCCCTCTTAAGAACCGTGTTTCTCCGACGGAGAATGGATCCCGGGAGAACACAGGTCACTTCATACGATCAAGGGAGACCGCCACCGGTGATAATCGACAGAGAAATCACTCTCTGATATACATCTTCCCATGAATTTTTTCTTACATTAATACAGATGTCTTACTCAGTAAGCCAAAACTATATTATCTTACAATCCAACTAATTTCATACTATGGACGTTGTTACCCTGTCCTCAAAAGGCCAGATCGTCATTCCTTCAAAAGTCCGGAAAAAATTCTCGTTAAAGGAAGGTGACTCGCTGGTGATCGTGGAAGAGGATGATGGCATCTGTCTCAGGCCGCTGGTCAACCTTACAGAACTCTGGGGCGTTGACAAGCTGAAGGATACCGGGACACTGCTTAACGAGATGCGGAAGGAGTGGGATGATGAGCTCGAAGACAAGATTGCTCTTTGACACCCACGCGTTTCTCGCATTTTTTAACCGCGAAGAAGGATCGGATACCATTAAAAAATATTTTGAGGCCATCCAGGATGGAGAGGCAGAAGGATTCGTTGCAACGATCACGCTGACCGAGCTTGTATACATTTACACAAGGAAAACAGATGCAGCAACCGCCCGGCTCCGGGTCATGCAGGTCCAGGGCTCGAAACTGAACCTCATCCCGCTGACTTCGGAGATCGCGATTAATGCCGGCACCATAAAGCGTCCGGGAATTTCCGTTGCGGATGCGATCATTGCTGCGTCCGCTTTGTCGGTCGGAGCCTCGGTTGTCACAAACGATCCGCATTTTTCCGATATGGGCGTTGAGGTAACCGGGTATCCGTGATAATCTGTACATGACCATACCTTTGATCGATGTTCATGACAACTGCGTTCTCATATACCCCCATCTGACACCGGCTTTTTTAAGAATTCTCAAAACCGTGGGGCCTTTTGGGGAAAACAGGATCATCCGGTCCGACGCTGCCGCAAATAAAATATAAATAGCATCGTGTTATAATGCATGAAGCAATGAAGACCATCACCCTCCGCGATGAAACATATCATTCGCTTCTCGTCCTCAAGGAAGGCGGTGACAGTTTTTCCGATGTCATTGACCGCCTTATCAACAGGAAGAACCGCGACATCCGGGAGTATGCCGGGGCGCTCCGCGACTCAACGGTACTGGACGATCTCCATATGTTCACAAAAAAGATGCGCAGTTCAGGACGGGCGAGAATTTGATCGTCCTTGACACTTCGTTTTTAATCGATTACTTCCGGAACGAGAACCTTTCCAGTCTCATACCGCAGGGTGAGAAGGCTGCCGTGACAACGATATCCTACTACGAGATCATGGCAGGGATCCAGCGAATGAAATCGCCAAGAGAGGAGAAATTTTTCCGGCACTTTTTTTCCGATGTTGAGATCCTTGATTTCGATCTTATGGCTGCGGATATTGCAAGTGGTATCGGAGCCCGTATGGCAAAAGAGGGGAACCGGGTGAATGCATTTGATATCCTGATTACCGGCATAGCGCTTGCTCATCATGCAGGAACAATAATTACCGCAGATACGGATTTTAACAAGATTGCAAAGTATGCGGGAATTGAGATAAGAAATTACCAGCGATAATTATTATCACGTTAACCCCGGGAGATCGCGATTAATGCCGGCACCATAAAGCGTCCGGGAATTTCCGTTGCGGATGCGATCATTGCTGCGTCCGCGTTATCCGTCAACGCATCGGTTGTCACAAACGATCCGCATTTTTCCGATATGGGCGTTGAGGTAACCGGGTATCCCGGATGAATGGTGAATCATACATGAAGACAAAAAGCCGTACCATACTGAAGTACGCGGACGCACTTCATGACTCAAAAGTACTGAACGATTTGCAGATTCTCACAAAAAAGATGCGCAAGTCCGGCAGAGTGAGAATGTAATTAATTATTCTCTTTTGTTCTGGTAAAATTTTCCTATTTTCCTGATATTTCCGGGGAGGGGCGTGATTCCTGACAGGAGGGGCTGGCCGGGGAAGATCTATCAGCCCTTCGCCACGGGGGGTACGGACGGGAGTCGCACAGAATCTTTCAAATAAATTGCACAGGTCAGACAAACCGGGATTTCCCGAAAAGTAAAAATAACCTGTGGATTCCAGAACAGGGGTTCAATATGAGACAATATCAAGCCCTTCGATTATTGAAAAATGCCGGTCACGAGTAACCAGGGGTTCATCATGGCGGAGCGCAATTGCCGCGATCAGCTCATCGAATGTGGAGATATGCCGGCCACTTCCGGGGAGGGCTGATGCAATATCAGCATAGATGACTGCAGATTCCGCATCGAATGGAAGAACCGGAAAAAAATGCAGGAATTTTTCCGAAACGTCATAGACTTTCTTTTTACCGCTCTTCTTCGCACCATAGAGAAATTCAGCGCTGCTGATGGAAGTTGTCTTGAGGGGGTCGTGTAATTGTGTCACTGTTTCTGCATCCGGATCTCCCTTCATGAGATCGATGAGAAAACAGGTATCCACGATAGTCAAAGTGATACCTTCCGGGGCTTGATGCGAGCGAGTTCAGTCTTTGCGGTCTTCACGGATTCTGCAATCTCACTGCGTACCCCGGGATCGACAGTCTGCAAAAAATCGCAGACACTTTTCTCCTCGCCTCCGGTGACACGGAGAATCACATCGGAATAACTCTCCCCGGCCCGTTTGTGTGCCTTGAGCGCGTGATACGCAGATTCCTTGATGTTGATGGTCTTGGTCACCATGATAGATTTATTGTGTATACACAGTTATACTTTTTTCGACGCTCTTTACTTTCACCTCACGTTCCCACACCCATAAAACCTTCAGCCGCCAACATAACAAGAGAAATGGACAGCATCGACACCTACTTCCCGTACAGCGAGTACCGCCCCGGCCAGCGCCACATGCTCGAGGTCGCAGCGGAGGTGGCACGCACGGGCGGGATCGCGATGATCGATGCCCCGACCGGCTCCGGGAAGTCGAGCGTTGTTGCCTCGCTCCTTGCCGAGCGGAAGAAGCGGAAGATCGTCATTGCCGTCCGGACCGTGAGCCAGCTCACGACCTTCATCCGCGAACTCGAACTTGTCAGGAAGAAGGCCCCGCAGATCAAGACCGTGTACCTGGTAGGCAAGGGCAGCATGTGCCCTCTCGGCGGCGAAGGGGACATCTACCGGCGGTGCGAGGGGGTCAAGGCCTTCTCGAACTCGCTGATGCGGGACCGGGCCGACAAGGGAGCGCTGACCCCATCAAAAGACCCGTTCATCATCCAGCAGATCCGGCGGATGGACCGGGAGCACCCCCTCCTCTGCCCGTACTATATCGCGAGCAGGATGTTTGTGCCGGCCGAGAGCATGGGGGTCAAGATGGTGCCCTCTACCGCCTTACGGAACAAAGCAGATCGTGTTATCGCAAACCCGGTCCCGCCCCGCGAGCTCACGGAGTTCTGCGGCGAGATCTGCCCGTATGAACTGATGATGCAGGCCGCAAGGACTACGGACGTCGTGATCCTCAACTACCACCACCTCTTCAACCGCGACATCCGCGACCAGCTCTACGCGAACCTCGGCGTCGAGCCGCAGGACGTGCTCCTCTTAATCGACGAGGCGCACAACTGCGGGGACGTGATCACCGGCATCGAGAGCGTCACGATGGAGGAACGCGACCTCGAACAGGCATCAAGGGAACTCTCCGGCATGGCACGGCGCCACAAGGGGGCGGAGGCGGTCCGGCACGTGCTGCCCCGGCTCACGGAGTTCATCCGGGGCCTTGCCAATTCTGCGGAAGCAGAAGACTGGTTCGACCCCGCGATCTTCGACCGGATGATCATCCGCGAATCGCTCTACAAGGACATGGACGAGATCGTTGACGACCTCATGGGGCTCTCCGAAACGATCCATGAGAAAAACCAGAAGTCGGGCGAGTTCCGCGAGACCGCAATCGAGCGGCTGACGGAGTTCCTGCTCCGGCTCTCCAACTCCGCCACCGATCCCGCGTTCCTGACCGTGTACCGCAGGGACGAGTCGGGGATCACGCTCGAAGTCCGCAGCATCGACCCGGCCGCTTCGCTCTCGGAAGTCTGCGGCTCGCATGCCTGCACCATCCTGATCTCGGGCACGCTCTCGCCGGTTGAGAGTTTCCGGAAATATTATTTCGGGAACGGGAATGTCACCACCCTCTCCCTGCCCAATGCGTTCCCGAAGGAGAACCGGCTCATCGCCTGCGCCAACGACATCACCACCGCGTACTCGATGCGGCAGAACAGGGACAACACGAACCGGATCGCGGGATACATCCGGTCGTTCTGCTCCCTCAAAGGCAACCGTGCGATCTACTTCCCCAGTTACCAGATCCTCGAGTCCTACGCGGAACTCACCACCCGGGATATCCGGGGAAAGAAGATCTTTATCGAACCCCGGGACACGGCGAACGCGAACGCCGCCCTCTCGGAGTTCCTCTCCCTGCCCTCCCGGCGCGAATCGGGCGTCATGTTCGCGGTCTCGGGCGGGAAGTGGAGCGAGGGGCTCGACTACCGGGGCGATATGCTTGCCGGCGCAATGGTAATCGGCCTGCCGCTTGCCCCGTTCAACCGCGTGCGGAAGATGATGATCGAGTATTACCGGCACAAGTTCGGGACCGAGGGCGAGTTCCTCTGCTACACGCTCCCCGCGGTGAACCGCTCCCTGCAGGCACTCGGGCGCGTGCTGCGGACACCCGAGGACCGGGGCGTCCTCGTCCTGGGCGAGAAGCGCTTCCTGGAGAAGAGAGTACGCGATGCCCTGCCACCGTGGATGCAGGCCGAGATGATCGCATGCAACTGCGAACAGTTCCGGGAGGTGCTGGCCCCATGGAGATCCTGAGCGGCTCGTGCCGGCTCGGGCTCTGGCATGTCCATGTGTACTGGAGCGGGAACACCATCCACCGGGTCCGTTTCGCGACCACCGGGATCGACGGCGATGTCCCCACGCCGGTCCGGCAGTTCTGCGCAGGACGGGCAGTCAACCTCCGGTCGTTTGCGAGTGTCGCGATCCACGATGATACACCCTATAGCCGGATTTACCGGGCCGTACAGGAGATCCCGTACGGGAAGACCGCAACGTATGGTGAAATCGCCCGGCAGGTCAGTACATCACCCCGCGTGGTCGGGCAGGCAATGGCCCGCAACGCAACGCCGCTCGTCATCCCGTGCCACCGGGTCGTGGCAGCAGGCGGGATCGGGGGATTTTCACCGGCAATCGAGATCAAGCAACTACTCCTGGACATGGAGAGGAAAGGTGTGCGGAAGGGCAGGATCTCCCCTCGCGTAAACTACTACATACAGGAGATCCAATAATTCCGGGGAGCAGGGGTGAAGGCATGAGGTCCGCAGTGGTTCTGGTAGGGGGTGAAGCACGGCGTGCCAATGGCAAAGAAAAATATTTTTTCATCTACCAGGGAAAGACGTTCATCGAACGTCTCGTGGATACGCTCCGGCAGGTCGTGGACGAGATCATCCTCGTGGCCCGGGACCCGGAACAGTGCCGCCGCTTTGACCACATTGAAGGGGTGCGGTGCATCACCGATATCCGCCAGGGGATCGGCCCCATCGGCGGGCTCCATGCCGGGGCCCTTGCGGCAAAGGGCGACCTGCTCTTCGTATCCGCGTGCGACATGCCCTGCCTCGACGCAGGAGTCATCTCGTACCTCTTCGACACGATCGGCGATTCCGATGCAGCGATCCCGAGCTGGAACCAGGACATGCTCGAACCCCTCCACGCAGTATACCGGCGCGAGGTCCTGCTGGAATACCTAAAAAACCACGAGTCCTATTCACTGCGCCCGATGATCCGTTCGATCAACACCCGGTATGTCCCGGTTAATGAACTCAGGGCATACGACCCCGGGCTCCGGTCCTTCACCAACATCAACAAGCTCGAAGACCTCGAGCGGATCAACGGCCGGCACACCCCGTGCACGGATACACCGGACAATTCCCGGTAAACCGCTCCTGCATGTTAGTTCCTTTTATCAAATGCTTTAACATATATGCGATGAGATCAACCGTAGATAGTATACCGGATCAATAGTGCAACGAGGTCTGCCAG
>NZ_JALOCH010000005.1 GCF_023227875.1 Methanoregula sp. | reverse complement strand
GGAGAAAGGAAGAAAGTCTACGGTCGCGGTGCGAACGAATGCAAGATGTGCGGGCGCAAACAGGGGCTCGTACGCAGATACCATATCATGTTCTGCAGGCAGTGCTTCCGCGAATGGGCCCAGAAGATGGGCTTCAAGAAGATGAGCTGAGGAGTGAGCAAGAATGACACGATCAAATACTTTAGCAGACGGAATGTGTGCCCTGAAAAATGCAGGTGACACCGGCAAGTCCGTATGCGTAATCGAACCCGCAAGCAAGCTCCTCGGCGCAATGCTCCGCATTATGCAGGATGCCGGGTACATCGGCAGCTTCGAGTTCATTGAGGACGGCAGGGGCGGACAGCTCAAGGTCAGCCTCAACGGCAGGATCAACCGCTGCGGTGCGATCAGCCCCCGGTTCTCCGTACAGCTGGATGAGATGGAATACTGGGAAAAGCAGTACCTTCCCGGGAAGAACTTCGGTCTCCTGATGCTTTCGACCTCCCGTGGCGTCATGTCCCACGAACAGGCGAGGAAAGAAGGTATCGGTGGCGAACTGCTCGGGTACGTGTACTAGAGGTGCGATGATGGCAGCAGTACGAAAGGTAAAAATCCCCGATGGCGTAAAGGCCCAGCTCGACGGTACACAACTCAAGGTGACCGGTCCCAAGGGCCAGCTCTCCCGCAACATGCGCTTCCCCCAGGTCACGGTTACCTGTGATGGCAAGGAAGTCACCATCTCCACCGAGTCCAAGAGGAAAGAGATCACGGCAATGGTCGGCACCCTTGAGGCGCACACCAAGAATATGTGCCGTGGTGTATCCGAAGGCTTCGAGTACCGCATGAAAGTGGTGTACAGCCACTTCCCCATCCAGCTCAAGCTCCAGGGCAACCGGCTTGAGATTGCCAACTTCCTTGGTGAGAAGAAGGCGCGGTATGCACGGATCGAGACCGGTGTGACGGCAAAAGTATCCAATGACGAAGTCGTCCTGAACGGCAGCGACCGCGAACTGGTCGGCAACTCGGCAGCGAACATCGAACACGCTTGTCACATCCGCAACCGCGACCCGCGTGTATTCCAGGATGGCATCTACATGGTCCAGAGGGGCTGAAGTCAATGGCAACTGAAGTAAAGCGATTAATCCGGGTACGCGTTGACAAGGGCGCAAGCTTCAAGCGTGATGGATATGGCAAGAAACGCCAGCTCTCCGATTCATGGAGAAAACCCCGCGGCCAGCATAACAAGCAGAGGGAGCAGAAGAAGGCAAAGGGAGCACTCCCCAAGCCGGGATTCGGCAGCCCTGTTGCAGTCCGCGGCATGCACCCGAGCGGCTTTTTCGAGGCACTCATCTCCTCAATCAAGGAACTTGAGGGACTCGACCCCAAGACCCAGGCAGTCAGGATTTCAGCCACCGTTGGCGACCGCAAGCGCGTTGCACTTCAGGATGCAGCGATCGCAGCAGGTCTCAAGGTGCTCAACGCCCGCACGGTGAAAGCCAAAGCAAAGAAGGCACCGGTGAAAAAAGAAGAAGCCAGGGACGAGGAAAAACCGAAGAAGGATGCGAAGAAACCCGCAGCGTCCAAGGCAAAAGCCCCGGTCAAGAAGGAAGCCGCCAAGGCAAAACCGGCACCCAAGGCTGAAGAGAAGAAGGCACCGGCCAAGAAGGCAGAAGCAAAGCCCAAGGCAGAGCCTGAAGCAAAGGCTGAGAAGAAGGCACCGGCAAAGAAAGCCGCCGCCAAGCCCAAGGCAGAGAAGGCTGCCGAGGCAAAACCCGCAGCAAAAAAGACCACTAAGTCCGGGGTGAAGAAGAATGAGTGACGTCGCCAGCCAGAAACGCATTGCAGCAGCAATCCTGAAATGCGGTGTCAACCGGGTCTGGTTCGATCCGTCCCGTATCTCGGACATCGAGAACGCGATCTCGCGTGAGGACCTCAGGGGACTCGTCACCGAGGGTGTCATCAAGGCACGCCAGAAGAAGGGTGTCAGCCGCGGCCGGGCCCGCGCACGGATCGCACAGCGGTCCTACGGGCACCGGAAAGGCGCTGGCAAGAGAAGGGGTGCGGCAGGTGCCCGCAACCCGAGCAAGACCGCATGGGTCCAGAAGATCCGTGCAATCAGGAAAGCGCTCGTTGAACTCCGCGAGGCCGGCACAATTGACCGGCACATGTACCGCATCCTTTACCGGAAAGCGGCAGGCGGCCAGTTCAGGAGCGTCGCGCACATGAAGGCGCAGATGGAGATCCTCCTTGGGAGGATGAAGTAACATGGCAACAGGATCGCGGTATTTTGTCCCCTTCCGGAGACGGCGGGAAGGCAAAACCGATTACTACCAGCGGACGAGGCTTGTCGTTGCGGACGTACCAAGGATGGTCGTCAGGAAGACAAACCGGCACATCATCGTGCAGCTCGTTACGGCTGAGATGGACGGCGACCGTACCCTCGTAGCGGCTAACTCAAAAGAGCTCGAGAAATACGGATTCAAGGGATCAACTTCCAACACCCCGGCTGCATACCTCACTGGCATGCTCTTTGCCATCAAGGCAAAGAAAGCCGGGCAGGACAGTGCGGTTCTCGATATCGGGCTCAACCGTGCAACACCGGGAGCCCGTGTGTTTGCAGCACTCAAGGGTGCCGTGGATGGCGGACTCGACATCCCCTACGGAGAGGAGATCCTCCCGTCCGAAGAACGCCTCAAGGGCGCTCACATCGCGGCATACAACAAGAATGCCAGCGATATCGTCAACAACGTCGAACAGGTGGCAGCAGCCATAAAAAAGGAGATGGCGTAACATGGCATACGAACGAGAAGAATGGCAGCCGGTCACCGGTCTTGGCAAGCTTGTTGCTGCGGGAGAGATCAAGAGCATTGATCAGGTCCTCGAGAGCGGCAGGCCCATCAAGGAACCCCAGATCGTCGATGCGTTCCTCCCCGATCTCGAGGACGAAGTCCTCGATATCGCCATGATGCAGCGCATGACCGACTCGGGCCGCCGTGTCCAGTTCCGTGCCGTTGTCATCGTTGGCAACCGCAACGGGTACATCGGCTTCGGCCAGGGCAAGGACGTACAGGTCGGCGACGCAATCAAGAAAGCAATTGTCAAGGCAAAGATGAACCTCGTCAAGGTCCGCCGTGGCTGCGGCAGTTGGGAATGCGGCTGTGCTGCAACGCACTCGATCCCGATGCAGGTTACCGGCATTGCCGGCAGCGTCAAGGTCACCCTCAAGCCCGCACCGCAGGGCACGGGACTTGTTACCGGTGACATCAGCAGGAAAGTGCTCGAACTTGCCGGTATCAAGGATGTCTGGACGTTCGCGCGCGGGCAGACCCGCACGACCATCAACTTTGCCAAGGCGACCTTCAACGCACTCAAGGCAACCAATATGATCCGGACCGGGGGGTCGCAGTAAATGTACGCGGTCGTTCAGGTCCGCGGTGTTGTGAAGACCCGCCAGGACATCAAGGACACCTTGAAGATGCTGCGCCTGCATCACATCAACCACTGTGTGCTGATCCCGGACACTCCTGAAAACCTCGGTATGATCCGGAAAGTCAAGGACTACGTGGCATTCGGGGAAGTGGATGCAGCAACCGTTGAGACCCTCCTGCAGACCCGCGGCAGGGTCATCGGTGATGCCCCGCTCACGGACGAGTACATCAAGTCCAACTCGACCTATGGCGGTGTTGCAGACTTTGCAAAGGCACTTGCCAGCGGCGAGACGAAGCTGCGCGACATGCCGGGCCTTAAGCCCGTGCTCCGCCTGCACCCCCCGCGCAAGGGATACAAAACCACCAAGCGGACCTTCCCCCAGGGTGGATCGCTTGGCTATTATGGTCAGGAGATCAATAGTCTCCTTTACAGGATGAGGTGAAGAGGATGCCAACCAACAAGCGTTCAAAATTCCGCGGATCGCGGACCTGCGGCGGAGGCACCCACAAGAACCGGCGCGGTGCAGGAAACCGTGGCGGCCGGGGACGTGCCGGCATCAACGCCCACCACTTTGTCAAGTGGTATAAGGAAATGGGTGGACCGGTATTCGGTAAGGATGGGTTCTGTAACCAGACCCGGACTGAAGTGACGACCATCGATGTCGGTACACTGGACCAGATCGTGCCCTCGCTCCTTGCACAGGGTATTGCCAAGAAGGACGGGGATGCGATTGTGATCGATACTGCTGATATGGGAATCGAGAAGGTTCTCGGAACCGGTAAGATCACCCGGAAGATCAATATCTCCGCACAGGCCTTCTCAGAGACCGCAAAGGCAAAGATCGAGAAAATGGGCGGAAAGGCCCAGGTTGTCTGATAGGCAACATATTTTTTTGGTGAAACAATGGGAGACCTGCTGGATCGAATGGAACCCCTGCTCGCTGCGATGCCCGCAGTCAAGAGCCCGGAGGGCCACGTTCACTTCAAGAATAAACTGATCTGGACCGTGGGAATTTTAATTCTGTATTTTGTCCTGACGAACATTCCGGTGTTTGGACTTGCGCCCGACAGTGCGGATATGCTCGCTGCTTACCGTGCACTCCTTGCCGGAGCAACTGGTTCGATCGTTCACCTCGGTATCGGGCCGATCGTCACGGCCTCCATCGTTCTCCAGCTCTTAAAAGGTGCAGATATCCTGCGCATCGACACGAGCGAGACGCGCGGGCAGGTCATGTATATGGGCCTGCAGAAGTTGCTTATTATGGTCATGATCGTTGTCGAAGCAGCCCCGAATATTGTCGGTGGGTTCATGCAGCCCGACACGATCATCGCGAGCCAGTTCTTTGGCGGCAACCTCTTTGCAGTATCCCTCCTGATCTTTCTCCAGATCTGTATCGGTGGTGTCCTCATCTTCTTCATGGATGAAGTAGTGACGAAATGGGGTATCGGTTCCGGTGTGGGACTGTTCATCATTGCCGGTATATCCCAGGCGCTCGTCAACGGGTTCATCAGCTGGGCCAATATCACCGACCAGTATCCCGTCGGTTTCTTCCCGCGTCTTGTTGCTATCGGTCTGGATGGTGGAAATTACCTCGCGTACTTCAGTTCAGATATGCTCGCGTTCATAACCACCATCGCGATCTTCCTTGTCATCGTCTATGTGGAGTCTACTAGGATCGAGATCCCGCTTGCCCACGCCCAGATACGCGGGGCACGGGCGCGCTTCCCGGTCAAGCTCATCTACGCAAGCGTTCTGCCCATGATCCTCGTGATGGTGCTCCTGGCAAACATCCAGATGATGGGCATGTTCCTCTCAAATGTCGGGATTACCATCCTCGGGACATTCGATGGTTCTACACCCCAGAACGGTCTCATGTACTTCCTTGCTCCAATCAACGGCCCGTCCGACTGGATGTGGTGGACAACCGATCTCGGGCACGCGGTATGGGAGGTAATTTTACGTCTGGGCATCAATATGACATTCATGGTGGTCGGAGGTGCGATCTTCGCGCTCTTCTGGATCAAGACTGCCGGGCTCGACAGTAAGGATGTTGCCCGGCAGATCCAGATGTCCGGTATGTCCATCCCTGGCTACCGCCGGAATCCGCAGGTGCTTGAAAAGTACCTTGACCGGTATATCCCCCGAGTAACCATCATCGGTGGCGTCTTCATTGGTGTGCTCAGTGTCGTTGCAAACCTCTTTGGTGTCATCGGATCGGTGAGCGGGACCGGTCTGCTCTTGACGGTGAGTATCACTTACCGGCTCTACGAAGAGATCGCGAGCCAGCAGATCATGGAGATGTACCCGTTCATGCGGACATTCTTTGGAAAAGAGTGATTCTTACAGGAAAGGGACAAGGATGGAAGGAAAGAAGGTCATCATCACCGGCGTTCCCGGTGTCGGCAAGACAACGGTTGTCAATGAAGCACTGAAAAACCTCAAGGAGCAGGGTGTCGAATACCAGTCAATCAATTTCGGCACCTTCATGTTCGAGGTTGCAAAAGCGGATAATGTCGTTAAGGACCGGGACCAGATGCGCACGCTGGACCGCGCAGTCCAGAAGCGACTGCAGCAGCGGGCTGCACAGGCCATTGCAAAGATCCCGGGAAATGTCCTGATCGATACGCACGCCTCGGTAAAGACGCCCAAGGGCTATCTCGCGGGACTCCCCGAATGGGTGCTCCGCGAGATCATGCCGGATATCATTGTACTTGTCGAAACTGATGATGACCAGATCCTCATGCGGCGCCTCACTGATGAGACGCGGTCACGGGACAAGGAAGGAGCCCGCTCGATCGCGGAACACCAGCAGTTCAACCGGTCCATCGCCGCGGCATACGCGATGATCACCGGCTGCACCATAAAAATGATCACAAATGCCGATTTCCTGCTCGACCGTTCGGCGGCCGAACTTGCGGAAGTCCTCCGGTGAACGCATGAATTTTAAAAAGATCTGGGACGACTACAGCCTCTGGTTCACGTTCGGCTTCATGTTCCTCATGATGTGGGCGTATACCGTCCCGTGGTTGCGTGAAGGAGTCGGCCAGGCAATAGACGCTGTGTTTGCCCCGCTGGTCACGGAGTTTGGTATACCGTTCTATATCCTGATCGTTATCCTTTCTGCGCTGACCGGCCTGTACTCCTCAATCGTGCAGAAATACACGATCGATTACGAGAAGATGACAAATTCACAGGAGCGGATGAAAGAGTTCCAGGCAGAGTTCCGTGAGGCCCAGCTCTCCCAGGACGAGAAGAAGATCAAGAAACTGGAAGCAAAAAAAGACCGGGTCATGAAGGAACAGCTCGAAATGTCCCAGCAGCAGTTCAAGCCCATGACCTATATCCTCGTCCTTTCCGTCCCGATCTTCTTCTGGCTCCTGTACCGGCTGGCCCAGACAACCACGACTATCACCATGCCATATCTCGGCACCCACAGTCTCAGCGATGCGGTCATCTGGGTCATCCCGGCATGGATCTTCTGGTACATGATCTGTTCTATTACGCTCTCCCAGATCATCCGCAAGGCCCTCAATATCGGGGGACTCTGATGCGGATCACCGTGAGCGGGTTGCCCGGGAGCGGGACAACCTCACTCTCACGGTACCTCGCGGAGCGCCACGGTTTTTCCCTGATATCTGCCGGGGAGGTCTTCCGCCAGCTGGCAAAAGAGCACAACATGGAGCTGGCCCGGTTTGGCGAACTTGCACGGCAGGATCCGACCTATGACAAGATGATCGATGCCCGCCAGAAAGATATCGCGCAGGAACATGACGACATCATCGTGGAAGGCAGGCTCTCCGGCTGGATGGTGGACAATGCGGATCTCAAGATCTGGTTGTACGCACCCATCGGCTGCCGGATCAAGCGGATCGTCTTCCGCGACCAGGTGGCCGATGAAGAGACGGCAAAGAACCTGACGCTGGAGCGCGAGCAGTGCGAAGCGGACCGTTACCGTTCCTACTATAATATTGACATTAACGATCTTTCCCGGTATCATATCATCCTGAACTCTGAACACTGGGATGTTGAAGGGTTGGGTGCAATCATCGATACGTCCATTGCCCGGCTGAAACAAAACAGGCACAACCCGTGAATGTTCATTCCGATACGTATCCTGTTTTAACAAATTGCATTCTCCGGAGAATGGCACATACAGAGAATTTTTCTTCAGAACCCATGTAACTATTAACAAAAAGGTGTGACTGCGATGGAAGGCACGGTGGTCATCCGGATTGTGGATGCATGGGACCAGGAAGAGATCGTGCATCTCTATCGTGCGGGAGGGTGGTGGAAGGACGGATATGATCCCGGTTCCCTTCACGACCTGATCCGGGGGAGTTTTGCATTTGCCGTTGCCATTGATATAAAAACAGGACACGCCATTGGCATGGGACGGGTCCTTTCAGACGGCATCTCGGATGGCTATATCCAGGACCTTGTCGTCCTCCCGGAGTACCGGAAGCAAGGGATCGGAAAAGAGATCGTTACCGCCCTTGTTGGGCATTGCACCCGTGCCGGCATCTCGTGGATCGGCCTGATTGCGGAACCGGGTACAGAATCCTTTTACCAGCCTTTAGGATTCCAGCCCATGAAGGGACACATCCCGCTGTTGTGGACGAGTGATCGGCCATGCTGAGACCAGAAGATTTCAAGCCCGTTACTCTCTTGGACCGGGCATTTTTTGAGAACCACTATGCGCATTACCCGCAGGTGCATTCAGACAATACCTTCACCAACATGGTCTGCTGGAACCATTTTGCCCATTACACCTACGCGTACGTTGAAAAAAATATCATTATCGCCAGCACCATTGGCAGCATAACACGGTTCCGCCCCCCGATCGGTCCCCGCAATCCTGCACTCCTCCGTTCCCTGATCCGGCTGGCCTCCGATGTCAGCGACAATGAACCGATTGTCGTGATTGACACGGAGACTGCCGTATGGATGCGGGAGGTCTGCCCGGGCATCAACCTGATACCCGACCGCAACCACTTTGAATATGTCTACCAGGCAGCGGATCTTGCAGAACTCCCCGGAAAAAATTATCTGACGATCCGTCGCCAGCTCAACAAGTTCCGGAAAAACTGTATCAATGTTGTCGAACCGATCTCAAAGGAGAACTGGGAGGAAGTGAAACGGTTCCTCATCGAATGGTGCGAGTGGAAAGGGTGCGAAGGCGACCCGGTCCTTGCCCATGAGAAGGACGCCGTCTTTTTTGCCATCGACCACTTCAACGAACTCCCGCTGGAAGGACTGGTCATCAGGGTCTTCTCCAAGGTCGGCGCCATCGCCCTCTATGAACCCATGACCAACGATACCGCGCTCGTGCATTTCGAGAAAGGCCTGCCCGACTGCGAGGGGATATACAAGGCGATCAACAATGAGACTGCCCTTCGCCTTGCAAAGAAGTTTACCTATATCAACCGGGAGAGCGATCTCGGCGTTGCCGGGCTCCGCGAGGCAAAACTGCGGTACCACCCGCACCATATGGTGGAAGTCTATGCGATGAAGCGGGACTTGTAAATCCCCCGGATAAAAACAAATATCTATCCGGAACTTATCCGACAACGATTGTCAGTACGCCGGAGACAATGAGGTTAACTGCAATGGCGGCAAGGAGCATACCGAGCATTTTTCCCATGATATCGGTGACAACATCCCCAAGAACCCGCTGGATAAATTCTGAATAATACAGGATGACCCAGGTGGCAAGGAGCGAAAGGGTGATCGCGACAAACGGGATGAGGAGCCCGTAATCCTTTGAAAGGAGCATCACCGTGGTGATGGCCCCCGGCCCACAGAGGAGGGGGGTTCCGATCACAACGCCCGCGGCGGTTTTGGCATGCCCCTTGGAGTGACCCAGTTCGATGCCCAGCGCTTCCTGGATACCGAGAATGAAGAGCAGGACACCGCCGGCGATCTGGAAACTGGGAATATTGAGCCCGAGGATGTCGAAGATCAGCTTGTTGAAGACCAGGAACAGGTACATCAGGCTGCCGGCCACGGCAACGGCGATGAACGCCTGCTTGTGGATCTCCGCCGGTGACTGTCCCTTGGTCATCGCCGCAAATATCGGTATGGAAAGGAGGGGGTCAAGGATGATGAACAGGGTGGCAAACGAATAGATGATGCCGGGGAGGAGGTCCATGATGATCCTGATCAGGAGTATATGCAGTGCTTGTATAAATGTGAAGACGCCTGCCTGATCGTCAGGGAACAAAAAGCCCCGCGTCTGCACTATCCAAATATATAATTGCCACCACCCTCCATGTTCCAGTAAGGCGGATTCTCTTCTCTTTCATGCGCAGGAGAGGCCGCATGGGTGATGCGTATATGGCAAAGGCTGTAAAATCAATACCTGAAAAAGGCGTAAAGAAGGTCTCAAAGCCTGCTGCAAAGAAGAAACCCGTTGTACTGGCGAAGAAAAAGCCGGCCGCCGCCAGGAAACCTGCGGCAAGAACGGTTGCCCCTCCGGTAAAGAAGAAAGCGGGAGTGAAGAAAGCTGTAAAGGTCACTCCGAAGAGATCCGCAAAAAAACCGGCAGGGAAAAAAGCCTCAAAGGATATGACCCGGTACCGCTGTAAACTCTGCGGCTACATCTATTCCCCTCTCCGCGGGGAGCCGCACAACGGTATCCCTGAAGGGACGGCATTCGATGACCTTCCGGAGGACTATGTCTGCCCGGTCTGCGGTATGCAGGGAAAAGGCAGGATCGGGAAGTGGGGCTTTGATGCATGGAGGCCCACCCGCTATCTCTGTTCCATGTGCAGTTACGTATATGACGAAAAACGCGGGGAGCCTCACCGGGGTATCAAACCCGGCACGAAATTCGAGGATCTTCCGGAGGACTATGTCTGCCCGGTCTGTGCGCTCGATCCGAAAATCCGCGTACAATTCGGGAAGGTCTTCAAACAGGGATTCGAACCCCTCAATGTCTGACACACATATCTTTCCACACATCCATTTTTTCTCCCAATGGGCATCGTGACTTCCCAATGGTCCTCAACTCCTGCACATCGGGTATCTGCCCGGGAAAACGCACGAACTTATAATCTTAAACATCCATCCTTCATAGTAAACACAGGACGGCGTCACCGGCAATAGTGTACCGGGGGCAATTGGATGCAAGACATACAGGATCCCACACTCTATCAAAAGCGGCAGGCTCTGGCGGTATTTCTCCACGTTGATCCGGAAACCCTCAAGGAATCAAAGGGGACCCTGTATAGTTTCAAGGCATTTTTCAATGGGAACGATGAGGCATATCTCATCCTCAACGACGCCGAAGCAACCATCGCCGCAGAACACGCCGTGCCGGAAAAACTCTGGCTGATCTGCCTTGAGACGCTCTTTGCCTATTTTGACATCGATGCCTATCCCTCGGACGTCATCGGGAAGATGAAGACCCCGGAGATCCGCCGGGTGAACGATGAGCTCAAGGCTCTCATCTACAACACCACCGGCATGGAAGAACTCAAAAAGAAGATGCTCTCCTACGGGAACCGGAAGAACCTCCTTGCCGATTATGATCAGACCGAGCATTTCCAGGACGGTTACTTCATTTACCGCTTGTACTGATACGGCAGACTCGCAATTTTCCTCTTTTATTCCTTCCATCTTTATCTCCTCGTGGCGGCTGTCGTCACATTCTCGCAAATCTATAAACCTGCCGGCAGTTTACTCTTATCCAGTGATACCTTTGGCATACTTTTCATGCAACTTTGTGAATCATTTCCGTTCCGTTACGTTCATCGTCTGCCTGTGTGCCGGTGTGCTGGTGGCTGCCGTGTCCGGCTATGGTTACAGCACGGATTACGAAGGATATCTTGGCGAGACTATCGCCCTGCACGGGGAATCCTATAACAGCGACCAGATCTATCTGTTCATGACGGGCCCCGGCCTGCCCGAGAATGGTGTGACCCTGACGGACACATCACAACGGGCCGACCAGGGAAAATTTAGTATGGTTGACGTTGACAGCAACCAGCAGTGGTCGTTCAAATGGGATACGTCCCGGATTGACAATGAGATCGATCCCGGGACCTTCACCGTATACGCGGTCAACGCCCCGGTCGACAAGTCAGACCTCACCGGCCACAGTTACCAGACCCTGAGCGTGTATCTCAAGGATGGCAGCCTGTCAAAAAACCGGGTCAGCATTGGCACGAAATACACCATGAACCTGGCGTATGATGATACCCCCATGACGACCCCCATCACCACGGTGCCTCCCACCCTGCCCCCGACAACAATCGTACCGGATACGACGGTAACAACTCCCGAACCAACGAGCACACCCACACCGAAATCTGTTGTGCTTCCGTTCGCAGCACTCACGGGACTGATCGTCGCTGGCTGTATTTTCCTCCTGTCCCGAAGACGGTAATCCAATTTTCATTTTTTACCGGGAATATTCCGGCAGGCTCCTTTTTTCCGATCTGCGATGTGATTGAAAGGTCTCCCGCACGAAGCAGCAAGGTATTATCAACCCTTATGTGAATGGTAATATGAGTGGTATGGACGTACCGGCACTGCTTGAAAAAGCGCATCACCTCATGAAGGTAGGGCGCTATGACGAGGCGATCTCCCTCTATGACCAGGTCCTGGAAATCAACAGGAACAATACGGTGGCACTCGAGAATAAAGGCAAGATCTACTATTACCTTGGCAGGCACGAGGATGCGATAGCCTGTTATGACAAGGCGATTGTCATCAACCCGAACCTGATCACGGTCTGGTTCGAGAAGGGGTACACGCTCCGCAAGATCCGACGGTACGAGGAATCAATAAAGTGTTTTGAACGGGCTCTTTCGATCGACCCGGAGTATACCTTCGCCATTGCCAACAAGGGATACTCCCTGAATGAACTGGGGAGATATGAGGAGGCGATCCGCTGTTTTGATACCATCCTTGAAACAAGCCCGAAGAATATCCGGGCGATGACGTCCAAAGGGATTGCCCTGCGGGAACTGGGTAAGAACGAGGAAGCCCTTGCCTATTTTGAGAAGGCAATCGGTCTCAACCCGATCAATTCCTTTGTCTGGTACAACAAGGCGATTACCCTGCGGAACCTGGGGCGATCAAAGGAAGCCGATGAAGCGATCAAAATCGTTAACTTCCCCCAGCGTACGGGGACGAACTGATCTTATGAGAAATTTTTTTATTTTTTCTCTTTTTTAGAATTCGAAGAAGTCCATCAGGACTTCGAGAAAGAGAAGGGAGGCGGAGCCGACCTTCGAAGAATCCTGACGGATTCTTCTCGTCCTCGAATCTCGCTTCGCTCAATTCTTCGGAATTCGAAGAAGTCCATCAGGACTTCGAGAAAAAGAAGGGAGGCGGAGCCGACTTTCGAAGAAACCTAGCGGTTTCTTCTCGTGGTTCGGGTTCTTCGAACCCTCACCAATTCGAAGAAATCTGATAAATTCTTCTGGTCCTCTACCCGCACTTCGTGTGGGTATCGGATAAAAAAATAGGATTAAATAAGTTTGAAGATTGGGTGGCTTTCTGCCTTGCACTCGATCCCGAGCTGGCGGGTTGCCTCAAGGACGGTGATGTCCGTGTAGGCCTGTGCAGTGATCATTGCTTCTACGTTCTCGATAGGTCCGTACATGATGAGGTCTGCACCGAGGGTGGATGCAATCATGTTGCAACCGATATCGGGTGCTGACCATGCGGCCTGCTTTATGCCCTCAATACCGCCAAGGTAGTGGTGGGACATCTGCTTGAGGAGGACATCCTTGCCCTCGTATCCAACCGCCAGCTGTGAGGGGGTCTTGCTTGTTCCCTTCCAGCGCTTGAGCCAGGTCCAGGAAACGGTCATGTTGTGGTATGCACCACCGGTCGGGTAGCCGTGGATTGCCTTGCAGGCAAGGATCTCACGGTATGAGCCGCCGCTTCCGAGGCCGAGGGGGGTTGCTGCAGTGTCGAGGATCGGGCGGGTGATACCGCATTCCTTTGCGATATCGAGCATACCCTTGGTCTGACCTGCAACGCCGCCTTCGACGAGCACCTTCTCTCTTCCTGCGACTGACGGGTCTGCAGGGTTGAATGCAAGGACAATGGCTGCATCCACATCACTGTTCTTCAGTGCTTCAATGCTCTCCGGCAGGATCGACCCGTTGATCGAGTTGTAGATCGCACGCTTTGCGAGACCGACTTCGGTCACGTATTTACAAGCGTGGGCAAGTGCCGTGGGCACTGATGAATCCATCAGGAACGCGGTCTTGTTGTCGATCGAGTCGAACCAGTTAAAGTAGCTCTCGAATGCTTCCCCGTATTCCGCGATGATCTGGATGAAGTGTGGAATGCCGGTCAGGTCTGAGAGGACCTGACAGCGGTTCCAGAGTGCTTCTGCCTTTGCCTTGTCGATGGTGCCTTTCTTGTCGTCAAGCACGCACTCGTGCTTGTTGTAGAAGATCGATGCACCCAGTACGGTCGGGTACTCGCCGGGCTGACCACCAATCATGGTGCCGTTGAAGTCCCAGACGCTCTGTTCTTTTTCGAATCTGAACATGTTCTATCACACCTCCATTATACCATTGCCATTAATTTCTGGTACAAAAACAACAGCATCACAAATACGATAACGCCTGCCATGAGGCCGTACAGTATGCCGATATCCCGACCAATTTTTCGTCCAACACGCTGTGCAATCTCCGCATCCACGAACTCGATATTCTTCTCGATCTTGTCAAGACGCTTCTCGACTTCGAGGAACTGGGGGTTCGCACTTGCAGCGCCTACTTCCTGCCCACCGGCAGCTTCCTTGACTTCGACGACCATTGCATCGGCAGCGAACGCACCCGGGTCTTTAGCCTTGAGTTCGTTGATCTTGGCCTTGATAGCGCCGAGATCTTCGCTTTCCATGATGTTGACGATTTCCGTCTGTTCCTGGAAGCGCTTGATATTAACGTCAGTGAGGTTTTCAATGAAGGGAATTGCACCTTCAGCGCCGACGACCCGTCCTTCCTTCACACCATTCTTGTGGAGTGCAGCGAAGGTCTGGCCAGAGAGGTGACCTTTGACTTCAGTACCGACGAAGAGGACGAACCTGATATTGGGGTTGGCAATAACGTTGGCGATGACCTTTTCGAGACCGAGGTTCTCGGTCTTACAGGATCCGCAGAGTGCCGCGCCGGCATCGCAGATACCCTGTTCGTCAAGGTGTGAACCCATGGTGACGACAGCCACGGGGCTGTTTGCGTCTCCTGAGTGGAAGTCGCCCTTGATGAGTGGCCAGCCACTTGCTGGTGATTTCTTGTCTACCATCTTGTTCACCTCATCCCACCAGTACTATAGGCAGCACAATCAGGATCAATGCAAGGAGTAACCCTGCTGTGAACCCGACTAAACCGCTTGCGGTGACTGCCGAGTCAATCTTGTTGGTCCTGGCGAGGATCTGCGACTTGTAGCGGATGTTCTCCACCATGTTCTCGATCGCCACCATCCTGACCGGTCCGGTTGATTTTGCTTCTTCTGCCATCTTTTTCACCCCAGCATGAGTAATCCGACCAGGGCAAACGAGACGATCAGACCGATCATCAGGCCTTCGATCTTACCTGCATAGACCCCGGCGGCAAACTTGTCCCGGTATCCGATATCCGTCACCATCTTCTCGATGACCTTCATGCGGGCAGTGATCAGTGCCATCTCTCCAGAGAGCGGACGGGCTTCCCCGCCGGCCTCTTCGGCCCCACCGGCAGCTTCCTTGACTTCGACGACCATTGCATCGGCAGCGAACGCACCCGGGTCTTTAGCCTTGAGTTCGTTGATCTTGGCCTTGATAGTGCCGAGATCTTCGCTTTCCATGATGTTGACGATTTCCGTCTGTTCCTGGAAGCGCTTGATATTAACGTCAGTGAGGTTTTCAATGAAGGGAATTGCACCTTCAGCGCCGACGACCCGTCCTTCCTTCACACCATTCTTGTGGAGTGCAGCGAAGGTCTGGCCAGAGAGGTGACCTTTGACTTCAGTACCGACGAAGAGGACGAACCTGATATTGGGGTTGGCAATAACGTTGGCGATGACCTTTTCGAGACCGAGGTTCTCGGTCTTACAGGATCCGCAGAGTGCCGCGCCGGCATCGCAGATACCCTGTTCGTCAAGGTGTGAACCCATGGTGACGACAGCCACGGGGCTGTTTGCGTCTCCTGAGTGGAAGTCGCCCTTGATGAGTGGCCAGCCGCTTGCTGGTGATTTCTTATCTGCCATGTTAGATCACCTTGATCATCTGGAATGCAATGATTCCGGCAATGAATAATCCAATGGCAAGTCCATACCAGAACGACGTGATCGTGCCACCGATTGCAAGCCCGTGATCCCTGTTCGGGAACGAGGCGAGGAGGTTGCCTTCTCCGGAGAGCATGTTGATTAGATCGTTGCTGGTTGCTTCGAGGATTGCTACCTTTTCGATGACCGGTGCAAGCGACTCTCCTGCAGAGGTCACAATGCCGACCATGGGGTCAGCGACAAGCCCGAATTCCGGGAGAACAATAACGTATCCCATGTTAGTGTCCCTCCACTTCAGGAATCGGTTTTGCATCGAGCCATGCTGCTGCATCGCGCTTCGAAAGGACCATGTACTCGTTGTAGGTGTATGCCCAGCCGATGATTGCAATGATCAGCGAAATGAGTGCCGATCCCGTGCTGATCAGGGCAAAGGACATGATAGCTGCGACGAGCATAGAGAGGAACCCGCATTCTGCGGTGAGCATGAGCATGCGGTCCTGAGTCCAACCGGGTCCGAGGCACGCGTTGAACGGGTGCTGGATTGCAATTGCCCCGAGCAGGAATGCGACCGCAATCAGACATCCACCGAGGAATGACTGTTCGTGGGTCAACAGGGTCATACCCATGACGGTTACGTGACCTGTTGTCAGGCCTGCAAAGGTGAACCCGCCGGTGATGAGTGCTGCAAAGCCCATGAGGGACAGTGCACCGACAACTGCCATTTCGGTCAGTGCCTGCACCATGGCCGGGATCTTCATGTTCAGGATGTTGTTGGAAACATATCCGAGGATGAAACCAATGATAGCTGCAAGGACTGCTGCCACGATCGGCGCATAGAAGCCGAACTTGGTAGCAAGCAGCATTGCGATAACACCCGAGCCGAATGCGATCATACCTGCCGAAGGTACACCAGTACCAATACCGTAACTGCAGAGCACCTTGATGGTGTGGCTCCCCCAGATCAATGCTGCGATCACCGCGAGGCCCCCGAAGAACGAGAACATCTCGGTGCTGGTGAGCACATTGAGGTAGGTCAGGTAGAGACAGACGAGCGTGCTGACAATGCCCGCAATCATGATCTTATTGTGCGGGATGCCGCCTTCAATTACTTCAACTTTTACTGTCATCTTCAACACCTCACATTGCAACGATCAGGATCGCCACAAGTCCGCAAAGGGCTGATGCGACAGCTGATGCAACGACCGACCGTGGCCAGCGTTTGAATTTCGGGTCGTGGGGACCTTCAATGGTTCCCGTGATGTTGTACGCAGTGAGCACTGCATTCACGAGGAACATGCCCACGGCGAACATACCGGCTGCAGAGACTGCAATTGGCACGACCTGTGTTGCGGTGATTCCCATAACGGTGGGAAGTGCTGCCGTGTAGACTTCGAGGAGCTCAAGGTAGATGAGCGTACCGCCGGCACCTGCAAAGATACCGCCGAGGACACCGCCAACGAACGAGATGAACGGAAGACCGTGTCCCTCAGTTCCCTGTGACTTGTACTCTGCCTGGGTGTCACCGGTGATCGGGTCCTTTGCAACCTTACCGGATGCTGCGGGAATACCCATGCCGAAGACATAGACAAAGTTCACCATCATACAGGTGATTGCCATCATCAGGCCGCCACCAATGCCGCCGGTAATGACGACAACGAGGGCGTCCTGTCCTGCTGCGGCAGCCCATGCGCCACCGAAGAGACCGGCAAGACCGCCACCAGCTGCGAGCATCGCGACACCGGTCGCAATACCGGGAGCCTGTCCCATTGCAGCGGGTGCACCGCCGACAGGGACGAAGTGGACGCCGAAACCGATCAGGACGCCGCCGACTACGATAAGAATGAGCGGCATGACCCCGATCGGGTAAATGAAGTAGCAGATCCCGATGAGGATCAGGAACATCACACCACCGATCGCCATCGCGGCCGGGTTCATTGCGCTGCCTGCTGTGGGTTTTGCTGCGACTGCGCTCATGAGGATGCCTCCTTTGCCTCGGTGTAGGGTCCGTAGTTCTTCCGTGCCCAGACCTCGATATACCGGTCGATGACCGTGAATACGAGGATCATGAGGACACCGACAACGATTGCGCCCCACCCGGCTGCGACCTGCTCAAAGAGAACGGTACGCCAGAGTTCGAGGAAGACAATCAGACCAAAACAGACACCGGCTGCGGAACCACCGATCTTCGTGGTAAACCACCCGTTGTCGAGTGAGTTGCGCTCGCCTGCTTCTGCATAGCGGACGATGTTACCTGACGCCGAGATCGGGACACCTGCACCGAACTTCTGGTTCTGGTACTGGCGTTCCTTCCCGTAGTACGGGTTGCCCGTTGCAGATCCTGCTGCACCGAGTGCGATACCCCAGACAAGGCCGAGCAGCGGCAGCGGGAACGGGTGTCCCAGTGCTCCGTTGATCAGCTGACAGAGTGCCACGGTTGCGAAGATCGCAATAAAGGCATGTGCCATGGTAACCGTCGTCATGGACTTAAGGATGTCCACGTAGACCGGCTGCCCGAACTTGGACAGGCTCGCGGTCCTGCCAACGTATGCGGTTGTTGCGTAAACGCCCTGTACAAAGACTGCGAGTACAGAACCGAGAACAATAGCAAGAACCGCGTTAAACTGCATTGCCATAAAGGCCCATGCGAGACCAGCGCCCAATGCACACCAGAGACCGTATGCCGGGGGTTCTCCTGCAACCGCCTTGTTGAAGATGCGGTGAAGGAATCCCATCTGGGGTGCGAGCTGAACCTGTGAGTTCGGGTCACCTTGTGACCCGATGTTGGATTCAGTATCTTCCGCAGAACCGGCTACAGTGGCAAGAGCTCCTGTCAATGCAGTAATTCCAATGCCAAATACAATATGTTCCATTTAGCCTCCTCCCTGCGTGCGAATGCACGAGAGTATTCAAAATGCAATGCCACGCACATCGAGTAGATACTCTTTGTGGTTAGTGTAAAGTTGGTAAGATCTTGATTAAAAGGTTTCGAAATAATGCCGGCGATAGAAGGATATATTAAGCCCGAATTAAAAATCGGGCGATTATGCGGGATTTTCTAATCATGTGGATTTGTGTTAAGGAAAGTCTGGTTGTTTTGAGGGCAAGAGGGTTTGTGTTGGGACGTATGATTCTGCATCAATCTCGCGAACCGGATGATGTGGCTGATAGGTGATCATGGATCCGGCCAGCCTCTCCGGAATCCCGCTGGTGGGGGGGGTATCCTCCCACTCCCTTTCCGGTCCGGCCACCGCCAACTATCCCGTCTTTCCCACATCATGTCGGAGATTGTACACCGGAACACCAAAACCGGAGGGGGGTAGTCCCCCCTCCCTCAGCAGGAGGTACCCCCCTCCACCCCATTTTAAAATTTTGAGGGGGGGTCCCCCGACCTATCCCTCCCGGTTACGGAGGGGTACCCACCCCCCTTGCCTGCATGATCAACCGTGATAGCTCCCGTGGAACTTCCGACGGAGCAAGGAATATCCGGCACTTCCGGCAAAATGAGCAGAGGGGGGTACCCTCCCTTCCCATACTCAGAGAGGTAGCTACCTCTCCCCCTGTTGATGGGAGGTACCCTGCGCCGGATCCGATCCAACGAAATGGGAGGGGTGGGTAACCCCCAGTTGAACCCAGGGGAACCTGAACTCCGCGTTTAATCAGGAAACTTCAATTCAATCATCTTTTTGACTCATGCAGGTAATCATCGTATAATGAACTCCAATAATCATGCGGTTTCCACCGGCCTGATCCTTTTTGTTGTGGGAATCGGGGCATTTATGGATGGCCTTGATGGTGCAATCGTCAACGTCTCGCTTCCGCAGATCGCTGCCAGTTTCAATGCAGATATCAGTCTCGCATCGCTCGTTTTGACCATCTATCTTGTCGTATTGAGCAGCCTGATGGTGATATTTGCAAAAATCTCCACCTTTGCCGGCACTAAAAAGATCTATATCGGCGGGCTTGCCATCTTTACGCTGGCCTCACTTCTGTGCGCTGTTTCATGGAACATCGAGGCGCTTATCGCATTCAGGGCATTTCAGGGTCTTGGGGCGGCAATGATCGCACCCTCTGCCGTTGCAACGATTGCACTTCATGTCAGGGAATCAGAACGTGCCAAATCTCTCGGGGTGATAGCTGCCGCATCAGCACTGGCCTTTGCGCTCGGTCCGGTTGCCGGGGGCCTGATCACTGAATACCTGAGCTGGCACTGGATCTTCTTAATCAACCTCCCTATCGGGATCATCGCTATTGTCCTTGCTCACTCTATCCTTGCCGATGACGCGCCCCCCATTGCCGCACCCCGTGCTTTTGACTATCCGGGGGCAGTCCTGTTTTTCATTGCCATGACGCTGTTCATTCTCCCGATGGGTTTTATTGGAGAAAGATCCGAGGGGCTCATAACTCCCGTGAACCTTCTTTTCCTGTCGGCAGTAGTGTTCCTGTTGTTTGCCCTTGCAGAGAAAAAAGCCATGGATCCTGTTATTGATCTGTCCCTGTTTTTGAACAGGAATTTTACCTGTTCAACCCTTTCATATTCGTTTGCAATGCTTGCATACGGGGGCCTTCTCCTGATCCTGCCGTTTTACCTTCAGTTTATCATGTCGATGAGTCCGGGAGAGGCCGGGCTGTTCCTCCTTATTCCCTCCATTATCATCACCGTTTTGAGTCCCGTAGGAGGAATGCTTGCGGATAAAACCGGAGCAGGAAAAGTCTGCGTGGTCTCATCAGTTGTCTTTCTGGTAACGTTCCTGATGATGCTGTTCCTTTCTTCGAACAGCGGCACGGGTCTTTTAATTGTCGCCCTGATCATCATGGGTATCGGGTTCGGGCCGTTTATGAGTGCCGGATCCAGCAGGATAATTGAACATTCCGGTGAAGACAAACGGGAGATGGCATCGGGGATAATGAGCACGTCCATTTATTTTGGAACTGCTCTGGGAACGGCACTGTTTACCGCGATATTCTCGTATTTTTCAGGAGACCATGGTTCGCAGGCTGGCCTTCCTGTTCCTGCATTCATGTCGGGTTTTAATGCTGCAATCGTGGCAGGAGTCCTGTTCTGCATCATTGTCATCGTCTCGTCATCGATGGTGAGGGATACAAAAAGAACCTGATTTTTTTCACTGGCCCGTTTTCAATAATTAAAACCTGCACGATGTTCGTTTGATTCATCCGGCACAGGCAAAAAAATGACGGGGTGCCCTATTGCATTGATATTTTTCGTATCAGCGCCATCACACCGGGTTTCTTCTTTTGCGAAGAGAGCGCACCCAACCCGATCCCCGGCACCGGCTCCTCGTCAAACATCTCATTGTTCATCCGCTCGTTGAGCTCGTCGAAGATCCGCGTGTAAGCTGCACAGTGGGGATCCACGCCATCCAGCGCCCCGCCCAAGGGGGCGATCGCGTTGTACGGGCATCCGCCCCGGCAGTATCTGATGTGCGGGCAGTCCTTGCAGGCCTTGTCCACGTATTCGGAGAACGCCATCATCCTCCGGCCGGGCTCTGACTGCATGAGCTGCTCCATCGTTGGTTTGTCCCGCACGTTGGCCATCACCCACTCCGGCATTCCGACAAAGCGGTAGCAGGGGTAGATGCTCCCGTCGGGGCCGATGGCAAACGTACTGCCCATGCAGTCAACGAAAGTGCAGACCGAGCCCCGGCGGGTGAAGACGCAGCGGCAGAGGTCGTTGATGTTCATCACCTCGATCGTCCCGAGGTTCTCAAGTGATTTGTCGAGAAGGTATACCAGCAGCTCGCCGTACTCCTCCGGTTCGAGCGCCCATTCCTTCGGATTTTCCGAGCGGAGCGAGGGCAGGGCCGGGTGGAGTTTTAAGACGAAACCCCTCTCTTTGAAGAAATTGAAGATCTCTTCCTTGTGTTTTACCGATTTATTGGTGAACGTGCAGATGAACCGGACCTGAAGGCCGGCCGCCCGGGCGATCTCGTAGCCCTTCATGCACTTCTCAAAGTAGCCGTCGCCCCGCTGCGAGTCCGTGATCTCCTCCGGGCCGTCAATGCTCGAACCGAGGGGGACATGGTACTCCGCGAGCACGGAGGCGATCTCGGGGGTCATCCTCCAGAGATTCGTCTGCATCGCAAAATCAGGGGTGAAACGTCCGGGTTCCCCCCCAAGCATCGGGAGTGCCTGCCGGTAAAAGTCCGCGCCCGCAAGGAGCGGCTCGCCGCCGTGGAACGTGAAGGTAACCCGTTCATTTCCAAAATCCCTGAGCCACGCGACAATGTCTTTGACCGTGTCGATGCTCATGATGGGCGACCCTTCCTCCGAGCTCCAGCAGTATTTGCACCGGCCGGGGCATCCCAGCGTTGGGATGATCATGATGTGGAAGGGATTTTTCATGGTACTTTTTGTTTTACCTGCGAGGGTAAGAGGGTTGCGAAACGGGAGAGACGAACGCGTCACGCATCAGTAAAAACGTATCGTTGTTGGTGAATGGTGAAACAACTAAAAAAAGAAAAAAAATTTGGTGGGGATGTGCTTACCTTGCGGGGATGATCAGTGAGCGCTCGCCGGCGGGCATGAACTCACGGATTGCACCCTTTGCGAACTCGCGGCGGGGTTCGGAGAAGTCGAACTTAAGCGACGGGTCTGCGAACGTGATCTTAATGAGCGGGGACAGGGTCCAGGCATCTCCGCGGCCGTAGTGGGCTGCGCCGGAAATGGCTGCGTATTCTCCCTGGTGTCCGACGTTCATTGCATAGTTCGGGTAGTTCGGTCCACGGAGCTCGCCGATACAGCCTTCGTCGGGCCTGATTGACATTGAGTTCGAGGAACCGCACTGGTCCTGCAGGTCGTAACCGAAGAAGCCGAGACGTGACCAGCCTTCCTTGTGGGCGAGCATGGACATGTACCAGCCGTTCAGGCCAGCGTTCGAGTTTGCAGTAGCGAGTGCACAGGAAATACCTGATGCTGCTGCAAGGACGGATGCACGCTGGGAACCGCCGAAGTGGCTCTCGAGGGTGGTCGGGTACTGTTCGTACTGTTCCATACCGTAGAGGGTGACTTCGGTTGCAATGTCGCTGATTGCTTCCTGTGTCTTCTTTGCCTTGCCGAGACCACCGTGGTTCTTCTTGATATAGTCAAGACCATAGTAGCAGTAGTCATCGAGGATGTTGTCGGTGTATGCAGCGGTTGCATACTGGGTGAATCCGACACCACCGGACATGTAGGATCCGAGCCAGATCTGGTCGAAGAGCATGGTGCCTGCACCGACGACTTCAAGGGATGCCTTGACGGGGTCGTTGGGGTACTTGCGGTCTCCCTGAACCATATCTGCGAAGTGTCCGAACTTGATGCCACCCGGCTCGTTCGGGCCGCGTGCACGGCGGGCGGGCAGGATGTCTGCCATCTGGATGACACCGGCGTGCTTTGCTGCGAATGCAAGGTCAGCGACTGCTGCTTCGCCTGCGCACATCTTGTATGCGCCGATGAAGGACATACCGATCTGCATTGCAGACCAACGGGAGGTGGTTCCACCGTCGCAGGTCCTGCTGACGGTTGTCGGGATGTGCACTGCCTGGAACATCGACTTGCCGACTGCGGCTTTCAGTGCTGCTGCACTCTTTGCCGGGAAGAGCTTGTCGAGGTTTAAGAGGAACTGGGGCTCGATGTCATCTGCCATCTCGTCGTCGCCAGTGAAGACTTTCACATAGCAGTCGTCGACAAGTGACGGGTGGGTCTCGACCATGTGTTCCTGAACAACGGCTGCACCGGGCATGGCGTGGTTCAGCACGTGGAGGTACTCGTTGATGGTCTCAGGAGTTACTTCCTTGCCGAGGCGCTTCTGCAGGGTGTTGTGGGCGAGGTCAAGACCTACGATGATGGTCCTGCGGATGTCGTCCCACATCTGCTGCATGGCAGCGTTGTTGACGAAGTGGAGGTCGTCGCCTTCTACAAAGACGTTGGTGCCGCTGACTTCGTAGGTCATCAGCTGGCGCTGACCGAGCGGGATACCACCACAGTGGCAGCGCTTCGGGTCGTACATGGAGATACCGCGGTCCATCTCGGCCTTCTTACCGGCTTTCATGAACTCGACTTTGCGCGGAGACTGCTCAAGACCTTCCCGGCCGAATACGGTGTGGGTTGCTGAGGGGTCTTCTGCAAACTTCTCCTTCATTGCCTTCAGGAAGAGCTTCTGGGTTCTCTCGATTTTTGCTGCTTTTGCCATAATTATGCCTCCTTTGGCATGAAGCCGTACTTTACCCTGAGTGAGTGGATGCGCTGGATGTATTCAATCAGTTCAGCATCGTCGCGGTAGGCAGTGCCTACGAGCGAGTGGTAGATCGTGCTGTTTGCCTTGATCCACTTTGCATCCATCGGCTTGCCGACCTTGACTTCAGTGTCAAGGGGTACTCCAACCTGGTCCTTGACATACTTGACAATACCTGACTTCTTGTCGAGGATACAGCGCTGGAGCATGTCGAACATCATCCCGTTCTCATCGAGACGGAGGGAGTGGCCGTGCACCGTGCATCCGCGGACGCTGACAAGTGCGGGGTCAAAGAGCTCGGTGTTGACGAGGTCCTTTGCATATTTCTCGAGGTCGCGTTCGCGGCACTCGACGATCTGGCGACCTGAAAGGGTACCCGGATCAATGCCGCGGAAGCGGTAGGACTCAAGATAGGACCTGAGGTACGGGTGGCAGGGTGCGTTGTACATCGAGTCAGCGAACTGGATGTAGCGGACGCGGTCGCCGGCCTTTGCGCCGTCGGTCGGGGTGACCATCTTGCGGATCGGGCATGCAGGCTCCTGCTGCTCGGAGAGCGGCGGGTGTGCACTCTTGTAGGCTGAGCCGGGTGCACGGTGTCCCATGATCAGGACGAGGTCCTTGTCGGTGACATCGCGAAGCTTTGAGAGTTTGTGTGCCGGGTCCATCTGCTTGCGCCTGTTTGCGGCGACAATGGTCTGGCCTGCACAATACTGGGGTTTATATGCCATTATTTTATCACTCCAATGATTGCTTCTTTTTCACGATTTTCATTACTGACGAAATGACTTCCGCCATCTTCTCACGCGTGGGGGTCTGACCCCGGGTCACGCCGCTTACAATCGACATGACCGTACCTTTGGTACGAATCTTGTCCTGAGGCGGCATCACGACCGACGTCTTCACGCCCTCCTTTGCGAGATCCTCATAATCTACCGGGGACTGGGAAACCACGACTGCCTTCACATCACAGGCCTGAAGGATAAATCGGACCTTGTGCACCACGTGGGAACGTACGTTCCCGTGGTGGAGGATGGCAACCTTGTGTTTCTCTATCTGCGCGATCTCTTTTTGAGTAAGCCCAAAATAAGCGCCGAGGACTGCACCGCCAATTTTCGGTGCATCCGGCGGTACGCCACTTCCGGCATTCAGTACCAGCGTGCTGATACTGTATTCAACGCCCTGTTGCCTGAGGCCTGAGGTGATATCGCACACCGGCTTGGTCACGTGGCGGCGTCCGGGAGACATCCCGACCACTATGACATCCGGGTACCGGCATTCGGAGATGGTGCCTCTCTGGGCAATCCCGCCTCCTTTACCCATGCCCATCGCCTCGCGGCAGTCAACAACCTGGGTTACTCGTCCAATCGGCATGATTATTTTATTCCCTGGAGAATTATCGGCTTGGACTTGCTGCTTGGATCAGATAGTCCCAGCATTTCTTTGTCCGCATTCGGGCCGTACTTACAATAATCTACAAGTGACGGTTCGGTCTTCATGTATCGCCCCTCCTGGATATAGAAGGTGAAATCAGGGAAAACCGGTTCGATTGCAGCCTTCAGTGCGGGTATGACATCGCGGCTCTCAATCTCGAGCAGAACGGTGCCTACATGAACCTGGAGAGGTATCTCCTGGTCTCCGACACGGATCGTCTTCCTCATGGGGTGAGGATTATCGATCCCTTTGGAGGGTCCGTACGGTACCGTGAGTGGCAGGCGGGGTCCGTTCAGGACCATACGCCGTACTCCGGCAACGCTGACGACCTTGTTCAACAGGCGTTCTGTTGTATCAGGGTTGAGCAGCCGCTCCGTGACAATCCTGCACTGGGGGAACGTGGCTTCTGTCATTCGTATCCTTGATGGGCTTAAATGCCCTTTGCAATTGCCTGGATCGGCTTCTTGAACGACTCAAGCTGGCCGAAGGTGTCCTGGTAGATCTTCGAGGTGTGTTCGGGTCCGAACATCTGGGTACCCGCGTCGAGTGCACAGGCTGCAACGATACAGGGCATACCGATACCGGCTGCGTGCCTGGTTACGACGTGGTTACCGTTGAAGACACCGGGGCCGCCGCCACCGTAGATTGAGTGGCTGAAGAACGAGAAACCAACTGCGACACCCATTGCACGACCGAAGTCTGCGCCGGGGAGGCCGGTCTCGTGCTCGAGCAGGTCGTTGAAGTAGAGCAGGGTTGCTGAGACTGCCTGGGCGAAACGTCCGGCACCGCAGTTGACCATGGTTGCTGCAAGGGTACCTGCTGATGCGTAGGCGTTCCAGAGCATGGGGTCCTTGGTCTCGTAGAAGATGAAGCCGCTCTTGCCCTTCTTGCCTGCCTTGATAACCTTGTCCTCAATGGCACGCTCGACGAGGCTCTGCACGACAGTACCGATGGTACCGGTCTTGCCGTTCTTCTTGACGAGGTCGTAGACGATGTTGTTTGCGTTGAGTCCCTGGTATGCGTAGAGAAGGAGCTGTGCCCGCTCGAACGGACCGACTGCGTTACCCATCTCAAACATACCTGCCTGCTCGAAGGTTGCTGAAAGTGCTGCACCCTGGACTGCATTCCGGTGGGTCATCATGACCGCGTGGTTGGCCGGAACGTTACGGAGTGCGTAGCCGAGACCTTCGTTGTTCTGCGGGATGGACAGAATTGAGACGACATTGCCGCCCTGCATGTCCATGGTCTGCGGGTAGGTACCCCAGACAGCTGCCTTAACGTAGGACCCGTCGAACATGCCGACCTTGTACTGGTCAACCAGTGCATAGGTGGTGGCTGCTGCGACTACGGTTGATGCGACATCGTAGGTTGCTGCCGCGTTCATACGGGCAGACGGGATCTCGACAAGGATCATCTTGCCGCCGCCAACCTTGGTGATCTTGGTGTCGTCACCGGGGGCGACCTGGACCATGTCCTTGATCTTGGCTGTGAGTGAGTCACAGTCCTTGACACAGCTGCAGCTCATGCTGCGGCCGAGGATCTGGTTGGACTTGCCGCCGACCTTTCCGGTCTTGAGTGCGTCCTCGATGCCGGCGAAGTTGACTGCTACAGTCCTCTTGGTGAGGTCGATAACATTCAGTGCGCCCTTGTTGACAACCGGGCTGATCCTGTCGATGGTGACATTGCTCTTTAAGAGCTTGCCCTCATCGTCATAGAGATCGATTGAGTCTTTGTATTTTGCCATTTGAATTCCTCCAAATTGTAGTTTAATCGCGGTACAATACTGTCGCTGAACGAGAGCGTGTACTCTTGAGGTACACGAGTAATGAGTGAAAGTCGCTATTGCACGTCCCCTAAGATGGGACATTCAATAATTCCAGATTTCGCCATATAAGTATTCCGATTCTATCTCGGAAAAAATTTTTATATTATATGGTGAATCAAAATAAACAAAGGAGCAATATTCAAATACTACATATTAGTTGGGTTTCATTTTTATACGCAGTGTTAACAAAATAAAAAAAGGTACAACGGATTGTTATATTGTATATAAAAATTGCCGATTCTGGTATGCGCTGTGTATAAAAATAATGGGGTTGGGGACACGGGCCCTGATGCGTTGAGGGCGTCCCATTCGACCCATGGATTTGCAGTGCTTATTTCTTGAATTCGGTGAGGGGGCTCGGGCCAAGTTCGTTGATAGTCTTGACCACGTCGGTAATAACTGCGCCCCACTTTGCACCTTCGGATGCCGAGACAAAGGTCATCCGGAAGCGGCGGTCGTCAAGGCCGATGCTCTTCATCAGGCGCTTGACCATGAACATCCGCTTTGCTGCTTTGTAGTTGCCTTCAAGGTAGTGGCAGTCACCGAAATGGCAACCGGAGACGAGCACACCATCCGCACCATCGGCGAAGGCCTTGAGTACGAAGAGTGAATCGAGACGTCCCGTGCACATGACACGGATAATCCGGACATCGGGTGGGTACTGGATACGGCCACCACCGGCAAGGTCGGCACCGGCATAGGAACACCAGTTGCAGACGATACCCTGGATCTTGGGTTGCCAGATGCCGGGGCCACGCTTTGGAATTTCGAAGTTTCCTGGTGCAGACATTACTGCTCACCTCCAAGGAGGAATGCATCGATCTGGGCAACGATCTGTGGTGTGGTGAAGTGGTTCATCCAGATTGCACCACCGGGGCAGAAGCCACCGCAGGTACCGCAGCCCTTGCACTTGGCCTCGGTGACCTCCATGACAGTGCGCCCGTTCTTTTCAACGAGTGCCAGTGCACTGTATGGGCAGAGGTTGACGCACATGCCGCAACCTGCGCACTTTTCCTCAATGCAGGTAGCGAAGTACGGCTCAAGCTCGACTTCACCCATATGGATGGGGATGCTTGCCGCTGATGCTGCGCCTTCAGCAGATGCTACTGTGTCAGGGATATCCTTGGGTCCCTGGCAGACACCTGCAAGGAAGACACCGGCAGTCGTGGTACCGCATGGGTTCAGTTTCGGGTGGGCTTCGAGAAGCCATCCATCACTTGAACAGGACACTCCGAAGAGCTTCCGGGTCCGGTTGGTATCCTCTTTGGGCTGGACTGCTGCTGCGAGAACAACCATGTCCACTTCCATGTCAATCGGGCGGTCGAGGAGAGTGTCATCGGTCATTACGTGAAGGTTCTTGGTCTTCTTGTCCTCAATGATGTTGGCGACACGGCCTCGGATAAACTTCGCTCCTTCATCCTGGATACGGTAGTAGAACTCTTCGTACATCTTACCGAACGAACGGATATCCATGTAGAAGATATACGGGATGCATCCCGGGATCTTCTCGATGATCTGGTGGGCGTGTTTCAGCGAATACATGCAGCAGAACCGCGAGCAGTAAGGCTTGCCGGTGCCGGTGTTGTCACGGGAACCTGCACAGAGCACAAAGGCAACCCGTTTCGGGGTCTCGCCATCACTCGGGCGGATAAGGTGCCCGCCGGTCGGGCCGGATGCACAGATAAGCCGCTCGAACTCGAGGCTCGTGATAACGTTCTCGAACCGCTTGTATCCCCACTCTTCTTTCTTCTCGATGGGGAAGATGTCATAGCCGGTTGCGAGAATAACCGTTCCAACCTTGACCTTGACGAACTCGTCCTTGGACTCGAGATCGATTGCACGCTTCTCGGGACCACACGCAGTAACACAGATGCCGCACTTGACACAGGAGTTGAAGTCGATAGTGTAGAGAAGGGGCACGACCTGCGGGTGGTTAATGTAGATCGCCTTCCGTGGTTTCATGCCCACTTCGAATTCGTTGGGCTTGACAACCGGGCAGGCTGTTTCACAGTCACCGCAACCATTGCAGCCGCCACCGACAATGCCACGTGCTTCTGCTTCCTTGGGGGTGATAACCCCGCGTGCCTTCTTGCGGACGGTAACATCGAAGTTGCCGATATATCCTTCTACTTCATGGACCTCGGACCAGGTCATGAGTTCGATCATGCTGGCCCTGCCAACATCCACCATCTTCGGGGTTAAGATACACTGCGAACAGTCAAGTGTCGGGAAGGTCTTATCGAGCTGGGACATGCGCCCGCCGATACTGGTATCGGCTTCGACAAGGTAGGTCTTGATCCCTGCTGCTGCAAGGTCAAGGGCTGCCTGCATACCGGCAACCCCTGCTCCGACGACCATTGCGGCCTTTTCTACGGGCACAGTCTTCGGGAAGAGGTCCTGGAGGAGTGAAGCTTTTGCTACTGCAATCCGGATCGCATCCTTTGCCTTATCTGTTGAACCTTCGCGGTCGTGCATGTGCACCCATGAGTTCTGCTCACGGATGTTTGCCATCTCGAACCGGAACGGGTTCAGGCCGGCCTCCTTTGTTGCCGTCCTGAAGGTCGGCTCATGGAGACGGGGCGAGCATGCAGAAACAACAACCCCGGTAAGGTGGTTGTCCTTGACTGCCTTGCTAATCACAGCCTGCCCGGGCATTGAGCACATGTACTTATAGTTGTCAACATAGGCTACATTCGGGAGGATTTTTGCATATTCCTCCACGGCCGGTATATCCATCGACCCGGCGATGTTGGTACCGCAGTGACAGATGAACACACCGATGCGTGCTTCACCCTGCTGGGTCGTGCTTCCGGCTGCTGCGGCTGCCGGAGCAGCTGCGGGAGCTGCCTTGGGCTTTGCGGCAGGTGCTGCCGCTTTCTTGACTTCCTGTTTCACGGGAGCTACCTTCTTGGTGTCCTCTTTCTTGGACGGGGCTTTCTTGGTGGTTGCTTTCTTTTCTGCCATTTTTACCACCTCACAGCACCTTCTGCAGGAGCGGTTCGCAGCTGATACCATGGAGGTCCAGCCCGAGTTCCTGGGGGCTCATTCCCTGTGCGAGACCGAGGAGTTCAGCGAAGTGAAGAACCGGCAGGTTGTAGGTCTTGCCGAACTTTTCCTGAATCTCGATCTGGCCGCGGTCGAACTGGAGCTGACAGAACGGGCAGATATCGGTGAGTGCGTCTACCTTCTCTTCCATCAGGTTGATCAGCTTCTCGTTCGTTATGTCCAGTGCGTGAACAATGTCGTACCCGCGGACACCGCCGCCGGCACCGCAGCACATCATCTTGTTACGGTACTCGACCGGGGTTGCGCCAATCGCTGCAACGAGTTCTTCCATCCAGGTCGGGCACTCGGTGTTGAGCATGACTTCCTTCTCGAACTCACGGTCCTTGTGGGGTTTCACCAGGTGGCAGCCGTAGTGGACTGCGATGCGTGCGCCGGTCAGGGGGTTTGTTACGCTGTCGCGGATCTTGTCAACGCCAATAAACTTGTCATTATAGAGAAGCTCCGCAGTGTGGTAGACATTAATAGTACCCTTGTACTCCATGTCGACTTCCTTGAGCACTTCGTTGACTGCATCGCGGAGGTCCTTGTTGTGCTTGAGCTTGTGGTTGACCTCCCAGATCGACTTGTAACAGCCATTGCAGACAAGGGCGATATCCATCTTCATCTGCTCGGCGAGCACGAGGTTCCGTGCTGCCATTGCATAGAAAACAGCGAGGTCGATCGAGCCGAACGCACCGGGTGCTGGGCAGCAGCTTGCTCCCTTTAAGGGGACGAGCTCCACGCCAAGTTTCTTCATCGCCTTGATGGAGGCGGACTCGACACCGGGATACCGGTTGGGGGCAATGCATCCGAGATAGAATGCGAACTTGTGGTTTATACCATTTTCAGACATGGTTTAGCCCTCCCTCTCCTTGACAATCCGGTCGGCTTCGGCCTTCAACTTGTAGTGGTCAATGATCTTCCTGATACCGGGCATATATTCCGGATACATGTGGGTGGTTGGCGGATCACGGGTCAGTCCGAGTTTCTCACGGGCTGCACGGTTGACGTCATTGTTCGGGACGCCGTGGCCTGAGGAATAGATTGCCTGAACGGTCTTTAAGAAGTTGACGGGGACAATATCCCGCTTGAATGCGAGGTTCCTCATGGACATGATGACATCCGTCGGGATGATGTCCCGCGGGCACCGGTCAGAGCAGCTGTAGCAGGTTGTACAGAGCCAGAGATCCGGGTCGGTCAATGCCTCGTTCTCAAGGCCAAGCACTGCCCTCCGCATGAACTTGCGGATACGGTACGAGCTGCGGGGTGCAGACGGGCAGGAGCCGGTGCAGGTACCACACTGGTAGCACATATGGGCGATGGTGCGTGAAATGGCCTTTACGTTCTTCGTGAACTCTGGATTCGAGTCCTCACGGAAAAATCTCTGTTCGCTGAGTTTCTTCTCCAGCGCTTCCGGGTAACCTTTTGTTCGTGCCATGATGCTCACGCCTTCTCCATCACTTTAATATTGACCTGGCCGCTGATCTCCTCTTTCACCTTCGAGGTCCTCTTGGTGAAGAGTTTTGCCTTTATCTTCTTGAACAGGTCGGTCTCCGTGCCTTTTACACGGATGCCCTTCCTCTGCATGACGATGATGTCCTCACCGGGGCAGGCATTGACACAGGCG
Source organism: Methanoregula sp. (assembly GCF_023227875.1). GTDB lineage: Archaea > Halobacteriota > Methanomicrobia > Methanomicrobiales > Methanospirillaceae > Methanoregula. The sequence goes on along the minus strand of NZ_JALOCH010000005.1, from coordinate 185,058 downwards.
CCACACAGGATACAGTAGTCCTTGTTCACGGCGATGGTCGGCTCGATCTCGTGTTTCATGTCGGCTGCGGCCTTGGGGGTCGGCAGGTAGATCGCGTTTGCCGGGCAGATATCTGCACAGGTTGAGCAGCCGCCGGGGCATTTCTCTGCATGGAACTCAATGTCGCCCTCAAAAATCTTCTCGACAGTAATTGCCTCGGTCGGGCAGTTCACTGCGCACCATCTGCAGGTGCAGCAGTTGTCCTGTTCAATGCTGACTTTACCGTCAATCTTGTCGGAGATGATCTCGCGTTCGACAGTGATGCACTCCTCAGGGCATGCCTCAACGCACACCTTGCAGGCGTCGCATTTGGTTTCGTCCCAGATCACATCGCCTTCAACCTTGCCGGACTCCGCAGTGAATTCCTTGTGCTTCACCACGATTGCCGGGCAGAGTGCACCACACAGGCCACAGAGCGAACACTTTTCCTTGTCCACGGTAAAGGTCGTCTTCTTTTTCATCGCGGCCGACTTGGGCTTTGCACCAGCGACGGGTCCCTTATAGGTTCCTTCGTACGCGGGGACATTGCGATCGATGGCATCCCGGGGGCATACCTCTTCACAGATGGTACACTTGACGCATTTTTCGTCGTCGATCTCCGCCTTCATGTCATACTGGGGGAAACCTTCCTTCTCGACGATCGGGAGTCTCTCCTGGCCATCCACCTTCAGTGTCAATGCATTGAACGGGCACATGATGACGCAGACGCCACAGTAAGAACACTTGGTCTCGTCCACGTCGATCGGGGCCGCGTAGTTGATTGCACCACGCCTTGATGCACCGACGAGCCCGAGGACGATTGCCTCCTCGGGACAGGCGTCGACACAAATGCCGCAGCCCGTGCAGGTCTCTGCATTGAGAATAAGGTTGTTGACGTTCTGGAGGAGCCTCTGCTCCATCACAACGTTTACCCCATCCTTCTTTTTCGAAAACTTTGGAAACAATGCCATGTATTAACCCTCACGCTGTTTCTTATTGCACACTCGCCTCTGGTTTTGCTTCCCGGAAGCCTGCAATTCTGATAACACCGTATGGGCACGCCTGGACGCAACCGCCACACCGGCGGAAGAGCTCCCCTCTGAAACCAGGGATAGCGGATTCTCCGTCCCTGACTACACAGATCCTGCCATTATTGACCGGTTCTGATGTATGAAACTCAATTGCGTCGACAGGACAAGCAACCACACAATTATTACAGCCAGTACAATGTTCCTTTGTTATGTGCACTGCAAATGCCATTTTTGACGTTCACGCACCAGCTATAGATCGATTCTAAAATCGACTAACAAAAAGTGGTAGAAGATGATAGATAAATGTTCTGAAATTTACTGGGGATGAGCCACCGTTTTATAGACGTTTTTATTATTTTTGTTTAAATACCCGCTCAACAGGTTAATGTCAAAAAACATATAGTTAAAATGATCTCGTGTACTTTTTTGAATTTTATTTCGTTTTTTCTCTGCGCTCATCTGCACTTATACATCTGCTCTCATGGATCTCTGTTCTGAATAAAGAATAAATCATGAATAAAATCAAATTAGAAAATTTATTCAGTCTCCATCAAGGTACCTTTGTAGTACCGGAGGTTATCTCATGGAAATCAACGGCGTTACTATTGACAATACCTACGCAGAGGCATTCCCGACCTGGGTATGCCGGATCATCATCACTGCGGTCACAAAGGAATGGGCAAAGAAGGCAGCAACCGAAGCAACCGGGTTTGCAACATCGGCAATCGGCTGCCCCTGCGAGGCAGGCATTGAGGGCGATGTCCCGGCAAGCGAGACCCCTGACGGGCGGCCCGGTGTGGCAATCCTGATCTGTGCGAGCAAGAAGAAACTGAAAGAACAGGTCGTCGAACGCCTTGCTGAGTGCGTCCTGACTGCACCGACCACTGCTGTCTTCAACGGCATCACCGATGCTGAAGAGAAGATCCCGGTCAAGCTCCACTTCTTTGGCGATGGCTATGAGTACCAGAAGGAAGTTGGCGGCAGGAAGTGCTGGGTCATCCCGATCATGAACGGCGAATATGTCGGAGAGGAAGAGTTCGGCATTGTCAAGGGTGTTGCCGGCGGTAACTTCTTTGTCATGGGCGAGAACCAGATGGCAGCCCTCATAGGTGCCGAGGCAGCCTCGGATGCGATCGCCAACGTTAAGGGAGTCATTACCAGCTTTCCCGGTGGGATCGTCGGCAGCGGTTCAAAGGTCGGCAGCCTGAAGTACAAGTTCATGGTTGCATCGACAAACGAGAAGTATTGCCCGACCCTCCGCGAGAAAGTAGCAGACTCGAAGATCCCCGCAGGCATCAAGGCAGTATACGAGATTGTCATTGATGGTGTCGATGAGAAGTCCGTTGCAGCAGCAATGGGAGCCGGCGTCAGGGCAGCAGCAATGGTACCCGGTGTGAAATTCATTTCAGCAGGCAACTTTGGCGGCACGCTCGGACCGTACAAGATCGAGCTCCACAAAGTACTCTAACTCTTTTTTCTGTAAAAAATTTCTTTCACTTATCGATCTCTATTTATATGGTCATTGCCGATTATTTTGTTAACGAAATTTTCGGCGATAACAATGATCACCCTTACACCCGACGAAGTAAAGAAGCGGTTCGGGCCGCTCTTCTCGCAGAAATTCCTGGTGATGGTAGATGAAAACAGTGGTCGTGCCGAGATCCTCGAGCAGTGCCGGGCACGCGGGCCCATCGAATGGGACGCGATGAACCGCAAGCGGGCCGGCGGTGCTGTTGCCGGCTGTTCTGTTGAAGGGACGTCCATGGTGATCCGCGCGAAACTGGGTTCGTATCCGGTCAACTTCGGTGCCGCTGCCGGCGATATCGGGGGTCAGGCCCTGGAATCGGTCGAGGTTGCCGGTGACGAGGTGATCACCACGTGGGCCGGCATTGCTGGTGCAGGTGTCGGTGTTGCAGCATGCCTCCCCCAGGCACCCGGTGTGATCCGGGCCGAATATCCCAGCGAGGAAGATCTCAATGTCGGGGGAGCACGCACCAACCACGTCAGAATTGTCTCGCCCCGGTACGAGAAGGTCTGCATCGGTGTCGATGACACGGATACCAAAACTGAAGGCGCAACGTGGGTGATGGCGCTGAAGTGTGCAGGAGCCTGCGACATAATGGGGGTGGAATTTTTAAACATGCGCCTCATCCAGCTCAACCCGGCTGTACCCAACAAGACCACGAACTGTGTCGGTTCCGCGCTGAACTTCGCGGTCCGGCCGGATAAGGTATCCGCTCTGCTGGACTTTGTCCGGGCATTTATTGAGAAGAACACGGTTTCCCGGGACACGGGAATTGCTTATTACAGGGGGATTGGTTTTCCGCACGACTCACCGGCGTTCGCTGCAGTGAAGACGGAGATCATGACCCTTGAAGCCGCAGAATCCGCGGCAAAGGATATGGGCATCATGTTCATCGACACCAATGGCCGGAAGGGAAGGATCGGCGCACTGGGTGCTGTGCTCTGGGGCAACCGGGGTATCGAGGCGGCAGGTCTCTATGGAGAACATCTCTGAACCGTACGTAATCCATTACCCGCATATCGTCGCGGTTGCCGATGGCTCCGGCAGCAGGGTGGAACTCATCGAGTTCTTCGATTGCATTGGCGGTGCCATGTGGTCGAAGCACCACTATGCCCAGAGCCCGCTTGTCCGGGAGGTCCGCTGCGTTGGATCGACCATGCGGTATTCCCTGGCAACAGGAACGGTTGACCTCGCGCTGGAAGGATCCAGGTTCCCGGCCGGAATATCGGCCTGCACCGTTGAAGGTTCGGAGATTTCCGTAACCTACATTGGAATGGGCGGTGGCGGCGTTGGTGCGGCAGCCTGCCGGTCTGATGCTGCGGGTATCCTGCGGAGCAGGAGCGATCCGGCTGGGGGCGGGAAAGTGGCCAGTGCCACCATCTGGCTCCCTAAAATGCAGCGGGTCCTGATAGGCGTTGATGATACGGACACTCCGGAAGAGGGGGCGACATGGACGCTTGTCCATAACATTGCCCGGGCTGTCGAGGATGAACACTCCGTCTACCTTTCACACACGATCGTCCAGCTCTTCCCGGTGCCATACCGTACCAAGAACTGTGTCGGGCTTGTCGCGGAGTTTGCGACAAATAATCCAGATGGGCTGGTCTCGCGTTTCCACCAGTTGCTGGAAAAGTACACGTTATCGGAGAAGACCGGCATGGCAGTCTATACCGGCTTTACCCCTTCGGAAGAACTGCTTGCGTACGGGCGCAAGGTTAAACGGGGCGAAGTTGAGAGCAGCCTGCTGGAATCGATCCGCGATCCGGATTTACGAATCGTTATGAATGGCAGGGGAATTGTCGGGGCGGTTGCCGCGATCCCCTTCTTTACGAAATACGAGGAGGCGCTTGAACTGTGCAGTGGAAAGAGCTGAAAGCCCGGCTGCTGGCCACCGGAACAGTCAACCTTGCCGGTGAACCGGCAGAGCAGTTCATCGCCCGTTCTGCGGCAGGGCCTGGTGCAGGGGGTGGCGGGGCGGTCTTCTTTGCCATGGGGAGCCATCGTGTCAAACTCGCGCTCGACCCGTTAAGCCCGGTCGAGGTTGTCCACCGGGGGAATGGCACCGCAGACCTCTACTTTAACGGGACACTCATTTCCGGCAGGCTGCTGGAACCCGGGTTCCACTGTCCCGACCAGGCGTTCATCACGGTCACGGGGAGTTGTATATTCAGGTGCCGGTACTGTTCTGTACCGAAGATCGGCGGAAGGCGCAAATCGATCGAAGAAATTATGCGGATGGTGGAATCGGTCCGGCACCGTATCCATGCGATCTCGATCACCAGCGGCGTCCTGGAAAGCATTGTTGAGGAAGAGGCCTATGTCCTTGAAGTGGTGAAACACCTTGCGTTCTTCGGTCTTCCCATGGGGGTCTCCATTTACCCAACGGAAAAGACGCCGGAACTCCTGAAGGGATTGGGTGTTGCCGAAGTAAAATTCAATCTTGAAGCCGCAACACCGGAACTATTTGCGAAGATGTGCCCGGGGTTGGATTACGACCTTATCTGGGAGGTGCTTGACCAGTCAGTCGTACTCTTCGGCAAGAACCGCGTCTTCTCAAATGTGATTATCGGCATTGGGGAGACGGATGCGGAGCTGGAAGCCTGCATCCGGGAGCTGACCTCCCACGGCGTGATCCCAGTCCTGCGTCCACTCAACCCGGTTGCCGAACTTGTCGGAACACCCCGGCCGACCGCTGAGCGGCTGAAGAAATTCTTTGTGATCCATGAACAGGCTCTTAAGGATGCAGGACTCGATGCCCGTCTTGCACAGACCATGTGCACGAACTGTGCCGGCTGCGACCTTGTACCCGGGAGGGACGAATGAAGGGTATTGACGTAATAACTGAAGCACTGCTGGCCTGTACCGACCGGCAGTATACCGTACCGGGAATCCCGATCACGGATCTTGGTGCTCGCGTGAACGCGGAGATGGTAGTGAACGAGAAGACCGCCCTGGAATATGCACTCGGCGATTCGCTCGAAGGCCGGCGGGCTGCGGTGATCATCAAGAATGTTGGTGTTAATGCCTGCGCCGATCCCCTCCTGCAGGCAACGGCACAGGGCCTGATCGGCGGTGTTGTGCTGGTGGCCGGCGACGATCCGGATGCGATAGGATCCCAGACATCCCAGGACTCCCGATATTATGGGGAGCTTGCGGAACTGCCGGTTATTGAACCCGGTGCTGAATCCTGTTACGCCGGTGTTGTGGCGGCGCTGGAAGCCTCTGAGCAGTTCTCCCGTGTTGCCATGCTCCGTATCACGCCGACCCTGCTGGAGGCAGAAGCGGAGTATATTCCCGTGAAGCCAAGGGAGGGGAAGGGACGGCTCTCGGAACGGAGCTGGACCCAGAACGGGCGGGTGACTGCGGCAGAGGAGATCTACCGAACCATGTTTGCATGGTCATCGGAATCGCCCCTGAACCGCTGGAATGGGGAATCCGCCGGTGCCGGTCCATGCCCGGGGAAGACCCGGATCGTGACGGTGAACCCTCCGTCCTCCCAGACTGCGGGCATCCGGGACGTCCATGAGTACGGCAGGACATTTATCCGCGATCACCGCGGGATACAGCCCCCGAAACCGCAGAAGCGCCCCCAGTCTCTTGAAGACCGGGGCTACTACAAGACGTTCTGCAGTCACTGCCCGTTTAAAGCGATGATGGACATCTTAAAAGAGCGGGACACGACCATGATCTGCGATGCGGGGTGCTCTGTGCTTGGCATGACAAGGCCGTACGAGCTCGGGATTGCCAGTTACGGCATGGGTGCCAGCATCGCTGTCGCCGCACGGAGTACAAAGGTCGCCCTGATCGGGGATTATGCGTTCCTCCATTCCGGACTGAACGCTCTCATCGACGTTTACGAGAAGCGGCTCCCGATGCTCTGTATCGTGATGACCAATAACTGTACGGCAATGACCGGTAAACAGCCGGCATACAACCCGCTCCCATACCTGCAATGGGCGGAGCCGGTGAGCTGCCGTGCCGAGGATGTAACGATACTTGAACGCGAGCTCGTGGTAACGGACAGGCCACGAACCCTCGTTGTTTCCGGGACCTGTCCTGAAGGGTGCAGCCATGAACTCGTTGAATATTGAGATCTGCGACGTGACCTTAAGGGACGGGGAGCAGACGCCGGGCGTCTCGTTCTCCTGCAGGGAGAAAGTGGAGATTGCGACCATGCTGGATGAGATCGGCATCGAGATGATCGAGGCCGGTTTTCCTGCAGTATCGGAGAACGAGAAGCACTGCGTGAAGACGATCGCAAATCTCGGGCTTGACGCCCGGATCAGCGGCTTCTGCCGGGCAAAAAAACCTGATATCCAGACTGCGATCGATTGCGGTGTCGATATAGTGAGCATCTTTATCCCGACCTCCGAGCTCCATGTCCGGCTCAAGTTCAAAAAGCCCCGCGGGCAGGTGCTCGAAGATTCACTGGAGATGATCGACTTTGCCCGGGACCACGGCATGCAGGTCCGGTTCGCAGCCGAGGATGCATCACGGACCGACCTGCCGTTCTTAAAAGAGGTGTACCAGCAGGCGGCAGAGCACGGGGCGGTCCTCCTCAGTTATGCCGATACCGTGGGCTGTCTCATCCCTTCCGAGATGAGCCAGATCATGGCAGAGCTCGTCTCCTCGGTTGACCGCCCGTTCTGCGCCCACTGCCATAATGACATGGGCTGTGCCGTGGCCAACACACTTACCGCGGCAGAAGCCGGTGCGTTCCAGCTCCATACCACGGTGAACGGGATTGGCGAGCGGGCAGGGAACGCCTCCCTTGAGGAACTGCTCGTTGCCCTGCGGATGAAGAAGGGTATTGACCGGTATGACCTCTCAAAACTGACAGAACTCTCGCACCTTGTGGAGAAATATTCGGGTGTCCCCCTCCCCCGCAACAAGCCGGTCACCGGTGAACTCGCCTTCTCGCACGAGAGCGGCATCCACATTGCAGCAATCCTTGAAGATCCCTCGACCTATGAATTCTTCCCGCCGGACCTTGTCGGAGGCGAGCGCCACTTCATCCTTGGCAAGCATACCGGGAAGAAGGCGCTCGAGCACGTGGTCGCTTCCCTCGGCTGCGAGCTCTCGGAGACGCAGATCTGCGCCGTTCTCGACCTGGTCAAGGACCACTCCGAGCACAAGTGCAACATCACTCCTGAAGTGTTGCGAAAACTGATTAAAAAGGTCAAGGAGTCCCCCGCATGAGCACTCTCTCTGAACGGATCCTGAACGCGCCCTCCGGTGAATACGTGGACCGGAAGGTTGATCGCGCCTTTGCCTGTGATGGCACGGGCATGCTGGCACTGGAAGCCTGGAAGAACATGGGCGCCAGCCATCTTGCCGGCGAAACCGAGTTCTCCATTTTCTTCGATCATATCGCCCCGGCCAATAATACCACTGCTGCGACCCTCCAGCATGAACTCCGGGAATTTGCAAAGAGCTCGTTCATGAACCTCTCCGATGTCGGTGGAGGCATCTGCCACCAGCTGATGGGCGAAGGCGTAGTCCTTCCCGGTGAGATCGTGATCGGTGCCGACTCGCACAGCGTCACACTCGGTGCCTTCGGGACATTTGCCACCGGCGTCGGGGCAACCGACATGGCCGCGATCTGGCTTACCGGTGAGACCTGGCTCCGCGTCCCGGAGTCGATCGGTATCCATCTCGAAGGCCGGTTTTCCGGCGCAGCGGAAGCCAAGGACCTTGCCTTGGCATATGTCGGTGAACTGGGGACCGACGGGGCAACGTACCAGGCGCTCGAGTTTATCGGTGACGGGGTAAAGGACCTCTCGATCGATGAACGCATGGTTCTCTCCAACCTGTCAATAGAAACCGGTGCAAAAGCCGGGTTGTTCTATGCCGACGATATTACGGTACGCTATCTCCGGGAACGGGGACATACCGTGAAACCGCAGCTCCCCGAATCCTGTTCCTATTCAAGGGATATTGAGTTCGATCTCTCCGATATCGTTCCACTTGTCGCAGTCCCGCACCGCGTTGACACGGTAAAACCGGTTGACGAACTTGCAGGGCTGCCCCTCGACCAGGTCTTTATCGGGACCTGTACCAACGGGAGATACTCAGATCTCGCACGGCTTGCCCGTATTGTGAAGGGGAAGAAAGTGGCTGTACGGACCATCGTTGTTCCGGCATCCGCCGCGGTCCTTATGCAGGCGATACGGACGGGGGTGCTATCAGACATTGTCGAAGCAGGGTGTACTGTCGGGACCCCCGGCTGCGGCCCCTGCCTTGGTGCCCATATGGGTGTGCTTGGCGAGGAAGAGGTCTGCCTCTCGACCGCCAACCGGAATTTCAAGAACCGCATGGGTGTCGGCGGAGAGATCTACCTCTCGTCCGTTGCTACGGCGGCTGCAAGTGCACTGGAAGGGGAGATCACCCCGCCTGAGGTGGCCTGATGAAAGCTGAGGGGCGTGTGGTATGCCTGCCTGCCGACATCGACACGGATGTCGTGATCGCCGGAAGGTATCTCCGGACCAAGGACCGGACCATCTGGGCATCCCATGTATTCGAGGACCTTGACCCTGGCCTTTCACACCGTCTCAAGGGGGCGATTATCGTTGCCGGAAAGAACTTTGGCTGCGGGTCTTCCCGGGAGCAGGCCGCGATCGCGATCAAGGAAGCCGGTGTTGTCGCGGTTATCGCCCCGACGTTTGCCCGGATCTTCTTCCGGAACGCGATCAACGTCGGCCTGCCGCTCATCGAGGCAGACCTTGATTGCACTGATGGAAACCTGATTAAGTTCAACCTTTCCCAGGGTACTGTCGAGGTATCGGGAAAACGGCACAAAGTGCGGACGCTTTCCCCCCGGATGCAGGAGATCCTGGGTGCGGGAGGGCTTGTGGAGTACTGGAGAAAACACCGATGATCTTTCCGGAGCACTGCAAATACGTGGGGCATGCCTCGACGAAGCCGTGTGGTGACAAGGTCTATTTCCTGAGCCGGTATCTCCTCCGGGATACCGATTGTGGTCCCGAACTGCTGGAGGTTACCCTTGATCCTGCGGGAAAAGGCATGATGCGGGAGATCGTCTCGTCCCGCGTGCTTGCACCCCCGGAACAAGTCTTTTATTACCCGGACCGGGTGCAGATCCATGACCGGGCGCGGCTTGTCCGCCTTGCGGGTGAGAGCGGGTACCGCTGCACGGTCTTCACGAGCCTTGAAGAGAACCGGACATTTGTCCTTGATCCTGACCTGTCAGGTTTTCTTACCGTCCATGTCTATGATGTGACCCCCCCGCGGCCGACTCTTTCGGCCAGCCTTCGGGACCTTGAAGCAGACGGGCTCTTTGGCGAACTGAATGTTCAGTTTGTCCACCATATCCGGGATATTTCCACTGTCACAGCAGAGGTATATCCCTGCCGGGCTGCCGGGTATACCCGCACGCTGGATGCCGATCCCATGCATGGTGGTGAACATGTTGCCGGTTGTCTCACCGGTTCCCAGTTCTATACCGAGAGCTATGGAAAGGACTTCACGCTCGAAAATATCTGTCCCCTTGGACAGGTACAGGAAGAGCCGTTCATTGCCCGGTGCTGCCGGGCCGAGCGGGAGGGGATCGGTACCTGGAACGGGATGTCCGGTGTGGTCGTCCACTGGGGTGCCAGCCCGGCAATGGTTGCCCGGTCGGTGAACGAGCTGGTCGCACGCTGGAGGGCGAGATGACGAAGATCGCGGTTGTCGAAGGCGACGGGATCGGGCACGAGGTCATCCCGGTCGCCCGGCGTATCCTCGAGATCCTCCACCCGGAGTTCGAATACTTCACGGTCGAAGTGGGATATGGGATGTGGGAACGGACCGGCTGCCCATGTGCAGACCGGGAGATCGCCGATCTCAAGACTGCCGATGCAGTCCTCTTCGGCGCGATTACGACTCCGCCCATGAAGGACTACCAGAGCGTAGTCCTGCGTATACGGAAGGCGCTCGATCTCTACGCAAACCTGCGCCCCGTGAAAGGTGAGGGGTTCGACATTATGATCGTGCGGGAGAACACGGAAGGGCTCTACTCCGGGATCGAGGAGATCGGCCCTGACCGGGCGACCACCCTCCGCGTGGTGTCCCGTACTGGCAGCGAGAGGATCGCCCGTTCCGCGATCCGGCTTGTGCAGCAGCGTCACGGTCACCTGACCATCGGGCACAAGGCGAACGTGCTCAAGTCCGACGTCCTTTTCCGTGACATCTGCACAACCGAGGCCAAGGCTGCGGGGGTGCCCTTCAACGATAAGTTTATCGATGCCCTCGCCCTCGATATTCTCCAGCACCCGGTGGCATACGACGTCGTTGTTACCACCAACATCTTCGGTGATATCATCTCCGATGTTTCGTCATATCTTGTCGGTGGCCTGGGTCTTGTGCCGAGCGCAAATATTGGCGACCGGTATGCCCTCTTTGAACCGGTCCACGGGAGCGCCCCGGATATAGCCGGGAAAAATATTGCCAACCCCATTGCTGCGATCAGGAGTGCGGCGATGCTCCTTGATTATCTCGGGGACCGGGCGGGGGCTGGTCGCGTGGAATCCGCGATCGGCCGGATGCTTGCGCAGGGGATCCGTACCCGTGACCTTGGCGGAGCCGCCGGGACCCGGGAGTTCGGGGATGCGGTGGCCAGGGAGATCTGCCGGGAACCTTAAGATACGATCGTATCGTTTTGGCCGAAATCCCGCTTTTTGATGCCGCAATCCAAAGGTCTTTGCCCCGGCCCTGTCATGACTCCCGTGAAGAGGTGATGATACCTGTGAGTCCCGTCGGAAATGAAAAAACGATCCGTATCTTCAGCACACGGGCCGGTCGTACTGACGAGGTCCTGCCGGTAATAAAGACCGATGAGGAGTGGCGTGCGATCCTGTCACCGGAACACTATGAGATCGCCCGGAAAAAGGGAACGGAATACGCGTTCACCGGTAAATACCATTCCTGTAAGGAGCCGGGGATATATACCTGCACCTGTTGCGGGACGGATCTCTTCGATTCATCAACCAAGTTCGAATCCGGCACCGGCTGGCCGAGTTTTTACGCACCGGTCTCGGACCCCAATGTCACCATGCACCCCGATCACTCCGGAGGGATGCTCCGGACGGAAGTGCTCTGCGCACGGTGCGGTGCACACCTCGGTCATGTGTTCGATGACGGCCCGGCCCCGACCGGCAAGCGCTACTGTATGAACTCGGTGGCTCTCCATCTCATGAAGAAATAATGTCCAGCACGAATTCCTGAGATCTTAAATTTGCGAGCAGAATTGTTACAGATTGTTTGGCTCTGTAGAATTCCTCAAAGAGCATGAGAAACGACAAAGTTGAAATCATTCTTGAAATGTTGTAGAGGATGATTTTGATCTTAATTTCCTTGACCTGCAGTCGGTATTTGCGAGCTTTAAGAGCTTCCCCGAACTTTCTTTTCAGGACAGAGAATACAGTTTCGACCTTGTTTCTCTGATGATATTTTCTCTCGTCAAACGATCGAGCGATTCGTCTTCGATAGTAACCTGCTATCCGTTTTCGTTTTCTGTTTCTGATGGGGATGAGGGAGCAGGATCCCATGGTATCTTGGATCAATTCATGGATCTCTTCGGAGTCGTAACCTTTGTCCATGACATAGAGGTCAGAGTGTCTGGATCTGTGACATTGTTTGAGGAGCTTCTTGGCATGAATGATATCATGGACAGGATGCTGGGAGATCTTCAGACCGGTGATAATCTGTTGATCGGTATCAATGGAGATGGATGTTTTCAGGAATCGTTTTCTGGTTTTCCCGGTTCTCCAGGAATAGTAGTGGCTGGCGTAAGAACTCGTGAACCCGGATGAATCGATAGCGGTACAAGGGATCTTTTCTCCCCAGTCATAGAACATCTTCATCAGCCGGTTGAGTAACCGGGTAAAGAGTGAGGTTCGAATCCGTTGACAAAATTTATGAATCGTCGTGAAATGAGGGACTCTATCGAGATGGATTTTTTCCCGAAGTACGTCCATGATTTCAGTTAGTTCAACGGTATCCCGGTAATCTTCTGACAAATACTCTTTCAGGAGAAGAAGCGTGAGTAACTGGTGCTGGGTATAGGTCTTACGGGAGAACTTTGATGAAAAAAGGGGTATGCGGGAGTCGCGGATCAATCCGGTGGTTAATTCAACAAACCTGATATACCGGTTTGTCGACACTATTTTGCCTCCTTGTTGTTACTGAACATAACAAAATAAGGAGGCACTGTACCTTAGATCTTTCGGTCACTGTTTTACTTCTGTAAACTCAGCATTTCTACAGAGCCGATTGTTTCACGTTTTTTATTGGATGGTCTTGTATTGGTGTTCTTTATTAATCCTGAAACTGAACGGTGTATGAGACGATGGACCATGATGATTTTTCCGGGATTGAGCAGATAATCGGGTATCACTTTTTTGAAAAACAGCACCTGATTCGGGCGTTCACCCACCCGGCATATGCCAACGAGCTGCTCCAGCAGAACAAGCGGTGCATGGACCAGATGGCCTACAGCACGCTGGGCGATGCGGTCCTGAAGACCGCGTTGATCCTGTTCCTGATGGAGAAGGGTATCCAGAGCAAAGGGGGGATCACGCAGGAGAAGGAACGGCTGGAAGACAACCCGACCCTTGCAAAGGTTGCACGACGCCTGCACCTTAAAAAATATATCCGGCTCGGGCGCGGGGAGATGGGGCTGTGGAGGGACGGGGAGGAGACAATCCTTGCCGATACCATGGAAGCCCTGATCGGGGCGATTTATCTTGACAGCGATGCCGGCCTTGGCGTTGTCAAGCAGTGCATTGAATCATGGTTCGAACCGGAACTGAAACGGGTAAAGAAAGAGGAGCCAGTGAAGAAGTTACCCAAGCGGGCCTTCAGTCCTCGTCCCGCTTCTTCCAGACGTGGACCACCCAGAGGAACGAAACGAGCGTAGCAACGAGTGTCGAGCCAGCCAGCAGGGGTACATACCACCATTGCCTCGCCATCGACCCCTCCATTACCCCGCTCCCGGCGATCGTTGCGATCGTATTCGGGACAAGGAATGCCGTGCCAAGCACCGTGAGATATGCTGTGACCAGGGCAAACCGGTTGTTGAGGCTCTGGAGCTGGTTGTTGTAGATGCTCTGCATCACCTCGAGACCGGATGCAAGCACGTTGGACATCTGCTCGGAGAGTTCAATGTGCCGGTCGATGTTGTCTGAAAGGATCCCGATCCTGCCGAGTAGTTTTTCATCGTTTGTTATCAGGTCCGCATCACCATACCGGAGAGAATCGACCACGTCCTTTGTGGCCCAGAGGACGTTTAAGTAATCGATCAGGACATGTTTCATCCGGTAGATATCATGGGCGACTTTTTTCTTTGCAATGCTCTCCTCGATGAGTGACTTGCTGATCGCATCGCCATGCATCTCGATCTCGCGCAGGTACTCGAAGTTCCGGTCATTGTTTTCATCGATGATCCGTTCAAGGGTGAGCGTGATCTTGTCGGATGTATTCTCTGTGGCGATCCGCTTGAAGAACTGCTGGGCATACCGGGAGAACCTGAGCAGCCGGTTGATCTCAACGGAATGGATGGTAAGGACCAGGTTGTCGCGGATCAGGACAAAGAGGGGGTGAACTGTCATCTTCTCCCCTTTGACCGTAACTGACGGGAGCATGATGCCTAGTTCCGTGTCATAATCCTCGTATGCAGAATAAAAACCATGGGTGAGCTTGGGTATCGGGATTTTCGTGAACCCGGCAAGCAGAGCGAGTTTCTCAATCTCCTTTTCATCATCCCTGATACTGCAATCGATCCAGACAACACTGGCCTCTTTTACCGCAGTAAAGTATTCTGCCACCGGCTGGTCTACCTGACGTTCGATCCTGCCGTCAGGGAATAAGAGAATGCAGAAACTCAGGGGAACCGGTATGGATTGGGTTGAAGTCTCCCGGATACTTTGCATTTTCATGACAGCACCACACAGTCTCCGAACCGGTGCATATCCCTGCACCATGATAGTACGAGCTATTGCAGCAGGATGTGTATAAAGGTAGCCAATTAGTATCTTTGTCCGATGGGATCTTTCCTGCGATGACTACGGGAAAACCAGAACTATAATATCGATCACCTTCATAATTTCCCGTATGAAAAGATCATATTCACTTGGAAGTATTCTCTGTATTGTCTTGTTGATCGCACTCCTGGCATTTCCCGCGTCCGGTGCCGATGCATCCACAGCTGTAAACGGCACCGTGCTGGCATCTTCAGCCACTCCCGGACAGCCCTTTATCTCAGCAGAGGTCTTGCCCTCCCAGGCCACGGTCGGCGAACCTGTCACTGTCAGCGGCGTGGCAACCGGCGGGAACCTCACGTCAGGTGTCCAGATCTGGATATTTGCCGGCAATTACATCAATGTTTCAACGGCCCCGGTCAATGCCGACAACACTTTCTCGAAGACCTACCAGACCACCGGTCTTCCCCCGGCCACCTACTATGTGATCGTACAGAGCCCCGGTGAGAACGGGAACCTGAACATTGTCATGGAAACCTCCGGCCAGTTTTCCGGGCAGGTCGTGAACACGAAGACCGGCGACCTTGTCTTCAATTTCACCGGCACCGGCAGCGTGCAGGATTCGGCGGCAGCAACGGCCCTTTCCAATGCATTCAACCTGCCCGGCGTTGATGATGTCTATACCAAGTGCACTCTCGATCTCGTGGCACCGGAGACTCAGGCCCCCGTCAGTACAACGGCAGTACCGGCCCCGGTTGCAACAACACAGAAATCCCCCCTCTCCCTGGTAACGCTCATTGCCGGAGCGGGCATTGCCGGTCTTGCCCTGGCATGGCGATCACGCCGGTAATTTTTCTTCTTCCTCTCCTTTTTTTACGTGCGAACAGACTCCCACGAGATTTTTTATAAGATTCCCTCAAAGGAAAAGAGTACTAAATGGAGGTCGTTATGAAAACAGAGTACCGGATTGTGCTGATCCTGGTGATGCTGACCAGTGTATGTATGGTTCCCGCTGCCGCTGAGGATACACCCATTGGGGGGGACCAGGGATGGTATGCGGTCTACTGCAATGTCTATGATGCGAAGATCTACCTCGACGACAAATATATCACAACAACCCCGCAGGACGGGGCCGTCACTATCCCGGTATATCTCTCCGCACCTTATACAACGATACGGGTGCAGAAGTTCGGGTACTCCACGTTTACCGATACCATCAGAGATGTGCCCGGGAATGGAGAGACCGTGAAACTGTACACCACGATCAACAAGATTCCCGTTACCACCCAGACCGCGGTCGGGGGTGACGTGGGCTGGTATGTCGTTCACTGTAACATCGATGCAGCCACCGTCTTCTTTGATGATGTAAACCGGGGGGAGATTTCACAGGGAATGGTGTATGTGCCGGTATACAGCACCGCGACCCCATACCGTGAATATTCCGTGAAGAAGGACGGGTATACCACGTACACGGCAACCATTGTCACGGTCCCGGGAAAGGGTGAGACGATCGATCTCTATGCCACGTTAAACCCGGCTGCCGGAACAGCGACAACCGCCCCGGCAATAATCGGCGGAGACACCGGGTGGTATCTGGTGTACTGCAATGTTGACGGTGCGACGGTGAAATTTGACAATGATGTAAAGGGCCAGATTGAACAGGGCAGCCTGAAGGTGCAGGTCTATGTGACCGGCACACCGTACAAAACCTTCACGGTCTACAAGGCCGGGTATGCGCCCTACACCGGCACGATCGACAAGTACCCCGGTAAAGGTGAGACCGTTGATTTCTCTGCAACCCTGATCGCAGAATCTGCCACAACACTCCCTGCATCCACGCCGACCCAGAAGTCTCCTGTATCAGCAGGGCTGTGTGGCCTTGCGCTGGTTATCGGGATCGCCGCTGCGTCACTCGTTTCCAGGAAATAATTTTTTTCAGGGGGATTGCACACCTCCGTTCCATCCGGCTTCCCGGGATTCAGGCCTCAAAAGGCTTTATCATCTTCATGGTTGTTCATTATTGCAGACACTTATAAGCGATCCTCAAAGGAGGGAACCATCCATGATAACACTCCGGTTTTATCGGATTTATGACATCGGCCGGGAGATCGATCTCGACTGGCTCGAAAAGGCACTTGCCCAGAATTATTTTACGGCAAGGACCAGTTTTGTCCGGGTCAAACCAAAGTCCATCATGCTCGAGGATCCCCCGCTCATGATCCAGATGAACCCGATCCGTGTGGAGCGGGATGGAAGGCCCTTTGAGTTCACCGTGGTGGCCCGGGTCTACGATATCGGGGTGATCAGTTTCTGTTTTATCTACCAGAACCCGGAAGCCGAGATTGCTGAACTGGAGGAGATCGCGTTCCTGTTCGCCGGGCAGGAAGGCCTTTCTGACTTCTATGTTCAGTACCTCAAGACCCTCGGGGAGATCATCCGCCCTCACATAAGGGGTTTTGCTATCAACCCGGATTTCTTTGAGGATTATTCGATCTATGTCACGGACCACCGCGACGATTCCATTGACCCGGTCGCGCTCCTGATCGGGGAAAAGACCAATATCTCCCCGCAGATCCGCGAGGACATCCTCAAAAACTCCCTCAGTTACACGACCGATGACCTCGCCATTCTCTCGTGGGACTCGGCCCTCCTCTGTAACCCGGAGAGCCCGACCGATATTATCGATCTGATCGAATTTGCAAACGTGCAGGTGCTGGAGCTCCGGTACTATGACCGCGAACTGACCCGCGAGATGGAGAAGATGTATGATGACATCGAACATGCAGACCGTATGTCCCAGTTCCGCCGGGGTCGCCAGTACCACGCGATCATGGCAAAACTGATGGAGACCTCTGCGGAGATCTCTGAGATCATCGAGAAGGTCGACAACCTGATCAAGGTCACGGAGGACGTGTACTATGCCCGCGTCTATGCCACGGCGTTAAAAGTACTCCGGAGCGGCCAGTGGAGCGAGAGCGTCAGTCGCAAGATTACCGTGATCCAGGAGAACTACTCGATGCTCTCGGACGAAGTGCGCATCCAGCACTCCAATTTCCTCGAATGGGTCGTCATCATCCTTATCGCGCTCGAACTGGTGTTCATGATCCTGGCCATCCACTAAGGGGTGATCCACCCTGGCATTCGAATGCTTCCAGTGCGGGGAATGCTGCCGTCATCTCGGGTATGTGCACGCGATCAGGGAGGAATACGGGGATTACCGCTTCCTGGTCCACAACCATTATACCGGCGAAGAGACGCAGGTCACGGTCGACCCTGACAAGCACGGACTCTTCAATGACAAGAGCCTCTTTGAAAAACTCCCCCACGCCTGCCCGTTCTTCCGGCATAGACCCGGCAGCGATAAAGCCATGTGTATCGTGCACCAGACCCGCCCGGAGATATGCCGGGACTACACCTGCTGGCGGCTTTTGATCCTTGACCATTCCGGCAGGAGGGCCGGGCGTATCAGGAATATCCGGACACTCTGCTCTGATGATTCGCACCTGACAAATGTATGGGCGAGCTGCATCGAGACGATCGATGAGCCGGATGACCCGAAATGGGAGGACGAGATGATCCGTATCCTCAGGCGTGCCGGCTATTCTGTCCGGAGATAAGTAAATTCACTTTCTCCCCGCGCACTACACCCCTTAAAAGATCCGCCGGTCCCAGTACCAGTAACGATGATTGGTAAAGGTGCATATCTCCGGCAACTAACGGCGTCCACGATGCCGATGAAGTCCGTTGCCATGGGAAAAGAGATCGAAGGCAGCACGCCCCCGTCTGTTTTTATCGGGAGCTGGAACTATCCCGATGTATTCGCCGGCCCCATGGTAGCCCCTATCCATGGCGATACCACGGTCATGGACATGCCGGAAGCATGGATACCTGGTAACAAGACACAGGAGGAGATCATCGGGTATCGTATGAACCTTGTCCGGGGAAAACAGCAGGTGAATGCTGCCGATCTCGATAACCGCCTGGTCGTAAAACTCCAGGAGATCTCGCTGTCCGCGTCGTCGCTTGAGAGTGAGATTGCCTTTACCAGCACTCCGCAGGGGCAGTCCTTTTCTGAAGAGCATACCCCGTTCGGGCCAAGTGCGGGAATCGAGCGGTTCGATATTGCGGAAGGGCGGTGGGACCATGATTTGGAGAAGACCTTTTATGATACCGATCTGAAAGCGGCCGATGCGGTTGCAGACCTGCATAAGAACGGTGTCCCGTTCTCCAGCATCCAGAAGGCCTTCTCGGTCGGGACGATGGGACAGGGAAGGGGAAGGCACCTTGTCCCCACGCGGTGGTCGATCACGGCCTGCGACACGATCATCGGCGACCGGCTGCTTGCAGAAGTCCGGAAAAACCCGGTCATCGACACCTTGCGTGTGCATGAGTTCTCCAGCCTGAACAACCATTACGCCGTGATCCTGATGCCGACCGGCTGGCAGTACGAGTGGTCGGAGGCATTCCTGCACGTGCTGGGGAATGAGGAACTGGTCTTCTCGGACCACGAGGGCACGAAGAAGAAGACCGAATATTCCCCCCTTGGCGGCTGCTATTACTCGTGCAAGATGGCAGTGCTCGAAGCGCTCGCCCGCGAACAGCAGCAGGCCGGGGCGATCATCCTCCGGGAGGCACGGAAGGGTTACGTGCCGATGGGGGTCTTCAATGTCAGGGAGAATGTCCGGAGCGCAATGCAGCAGCCCGCCACCGAGTTTGAAGGGATAAACCCCGCCCTCCGGCACCTTTCGGAGAAGTTCACGTTCCCGATAACGCGGTTCATCGAGGAAGGGGCCCTCCTCCGGTCGGTGATCCGTGAACGGCAGTGCCGGCTTGGTGATTTTATGCCGGCAGCAGGCTGAGATGTGCAGTATGTCCCCTGTCACGCTCAACCAGTCCTCTTCCCCGGCATATCCGGATGATGTTCCTCTGGCGAACCGCGATGTGCAGGAAGTTACTCCGCGGATCATCCTTCACCTCGACATGGACAGCTTCTATGCGTCTGTCGAGATGCAAAGAAGGCCGGCACTTGCCGGTAAACCCGTGGTCATCGGTGCCGACCCCAGGCAGGGGAAGGGACGAGGGGTTGTCTCGACCTGTTCCTACGAGGCGAGGGCATTTGGCATCCGGTCAGCGATGCCGATCTCGCAGGCATTCGTCCTCTGCCCCCATGCGTTTTTCCTCCCGCCGGATTTTCCTGCATATGTACAGGCATCGGCTGCTGTGATGGAGATCCTCCGGTCGTATGGGTTTCCGATGGAACAGGTAAGTATCGATGAAGCTTTTCTCGATCTCAGTTCTCTCGAATTTTTTACCTCTGCACAAGCCCTTGCAGATGAGATCAAGACGGTTATCAGGAACCGTCTCGGGCTCTCATGTTCAATCGGCATTGCCCCCGCACGTGCCATTGCCAAGATTGCCTCCGATTATCAGAAGCCTGACGGGCTCACGGTCATCACGCCCCCGCCCCTGCAGGAGTTTCTCGATCCCCTCCCTGTCAGAACGATCCCCGGGGTGGGAAAGAAAGCAGAAGCGATGCTCTTCGAGATGGGGATCCGGACGATCGGTGACCTTGCCCGGCAGGATGTCCAGAGCCTGATCGGGCGGTTTGGCCGCAGTGCGGTTGCCCTGCACCAGCTGGCGCAGGGTATTGACGAGAGCGGGGTTATGGACTGCCAGGAAACAAAATCGATCTCGCGGGAGACCACGTTCGATACAGATACAGACGATGTGGATGTCATCGTCTCCACGCTGGATTCGCTAATCCGGAGTGTCTGCGGGAACCCGGCGGAAGAACAGCTCCGGTTCAGGACCATCACGCTCAAGATCCGGTACCAAGGGTTCATCACCCGGAACAGGAGCCGGAGCCTGTCGCATTATTCCGGCGATGCCACGGTAGTACGGTCACTTGCGCATACGCTGTTCCGCGAGGCATATGATGGCAGGAAGGTCCGGCTCATCGGGATCCGGCTGTCATCATTTGAGAAGAAGGACACCTGCCAGGCAACGCTACCCGTATAAGCGTTCAGGCCGTCTTTTTTACATGGTGTTGCAGGACTCTTTCCACGTCTTCGATCTCGACCGAGAATGCATTGATGCCCTGCACAAGTAAACGCAGTTCCTCGCAGGGCAGGGATAGCGGGGAATCATCTAAGGAAAGGATCATCTCTGCGAGACGATATCCCGTTCTCTTGTTCCCCTCGCGGAATGCAGGATATGCGCAGAGCGACCAGAAGACTGTTGCAGCTTGCTGGATTCGGTTTTCCCTGAGGTTAGCCTGGAACACCACCTCATTCAGGATGCCTTCACAGATAATCCGGTCATCGCCTCCGTCTCTTTCCATTATCCTGTCATGCATATCGATGATAATATCCAGTGTGATCTCCTGCACCCTGACTCCCTTCCTGTATATTATAAAGCAGATCATTGATGAATAATAGTGGGTTGGAGAGGTTTTCGGGCAGACCCTGCATGAAAAAAATTTACCGGATCCTGCTGAAAATTTTTCAGGCACCCCCAAGGCTCCTGCTTGATCCGCTGATCCGGATCAACCAGACCCTGCTTGTAACATGGTAACCGGATCTGCCCGGACGAAAAATAAAAATCCTGTTCACAATACCCACAATACGAATCCAAATGTTCATATGAGAACCGGCACGATTCTTTCCATTCCTGAAGTGATCCCCATGAGTTACATGAACCTCGATCTCTTTGACGGCATGACCGATGCAGACAAGCACCAGTACCTGGAGTTCCTCCTCTGGCATTACCGGGTCGTGGATGCCTTCTGGTTCATCAACATTGCCGATACCTATGGTCAGGGCACTGCGGAGAAGGTTAATGAACAGGTCTGGGGACGCGTGGCCGGCATGGCGGCAAAGGACATCGTCCGGCGTTTTGGTATCTCGGAAAAAGGATTGGCCGGCTTTGTCAGGGCACTCCGGCATTTCCCGTGGGCAATGATTGTCGGGTATACGATCGAGGAACGCGACGATGAGGTGATCATATCAGTTCCCGTGTGCCCGACACAGGAGGCCCGTCTGCGCCGGGGCCAGGGAGAATATGTCTGCCGGGAGATGCACCGTGCGGAATTCACCAGTTTTGCACAGGAGATCGATCCGGCAATCCGGGTGGAATGCCTGTTTGCACCACCCGATCCCCACCCGCCGGACATGTTCTGCAAATGGCGCTTTTTCCTTGATACGACCGGTGGGAACTGATGGGGACCGACACGATCACGGCCCTTGCGCTGCTGTACCTCGGGGTAAACCTCATCGCGGCATGCGCATTTGCATGGGATAAGCGCAAAGCGAAGAAGGACACGTGGAGGACGAGCGAGAATACCCTGCTGGTGCTGGCATTCATGGGGCCGTTCGGGGCCTTTGGTGCCATGCGGGTGTTCCGGCACAAGACCCAAAAAATACAATTTTATCTCGTGCCGGTCTTTGCCTGCCTGCATGGAATTCTCATCATCTGGTTCTTGTCCGGCACCATTTCGTGATGCAACACCCGGCAACCGAAATCAGGGATTCTCTCTGTTGAACTCTTACCGGACCGGCACGAATATCCCGGTGAGGATCTCTTCCGGCGCAACCTCACGCGGATCATTGGTATAAACCTCCCGGATCGGTCCGCAGATGGTCAGGCCCTTCTCCGCGATCCAGGCAAACAGTCGGAGGTATGTCGGTTCACAGGTAGCATAGGGACCTTTGTGGATGATATGGGCCATCTGGCCACCGGGGAGTTCGTACGCCCGGATCTCCTTCGTGCCCTTAACGGGTCCTGTCACCGGCCATGCGATCTCGACATCCGCAGTGCCTTTCTCCTGTGCTTCCTTCACCGCTTCAGGAGAGGTCTCGTGGCAGAGAAAGACGGGCGGCCCGGCGATACATGCCTTTTTCTTCTGGGAGTATTCGTAGACTTTCATGAGAAGTTCGGGAATCATGGCATAGGTCCCGGTTTTCCTGGTCCCGAGCACCTGCTGCGTCGGGACTTCGACAAGGGTAATTTCAGTCATATCTGACACCATACGATCATCGTACTGGATACATAAATGCAGGAAGAACGTGCGGCGTGAAAGTGTGACCCTTCACGCACCGACCCCACCCCTTTAATACCGGGATTTGCCATACACTCTTGAATGCGGACCAACAGGCACCAGTATTTCCTCGACCTTGCATCG
The DNA here is from genome assembly GCF_023227875.1 of Methanoregula sp. Taxonomy (GTDB): domain Archaea; phylum Halobacteriota; class Methanomicrobia; order Methanomicrobiales; family Methanospirillaceae; genus Methanoregula. Next base: position 162,330 of record NZ_JALOCH010000005.1, on the reverse strand, counting down.
CGGTGCGCCCGCCAGGGCACCTGCCTACGGCGCAATTTCGGAGCGATCATTGTCGATGAATTCAATACCATCGTCTCGACCGGTTACACCGGCGCGCCGCGCAAGCAGATGGACTGCACGGAACTGAACCGATGCTGGCGAAAAGAGCACAATATCCCGTCCGGCTCGAACTACGAGCGCTGCCGGAGCGTCCACGCGGAGATGAATGCGCTCCTCCAGGCCGGCAAGCACGCCCGGGGCTGCACGCTCTATCTCTCCGGGTTCGATGTCGAGACCGATGGGATCACCCAGATCTGGCCCTGTTTCCTCTGCTCCAAGATGATTGTCAACAGCGGGATTGCGAACGTGATCATGCGGACCGGTGTGGACACCTATAAGGAGATGGACCCGATGGTCCTGTACCAGATGCGGAGCCGCGAGTCGCTGGGCGATGACGATAAATAACCGGTAACTTTCTTTTTATTTTCCTGCCCCTTCAGGTATTCCCGCGACGTACCTCGTTGTAGAGAGATACGAGCGAGAGGCTGATCAGGTTCATCGTGGTTGCGCCGTACCAGAGCCATGACTCGGCAGGGCTGAGTGTCGCGATCCACCCGGTCCAGAGCATGGCGCTGATGATCGCAAAGGTCAGCAGGGTATCGAAGGCAAGGAAGATCAACGGCCTGCCGAATACGCGGCCGAGCTGGGCAATGGTGCAGTACTCGAACGGTGCCTGACGGTGGAGCAGGTCAAGTGCCGATCTACTCGTATTCATCAGGAGATCCGCAACAGCCCACACGGTCACGACCATGCCAAAGAACCAGAGGTATTCCCCGCCGTGCATGCCTTCGCGCAATGCACTCAGGCCGAACAGGATCTTGAAGAGGCAGAAGGGGATGCCAATCGTGCAGCTGAGGAAGAACGGGCGCACAAAGAACCGCTGGATTGCATCCATCTGCTCCCTGCTGTCCTCTCTCCTGGTGTTGCAGGTCTCTTCTGTCATAGCGGGTTCTCAGATAGTTTCAACCGGATCATCATCTGGTCGGATGAGCATGATGGTACGCGTCCTGCACGGCTGCTCATCGCAGGCATTATTGCCTGAAGCGTCGCTTCCCCGACAGCACGATCAGGCAGATTCCCGTGGCGATTACAGCAATCCCTGCACCCATTGGGGCCTTTTTGGTGGGAACCGGTGTAGTTGTTGGAACTGCTGTCACTACCGGCAGGGCCTCCGGGGGCAGGGTGGGAGTCGGTGTGGGGGATGGGGTGAAGGTCGGCTGAGGCGGGATTGTCGTAATGGTCGTCGCCGGCGTGTTGATCATCGGCTTGGAAGCGCTCCTGCTGTAGGTCTTCTGCTCGACGAGGAAATTGTCTTTCTCCGGTGCCTGCGGGTTCTCCACCTTGACAGAATACGACCTGATCGCCGTATAGACTGATGTCCGGAATTCAACAATGGCCTGTCCCTTTTCATCCGTTGTTACCTGGGCGTAATAATTGGTGTTCGACATATCGGCGGATGCCGGGGCAACATCGTCAAGGATGGTGCGCCCTCCCCCGTTGTTATACTGGTATGACCCGATCGTGTACGGGCCTCCTTCAGGGTCTTTCTCAATGTCAGCCTGGCCGCCGGCAATGACCGGGGGCTGGTCGTACTGCTCCCCCGTCATGGTAAATGTCCCCGGAAGCCAGACATAATATGCGGTATTCGGGCTGCCGGTGATGGTAATGGTAAACCGGCTGCCCCGTGTCAGGGAATCACTGAGTGATTGCTCTGTTGACTGGAGGGCAGATACGGGAATCATCGCGAAGATGAAACAGGCCAGCAGGAGAAACACGATACACTTGTAGTTTTTTATCATCATGGTGACCTCGACAGGTGTTCCGGAATTGTTCAACTGACATTTTACGTTTGCAGTTAAAAGGATGCGGTATTTGCGAATCGCGTATCGGGGGGATTCCCCAACCGCCAATCCTTCCGGCAAAACCCATTTATCATACAACTCCCATCTCCTCCTGTGGTGATCTGATGAACGGAGCCGTAGAACTGAAGGTGGTGAAGATCCACAAGCCCGAGGACGTGAACATGATCCTCGGGCAGTCGCATTTTATCAAGACCGTTGAGGATATCAGCGAGGCCGTTACCGGGGCTGTCCCGAATGCAAAGTTCGGCCTCGCATTCTGCGAGTCATCCGGTGACTGCCTGATCCGCCTTGATGGGAACGACGCGGATCTGATCGCCCTTGCCCGGGACAATGCCCGGGTGATCGGGGCCGGCCATTCCTTCATCCTCTTCCTGCGGGACTGTTTTCCGATCAATGTCCTGAATGCGATCAAGCAGGTCCAGGAGGTCTGCACGATCTATTGCGCAACTGCGAATGCCGCAGAAGTGATTATCGCCGAGTCTGTGCAGGGACGGGGGATCATGGGCGTGATCGATGGAGAGAAACCCCGGGGCGTTGAAGGGCCTGGAGGCGTTGCGTGGAGGACGGGGCTGCTCAGGAAATTCGGGTATAAACGGGCCTGACCCGTCCTCTTTTTCATTCCTGAAAAGCGGTAGGGGGAAGACTCGCGCTGCGGGGAGTATCCGGTTGCCGCAAGACTTATCAGCACTCATCAGCGTTTGTGCAAAACGGAGCAGATACAAAAGAAAAAAATACGGTTCAAAAAACCTGCTTTACGGATTCTGTTATGAATTTTAGAATATCCGACCAATCCGGCGATTTGATCATCCTTTTATACCCCCTTTCTTCCACTGGAACGCTCCTTTAAATGACCCCAATCCTTTAAAAAAGACCTTTCAGCGCGTTCCCGTTACCGGAACCTGCATGGGCTGCGGAGGGTTTATTTGCATGCGAAATGGTGCCCATTCCTTTCCATCGGGCTGCTTTTTATTGAGTTGTGATCCCGTGATTGGAAGAACCATTTCCGGAAATGAACCGTTGTCCACGTGACCCGGGAAAAGGCAGATCCGATCTCCATGAAAAAATTAACCTCCTGTTGATCGTATATTCTGCTATCGTGACAACCCGCTATCCCTTCCTGATCTCCATCCCGCACGGGGGCACCGATGTCCCAACGGAACTGACCGGGCGTCTTGCACTGGCGCGGGAGGAGCTCCGTTATTATTGCGATCCAATGACACGGGAATTGTATGATTTTCGCAGTTCTGCCCGGGCACATATCGATACGCCGGTATCCCGTATGGTGGTGGATCTCAACCGCCCCCCGCTCCCCCTCCCGCCCCGCGACCCGGATGGCATCATCAAGCTGCAGGCGGTTGATGGGAAGCCGGTTTATCGCGAAGGTATGTTTCCTGACATGACCCTGATCCACCGCGTGATGATGGCATGGTACTTCCCCTACCACCAGCGTATCGACGAACTGATCGATCAGCATGACGTGAAGATCGCCTTTGACTGCCACTCGATGCTGCCCGTGGGGTCCGCTGAACAGAAGGATGCAGGAACGGAACGCCCGCTCTTCTGTCTCGGAAACAACGGGGACCGGAAGGGGCGGGCAAAAAAGAACAGTATTGCAACCTGCCCGGAGTCATGGGTAAACACCCTCGCGGACGAGTTCCGGTCCGAATTCTCACTCAACCGCGAAGTGGCGATCAACAACCCGTTCTCCGGTGGGTTCATCTCAAACGCACATTACTGGCGCAAGGGGGTTCCCTGGATCCAGATCGAGGTCAACCGGGCACTCTACGAACCGGAACCGGGGTCAGGGGCTGGACAATCGACGGACTGTGACGGGGCGGTCAAGATATTGCGGGAACGGATCTGGAGGGTGCTGACCGGGTTCTGGGATTCGCATGATGCTGACATATAAGAACCCTGACGCGGGGCGGACGATACGGTTCCTCCTGAAAAAAGCCAGAACACTAAAAGATAATCACCAGTCAACCGGATGGTCAGTCCATACGGATATGGTGCTCTTCAAAACGCCCGTCATAAAAGACCATCACCCGGATCGACTCTCCTTTTTTGAATGCCCGCATGTGGTCGTCATACACCTTCTGAACGTGACGAAGCCCGTTCCGGGAGAAATAATCCTGGATGCATTCAAGGAAGGCGATCTCCTGGGTCAGGAACGCATTCTCGAACTCCTTGGTCTCCCGGGCGATCACCCCACACTCTTCCTCCGGAATTTCCTGGTTGAACTCCCCGTGCTGGTCGATGCCGGAAACCTGCCGCCAATCCACTTTCCCGGTCTCATCCGGTTCGCGGTGGAGCATGTACGGGTAAATTCGGCAGATAAAAAACCTGTCATCGTAGATCCGGCACCGGCCGTTCTCCAGAAACCAGCAGGAACCCGACTCGTCGGACTTTGCCCGGAGGGCATAGCCTGAGACATAGAACGTACCGTTCTGGTCGCAGAACTCCGGGTCCGGGGCGGGCTCTATCGCCTGTGGATCGATTTTTTTCACCGAAGTAACATCCCGGTCAAGCAGGAAGACATGCCCGTTGAAGACGCGGGTGCAGCACTTTGCACACGCCGTGCACCGGAACCCGACATCCTTCACGATACCGGCAAGCCGCTCCACCGGGTACTCATAGAGGCTGTTGCGCTCCTGCGTAAGGGCGGAGATGCGGAAGGGAATCGGTACAAGGGAAATGACAGTCACCCGGTGATATCTCCATGAACATATGACAGGAGAGTATATTCCTTTTTGGTGAACCGATCAAATATCGTGCTTTCTGCCTGAGAAGAAAACCCGCTCACGGCAGCACGTTCACGCCGTACTCCTGCTTTGCGAGTGTCCTGAACGGTCCCGGTAATGTCGTGAGTTCATGTGCGCAGTGCTTCCGGATATCTTCCACCGATGGCAGCGGCCTTGTGAGTTTCCCGTCCCGGAGATACGGTTCAACAAGGCCGTCATCCTCACATCCCGCCATGCGGATCACCTCATCGTGGTCCATGATGCCGTCCCGGTAATGCCTTACGACCTGGCGCCGGTACGGGAAGGTGGTCTTGCCGGGGCTCGTCTTGTATCGCGGGGTCCCTTCATACTCCACCAGTTTGTACACCATATCGAGATACGGCGCGTCAGACGAGGTGATGAAATGCGTTCCCACACCGAACGAGTCGATCGGGACGCCCCCTGCCAGCCACCGGTCAATGGAATACTCGTCCACATTGTTGCTCACGAAAATTTTGATGTGGGAGAGCCCGGCACGGTCAAACATACTCCTCACCTGCGTTGCGAGGGCTCCAATGTCCCCGCTGTCGATCCGTATCCCGATAGCCGGAACCCCGTCACGTGCAAGTCGGATCACGGTTTCGGCGCAGGCAAGCGTGTCGTATGTGTCGATGAGGTAGAGGCCCCGTTCGGGAAAGGAAGACTGGTATGCCCGGAACGCGGCATCTTCCGTATCAAAGAGCATGACATAGGAGTGTGCCATGGTCCCGACAACCGGGATACCGTACCGCTTCCCGGCCTCGAGGTCCGACGTCCCGGCAAACCCGGCGATATAGGCGGCCCGGGCCGCCGCGATGCCCGCAGCCGGGGTATGGGAACGCCGGAAGCCAAACTCCACGATGCTCCGTCCCCGGCTTACGGATACGATCCGGGCCGCTTTCGAGGCAGCAACGGTCTCGAAATGGATACAGTTGAGTGCCAGGGTCTCAAGGATCTGGACGTCGGGGAGCGGGCCCTCTACCTGGACAAGGGGTTCATTCTGGAATACGATGCTGCCTTCCGGTATCGCGGAGAGGGTCCCGGAAAACCGGTAGTCCCGGAGCCAGGAGAGGAAGTCATCGCTGAACATCTGAAGGCTTTTCAGGTACACGATATCCTCACCGCTGAACCGGAACTGCTCCAGCTGGCCGATCAGGGTCTCAAGGCCACCGGCAACAAGAAAATTGCGTTTTACGGGAAGCGTCCGTGGGAAGATGGAGAAGACAGCGGATCCGGTCTTGTTGTGCTCGAGATAACTCTGGGCCATCGTGAGCTCGTACAGGTCAGTGAGAAGTGCAGTACCCATGAGTGATTCCTTTTCCCTTGTCTGAAGATCATCCGGTTCCCGGCTGATACCGGGGTCCCGGACCCGTACTTATCCTGTTCTTTCGCACAGGAGAAAAATGAATGGATAACGTGATACCCGCGGACAGGGGACTTAAACGCAGTCTTCCCCGGTGACTGGTGAAGGGAGATCGGTGAGGGCCGGTGAGAATGCAAGCGCTTAATAGTCCCTAAACATACCATCCATTACAGAGAAACGGGAGCAGGTCATGGAAGCGATTTTAAAGGTGATGAGTTGTCTGATCGCGCTTTTTGTCATTGTCAACGGGATCTGGATCGTGATGACCCCGCCATTCGGTGACGAGCCACAGGGATACGCAATCATCGCCGTCGGGCTGTTCATCCCGGTTATTACCCTCGCTGTTGCACAGCTGGAACACCGGCCTGGCTACTGATGCCCGGGCAGGATTTAAAAAGGGAATTAATTGTACGACCGGAACGGCACGTACGCATCGTAGATCTTCACTTTATCCCCGTTGGGGGTAACAACCCATACCTCAGCCCGGTCGGTATTCTTCGTGGTACCGTCAAGCACCACGGATGAGCCGATATGCAGCGGTTGGACCATCCGGTCTTCCTCAACAACACCGTCTGATCGTGTGATCCTGACATCGATCTCCGGGATGACGTTCATACCCTTGCCGCCACGGAGCGTGGTGGTGATCTGCGGGTTGATGGCCTCGCCATTGCTCTCAACCTGGACCTCGATACTCCAGATGTCCTGGAGGGCCTGGGTGGGACCCGGGGTGAGGGAATCGGCAACGGTGGTGGGGACACTGGTCGGTTCTTCTGTTGCAGGGGCCGTTTCAACAACAATCGGTGCCGGGGTTGCGGCAGGGGTTGCTGTCGGCTGGGTGCACCCTGCAACCAGCGCGAGCATGAGGCAGAACCCGAGTGCCAGGGTGATACCAAAAATCTTTTTCATACCGGATGGATTTCCCGTGAAGGGTATTTGAGTGTTTGGTCGCACCCCTCACATCCAGCCGGATTTTTAGTACATCAAAAATACCAAAAAAAAACCTTTCAGGAGGTTACGCCCGTTTGCCGGATGCCGGTTCGATGCCGGTTGGCTGGTTACGGATCGTCCGTTCTTTCATGATCGTGTAGACATCCTGGGCGTGCTCTTTTGGTATCTCGACAAATGAGTATGAGTCAAGGATCCGGATCGCACCGATCGCTTTCCCCGGGATCCCGGTCTCACCGGCAATCGCGCCGACAATGTCCTTTGGGGCGACCTTGTGCTGCCGGCCAACGCCAAGGAAGAACCGGACCATCCCGACTTCCGCACCGGTCTCGCCGAAGTCAACGACCCCAGTTTTCTCTGCCACCGGCTCGTTGCCCATGTCCATCTGCATCTTTAAGAGGGCAGCGGCGATATCGATCGTGCTGTGGTCCCCTTCGGTCTCGTCCTCGACAATCCGCACGAACTGTTCAAGGCCGCCGGCCTGGATCGTCTCGCGTACCCGTTCGAGCACGCCGCGGACCTTGGACTGGGCGACATCGCTCTGTGACGGCACCGGCATGCGGGCGATCTGGACCTTTGCAAAGTGCATGATCTCCCGGAGCTTGCTGACGTCTTTCGGGGTGACAAACGTGACTGCCTTGCCGCTCTTCCCGGCCCTGCCGGTCCGGCCGATACGGTGGATGTAATACTCCACATCCTGCGGTACATCATAATTGATCACGATGTCCACATCATCGACATCGATACCGCGTGCCGCGACATCGGTCGCGATCAGGATATCGATGATGCCCTTTCGGAAGCCTCCCATGACCCGGTCGCGCTGGGACTGTTTCATGTCCCCGTGCAGCTCGTCAGCCCGGTACCCCCGTGCGCGGACTTTTCCGGAGAGCTCTTCCGCGCGGCGCTTGGTATTGCAGAAGATAATTGCAAGGTGCGGGTCCATCATGTCGATGAGACGGCAGAGCACATCGAGTTTCTCGCGCTCTTTCACTTCAATGTATAACTGTTCGGTCTGCGGCACGGTCAGTTCCGCGTACTCGACCCGTACGAACTCCGGCTTGGTCTGGAACTTCTTGGAGATCTCGAGGATCGGCTTTGGCATGGTGGCAGAGAAGAGCAGGGTCTGCCGGTTCTGCGGGACTTTCCGCAGGATCAGTTCGATATCGTCGCGGAACCCCATGTCGAGCATCTGGTCGGCCTCGTCCAGCACGACGGTCGTAACCTCATCGAGCCGGAGCGTGCGGCGGTCAAGGTGGTCCATGATACGCCCGGGTGTGCCGATGACGATATGGACGCCGGCCTGCAGTGCGCGGAGCTGGCGTTCGATAGGCTGGCCGCCGTAGACCGGCAACACGGTGATGCGGGGGAGGTGGGCGAGGAGGTTTGAGAACTCCTCGGCGATCTGGATGGCGAGTTCGCGGGTCGGGCAGAGCACAAGGGTCTGTACCACCCGTCGCGATGGGTCGATCTTCTCGATAATGGGGATGCCGAATGCAGCGGTCTTGCCGGTACCGGTCTGCGCCTGCGCAGTCACGTCACGGCCGGCCTGGATGAGGGGGATAGCGAGTGCCTGGATGGGTGAGGGCTCTTCAAAGCCCATATCTTCTATTGCTTTCCCGATCTCCCGTGATAGGTGCAGATCGGAAAACTGTATACGTGTATTCATATCGCAACACCATTTGGTGGCAGGGGTCTTAAGATGGCGCACTGAGGACGGTCCCGCAGTGCCCTGACCGTTACAGGGAGAATTTTTTATCATGGCCGCGCGAGGATAGTAATCAGGTGACTGGTATGAAAGTTGTCGCATTCAATGGCAGTGCACGGAAAGACGGCAACACGGCGATTCTCGTCAATGCCGTGTTTAAGGAACTGAAGAAGGAAGGGATCAAGACGGAACTCGTCCAGCTCTCCGGCAAGAAGATCCGGGGCTGCATCGCGTGCGGGAAGTGCTTCGAGAAGAAAGACGGGCTGTGCGCGATCAAGGGCGACATCATCAACGAGTGCATCGAAAAGATGATGGAAGCGGACGGGATCATCCTTGCGTCGCCCACATACTTCGCCGATGTCTCGACCGAGATGAAGGCCCTGATCGACCGGACCGGCTATGTCGCAAAAGCGAACGACGACATGTTCCGGCGCAAGGTCGGGGCAGCGGTCGTGGCGGTCCGCAGGGGCGGTGCAATCCACGCGTTCGACACGATGAACCATTTCTTCTTCATCAGCCAGATGGTGGTGCCCGGGTCATCCTACTGGAACGTGGGACTCGGTCACGCGGCAGGAGATGTGAAGGAGGATGAGGAAGGGATTGCCACGATGAAGACGCTCGGCGCCAACATGGCGTGGGTGATGAAGAAACTTAACAAGTAATTGTTCAGGAGAACCGGGCATGAACTGATTGGATTCGGTCCGGAACGAGAAAAACTTAAAAAACCTGAAAATATGTGAGGGCTCCCCGCCTCAGGGCCTCTCCGAGGCACGGCGGGGCAAGGTGGTTTCAGTATTTAGTCACTGAACCGCCGCGGGGGCGCCCCGTCGGGGGCGGCGGCGTCCATCGCAAAGGGGGGTATGAGGGTCAAGGACCCCACGCATCATCCCCCCGTGAGGATACCTACGATCTGTTGTGCCGTTACCGGGTCCGCTACCTGTGTGGGATCACCTTCAGCATTCTCTAACATCGCTTCCTCCCGCCGTGATCGTAACAGCGAAGAATCCTCCGGGTTCTTCTCGTCTCATAGCTCCTCCGGAGCTATCGAGAGTTCAAAGACCGGGCTCGTGTATCCTCTGTTCTCCGGGCTGAAGTCCCGGGCCAGGCCCCTCTGGCCGGTTTTCCGGCGGGCCGTCCGGATCCGGACCGTGTGGATACCCGGGGACCGGGGGTAAACGCGGCGGCCGTCAATGTCGCGCATCTCACGGTAGGGCGGGACCTCGAACCAGTCCGGCCAGAAGCGGACGCCCCGCGGGATGTCCGTTCCCCGCATCAGGTCCGGAAGGCGCAGCGGCGACATGTTGTCATAGATCACATCGATGATCAGGTCCGCGTCCTCCTGCTCCGGGCGCAGTTCCAGCTCGTAGAAGATCGGGTTGCGCCGGATCTCATCGAGGGTGAGCGGGGTATCCCTTGAAATCGGTTCAAGGCCGCTGAATGTCCCGCGGTACAGGCCGGTCACAGTTGCGACCGGTCCGGTCTCATCCCCCATGGTGCGCCTCCCGGTAGTGGTCGTGCTCGTCCCGGAGTCGTTTGAATTCCTCGACGATCTCGTCGTACCTGCCGGTCTTCTGGTATATTGCGAAGAACAGGGGGTAGATTGGAAGGACGGCCCCAAGCAGCAGTCCTATGATTTCCGTTTCCATGATGGTACCTCCTGAAAAATCCCGGAAGAGGAGGTCTGACGCTCCTGGGGGTGCTTCATCCTGAACGGATGAAGCAGCGGGAGTTTTTAGAAACTCCCGCTTGTTGAGGGTCATCAGACCCGAGACAGGAGAAGAAACCGCAGAGTTCTTCTCGTCCTCCTGGTTCGAAGATTTTCCTGTGGAAAATCTTCTCTTCCTCAAGGTTCTCACGAACCTTTCGGATTCAGATGAACCAGTCGGACCCCGCCGCGTGGGCATTCCCCGGTTACGATGACGCCGTATTACCTGTACACAAAAAATCAGAGATTTCCTGTGCTGGTAATACAGAGCCATCCTAGGCACCCCCGCCCCCATTGGGGGCAGGGGTTTCGAAGAACTCTGACGAGTTCTTCTCGTCCTCAAGGTTCTGACAAACCTTTCGGAGGCGCAAGGGGGATGATCGGATCTTCTTCCGGTTTTTCCGGTTCCAGGCTCCTTCAGGCCAGAGCCGCCACCGTGTCGGCCCAGGTCTCCACCCGGCTCCGGATCGCTTCGTCCGAGAACGAGGTGAGGGTCACCTGCTCCCTGCTGAAATTGAGGTAGTAGTCCTCGCCGTTTGTGTCGTGGCACTTCAGGGTCGAGGTGTACTTCTCATTCTCGAAGTCCCGGTACGGTGTCCCGCCGAGTGCTGTGGCGATCGCCGCATCGGCCAGGATATGGTTCGCCACGCTGGTGAAAGCGGGGATGGTCAAGGCCCTGACCGTGACGATGCCCACGGTCTTTGCATCGGCATCCTGATAGACGATCTTCGCCGTGTAACCCTGCCGGGTCCGTTCGACCGGAGGGTGGTTCACTCCCGCGAATGGGTAGCCCACGCACTGGAAGGGGTTGTTCGTGATGACGCCCTGGACGATGGTGTCGAAGGCAGTCACGTCTGCGAGCGGGGCCGCGAGCTTGCGGATCGCGCTCTTCGTAGTTGTGTTGGGGGTAAAGTCTGCCATGTTTTCGTTTCTCCTGAGATCCTCCGGATCTCGTTCTCTCGTCCTCGGGCGCCCTTGGACATCTGACTGGTTCGAAAGAACCAGGAAGACAAGAAGAATCCCCAAGGATTCTTCGCCTTCGAAGGTCGGCTTGCGCCTCCCTTCTCATGTCTTCGGAGTTCGAAGATTTCCCTGCGGAAAATCTTCTCTTCCTCAAGGTTCTGATAAACCTCTCGGATTCTGCCGAACTCCTCGGACATACCAATGTAGAACCTGATAGACTATGGGCTTTGATTATGAAATGTTCCCGGGGCAAAACGGGGGAATTTGCGCGTTTTTCAAGGCAATCCGGTAGTAATCCTCAGGAATTTGCAAGGAACAAAAATGTACCTGAAAATAATTGATCGCCGTGACGTTCTTTAATCGGACTCAGTTAAAATCCCGGTCCTGTCATGAAAAAACGGATCCTGTTGGCAAATTGTATTTCACGAAGGCAAAAAAGAGAAATTATTCTTTTGTATCCGGATGTTGTTTCGTATCTCCCTTGAATTCCTTTCTGACTGGCCGCGTCCTGATACTCACATTATAGAAATGCCGGTGTGTCGTTTTGATGATGACCTGCTCTATAGTATCTCCATGCTTCCTGATCCCCCGTGCGACAATATGAGGCACAAGATAGAGAGGAATATCATATTCGATCTCCGCAGGCCGCCGAGGCATCAGACACCTCTTTTCTCTTTATGTGCCCCGATTCGCCGGTCAGGTTGATCGATCCGTCCCGCAATATACAGGGAGTACCCGGGCCCTGAGATCTCTACCTGTATTAGTGTACAGTCTTCGCGTGGCATTTTTGATTATTTTTAGGTATAATAAAAAATGTATAATAGTTAATTGGTGGGTGCGGGTTTTTTGGGAGTTATCTATAGTTGTATGGGTAAATCGGGGCGATTATTGGGGCCGGATTGGTGTAACCGGGAGGTTATAGGATTGAACCGCGGGGGGAATTGGAAGGGGTTTATTCAATCATAATCCAATTCGATATGTTATATGCGCTATCGTCCTGTCGGGAGTCTTGGGACGATAGTGTATTCTCTGTTTTAAAAAAGTTCAATTAATGATCTTTCAGCAATGATTTAAGATCCTTGAGACCGTTCTGAATCTCCTTTTCCAGCGTCTCAATTTTCTGGATAATCACTTCCGGCTTTTCGTACTGTACTTCTTCGTACTCGATCTCCTTGTAGCGCGAGATGGAGAGATCAAATCCATTTTCTTTGATCTCGCTGATCGGTACAAAGAAACATTTTCCTTTCCGGTCCGTGGGATTCTCTTTCTTCCGGATACGGTAGTGCTGGATGATATCCGGGATATCTCCTTTGCCATCGATGAACGTCCGCTTATCGTCCAGCGAGTACCCGTCCGCGTCCATGTCATAGAACCAGACCTTCCCGGTCGATCCTCCCTTGGTGAAGATGATAACGGCTGTTGAGACACCGGCATACGGTTTGAAGATACCGGAGGGCATGGAGACGATGCCTTCGAGCTGGCACTGTTCAAGCAGGATCTGCCGGAGTTTTTTGTGGGCATTTGAGCTGCCGAACAACACACCGTCCGGCACGATGACTGCGCACTTCCCGCCAATCTGGAGGAGGTGCATCATCCGCTCGACAAAGAGGAGTTCGGTTTTCGTTGTCTGGAGGGTGAGGGCATCGTTGATGTCGCTCTTGTCGATGCTCCCCTTGAACGGTGGGTTTGCGAGAACAACGGTATACTGATCGTTTTCCGTGAAACTTTTGGAGAGCGTGTCCCGCTGGGCAACCAGGGGCGCCTTGATCCCGTGGAGCACCATGTTCATGAGCGAGATCCGGACCATCGTGTTATCGAAATCGTACCCGTAGAACGTCTCCTTCCAGAGCTTGTCCCAGTGTTTCGGGTTTGTGATCTTGTCTCCGAGGATATTATGATACTCTCCGTCGGCATCCACTTCAACTTTGTCCGAGCTTGTGTACTTTTTGAGGATATGCTCGTAGGAATTGACAAGGAACCCGGCCGTACCGCAGGCAGGGTCGCAGATCCGGTCGTTGATGTCCGGGTCCACGAGCTCGACCATCATCCGGATGATGTGCCGGGGCGTGCGGAACTGGCCGTTTTTGCCGGCGGTCGAGAGCTGGGAGAGGAGGTACTCGTAGATGTCGCCCTGGGTGTCCCGGTTCTGGGCGGATATTTTCATCTCATCGATGATGGTGACGGCTTCCTGCAACAACGAAGGTTTGGGGATCAGGAAGACGGCATCTTTCATGTGCCGGGCAAAGAGTGTTTTCTCACCGTTATGGATGTTCTTGATGAACGGGAATGCTTCGTCCCGGACATGGACGAGCATCTTATCCGCAGAGTAATGTTTCCAGTGTGACCAACGGCAGTCGGCTTGCCCTTCATAGATGGAAGTGTACGGGAGTCCTTTTGCCTTTGCCCGTTTCTCCTCGAACGTGTCCATCTCTTCGAGCCGGTTCATGAAGATGAGATAGGACATCTGCTCGATGGACTGCAGCGGGTTGCTCATGCCTCCGCTCCAGAACTTGTCCCAGAGGGAATCGATCTTGGATTTGAGTTCGGGGGCGAGACGCATGGATCTTCGATCCAGATACGAGTTATGAGAAAATCAAGGAAGCGGTTTTGAAAGGATTCGTATTCCTTCTTTCTCAAAATCTTCCCGGGTCATCACTCTTCCCAGCGCCAGAAGGACGTTATGGCATTTCTGGTTGTTCACAATCATCCGGCGTTGATCAGGGTTCATCATGAGTTCAGGTAAATCAATATCCCAGATATTTACAAATAATCCCAAGCCTCGTCCTCCTCGGGTTTCAGCCACTCCCTTGCAAGGGATCGCTCACTTAACAGAGCAGTAGCCGGAATCTTCCGTTCTTCCGTTGGCGAATCTGCTTTCATCTCCGTATCACTGACCGTATCGTTCTGGAAGGTTCCGGGACCGCTCGGCAACACCGGAAGCAATTTCTCCGGAGGTGTCGTGGCGGAACACGACCTTTTTTATGGATTGTTTCGGTGTGCTTGATACGGATGCCCGAACACTTTTCTCGTACTTGTCTTCAAACTCACGGATTTTTTCTTCACCGACAATTGATTCTACCAGGGAATTGTGGAAATCTTCGATGCGTTGCACCAAAGAAGAATTTTCATTGATGGAATAATACCAGGTTCTTCCTTCTTTTCTGATAGTGATCATTCCCCGTTCTGAGAATTTTTTTAAGGCCCTCGAAATTGACTGGCGGGTGAATTTTACTTCCTCCTCCAAATCGGTCATAACAAATTCAATTCCATACATTGGCAGTAAAAACTGTAAGAGCCGTGTCTCACAGGAATCGCCTAATAAACCCTCAAACGGTTTCCTCATTAGAACCCCATGGCATTAGTGATGCTCGTTCAATGTCCCGGCATCCAGGAAATTTCGTTCATGATGTTGGTATCCCAAATATAAAAGTGTTGTTAGAAAAAATTAACAGCATGAGTACTTTCAATCAAGATGATGTGTTGTGGATCTTCCGGGAGGTGTCACATTTTTCCCATGAGATTTCAAGACCACATACGCCTTACCGATAGTACTAATATAGAATTTTGGATCCTGCTTCCTGACTGCAGTAATATATGCCTTGTTTTGTAAATGGGATAATGCTGTGTCAATATCATCGTCAAATTTATTTCGTAAAATTTTTTTGAGTTTTTTACTATGATAGGAAGCGGCAGAATTGAAGCAGGTATTTCTGTAGAGGATATAGAGTATCTGAAGTTCCATGTCGGATAAATCACATGGCATACCCCTTAGTAGGACTCCCGGACATATAAAGACAATTTTTTATATAATGTATAAAAATTTTTGAGATTTATTTTCTGATTCTCAACAGGGTATCCTTTCACTGCCCCCAACTCCCCTGCAAACGCCTTCGAAAAACGCTGATGCGTTCGGTCGAAGACCTGATGGTCTTCTCCTGTCTCAAGTCAGATGACTTTCGACATTCTCAAGCATTCCCTTTCGATAGCTCTCCAGAGAATGCACGCTGCATCAGCCTTCGAAGATGACTGCGTCATCTTCTCATCTACGTCTTTGCCCCGATGGTCAAAGACATAAGACCTGCGCACAACCCCTCGATCTCCTTACCCGATGCCACCTGCTACTCACGAATCCGCTCCACATCCTCCACGACACGGGCGAACAACAATATAAACATTATTCGAGAACAAGTGGATGTCCTTCGATGACATGTTCAATTACTCCAAGCGGAGAGATTCCTTGATACTTACTGACATCCACTATTTTCCCAGTTTCCCTCTCAATTTTTTTTATTGATTTGAGATACAATGAAAAAATTGCTGTATTGTTCATTTTATCAAAATAATTCCATTCTAAAAATTCCTTGTCGGTCGTTAATCCTCCTCCAAGAGTCATTTTATGGAGATCGTTCACAGGAGGTATTTCCCAAGTCACTACGGGCATAAGACCGATCTTACCTTTTTTCAATGGAGTCGGATAGATAATTACTTTGTTGATATTCCACAGATTTGTCGGGATTTGAAAATTATAAGGTGATTAGGTAAAGTCCACCACTAACCCATGGTTAGTATTGAGCCAATTCAGGATTTTTTTTGAGATTTGCGCTCCGGAGAACACAAAAAATGCAGCCCCCCTCTTGCGCCGCCAGTCCCCCGAGGGGGGACGGGGCGCATTGCGATGCCTCGGTATTACCTCTATCGGGGGCACACACAGGTTGTGGTAATACGGCACTATCGCAACCGGGGGATGCCCGAGCGGCGGGGGCGGAGGCTTGCCGGAGCCCCCAAGAGCGGTAATAAAATTTTTGTTTCAGGTTTATCGAACTTTTGGTGGATGTTACACAATCACCAATTATAATTAAAAGTCACACCCAACCAGTTCTGATTTGATGCTAATTGATATGCTTCAATAACCGCCTTTCCAAATACTATTTGCTCGGTCCATTTTACTTCTCCACGTGATATTGCTCCTCGAAGGGGGAGTTTTGTTCTTAATCCTTCTTCAAGTAGTATTTTGGAAAATTTTATTAGTTTTTCTAGCCCCTGAAAAGTTTCATCTGTGGTAGCAACAATCGTATCTGAAATGAGTTTCACGTTGCAAATTTCACATTTTAATGAGGTTGACTCAACTAAATCTATCCATTGCTTTATCCTAGTCTCTTGATCCGATAATGGCAAATTGCGCACAATATTTTGAAATCCTGCAAGATCTCCGACAAAACAAAGCATCCTTATCCCCCCACTCTGATTACCCCACCAGCTCCCCGGCAAACGCCCTCGCCATCAGCCCCTCGCACAATCCCTCGATCTCCTTACCCGATGCCACCTGCTGCTCACGAATCCGCTCCACACGCTCAACGACACGGGCGAACTGCTGCTGGAGGGCAAGTGGGGGAACGATAACATCCAATTTCGAGAGTATTTTAAGATTGATATTTCGTTGTGCTGTTTCAGGAGCCAGATTCCATAAATGTTCTTTGTAAAATCTTAACATCATTTCAAAAAATTCAACGGTTCCTTTGCGAGTATCTGGGCTAATACCAACAACACTATCCGGGAAGCAACTATCAAAATCCAAAATTGCCGTATCTCCAATATTCGCCGCGATAGAAATTACAATAGTCCCCTTTGGAAACATCTTGCTAATTGAGAGCCCTTCTTCGTTGAGAGTTTGAGTGTATTTTTTTAATTTTCCTTGACAATTTGCAACATCACCCGTTTGAATGAAAGGATAGTTTCCACCATAAAAACGAGGCTCATTTCTGGGACGATACGTAAATTTTCCTCGTTGTACCCTGCAACAATTCCCTAATTTGGATTGTTCCCACCCGCTCTCATTCCTCACCGGATCCCCGAACATCTCAAGGAACACGCTCTGCAACAACGCCCCCGTCAATGCGTCCGCCTCGTGCCTTCGCCGCTTCACCGCCTCTGCTTGTTCGAGAACGGCAACGATCTGGCGCTGGATTCGGAGCGGGGGAAGGGGAATTTCAACTTCGTACAGTCGTTCAAGGCTTACGCTTGCCTGATTGATGTGTTCCTGACAAATATTTTCAAAATAGTGTTTGCCCCAACGACTGTGCAGATACCGAGCTAAAAATTGTGGATCCAGTCGAGATCGATTAATGACCCGAATAATTGTCATATGATTTGAGAGAACGCAATGTTCAAGTTCGCCATCCCACGCCGCAGTTTTTCCAACTAATTCGGCACTGTTTGTATTATTGAAAATCACATCGTTTTGTTGAAGGCAATAATTGGAGACATCTCTGTCCGTTTCAATAAATTTCAAGACATCTAAAACAATTCGACCCGATTGACTTACATTCATTGGCCGTAATTGAGGAATGCCGCGACCTTCCTGATTATTTACCCCGCAGGCAAACCCATTCTGAAAAGTGATCTCACCTTTTTTTTCTAGACTACCGAGAGTCACTGATTCCCACCCCTCCGGCAGTTCTCTCTCCATTTAAGCCACCCCGGCAGAAAGTTCCCGCTCAATCCGGGAACAGATCCCTTCAAACGTCTTCAGTTCATCCGTAGAGAACATCGGCTCCGGCGCATTCCCTAATGTAATAAACGGCGGCTCCCAGAAGTCGGTGTACGTGATGTGCTTCTTCTGGCTAAAGACCGACTCGACCATGCGGATAAAGTTGAGCTGGTCGGCCGAATAGTGTTTGTTGTTCTCGATCATGTACGTGCGGAACGCATCCCTGATCCGGTCCGCCGGGTTGGGCTCGCCGTACATCCCGAGCACGCGCTTGATGAACGAGACGAGAATGCTCTCCGTGCTCGTGACTGCCTTGCCCAGCTCCGCGCTGTTCTTCGCAAGGTCGGGGCCGAAGATCGTGGCTTCGAGCTGGCGGATGTCGGCCTCGGAGAGGACTTCGTCGCGGGCGATCTTCTGGATCACCGGGCTGTCCGCCGCGAGCTGTTTGATCCGCTCCTCGACCCGCTCCCGGTACTTCGTGATGTAGGTCTGCTCCTTCTCGCCCAGCATCTGGATCAGTTCCCGCATCTCGATCCGGTCGCCCATGTCGATGACGATCGTCTGCTGCGGCTCCCGGCTCATCATTGGCATCAGCGGCGCAAGCTCGGCAAGCATCCGTTCCGCCGATTCGTACGACACGGACTGCCAGAATGCATTTGTTTTTACTTCGCGGATGAATGCCTCGCGCTCCTTCACCTTGTCGAGCGTCAGCGGGAGGCACTCGACCATGCCGCTGATCAACAGTTTCTGCCGCTCGATCTCGCCGAGATTGGCACGGAGGATCGCGTGCTTGAGCTGCTCGCAGCGCAAGGTGAAGATCGCGGTGTTCAGGTTCACATCCTTTTGGTACCGCATCAGGGGCATAATCTTCTGGGTCAGGAACTGGACCGGGTCAACGGCCACGTTATCCCAGAGCTGCGGGTCGAGCGCTTTTCTGATCTCTTCCTTGTTGTCGCGTACGCTCACGGAGTCCGGGGGAAGCGAGCGGATATCGGAAAGGATCTGGTCCTTCACCAGCGCCGCCCGCACCTCATCGCCCCGCTCCTTCAGGAACGCGAGCTGCCTGACCCGGGAGAGGAAGATCCGGTTCGTGATCGCATCCGGTGATTCGTTCTTCACCCCGTCCGGGTTCATCTGCCAGTACTCAAAGTTGTTCCAGAAGTCAAAGACCTGGAAATACTCCTTCTTCCCCTCCGGCAGCCACGCGGGATGAACGCAGGCGCTGTTGGCCCGGGTCCCCCGGCCGAGCATCTGCCAGAACTTGATCTTCGAGAAGACCGGCTTTGCAAAGACAAGGTTGCAGACCTCCGGCACATCGATGCCGGTATCCAGCATGTCCACCGAGATCGCAACCCGGGGCATCGACTCGTTCCCGAACATCTTGAGCTGGATACTGGCACGCGAATCCTCTGACACGATCGTCCGGGCCAGCGTACCCTTGTATTCCGGGTAGAGCGTATCGAACGCCTCCTGGAGCCGGTACGCGTGTTTCTTCGAGATCGCAAAGATGATCGACTTCGCGGGGAGCGTCCCGGTCTGGTCCACCAGGGCGTGCTCCATGAATTCGCGGACGATCGCCTCCGATGTCCCTTTCACCGCGACCTTCTTTTCGAGTTCCGTGCCCTCAAAATCGATCTCATCCGGATCGATCCCCTGCTCCAGCAGTTTCGCCCGCTCGCCCTCCGTCAGGTCCTGCCGCCGCACCCCCGCGATCTGGAAATGCGTCTGGGCGCCAAGGATGCTCTTCCGGAAGTCCACCAGCACCCCGTCCCTCACCGCATCATCGTACGAGTATAACGCGGTGGGCGATCCGTCATGACATTCGAAGAACCGGAGCGTGTCCCGGTCAATGATATCCGATGGCGTAGCCGTCAGACCGATCTGGATCGCGTCGAAGTACGTGAACACATCCTTCCACTTGTTGTAGATCGAGCGGTGGGCCTCATCCGATATGATCAGGTCGAACTCACCCGGGGAGAGCTTGAACTGCCCGTCCTTGTCCTTGTCAAGGTAAATTTCCTGGAAGGTCTGGATCGTGGACACGTACAAGCGTTTGCTGGTGTCGTACTTCCCGGCAAAGATCGTGTCCTTCCCCTCCTCCGGGAAGAACTGCTTGAATCCCTTGTCCATCGCCTGGTCCCGCAGGGCACGGCGATCGGCAAGGAAGAGCACTTTCTGCACAAGGCCCTTCTCCATCAGGATCTTAATGATCGCCATTGCCACCCGGGTCTTCCCGGTACCCGTAGCCATGACAATGAGCCCTTTCCGGTGCCCCTTCTGGAGGTGTTCCACTACACGCTTGACGCACTCGATCCCTTTTGCCCGGTCGACTATGGAGGTATCGACTTCGACCGGCACCGATGCATCCTGCGTCTTCTGGAACCGGAGCCGTTCCAGATCGCCCCGTGCATAAAATCCTTTCACTTCACGCGGGCTGTACCGCTCCCGGTCCCAGAAAATAATCCGGTACCCGTTCGTGTAAAAGATGAACACGTCCCGGCCGGTCTGGCGTTTGATGTCATCCGCATACATCGCAGCCTGCTGCTGCCCGAGTTCCGGATCCTTCGATGTCCGTTTCGCTTCAACAATGGCGAGAGGGGCCCCGGCGCTGTCAAGGAGCAGGTAATCGGCGTACTTACTTTCAAGATCGTTCTTCAGGGTCTCAGAAACAGTCTTGTAACTCTTCGCAACAAAGTCAGACTGTTTGGTATCGACTTCAGTCTGGACACGGGATCGATCCGATACATCCCATCCCTGTTCTTTCAACAGGACATCGATCATCTCCAGCCGCGTCCGGAATTCGTTGCGATCCAAGATTGTACCTCAATATATTGTACGTATGATATCCATTCGGGATGATGTATCATCAAGGTTACTGGTTTTAAAAAAAGCATATGATTATGTCAGACCCCACCCCCCCTC
Organism: Methanoregula sp.; assembly: GCF_023227875.1. Lineage (GTDB taxonomy): Archaea > Halobacteriota > Methanomicrobia > Methanomicrobiales > Methanospirillaceae > Methanoregula. Next base: position 141,580 of record NZ_JALOCH010000005.1, on the reverse strand, counting down.
AGCAAAAACTTTCGCTGACCCCTACTCCCCGCCAAAATTTTCCCGTCCCGCCCGCTCAGCCAAAACCGTTCCGGAATAATGAATCGCATGTGCAAACCCGTTTAACTTTTTTCAATCGCGATCACGATCGCGTTTGAAAAAATAAAACGCGATCACAACCGCGATCGAAATCCGCAAAAATCTCCACACGAAACAAAGGTCAGTCAGACGTGAACCCGGTCCGGCCGAAGCGACGTATCGCGCCTGGAATTTTTCAATCGCGATCGCAACCGCGTTTGAAAAAAAAAATTCGCGATCAGGATCGCGTTAGCAAAAAGTTAACCGGATCTGAAATTTTACAGGAATTTACCGGTCCCGGGTGCATCGCGCGCTCATACTTCAATCGTCATATCATCCATCGCCGCAACCAGCCCCGGCCATTCCCGTGCAAACTGCACGGAAAGCGCCTTTCGCTCCTCCAGGGTGCGGTACTCCGCCCCGAAGTGCGTGAGGGCGAGCCGGCGAGCGTGCGCCTGCCGGGCGATTGAGATTGCCATCTCCGGGTTCAGGTGCGGCCAGTCCGGGCTCGTGACCCCGGGTTTCAGGCCGCATTCGGTGATCAGCAGGTCGGCACCGCGTGCCAGGGTGACCGCATTATCGCAGGGCCCGGTGTCCGTGCAGTAGGCGATGATCTTCCCATCGAGTTCCAGCCGGTACCCGAAGCAGGGGACCGGGTGGACGAGCGGGAGGCAGGTGACGGTGAAGGGCAGGTGATGCGTTCCTTCCCCGAGTTCGTGCACGCTGTTTTTGAACGGGAGCATGGCGAACGGTACCGTATAGGGCTCTGCGACAAAGGTCGCAAGACTGCTCTTCGTCCCTTCCTGCGTGAAGACCTTCAGTTCCTGCCTGAACCGGTATTTGCAGAGCGTGTGCAACCCGGCGATGTGGTCGATGTGCATGTGGCTCAGGAACAGGTACACCGGCTTGTCCTGCCCGATGTACCGGTCGACCTTGGCAATGCCGTTACCGGCGTCGAGGATGATGTCGTACTCCTCCGACTCGATCAGGACCGAGACCGTGTTGCCGGCCGGGGTGTCGAACCAGCCGTTGGTCCCGAGGAATGTCACCTTCATGGTAAGATGGTTGGCGTGCCGGTAAAAAAAGCGTGCGTGCCACACACGGTCTTTTTATCCTCGCACGGTAATTCTCGTTATAGAACCTAAAAAAAGGAGTCATGCAGGAATGAACCAGCTTACAAAAACCATCCTCATCTCTGCCTTTATCATGTGCCTGTGCGTGCTGCCGGCGGCAGCGGTTGTCCAGGAAGTCACGGTGAAGGGTACGGTATCGGCGATCAACAAGGAGGAGAGCACCTTAACGATTGCAGACCCGCTCCAGTATGGGTGCTCCTACCCGGCCAGCGGAGGCCCGGTCTGCTCGTACATGGCAATGGACGTGACCACCCTTACCGGAAACGTGCCAAGCGAGAGTGCCTGGACGCTCTTCAAGACCGGCGATACGGTCGTTGCCACGAGCCTTGGCGGCGCGGGAGGGTCCTGGATCACGATAGCGAAGCTGTATAATTCGCTCCCGGTCGGGGAGTACGTGACCAGCCTGGTCGGGGACCCCGGTGCGATCCCGACCCCGCTTGTTGGCAATTATGCGGTAGACACAATTACGGTTCCCGACTGTACTTCCTGTTCCGGGACCACCTGCAAGGCAACAACATCCACCGTCTTTGTCCTGAGCAGCGGAACACGGGTATTTGAAGAGACCCTTGCTCCGCGCCAGGTGATGCTGTACAATGGCAGGAACGACGGTTCCAGCGTGGAGGTTACGTTCGTGAAAGGCGAGGCGTCTTCAGACACCTGTGCGGGGAGGACCGGCATGACGGGCATGCAGCCGGTCTCGGTCTATATCGTCAATGTTGTGCCGCCAGTAGGTTTTGACCAGCAGTTCATCACGACCCCGACAACCGCCACTCCCGAACCGACCCTACCAGTCCCGACTACCCATTCCGGCAACCTGCCGCTTGCCGTGATCGGGGCAGCCGGTCTTGGTGCAGCACTGCTTGCGCTCCGCAGGAAATAATCTCTTTTTTTGGCTCTGTTGAAACCCTTAGTCGGCTATGTAAATACTGTTTCGGTGGAGCAAAGCTCCTATTTGAATTCGAAGGAGTTTCACGAGAATGCTCTGACAATGTGAGCATCCCCACCCCCTACGGGGGTCGCTCGGGCGCCTCGTCGGGCCCTCGCTGGGCAAGATGGTTAATCGGAAAATATGTATGCCGGAAGGAGGTCAAGGGGTGCTCCCCTTGGGCTGCCTCCCCCTTTGGGGGAGAGAGGGGGTCACCCTCATAACTACCACAGAGGATTCCCAACTTGTGTATAAATTGAGGATTTCAACAGAGCCCTTTTTTTCTTAAGAGGACTATTTTAACCCCAATTGTGATGGGGGGTAGCTCCCCCTCCCTTATTGGCAGGTACCCCCATGACCCTGTTCAAAAAACCGGAGGGGGGTCCCCCTACCTACCCCTCCCTGGTCCGGAGGGGTACCCCCCCCTCCTTTTCCTGCATGATCATTCGTGATAGTTCCCGTGAAGTGAACCCCTTGTGGGTGAACTTTGAGAAGAACCACAGGGGATTCTTCGTAGGACTTCAGATGGAGAATGGATTTCCCGGCACTTCCGGAAAAAATGGTTGAGGGGGCCCCCCCTCCCGTACTCTGTGGGATAGCTACCCCTCCCCTGAGTGGGGGGTGTCCCTGATGCCGGATCCGGCCCGGGATCCCGGGAGGGGGTACCCCCCTCCCCAATCACAACCCCCAAATACCCCTGCATCCGATTCCTGATCTGATGATCCAGGAGTGCAGTGCATGGTGAAGGTCGGGGTCCATGTATCGATCGCCGGGTCGCTCGACCTTGCGGTAGACCGGGCAAAGGACGCCGGGTGCGATGTCTTCCAGATGTTCTCGCGGAACCCGCGGGGATGGGGGTACCAGCCGGTTGCGAGCGATGTTGCGGAAACCTTCCGGGCCAAGTGCCGGACAACCGGTCTCATCCCGGTTGACCACATGCCCTACCTGCCCAACCTTGCCTCGCCCAAACCGGAGGTCTGGGACAAATCGGTTGCAACCCTCACGGCCGAACTCGGCCGGTGCGGGATGCTGGGAATCCCGTACCTCGTGACCCACCTCGGCCACCATCTCGGCGACGGGATCGCGGGTGGTCGTGCCCGGGTGATCGCCGCGATCAACACGGCGCTCGGCGCATCGGACAATTCCGTGCAGCTGCTCCTTGAGAACACTGCCGGAGAAAAGAACAGCGTGGGCAGCAGTTTCGAACACATCCGGGGGATCATGGACGGGATCGATGAGAAGGAACGGATCGGGATCTGCTTTGACACCTGCCACGCGTTCGCGGCGGGGTACGAGCTGCGGACCGACGAGGGGATTGCCGGGACGCTCTCCCAGCTTGACGAGCAGGTCGGCTTAAAGAACCTTAAGGTCATTCACCTGAACGATACCAAAGGCGACCGGGGCAGCGGCCTTGACCGGCACGAGCACATCGGTCTCGGGTTCATCGGGGAGGACGGCTTCCGGCGCATCCTCCACAACAGGGTCTTTTCTGCCCTCCCGCTCATCTGCGAGACACCTGTTGACGAGCGGCGGGACGACCGGGGCAATATCCGGGCCGTGCGGGACCTTGCCCGGTAATTTGTGCAATACGTTTTTTCCCTTGCGGGTGCCATGCACATCATACCATGGTGCGCATCACCTGTCCGAAATGCGGTGCGGGTACGGATAACCCGGCACAAAAGTTCTGTACCCAATGTGGTTCACAACTGCCTGCCCTGCCGGCTCCTGCCGGTAAAATTGCAGGAATTCCGGCATGGGCAATTGCCGGTGCCGTGATCCTTGTCGTGATCGTGGCTCTCGCGATCCTGTCGCCGCTTCTTATGCAGGTGATATCCGGCAGCACCTCATCTGCCGGGGCAGCCGGTACCGGGCAGGTACAACCGGTGCCCGGATCAACAACCGCAACTCCACTTCCGGTGACAACACAACCTGCGGTGACCACGCTTCCAGCAACCCCGGCGACAACGGCCACGACCCCGCCGACTACCGTCACCCGGACAACAAAGGTCACTACGCGCCCGACAACTGCGGCAACCACCATTGCCACTACCGTGATCACGGTAACTCCGGAGCCGGAGGGAACGACCCTGATCACGATGTCCGTCACCTCCATCCCGGCACAGCCCCCGTCGGATTCGTACACCAGCGCAACGCCGGGAGCGCCCGCCCTCGATCCCTCTGCTCTCGAAACGCGGATCCATGAACTGATCAATGTCCAGCGCCAGCAGAACGGGCTCTCGACCCTCTCCTATGATTCGTTCCTCGCGGATATCGCACGGGGACACAGTTACGATATGGTGCTCCGGAACTTCTTCGAGCACGAGAACCCTGACGGGCAGAATGCACGTGCCCGCGGGGACGAAGCCGGGTATCCCTGCGTCCGTGATTTCGGGACGTACTATACCGAAGGGATCTCCGAGAACCTGTACCAGGGATACCGGTATAACACCTACCTCACGGCGCCGAACGGGACCATCGTGCAGTACAACTGGAACACGGTGGAACAGATCGCAAACCAGGCCGTGGGCGGGTGGATGAACAGCTCGGGACACCGCGACAATATCCTTGATTACCGTCTCCGGCAGGAAGGGATCGGCGTCGCATTCTCTGCCGACGACAGGATCTACGTGACCGAGAACTTCTGCTGACCCCCGCCCTGCACCTTTCAGGCACCAAAAATTAACGGTGAACGGATGATTACCGGAGGCCGAGCCACTGGTGCTCCTGCACATCAACCGGCTGTTCGTAGTATGCCGGTGAATAGACCCGCTCCTCTACAATGCCCGTGGCGTCCTCAATGTTTTTCGTAAGCGCCAGGCAGTCAGCGCCGTGGGCCCCGTTCACTTTCACCTGTATTCTTCCTTCGTTGTCGATCGTGATCTCCATTTCCTGCATTTCCATGGTCTCTTCTCCTTTTGTTATACCAGTTTATGGACTGGTGCATCTTTCTTCACAAGTTTCCCGGTCGCAAGGTCGCGTGCCGTTACGCACAGGTGTTTCTCGCGGTCGAGCGTGAACGTCAGCTCGAACCGCGGCTCTCCCTTCAGTGCCGGTGGGTCTGCGGCAAGCAGTGTCGGCATCCGCCCATTGACCGGTACCGGCCTGCTCTCTGTTCCGGCATCCTCCGCCGGTCCGGCGATCCGGACCCCTCCGGCAGGGTCCGAGACCAGTTCGAGGGCAGGTGTGCCGGGGTCCGGCGAAACACTGAACTCGTACAGCGGGATGCCGAGCCGGGTCTGGCCGTCGTACGCGGCACTGATGGTGATCCGCGCCACCTGGCCGGCACTCGGGTACCGGGCCCCGCTGCGCACGAGGAACCGGTACCGGTGTTCCCGTGCAGCCGGGTCCCAGTACCGGAGCGCGTAATCGTTCCTGATCCGGTCGGGCCTGTCTGCACGGGATGTGAACAGCACGGCGCCCCGGGCAACCGCATCGAACGGGCGATCGCACAGGACGGGAACACCGGAAAAATGCACTTTTACCCGTTCCTGTACCGCGGGAATTGAAGACCCCCTGCCGGTCATCAGCACCGCAGTGGGTGTTTCGTCCGCATATCCGTGTGAGCGTGCAGCAGCCCATGCACGGCTGATTGTCCGGTCCAGGGTTGCCGGAAATTCGTGTTCCGCAACGATCCGGCCAAGGTCGGCACGGGCAATGCCGGCGGAAATTGTTGTCCCGGATGCCGTGTCCGTGATGTCGAGAACAGCCTCGCCGGTATCGGCCAGTTGTCCGTATACTTCCCCCATCCTCTTCAGGATCGTATCACGTATCCTTTCGGTTCTGGCTCCGGTGAACTTCAGGCCGGTTCCGGCCAGCATATCCTGTGCAATCCAGGTGTCGATCGCCCGGCACCCCGTATCGTCGCCGGCCTGCCCTGCAACCCGCAGCCCCCCGGCGGATGGGGGCGTGGATGCGTCCTGGCCCCGAACAATGGACACCGAAAGGTCTGTCTCGTCGAAATGTATGATTATGAACACCTGCCCCCCGTTAACCGGCTGCTCGTACCCGGCAACCGTGGCAGTGAGTTCATCGAGGGTATTCCATGATACGAGGCCGGTGGCACCGGCAATACTCCCAAGCCACCCGGCATACCATTCCGGCGCACCCGATGGCAGGGAAAAGATCACTTCGGGGTACCCGGGGCCCTCCTTTTGTGCCCGGGCAAGGACGGTAGTGAGGAGATCCGTTGCCGCATCGCGGAACGTGACCTGGCGGTGAGGACCGGCTGGTATCCGTACCGGGCTCTCTTCCAGCAGGTAGTTGCGGATCCACCGTGCGGTGCCCGGATCGTCGGAACGACCGGCCTGTATCACCTCATCTCCGATTGTCGATGTCCCGTCACGATCATAGCAGACCTGCACCGGCACCCCGTGGACAGGCCCCGTCCCTCCCGCACCGGGCAGTACCTTCGACCAGCCGGGAAACTCCAGTGTCCGGAACCCGGGTCCCTCCGGCCCCCCAACTCCTATGATCAGGAACCCGTTCCCGAAGTCCACCCCGAGGCGGGCGGCTGGCTGGTGAGAGTGTACGTACTTGTCCATTACGATCACCCGACAATCTGGATATCATAGATCCCGGCATCGCGAAATGCCGGGCAGAGCCCGATCTCGTTCTGGAACCGTATGGACAGGATATTATGGAGAAACCTCCACTGTGCCGCTATAGTCTCGGTACTGGCTTCCTGCTCGTATTCCCGGGCGAGAGTGAGATCTGCAAGGGTGGTCTGAGACAGGGGCCGCATGAAGGGAAGCCGGAAGATACGGATCATCCCGTCGATACCACTGGTAACAATCAAGTCTTCGTCCTGCACGATCGCTATTCCGGTTATTGCTCCTGCGTGGGCGGGAACTGTCCGGATGAGGGAACGTTCATGCACAGAATAGTATACGAGGGTGCCGGTATCGTATCCTGCCGCGATTGCGAGGCCGTCACCCGTGAAGGCAAGACCGGTGGGTTTTCCCGGGACCTGGGGGATCGTCCCGGCAGGTGTACCTTCCGGCAGGTTGTAGAGCCGGATCACGGGGTCCAGACCCGCGGTGGCAAGGAGGGTGCCGTCCTCGGAGATGGTACAACTGCTCACTTCTTTTCTGGCATCCCTGATAATAACCGGGTCCTTTTCCCCGTCAGGCTGCCAGATCCTGACGGTCGTATCGTTACTGGTCGTGACAAGGACCTGTCCTTTAGGATCAACGCAGCAGCAGGTGATGATGCTTGAATGCCCGTTCCTCGTCCCTGACAGGGTCCCGCCCGGCACGTCCCAGGACCTCGCAATGCCGTCCCACCCCCCGGAAATACAGGTGGTTGCATCCGGCATGAAGGCGAGGCACCGCACCGATGTTTTAAGACCTTCACACGTGGCGAGAAGACTGCCCTTTGCAAGGTCCCAGATGCGGACGCTTGAGTCGCTCCCGGCACAGGCGAGATATGTCCCGTCAGAGCTCATCACGAGGGCCCTGACGGAAGGTGTGTACATGTCAATGGACCTGATGAGGGTGCCGTCATCACGGGAGTATATACGGACCATGCCATCAGCAGTACCGGCAACAATCCCGGCATTGCCGGCCCCTGGTGAGATGGCGATGGCAGTGACGGCGCCGGCCGGACGCCTGAGCGTCCGGAGGAGTTCTCCTGAGGGGATGCTCCGGAGCGTGACTGCCCCCTCTCCTCCCGCAGTGGCGAGAAGGGCACCATCCGGGGAGATGGCACAGGCAGTGACCGGCTGTTTGTATCCCCGGAATTCTTTTACCGTCTCCCCGTTATGAATGCTGAAAAAATACGTCGTACCCTCATGACAGCCGGCAACGGCCAGGGTACTGTCCGGTGTAATCACACAACAGGTCGCGAGGCGGTTATATAAGGAAATTTCAGTGCAGGGGTTTTTCTCCAGTACGTTCCGGAACCGGAGGACGTGATCGTCGCTGCCAGTCGCCACGATCCGGTGATCGGCCGATATCGCATGGCAGGCTGCATGACCGGAGTGCCCGGTATATGTCCGCACGACTTCCCCGGTCTGCATATTCCTGAGTACCGGTAGGGAGCGTTCGTGTTCAACGAACAGGTGGCCTTCATGGACCGGGATAGCAAGGGTCAGGACCGCCTCACCGGTGCCCGGCACCTCCCACCGTACCCTGCCGGTTGCGTAATCCCGACAGGATACGGTGCCGTCAGCATGGCCGGCAACAATGGCCTCACCATCCGGTGCAGGAGAGAGTGCAGTCACCGGGGATGGATGTACCTGCATGGCCTGGATGGTCTTTCCCGTCCGGCACCCGATGCGGATGATCGTCCCGGCATGATCTCCGGCAATGATCTCATCGCCATTCCCGGAGACGATGATTGATGAGATCCGGTGGTTCTCGTCTGCATACGACCAGATGGTGTCCCCGGAAGGGATATCAGAACAGTGCAACGTCCCTTGATCCCCCCCCGTGATAAGGTACGTGTTGTCCGGTGTGAATGCAAGGAAACTGATCGATCCGGTGCCTGTTGCCGATGAGGTGAGGAGCCGGGCAGAGGATACCTGCCAGACCGCAATCTCCCCGTTACAATTTCCCGTGGCAAGGAGCGTCCCGTCCCGCGAGAAGGAGAGCCGCACGACACGACTGTCCTGGTCCCTGATGGTGACCAGCGGTCTTTCCGGTGCAGGGCTTGCCCATACATCCGGCAGATCGCGGACCAGTTCATCAAATACCTTGCGGGCATCGCCATCGGGTCTCCAGCCGGACCCTTTCATGTCGTTGAGAACAGTTATCGCCAGTGATGGCGGGGCAGAAACGACCAGTTGCCAGAGGTCGTCCCACGCCCCCTCACCAGTGAGACCGGAGAGGACCACCTCCCACTCGGAATATGACCAGGTCCCGGGATTACTTCCTGAACCGGCACCGGTCAGGGCATGTGCAAGAATCCTGCCCCTGCGGGAGTCTGAAGCGCTGCGGAGCGCCCGGGCTTTGATCCTTTCCGGTGCCGCAGTATATCCTCGTGAGAGGAGCGGATGATCTGTACCGGGATCAAACCTGCACAGGGCCTCTGCTTGTCCGGTGACATACAGGAAGAGTGCCTTTGATCCCGGCACCGAGGGCGTATATCGATGGGCAACGGCAAGTTCTTCGAGGGCCGGGTCTTCCCGGTCCAGCACTTCTCCGCAGAACACGTCGATTGCCTCCTGCGATGAAAGGGAGTTCAGCGCATCGAGCGCGATCGTACGGGCTTTATCATCGATGCTTGTTGAAGTAATCCCGACAAGATCGCGGACTGCCGGGATGTTCCCGTTTTTCACGGCTCCGGCAATTGCCCTCGCCGAACGCCGGCAGAGTAAGGGGCCGATGACCGGGACGTCGGGGGAGATCTTCATGTTTTTACGGGCGCCCGGTATCGAACGTTTCCAGTGCGATCGTTTTCCCGTTTGTCGCTGTCGCGGCAACCGTCCGTGACGCGGATTGGGCCCTCCCTTCCGCGAGCCAGGCCCGGAGCGCCGCGACCGTCTCACGCTGCGATACGGAAAGGGGGACCTGCGTCTTCATGCAGAGGAGGATGTCGGCCGTTGTTACCCGGCGCATGTTCTCGCTGAATGCCCGATACATCGCATCGATGATCGTCTGCTCGATCTCGGCCCCGACATAGCCCTCGCTCTCCCGGGCAAGGGTGTCGAGATCGAATTCAGCGGGGACGCACTTACGCTTCTTGAGGTGCACGGTGAATATTTCGCGCCGCTCTTCGAGTGTGGGCAGGTCAAGGAAGAAGATCTCGTCGAAGCGGCCCTTCCGCAACAGTTCCGGCGGGAGCGCAGCGATGTTGTTCGCTGTTGCCACGACAAAACAGGGCGATGTCTTGTCCTGCATCCAGGTGAGGAGGTGGGCAAAGACACGCTGGCTCGTGCCGGCGTCCCCGCTGCCGAACGCAAACGCCTTCTCGATCTCGTCCACCCAGAGGATGCACGGGCTGATCGTCTCGGCAAGCGAGAGGGCCCGGCGTGTCCTCTCCTCTGATTCCCCTACAAGGCTGCCGAAGAGCGCTCCCACGTCGAGCCTTAAGAGGGGGAGGTGCCAGAGGTCGGCGATCATTTTTGCCGTCAGGCTCTTTCCCGTGCCCGGGATGCCTATCAGCGCGATGCCTTTTGGCGACGGGAGCCCGAAGTCGCGTGCGTCCCTGGTGAACGCCCGCTCCCGGAGGCGGAGCCAGTCCTTGAGGACGGCAAGGCCCCCGACATTCTCCGAAGCCTCGGTATAACTGTAAAATTCCAGCGCGTCCGAGGTGCTCAGGATGTCCTTCTTGTCTGCGATGATCGTATCGATGTCCTGATCATCGAGTGTACCGCGGGTAACGATCGCCTTCGAGAACGCCCTTCGTGCCTGGTTGAGGGTCATTCCGAGTGCGGCCTGGATGATCTTTTCCCGGCCACCGGGTGAGAGTGAGCTGGTGATCCCGCTTGTGACCAGCAGGATATCGAGGTCGGCAGATAACTCGGAGGCCGTCGGGGGAGGGAAGTGGACGATTACCGCTTCATCGCGGATCTCTTCCGGAATCCGGGGTGTCGGGGTGACGATCACGATTGTTCTTCTGTTATATCGGAACTGCTGGGAGAAGTTGCGGATCCGTCGTTTCACCTGCGGGTTGTTCCAGTACTCGTGGAAATCCTTGAGGATGATCACCGCATCCTCCCCGGTCTTGACAATATCGTCAAGCGCCGTGAGCGGGTCCCGCGACTGGTTGAGGAAGTTTCTGTTACCTGCGATTACGGAAAACCCGTCAACGCTGTCCCACGCAATGCACTGGCGGGGAGGGTCCCATCGCTCGCAGACCTCCCGGATCTGCGATACCACCCGCTCCTCTTCCGGGGTGATCACGACAACGAGGGTAACCCGGGCCCGGAGCGATATGTTGAGTTTGCGCGAGAAATCGGGTTCAGCAAGTTGCATGGTTCACTTCCACCTCCTGACAACAATCCGCACGGTCCCGTCCTGCTCCTCGGTCTCGGATACCAGTTCAAAGCCGTCGGCTATGGCCTGTTCAAGCACCATCTTTTTTGCGTACTCTTTCTGGATCGTCTCTGCCTGTCTCTTCAGCTCTTCAGCGATCTTCTTTTCACCTTTGCCGGAGACACCATACCAGTCGGCTACCAGATCGTAGGTACCTTCGGGATTTTTTACAAACCCAAGACCGTACCCCCCGGCATTCTTCACGGCGATATCCACGTTATGCTGGCCGTGGTATCCCCTGATGGTCGTATCAATCTCTACAGTATATCCGAGATCCTGCATGCACTGGATCAGTGCCTCGCGGTGCCGGAACGTTGTCCTGATGCGGCTGAAATGCGACATCGCATCACACCCCCCGGCAGCGTGAGGCGATCTGCCGGACCATCGGGAGCCTGGGAAAACCGGTGGTCGTTACAATCCCATCAGGTGCAATGGAAAACTCGATCAGCTCACCCGGGATCTGCCCATGCGGGGATTCCGGAAGGATTCTTCCGGTTAATGGAATGACCTGCTGGTTCGCTGACCCCATATACGGGTCATTACAGGCCATGTTTTCCACATACGGGCCGGCGATGAGGAGGTCCGTGACAGCGAGAAGCCGGTTCACGGCGGGATCGGCGCGGGTGGTGAGTTGTTCGCAGGTATACCCGGTATACGTGACGATGGTGAGCCCTGCGTCCCTTACCTGCTCTCCCACGCATGCAAGTGCCCCTGCCTGTGCAAAGGGCTCCCCGCCGGAGAACGTGACGCCATCGATACCTTCGGTTGCGAGGACCCGTGCGACAAGCTCATCTGAAGAAACTGTTGTTACCGGAGAAAAGGACCAGGACGCCGGGTTGAAACACCCTCTGCACCGGATCGGGCACCCCTGCACCCAGATGACGGCCCGGGTGCCGGGACCATTTGTGTCTGACCGTGCAAGAAAACCCGCAAGGTTGAGCACGCTCATGCGTCGGCATCCGGGGTCGTTGATCTGATGCACCATCATTTTTCCGCCACTGGTTATTGGCTGCTTAAATGATTCCGGTGTGGGTGATCGATGTACCTGATAGTATTACCCAAATATTCCCGGAATGAAAATCACCCTCGGGGACGTGCAATTAAGCATACTTATGAGATACGATCTGACTATACAAGTTCGATTTTCACCTTTTAATAGGCATTGATCCGACATTTTGTAATTCATAAGGATTTCGATCTCCGGGTGCGGGGACGCGCACAGGACACCGCCTCGTCTTCCCGCGCTCTTATTACCCTCCGGAAACAATAGATCTGGCAGTGAAGGCAACATTTGACGGCACGGTGATCCGTGTGGGAAAGGACGGACGCTCCCTGTACGAGCAGAGCGGGTACGGCCGGCCGGATGGCGATGGTCTTCGCCTGTCCCCCCAAGAGACACTCTACCTTATTCACCGCCAGAAGATCGACGTGCCGGGCTACACGTTCGACAGCCTCTTCTCAGAGTTTGCCAACCAGCCTGCGTTCATGCGCAGTTTTCTTGTGTACCGCGACCTCCGCGAACGGGGGTACGTAGTGCAGACCGGGCCGCACGACTTCCGTGTCTTCCGGCGCGGCGAGAAGCCGGGGAAGGGTGAGTCCCTCTATCTTGTCCGCGTCCTTTCCGAGCGCGATCCGATCCGGTTCGAGAAACTGATCGAGGAGGTGATCGCTTCGCGCAACATGCGCAAGCAGTACGTCCTGGCAGTGGTGGATGATGAGGAGGAACTCACCTACTACGAAATCAAGCTCCAGAAACTGGCAGATGCGTGTTCAGACCTCCCCGCCCTCGGCCGGCACAACGCGATGCTTGTCGGGAAGTCCGCGATGGTCCGGGTTGCAGCAGGATCCGATCTCGAACTGGCGGGTTACGGCAAGCGTCTCGACCCCGAACGGCTGATCCTCTCCCCCGTCGAACTCCTCTGCCTGATGGAGATGGGGACAATCACCCTGACACAGGGAACAGAAACCATCAGCCCGGCATCATTCCTTGAAATGGCATGCGAGACAGACAATGAACTGGCTGGAAAGATTGCGGTCTATACCGAGCTCCGCTCCCATGGCTATACTCCCCGCACCGGCTACAAGTTCGGGCACCACTTCCGGGTATACTGCGGCAAGAACGTCCACTCCGACCTGCTGGTCCATGCGGTTGAGAAGGAAGCGACCCTCCCGATGAGTGTCATCTCGCGTTCGGTCCGCATGGCGCACAGTGTCAAAAAGAAGATGTTCTTTGGCGCTGTACATTCTTCAGGAATCCAGTTCGTCGAATTCGCACGGATCAAACTGTGAGTACCATCATGCAGGAACCTCAGATCAATCCCTGGTCAAGCACGCCGTCCCTTGATATCGGGAAGACCTTTGCCGAGTTCGGTATCGAGCCCATTGCCCCGGTTATGGCAGAACTCCCGGAAATTCCCTACTTCATGCGACGGGGCATCGTTGTCGGGCACCGGGACTACCTCCCGATTGCCCGGGCAATCAGGAACAAGACCCCGTTCCATATCCTTACCGGGTTCATGCCGAGTGGGCACCCGCACCTCGGCCACCTGATGGTGATGAAGGAAGTGGTATGGCACGTACAGCAGGGTGGCAACGGCTACATCACCATCGCCGACCGGGAGGCCCACGCGGTCCGGGGGCTCTCGTGGGAGAAGTGCAACGAGTTCGGGAAGGAGTACCTCTCGTGCCTGTATGCCCTTGGGTTTGAAGGTGAGACATTCTTCCAGAGCAGGAACAACCGGCTCAAGGACCTTGCGTTCGAGGCGGCGACCAAGGTGAACTTCTCGGAACTCACAGCAATTTACGGGTTCGGCCCCGACACCGACCTCGCCCACGCGGATGCCGTGATTACTCAGGTCGCGGATATCCTCTACCCCCAGATCGACCGCGAGCCGGCACCCACGGTCGTGCCGGTCGGGATCGACCAGGACCCGCATATCCGGCTTACCCGCGGGATCGCTCACAAGATGCGGATGTTCACGGTGGAGGAACGCGACGGCTACATCAGCGTCCGGTCGAAGAATGCCCCCGAGGCGGCGCTGGAAGCCGTAAAGAAGGCGTTCCCGCACGCGAAGAAATACGAGGGGCATGTCGACATCAGGGGTGCGCAGTGCACCGATGTATCGGCAAAAGTCCGGGAGGTCGAGAAGGCGCACGGGGGTTTTGCGTTCTTTACCCCCTCATCCACCTACCATATATTCATGCCCGGATTGACCGGCGGCAAGATGTCCTCGAGCATCCCGGAGAGCATTATCTCTTTCTACGAGCCCGAGGCGGTGGTGAGAAAGAAGGTGATGAGCGGGATCACCGGCGGGAGGATGACCTTAGATGAGCAGAAGCGCCTTGGCGGCGAGCCGGACAAATGTTCGGTCTATCTCCTCAACCTCTTCCACATGGTGACCGATGATGCGGAGCTGGCAGAGATCCGGCGGAAGTGCATGGCCGGGGAAGTCACGTGCGGCCAGTGCAAGAAAGAGACTGCGGAACGGGTAGTTGCATTCCTGAAGGATTTCAGGGAGAAGATGGACGCGGCGGCAGACAGGATTACGGTGTGATATGGTGGAACTGACGCAGAACGAGAAACGGTTGCTTGCAACGCTTGAGAAGGAACAGAAGGCGGATGCGGAGCACCTCGCCTCCGTCATGGGTGCGACCCCGGAGGCAGTCGTACAGTGGGCGCACCTTGCAGGAGACAAGGGGCTTGCCGGCGTTGAACGCATTGTTGAAAAGACGTTCGTGTACACGGATGAAGGGAAAGCGTATCTTAAAAACGGGCTTCCCGAGACACAGCTCCTCCGGTTCGTCCTGCCGGGAACGCAGCTTGTCGATCTCCAGAAGCATGACGTGTTTAAGATCGGTTTTGGCCAGTTACGCAAGAAGGGGCTCGTAAACGTTGAAGGGACATCGGTGACAAAAACACCGGGGACTTCAACCGATGCGGATGAAGCCGCCCTCAAAAACCCGTCTGCCTCTGACCCGAAGACAAAGGACCTGATCAAGCGCGGGATCCTGCAGGAGTCGGAGACGGTCAGGTACGTGATCTCTGCAACGCCGGAGGGGCTTCGTCTCGCTGTAAAGGGTCTTGACCTGCGGGAGGAGACCGGCACCCTCACCCGCGAGCAGATCATCTCGGGCGCATGGAAGACCGCAAACCTCCGCCGGTACGATGTCTCCAAGCTCCCGAAGAAGGCGTACCCCGGCAAGATCCACCCGTACCAGAGGATCATCGGCGAGATGCGGGAGATCCTTCTTGAGATGGGATTTACGGAACTCTACGGTGACATTGTCCAGCAGTCTTTCTGGAACTTCGACGCTCTCTTCCAGCCGCAGGACCACCCGGCCCGCGAGATGCAGGACACCTTCTACCTGAAAGAGACCCTCCCGCTCCCGGAGGGGTACGAGAAGGTGAAGGCGATGCACATCTCTGGCGGGGATACGTCTTCGACCGGCTGGGGCGGAGTCTGGAAGGAGGAGAAGGCCGAACAGTGCGTGCTCCGCACCCACACGACGAGCCTCTCCATCCAGTACCTTGCACAGCACCCCAACCCGCCCGTTAAGGCCTTCGCGGTCGGCAGGGTCTACCGGCGCGAGACGATCGACACAACGCACCTTGCCGAGTTCGAGCAGCTCGAAGGGATCGTCATGGACGAGAACGTCACGTTCGGGAACCTGCTCGGGATCCTCCGGGAGTTCTACAACCGCATGGGTTTCGAGAGCGTCCGGTTCAAGCCCTCGTTCTACCCCTACACCGAGCCGAGCCTCGATGCCGAGGTGTATGTCGATGGGATCGGGTGGATCGAGATGGGCGGCGCCGGTGTCTTCCGCGAGGAGGTCACGGCCCCGCTCGGCATCAAGTATCCTGTCCTAGCATGGGGCCTTGGCGTGAGCCGGATCGCAATGCTCCGGCTGGGGCTCAAGGACCTCCGTCTCCTGCACAAGAGCGATGTCGCATTCCTGCGCGAGACGCCCTCGCTGCGTCCCACGAAAGGAGGGATCTGAGATGGCAGTCATCACGCTTCCCTACAAGTACCTTGAGCGGCTCACCCGCACTGACAAAAAGACGATCCTCGAAAAGGTTCCTCTCATCGGTTCGGATGTCGAGCGGATCGAGGAGGACCACGCGGACGTGGAGTTCTTCCCGGACCGGCCCGACCTCTTCAGCCCTGAAGGCGTGGCACGGGCCATGCGGGGATATCTTGGTATCGAGACCGGTCTGCCATCGTACCCGGTCAAGCCATCGGGGATCAAGTTCACCGTTGATCCCCAGCTTGCAGAGATCCGCCCCATTCTTGGGGCGGCCGTCATCCGCGGTGTGAAGTTCGATGACGAGTCGATCCAGAGCATCATGTCCCTGCAGGAATCGCTCCACTGGGCAGTAGGCAGGGGCCGGAGCAAGGTCGCGATCGGTATCCACGACATGGATACAGTCAGGCCGCCGTTCCACTACATCGCCTCGCCCCGCAGCCGGGGTTTCATACCTCTCGACTTCACCGGGAAGATGACGATGGATGAGATCCTCGAGAAACACCCGAAGGGCCGGGACTACGCGAAGATCGTTAAGGACTTCCCGCTCTTCCCGCTGATCGTCGACGATGACGATCACGTCCTCTCCTTCCCGCCGATCATCAACGGTGAGCGGACCCGGGTCACCATCGACACGAAGAACATCCTCCTTGACACGACCGGTACCGACAAGCGGGCGGTCAGCGTTGCCGTCAACATCATCTGCACGGCGATGGCCGAAGCCGGTGCGACAATCGAGAGCGTGGAGATTGGCGGGGTACAGACCCCGACTCTCGCCCCTGCCGAGCGTGTCGTGAGTGCCACGGAATGTTCCCGCATCCTTGGTGTTGACCTGACCCCTGCAACCATGTCAGAGTTCCTCAGGAAGATGCGTTTTGGCGCTGAACCGGCAGGTGCGGATAAGGTGAAGGTGCAGGTACCCTGTTACCGGGCCGATATCATGCATGACTGGGATCTCTTTGAGGACGTAGCGATTGCCTACGGCTATGACAAGCTCGAATCCCACCCTCCAAAGACCTTCACGGTAGGAAAGCCCCACCCGGTGCAGGCCAGTGTCGTCCTTGCCCGTGAGGCTTTTACCGGCCTCGGTTACCTTGAGGTGATGCCGTTCACCCTGACAAACGAGGATGTGCTGTACAAGCGGATGCAGCGTCCCGAAACAAAGGGTGTCCTTCACGTAATACACCCGATTAGTATCGAGAACACGGTGGTCAGGACCGAGCTCCTCCCCCTGCTCCTCGAATTCCTTACGATTAACCGGCACCGTGAGCTTCCGCAGCGCCTCTTCACCGTGGGCGATGTGGTGCTTGACTGCCGCACGCACCAGCAGGCGGCGGGTGTCAGCACTCACCCGGACGCGGACTTATCAGAGGCGTATGCGACCACCGATGCGGTGCTGCACGAACTCTCCATTGACTACACGGTCAGTGAATCGGCCGACCCGGCATTCATTGACGGACGCCGGGGCGATATTATGGTTAACGGGATAAAAGTGGGTGTCTTCGGCGAGATCCATCCCGCCGTGCTTCTCGCGTTCGAGCTTGAGCACTCTGTTGCAGCCTTCGAGTTCGACCTCAGAGCCGTACCGGGATACCCCGTCCTCTGAGATACTCTTTTACCTCTTTTATGGTAAATTCCCCGTAGTGGAAGACACTTGCCGCAAGGCAGGCATCGGCTTTTCCGCTTGTGAACCCGTCGTAGAAGTGTTCGAGAGTGCCAACGCCCCCGCTGGCGATGACCGGGATACCGGCCGCATCGGAAATAGCGGAGGTGATAGCAAGATCGAACCCGTTCTTGATACCGTCGGTCTCCATGCTCGTCAAGAGGATCTCGCCGGCACCTCGTTCCTCTGCCTCTTTTGCCCACGCGACCGCATCGATACCGGTAGGTTTGCTCCCGCCATAGATAACAATCTCATACCAGCACGTCCTCCCATCTTCAAGATGGACTGGGATCGCATTCTCATTGGGAGAAAAATTCCGGCGCACGTCCAAGGCACAGACAATGCACTGGGTACCGAATGCCTCGGCGCCCCGGGTGATGAGGGTCGGGTCGTGGACGGCGCTCGTGTTGAGACTCACCTTGTCAGCGCCGGCCCGGAGGATCTGCTGGATATCGTCAAGGGACTTGAGGCCGCCACCGACTGTCAGGGGGAGGAAGAGCTGGTCGGCTGCCCGCTGGATCAGCTCGATAATGATCCCCCGCTTCTCCCTGGAAGCCGTGATATCGAGGAACACCACTTCATCAGCTCCCTGTTCATTATACCGCCCGGCAAGCTCTACCGGGTCACCGGCATCCCGGAGCCCGAGGAAATTTGTCCCTTTCACGACCCTGCCGTCTTTCAGATCAAGGCAGGGGATGATCCGTCGCGTCAGCACCATTGGATACAGACTTGGGTGGCGGATACTATCTATATTTCCCAATTGCCGGTACGGCGCGGATTTATGTGCCCTGCCAACCCTATTTATAGGGTAGTCAGAATCCGGGTGGGCCTACTGTTGTTGCTCTCCCCAATGAGGATGTCCATGAACTCTGGAAAGCTGAAGATTGAATGGGCAGCGCAGTACATGCCGGTACTCGCCGCCATAAAAAAACAGTTCGTCAGGGAGAAACCCTTTGACGGCATGACAATCGGCATGGCGCTTCATGTCGAGGCAAAGACAGCAAACCTTGTCTCTACTCTCGCAGCCGGTGGCGCTGAAGTGCATATCACCGGGTGCAACCCGCTCTCCACGCAGGATGATGTGGCAGAAGCGCTCAGCCACGTGAAGAATGTCCACTGCTATGCAAAACGTGCCTGCACGACCGACGAGTATTATGCAGCAATCGACCAGGTCCTGGATGCAAAGCCGGTCATCACCATCGATGACGGCATGGACCTGATCCACTATATCCATACCAAGCGCCGCAACCTGATCAAGAAGGTCATCGGAGGGTGCGAGGAGACCACGACCGGTATCCACCGCCTCAAGGCAATGGCAGCCGAAGGTAAACTGGAGTTCCCCGTAGTCGCGGTCAACGATACCCCCATGAAACATTTCTTTGACAATGTCCACGGCACCGGGGAGAGTGTCCTCTCCTCGATCATGATCACGACCAACACCCTTCTTGCCGGGAAATACTTCGTGGTCGCCGGTTATGGGTACTGCGGTCGCGGTCTAGCCCGGAAGGCACACGGCCTCGGTGCCAAGGTCGTCGTCACCGAGATCGATCCCCGCCGTGCCCTCGAGGCGCACATGGACGGGTTCATGGTCATGTCCATGGAGGATGCAGCCGCCATCGGTGATATCTTTGTCACGACCACCGGCAACATGGGAGTCATTGCAGCAAAGCACTTCAGGAAACTGAAGAACGGGGCCATCCTCTCCAATGCCGGTCACTTCAATGTCGAGATCGATATCGACTGGCTCAGGAAGAATGCCGATAAGATCATCCAGCGCGATGGTATCGAGACGTTCATGCTCAAGGGAAAAGCAGTCCACGTACTTGCCGAGGGCCGGCTCGTCAACCTCGCCACCCCCAAGGGCATGGGCCACCCGATCGAGGTCATGGACCTGAGTTTTGCCCTGCAGGCGCTCTGCACCTTGTATATTGCAAAGAACGGGAAGAAGATGAAGGGTGGCGTTTATGATGTACCCAATGAGATCGATGAGCAGGTGGCAAACCTCAAGCTCTCTTCACTCGGGCTCTCGATCGACTCGCTCTCAAAAGAGCAGAAGAAATACAGCTGCAGCTGGGACATCGGGACGTAAAATCATTTTTTTAACAATACCTCTTTTTTATCCTTCCCTTGCAGCGTACAGGTATTCCTGCGCATACCCGCAATATTCCCCGAAATGCACCCGGGCGAACCGGCGGATCGTATCGTATTGCCTGCCGGTCAGGGGAGATCCCGTGCCAAGTCCGGGGAGATAGTGCTGCTGCATGATGCGCCGTATCCACACGTCGACCGGGAAGGCTTCGTACTTCTGGAACGCGAAGAGAAGAATACAGTCCGCCACCTTGGGGCCGATCCCCGGCAGGTCCATAAGTTCCCGCCGCGCTTCCTCATAGGGCAGGGCACTCATGGAGTCTTCCCATATCTTTCTGTCAGGAATGGCACATGCGGTCCTGAAAACATAGGGCTCACGGTATCCCAGTCTGCAGCAGGAGAGCGCACCCTGCTCCTCGCAGGAGATCGAGCCCGGATCCGGGAATGCATAGAATGTCTTTCCTTTGAATGCAATTTTTTGTCCAAACTTCTCAGATACAGCTGCGATCCTCCGACGGATTGTCGGGATATTGGAATTGGTCGCGATAGTATAGGATACGAGGCACTCCCATTTCGGCTGGCGGATCAGCCGCAATCCCTGGCACTTTTTGATCGCCGCGTGGATGAACGGATCGCAATCTATGGACGAAATGACCGGTTCCAGATCCACGTCAAGGGAGAAATATTCTGAAATAAACCGGGCAGGAGCTCCCTCGAATGTAAGCTTCCGGTTGTCCTGCCGTATCCGGATCACGTGGCTGCCCACGACCCCCCACCAGGTACCATCCTGATCGCGGTCCCAGCGGAATACCTGTCCGCAACCGAGGGTCTGATCCAGCGAGAACGGCTGATCCGGGGGAAGGGTAAGTACCGGCATGTGAAGACACCTTGGATCTCAGAGTATATTCTGTTATGGCTTCCCGCGTTTTAACTCCGTGGTACTGACATTCGTCGTGAGGCCTTGTGCAATAAAAAATCCGTGCACTCACTTTCGCGCTGGAACGGATAGCATTTTAATATATAAATCAATAGTTCTTGTCATGGAATTAGCAGAAACTCTCAGGACATTTATCGATGAAGGGGCAGACTGGGAACGCAAACACACCTCGGTCAAGGGCGTGTCGATCATCCGTCTCCCGGCGACCAAGAACCGTGCAGCGTCTCTTGCGATCGATTTCAACCCCATCGGGGCCAACGGCCTGCCGATGAAGAAAAAAGGGATCATGATCATGAACTCCGCAGAAATTGCCGCGTTCCGGGCCGCGTTCAACAATGAAAAGGTGGATGGTCTCGTTGCCGCGCTCGAAGAGGTCCTCCCGGAACGGAAGACTATGGGAAAACCGGCAAAGGCAGACGTCCTGCAGATCTGATCTTGGACCTTCCCAACTCCGCCAGGTAATATGGAGTGATGCCTATCAGGAAATCAATAGCGGTATTTCTTATCTTCCTCATTCTGGCTGTCACGACCTCGGGTTGTCTCGGTACCCGGACCCCGGTGACAGCAAGTCCTCCCCTCCCCATGGTTTTACTTGACTATCACCGTACCGGGGGGATTGCAGGTGTTGATGACCGTCTCGTCATTTTTAATAATGGTGCAGCCCTTATCGCGACGAGGTCGTTCAACCATGCATTTCAGGTAAACCAGTCTGAAATCGACCGTATTAACCATATTTTCGAACAGGCCGGGTTTGATACCCTGGAAGAGAATTATACGACCCCGTTCGGCGGGGCTGATTTCATGCGGTACAGCATCACGTACCAGAACAAGACGGTTATCACCGAAGATACTACGGTTCCCTATACGCTTCAGTCCGTCATCCGGGAACTGAATGCGCTCATGGGTACCGTCAGTAATCAGAATCCGATGTCAGGATCGCTTGCCGGTATCCTTCCCTGACACCTTTTTTCATTAAATTCATGAACATGCATTTTTTTGATGCATGTTTTTCACGCAGGAATAAATCTGTGCATACAGATCCAAGACGTGATGCCTTTCTGTAATGAATGTTTGAAAAATAAAAAAAGGGATCAGAAGATCACTTGTTATCGTACATGCACGACTGAACATCGTGGCCGAGTTTGCCGATTGCATCGGCACGGCAACGCTGGCAGTGGCGCATCTGTTTGACATATTTCCCGCACTCGTCCTGCATCTTCCGCTTCATTTCAGGAGTTGGCGGGGTGATATTTGCGAACTTGTACTGGGCAATGAGCGGGATCAGGTTGAAAGTATAGACGCCCATCTCCCCGACTTTCTTTGCGATTGCCGGGATGTGGTCCTCGTTGATACCGGGGATATAGACTGTATTGATCTTGACGATCATGTTGCGCCTGACGGCCTCTTCGATGCCTTTCATCTGCTGGGAGAGGAGGAGTTTTGCCGCCTCAATCCCTTCGTAGCGCTTGCCCTTATAGTCGACGAACTGATAGATCTTTGCACCGATCTCCGGGTCAATGGCGTTGAGGGTTACGGTGATGTTGCCGACATCGTATTTCTGCAGGAGGTCGATCTTATCGGGCAGCAGGAGGCCGTTGGTGCTGATGCACTTGATGACGTTCGGGTATTGTTCGTGGAGCCGTTTGAGCGTTTCGAAGGTCTCTTCGTTTGCGAGCGGGTCCCCGGGCCCTGCAATCCCGACAACCTTGATGTAGTTGTACTTATCCACCACTTTCTTGACCATGTCCATTGATTCGTCCGGATTGAGGATCTTTGTCGTGACCCCGGGCCTGCTCTCGTTGACGCAGTCAAAGTCCCGGATACAGTAGTTACACTGGATGTTGCACTTCGGCGCAACCGGGATGTGGCATCTCCCGAAACTGTGGCATGCCTTCTCTGAAAAGCAGGGATGCTCCTGGATCTTACGCATCTGCGCAGGGTCCCACTGGACTTTCTTCCCCTGAACGTCGGCGACTCTCACTTCATCAGGCATATTGAACACCACTACATTCGTTCTTGTGGTATAAATACCGTGCAATTGTGATAGTGCAGAACCTGGACTCTCTGAAAGATTTTATGAGACTATAACCGTCCTGTAGATGCAGCAGGAATTGGCCGGACAAAGACAATTGTATAATGGTTGTGCGATCAAGGTACCTGAGAAGAGCATGAAGAAATCTGAGAAAGTGAAGGGAAAAGAGGCGTTTGCTGCACGTAATAAGAAGATGAAGCAGTACGCAATCGGTATTATCGTTGTGATGGTCGTTGCAGCGGCTGTCGCATTTTATTTTTTCAATCCATATTTTGTAAAAAGCGGGGATACTGTTGCGATTTATTTTACCGGAACGCTCGATAACGGTACTGTTGTGGAATCCAATCTGAACTCGACACCCTTCGTGTTTACCATTGGCAAGAACGAGATCATGCCGTACGGCCTTCCCGATACGGTGATCGGAATGCAGCCGAATGAGACTAAAACGGTAATATTGTCACCTGAGAAGGCCTTTGGTCTCTATCAGTCATCCCTTGTCCAGATTGTTAACCGGACTTCCCTGCCATCGAATACAACGTTTGTTGTGGGCCAGGACTACCAGATCGTGCGCAAGACCGATAATGCAGTTGCGCATGTGAAGATCATCAATGTCACACCCTCCACAGTTGCATGGGACGGGAATCATGACCTTGCCGGAGAGAACCTGACCCTCAGGGTCACACTCGTGCGGATCGTAAGAGAATAATTTTTATAATAAAAAAATGGGCCCGGCCGGATTCGAACCGGCGACCTCCGCCGTGTAAGGGCGACGTCATAACCGACTAGACCACGAGCCCGGTAACTTACTAATGTCGCCCTTGGGATTAATAACATTGCTGATTTTCGGCCTCGTGCTGTCCGGAGACAGGACGGGTATGTGGTGGATTGCCGGAAGTATGAAAAAAAGGAAAGTGCGGGGTGCTCCTGCAATATCCCGCGGGAGCATCATTGACCGTAATGATCCTTATGAGGGATCAAACTGCAGGATCTTCCTCCCGGTCCTGTCGTACATCATGAGCTGGCCGTCAATGATCTTAAAGTCCTCCGACAGGCTGAGGTCGGTGTAATAATAGGATTCCTGGCTCATGACTCCTAGCGGGCTCTGGCAGGTTTGTGTGCCGATCTCCGGCCTCCGGATCCAGATCGTCGGTTCAGTACCGATACGGTATTGTGCGGAATACTCGTTACACCCACCGAAACCGGTAATATATCCATCGGCACCGAAAGTAGCTGTAACCGTGCTGCCCTCCGCAACTTTTGACCAGATGCCTTTAGTGTCATCGAACCATCCGAGTTTCCAGATCGTGCCGCTGATTGAAGGGGCGGGGGTACTGGTGATGAGCAGGGTTGCTGTTGCAGGTTGTTGTGATGATTGTGTCGCAGCGGGAGCCCCTGAAGCCTGCGATGAAGAACTGGTACACCCGCTTAAGAGGACTGCAAGGATAACCAGTCCCGTACAAAGAGAAATACTATATTTCATAAGTATTCTGAAATGTGTCTCTGCAGATTAATATAACGATTTTCATTCCGCTCACCGGATAGTCTCACTGAGTCCCCGTTATGAGTACGATTAAGGATTATGTTCGCAGGACTCCGTAAGTGGGTTTTTTGGACGGGGAAAAAGGGAAGAAAAAAGTTACTCTTTCTTGAGCTTGATGTCGAGACCGTATTTTTCCGCGTTCCGGTCTGCGATTGCCTGGATGGCAGCGATTTCTGCATCCTGCTGTTTTGGTTTGAAGAGGTGGCGGAAGCGTTTCTGCGTCTTGAGGTACTCGGTTACCGGTTTCCTGACAACTTTCTTGACCTTGGTTACCTTTCCGTCAACCATCTCGAAGTTCGGCCAGAGGCCGGTCTCGATGGCAAGCTTTGCGATGGCAATGGTCTGTTCACCCTCAAATCCCCATCCCGTGCAGCAGGGTGTATGCACCTGCACATAGCACGGTCCGGGTGTGTTGATTGCCTTCTCGACTTTCTGCATGAAGTCCATCGGATAGGCAATGGATGCAGTTGCCACATAGGGTGCACCATGTGCTGCCAGGATTGCGGGCATGTCCTTCTTGGGACGCTGGTTGCCAAACGACTGCGAACCCGCGGGGCTCGTGGTCGTGCTGGCATCGTACGGCGTGGCACCGGACCGCTGGATGCCGGTGTTCATGTAGGCCTCGTTATCATAGCAGATATACGTGAAGTCGTGGCCGCGCTCGAACGCGCCGCTGATGCAGATCATCCCGATATCGAACGTTGCGCCGTCCCCGGCCATGATCACGATCTTTTCTTTGCGCCCCTGCTTTTTTAGCGCAGCCTCGATACCCGATGCAACGGCAGAGGCATTCTCGAAGAGCGAGTGGATCCACGGGACCTTCCATGCAGTCTCGGGATAGGGCGTCGAAAACACTTCCATGCATCCTGTTGCAGAGACGACGATAGTATTCGGACCGGCAGCTTTTGTTACAAGGCGTGCAGCGAGCGATGCGCCGCACCCCCCGCAGGCGCGGTGGCCGGAATCGAAGAGCTCACACGTCTGACATTTCTCCGCCATGATCACAGCACCTCCTTACGGAGTCCGAAGAACTGGTCGCCCTGGCCCTTATCAGCAAGTGCCACGATCTCCTTGATATCCTTCTTTCTCACGTCCCTTCCACCAAGGCCGAGGATATAGTTCCAGACGGGAACCGTGGAGCCATAGAGGGCATCCTTCACTTCAAGGGCCGTTGCCCCTTTTGCACCGAGCGAGATGTTCTTGTCGAGCACGGCGATGCGTTTTGCCTGTGTCGCTCCCTTGATGAACTTCGCAACATCTTCCGAGGGGAACGGGCGGAAAACACGGATCCTCAGGAGCCCGACTTTCTTTCCTTCAGTCCGCATCTCATCGATTGCATCCTTGACGGTGCCGCAGATCGAACCCATCGCAACGATGACGGTCTCGGCATCATCGAGTTTATACCCCTCCACCATTGCACTGTAGTCCCTGCCGAAGAGCGCTGCGAACTCCTTTCCTGCCTTCGCAATGACTTCCCGTGCATCCTTGAGGGCCTTGTCGTGCTCGTACCGGAACTCAAGATAGTATTCGGGTGTTGCATACATGCCGAAACTGACGGGATCGGATGCATCCAGTCGTTCAGGGGGATTGAACGGTGGCAGGTACTTATCCACGTCCTCCTGCGTCAGCATGTCGACCGGCTCGTAGGTATGGGAGAGGATGAACCCGTCGAAACAGACAAACGAGGGAAGGAGGACCTTTTGGTCCTCGGAGACGCGGTAGGCGATGTAGTGGAGGTCTGTTGCTTCCTGGTTGTCCTCTGCATAGAACTGGAGCCAGCCCGCGTCGCGGAGCGAGATGGAGTCCTGCATATCGTTCCAGATCGAAAGCGGGGCACCAAGGGCACGGTTCGCGATGGACATGACGATCGGCAGGCGCATACCGGCCGCGTTGAAACAGACCTCGAACATAAGAGCGAGCCCCTGCGAGGTAGTGGCGGAGTAGGTACGCGAACCTGCGGCACTGGCACCAACGCAGGCCGAGAGTGCTGAGAATTCGTTTTCCACGTTGATGTATTCGGCGTCGAGCTTGCCGTTGGCAACAAAATCTGCCAGCGCCTCGACGATATGGGTCTGGGGTGTGATCGGGTACGCGGAAACGACCTGCGGGCGGCAGAGCCGGACTGCCTCTGCGACCGCGTGTGACCCCTCGGTTATCTCCAACATCTACTTCTCCTCCTGTTTCATGGTGATCGCCTCTTTCGGGCACTCCTCGGCGCAGATCCCGCATCCCTTGCAGTAGTCATAATCGGGGATGAAGGTGCCTTCTGTATCTTCGTGAATGCAGCCTTCGGGACAGAGGGTCTGGCACATCCCGCATTTTGAACATTTCTCATGGTCGAAGATGGGTTTGAAGACCCTCCACGAACCGGTCTTGTTGTCCCGGGCTTTTCCCGGGCGGGCGCGGCAGCCAACAGCAAGCGCCATTATGCTGCCCCCTTGACAACGTCGAATGCGGTCTTTGCCGCGGCAATATTCCTGGTTGCCAGTTCACCCTTGAACCGGTGTTTCAGCGCATTCTCCAGTGCGGCAAACTGGATCTCCCCCGTTGCTGCCGCAAACGCACCCATCAGGGTCGTGTTGGTGATCGGCAGACCGAGTGCCTTGAGGGCAATGGATGTTGCATCGATCGTGATCAGCTTCACGCCTTCTGGTATTTTAAAATCCGGCTTCTTCTCAGTGTTGACGATCACGATTCCACCCGGCTTGACACCCAGGAAGACGTTTACGTCCTTGATCAACGTGCTGTCCTGGACAATGATGTAATCCGGTTCGTACACCTGGCTGCGTTTCCGGATCTTTATATTATCGAACCGGACAAAGGCCTGGACCGGGGCACCGCGTCGTTCGACACCGAATGCCGGGAAAGCCTGGGCGAAGACGCCGCCTTCAAATGCGGCGACGGCAATGAGTTCGGCAGCAGTGACCGACCCCTGGCCACCCCTCCCGTGGATGCGTAATTCTCTCAAGAAAAATCACTAATAATCTTACATGATAAATCAATATAAATCTAGAGATCTGTATCGAGCCCGAGAATCTCGTGCCTGCCGGAAAAGACGGCTTTCGCAATTCGTGCACAACCGCGGGAAGCGCACCATTCATCGTATACGGCCACCGTTGTGCCCAGAAGCGATTCGACTTCCTGCGCAATAACCGGTGCAAGGCTGCCGGCTAATGCCACAGGAGCGCGGGGGTTTAGGACCCGCATTGCTGCACATTCCATAGCGGCAAACAGGGCGACCGTGCGCAGGCGTTCGGGTTCTGGGAGGGAGAAGTTCACGCCCGCGTGCTGGAATGCATCGTTTGCCGTGCAGTCCCCGTTGTCGATCCTGCGGATCGCGTCCACATCGAGAGCGCCGTGGAGCGTACCCGGGGCAAAGATGCAGGCATCAAAAGCGCCAACCAGTTTACCCCCCGAAACGAGGAGTGTCACGGTATTGGAACTGATGTCCGAGACGATCACATCGTCCCCGAGATCATGGCAGGCCTCATACGCAATACCGATCTTCTCAGGGCTGGTCTGGTGGGAGTAGGCCTTGAAGCGGGGATCGGTCGGGGATCCCCGGTGGAGGCCCGGGATCGCAATCGCGGGGATGCCGCTAGCCGCCACTTCGTCAAAGACCCGCGTGCCGCCGCCGATATGCTTGCCCGCCCCTTCGCGGCTGACAAGACCCCGGTTCTGCACCTTTCCGATCCGGGTGATCTTCGAGAAGTTGTCGCCCATCGAGTAGCAGACCGCGATGCCTTCGATCTCGTCCAGCGGGCAGATTTTGGCGAGGTTTGCGATGTGGAAGTCCTTGGCAGCTTCCCGCGACACCTTGAACTCGCGGGCTTCCCCGGCAAACCGCATGGCGGTGGTGCCGTGATCGATCCCTATGAACATAGCAGTAATCCTATAGCATTAATGACATAATAGGTAGTGATGTTTGATGTGGTGACAGGCGGAGCCGGGTTCATCGGCTCGCATCTGGTGGATACCCTTGTTGCACGTGGAGACCGTGTTGTTGTCATCGACTCCCTTGCGGCAGGACACGAAGAGACGATAGTCGGGCATCTCAAATCGGGCCGGGCTCGGCTGGTCAAAGCGGATCTCCTTTCTGACGGGTGGCAGGATGCACTCAAAGGGGCGGACCGGGTATACCACCTTGCTGCCGATCCGGATGTGCGCCAGAGCGCCATGACCCCGGATCCGACCTTCCGGAACAATATCGTTGCCACGTACCGGGTGCTTGAGGCAATGCGGGTGCATGCCGTGCCGGAACTGGTCTTCACCTCCACGTCAACGGTGTACGGGAATGCAACGGTCATCCCGACCCCCGAATACTATGCGCCGTTCGAGCCGGTCTCGGTCTATGGCGCGAGTAAGCTTGCCTGCGAGGCGCTCATCTCGGCCTACTGCCACTCGTTTGGGATGCGGTCATGGCAGTTCCGGTTTGCCAATATCATCGGCTCACGCAGCGGCCACGGCGTTATCACGGATTTTGTCCGGAAACTCAAAGAGAATCCAAAGGAACTGGAGATCCTCGGGAACGGGAAACAGACCAAGTCCTATCTTGAAGTGCGGGAATGTATCCGGGCCGTGGAGTTTGCCATAGCGCATGCGAAGCAGCCGGTGAACACCTTCAATATCGGCTCCGAGGACTGGATCGACGTGGTGGCCATTGCGGACATCGTGACGGACGCCATGGGCTTAAAGAACGTGCACTACCGGTTCACCGGTGGGGAACTGGGCTGGGTCGGCGATGTGCCGAAGATGCAGCTCTCGGTTGAACGGCTCAAGGCGCTGGGCTGGCAACCGGAACTGGGCTCCCGTGAGAGTGTGCGGATCGCGGCACAGGCTGCTGTCCAGGGGCAGTAAATGAAGTACATCGTTGTTCTTGGGGATGGTATGGCGGATGAGCCGATTGCGGCTCTTGGCAATAAGACCCCGCTCGAATATGCAAAGACCCCGAACATGGACCGGATGGCACGCGAGGGTGCCTGCGGGATGCTCCGGACCATCCCTGACGGGTACGAGGCCGGCAGCGATATCGCGAACATGGCGGTTCTCGGGTATGCCCCGGAACAGTACTATACCGGTCGCGGTCCGCTTGAGGCATTGAGCATGGGAGTCGATCTTGCCCCGGCAGATGTTGCGTACCGCTGCAATCTCGTGACCATTGAGAATGATACGATGGCGGATTTCTCAAGCGGTCACATATCGAGTGCGGAGGGAAAGGAGCTCTTTGCTTCGCTCCAGCCTGCCATCCCCGACGTAACGGTACAGGCCGGTGTCAGTTACCGGAACCTGCTGGTTGTCCACGGGGGAAAGGGCGCCACCTCCACGCCCCCTCACGATATCGTGGGGCAGGGCATTGCCCCCTACCTCCCGAAGGGTGGCGATGCGGAACTGCTCCTGCGGTGCATGGAGAAGAGCAAAAGCGTGTTTGGTAACCACCCGTTGAACTCAGCCCGGGTGGCTGACGGCAAACGCCCGGCAACGCAGATCTGGCCGTGGAGCGGGGGGAAGAAGCCGGCGTTTCCCTTGTTTCTGAAGAAGTACGGGAAGACGGGCGGGGTCATCTCTGCGGTGGATCTCCTCAACGGGATTGCCCGCTGTGCCGGGATGGAGGTCATCACGGTACCGGGTGCCACCGGGTATCTCGATACGGATTACCATGCCAAGGCCCGGTATGCGCTGGATGCCATTAAACGACTGGATTTTGTTTATATCCATATCGAGGCCCCCGATGAAGCGGGGCACCTCGGCAGTATCGAGGAGAAGGTGAAGGCGATCGAGAAGGTTGATGAAGTCGTGGGGATGCTCATGGACGGGTTTGACGGGGTTATCGCGGTACTGCCCGACCATCCGACACCGATCCGCGCCAAGACCCATACCCGTGACCTGGTACCGTTTGTGGTCCGGGGCAAGGGAACAGATGGGATTACAAAATATTCGGAGAAGAGCGCACGGTCGGGAGGTTTCGGGACGAAAAGCGCGGTTGAGTTCCTTGACTTCCTCTTTTCATGAGTAGTGCGGCATCAGATCCCATGCGTCATCATTGATCAGTGGGGGTAACTTTCATCACCTGCCGCACGACACTCGTTTTTTGTTTCGTGTGCGGGGCGATATAAGTTTGTCCATTCAACAAAACACTTTTTATAAAGAATTGCGGTCTTTCCGGTAACTGATAATCAATGCAGTTAATACCGATCGCGTAGAGGTGTATTGAGATGAAAAAGAACCTGCTGATGTGGGATGAGACGCTGTTCCGGGACCCTGAGGTACTGGAGATCGATTACGTCCCCGAGCAGTTCGAATTCCGGGACGACCAGATGCGCGAGCTGGCATTCCAGATCAAGCCCGGGCTCCGAGGGGGCAGGCCGATGAACAGCGTCTGCAAGGGCCTCCCCGGCACGGGAAAGACAACAAGTATCCGGAAGCTCTTCCATGAAATCGAGGAGACTACAAAGAAACTCGTGCCGGTCTACATCAACTGCCAGATCGACAATACCAAGTTCGCCATCATCTCCCAGATCTACAAGAAACTTGTTGGTCACCTCCCTCCCTCTTCGGGTACATCGTTCAAGCAGGTTTTCGACGCCGTTGCACGGCACCTGACAAAAGAAGAGATCGTCCTGCTGGTCGCGCTCGATGATGCAAATTACCTCCTCTACGAGAACGAGATCAACAAGGTCCTCTACACGCTGCTCCGCTCTCACGAGACCTACGAAGGCACCCGGATTGGCGTGATCGTTATCATCAGCGACATGGATGTGGACCTCACCCGGGCTGTGGATGCCCGGGTTGCATCGGTCTTCCGGCCCACCGAGATCTATTTCCCCCCGTATGGGGATCCGGAAGTGCGGGAGATCATGAAAGCCCGTGTGATGCAGGGCCTGTTCTCCGGTGTTTTATCTGAAGAGCTTTTGAGCCTTGTCGTCGAACAAACCCTGAAGAGCGGGGATCTGCGGGTCGGTATCGACCTCCTCAAGCGTGCAACGCTCTCCGCGGAACGGGCAGCCCGGCGCAGCATTGAGCGGGATGACATCTGCGGTGCCTACGAGATCTCCCGGTATCTCCACTTGGCCTATACTGTAAAGACCCTTCACGGTGAAGAGCGGCAGATCCTCAAATCGATCGCGGAACGGAGCCAGAAAGAACACGAGATGAATGCCGGGGATGTATACAAGTCGTTCAAGGAATCAGTGGCAATCGGATACACACGGTTCTACGAGATCGTCAAGAAACTGGATGCAATGCGGCTCATCAACCTGCAGTACCGCGAGGGTAAGGGCAGGACACGGATTATCACCCTCCGTTATGACCCGGTCAAAGTCCTGGAATACCTTTCCTGACGACGATCTTTCGGCGCAATACTCGATTTGAAAAATATTATCTATTCCCAGACCCTCTGTAATAATACAGGGGTTTTCTCTAATGCTGAGTGTTAACGAACTGGCACTGGAAATTTTTGACAATCTGGCAGATCTGGCCGAAGAATTCAACTGCGCATACCATGAACTGGACAATGGCGCACGTATTGTCGATTGTGGTGTGAGCGTCCGCGGCGGTTATGCTGCCGGCAGGGCCTTCACCGAGATCTGCATGGGCGGTCTGGGGGAAGTCAACTTCCGCATGGGCGAGATCAAGGGCATCCCGATGCCTTTCATCGATGTGAACACCGATTTCCCATCCATCTCCTGTCTTGGCGCACAGAAGGCGGGCTGGACCGTGAAGGTCGGTAATTACTTCGCGATGGGCAGCGGCCCGGCACGGGCACTCTCCCTCAAGCCGAAGCACACGTTCGAAGTCATCGAATACGAGGATGACTACGACTGTGCAGTCATCTGTCTTGAGAGCGACCACCTCCCGAACGCGGATGTCATGAACAAGATCGCCGAGGAGTGCCATATCGATGTGGCAAATGTCTGTGCAGTCGTTGCACCGACATCATCTATGGTTGGCTCGATCCAAGTATCGGGACGCTGTGTCGAGACAGCGATTTACAAGCTCAACGAGCTCGGGTTCGATACCAAGAAGGTCATCGCTGCAATGGGAACTGCACCAGTCCCGCCGGTCCGCGGTGCCAAACTTGCCATGGGTGTGACGAACGACGCCACCATCTACCACGGCAGGATCTCCCTGACCATGAAGGCACCCGAGATCAAGGACTACCTTGACAAGATCCCCAGCAACAAGTCCAAGGGGTATGGGAAACCGTTCAATGATATCTTCAAGGAAGCCGGCTATGATTTCTACAAGATCGACACGGCACTCTTCTCACCTGCGGAAGTCATCATCAACGAGCTCACCGAGGGTGCCGTTTACCATGTTGGTGCAGTTAATCCCGACGTGGTCATGAAATCATTTGGATACCAGTAAATTCTTTTTATCCCATTTCATCATTTTTCTCGATATCTCTTCTCTCACCATACCGTTTCCCCATAATTTCCACGGATCGATTAAATAACCGGGGATATGGAGATAGAACGTACGCCGACTCATAGAGTCCCCGTGCTACCGGGGGATATCAAAACCGGTACGATCACCGTCACGAAAAAAGAAATGATCAGACAAGGGCTGCAGTGATACCGATCACGCCGGACTGGATGATCCAGGCTACGGCAACGATCACGCCGGCCATCTCAAGCGCAACGGCAACGTTACCTTTTTTGAGTTCCTCGAATTCCTCAACACCCTTGGTCAGCTTGTCAAGGATGTTCAGTGCAAGGTAGATCGCGCCGACGGCAAGAACAATCCCGGCGAGAAGCTGGAAGAATGCGAGACCGATTGTGATCAGTCCATCGACCGAAAAGAGCCCGGCCGCGAGTGCCTTGCTGATCCCTGCTGAAAGGCCGCTGACACCGGATTCAACGACAAGAGCGATGGCAACAAAGACCGCTGCAACAATAATACCAACAGCCACATTCCCCTTTGCAAGTTCCTTCTCCGCATCAATGTCCCTGGTGATCTTACTGAGTACCGCAAAACCGATATACAGGGCTACGACAGCAAAAATAATTGCGACGATCAACTGGACAATTCCTACTGCAGCGTTTTCAAGAAGCATGGATAATCCTCTTTTTTCTACTTTGTTGGATATAGCGCCGTATATACATTTCTTTCCCGTAACTTTGTCGTAAAATGAAGAAGCCAGAAATAAAGCCGTCGATCGTCAGCACAAAAAAGGTACTGAAAGATCAGTCGGTCTTCTTCATTGACAGGATGTAGGGAATTACAACAAGGACCAGTACCAGGATACCCATGAATTGCAGGAAAAACCAGAGGATCTCTTCGCGCCCCGGGTCATAGAACCGGACATTAAATGATGCAGTCTTGTTCCACTGGATTGTTGTCGAGTTATCGGCATGCCGTGTGATGTTAGCGCCCTGACTGATTCCCGCAAGGAGCGGGTTGCGCACATCGAACTCATGGGGAATGGTTACGTTCACGTAATAGGCACGGGTAAATACGTCCTGAAGGTTGTTATCGCGGAGCGGTGCGGTATATGAGACCGTATAATTCCCCTTCGCGAATTCAATCCTCGAAGGAGCGCCCCACGGGCGGCTCCAGTTAAACTGGCATTGGGAACAGTTACCGGTCAGTTGAACATCTGCAACCTCCACCGGAACATTCTCCCCCATGAACCCGATATCGGCAAACTCGTAACGCGAAACATCTGTCACCTCGATTGCTGCACGGTACGCTGTACCGTTCGGCAGAACTACGTAGTGTGCCGACAGCGCGGTTGCTACGGGGATGGCTGCAAGGATGATTATAAGTGCAGCGCAGAGAGCAGTGAAGGCAGGTCCGCGTTGATCTCTATCGGGGGTTCGCATTGTTTGATCACCGTTTCAGGGTCTTTCAGGAGATGGCCGGTGACAACGCAGACAATCCGCTCGTCCCGGTCGATCATATCATTTTCAGCCAGTTTTCGGATACCTGCAACAGAAGCTGCCGATGCCGGTTCAACACCGATGCCTTCCTTTCGTGCAAGGTCGCGCTGCATCCGGAGGATCTCATCATCTGTCACGGATTCGGCAAGACCGCCGGTCTTCCGGATTGCGATCAGGGCCTTTTCGGCATTGACCGGTGCACCGATCCGTATTGCTGTTGCAATAGTCTCGGGCTGCTGTTCCGGCACTACTTCAGGAAGGTGCTCGCGGATCGCACGAACCACGGGACTCGATCCCTGGGCCTGGATCCCGGTCATCATCGGGAGCCGGTCGATGAACCCCATATCCTGTAGTTCCAGCAATCCCTTGTAGACCGCAGAGATATTGCCGGCGTTACCTACGGGTAACACGAACCTGTCTGGCACATATCCCAACTGGTCGACTGCTTCAAATCCGATTGTCTTCTGTCCCTCAAGCCGGTAGGGGTTGATCGAATTGAGCAAGTACAACCCATGAGAGAGACAGAGATCGTGGACCATCTCGAGCGCACGGTCGAAGTTGCCCCGTATGGAGATTACCTTTGCACCGTGCATCAGTGCCTGGGCTATCTTGCCGACGGCCACCTTGCCGGCAGGGAGAAGGACAACCGCGGGGATACCGGCCTTTGCAGCATAGACTGCAAGGCTGGCAGATGTATTCCCGGTGCTTGCGCATGCAACGCTCTTCTTTCCGAGCTGGAGCGCCATCGAAACGCCGACGGTCATACCCCGGTCCTTGAACGAGCCGGAGGGGTTCATCCCCTCGTGTTTTGCGTAGAGGTGGGGAATGCCCATCTCCTCGCCGAGTTTTTTCAGGTGATACAGAGGAGTACCTCCTTCCTGCAGGGTGACGGGATCTCCATGCACCGGCAGCAGTTCCTTGTACCTCCAGACTGATATGGGCCGCTTGTCCCATGTTGCCCGGGTGACGTTAATCTCATCGAGCGGGTATTTGACGGCAAGAAGGTGGCCGCATTTTTTACAATTATACAGGATCTCGTCAGCGGGATAGGTGGCTCCACAGTTGACGCATGCGAGATGGTACATGGATTTGTATTGGTTTTCTGATCACATATAGGCGTGCGGTTTTAAGGAAGACGGAAACACTAACCGGTATCAGTATTTTCTACCGGATAATGCATGGTAGAGGTCTTCACGTTTATCTTTGGTAACCGGAAAGGTTGAACGTACTTTTCTGACAACATCCAGGTCAAGATCACAAAAGAGTAGTTGCTCCGCCTCGTTTGCCCTGTTGAGGATCGCGCCGGAGGGATCGACTGTCATCGAGCCCCCGGTGTACGTTTCGACCGGCGTCACGCCCGTGGTATTGGTGCCAACAACATACATCTGGTTCTCGCAGGCCCGTGCCGTAATGAAGAGCTCCCAGTGCTTCATGCGACTCCCTGGCCAGGCTGCGGGAACAAAAACCGCCTGCACCCCCTTTTCCGCGTAGAGACGGAAGAGTTCCGGGAATCGCAGGTCGTAACAGATGGCTATGCCACAGGTGAACGGGCCCAGCGTGAACATCCCGAGTTCTGAACCGGAAGAAAATCCCTCGTGTTCACCGCCGGGACTGAAGAGATGCACTTTGGCATATTTCGCAAGGACCCTGCCATCCCCCCCGATGACAATCGCGGTATTTTTTGGCAGGGGATCGTTTTGCTCCCGGAATGACCCCAGAATACTGATATTGTTCTCTTTTGCCAGTTCCCGGAGAACCGATACAACCGTCCCCTTACAATCCTCAGCAGGGCTACCTGAATGGGGGTCCCAGCCGGTAGCGAACTGTTCAGGAAACGAGACCAGCGCAGCTCCGGATGCGGCTGCGTGGCTCACAAAAATGCCGGCCTTTTTCAGGGTCCTGTCAGGATCATCCCAGACACTGGCGATCTGGGCACTGCATATCCGGACAGTATGCGTTTCTTCCATACGGTTCCCCGATCAGATGGGAGGTGGGCTTCGGGGTGTTTTGTAGACGATGAGTACAGCACTCATCACGATAAGCACGGCCGTGGTCAGGAGGAGGAATGGGGCTAAAGTGACCGTAATTCCCATGAGCAGTGCTGCAATGATGGTGCCAGCGGCTGTAATACTGCTGCCGATCAGCACCAGACCAACCGATGTAAGATCCCAGTCCATTCTGTTTATCCTCCGTGTATCGGGAAACGCCAGGTTCGAATTGTCGATACAGAACCGCATAACAACTGCAATGAGCAGCAGGTGCATATGCGGTTAATCATCCGGCATTCTGTCTGGCCGACCCGTTTCATGATATATTCTGAATTCTGTATGATATAATATGTGATAGTCCGGTGCAGAATGCTAATAGCGATTAGTGGTTTAAAATTCGAAGTTCGAAGAAGTCCGTCAGGACTTCGAGAAAGAGAAGGGAGGCATCAGCCGACCTTCGAAGAATCCTGATGGATTCTTCTCATCCTCGCGGTCAGATGACCACTCGGATTTCGAAGAACTCTGGCGGGTTCTTCTCTTCCTCATGGTCCCTGAGATTTGAAATCTCGGGGAGGTGAAGGAACGCGAAAGCGTCCCCTCACTTTTCTGATGAACGATTCGGATAAAAAAAATCAGTATTCGTATAACACGGATTCGTCAATCCGCGTGTAATCGAATACTTCGTTGTTTTTAAAGTGGATGCCGATCTCCCGGGCTGCACTCTCTGGCGAATCGGAGGCATGGATCACATTCCTGCCAATGTCGATGCCAAAGTCGCCGCGAATTGTTCCGGGCGCTGCTTCCTGGGGGTTTGTGGAGCCAACCACCGTGCGTACGATCGCTGCCACGTTCCTGCCTTCCCAGACCATGAGGAAGCACGGGCCACTCATGATGTATTGTTTCATCGCCGGGAAGAAGGGTTTTGAAAGGTGTTCCTTATAGTGCTCTGTCACCCGCTGCTCCGGTAATTTCTCAAACCGTGCTGCAACGAGCTTGAGCCCTTTTGCTTCAAGGCGGGAGACAACCACACCAACAAGACCGCGCTGGACCCCATCGGGTTTGACCATCACAAAGGTGCGGTCCATGGCAGGATCACTCCTTCTTGCCCGCCGCTTTCCTGCCGGCGTTTGTCCACTCGACACGGCGTGGTACACGGCCGAGCTTGTGGTTGTTCTCGCACTTTGCACTGCAGAAGAAGAAGATTGTCCCGTCCTTCTTTACGAACATCTTGCCGGTGCCGGGCTCGAGCTGGTGTCCGCAGAAACTGCAGACATGCTGTTCTACCATCGCTTACCGCCTCGACATTTTCTTCGCTTCGCGCTCGGTCTCGAGAAGCATAATGATATCCCCTTCACGGATCGGTCCCACGGTGTTGCGGGTGATGATCCGTCCCTTGTTGCTGCCGTCGAGGATGCGGCACTTCACCTGCATTGCCTCACCGTGCATGCCGGTTGAACCGACGACCTCGATCACTTCGGCTGGCGTTGCATCGTCTGCCATGCTGGACTCCTCACGCCTTCAGCGCGGTAAGCTGCTTGGCAAGGTCATCGATCGTTTCTTTTGCCTTACCGGGCTTGACAATTGCTGCCGCGGCAGAGCCTACGTCGAGGCCGCTTGCGGCGCCGATGTCATTCTGCTTGTTGATGAAGATGTAAGGGACTTTCTTCTCTTCACAAAGAGGGGCAAGGTGCATTA
The DNA here is from genome assembly GCF_023227875.1 of Methanoregula sp. Classification (GTDB taxonomy): domain Archaea; phylum Halobacteriota; class Methanomicrobia; order Methanomicrobiales; family Methanospirillaceae; genus Methanoregula. The sequence continues at coordinate 103,647 of NZ_JALOCH010000005.1, read as the reverse complement.
CGATCTCTTCGGGCTCAACATCCGCACCAATCAGCACAAGCGCTGCAATGCTGCGCTCAATGGCTTTGGTTGCTTCGTTGGATCCCTTCTTGATCTTACCCGTATCTCTTGCAACTTCAAGGGCTTCGAGCGCCTTGTTCTGGAGCTCCTCTGGAGCCTCTGTCTTAACGTAACCTTTTGCCATAACTCACCTCATTCAGGAGAATATGCTCCTTCATTACTCATCAGTAAATAATGATGTAGCCATATCAGTTCGACAGGAACGGAAATAAAGGTTTGTGCCACGACGTTATCGTATCATGGTGGCCCTCGGGACGCATAGAAGAAGCGGAGTGCAGATCAGCCCGTGAGACGGTAAATATCCGTCTTATCTGCTGAATATACTTTCGTGAGGCCGGTACCCGGGAGGTCAACTATGTACCGCTCGCGCTCTGCATCGCCGACATACAACAGAGTGGCATTGTATTTTTTCATGAGCGGGACGGTCAGGTCCGGTGTTTCATAGATGTCCCGGATGTCTGCTTTTCTTGCAGTAAACCACCCGGTTTCATCGCCCCTCCACATGAATTCGTGGAATGGCTGGCCGATGATTGCCGGAATGCCGGTGAATGACGAGACCCGGGAATAGTAGGAGTAATCCCCATTCTCTGCTTCAACAAGGATCTCGTTGCCGGAGAGTGTCCGAAGGTACGCAACCGCCCCTGCATCACCGGGATGGGTGGCGTTGAGATAGGCAAGTCCGTCCAGTGTCCCCGTACCGTATCCTGAGTTATACTGGACTGAAAATGGAGCAGCGAAAAGCAGGCATACAACTATCACTGAGATAACCGCCGTATTATGGGCAGACAGGACCGGCACCCGGTTCCCTGAAGAAAGCCACTGCCCGATCATTACGAATGCAGCCGTACCGAGCATCAGCCATGCGGGGAGGTAGCACTTGAAGACCGTGTTCATCCGGAAGTAAGTCTCCCCCATATTGTCTTTCATATAGAAGAGTTCGCAAATGACAAGGATTGCAAGGCCGAAAACAGCAAGGATGTCTGTAAAGTCCCGGTCTTCTTTTAATGCAAAATATACCAGCGGGATGACGGCTATTGCTGCCGCGATGTACCCTGCAACGGCAAACGGCAGAGCTGCAAGGAGGAGCCAGGGCTTCTTTCGGATCCACGGGACCAGCAAGGCAAAAAAGATGGCAATAAAGATCCCGTTGACCATGAGGAACTCAAGGGGATTGGATGGTGTCTGAACAAGAGCAACCGCACCGGTGTTTGTCTGGAGTTGGAGGTAAAACGGCAGGTAACAGAGGATGGACACCGGAGGGACCGCGAGCAGGAACGCCCATGTGGATCGATCAATATCCGTGCGGTTTCTCCAGAGAATGAGAAAACCGATGACGAGAACAATCGGAGCAAAGATGAGCACATCCCATGTGTTGAAGAGTGGCATCGAACCGAGACTGATGGCGATGAAGGCCATCACTATCACCTTTGCATAACGTTCAAGAGTCTCCCATCTCCGGTACACAAAAAGGAGGAGGAAGATCAGGAAGAGCTGGTTAAAGATCGATACAACATGGGCATGGACATCCCCCCATACAAATGAGAAGAGCGGGTATTCGTTGATGGTGTTTGTTATGGTCCTTGTACCAAGCCATGACAGGGACGGATCATAGGCCGGGTTCACTGCAGTACCGGTAATAAACTGGGAGATGAGTGCGGGATTGGGTAATACGAGGACGATAAGGGGGAGCCAGCGGAAACGATCGAGCAGGAGCGTCCCGATCGCGTACAGGCTTACTGCTGATAGGGCAAAGATGGTCGGAAGGGAGAGATTGAATGCGATCGTGGATGGCACGCCGCTGATAATGGCAAGGCACCCCAGCATCCAGTACCCGAGATAGTAATAGATATTCAGGAACCCCCCGGCAAACCATGGATCAAGCGGGGGAACGACCGGGTTCAGGATCACGGATGCAAGGAACCCGTGGTCCATGAACTTTTCTGCATATGAGATTGTCGGGTTGACAAACCGTACATCCAGCATGATGAAGAAGGCGATAAGGAAGAGTGCCTCCCAGTGCCACTGTGCTTTCAGGTCATCGATCCGGTAAGCCTGGTGATAGAGATGCCAGGTTGCAAGACCAAGAAACGGGATGAGTGCTGTCTGAATTGGGAGCCGTGCAAGACCACAGTACCATGACAGGAGGGTAAATATGAGCAGTGATGCGGGGAATGCGACGGGAAAAGCAAATGTTCCGAAGGTCTTTTTCAGGGACGGATACACAGAAAGTTGGAGCAGGGTAAGAATAACAAGCCAGCTGAGTACGGCAATAACCTGCTGTTCAGGTGCCGTCAGGTTTCTTCCCTCCCTCAAACTTTGTATTAAACGCGTCTTTGATGCTCGGGATTACCCAGTCTCCGAAGTAGTAGATAGAGACGACCCCCCCGGCAAGCGTAACGAGATTCTTAATCAGGTGATCGATGATTGCAATCAGTAGTGCAACTGCCGGATCGATACCCGCAAGCCCGAATGTCACGGTCAGAGCCGCTTCATAGGTGCCCATTCCCCCGGGTGTTAACGGGACCGCTTTCACAAGGTTGCCTATTACAACAGCAAGTACGACTATGGCAAAAGGAACCTGTTGTTCAAACATCAGCACAACGGCAAGGCAGACAAGGATGTCAAGCAGCCAGATCACAACGGATGATGCACCAAGAACAATTATGGAGCGAAGGGTGAGGGAAGCACGCCGGATCTCATGCAGCATATTGAGGATGATAACAATGTACTTGTTCTCCGATGAGGGCTTTTCGACAAAGAGCAGGAAAATAAAGAAAAGCATGCCCGCAACAAGCGGGACAATGATCAAAGTAGTGAACCATGCCGGCACATTGAGCACAAAGAAGATCGCGATTGCACCGAGAAGAGCGACTGTGACGATATCGAAGACTCGTTCAACTACGATTGAGGAAACGCCCTCTGAATATGTAGTGTTATACTCATGTTTCAGGATGAAGACACGGACAAAATCTCCCAGTCGGGCAGGGACAACGACGTTGACGCTCTGGCTGACAAAGATGCATGCCGTTGAAACCGTTACACTGACATTATAGTTCAGACTTTTAAGGATCGCGTGATATCTCCAACCCCGAAGCCACCACGCGGCAAGGCAGATTACAATTCCGAGAAGAAGATATTCCGGTATGATGTGCTGGAGTGCAAGGAGGAGCTGGCCCCAGACGCTGTAGAGCATATACCCGATGATGCCGATGGCGATCAGCGTCGGGACAACGATTGCACTAATTTTTCGATACATGGATCTGCCACCACAACCGGAGTATTGCTTCGCCCATAGTAAAGACGTCCTTTACTCTGACCGTTGTCCCTTTTCCCGCACGCCAGCGGACGGCGAATTCCCTGACCCGGCAGCCGTCCTTCTGGGCACGGACAAGCATCTCGGTATCCCAGAACCAGTGTTTGTCCCGTATGAGGGGCAGGATGGGCAGGATGCGTTCCCTGCGAAATGCCTTGAATCCACACTGGTGATCGAAGACCCTGCTGGAAAGGAGCGATCGTACGAGAAGATTGTATGTCCGGCTCGCAATTTCACGGCCACCGGTTCGGACGATGTTGCTGTCGGGAAGGAGCCGTGAGCCGGTGGAGATGTCATACCCCTCTCGGATCGCTCCGATCAGTTCCGGGAGGTGCTGCATATCCGTTGCAAGATCAACATCAAAGTAACAGACAATCGATCCCTGTGCTTCGCGTATCGCCCGGTTCAGAGCCCGTCCCCTCCCCTGTCGTGCATCGCTGTGAAGAAGACGTATGCGAGGGTCCCTCTTTTGATAGTCATCGACAAATTCAGCGCTCCCATCGGTACTCCCGTCTTCTGCAACAAGGATCTCGAATGCGGGAGTGATCCGGGACAGCGTCTTTACTGAAACAGGGAGCGTAGTCTCCAGGGAAGGACGATCGTTGAATACCGGAATGATCGCGGTGACTTCAGGGCCTGTCATGTGTCTCCTGCTTCCTGATGCAGTCTGCCACTTCATATCCTGCCTTTACCGAGCCCTCCATGCTGCGCTCGGGATAATTTGTCCGCGAGAACATTCCTGCCATGTAGAGGCCGGCTTGTTCGTAACCGGGAATGAGATTACGGTATCCCGTCGTATATACCGGCCCCGCCCAGGGGTCCACTGCCATCCGGTGCCAGTGGATCTCGCGTTCGGAAACAGAGAACCTCCTGCAGAAGTCTGTGATCATTCGTTCGTCAAGTTGTGCAGGAAGTGTACCGCTGAAATAGGATGCAAGGTAGACGATATGCTCACCGTATCTTTCCACAGGGATGAAGTTCGTGTGGGAGACGACTGCACCGTAAGGTGCAGAGTCCTTCATGTTCAGCCAGTAAATCCCGTCCGTCACCTGACTGTCCATTGCAAGGGTCAGGCAGGCTGCCCCCTGGTAGGGGATATGCGGGAGAGCAGGACCCCCGATCCGTTCCAGTTCGTGGGGCGGGATTGTTGAGATCACGGCATCGAACCGTTTCCCGTTGAGTGTCCATGCCTTTCCTTCCCTTGAAAGGGACGATGACGTGCTCTGTTTCTCAATCTTTCCGCCTTTTTCTGTCACGGATGACTCAAGCGCCCCGATGATCTGGTGAAATCCGCCTTTCAGGTATCCCAGTCGCTCTCCGGATACGCCCCGGTTTGACCGGATGGCGATACGGCTGATCAGCCATGCCGCAGAGACTTCATTTCTCCGGTCACCGAATTTGCTTTTCAGGAGTGGTTCAAAGAACGATGAATAGATATTTGTCCCGAGGTTTTCGATGATGTACTGGTCCGCGGGGATATCATCGAGTTTTGTGAGATCGGTCTTCTTTGCACTCAGGGTAAGCCATGCCAGTTTTGCTTTATCGATGAGAGTGAGTTCCGGGTAGGCAAGGATCTCTAACGGTTTGTTTAATGGAAAGATGCGGTTCCTGGCAAAATATCCCGTTGTCCCATTCATCCATTCCAGTTTTTTAAAAAGACCGGTCTCTTTCAGAAGCGAAAACAGGGTCGTGTCAGAAGAGAAACAATGGTGGTAATATCGCTCAATCCAGTAATCGTTCATATTGTAGGATGAGAGACAACCCCCGAGATAGGGCAGTTTTTCGAAGAGTTCGACCTCATGCTCCCCTGCAAGTGCATGGGCTGCGACAAGACCGGTCAAACCTCCCCCGATAATTCCTATCTTCATGGCTGGTAATCTATAGTACTTTTGGGGGCGAAATGAAAAAGGCTCCGGAAAAATCGCCGGAATTTTATGTATTACCTCGATAATTTTATAAGAAGGTTTTTGAACTGCTGAAATAAAGGTTCATATCAGCAAAAGGACTTAAAAGAATTAAGAGAAAATAAGTATCTGTTAGCCCATTGGATGGTGTCACCGAATGCGGGTATTTTTCATAGGATTTGGCCAGGCTGGCGGCAAAATCGTCGATATGTTCATCGAGCAGGACAAGAAGCTCGGGACGAACAGCTTCAGAGGCATTGCCGTCAATACCGCGCGAACGGACCTGATGGGATTGAAGAACATCGAGATGAAGGACAGGATTCTCATCGGCCAGACGATGGTCAAGGGTCATGGTGTAGGCACCGACAACGTGACCGGGGCCCGTGTTACTGCCGATGAAATTGACAGCATCATCAGTGCAATTGACATGCGTGGTACCCATGATGTGGATGCGTTTGTCATCGTTGCAGGACTTGGTGGCGGTACCGGATCCGGTGGATCGCCTGTGCTTGCCCGGCATCTCAAACGTATTTACCGCGAACCTGTATACGCCCTCGGTATCATTCCCGCCCCCGAAGAAGGGCGGCTCTATTCCTATAATGCTGCCCGGAGCCTGACCACTCTTGTGAATGAAGCCGATAACACGTTTATCTTTGATAACAGTGCATGGAAGAACGAGGGTGAAAGTGTCAAATCTGCATTTACGCGCCTGAATAATGAGGTTGTGAGACGTTTCTCGGTCCTTTTCCGTGCCGGTGAAGTGAACCGGAGTATGGGTGTTGGGGAGATGGTAGTCGACTCCAGTGAGATCATCAATACGCTCCGTGGAGGAGGCATCACCTCTGTCGGCTATGCGGTCAGTGAAGTGATGAGCAAGCAAACAAAAGATAAGCGAGGGCTTTTTGGAGATTTAAAGGATAAATTCGGGGGCAAGAAAGATGCAAACGTCGAGGCCCTGATGGGTGAGGACCGGTCAGCCAAGATCGTTGCACTAGTCCGCAGGGCGATGCTCGGACGGTTGACCCTGCCCTGCGATTACTCAACGGCGGAACGTGCCCTGGTCCTTCTTGCCGGGCCTCCAAATGAGATGGATCGCAAGGGAATTGACAAGGCAAAAAGCTGGGTGGAAGAGAACATAGCCGGCGTTGAAGTTCGGGGTGGGGACTACCCGGTCAACAGCGAGTACGTGGCTGCTGTTGTGATGCTGGCGACTGTGGGCAATGCACCGAGAATCAAGGAACTTCTTGATATCGCAAAAGAAACAAAAGAAGATGTTATAAAGTCTAAAGAGAAAAAATCGAGTATGTTTGAAGAAGGGATTGATCCTTTGTTCGAGTGAGGTTGATGATGAAAGGATTACCAAAACTGATTGCTCTTGCAGTTATTGCTACACTATTGTGCATTCCGGCGGTATCGGCATTTACCGTGGAAGGGATGACGATTAACCCTTCCGGATCCCTGACACCAAACACTGCTGTTACGGTTTCATTCAAGGTTGGATTTTCTGCCTCTTCGGATTTAACGTTTCCCGAGGGGAGCGATCTGGTAATGACAACGGATTTGACAAACCCGAAATGGACATATACCATTATTCTCGACGATGTTGAAAATCCAAGGGAACCTGTCGGTGGGAAAACCCTTGACCTGAGTGGTTTTGAGTTGTCATACCAGTCAAGTGTAGAGGAAATTATCAAGGTTACTCTGGAAGGTAACGCACCATCGGTTGATACAACAACGGAAAAGATCGTACTCAGTGTAAAGGAAATTGATTCCAATGGAAATACTGTTGCCAGTTCCGCGGTCGAAAAAAAGGCTTTGGTAGTCAATACCGGTGATGTGACAAAGGTCGTATCGGAAAAAAATACCAATCTCCAGTCACTCCAGTCTCATATCGATGAAAAAAGTGCCATGGGCATCGATACTTCGGCCGCAGAATCTTACTACAATGATGCCCAGTCGAAAATTTCAACGGCCTCATCCAGGCCTGCAACACAATATACCGAGGCCCTGAATGATCTGACTGCTTCGCAGGCCTCAATCGATGCCGGTGAAGTAGCACTCGAACTGGCATGGGCCGAGAGTGAAGTTGCAAATGCACGGATCCCGATCAGCAATGTCGATGGTATCATTGCATGGTTCAAGGGTAACCAGAGTACCGCAAACGATGCACAGCTTTCAGCCATTATTGCGAAAAGAGAGGTAGCCGTTAATTATATCTCAAATGCAGAGGATGCGATCAACAGCGGGAGTTATGAACAGGCCCGTACCAAGGCGGCTGATGCATTCTCTAAAGGTAATGAATCGTATACCGAAGCACTGGCACGCCAGAAACAGTTGACGTCCGGCTGGCAGCTCCCCGGCCTCCCTTCCCTTCCCAAACTTCCCGGGGGAATATTCCTAATTATTGGTGTAATTGTTGTCGTCCTTGTTGTTGTCGGGGTAATCATATACCGTAAACGTTCACGCTGGGACGAACTCGGTTAATCTCCTTAATCTAATACGCATTCTTTTTTACTCGAAAAATTCGTTCAGGGCTCTTCATATTGTCTATTGAAACAAGGGTAGTATCGTTCTGAAACCCAATAAAGATCGAAAGGCTTCCGATAGTGGTATGGCACTACGAAAAAGGATCAAGGTTTATTGTTCCTGTTGCCTTTTCACTGATGATAATTCACCTGTATCTGGTAATATTCATCCGGTCAAATTAGGTGTAAAAATGTCGATATTGATGCTGCCCATTTTACCGTCACGGTGGAGATAGTAGTCAGCTAACCGTTTATCGTTGTCATAGTATGAGAACCAGTATGACAGCTTGTATGTTTTTTTATCATACCCTTCGATGGAAGGCAGGCTCTCCGTATCGTGGAGGATAATGACTCCCGGGTGTTTTTCGATAAGTTTGTTCTCCTCCGGCACTGAGCTGAACAGCGTGATTTTATCCCATCGATCCCCCCTGAAATACCACGGGAGCGGCCAGTAATCCTTGGATGCAATTATGACCTTATCAGAGGTTTCCATGAGCTGTATCACTTCACGCATATCTTCTGAATTCTGGACCTGGACAATGGGCTCGTTGAAATCTGCCGGAATGTATGCAACATGCCACGCCATGACGATGAGGAATATGCATCCTGCGAGGGCCAGAGCCATCTTCTGCCAGTTGAGTTTATACACGGCGACAAAGCACATCGGCAGTAGCTGGGGGATGATGAGCCAGGGGACTTTTTCGCCGACATAGGCATAGAATGCCATCGTGAGAAGCATCCAGTATAGGCAGAACCGGAAAAATTCCTCAGATTTAACATTCGTCTGGTGTGCTCTGTTCAACTGGTTCGTACTAACCGCTGCAAGATCTCCCGCTGAGATCTGAAACTGCCGAAAGGTGATCCAGTTCCTGACGCGCCGGTAGAATAGTGAAAAGCCGGAACCAGAAAACAGGATCTGGATCGTTCCGATTATTGCAAGGATAAATATGGGCAGTTCATAGAGGAGATCGAAAGGGAGGTAATAGAACCATGGTCCCCCAAGGCGCTGCATGTTGTGCATTTCCGTCCAGTGGTCAACGGCTTGGTACCACCCGGTTGTTGTATAATCGAAATGAACCCCGCCTGCTTCAATGCCGAAGTTTTCTCCAACAATTGTCTCAGGATGCCCCCAGAATCCCGTATACAGAGTACAGCAGAGAGCGATGACCAGAAGTGTGAATATGATGAAGTCTCGTTTCCCCCGTTGTGGCAGGGAATATCGTCCCCACCACAGGCTGATCAGGAAATATGAACCAATGATCAGCAGGAGTGCGGGCATCTCCTCCTTGCAGCAGAGAGCCCCTGCAGTTGCGATTGCTGCAATAAACACATACCGAAACTGGCCGCGTTCAAAATAATAGAAGAGGGTAACGATGAGCAGGAACGTGAAGAAGAGCATGAAAATATCATGACGGAGGAACCGGGAGAAGTATATCATGTCGGGAGATATGGCAATAAACAGGCCCACGATCAGGGTCTGATTACGGTCGATATACCCGAGACGGTAAATACAGTAGACCAGTGGAATCAGTAGAAATCCGAATAGTACAGGCAGCAACCGTGCAACAAGATCTGAATCTCCGAGTGCAGAGAACATTCCTGCGGTGACGAAATAGAGGAATGGGCCGTGGTAGCTTGGATCGTATATCCAGGTATTTTTCGTCAGTAACTGGAATGAGAACCAGGAATGGATCGCCTCATCATGGTGGAGCAACTTGAGATCGAGTTGCCAGAACCGCAGGATGAATGCAATGATGAGGATTAACAGAAATACTCGTTCGAAAGTAAAAAATTGACGAATTTTATTATAAGAAAAAAGAGCGGCCTGCTGCACGCCGCACCTTCAACTCTCTAAAACAATCTCAATGCCGATATCTTTCGGCACCTGGATGCGCATCAGCTGGCGAAGTGCACGCTCATCAGCGTCGATATCGATGAGACGCTTGTGTACCCTCAGCTGCCAGCGGTCCCACGTTGCAGTCCCTTCTCCATCGGGACTCTTGCGGATTGGCACGACCAGCCGTTTGGTCGGGAGCGGTATCGGACCGGCCAGATTTACACCTGTGCGCTCTGCGATCTCTCTTATCCTGTCACAGACCATCTCTACTTTCTGGAAGTCGGTTCCTGTCAGGCGAATTCTGGCTTTCTGCATGGTACCACCAAAAAATTATAGCATCTGTTTTGGCTGGACGGCGATACACATACCGGCGGCAATCGTTGAACCCATATCACGGACGGCAAACCTGCCGAGTTGCGGGAGCTCCTTGACGTTCTCGATAACCATCGGTTTTGTCGGCTTGATGACAACAATGGCTGCATCTCCTGACTTGAGGAACGTCGGGTTCTCTTCCTTGGTCTGGCCGGTGCGGGGATCGAGTTTCTTCTTAAGCTCAATGAATGTACACGCGGTCTGGGTCGTGTGGCAGTGGAAGACCGGGGTGTATCCGACGGTCAATGCACTCGGGTGCTGGAGCACGACGATCTGTGCAGTAAACTCATCTGCAACGGTTGGTGGTGCTTCTGCCGGGCCCATAACATCGCCACGGCGGATATCGCCTTTGCCAATACCACGGACGTTAAAACCAACATTGTCACCAGGGACAGCCTCGGGGATTTCCTCGTGGTGCATCTCAATGGACTTGATTTCCCCGGCCTTGTTGGCGGGCATGAAGGAGACTTTCATTCCCTTCTTCACGATACCGGTCTCAACACGGCCTACAGGCACGGTTCCGATACCGCTGATGCTGTACACATCCTGAATGGGCAGGCGCATGGGTTTGTCGGTCGGTTTTGCCGGCTCCTTGAAGGTGTCGAGTGCCGAGATAAGGGGCAGACCCTTGTACCATGGTGTCTCGGGGCTGTTGACCTTGATGTTGACCCCAGCCAGGGAGCTGATTGGGATAAAGGGAGTCTCTTCGGGCTTGTAGCCGACCATCTTGATGAGGTCAGAGAGGTCCTTCTTGACTTCGTTGAACCGCTTCTCATCGTACTTGACTGCATCCATCTTGTTGATGGCGATGATGATCTGGGTGATACCAAGGGTCCTTGCAAGGAAGACGTGCTCCTTGGTCTGTTCCATCGGGCCATCGGGAGCTGCGACAACAAGGATTGCTGCATCAGCTTGGGATGCACCGGTGATCATGTTCTTGACGAAGTCTCTGTGCCCGGGGCAGTCCACGACCGTGAAGTAGAACTTGGGAGTGTCGAACCGCTTGTGGGCGATATCAATGGTAATACCTCTCTCACGTTCCTCTTTCAGGTTGTCCATAACCCATGCAAATTCAAAGGTGGCCTTACCCTTGGATTCAGCCTCCTTGCGGTACCCTTCGATGATGTGGGCCGGTACAGCGCTGGTCTCGAACATCATTCGTCCGACGGTAGTTGACTTTCCGTGGTCGATGTGGCCGATTACAGCCAGATTCATGTGGGGCTTGTCAGATGCCATGTATGTAATCCTCCAAAACATTCGGACTGTCCGCTTACAGTCCGTTTATGCGAGTATTACTTATATGAGACCCAACTATTTAAAATATTTCGATTGAAGGGACGTTTTTTACGGTGAGAATAATTACATCGGTAACATCATATCAGATCCCAAAAAACATCACTGTATGAAGTCATTGCCGTTTCAGAGGGATGAGAAAAAAAACCGGGTCACGGTTGCATGTGCCGATGGTGATGTATCGGTATACAGCCAATGCGCGTATTGCCGGCACTGCACGGGTGTCCGGGTGGGGAGCCGGGTTGTGCCAACTCCACAGATGCAAGTACTCAATGATATCCGGAGAGGATCTTCAGCAGATGAGAACCTGATGAATGCAGCAATGCTGTTTAATACGTTCGTCCGGGATGGATCAGCCATTGAATGTGACGATGATGCGGATCAAGGATATCTGGGTCTCTATTAATCTGAAGAGTTGTGCTGTGATCCGGGTATTCTTCAGGAACTGACCGTCATGACGCATTTCGAATTGTGCATTTAATGCCTCCCTGTTCTTTTCCCTGCCCGGATTCACCCCCCCTTTTGTTTTGAGAACCGGATTGCCCCTCAGTTCGTGAAATTTTATAAACACCCCTTCGACCCCTGCCGGTAATTTTTCAAGCAGGGTCTGGTTGATCAGCGGGGATACTCACGCCGGAAAAAACTATCTGTTGTTAGTTGTACAACCGTTTGTAGGATAATTATCCTCCAAACGGTTGCGTAACTTACACCCTTTGATCGCGTTCGTAATTTTTTCAGGAACGTTGAGTGTGGATCAGAGAAGTGCAATCCCAATGATCACCAGTGCACGGGTGATCTCATTGGATGCCCCGACAACATCACCATTCACTCCTCCAAAAAGCCGTTTCGAGATAACCAGCAAGATTACCGGACAGATGGTCATGAGGATCAAGGCTGCGAATATTTTTACCGGTGCAACCGGCATGAGAAAAAGCGGCAGGCACAACAGGAATGATATCACCGGAAAACCCTGTTGGGCGAACTGGTGAAGATACATCTGCATGCCCTCATGGAATGGTGTCCCGTATGCGGTCAGGAATGCCATGGAAAACTTTGCGCAGACTTCCCCTATGATCAGTGCGCATGCGATCGAGGCGACTTCCTGCAGCCCGGCAAACAGGAGGAGTGTCACTGTAATCCCGAGTGCAATAGCCCCGGCCCCGACATTCCGGTCTGTGAGTGCCCGGATTCGCTTTTCCTTGTCTCCGTGAGCCATCAGGCCGTCGCCAAAGTCCAGAAGTCCGTCGAAATGGTGGGCGCCGGTGATCAGGATGAGGAGGGCAACAGCAACGGCTGCCGCAATGGTCTGGTTTGCGATAAAATATACCGGCAGTGCAACGAGGGCGCCGATGACGTACCCTGCAAGAGGATACAGATACGATCGTCTGGCAAAATATTCGAGGTCCTGCGGTTTTCCGAGGGGCAGGACCGTGGTAAACTGCAATAACGAATGAATGCTTTTCATAACGATTCGCTGTAAAGCCTCGATGTGCATCCTGCAATCAGCCCGGCGACCGCATCGTCGAGGAATGGCCCGAGCTTTGCAAGGATACCGGGTTTCTTCTGGTCATACCGGGTGAACTCGAACCGGGCATAGGTGCCCCCTATACATTCTGCAATTGCCATTCCGAGGATCTCGTCACTGAGCAGGAAAATGGGGTCATCAGCAATTTCGGAGTTTTTTCGCTTTGTATATAATTCGTCCTCAAGGAGGATAGCTCCGAGAAGCAGGGATGCCACATTCGGATCATCCAGATATTTTTTTATTTTTTTCCCGATTTCCTTAGCTGCCTGGTCATCCGGCATTCCGTGGGAGACATAAAGTCCCATTGCAGCAGAGACCATGTCATCGATGGTTATCCCGTGATCCTGCAACCGTTGTTCAATCTCAAACATGTCTATAGGAGTTTACTGATTGAGCTATTATATCGTTGTGGATTTTTCTTATCGATAGATTCAACCTTTCATAACGAGAAGTTATACGTTGATTGTTATGGGATTTCTCTCAGAAAAGCCCTTATTCAGTTTTAGAAACCCGGTTTTTTGCGGTATTCTTGCCAATACCCTGTTGTCTACGGTTCCCGGAATATCCGGGGCCGGTCCAACCCCTGAAAAAACCTTACTTACTCCGATACTCGATGCGGAACTGATCGCAACCGGTAATGTAACCAGTCATCCGTTCAAGCCAAATACCCCGACCGGTTGCCCGACACCATCATCCATCACCCGGGCGATGGTTTCCCTCTGCGGTCTTGAGCCCCTGTTTATCAATGCCGGTCTCCGGCACACCCCGACCGTACCCTGCTACGATCTCTATGGATCGGTTGGCGAAGATCCCCGGTTCCGGGATGCCGTTCCCAATGTATTAACGCTCTTCCATCAGGGGGAAACACTGGGAAAATTTCTCTCTCGTACCAGCGATCTTCTTGTCATCAGCGAATGTGTACCTGGCGGAACCACCACCGCTCTCTGTGTCCTGCGGGCACTTGGTTATGAGGCATCTGTGAGCAGCAGTTTCATTGAGAACCCGGTATCTATAAAAGAAGATATCTGCGCAAAAGCCCTTTCACGGATTTCTGCCGATCATGTTTCTGAACCTCTTGATATTGTCCGTTATTGCGGTGATCCTATGATGCCGGTTGCGGCAGGAATGATCAAATCCTATAGAGGGAATATCGTTTTGGCAGGGGGAACCCAGATGTTATCTGTTGCGGCACTTGCCAAAGCAATAGGAATCGCTCCCCCGGCAGTTGTGACGACTTCGTACGTTCGCGATGATCCTTCTGCTAATGTTGACCACATTGCCACCCGGATAGGTGCACGTATTTATTATGTGGATCCGGGCTTTGGTACGCTCGGCCATGCCGGTCTGGCGCGGTACTGTATCGGTGAAGTCAAGGAAGGGTTTGGAGCCGGAGGTGCAATGTGCCTCGCACACCTCATGGGACATTCCGTGGAAACGATACGGGAACGAATCCTTTCTGCCGCAAATGCCTGCAGCTGAACAGACTTATAGGATTCCAGATGAAACGGTTATGCGATGCTTCCAATCTATGTCGTTAATAATTTCGGGCAATTCAACCATCTGATCCACCGGGCACTGCGGGATCTGGATATTGACGCAGTCCTTGTTCCCAATACGACACCCCCCGAAAAAATCAGCAATGGGTGCCGGGGTATAATTCTGGGAGGGGGACCATCAATTGAACGTGCCGGAAACTGCAGTCAGTACCTTGATCTTGGATTACCCGTTCTTGGTATCTGCCTTGGCCTTCATATTATAGCAAAAAGGTTTGGTGGAAGCGTGCAAACCGGGCAGAGCGGCGGATATGGCCCTGTTGATATCGAGATCTGCGAAACCGATGAAATCCTTGAAGGATACCCGGAAAAAATGAGTGTCTGGGCATCTCATGCTGATGAGGTAGCTCAGGTACCCGATGGATTCACGCTCCTTGCCAGATCCCTCATCTGTAATAACGAGGCGATTGCATTTCCCGATAAGAATATTTACGGTCTCCAGTGGCACCCGGAGGTCAGCCATACCTTTGAGGGTAAACGAATATTCGAAAATTTCAACCGGATTATTCTTGATAACCCATAAACCCTTTATCCTCATCAGTCAATCCTTTTTTATTAATTACTAAAAAATCACAGGAAATGGAGATGTTTATGACGAAACGATACCCTTTCAGTTGTCTTATCCTTGTAATAGGACTTCTCCTATTAATTTGCCCGGTAATGGCCGCTGACTTCAAAACGATCAGTGCTGGAAACACGGTCTATATCGGGGAACAGGGACTGGATATTACCAGCATACTCGCTTCAGGAACGCAGATTGGCTGGTGGGCGTCCGGTGCCTCGATTTCCGGTAGTTCTCCTGATTATACTCTCACTGTAGCAGATGCATCGAATTTTTATGTTTCACCGAGTGAGTTCTCTACCAGAACGGGGTCATGGTATGTCCTTCCGGCAAAAACACAGGCATTCAACGTAGTTGATCCTCAGCTGGATATCCGGGTAGAAGACACAACCGTTAGTGTTGATGTGACCAATAAATGGGTTCCTACGGATGATGAACTCCAGTTCAGGATCGATTCGAACCTTGTCCAGATAGCCCAGCGAACCGGGTCTGGCGGGTCTGTCCCTGTAACGATCAAGGTCCAGAGCCCCGATGGGGGAGTTTACTCGTCCCTTATCAACAAGGCGGGAACTTCTACATCTCTTGTTGATTACCTCCTTACAACGACCCCGCAATATACCGGTGCTATCTGGGGTACCAGCAACCGTGGTACGTATATTCCGGGAACCTATACGATCTGGGTTGAATGTAATGTCAATTCCATGAAGGATAATTACGGTCAGAGCGGTAAGACCATCAGTAACAAAGTGACCCTCCTCAACCAGGACCGGAACCCGCTGATTGGAAATCAGGGATATGTCACGAATCCGACTACCGCTGTTACAACCAAGATCTACACAACCGTAACGACAAGATCAACTACGTCTGTCGTACCAACCACAATACCGGCAACAACAATTCCTGTAACAACTCTTCCTACTACGGATGTTACCGCTCCTGTGGAAACAATCCTCCCGATAACGACGATGCCGGAGTCAACGGCCGTTCCCACTACCCACACCCCGGGTTTTGAAGCGGGTCTTGCGATCGCAGCCGCCATCTTCGGACTGGTTCTCTGTCTGAAGAAAAAATAACTCTTTTGAACTTCGCAACATTTTATTACCTGAATTTCCCATTACGGTGCATGAATGTTGTGACTACGGTCATCAAATCCCGTCATAGTGTCCGGAAATTCAAACCGGATCCTGTTGGTGAGAATGTGATCCAGGATGCGATTGAGTGTGCAGCACTGGCACCTACTGCGAGAAATGTCCAGCCTTGGCTCTTCGGAGTAATCAAAGAGAAGCAGATGCTAAAAAAAATTGCCGGATTTGCAGATAATGGCAGGTTCATTACAGATGCAGCAGTATGTTTTGCAGTTTTTGGGGAAAAGAACGAGACCTATTATCTTGAAGACTGCTGTGCTGCAACAGAGAACCTGATTCTGGCATTACAGGCCCATGGCGTTTCTTCCTGCTGGGTGGCTGGAGATAAGAAGCCCTATGCAGATACCGTGAGAACAATGCTGAATGTACCAGACAAATACACTCTCGTATCTTTAGTGGCGGCCGGGTTACCCGCAGAGATCACGATCGTTCCAAAAAAAGTCCAGAAAAAAATCCAGTTCTTCGAACGATATGAAGAAAAATAATTTTTTCTTTTAAGAAAAAAACCGCGGGATATAACGGATCTCCAAATACTATAGGGATCTTTTTACGTAACCAATTTCTCCGTCATTACACTGTGAACGTTATGATCACAAGAACTAAAGAAAGCGCTTATATTGTTCTTCCCCTTCTCGTAATTATTAAGCATCCAGCACATCAGATCAGTAATCATGAAACATGCGATCCTACAGGTAGCACTGGATCTCCTTGATCTGGATCGTGCATTGCAGATCGCACGTGAATCTGTGGATGGCGGGGCTGAATGGATTGAAGCCGGCACTCCTCTTATAAAGAGCGAGGGCATGCAGGTTGTACGATCCTTACGCCAGCAGTTTCCGGACTCTGTTATCGTCGCGGATATGAAAGTTGCTGACACCGGGGCACTTGAGGTGGAGATGGCCGCAAAAGCCGGTGCTGATGTCATCTGTATTCTTGCGGATGCAGATGATGCGGTCATTGCCGACGCCATACGTGCCGCACAGCTTTATGGGGTACGGATCATGGCGGACCTGATCAATGTCGGGGATCCGGTATCCCGTGCAAAGCATCTGGAATCGCTCGGTGTCCATATTATCTGTGCGCATGTTGGAATTGACCAGCAGATGATGGGAAAGGATTCCGTGGAACTCTTAACAAAGATATCAGGTCAGATCCATATTCTTCTCGCGGTTGCCGGGGGAATCGACGCGGATCATGCCGGGGAGGCAGTACGGTGTGGTGCAGATATCGTGATTGTCGGAGGCAATATTGTCCGATCAGCAGATGTGACCGGTTCAACGAAAAAAATCCGATCCGGCATGGACACCTCCTCACAAAAAGTCCTCCGGAAAAAAACCACGGACGAAGAAATCCGTGATCTTCTCATGCAGGTGTCGGCACCCAATATCACGGATGCGATGCACCGGAAGGGAGCGATGACCGGTATTGTCTCGATATGTGGCAATGTGAAGATCGTGGGAAAAGCTGTCACAGTCCAGACATTTGCCGGGGACTGGGCGAAACCTGTTGAAGCGATCGATATAGCGAAACCGGGAGAAGTCCTCGTTATCAATAATGACGGCGGAATCCACGTTGCCCCATGGGGAGAACTGGCAACACTCAGTTGCGTTAAAAGAGGGATTAACGGGGTTGTTATCGATGGTGCGGTTCGCGATGTCGATGATATCAGGGCAATGAAGTTCCCCCTTTTTGCGAGAGCGATCGTTCCCAATGCCGGTGAACCCAAAGGTATGGGAGAGATCAATGCAGAGATCCAGTGCTGCGGACAATTTGTACGGCCGGGTGACTGGATTGTCGGTGACGAAAGCGGGGTTGTGGTTATCCCTGCAGAACGTGCGTACGAAATTGCCCGGAGAGCGCTTGAAGTCAGGAAAAACGAAGAACGCATACGGGAAGAGATCCAGCGGGGAAGTACCCTCGCTGAAGTCGCACACCTGATAAAATGGGAAAAAAAATAACGATTATCCGTGGAAGACCGATCGTTCCATCAGGGTGGCACCGGATTTTTCAATTTTTGTTATCGCATCGTCTACCTGATCGACACGGAGGATAAGTACCGCCCCATCTTTCCCGGAATATGCATAGGAATATTCGATGTTGATACCCGCATCCCCCAGAATTTTTGCCACTTCAAATAATCCTCCGGGCTTATCCTGCATCTTGACTGCAATAACGTCGGTAAAGGCAATGTTGAAACCCAGGGATTGCAGCTTGTCATGGGCTTTCTGCGGGTGATCGACGAGTGCCCTGACCACCCCAAAACCATTTGCTTCAGCAATACTGAACGCGAGAATGTTGACCTTCTCCTCTCCCAGTGCATGGGCAATTGCCGCAAGACGCCCCGGGCGATTTTCTGAAAAGATCGAGATCTGCTTGATCACATATTTTTGCGTGTCCATTTACAACGACCTCTTATCAATGACTTTTTTCGATTTGCCCTCAAACCTTGGCAATGAACCCGGCTCAACAAGTTCCACATCAACATTCACGTTCAGTGAATTCCTGAGCCGGTGCTCAACGTTCTGACGTATCTTCATCAGATCGTTGATCTTATCGCTGAATGATCCTTTGCTCAATTCAACACGGACGAGCATGTCGTCAAGAGCTCCTTTTCGTTCAACAATGATCTGGAAATGCTGGCCTACTTCCGGGATCCCCATCAGGGCATACTCGATTTGTGAGGGGAAGACGTTGATCCCCCTGATGATCAGCATATCATCAACTCTTCCCTGGATCCTCTGGATCCGCGGGTGCGTCCTTCCGCAGGCGCAGGTTTCGGTTTCCATTGAGCTGATATCGCCGATGCGGTACCGTATCATGGGAAGGGCCTCTTTCTGGAGTATGGTGATCGTGAGTTCTCCCTTCTCACCTGCTTCCAGTGGTTCTTCCGTCTTGGGATCAATAATCTCAACCAGTGCCAGATCGGACCAGATATGGAATCCTTTCTGTTCTAAACATTCCGTGAACATGGGGCCGGAAAGTTCACTTGTTCCGTAAATATCGTATGCCTTGATGCCCAGCCAGTCTTCCATCCTGGTGCGCATCCGTTCTGTCCATGGTTCTGCGCCGAGAATTGCGGTCCGGAGTTTCGTATCTTTCTTAATATTGATCCCCATTTTTTCTGCAACTTCCCCGATATGCAGGAGGTATGATGGAGTACATGCAATGGCGGTTGCACCGAGATCCTGCATCAACTCGACCTGGCGTTCTGTGTTGCCAACGCTGGTCGGAAGAACGGTTGCACCGATACGCTCCGCGCCATAATGCAATCCGAGGCCCCCGGTAAACAATCCGTACCCGTAACTCACCTGGATAACGTCACCTCTTCCAAGCCCGGCTGAGGTCAGTCCCCGGGCAAGGGATGTTGTCCAGAGATCCAGATCGTTCTGGGTATACCCGACAACGGTTGGTTTTCCGGTTGTCCCGCTGGAGACATGGTACCTGACCAGTTCCTCTTTTGTCGCGGTGAATATTTTGTCCGGGTAATTGTCTCGTAAATCACGTTTGAACATGAACGGAAGTTTGCGGACATCAGAAAGTTCGCGAATATCATCGGGATGAACATTCTGTTCTTTCATACGGTCATGATAAAAGGGGGAAAAACTATACAGCCGGTATACAAGACTCTTGAGCAGCTTATACTGCATTCTCTGCAGGTCCTCTTTCGGCATCTCTTCAATGCGGGGATCCCATAACACCATTAGATTGCCTCTCTTCGATCAATTACTCTCTTTGCTTTTCCTTCAAATCGTGGCAGCGATCCGGGTTCGACAAGTCTGACTGTTGTCCTCAGTTCCAGCGAATCGCGAAGCTCCTTGACAACTTTTTTCTGAAGTCGTGCAAGATCAGCAAGCTCCCCGCTGAACGAATCCCTGTTGATCTCAACATCGACAGTCATCTCATCCAGATGATTGATTCTGTCAATATATACCATAAATTGATTCCCTACTTCCGGGATCTTCAGGAGCACATGCTCAATCTGTGAGGGAAATACGTTGATGCCCCGGATAACAAGCATGTCATCGCTCCTTCCGGTGAACCGGGCAATCTTCTTTCCCCTCCTGCACAGGCAGCCATCCTCCATGAGCATGGTGACATCTCCCGTCCGGTATCGCAGTAGTGGCATCGCTTCTTTTACAAGTGGCGTTATCACAAGCTCGCCTCGTTCGCCATCCGACACCTGTTCCCCGGTCTTTGGATCGATAATCTCGACAAGGTAACTGTCATGCCAGATATGCAGACCATCCCGTTCCGGACATTCGAACGCAACACCCGGCCCGAAAAGTTCACTCATACCATAGGAATCGTACGCGGTTACTCCGAGTCGCTTTTCCAGTGTTTTTCGGGTACTTTCTGACCAGGGTTCAGCTCCAAAAAGGCCTGTCTTCAGACTGTCAAGAGTTGTTCCCATCTCTTCGGCAACTTCGGAAAGGTGCATGGCGTAACTGGGAGTACAATGAATGGTGGTTACACCAAAATCGTTGATCATCTCGATCTGGCGCTTGGTATTTCCCGTTGCGCTGGGGATGACCGTCATTCCGATTTTTTCGGCCCCGTAATGGAACCCGAGCCCACCGGTGAACATCCCGTAATTGACCATATTCTGGAAGACATCGTTCTCGGTAATGCCGACCATCGTCATATTGCGGGCAATGAGATCCGACCATTTATCAAGATCATTTCGCGTATACCCGACGACCGTCGGTTTTCCCGTTGTGCCAGAGGTGGTGTGTATTCTGACGATCTTTTTTAACGGAACTGCAAAAAAACCAAACGGGTATCCGTTCCTGAGGTCCTGTTTTTTAGTAAATGGTATCTTCTGGATGTCCTCAAGAGACTTGATGGATATCTTTTTTATCTTGGCTTTAGAGAGAAGATTCCGGTAAAATTCAACATGTTGAACTTGATCGAGTGTTTTTTTCAGACGTTTGAGTTGAAGTTCTCTCAACTCAGCCGGTTTCATGGTCTCAATTTTTTTATCCCAGAACATCTGTAGCACCTTGTTATGCTATAACATGACTCGTGTATATATTCCCCTGATATAGTTTATACCCACCGAAATAAGTGTTTTTCATGGGGATTATATCCGGAATAAAACCCGGATTCGATATCATAACGCAAAACGATGAATTAATCCGTGGATTGGTGGTAGTATTTATAAAAGTCAGACTGTCTTGTTCCGGTGTTGATCGCAGTGGATTATCCTTGGTTGTCGGTTAGTGGTTTTGGCGCTCATATCAAATCGACACAGAAACATCTGATTGTCCAGAAGAAGACCGGCACCGATCACTACCCTCTTGAACAAATCAAAAACCTCCTCGTTGTCGGGGGTCACACGATCAGTTCCACAACCATCTCGCACCTGGTAAAAAATGGTTCCTGTATTACGTTTTTTGATCCTGATGGAACCCCTATAGGCTCGATAAAGCCGTACAATGACGGGAAGGTGGAAGAAATACGGAAGTATCAGGAAACCATCCCCCGTCAGCGATATGCAATCGCCCTTGCGCAGGCATCGGCCAAATCGCGTCTTTTTGCGATCGAACGTCTTCAGGAATCACAAAATGTACATCTTTTTTATGAAGGTGAGCTGGAATTTCTTAAAAAATCTGAGGAGGAACTGGAGTATCTTATCAAACTGGATGAAATCCGGAGATTGCACAAACTTACCTCGGATATGTATTATGAGATCATGTCACGGAATATGCCACCGGATCTCGGGTTCAGGAGACGGACCATGCGGCCCCAGATCGATCCTGTCAATGCTATGCTCTCGTTCGGCTATGCGATGTTATTCGGGAATTGTTATGTTGCAGTGATTGGTGCTCGTCTCGACCCGGATCTGGGTCTGATGTATGAAGGTAAAGGGAGCCTGGTCCATGACCTGATAGAACCGTTGAAGGCTGATATGGTTGATCCTATTGTTTTTCTGCTGGCGAAAAAAACACTGGTGCCGACAGATTTTGAGATCACCCAGGACCGGTGCATGCTTTCCGATGACGTGATCAATACCATGATGAAAGCGTTTTATACGTCATCGCTAACTGACAAAGTCAATGAGCAGGTCAATAATCTTTATAACGCAATCCGGCACAACCAAGAGTTTAAAATTCTGTACTGATCCTGTGTTCGTTTTTAAGAATGGAAAAACCCTCGAATGCCCTGAACGATATTTCAACAACCCGGACATCCCGTATTACCGCACGGGGACAACCATAGATCATTGATACGAATTTTTCCAGGATCATCGGCTCTCCTGTTGCGTATACCTGAACCCTGCCATCAGGAAGGTTAGCCACCGTTCCGACTACATTCAGGTCTGATGCAATCCTGCGGATGCATGCCCTGAATCCCACTTTCTGGACCCGGCCGCTGATAAAAAGTTCAACGGTTTTCATTATTACATTCTCTGCATAATCTTGATCGCAAGACCCAGCTCGTCGAACACTTCATCCCGTGATGAAGACTGGCGGATATTGGTTGCAGCATCAATGGCAAGATCGAGAATTTCCTGGGCGGTCTGTTCACAACCGGCTGCAAATATTTTCAATGCGATATCGCACATGACAAATGATCTCCGGGTCAGTGGCCGGATAATCCGGGCCTCTTTTATTGAATTCTGGAGCATCTTCCGGGAGAGTTTTTCCTGTCCCTTCTTTTTAAAGTAAATGGAAAGGTAACAGAAAAAGACTGCCTCTTTTCCCCGGTCTGCCACGGTCCTCACCAGTCGTTCCAGCGCAGCGACATGGTTCGGATGAATGCCCTCACTCACCATCCGTTCTGAAAGCGATTTGATTTTCACAAACTGTGGAGTGATTTCATACATCTCCGTATATCCCAGCTGTTCAAGACGGTAAAACCGGGTCTCGTCATCATCGATGGATTTGGTGATCTGGATCGCATGCGCAAGCATCTTTTTATCATGGTTTTTCTGATATACCACGGTATAGATTTCTGCGATATTATTTCGAATCGTGTCGGCTATTGACTGGATATTGATCTTTTTAGTAAGTGTTTCTGTTTTTTTAAGAAGGTTGAAAGGCAGTTCGTTATCCGCATTCTGCATGGTAAGCGGGATGATGTTCAGGAGCACAGATGCCTTTTCGTAGGGTGATGTGATCTTTTCAGCAGCGTCTTCCATGAATTTGATAAGTTCCCTGCAACGGACCTTCTCCTGCCGGACCATATTGTGAACAGAGATGAGGGAGTTGACATATTCCACGGGCTCGGTGATTTTTTGAACGATCTGCACTGCGATTGTATACCATTTGGTATCCGGGTTAATCGTATTCAGTCTCACAATCGCATGCACTATCTGGCGCCGGGTCGTCGCATCTTTGTCAAATTCAATGGTATCAATCTGGTTTATCGCTTGCATCAGGTATTTTTCTGCAATCGTCAGATCTATCTGGCTGTAGGATGATGCAAGGTATGTGTGGACAAGGACTTTCTGATATCCTGATGTAAGGATATCCAGATGATCCACGACATCTTCAAGAACCTGACTCGCATAATCGGATTTCCGTAACCAGATTAGCAGGTCGGCCAGATCGCATAATCCCGTGAGCCGGGTATAGGGATCATTTACCATCTGCAGAATGCGATGGATTAACCCGATAGTGCGGGGGGTTGAATTTGCGAGGTCATTCCTTTTGAGAAGGAATGCCATCGTCTCGTATGGATCGGTAGAATTCGGATGCGAAATCTCATCATTCAGGTTTGAAATGATCCGGGACATCATTGCATCCCTCTCATAGGAATTTTCTATCTCCACGGCAAACATCGCGAGAGGCACGATGTAATCCAGGTTGTTACTTGTCCGGGAATATGAAATGATAATATCGATAATTCCTGCAATTTTAAGAGAAATCTGGGGGGATTTCACATTATTTTTTATAATCCCCAGACCCCGCTCAAATGGCAGGAATCTCGTTGAATAATCTTTACTATCTGAAGGTGTGTGCTGATTTTTAAGGAGTATGCATCCGATTTTTACAAAACACTCAGCGATTCGTTCGAACAATTGCGTTTTCAGTGACGGGTCATTGATCTCTTCTGCGATGAGATATGCTTCTTCAAGGGCATCACAGGACTGCTTGTCAATGGCATATTTTATTACACCGTCAATGATGTTTGCCATTGCATAAGAAACGAGGTCTTTTTCAAGCAGTGAATTACTCCAGACTTTCATCCTGAGAAGCAGGTCAAGATCGCCCTGCTGGGCAGCAAGGATCGATGCCTCATCGATGATGCTGCTCAGGGCTGCAGAGCGGGTGTTCTGACCATCAATTTCACAGGTCAGACCAACCGCTCTCTGGAGGAAATCCCGGTTTTTGGTTCTCACACCGATTTTTGCAATCTTAATGACAATATTCGATATTGCCCGCTCTTTGAGTGCCTGTTCCCGTATGGATTCGGCAAATTTTATGAGGATGCTGGGATCATTCGAATCAAGGAAACCCCGGTCTACCAGTATGGTGATACTCTCTAAAATGAGGTGATCCTGTTTTGGGTGAAGCAGGATGAGATTCCGGATCGAAAGGATGTGCGAGACCAGATCTTTGGATGAGCAATCCTTGCACACATCGATGATCGCCCGGTAGATCGCGTTATTCACCACATCTGCATTCAGTTTTAAGAGGATGTTGTGATGGATGAGGGGAATGCTGTCATTGAGAATTCCCTCTTTTAACAATTGGATCAGGCAATCGGAATACGAAGATTGGCTCTCTGATTCCTGGTTGATTTTTCCGAATATACTGAGTGCGAAACTGAAGTTGCCTGAAGAAAGCATGATTTGAGAGAACTGGAGATAAATCCGGGACATTACAACGGGGTTGCAGTGCTTATTAAGAACCGGAATCAGATCGATGAGGACCTGCATGTCATTGGAGGTACTGGCGACAGAGATCCCGGCACGGACCATCTCACGTACAGGAAATTCATCGCCATCGGTGATATGCTGTTGGAGATCCATTGCTGTGGACAAAAACCAGAGATCTCCTGATCGCTCGGCTTTTTTTAACAGATCGATAACGATAGTACCGGTAACATCAGGCTGATCCTGGCACAATTGTTCAAGAATGGTGATGATCTGGGTTTTATCCCTCACTCTCTCGAGGAGTTGTTCAGTCAACGCACTGATGATCTCCAGGTATGCATCATGGGAACTCTTGTTAAAATTGCTCAAGAACTGCGGGATATCCGCCATCTCTTTTCCGAAAACGGATTTGGCACCCTTTCCGATGATCTCGGAAATACAGTCCTGTCGCCGCATTTTCTGGTGTATGTTAGTTGCACTCTGAATGCTGTCAAAGAAGAGAGTGCGGTTTTTTTCCAGAATTGCAACTGTAGCCAGTGCCTTTGCAAGTTCCGCATGTAGGACCGCCCGTTTTGAAATATCTCCGATCTCTTCGATTAAAAAGAGCGACGTATTGAGAAGTTTCTGGTTGCGGGTTGTGATTGCCCAGACGATCAGGAGAGGGATAATATCGATCATTATCTCGGACCGGTATTTTCGGAAACTGATGCGATCCAGTATTATCATTCCCTGATCGATGAGGTTTGGAGCGGCCCCGGATACACCGGCATCAATAAGGTCCCGGGCAATCGATGCAAATACCCTGGACTGACTGCTTTTTTTATCAATTTTTTCAGATAACAAAAAAACAGATTCGAGCCACCGGTTATCTTTCGTAGCTATGTATTGCTGGATAATACGTGAGAATAATTCGTCGGTTTCAGTGCTTTGGATCTCCTGCAGCGCCAGAAGGAGTGACGGATTGTTACTTTTTAGTGATGTATCAATGATGATCTTGTTGATATCCGTCACAATGTTTTTCCGGGCACGGCGACCCTGCAGATTTTCAATACCTGTGATGACCGACTCCAGGGATTTCCAGTCCTCTGGAGTTAGTACCTTTTGTATGTCTTGGAATATCTCTGCGGATCGAACCATTATTTATCACAGGTGGTAATTTACTAATTGGTAAACTCAATTTGACTGATGTATTTAATAAAATTTACGATAATGTATTCGCGTAAATTTTTTATATTTGGGTATAATAAGCCGAATTTATTGTTAGATTCCAAAATGGGGGGAAAATTTTTTGATAAACCTGAATATATGCGATTACAGGCTCTCGTTTTCCGGTGTATTGAAAAAAGAAAAAAAACATCCGTATATGGTAGACCACTTACTTTTCAAGGATCGGATTGATGTGTTTTTTTATTTCCTCAAAGAACTCACTCGCATTTTCTCTGGTATCGGAATCGACAATGATTCGAATGATGGGTTCAGTCCCTGAGGCACGGATAAGCGCCCAAGAGGAATCCTTATAAATTTTCACCCCATCGGTCTCATCAAGCATTTCACGGGGATACACTGTTTTTATCAATTCAAGGATTTTGTCTCCTTCCTTTGTTGCAATTTTATCTTTGATAATAACGCGTCTGGGAAGACCGTCGATGAGTTCTGAAAGTTTTTTCCCGGTTGACTTGAGGAGCGACACCATCATCGCCGCAGTCATGCCCCCATC
This sequence comes from Methanoregula sp., assembly GCF_023227875.1. Lineage (GTDB taxonomy): Archaea > Halobacteriota > Methanomicrobia > Methanomicrobiales > Methanospirillaceae > Methanoregula. Next base: position 77,020 of record NZ_JALOCH010000005.1, on the reverse strand, counting down.
ACGACAGAACTGGTGGTCGGGAAAGATCAGACCCCCGTTTCCTTCACCCCCGAAGACAACTGGTTTTCTCTGTTCCAGAAGCAAGCGCATTGTCCGGGCAACGTAAATACTCCCGACTGGTGTATATTCTATTGAACAATTTTCCTGTTTTACTACGGTTTCTACAACCTGACCTGTACTGACGGGAGTGACAACGACTCCTCTTTTATTATGGCAGATGTGTTGTGCAATCAGAGCAAATTGCTGGTTTTCTTCAACAAATTTTCCTCTTTCATCAATGAATACCGCGCGATCTGCATCGCCGTCATGGGCAACACCGAATACGGCACCACTGCTCGTGACCAGTGCAGCACAGTTTTTCAATCCTTCCGCAGAAGGTTCCGGTAACCGGCCGGGAAATGTCCCATCCATTATTCCATTGATCGTGATTACTTTGCACCCTAATTCCGTAAGAATTCGTGGCGTTGTAAGGCATGCCGGACCGGACCCCGGATCAGCAACAACAATCATGCCTGTCCCGATTTTACCGGGAAAATGGTCGGTTATTGCTTTGATGTACTGCTCAATACGCTCCGGAGACTGGATCTCTGTTCCGGTCTTGTCCCACGGCTCGGTTGAAAAGGATCGATCGAATATCAGCTCTTCCAGCTTTATTGTCTCCTCGTCTCCCATTTCCGTCCCGTCCGGCTCGATAATCTTGACACCATTGTATTCGGGAGGATTATGGGATGCTGTGATCATTGCCCCCCCATCGAACTGCCCTTTGACAATATACTGGAGTGCGGGGGTGGGAAGGACTCCGCAATCTACAACATCACAGCCGGTGGCAAGAAGCCCGGATTTAATTGCTTTTACAAACATTTCACCGGATGTGCGGGTATCCCGCCCAACTGCAATGCGACCTTTACGCATTGTACCAAGAGACTGACCAATGGCAACAACAAGTTCCGGCGTGAGGTCTTTTCCAACAACCCCCCGAACACCATTCGTCCCAAACAATCGTTTCTGCATTTTTTTTACTGCCATACGCGGTACCACTTCTGTATTTCATTTATTTAAAATCGTCAAAGAGATGGAGTGATCGTATCACTTCGTCCGGAGTTGGATTGGACATCACACAACGATCGATCTCAAGGTTTCCAATCACGATCTTTGCATAGGACCGTTGCTTGTATCCCTCAATAACTGTGAAATGCATCCCTCTTTCGGCATAAAAATGCAATGTCCCATCAAGATCAGTGCTTTGGATTACCGATACGGTTTTCTTTACATCGATCCCCGTTGTGATATCCGCACCGGCTTCATAAAACTGGGTTGTGTCTTTCTCCGCTTCGAGGACAAACTCATGATCACCGAGATGTTTGATCACGCCGACCGGACCAATTTTTTTAAGTTCGGGGATCAGTTTTCTGATAAAAGTGGTTTTACCCGAATTTGACCTGCCTGCAACCTGGATAATTTTCATAATGATAATTCCTCACCACGGGTGATCTTTTGTGACCGGAAAATCGCGAGGATCCGGTTCAGCAGGTTCTTCCGATGCCGGGATTGTCTGTGGAAGTTGCGGGTTGTCTGCGGGATTCCTGTATGGGGTGATCTCATTAACAGGAGTATCGTCTTTCGGTTCGCTACCTGAATGAGTAATTGTATTATCAATGACTTGGGAATCATCATGTTCCGCAGGAGTATCCGGAAGTGTATCCTGTGGCTTTTCGGGCATGCTCCCATCCTCATTTCGCGCCTGAAGGATGGTCTTTGCTGCTTCCCCCACACTTCTCATCACTTTTGTGATACGGTCTTCGACATCGATCTCTTCGTCAATATCCAGTGTTGTGCCTTCAACTTCCAGGAGGAACCGCGATACCTCGCTGGCCTCAAAAAGAAGGTCGTCAAGTTCATCGGTAGTAAAAAAACCACACATTGCACCATAGAAGAAGGTAGCACTGGCTTTACGAACCTTTCTTTTAAAAGAATTCCTTGCCTGGTTTACGGCCTGGGGTGTGTAGGTGTCCTCCATAAACGGAACCAGTTCCGGCAGGTGCTTTCCGATAAATGTCATTTCAGCACCACCTGATGTTCGAAAATCTGTACACAGCCTTGCAAGGGCCCATTCACGTGCCGTAATGTATGTTCTCTTTCGCAGGAACTGGTTCACTTTCCGATAGGTGGCACCATCGACTTTTTTGAATTTTTTATACTTGTTGATTTCCTGTCGTATGTCTGTATCGTCCACGAGCAAACACCCGTACCTGTTGATGTTATTCTGTCCGGTGAAATTATTTCAGAATTGGTTCATTTTTTGAATATTGTGTATAGCAGTATGTGGTTTATTATTTATAAAATAACCATGGTTTTCACTCATTTTTCAGGAGAGAAACCAATATATCTCATACCTGTCTGATAAAAAGCTAAAAAGAAAAAGATCAACGGGATATTTGATCTTCATGATTTCAAGAGTCTGTGAATTCCTGAAGACCCAGTGAGGAACTATTCATTTTGGGTTTTTCTCTCCCATAATTTCTTGGATATAGTGTTTCATTCTTGCCTGGGGGGATGAATCCAGAATAATCGGATTCTGGGTATGTTTCTCTTTTTGTTTTGCCAGTTGCTGTGCATTGTTTGGTTCCCCCGCGCTCTTTTTTAATGAGTCTGTATGCTGTGTCAACCGGGTGTTACTGTTACTCACAATAAAGGAATCAAGTGCCGTTTTTGGTATTCTCCAGGCACGGTAGGATATTTTTGTTCCCTGGAGCCTGCCTGATCGAAGCCAGAGATGGACTGTTTTTTGGTGAACCCCAAGTATCTCAGCCACTTGCCTTGGGGTCAGCATCTGGGTGTCATCAACCATGGTATAACATTACCAATGATTCCCTTTGTTTATAATCTTTCATCACGGAATGGTTTTGATTTGGTGATGTTGGGGTGACTTGTGAAAGGGTCTCTCCGGTTTGACACTGGTGTGTTTCCGGTCCGATGAACGTTGACTGTTCTGATATCTGGTACGTGTTTCGGGAAGTATCTCTCTCGATAGGGATGTGCTATTCAAGGGGCATATGAGTAATCTGTTTTGGATCCTCAATTTCCCGCTTTTATGTATAGCATCATATGGTTTATTGTAAGATCGCCCAGATTGATAATCTTGTTATTATAAAAAATATTTCAGGCGTTTTTTCGGAAATGCGGTCCAATTTATCCACGAAATCGCCATTTCCAGAAAATAGATTTGGTGTACTGATTTGATGGGCCTGATAAGGCAATTCAACCTTTTTTACTCCCGCGTGATTTTTCCTTGTGAAATTGTTTCTTCCGGCTCTGTTTTTCAGGAAAATAGTTAGTAAAATCATAGAATAGGCCTTACATACGACTTCGCATGATCATATGCTACGACATAAAGAATATCAAAAAATCAGAATGGCTCTCAATTTTGGAGAACGTCTGTAATCTGGCCTTTTTGGGATTTAATCCGAATACTGTATTTTTTGTATCGCGAATTGCAGACTTATTATTCTGATCCTGATTCTGATTCGATTATCTGAAGACGGGTGTTATCCAGGAGTGGATAAATATTATCAAATCTTCTTTTAGTCAGCTAATAAGCTCAACTAATCCGTGAACCAAATTAACCGGGTTACGATGTTTCAATATCTGGTCGTCGTATTTTTATGATGAATTTGAGCGTAGCATTTGGATGATTGTAAATTTCCAGATATTTCGGATAATTTGAATTATGGTGTATTTTTACCGAATTTGAATAATCTTAATTTGCAGCATTCACCGGATTTCGATCAGGATTACCAATTTATAACGTAAAATCTCTAATCAAAATTCAAATTTGATGTTTCCATTTCATTGAAAAATCCTTTTTTACAGAAAAATGAAGAGAATTTCATCGTAAATAATGCAAATTGGATAAATCTTGATTTTCAAATTGATAGAATAATTATCGATAGAAATTGTGAAAATATTAAAACAAAATGAATCAAAAATAATTAATATTTTTTTTAACCACGAATTAAATTAGATATTCAAAATAATGGATTTCCAATTTTTATGATAGGGAATGGAAAACAATTGGTAAATCAGGGAACAAGTTATGATTTACTTCGAAGGGCCCTATAAAAATAGTGAATTTGATCTGTTTCCATTAACTTAGTAAATATTAGATAAACATCAATGAACTCTGGCAATGGATCCTCACAAATTTTATTGTTTTTCAGACAATCAATCAGGTTAACCAATATACCGACTGCATTTACCACGCAATATCATCCGACAGCTCCATGCGAGAAACAATTGATTTAATGAGGCCGATTGGAATTAATCCTAAATCGGGGTAAATCATGAGAAATAAGGGTCTTTAAATTCATACAGAAAATTCCCCCTTCTTGAATAATGTTCCCCATCATTAAAGGTTACATTTTTTGCGTCTCAATCTTGCACTTACCTTGAGTGATTTTAAGATATTTCAGATAAAATGTTCACTCATTTCAGAGAGGAAATAATGTAAATATCACACCATATCGTGATCTGAAAATTACTTGGGAATCTTTTAATTGCATGATACCTGGTTACGATTTTGAAAGTTATTGACTGCCTGTCAAATTTTTCCAATCAACGGCGATCATTGTTCTTCATTAAGGTTTTTTTTGTTTCCAATCACTGGAATCGGTCTGATAAACAACACATGATTCTCTGCATCTGTTGATGAATTCTGTTTGGTGATGTGATACTCTTAAACACCTGTAAGATCTTTCTCTCAATTTTAATCCCATTAGCTTCACGGTCTAGAAAACCACCCTGGTTTTCTCCGTCTGTAAACCTCCGTATCGCGGTTCCAGCGGCATTTCTCCATGGTTGAAGGGTAATTGGCCCTACAAATGAAAAGAGACACTGTTTTAATTTGGAAAAAAGGTTCTTGTTGATCCAATTTTCATATAAAATCTGGTCAGATACATGAAAGATAGCGGATTGACGGGTCATAGATTGTATCGAGAATCGTGAAAATGATCAACCCTCTACTGTCGGATATCTTAAAACTGCTCAAAAATCTGCGGAGATATCGCGATTTCCGACTTGCGGAGAATAGGTATTCTGCGCAAACCTTTATTTATTTGAGATAAAATAGAATAGAGCATGGAAAGCGGGTATTTTTCGGAGTGGCTCAAAAGTTACCGGAACTACCTTCGCATGAGAAATTATTCACCCCGTACGCTTGACAGCTATGAGCAGGTCATCAAACATTTCGGGTATTATGTCTGGCTTAGGCGAAATACGGATGTGACAAAGCTCGTTTTCTACTGGAAAGACTTTGAAAAGGCACGGCTGGACACTCCCGTCGATGTGACTCCGGTCATCATCAATGATTTTCTTTCTTTCGTATCATCGATGCAGACGTACAAACCCAAGACGTTTCACCGGATGATCTCGACCCTGAGTTCCTTTTACCGCTTCCTGTATACCCAGGGAATTGTCAATGCAAATCCCATCACCGGGATTGATCGCCCCCGAATAAAGCAGCAGGATATAAAATACTTAAAGCACAACCAGGTGCTCCGTTTAATCGATTCTATCGATGATCCCCGTGACAAACTTATTGTCAGAACCATCTATGCGACGGGCGTCCGTGTGTCCGAACTGTGTAACATGAACATCGGGGACATCGATTTTGATGAGCATACCATCAGGATCCGCGGGAAAGGGGACAAGATCCGCCTTGTTTTTGTCGATGAAGACACCCTTGCCGATATCCTGAAATTCATTGGAACCCGCATTACGGGCCCGTTATTTGTTGGCCAGCAGGGCAAACACATCTCATCCCGGGCAATCCAACATATCTTTAAGCATTATGCCCCGTCGGGGATCACCCCCCATAAGATCCGTCACAGTTACGCAAGCGAACTGTACCGGCGCTCGAAAAACCTGAGAGTGGTGCAGGAAAACCTTGGTCACACATCCATCAAGACCACGGAGATTTACCTGCACACGGATATCGACGAACGCCGCCAGGTATACCAGCAGTATTTCCCTCTTTCCGGGTCGAATGAAGGGGCCTGATTTTTTATTATCTCTTCTAATAAACTGTATGATGCTATACATAAAAGGCATATTTATATATCCAGTTTTCTCCCTTGAATACCCCAATTTGTCATATTATGTTCCGGGTGGTGGATGTAACTTTTTTCAAGAAATGGATGTAATGGTAATGTTCGGTATTGAATAGTCCACCAGATCTTACGCTGAGTGGAATCGGTGATATGGGTGTGCATTCTTCAGATCAATTGTCTCTCGTATCGGGCGGTCTGAAGATATTGCGTGGTAGATGCATTCGGTTATATGGTCAACCTGGTTGATTGTCTGGAAAACAGCAGAATTTAAGAGGATCCATTGCCATGGTTTAATGATTTTAATTCAATATTCACTCAGTGAATTGAAAAAGATTGAGTTCCTAATTCTCATGGAACTTCCGAAGTAATTTAAAGATTTTCCTGAATTTATCAATTGTTTTCAATTCCACTTCATAAAAATTTAGAAATCCATAATTTTTAATATCTAATTTAATTCGTGGTTAAACAAAGATATTAATTATTCTGATTCATTTTATTTTAATTTCTTCAAAATTTTTATCGATAATTATTCTATCAATTTGAAAATCAAGATTTATCAAATCCATTGCTTTTAAGAAGAAAATCTCATCTTTTTTCTGCAAAAATCGAATTTTTTTAATTAAATGGAATCATCAAATCTAATCGATGAATTGAATTTTTACGTCATAAATTGATAATCCTGATCAAAATCGGGTAAATACTGCAAATCAGGATTATTCAAATTTTACCAAATTTACGAAGGAAAATTAAGTAATCTGAAGCATTTGAAAAATTGTTCTCTAACATCGGTAATTTGAGGTATTTTCCAAAAAGATATAATCTGGAAAATTCCAAGCAAATTGAAAGGCATACTTTTTATGTTAGAGAATAGTATTTTTCCCAAATAAATCTATTTTTTCTAATTTCAGAATTAAAACAAATTATATTGAAAAAAATGGATATCCAAATTACTTCGTAATTATCTTATAAATTTGAACGAAATATTTTTGAATTCAATCATTTCAAAATTTTCCTGTTTCGTTCAGTAAATATGCATAAATCTCACCACGTGAACCTCCGGAAAACGGATTCCCCCTTCAATAAATCAACACAAAAAACAGATTGGATTCATACCACAATTCTTTTTTGCCGGCCTGTTGACATAATGAAGGAGTACTCATGGCACGGGAAAAGAAAAGAAAATATGAAAAAATTGACGACGCGGAAATAGATCTTGTCACCCAATGTACTGACAGCCATGAATTCTACGAGCGCTACCGGGAAGCCTTTCCAACCCGAAAGAAAGGGATTGACAGTATCAGCAAGATCTGGAAACGCCGCAGTGAATTCATCAAGAAACAACAGGGCACTTCGCAGGATCCCGAACCGGGCATCCACGCAAGCCAGGAACTTGAACTCCTCATCAGTACCCAGAACAAGCTCTTGGCTGAGATGTCCGGTATCATGAAGGAACAGCTCAAGGTCACTAAGGAAATCCTGGCCCGGTACCCTAAACAGATCCAGAAATCTGAGGAACCCCCGCTTCATCCCCAGAAGCACGTGGAGACTAAAGTACCTGAACATAAAGAACCGGTAAAAAAGGCCAGCTCGGAAAAACCTGCAGACATCATGATCGGGTCCTGAACGAGCAACGTCCGTCGTATCGCAACCTTGTTCAGAACGATTCGTGCACCATAAACGAACTCGCACAGGTTTCGTGGACCGGTCCCTCCCATTTTCTCATCAGCTGCTGCTGATGTGATTTTAATATCTCCCACGCTAAAATCAATAGAACAAATTTTCTTTTAAGGAAATTTGTCAAGTGAATTAACCAATATTCACCCCCGTAGTGTAGCGGTCAATCATGTCGGATTTTGGATCCGGCGACACCAGTCCGAATCTGGTCGGGGGTATTCCGAAGGGAATTCTGGCAATTTATATCTTTTTTCCAAAATAAGGCTCAAATTAATCGCTTTTATTAAATAATGATACTTTGAGCATGCCGATTTTTCCCGGAAAATAGGGAATGGGAAGAACGAGCAGGGGAAGAAGGTCTTTCTGGTTCCTTGTTCATCGCGATGGCCGGGCGGGTGTCCGCTGGAATCGGGGACGCAAGCACCAAATCAGAGCCCCCCGATGCGCCGGTGATCCCAGTCTCCCCGGGCAACGATGCTTATGGCTGAATTCATCGGAGAACATCCCTTTTAGTCTCCATACATACACGGTTCGGGATATCCTTGTCATCTATTTATCCCATCCCAAGATTGATCCTCTCTGAACGCACAGGAGAGGATCACATGACCGGACCCCAGCAATCCGACGCCCTGAAAAAACTCGTCATCTTCATGATAGCGCTTGCAATCCTCGGCACAATCATCGCACTTGCCTGGTATTTCGCCATTGACCTCCCAATACAGCAGGCTGCGGCGCTTAATGTGCCAGAGAACGCAACGTGTAAACCTATGTGCATAGGTTATTGAGGAAACCGGGCAGTCCTTAAACTTTTTTCTTTTCATTCCATGAGGGATTTTCCCACGCGATTACCATCTCATCTCTTTCATTTTTGAAATTGATCAACAATCCCCCGGGTATTATTAACAAAAAAAATTCCTCAAAAAAATATTGTAGACCTTCACCCCAATCAGACCGTATCGATAGGTTCCTGATGAGGTTTGTTCATATTGTCGCAATCCTCAAAAACCATCGCCGGGCCGGCTCATGCAGTTTATGGTCTGCGTATCAGTTGACAGAAGTAATGTTGTGGTCCCGGATTATTTCTGCACCGACAGGGCCCGTGACCGGAGATATTTCGCTTCTTCTTCCTGTGCTTTTGCGTCCCATGCTCGGACCGTGCTGTTATAGTGCTCAAACTTCGGGTTGAACGAAAGACCGGTCACCCCTTCTTTGAGACCGGCGACCTCGTCACCCCCGGTGAATGAACCGTTTATGTATTTTGCAATACCGGTATACACGACCCGGTCCACATGCTTCACGGCAGAAGCAAGGACCACCCCGGGGCCAAGATAGGTCTGGTCGGAATCCACACCGATGATATACCGTCCCGGTGCTTTTTTTGCCTCGCGGATCACCCCGATGTTGGAGTAGCCGGCAACCGCGTATACCACATCCGCACCGTTGGCATACATCCCGCCGGAAATTTCTGCGGCACGGTCCGTGTCATAAAACCCGGTCGTTGAATTATCCCGTACATACGCCTGGTCAACGGGAATTGTCGGACTGACGGCATGGACCCCATCGACATATCCCAGACGGAATGCTTCGAGCAGCGTTGATTGTGTGCCAAGAACGATCCCGACCCTGCCGGTCTTTGTGGCAGATGCCGCAAGCACTCCTGCAAGATAACTTTCACCATAGGACGTGATCTCGTATGCCCGGACATTGCCAGAGCCGATGCCGGTCTGATCGATGGCAAGGAACCGGATATCCGGATGTTCTGTTGCAAGTGCCTGGGTGAAACCGGCTTTGTCATATCCAAGCGTGATGACAAAACCGGGCTTTTCAGCGGCTGTCCCGGTGAGCAACCGGGAAAAGTTCACCGGAGTGGACATACTATATTCCCGCTTGGTAAACTGCATATCCTCCTGTGCGGCAAAAAGGCCCCGGTAGGCACTGTCTGTGTAGGACAGATCTCCCTTATCCGAATGATAGATAATATAAACAACCGGCCGTGTGGGTTCGTGTGGGACCACAACCATTGCCACAATAATTGCAAGAACGGCAATGATCGCTACAATGGCACCGATGATGAGATACTTCCGGTTCATGGTTTTAAGAACTCCATGACCGGTTGATCGATACTGACATTTCCCGTTGTTATCATGCGGACGTGCGATCCGGTCACTTTCTCATAGGCCGCCGTGTAGAGTTGCCGGAACGTGATATCGCGGTTCGACTGGAGCAGGCTCATAATGCGTGAGGTGAACTCATCTGACAACCACTGCTTAATGTCCATATCATAGACCGCCCCCAGCGATGGTTCGTTGTATGCCGCTCCCGTGAGATAGATGATGCCGGGTGCGGTTGCGTTCATTGCAACACTCTCACCAAAACAGGTGTCAACCACAAAGACGAGCTGCCGGTACTGTTGGTTCCGGTTCATCGAATCGGTAACATTGGTAAAATCGTCCGTTGTAAAAAGTTCATCTGACTGGAACGCGATCCCTCCCGGTGAGCCGTGGCTTGCGATATATACGAACACATCGGTACTCACATTGCTTTCAAGTACAACGGGAGTTGACGCGATCTTTGTGCCGGTCAGGACATTTTTCAGCGTGGCCGCCGTTACCTGTGAACCGGCATAATCCACGTCCGCACCGGGACGAATATTTTTCCCTTTGGGAATATTGTGTACATCTCCCTTGAGTGGATTTTCCGGAGCGGTGGGAACATCGTCATAGACCATCAGGATGATGTGATCATCGGGAACCCCGTTCTCCCGCAATAGGGTGTAGACGGTCAGGGCATCTGCCTGGTGCCGGTAATTTTTCCATCCGCCCGATGGCCCGACAATGACTGCCCGGAAATCCGTCTTGGTGACCGAGGGTACGTAGGTATCCGAGCCGGAAGGTACAAAGGACATGAGGCTTGCGGAAGCCGTGGTTCGTGCAACCGATTCACCGGCTGCACTATTGACACCGGTCTTTGCCGAGCCGATTGTCTCGACGGTCCGGAAATCACCGTCTTCAACAATCCAGTGGGAGTAATATGTGACAAGCGGATCAACCCCGAACTCCGTGTCATAGTCGAGAGGGCCGCTGGCGCCGGAGATGGCCGGGGTCTCGCCGGCCCGGATCGCTGCCAGCGCCTCATGCGACCCCTGCGCATCCCAGCCGGTTGGGGTGCCGTTTCCATAGACGACTTTCCGGAGAGAGTCGGCCGGTGATTCAAAGAGGCTCGCATCCTGCCGGGCTGAGGTATAAGCGGCGAGCAGGAGGGCATCATAGGTCGGCGCTGCATAATCGGTAGGGGGATGCCCGAACTTTTCCTGATAGGCAACGGTGAACCCGGTCGTGAGGTCGGCTGTCGGAGACGTTCCCTCAAGGCCTTCTGCGGCAGCACCGAGCAATTGTATCAGGACCGGGGAGACCGAACCATCGGCAAGGAAAAGTTTTGCCGGGGATCCCGAGCGATCGACTGCCCGCTTGATGGTGGCCGCATCGGAGGGCTCGCAGATTGCGATGAGATAATCCGGATTCGTTTTCAGTGCGTCAGCGACATCGTTATCGAGACTGCTGCTGCCCGTGTCGAACTGGTTAATTGAAACAAGTTCGAGGCAGTATTCAGTTGAAAAGAATCCGGTCCAGTCATAAAACGTGTCCCCCCACGTCGTGTTCGCCGCGAGCAGGGCAACTTTTTTCGCTCCCTTTCCTTTCAGGACCGAGAGGATCATCTTTACCTGTGCCACATCACCCTGGCAGGTCCGCCAGAAATATCCTTTTTTGCCGAATGCCCGGATGATGTCCCCGGAAGTGGCTTCCGGGCTGATTAAGAGTTTTTCCCGGGTGATAAATGCCGGTGCAAGTGCGTAGACATGGTCGCTTGCCTGGGGTCCGATAACAATCTGGATGGTGGGATCGTCCAGCAGTTCCTCTGCGAGCTGCGTCATGTTACCCTTACCGGTATCCTTATACACGAGTTCGATCGGTCGCCCGCCAATACCGCCTTCCCGGTTAATATTGTCCTTTGCCCATTCGAGCGGTTCCTTAAGATCGATATCACCGGTCACGGGAATGAGGACGCCGATCCGTACCGGGGTGTTTGCATGGATTATCGTATACCCGGCCCAGGCCCCGGCAGCAAGGATAAGGAGGATGAGAGCAATGAGCCCGAGCGTTTTCTTGTTCATGGATATCACTGTTGTCCGGAGGATGGACCGGGTAGTCTGGCATGAGTGCCTGCTTTTTTTTCGTATACCAATAGATGGGAAAACGGGAATGATAAGGATAGTTATCCAGTGCATTCCTATCAGGGGGACAAAGGCGAAATACCTTAAATCCCACAATGCATAAATTCCCGCCCGGGGGAGTCTTTTACCGGGAGAGGTAGTGAAAAGGGAAAGAAAGATTGCACCTTGAGGATACAATGAGGTGATTGCAAAAGAAACTGGCAACCCGGTTCATCCGGGTCCAGATTCCCAGTCTTTTTATATCCATCATCCCCATCCAAAATAAACGACTTGTCCAGAAGGATGGTTTTTCATTATGCCGGAATCCCCCTCAGCATATACCCCGCTTGCACGGCTCGTGCTCGTTATGGTCTGTTTAGCAATCGCCGGAAGTATTGGTGCCGGGGTACACTATTATGCGGTGGATCTCCCCCAGCAAAAATCAGTACAGCCACCTGACAATGGTTCGAAATTATTTTACCAATGCGTCATATGTAAAAGTAACTGCAACGGAAAACCGGACATTTATAATTGCCTGAACGAATGTGATCTGGTCTGTTAAGGATAATTTCAATTCTTTTTTGTTCCCCTCCGGGGGACCGGGGGTAATACCGGGCTACTGGTATGGGTGTGGATATAAAACCCGGCTGGCTGGTAAAAATGGATAACCGGAGCACCGTCACCCCCCTTTTCAGGATGCCCGGGGCGTCCCGTAACGATAGTGCGAACAAGGTCACCGTGCTGTATGCAGGCCCGGTCACCAGCAACGAGCATGAAGGTGGAATGAGTGGAGCGGGCAGGGGCGGGGCTGACGATAAACAATGCGTCACGGTCCCGGATTAAAAAAAGATTTTAACGAATTGTCAGGAATCCGGTGGGTTTTTTAAAATCCGGACAGTTTTCACCCGGTTATTAAAAATAATGCCTGAATGAACGTACCTTCACAATCAGTATTCTACTCTGCCAGCCAGAGCATTTTAATAAACCAAAAGGAGAGAAGAGTAATATCCGGACCAATGCATGAAACGTCAGCTGTTCATATTCACCCTGCTTCTCCTCCTCTCGGTAGGACTCGGTGCAGCTGCACATCTCCTGAACGACCCGTTAGTCACTGATCTCTTTTCCACCTCCCTTGTACTGACCGCATCGTACCTTGTTTTCAGCATCATCATCAGCATGGTTGTCGTCAGAAGGATCACCGATCAGAAAACCCGGTACACGGCAAACAAGGCCATTTCCGTACTATCGGTAGTACTCATCATCGCACTCTGCCTGCGGATATGGGTGACGGACACCTCTGCCCTTATTGTCTCCTATGGTATCATCGGGGCCACCCTTGCCTTTGCCCTGCAGGATGTGTTTAAGAATTTTGTCGGGGGATTTTTGATCATTATCTCCAGCATGTACCGTGTCGGAGACCGGATCACGATTGACAACAATTCCGGGGACGTGATGGATATCGGGGTCCTGAACACGACACTTATGGAGATACGCGGCTGGGTTTCCGGCGACCAGCCGTCAGGGCGCCTGCTCACCATCCCCAACGGCCTTGTGATAACCCATCCGGTGTACAATTTTACCCGCGATCATTCGTTTGTCTGGGACGAGATCTCCATTCCCCTCACCTATGACAGCGACTGGAGGCTGGCACGGGATCTTGTCCTTGGTATTGTTGTCAAAGAAACCCTGGCAATGACCATGCAGGCTGATGTAGAGATTGAACGAATCGGGGAAAAATATTATCTTCCCAAGAAAGTTGTCGAACCTTCGGCCTACATCACGCTCACGGATAACTGGATCACGCTGGATGTGCGGTACGTGACCGATGCCCGCGGCCGCCGGATCCTCCGCTCCCGGCTGAACGAGCTGATCCTTGCGGCCATTCAAGCGGAAGATCGGATTAGCATCTCATCCACTACCGTCACGGTTACATCCGTTGATGGCAATCCTGCTGCCCGCAAGACTAAAAAACAACCGGATGGCCCGGTATAATCCTTTTTTTAATTCCTCTGTCCGCGTACCCCGGGTATTTATAGCACCGGAAGAGAGAATCAGTGTATGGCGGAAGGGATCGGGTTTCGTGTCCGGGTATATTCCGCAATTCTTGCATTCGTTATGGCCTGCGGGACCATCGGGTTTATCCTGACCGAAGATCTCCACCCGATCGATGCATTTTATTTTGTGATCGTCACGATCGCCATCGTGGGATTCGGTGACATCTCCCCCCACACAATTCCCTCCCGGGAACAGCTCTCCCCGTAATCCCATTCTCTCTCGAAGAATCCTTCGGATTCTTCTCAACCTCATGGCATGATGGTCATTCGGATGTCGTAGAACCCCGTGGCCCGAGTCGTACCGGACATACACTCCGTGTATGACCAGTCTCCGTCGGAGAACTCTGGGGGGTATATCTGCCGGACCCTTTGGATCGACATAATAGCGTGAAAAAACGACATGGTTGTTTTATGAAACGCCGATTTTGCGCTCTGTTTGGTGGGAATCCCCCCAAACTGTCCCCGGAAAAAGCAGTAAATAGCAGAGTTACAGCGGCCGATCTCATGATGGATCGACCAATATACCCAGCAATTGAAAAGAACCCCTGTTTTGACCCTGCCGGTTTCGTCGGAGGTGCGATATTTCACATCGATGAATTATGGTTATTTTAAGGCAGGAGAACACCTCGGATACTGTCGAGATTAGGATCTCTGACGCTGTCGGGGGACTTATCCTCATGGTCCTGATGGACCATTCGGATTTCACTCCCGCCGTGTGGGCACCCCCCGGTTGCGATTCCTCCGAATTACCGGAATAATTACTTTACACGAAACGACTGGAAGTGTTGATCAGATTTTCTGTGGGGGACTGGTGGCGCAAGAGGGGGTCGACTATTTGGAAATTTTTTTCCGCTCTAAATTTTTTCAACTCCACGCGAAAAAAAACCGGTTCATGAGATTTTTCTGTACGGAAATTTTTCCGGAAAATTTCCAGCACAAAAAAAATTTAGAAAAAAATTTGCAGCCCGGTCTAAAAAAAAATTACATCAGCACCGCCAGCATGTTCTCGTCCGCCATCCCGCTCGTGATTGCGGGCGCCGGTACCGGAGTCCGTGCCTTCATCGCCCGGTTCATGCGCCGGAGCTGCTTTTTCGTAAACCGCATCTCTTCAGCCGTAAGTTCGGTCAGTTGTTCCGTTACGGAATATCTGAGCGGGGTTGTTGCAATGTTGAACGCTGCATTCACATCCGCGTGTGCCACGTACCCGCAGTGCGGGCACTCGAAATGTTTCCGCGAGCGCCGGCCAAAGCGACCGCACCGGCTGCACCGCTTCGATGTGTATGCCGGGTCCACGTAGATCACATCGATCCCGCGGTCGTGCGCCTTCTTCTCCACGAGCCGCTGCAAGGAGAAGAACGATCCGTTCTCGAACGAGAACGTGAACGGGTTGGAAGCATTGTCGGGACGTGAATACCGGGCCGAGAAGAGACGTTCGAATTTGATGCCGGTACCCATCTGATCTGCAAACGATACGATCTGCCGGCAGATCGCGTGCAGGGCGGATTTGAATTCTTTCCGCTCACGGGTCTTGGTCCGCTTCAGTTTCCAGAGTTTTCCTTCTCTGAATAATTTCGTACAGTTCCTGATCGAATGCGCGTGAAGATGGTGGATGTTCTTTCCCAGTTTCAGTACTTTTCCGCTTTCCGGGTCGGCGGCAACGGCCACATGGCCGGTCGTGTTTAAGTCAACGCCGATCCAGCGGGTTGTCAGGATTATGGACGGATGAAATCTGATCACCTGTACCTCATCGATAGTTCAACCGCTGTACATGCATACGGAATAGTCGTGGTAGTTCTGGTTCGTGTATCCTCCGTTCCTGATTGAGAATACTCCCGTGTTTACGAATATACATTGTGGTCGGAAGGGCGTTGTGCAAAAAAGATACTGAACGGTTGCCGGGAAATTTCCCGGTCACAGTATGAATGCGTAGGCTACAAAGGAGAGGAGGAACGCGAGGAGGAGCATAGCCAGCGAGAGCGGCGCAACAAAGACGAGCATCGCGTTCACGGTGCTCGCGAGCTGGGAGATCCGGTTCGAGCCGAAGACCACGATGTGTTCGCACTGCGAGGTCCCGGCTGCGACCGTGGCGGGTTCGAGATCCTCGGCTGCGCTCCGGACTGCCTGCATCACGTAGGGAAGGAATTCCGCAACCGGCACGTTCAGGCCGACCGGGTTCTTCCCGGTGATCGTGTTGACGACATGCGAATCGGTGGTCATCACTTCAGCTGCATCCGCGAGCGTCAGCACCTGTTCGAGAATTATTTCCCGGACGCCGGCCGCGATATTGTTGCCGTCAATCAGGATGTAGGCCGTCTTCTGGTTGTCGGCCTCGACCAGCAGCACCTGGATCCCGAGGTCGCCGAATCCCTGCTCGCGGGTGTACGGCAGCGTGATGTGCGCAACGCCGACACGGAACGGGTGCACGGGAAGATCCCGGCAGGTCTCCATGGCATCGAGCGATGCGGTCTGGTATTCATTCGCCGTGAGCGTGGCAAGGTGGATGGGCGACGAGAGATCGGTCATGCAGTTGTGGGCGTCGACCACGGCCACGTGCGGGAACCAGCGGTGGCCTTCTGCCATGATGGTTGAGCCTATTGAGAAGTCAAGGTCCTCGGTCCACTCGGGGGAGCGGGTCGTGACGAGCAGCACCGAGTCGCCGAACTTCTGGTACCGGGCCTTGACCGAGCCAACTTCAACAATGCCGGACCGGCTTGCCCCGCTCAGGTAGCTCAGGTCCGCCCGGGTCTTCTTCAGCGCATCAGTGACTTTGGAAATTTCTGATTCCGAGACCAGGTTAAAGTCGTGTGTGGCGCAACCGTGGGCAACGAGCGTCTCGTCTTCGAAACTGTCATGGATCACCTTGGGCAGGTTGCCGCCCCCGATCTCGCCCATGGGACCGGGGTGCAGGTTCGGGACGGTGAAGATGATGGGTTTTTTTGTAGACCGCTTAAAGAAGAAACTCACCTGCGGGACGAAAATTTCCTCGCCAATCTCCCGGAAGAAGTCCTCCATGCCTTTCGAGCCGTCGGTCATGTGGGCGATGAAGGCGTTGATGAACGCGAGCCCCCGGATCTTGAATGCCTTTTTCAGCGGCCGCTCGATCATCCAGATGAGGATCGCAAACCCGAGGCCGAAGACGATGTGGAGCACGAGCGCAAAGATCGCAAACGAGGGCGAGAAGAGGAACATGCCGGCCAGGATCCCGACCCCGCTCTGGGTGAGGGCCGGGAGGATCATCCGCGGCACGCGGTAATCGGCAATTGCCACGAGCACGAAGAGCCGGAGGCCGAAGATGAACCCGAGCGAGATGGCGTAGAAGAGCGGGATCAACGTAATCGAGACCAGCATCGATGCGAGCGTGATGATGACCCCGAAGACCGTGCACGCGAGGGCGAGGAGGGCCGAGCGGTTCCAGGTCATGGTCTTGCCGGTGTACTCGATGAGCGGTTTCGTCAGGGCAAGGGCCGCAATCGCGGGGATGGTGAACGCGATGGTGCCGGAGAAGAGGAAGTTTGCCGGGATGGAGAGGGCGTCGCTCAGGAATGGCGGCAGGGGAAACGCGATGATGCCCGATGAGGGCAGGCTCAGCCAGGCCCGGGCATTGGCCCCGTCAATGACAAGGCCGAGCAGGATGAGGATGATGAGGGATCGTTTCCAGGTCGGGGCGGTGAAGATATACTTGCTGAGCTGGCCCAGTTTGACATCGCCGCCCTGCGCCATTTAAGCAAACCCTCCAAGAACGAGTTCGTGCCGGTCTGTGGTGGACCGGATCTCGGAACTGGTAAACGTGATCGAGCGCGAGTAGAACGGGGCGTTCAAGGTAATACTCTCGTACTCGCCGCCTTCTCCCGCAAGATTGATCCGGCGGATCTTCTCAACGGCTTTGAGCCGGCGGATAAGTTCATCGTCAATTTTTGCCCCAAGGAAACTCTCGTCCAGCCCTTCGGCGGCCGTGACGATGATCCGGGCATCCATCCGCGCTGCCACTTCCCGCAGGAGTTCTTCGGTGTCCATGTGCCAGAGCGGGGTGAAGAGTTCGAGGCCCAGCGTGTCGGTGATCGCTTTCACGCGGTCGGCCTGGTACTGCGAGGCAACCGCTCCTGCGATCACGCCTTCGATATCGAGCGCTGCAAGCCCTGCTTCAAGGTCGGCGAGCTCCGCCTCCTTCTCGCCCTCGGTCAGGATCTCGACATACTCGCGACCGGAGACTTCTGCAATCACCGGCACCACATCGAGGTTGGCCGAGTGGAACATGTACGAGTCGCGGTTCTTCGGCCGTGCGGTGACGAGGTAGCGGAGATCCTTTCCGCTGTCGATTGCTTTCTGGCACGAGAGTATCGAGTCCTTTCCCCCTGAGGTCAGCGCTGCCCAGCTCATACGTTACGCATCCTGTGGTGACGGAAGTTCGCCAAACTGTTTCCGGTACCGGACGAGCATCGCGTTCCAGTCCGGGAGATGGGTCTGGCACCCGACATGCTCTACGACATACGATGCGGTGACCGTGCCGATCCGGCAGCAGGTCTCGGGAGTGTAGCCCCGCACAAAGGCCGAGAGGAACCCGGCCCGGTAGGCATCGCCCGCCCCGGTGGGATCGGCGAGCGTGACCGGAACAGCCGGGATGAAATGCTCGCGGCCTTTTGTATAGAGCGTGCTCCCGTCCCCGCTCATCGTGAAGATCGCCATGCTGACCTTGCTGATGAGCGCCTCGCGGGTGATCCCGAGCGTGACGCACATCTGTTTTACCTCGTGCTGGTTTGCAAACAGGATGTCCGTGTTGGCAATGATCGACTCCAGTAGCTCCTTGTTGTACAAAAAGACGTCCTGCCCGGGATCGAAGGAGATGAACTCGCTCTTCTCCGCCACCCGGCAGTTGAACGCGGGGTCGGCGGTTGCCATGTGGACGAGCGGCAGGCCCGGGGCCTCGGCGTCCTTGAACGCCCGGGAGGCTCCCCACTCGAAGAAGGTCATCTGGTCGCCGGCCTCGTCCGTGAACATGAACGCGGTGGGCGTGTGGGTTTCGGGGACCACAAAGAACTGCTTGTGGATCTTCAGGTCCGTCATCCAGCGGTCATACTCGCTGCCGGTAAAATCGCTGCCCACGCAGGAGTGGAGCGTGACCGCTTCACCCAGCGTTGCGATCCCTGCCGCAATATTTGCCGCTCCGCCGCCGAAGTAGACCTGGCGGTCCGTGATATGGGTCGAGCAGTTCTTCTCGGGCAGGCGGGAGACTTTCGAGATATGGTCGATAGCCGTGTGTCCTACGATATGGATCATTGTGCCTGCACATCCACGAGTTTGAGGGGGATGTCGCGGAGCGCCTTACCGATCACGGACTTGGCGATCCGGCCCGCGTGTTCTTCGGATTCCGCCCGGAACACCTTCATCTCGAGGACAAGCCCCACAAGTGCGGTATCCGCAACGACAATCGCACTTGATAGTGTCTCTTCGCAGTACGGGCAGGTCAGATATCCTGCCTCGACTTCCACGTATTTTGCATTAGGGTTCAGGCGTTTCCCGGCTTCACTGATCGCGATACCGATCGCATCGTCAAGGGATTTTACATCGCGGATAAGCCACGCGGATTCAATTGTTACGACATAGTCTGGCATCTTCTCTCCTTCACCAGGTTTCGCGGTGCACGTGTTCCCCGACTGCCATGCGTCCGGTGAGCTGTCCCGGGGTATGGCCTTTCCCGATCGCAAGCAGCGCAACGGGTCGGATATGCTGGGGGAGGCCGAGGACATCCCGCACGGCATCGTCATCGAATGCCCCGGTCCAGCAACTCTGCAGGTTCCGTGCATGGGCAGCGAGCATCATATAAGTACAGGCAATCGTCGCATCTTCCAGTGCATAGAGGATCCCCCGCTCGCCATAGCGGGACATCGAGCGGACATAGTTGGAGCAGACAGCGAGGATCACCGGTGCCTGTTCAATGTGCGGCTGGTTGAAGGCCGCCTCCGCAAGCGCCGCACGTGTCTCTTCATCGGTCACCACGACCACATCCCAAGCCTCAATGTTACCGGCACTCGGGGCTGTGCTGGCGCAGTCCAGGATATAATCGATCTCTTCTTGCGGGACCGGCTCGCTCTCGTATTCCCGGACCGAAGAACGCCCTGAGATGAATGAGAGGATATCAGAGAAGTCCATGTTCCGAAAGTACCTGCCATGCTTCCTGTGCCGGCGTGGTGGATGCACTGATCGCTGCCGCAATCCTCAATGATGCCTGTTCCGGCTGGTTTCCTTCGACAAGGGAGATCGCTTCGTTGAGGGCATTGATCGCCCTCTGGAATTCTGCCTGCGACGTGCTCTGTGCCGCAAACTGGAGCTCTCCCCGTGTCGCTTCCATCATCATGAGGAGCATGCGGCGGCCGCCGGCACGCTCCTGTTCCGGGAACCCGTTCACTGCAAGGCAGAACTGGGATATCATGATCAGTTCGGACTTTGCCCGTTCGCCGTACTGATAACTCTTGAGAGCCGTTGGAAGATCCATAGTCACCATAGTTGTTGGGGATAAAAGATAGTTATCCTTGACGGAATGAACCGGCAGGGCCGATACGTTCGAAGTTGGAGAGGTTCATCAGGACCTCGACAATGAGAAGGGTGGCATCAGCCGACCTTCGAAGAACACTGATGCGTTCTTCTCATCCTTCTGGTTCATCGAACCAGTCGGAGAAAAAAGAGGTTTTGGGACCTCGAACCCCATGACAGGTTCCCTATTGATTATAGAATGTTTTACCGGGAAGACTTGGCCTTTGTGCCGAGCGCGGAGACTTTTGCCCGCTTCATGTGCCTGCGGATCATCGGGTTTGCCGTGGACTCGTTCATGCCGGATCCACCGGACCGGTCGCCGCCGCGCCTGCCGCCACGTCTTTTTCCGCCGCCGCGTCCGCCCTGCGCCTCAGCGATCTGGTCGATCTGCTTTACATTGGCGCCGGCCTTGAAGCGCTGGTTCGGACCCGGTGTTTTTGCCTCGCCCTCTTTCTTGGGGACGAGCCGGATCTGTCCTTTTACGCCTTTTATCTGTGCCCATAGGGTTGTGCCTGTCTTGCCCATAGTTAAACTCCTTATCTAATTCTTCCGTGCGGGTGATAAATGTTGGGTCTGACTGGTTCGTAGAACCAGGAAGAGAAGAAGATTTTCCATCAGGAAAATCTTCGATTTCCGACTGGCCATCAGGCCTGGAAGAGGAGAAGAACCCGTTCAGGGTTCTTCGAAGTCTGACTGGTTGAAGAACCTTTGGTTCTTTTCCCGGTTCGGGTCTGATGCCTCTCACCATTTCGCAGACCCCGCGCCTCTATTTAGGTTCCAGTGCCTTGTCGATCCCGGTCCTCAGGACCTCGCTGACCATCTTCCCGTCAACCGATCCCCGCACTTCTGCCATGACCACGCCCATGAGGGGGCCGAGGGCTGCCTTGCCCTTCTGTGCGACAAACTCGGAGCGGTCCGCAAGGATCTTCCTGACGATCGCTTCGAGTTCTTCGCGTGAGACCCGGGGTGCCAGATTTTTGAGGGATTCTTCAAAGGTGCTGCCCGCGGCAATGCTCCGGAAGAGCTCCGGGATCGCCTCTCTTACTGTCTGTCCTTTCTCTACGGCATGCCATGTGGCAAGATACGCGTCGTCGGAAATTTTCCTGACATCAACGCCGTCCCTCCTGAGTTCGGTTGCTGTTGACAGGATGGTAAAGGCGGCGAGCTTGGGTTTGATACCCTCCTTAATCGCGCGTTCGAACAACGGGAGTTTATCCGAGCCGGCAAGCTGCATGGCATACGGGAGGTCGATCTGGTACTCTTTCGCGTACCGGTCGGCGCGTGCGGTCAGCAGTTCGGGAATGGTTACTGCCCTCCACCGTGCATCGTCAATGATGACCGGGAGGACGTCTGTCTCAGGATACATACGGGCTGCGCCCGGCAGGGGTCGCATGTAGGCTGAGCTCCCGGTCTCGAGCATCTTCCGCGTCTCTTCGGGGACCGGTTTGTCCGAAAGGGCGATCGTTGCCCGGGTGACCACCTGGCCGATCGCACACACGGCCTGCTTCTCGCTTCCACCCGCGACGATGATCACGCAGTCTGCCTCCCCGGCCTTCATATGTGTCTTAAGGGATGCGACTTCTTCTGCGGTGACCCCGTATGCCGGGAGTTCGTCGGTGTGGAAGATCCCGCCGACCCCGCACTTCTTTGCATAGTCCGACATCTCGCTGCCAAGCCGGCGCTCCGGCTGGATCTCGCGGCCGACAAGGCCGGCGAAACCTTTGAGGATAATCGCGTGGATCTTCTTTGCCTTCTTCAGCACGGTGGATTTGGTGTCCTTGAACAGGGTGGTGATGTCCTGGGCACTTGCCGTATCTACGGATGCGCCCCGGCCTTTGAGTTCGTCCCGTGTCGCAAGCAGGTTCTGCTGCCGCTGCACCTCGCGCCGGACAACTTCGGCGATCAGGTCCAGTTCCTGCACGCCCTTGACCTCCACGCGGGCACCCTGTGCGATCGAGATGTTGACGTCCTGCCGGATCGTCCCGATCCCGCGTTTCACCTTGCCCGTGGAGCGGAGCACCATGCCGATGTACTCCGCCATCTTCTGCACCTCTTCGGGAGTGTGCATGCACGGGGATGTCGTGATCTCGATGAGGGGGATGCCGAGGCGGTCGAGGCTGAAGACCTCATCTTTCACCCGTTGCGCCGCCTCCTCCTCAAGGCAGATCGTCTCGATCTCTCCCCCGTTTGGAAGAGTCCCGTTCAGTGCGACAAGGGCCGTGCGCTGGAACCCGCTGGTGTTCGAGCCGTCGATCACGAGCTTGCGCATCGTGTGCACCTGCGGGACCGGTGTCATGGAAAACATCTTCCCGATCGTAAGGCAGACCGAGAGCGCCTCGTCATTCATCGGTGCCGGGGGTTCTTCGTCGTCCTCGACAAGGCAGGTCGTGTCGTACGTATAATACTGGAACCGGCGGTCGCGTTTCATCTCTTCCTTTGCTGCCCGGTCTATCTCCCCCATTTCGCTGACCGTTGCCCGCAGGAACCGGGAGAACTCTCCCGCATGCTCGGCCGTCTCGCGGAGGGCAGTCGGGCAGTGGCAGAAGAGTTTTTCCGCGGTGTCCAGCTGCTGGTGGATCTCGATCCCGGCAACAAGACCGGCCTTCTTATAATCCATGGGCGCTCCTCCGGTTGCACTCGCCTTTGAGGTCCGCCTGCATCAGGGCTTTCGCTTTCTCTCCGTCTTTCTCATTGCCGAGTACCCACATCATCTTGACCAGTGCAGCCTCCGGCAGCATGTCGCCGCCTTCGATGACCCCGGCATCAAGCAGGTCGCGCCCGGTATCGTACACCCGGTCGCAGACCCTGCCGTTCATGCACTGCGAGGTCATTACCACTACGGTGCTCGCTCCGGTGAGGTGCCTCAGCTGCGGGATGAGTGTTGTGCTGGTATGCCCGAGGCCGGTACCGGATATCACGATACCCTTGTACCCTTCGAATGCCCTGAGAATGTCCGGAGACATCCCCGGGAAGAACTGCACGAGGGCACAGTGGGGTTCGAGCTTGTCATGGAGCGCCAGTTTATGTGTCCCGCGTCGCACTGTATCCGGTGCGAGTGTCACGGTGCGGGAAGGATATTCCACCTTCCCGATCGGCGGGATACCCAGGCTCCGGAACGCATCGCGGCGTGACGTATGCATCTTGCGCACCCGGGTGCCACGGTGGATGGTGCAGTGGTCATCGTTTGTCGAAGCGTGCATGACAACCGCGACCTCACCGAGATCGCTCGTTGCCGCCGCTGCCGCACAGACCGCATTCATCGCATTGTCGCTCGAAGGCCGGTCGGCAGACCGCTGGGACCCGACAAAGACGATCGGCACCGGTGTATCGATCATGAAACTGATCGCCGCCGCGCTGTAGGCCATCGTGTCGGTCCCGTGCGTGACGATGATCCCCTTCGCCCCTCCTTTGATCTCCTCATGGATCGCACGTGCAAGCTCCTGCCAGATCGCGGGGGTCATGTTCTCCGAGAGGATGGTGGCAAGAGGGATCGTACGGTAGTTCGCGATCTCCGCGAGCTCGGGGATGGCAACGAGGATGTCGCTCGCATTGAACTGGCTCGTCACGGAACCGGTCCGGTAATCGATCCGGCTTGCGATCGTCCCTCCCGTGGAGACAATAGATAGATTGGGAAGGCTGCTGTCCTGTTTCACGTCAACCGGCTTTACCGCCGCAGGGGCCGGCCGTTCAACGAACGTGCAGACCTTGGGAGGCACACCGATGTTATAGCCGGAACCGAGCTTGACAACGGCCATGCCATCGCGTTCGGTAATGTATATGCCCTTCAACTGCTTCCCTCCGTATTCACACCGGACGAAGTCTCCTGAAACGAACTCAGTTGTTATGCTACCAGCCTCCGTGCTGAAGTGATGAGGATCTTTTCTGCGAGGTTAAGGGCGGCCTGTATCTTTTTGGTGCCGGCGCTATCTGCGTTGAGTTGTTTCTTCCGCTGGGCGATGGACTTCTTCGTTGCCGCCGGTGCCGGTCCGCCCGGTGCCGTGCGGAGCGAGAGCGAATACTGCACATCGAGCATCCGGTCGATCTCATCGTTGGTCAGGCCCAGTTTCTTTAAGGATATCTTAGTGTCCACTTCCTGCGCCGCCGCTTCCAGCGTGGCAAGGGAGAGGTTGCCTTTCTGTACTGCCCTCCCGACAATATTGTGGGCGGTCCGGAAGGGGAGCCCGTAGGTCCGGACCAGCGAATCTGCCAGTTCGGTTGCCGTAGAGTTACCCTTCCCGGCCTCTTCTGCCATCCGTTCCGTATCGAACGTGGCCCCGTCAAGCATCTCCGCGAGGATCACGATACTCTCATGGGCATCCTGCACCCCGCGCCAGAGGTGGGGGGTGAGGTCCTGCAGGTCGCGGTTGTAACTCATCGGGAGACCCTTGACCGTTACAAACGCACCGCCAAACGCCCCGAAGACCGCGCCGGACTTTGCCCGCATGAGCTCGGCAACATCGGGGTTCTTCTTCTGGGGCATGATGGATGACGTGGAGCAGACTGCATCGTCAAGCGTCACGAACCGGACAAAGGCCGAACTCCAGAGGACCAGTTCCTCGCAGAGCCGGCTCGTGTTCGCCATCATGATGCTTAAGTCTGCAAGGGTTTCGAGCGCGAAGTCCCGGGTGGCGACCGCGTCCATCGTGTTGGTTACAAGGCCGTCAAACCCGAGGAGATGCGCTGTAAGATTCCGGTCGATGGGGTATCCTGTTGAGGCAAATGCAGCAGCGCCGAGGGGTGAGAGGTTGACCCGCGTATAGGCGGACTGGAGCCGGTCGAAGTCCCGGGAGAATGCCTGCTCGTAGGCCAGGAGATGGTGGGCGAGCGTGGTCGGCTGGGCATGCTGGAGATGCGTGAACCCGGGCATGGCGCTTTCGATGTGCTTGTCGGCAATTGCGAGCAGGGTGGCCCGGACTTTCAGGAGTGCTGCCATCTGGGCAAGCAGGTCCTCACGGATCCGGATCCGGATGCAGGTTGCCACCTCATCGTTCCGTGACCGGCCGACATGCATCCTGCCGCCGGCTTCCGCACCGATTGATTCGATCAGGAGCGATTCGATCCCGGCGTGAACGTCCTCATACTGTTCGTCAAAGATTTCGTCCGGGATCCCGTCGTCATAGTATCCGAGCAGTGTCGCAACAATCGGTTTTGTCACGGCCCGTTTATTGATCTTCTGCGTATCCAGCATCAGCACATGGGCAATATCGACGAGCAGGTCAGCGCGGGCAATGGACCGGTCCGCTTCCATTGAAGAGAGGTACCGGGTGATTGCCGCTGACCGTGTGCCGGAAAGACGCCCCTGCCGTACAACGTCCTTTCGCATCCTGTCACCTGCTAATAAATTGGCGGTCATGGGATTAAAGCCACGCCTTACGCGCCGCAAGTTCGATCGCCCGCTGTACCGATTCACGCGGGATGATCGTTGCCACCGGGATATGGACGAGCTGATCGATGACGCTGGACACGATCGGGGCACAGACAATCGCAATAGCACCTTCCCGTTCCGCCCGTACCGCGGCGACGATCGCATCTTCCATCGTGTGAACGGGATATTCCCGCACCCGCATGCGATGGCCGTCGATATCCGCCACCCGCTCCTCCACGCTCTCCAGTACCGGGCGTGCAGCAATGAGCCCGATGAAGTCTTCCGCACCCACATGATAGAACTGGCGCAGGGCACGGATGATCGAGCGGAGGGTCGAGAGGTTGGGTGACCGTTTCCCGTGCATGATCTTATAGAGCGAGCTCTGGGCGATCCCGCTCTTTTCCGATAATTCCCGCACACTGATCCGCAGGTCGTGACGGAGCAGGTCATTCAGGGTAGCGACGAACTCCTCATCCGAGATAAGTGCAGCGCGCATGAGCCGGTCGATGGGGTCCACCTGTACCATATAACAGGTACAAACAGGCTAATTAAAGAAAAAATTTTCCTTTTTGTCCTCAAAATCGCTGCGGGAATCCGGCGGAATGTGGACAGTAATGATAAAATATGTGTCCAATTGTAATTTTTTTTTATAAAAAATGGACAAAATAAGAGATTTTTTGCCCGGATAATGTAATATTTAATAATCCCGAAACAACACTTCCGCATGAAACCGATGAAGATCATGGCAATTGCGCTCGTCGCGATTGCCCTTCTCCTGATCACTGCCGGCTGCACCCAGTCGTCAGGTACTGCAACAACGCCCTCCACCGCTGCTCCTGTCAAGGAGCTCCGTATCGGGTACCAGCCCAGCACCCACCAGATGGCGGCAATTACTGCCCTGGAGAAAGGCTGGTTCAAGGAGGACCTCGCTCCTCTTGGCGTTGTAAACATCTCTGACAAGGTCTTTCCGAGCGGTCCGCCCGAGATGGCGGCTATGCTTGCCGGCGAAATCGATGTTGCCTACGTTGGAGCAGCCCCGGTCCTGACCGCGCTCTCCCAAGGGCTTGACGCCAAGATCGTTGCCGGTGTCAACACACAGGGCTCTGATCTTGTCGTACGGAATGACATCGATTATAAAGGCCCGGAGAGCCTCAAGGGACTGACCATCGCTACGTTCCAGGTCGGGAGCATCCAGGACACCGTCCTGCGTGACTGGCTTAACAAGAACAATCTCACCCCGGACAAGGATGTCTTCATCAAGGGCATGGGCCCGGGCGACGCCGTCACGGCCATCACTGCCGGCAAGGTCGATGCGATCTTCCTGCCGACTCCCTCGCCGAGCACGGTCGTAAACCAGGGCAAGGGCAAGGTCGTGGTCCACTCCGGCGAGATGTACCCGAACCACACCTGCTGCGTCCTTGTTGTCAGCGGCAAGCTGATCCGCGAACACCCGGAGATCGTCCGGCAGATCATCAAGACCAATGACCGGGCAGTTCTCTGGAACCAGCAGAACATTGACGAGGCAGCCGTGATCTACTCGACCAAGACCGGCGCCAAGCTCGAGGATGTCAAATCATCGCTCGCGGAATGGGACGGCAACTGGGCATCGGACCCGAACATCATTGTCGAACCGGTCCTCGATTACGCGAAGATCCAGTACGAACTCGGGTACATCAAGAAACCTCTCACCAGGGACGAGATCTTTGATCTCACGTTCTACACGAAGAGCTGAGGTATCCCGACCAACCTTTTTTTTCCCTTGACGTTCTTTACTATAAAGTACTATTCAGAGCGCCAACCGGCACCGTAACTACGATGGGAAATCCGGTTGGAACAAACCTCGGGAACCAGAATCCATGGGCAGACATGCAGACACGAATGGCAAAGACTGGCGGCTCGGCGTGCTTGCGGTCCTGCTGGCAATCGTCATCTGGCAATTCATTGCGGCAGTGATTATACGGTATCCCTTCATCCTCCCCGCCCCAACGGATGTTCTCTCTGCGTTTATCAGCCTGCTCCAGACGGGTGATATCTTTCTTGACATCCAGGCAAGCCTGGTCCACTTTGCCATCGGCCTTGGCCTGGCGCTCCTTGTCGGCATCCCGTTCGGGATCATCATGGGCTGGAACCGCCGGTTCGAGTCCTTCATCGACCCTCTCATCGAACTCCTCCGCCCGATCCCGCCCCTTGCCTGGATCCCGTTTGCGATCATCTGGTTCGGGCTGACCTCTTTCTCTGCGGGGTTCATCATCTTTGTCGGGTCGGTCTTTCCAATCATCATCAACACGTACAGCGGCTTCCGCGGCGTGCCCCGGATATTTGTCGAAGCCGGGAAGATGCTGGGGTGCACAAAGGACCGCGACCTGATCCGGTACATCGCGTTCCCTGCCGCCCTCCCTTCGGTCGCCGCAGGGATCCGGATCGCGACGGGCGTGGGCTGGATGTGCCTTGTTGCTGCCGAACTCTTCGGGGTCTCGAACTACGGTCTCGGCCAGAAACTCTGGTTCTTCTATTCCCTCCACCAGATGGACAGCGTTGTCGTGTACATGATCCTGCTTGGCATGATCGGCCTGGCGTTCGACATGGTATTCCGGTATTATATCGACCGGCATTTCCTGAAGTGGCGGACCGGGGAGGTGGCGTGAGATGGGAGACCTTGAGATACGGGACCTGAACCAGTCGTTTGCGCGGGACGATGGCTCGCGGCTCGTTGTCCTCGAGCACCTCAGCCTCGCAGTGCAGGACAAGGAGTTTGTCTGCATCCTCGGCTCGTCCGGGTGCGGCAAGACCACGCTGCTGCGCATGATCGCGGGCCTGGACACTGCGGCGTCAGGCTCGATCATCCTCGATGGCGAGGAGATGAAAGGCCCCAGCCCGAAGGTGGGCATGGTCTTCCAGGAATACTCCCTCTTCCCGTGGCGCACGGTCATCGACAACATCGCCTTCGGGCTTGAGATGAAAGGGGTGGCAAAGGAGGAACGCTACCGGGTTGCCGGACAGTACCTCGACCTCGTCAACCTCTCCCCGTTCCGGGACAGTTATCCCTCGGAGCTCTCGGGTGGGATGCGGCAGCGGGTCGCGGTTGCCCGGGCGCTCGCGCTCGACCCGGTCCTCCTCTTAATGGACGAGCCGTTCGGGGCGCTCGACGCCCAGACGCGCAACATGCTCCAGCAGGAGCTGCTCGAGATCTGGGAGAAGACCAAAAAGACGGTGATCTTCATCACCCACAGCGTGGACGAGGCGGTCTTCCTCGCGGACCGGATCATTGTGATGACGCCCCGCCCGGGCCGGATCAGCCGGATCTTCGAGATCGATCTCCCGCGGCCCCGCGAACGGACGAACGTGGAATTCGCCCGGCTCCGGCGCGATGTGCTGGACCTTATCAACCAGCACACTGCTATCCAGTAAGGTTTAATACGCGCCATAGCCATTTTATTAAAGCAGTTTGTGAAGCGTACCGGTATGAGTATCGGAGTCTTTTTCCGATATTTCTGCCCGCTTTTAACAATTTACCACAGGAGTAGGACGCGATGGTTAGAAAACCGGCAAAGATGTACAGGAACATTTCCAAGAAGGCCTATACACGGCGGAAATATATGGGCGGTGTTCCGGGGAGCAAGATCGTACAGTACGAGATGGGCAACCTCTCGCAGGAATTCCCGACTGAAGTCGACCTTATCGTTGAGGAGGCATGCCAGATCCGGCACAGCGCACTCGAGGCAGCCCGTATCACCGCCAACCGCCGGTTGATGAAGGATGTCGGCAGGTCCAACTTCCACTTCAAGGTACGCGTCTATCCCCACCACGTCCTGCGCGAGAATAAGCAGGCAACCGGTGCCGGTGCGGACCGTGTCTCGGAAGGCATGCGCCTTGCGTTCGGCAAGGCAGTCGGCACGGCAGCACGGGTCGACCCGGGCCAGAAGATCCTGACCGTCTACTCAACCCCCCAGTACTTAGAGAAGATCAAGGACGCACTCCGGCACAGCGCTCACAAGCTCCCGACTCCCGCGCACCTGAAAGTCAGCACGATCAAGGTCAGCGGCAAGATCGTTGCGGCACCGAAGCTCGTTGGTGAGAAGGTCGTTGCAGCACCGGTTGTTACGGAAGAGGCAGCAGCGGCCGCAGCCGAGCCCGCAAAGGGCGCAGAGGCAGTCAAGGGCAGCGGCGCAATCCACGCAAAGGGTGGCAAGGATGCAGCACCGGCCAAGGCCGACGACAAGAAAGGCGGAGCCCACGCAAAGGGCGGCAAGAAGTAATATTTTTCACATTTTTTTAGTTTTTTTCTGTCGCGATTGTTTGAAGGATTTTTTCACTGGTGACCAAAGGGTCTGCAATTCCCCGAACCTCCATCATCCTATTATTATTTATATAATTTCTTTAAATCAAAATAATCACAAATGTCTCAAGAAGATTACACCAGGCGAATGGCAAAAAAAATCCGGGCCGGGATGGTATCATGAGCCGCGGACCAAAATCGCGCCGGGCATACAGGGCATCAATACCCGTTGCAGAGATACGGGAGAAGGTCCAGATGGCAGAGAACGGCCCGGAGAGGCTGTACGATTTCACGATCGTCTCCACGGTGCCGGTTGCATTCATCTGCGTGAAATATGCACGGCGGATCCTTGTGTCGCTTGCGGAGATTGCCGCGGAATTCAGCGAAGATATCCAGAAGCTCCGTTTGATCACGCATGACACGGCAATCTCACGCGAGCTCTGGCTCTGCTCCAAGCACGGCACCCTGCGGTTCTTCCGGATCATCGCGGACGGGCTTGTCGAGCTGGGCCGGGACGGGAAGGTGCTGGCGGGATGAATGGCGCCGGGCTCGTGCCTGTTATTGATCATTGACCCGAAAACCACCCGGCAGATCATGAGTATGATAACGGGTCTCGTGTGTTGAACAGTTCCGGCCTGCCACATCTGCTTTTTCCGACCACAAACCTCTTGGACAGACGGGTACCAGCTTGTTATTACGGGACGTGGTCCGCATGAGAACCGATGCAGCAGTTTCATTCATTCTTGTATCGCTGGCGATGATGTACATGATAATGCCGATAACCAGCGCTGCAGTTCCTGATGATAACCGGCAGGCCTGGCCGATCGTCACCAGCCCGGAGCTCAACGTGACCGGCGCCGATATCGCAAATCTTTCCCCTCCCTCCCGGTACGAGATTACACCGACCATCCGCGTCGAGGTCAAGATGTCCGATACATTATTACCCGCTCCAAAGGGGGAAATGGAGGCGGGCCCGCGGACGATTGGGCTCTCATTCGTTCCGGTATTTCTCGCGATTGTGATCATTGCAATTGTCGCCGGGGCAGCAGGAGTGTGGTACCTGATGAAACGAAAACCAGGTGAAAAGGATGAAGACGAATAACTCCTGTGTTTTTCCTTAACCCTGAACAGGGCAGCTGCTGGCGGGACGAAATTTGCCGGGTTGTGAGTATGCGATGAGGTGAGCGTGAAAATTTTTTTAAAAATTTTTTCCGCTGGATATTTTTACCGGAAGAATTCCGGAAAAAATTCCGGGATATCCATTTTACAAACTGTGTCAGGATTACAGAATACCGGCAGATTGTCAGTCAGGAAGGGTACTGTGTCAGAGGACACCGCTGATCCGGTCTCGTCTCCCGGGGAAGATCCCGATACCCCGATCACCGTCGGAGAATGACCTGATTTTAGGGACAGGGGAATCCGGGCCCTGTGCGGGGTCCGTTTACCCATTTTCCCGGATCCAGAGGTCATAATTCGGTAAAATGAGGGCATATTTCCCCGGGTTTTAGCAGTTTTCACACCGGTGAGGGAGAGGTCATATTTAGCCACATTTGGGCGGGCGATCGGCAGGTAAAACGTGTTTTGGATTGTGGGTGGGGTGGGCCGGATCGGATCCGGGAGTGATCCTTACGACTGGACAGGTAATCAGGAGAGTGGAGACCGGATTTTTTGTAATTGAATCCACAATCAAAATTCTAAAATGGATTTGAAAAAAAATTATCAAAAATAAATTTAAAAAATTGTTTGGAAAAATATCGGAAAAAATTTTTCCGGCAACCGGTTACAACATCCCCGGTTTATCCCCCGTAAAAAATCGTCCCGTCACTTCCAGATCATCCGGTACTTTCCTTTCGGCACCGTGATCTCGAACCTCGCACCTTTCCCCGGTACACCGTTCTCCCGGATCGTAATCCCGGTGATCGCGAGGATCTCCTTTGCGAGGAAGAGGCCAAGCCCGGTATTTTTCCCGAATCCTTTCTCGAAGATCTTCTCTTTTTCACCGGCCTGGATCCCGGTCCCGTTATCTTCCACGATGATATCGAGCCCGCCGGTGACCTCTTCGCCTCCGACACGGATCTCCGTCACGTTTCCCCCGTGCTGCATCGCGTTCTCGAACAGGTTGAAGAAGACCTTCTCGAGCATCGGGTCGGCAAAGATCTCGGCATTCGCACAGGCAGCGGAGCACATGACCTCCTTCCTCCCCGCCTTTGCCACCAGCTCGTCAAGTCGGAACCAGCCGGGGGTATGGACTCCCAGCTCCTGGTAGGTCTTCATGAACTCGATCTGGCGGTGGATCGTACTGGAGCTGGCCTCGATCTTTGCGAGGTACCCGGCAACGACCGGGTCGCGCTCTTTCCTCACTGCGATCTGGGTGAAGCCCTGGAGCGTGGTCAGCTGGTTCACGATATCGTGCCGGGTAATGCTGTTTAAGAGACCGAGTTTCCGGCTGGCTTCCCGGAGTGCCGCTTCCGCGAGTTTCCGTTCCGTGATGTCGGTCATCAGGTTGAGGGTTGCAGGCCTGCTATGCCACTGGATCATCGCGATCGAGATGTAAATCCAGCGCGGGCTCCCTCCCGGGCCGATCATCCTGAAATCGAAGTTGTCCGGGACATCTTCCCCATCACACCGCTGCTGGTAGTGTGTCTTCAGCATCTCCCGGTCCTCGGGCCAGACCGTCTCCCAGAATTCCATGCCAAGAAGGTCGATCGCTGCGATCCCGACGAGATCGATCATACGGGGGTTGGCATAGACCATGCGCAGGTCCTGGATGATCGTAATGGCCTCGTTTGCCTTCTCGACAAGGCTCCGGTACTTCCCCTCGCTCTCTCTCAGTGCCGCCTCGGCTTTCTTGCGTTTGGTGATATCTTCGGAAAAGATGATGATGCCACCGACAACAGTGCCGGTCGTGTACCACGGGCGGACTTCCCATGCAAGCCACAGGACAGATCCGTCTTCCCGTACAAATCTGTCGTCATCGGAAGAGACGACCTCACCGGCAAGACCCCAGCGGTGTACCGCCTTCAGTCCTTCAGGGATCTTCGGGAAGATCTCGTAGTGGGAACGGCCGATGATCTCCTCATCGCCGAGATGGTAGTCTGTGATCCACCGGCGGCTTGCTGCGATATAGCGCATCTCCGTATCGAACATCGCAAGGGCGGCGGGTGCCTGCTGGATAAAGAGCCGGAGGCGCTTCTCGCTCTCCAGCAGCGCCTCTTCAGCTTTTTTCCGGCCGGTAATATCCAGCACAGTCCCGATGATAGAGGTAAGATTGCCGGATTGATCGTACCTGCCCTGGAATGTTGAGTAATAATAACCGGTGCTCTTATCCGGCCGGAGGAACCGCTGTTCATACATACCCGGCTCACGGGACTTGATCGCCTTCTCGATCAGTTCCTTGTCGCGCTGGTGATCATCAGGCCAGGGTGATAGTTCAAGGATGGAATCGATCTGCGGGACGAACTCGCCCGGATCGATACCGAAGATCCTGAAAACTTCGTCAGACCATTCCACGTGTCCCGTTTTTGTGTCCCAGGACCAGAATCCCAGGTGCGCCATCTCCTGCGCTTCCCGCAGTTTTCTCTCGCTTTCACGGAGCTCTTCTTCGGCCTTCTTCCGGCCGGTGATATCCAGCAGGACGCCGTTATAGATGAGCTCGGGACCTTTCTTCACCGGCCGGGCCAGTCCCTGGAACCAGATCGTTTCCCCGGAGGGCTTGATGAACCGGCCCTCGATGTCCCATTGCGATGCCGACGACACCGCTTTTTTGATCGAGTCCATGATCGCATCGCGGTCGCGCGGGTCGGCATGCGCAGAGAACCGGTCGAAGAACCGATCCGCCTCATGGCTGATGCCAAACACTTCCTGCGAACGGGTGCTCACGTAGTAAAATCCCCAGCTGCCATCGGGACGGGCATAATACTGGAACATAACGCCCGGGATGGTGCCCGCGATCTCGGTCAGCTGCTGCTGGGTTTCCAGGAGTTTCTGCTGGGCAACCGCGATCTCCTCGTACTGCTGCCGCAGTTCCTCTTCTGAAGCGATAATCTGTTCGTACGCAGATTTTAATTCGTCCTGGCCTTTCTTCTGTGCAACAGCCTGCCGGATCTTGTGTTCGAGTTCGGCAAACTGGGACCGGGGATCCCCGCCTTTCTGGAGATAGAAATCGGCCCCGTTGTTGATTGCATCGATCACGACCTCTTCGCGGCCTTTCCCGGTGAAAAGGATGAAGGGGATGTTGCCGAACCGTTCCCGGACCACCTTTAAAAATTCGATCCCGTTCATGTCCGGCATCTGGTAGTCGGATACGATCGCATCGTAGGACCGGATCGAGGGGTTGCTGAGCGCTTCCTGGGCCGATGTCGAGATCCCGACGCTGAATTCAGCTGTCTGCTCAAGGAATATCCGGGCTACTTCAAGGAGTCCGGGCTCGTCATCGACATAGAGTACCCGAATTCTGCCCGGCATATTACATCCATATCTGCGAAATTGTATATCCCTTTCTGCTGAGGAAATATTCCGGGTTATCCCGACACGACCGCTCATTCGGTATCGGATGGCATGCATATCGCACACGTATATTACCCCCTGCCCCCCAGTATAATTAAATGCAGATCCCGGAACCCGATCTCATCTTTAGGGCGCTGTCCGATGCCACCTTCCAGGCGTACCGCGAAGCGGCCATCCGCCTCCCGCTCGACGTGCTGAAGGTGATCGGGAACGCCGCCCTTGCCGAGACGGACCCGGTGGCCCGTGGCGAGTTTGCCAATATCCTGAAAAACATCAGGACTGCCGGGGAACTGGGCGTGCCGATGTGCCAGGACACCGGCGTCCCGGTCATCTACCTCACGGTTCCCCCCGACATCCCCCTCACTCCGGAATTGTACGACGCGGTTGCGGAAGGTGTCCGCAGGGCAACAAAGGAAGTCCCGCTCCGGCCGAATGTCGTTGACCCGCTCACCCGGCACAACACGAACGACAATACCGGCGCCGGGATGCCGGCCATCCACGTGAAGCCCGGGAAAAAATTCACGGTCACGGTGCTCCCCAAGGGCGCCGGGGCCGAGAACATGTCGCGGATCGCGATGCTCCTCCCCTCCCAGAAAGACCAGATCGGGAAGTTCGTGGTCGAGACGGTGTATCTCGCAGGGTCACGCCCCTGCCCCCCGATCATCATCGGGGTCGGGATCGGCGGGACGTTCGATGGCGCAGCGGCACTCGCAAAGGAAGCCCTGCTCGAACCGGTTGACACGATGACGGAGTACGAGCAGCAGCTCCTCTACGCCGTGAACAAGCTCGGGATCGGGGCAATGGGACTGGGCGGGGATTTCACTGCCCTTGCGGTAAAAGTGAAGACGGCCGGCTGCCACACGGCATCGCTGCCCGTGGCCGTGAACATCCAGTGCTGGGCGAACCGGCATGCGACCGTTGAGGTTAAGCGATGACCGGAAACGTCATCCAGCTTAAAACCCCGCTGGGGGACGAAGTCCTCTCCCTTCATGCCGGGGACCATGTCGAGCTTTCGGGCATGGTCTACACGGCACGGGATGAGGCCCACCTCCGGATGAAAGAATCCGGCATTCCGTTCGATCCGAAAGGGGCCGTGATCTACCACTGCGGCCCGGTCATCCGGGACAACAAGGTCATTGCCGCCGGCCCCACCACCTCCGCCCGGATGAACGAGATCTCCGGGTTTTTGATCGAGAAGGGGGTCCGGGGCATCATCGGGAAAGGCGGGATGGGGGCAACCGTGCGGGAGCAGCTCCGGAACAAGGGAGTGTACCTCGCGTTCACGGGAGGGTGTGCTGCACTGGCCTCATCTCACATGACCCTCAAAGGAGTCTTTTATCAGGACCTCGGGATGGCAGAGGCGGTATGGGCGATCGAACTCGACCGCCTCCCCCTCGTAGTCGGGATCGATGCTCACGGGAACGATATCTTTGACGCGGCCCGGAAAAATGCGGAAGATGTATTCAGGATATATTCTCCCGAATTGTGCAAGGCAGAACACTGAAGCGACATTCTGGTGACCCGCAAGTCGAAGAACGCTGAAGCGTTCGGTCGAAGACCTGACGGTCTTCTCCAGTCTCCAGTCTGATGACTTTCGACATTCTCCAGCTTCGGGTTCCGAAAGGTCGGAAGGACCTTGAGGACGAGAAGGGAGGCGAAGCCGACCTTCGCTGCTGATAACCCTCAGCACAATAGAAGAGGTTTTTTGTAACAGTTACCGTATAAGTACTACGACAGGACTGCCAGTTCATGAAACTCGCCATCGACGAGACCCGGTGCAAGGGATGCAACCTCTGTACAAAGGTCTGCCCTTATAAGATATTCAGGGAAGGCAAGCGGCCCAACCGCCGGGGCATAGTCGTCCCGGAACTTGACCGTCCCGAGCGCTGTACCAACTGCCGGCTCCGGAACCTCTACGGCCGGCAGCTCTGCGGTGTCTGCCAGCTCACCTGCCCCGACCAGGCGATCCACTGGACCGAGGAAGAGCCGTACGAACCCCACAAGGTGGCGATTGAATATTGACACGGACTGAATTCTGGCAGGGAAACACGGCCTGTGCCGAGGGGGCGCTAGCAGCCGGCTGTAATTTTTTCGGGGGCTACCCGATCACCCCCTCGACCGAGGTTGCCGAGTTCATGGCAGCAAAACTGCCGAAGAAAGGCGGTGTCTTCATCCAGATGGAGGACGAGATCGCCTCGATGGCATCCATCATCGGCGCATCGTGGGCCGGTTCACGGGCGATGACCGCGACGAGCGGGCCCGGCTTCTCGCTCATGATGGAGAACATCGGGTTTGCTGCAATGACCGAGACGCCCTGCGTGGTCGTTAATGTCCAGCGGGGCGGTCCCTCCACCGGCCAGCCGACGATGTCGGCGCAGGGCGACATGATGCAGGTCCGGTTCGGCTCGCATGGTGATTACGCGATCATCGCCCTCTGCCCTGCGAGCGTGCAGGAGATGTACGAACTGACCGCGAAGGCATTCAATCTCGCTGACAAGTACCGCGTGCCGGTCTTCCTGATGGCTGATGAGACCGTGGGGCACATGCGGGAGAAGATCATCATCCCCGATACGGTCGAGCGGGTATCGCGAAAGCCGTTCGTGCCCGGCACCCCTCCCTTCAGGGCAACGGACCCCGATCTGGTCCCCGGTTTCCCGCAGTTCGGTACAGGCCAGCACGTCCACGTGACCGGCCTTACTCACGATGAGCGGGGATACCCGGCTGCAACGAACCCGGGCCTGCACATGGCCCTTGTGAAGCGGCTCGTGGACAAGATCGAGAATGCCCGGTACGAGATGGCGGATTACGATATCATCAACCCGGGCGCCGAGCAGGTCTTTGTTGCATACGGTGGCCCGGTCAGGACCGTGCAGCAGGTGCTCCACGACCGTCCGAATAACGATGTCGGGTTCCTGCGGATCCGTACCGTCTGGCCGTTCCCGGAGAAGGCACTTGCGGAGTTCAGGAATGCACGGCGTTTCCTTGTTCCCGAAATGAATCTCGGGCAGATCGCCCGCGAGATCGAGCGGCACGTGAAGGTGCCGGTAAAGAGTATCCCCAAGCTGGGCGGGGAGCTCCACACGCCAGCCGAACTTGTCGAAGCACTGGAGGCGAAGCAATGAGTTACGAGGACTGGTTCCGGCAGGACCGGCTCCCCCACATCTACTGTGCTGGCTGCGGGAACGGGACGATCATCAACTGCACGCTCGCCGCGGTCGATTCTATGGGATGGACGAAGGAGGAGACAGTCTTTGTCTCCGGCATCGGCTGCTCATCGCGTGCCCCGGGATACATCCTCACCGACTCGCTCCACACCACCCACGGACGGGCGCTCGCGTTTGCCACCGGTGTCAAGATGGCAAACCCGGACCTGCACGTGGTCGTGTTCACGGGCGACGGCGACCTTGCGGCGATCGGTGGCAACCACTTCATCCATGCATGCCGCCGGAACATTGATCTCACCGTGGTCTGCATGAACAACCAGATCTATGGCATGACCGGAGGGCAGGGGAGCCCGACAACCCCCAAGGGGTGCCTCTCGTCCACAACCCCGTACGGGTGTGCCGAGATACCCTTCGACCTCTGCCAGCTCGCAACCGCTGCCGGTGCAAACTACGTTGCCCGCTGGACTTCGTACCACGTGAAGGAACTCGAGAAGGCGGTTAAGGTCGGGCTCGAGACCCCCGGCTTCTCCTTCATCGAGGCACTCGTCCAGTGCCCCACGGCGTTCGGGCGCAGGAACAAGTTCCGGCTGGTGGCCGACCATGTCGAGTACTTAAAAGTCCACTCCCTGCTCCGGGCAAAACGTGATCGCATGCTGGAGAACGGCGAGCACATCCCTGAAGACATGTTCGTTGTCGGGGAACTCACCCGCAGAAACAGGCCGGCAATGGGGGTGAAGCCATGAGAAGCGAGGTCAGGTTTTCCGGGTTTGGCGGACAGGGGATCATCCTCTCCGCAGTCATCCTCGGCCGGGCTGCCGTGATGTACGACAACAAGTACGCGGTCCAGACGCAGGTGTACGGTCCCGAGGCCCGGGGCGGGGCTTCGATGAGCCAGGTAGTCATTGACGATGCGGAGATCCTCTACCCGAAAGTTGCCCACCCGGATATCTACATCATCATGTCGCAGGAAGGGTTCGAGAAGTACGGCGCAGGCGCAGAAGACCCCGCGTTGATGCTCGTTGACTCCTCACTCGTCCACTCCCGCCCGAAATGCCGGTGCATCGAGATCCCGGCGACACAGGAAGCCAAGCAGACGCTTAAGAAAGACATCGTGGCAAACATCGTGATGCTCGGGGCGCTCGTGGCTGCAACGCATGTCGTGAGCGAAGAAGCCCTGGAGAAGGCGATCCTCGACTCCGTGCCCAAGGGGACCGAAGAGCTCAACCTGAAAGCCATGCAGCTCGGCCTGCAGCTGGGGAAGCAACCATGAAACTACGCGAATACGAGGCAAAAAACGTATTATGGGAGGCCGGGATCCCTGTCCCGGCGGGATTCCTGATCAGATCGGCTGACGAACTCACCCCCCATCTCGGCGCACTGGGTGCGGCATTCGTCCTCAAGGCACAAGTGGATGTCGGCGGCAGGGGAAAGGCCGGCGGCATCCTGATGGCCGGCAAATCCGACGG
Source organism: Methanoregula sp. (assembly GCF_023227875.1). Lineage (GTDB taxonomy): Archaea > Halobacteriota > Methanomicrobia > Methanomicrobiales > Methanospirillaceae > Methanoregula. Next base: position 37,673 of record NZ_JALOCH010000005.1, on the reverse strand, counting down.
GACAAAGGTCGCAAAAGAGCTCTTCGGAAAGCAGATCAAGGGCCTGCCGGTAAAGGAAGTCCTTGCCGAGCAGAAACTCGACATACAGCACGAGTATTATCTCTCGATCACGGTCGACCGGTCGAGCAAACAGCCGCTCATCCTCTTCACCGAAGCCGGTGGGGTGGAGATCGAGATCACTGCCCGGGAGCACCCGGAACTGATCAAAAAGGTTGTTGCAAACCCCCTGATGAAGGACCTCCCGCCGTTCTTGATCCGGGAACTGATCGGGAAAGCGCCAAAGGAGATCGGCCCGGTCATCAACAAACTCTACAAAATATTCATCGAGAAGGATGCTCTTCTTGCCGAGATCAACCCGCTCGTCACTACGCCTAACGGGGTCTTTGCTGCGGATGCGAAGATCATCGTGGACGACAATGCCCTCGGGCGTCAGGGGATCGCCATGAACCGCGACCTCTCCGAACGGGAGCGGGAGGCCGAGAAGCACGGCTTCTCCTATGTTGAACTGGACGGCGCCATCGGCGTGATCGGCAACGGCGCCGGGCTCACGATGGCAACGCTCGACCTCATCGAGTTCTATGGCGGGAAGGCGGCGAACTTCCTTGATGTCGGAGGCGGTGCCGAGAGCGAACGCGTGATGAACGCGGTCCGGCTCGTGGCAAGTGTCCCGTCCGTCAAAGTCATTGTCGTGAACCTGCTGGGCGGGATCACGAAGTGCGATGAGGTTGCAAAGGGCATCATTGCAGCGGGCATCTCCCAGAAAGTGATCGTCCGGCTCGCCGGCACGAACGAGGCAGAGGGCAGGAAACTCCTTTCCGAGAAGGGTTACGAGATGTTGGATACGATGGATCTTGTTGTGAAGAAGGCTGTGCAGGTGACCGCATGATCTACGGGGACAAAAAGACCGGGGTACTCGTGCAGGGAGCCACCGGCAAACAGGGCGAGTTCCATATCGGCCTGATGAATGCCTATGCACAGCAGGTCGGAGGCAGGGGCGTTGTTGCCGGCGTGACACCCGGTAAGGGCGGCCAGCAGGTGCATGGTGTGCCGGTGTTCAACACCGTGAAGGATGCGATGAAGGAGCATGACATCGGTGCTGCCGTCATCTTCGTCCCGGCCGGCGCAGCAGCCGACGCGATTATGGAGGAGGCAAATGCCGGCATCCGGACCATTGTCTGCATCACCGAGCATATTCCCGTGCAGGACACCATGAAGGCGATCGCGTACGCCCGTATGGAAGGTGCGAGCGTGATCGGCCCCAATTGCCCGGGGCTGCTCTCTCCCGGGGAAGTAAAGATGGGCATCATGCCGGCCGGATTATTCTCTCACGGGAATGTGGGTGTCATCTCCCGCAGCGGCACTCTGACCTATGAAGTCGTGGACGAGCTCACCCGGGCCGGTATCGGCCAGAGCACGGTTGTCGGTATCGGTGGCGACCCGGTGATCGGCCAGACGTTTGTGGATGTGCTGGAGCGGTTCGAAAACGATCCCCAGACAAAAGCAGTCGTGCTGATCGGTGAAGTCGGCGGTAACCTTGAAGAGGAAGGGGCAAAGTCCACGGACCTCCCGATCGTCTCCTACATTGCCGGTGTATCGGCTCCTCCCGACAAGCGGATGGGCCATGCCGGCGCAATCGTTGAAGGTGGCGAGGGCGATGCCCGGTCAAAGATCGCCCGGCTCAAAAAGCACGGCGTCCCGGTTGCATCACGCGTATCAGAGATCCCGGATATGGTCCGGGAACGGTTCCGCTGCCATTGTTAGGCCAATTTTTTCTTTTTTTTCGTGCCGGAATTTCAGGTTATTATTTCCGGTGTTCGACATATTCGATAACGGATCCATCCGGGTGACGTACGGTCATGTTGATGCCGGTCGGCACCTGCTGCGGCGGGCGCAGTATGGTCCCCCCGTTTTCAGCCAGGAAACGATGGTAATCGTCAACTGAATCCACGAGGAACGTTGCAATGGTAGACCAGAACGGCCGGAGTGCCTCATCAGTACCGGCAATGATCAGCACATCCCCGACCGATCCGATCTCGAGCCCGATTGCGGGCATCGAAAACCTCATTCCGGCCTTTGTGCCGGTCAGGTGTTCGTAAAATGAGATTGTGGTTTCAGGGTCGCTGGTATAAACGCGGGTCAGGGTCCTGAGGATCTTCATAATAAAGAATGTGGGGATGATCCTGATTAATCCCTGCAGGATCCGTTCCGGCCAGGTGCGGTCCGGTTCACCTGCGATAGCTGATCGCGGTCTCAACCGGGCAGTTGTCCGTGCACCTGCCACAGAGATAGCACTCCCGTTTTGGATCGTCCGCGCCGGCGGCATGCACCGGGCAGGCCTTCTCGCATTTTTTGCAGCCGATACAGGACTCACTGCGCCGCAGCCGGAAAAGGCTGAACCCTCCCAGCAGGGAGAAGAGGACACCAAAGGGACAGAGGATACGGCAGACCGGGCGGTACAGGAATACCGAGAGCAGGATAAGCCCGGCTGCCACGATGAGCACTGCGGAGAGGCTGAGCGAGAAGAGCTCGAACAGCCCGGTATATGCCATGAGGTCCACGAGGTATACCGCGGCAATGATGGTGGCAGCAAAGACCCCGAGCCGGATCGTCTCAAAGATCGTTATCCTGCGGATATCGATCTTCTTCACCGGCACCTCATAGGCAAGTTCCTGCAGCGACCCGACCGGGCAGAGGTGGCCGCAGAAGGTCCTGCCAATGATGAACGTGATGGCAATGACGGCACAGAGGATGATGATCGCGGGTGTGACCGATGACGCGGCGGTTATACTGTTGACGATGCCGATAAATTCCAATGGCATGACCGGCGCAAGGAAGACAAAACCGGCCAGCGTGCTCTCTGCCGCAAGTGCAAGGGTAATGCGCCGGGTCATCACGCCCGCGTACCAGAGGTATGACGTGAGCAGCGTGCCGGCTGTAATGTAGATAAGGGCAAAGACCATGCCGGAGGTCCCGCTCCCGGTCAGGATGCTCATGGCCATCAGCGATATCCCGAGCGCAACGAGCGTGGAGAGGGTAAGAGCCGGGACGCGTCTGTCAATTTTTATTCCCCCGGTCCCCTTCCTGATGCCGAGGTAAATCACGATACTGAGCAGGGCAAAGAGGACTGCTCCTGTTATGATGACCGATATACTGAGCGAGTCGAGACCTGAACCAGCAGTGCTCTGAACGTGTGCGGTGGAGGTATCCAGTGAGTTTGCCGGGGTTGCAGGTTGGCTCTCCCCCGGGCTGCCAAAGGAGGAAGACCCGGATCCTGCGGTATAATCACAGAGCGAGTTCCCGTCTGCATCGGTAAAGAGGAAACACCTGCCGGGGGACGGGCATCCGCTGTGACCTCTGGGACAGATCGCGGCGCAGGCCGGGTAGGCCAGTCCTGCCGAAAGCAGGAGGGTGGCAAACCCGCGCCGGAGTTTTTTGGTGAACTGCATTGTACTGACCTTTTCTTATCCCCTCCGATTACCGGAACTCCTTAAAGGAATAGGTGCATGGCATGACGGCAATACTGGTACTGTGCGGTGATAATCTGTACCCCGGGCATCGTATCATTTAATATAATATATTTCGTTTTCCCGCCCGGTGTATCGTTGAACGGTTCATCATACTCCGGTTTTTCATTGGGGCAGTTTCCGTCGTGCGGTCCCATCTCCCTCACGGCAACTGTTATCGGATCGCAGTCGTAATATTATGGAACTGTTATGCCCGCCCCCCAGTATCTCCCCATTGCTCCCGAGCTCTTCGCCCATTCCTGCGATACGGTCAGCAAACGCGTATCGCAACTCCCGTTCCTCCGGAGCGGTGTGAATGTAACCGGTGAACTGGTCGGGGTCACGATGGAGTGCCTGAACGCCGAGGTGACCCGGACGCTTGCGATCACCACACCCCGGGATCTGCCCGGGGGGATTGCCCGGGGGCTCGACTTTTGCCTTGAAGAGCGCCTTGGCATTCCCGGAAAGACCGTTGTCCCGGTTATCACCGAAGTGCTCTGCAGCGCCGGCATCACAGAGATGACAGAAATTATCGACCGGCAGATGCACCGGCCCCGCAAAGCAGTCCGGCTGCTCCCGCCATGGACCTGGCATATCGCATCAACACTCGCCCCCTCGGTCCGGCTTGGGGGAGTGGATACTGCCTCGCTTTCATGGATGGACATGTGCCCCGTGTGCCGGACCGGTATCCTGGAACGGGTTGTCGGAAAACAACTCTTCGGTATCCCCCACACGGAATTCTATATGGCCTGCACCCACTGCGGGGCAAAGTTCATACCGGTCGGCCCGGCATTCCGGCTCGTGTCCATTGCCACGATCCGTGACCCGCTCTGGAAGAAACATCTCGATAAGACCTATTCACCGGAGATATGGGCCGGCATTGCGTGTAACACCGGCGCAAACCGCCCTCAGGAACGGCGCCCGGCCGAGAAGAAACCCGGCGTGCCGGTACAGAAAACGCCGCAGGCACTGCCCGCCGCATCGGTCATACTCTCCCCGTTAAAGGACGGGTCGCTTGCCGTCCCGCTCCCGGGAAAGATCCTGTACTTCCGGCCGATCGGCCTGAAATATACCGGCGGTCTCCGGGAAGATGCGTTCGTCCGCGTCCAGAAACCCCTTACCGACCTGCTTAAAGAGCCGGCCTTTGGGCACCTGCGGGACCCGGTCAATGCAAAATATTCCCGGTATCTCCCCCTGCAGACCGGCGTCTTCCTCTCCCAGCTCAAGGAGCGTTTCGACCCGTTCTACCGCGAGTTCCTCAACCCCTTCGGGGATGAGAAATACGGGTCGTTCAGGGCAGAAAACTCCGGGGAAACGGAAAAGAAGGGTGTTTTGATCGTGGTCGTGAACCGGGGTCTCTACCATGCAGCAGAGTCTCCCGGCCCCGTCGCTGCCGCCATTAATAACCGGTTCGGGAGAGTCGGGGCGGATGACTGCCTCCTCGCGGGCGACGCGGCCCGGTGCAGGATCAATGCCCTCCTCTGCAACCACCGGAAAGAGGCCGGGCTGTATTTCCACGCCGCGGACCGCGACGATGAGCGGCAGTCACTCCTGCATGCGGTTGAACACCTCATGCATCCCGGAGATGCATGAAAAAATGGCGGGTATGGGGTTGAATGTGTGATCAGAGAATTTTTCTTATCCAATGAGAACATTATAGTTATCCAGTCCGGATACCGTGAAACGGAGCTCACCGATGAAGTGCCCACACTGCGGGATGAATATACGGGATGAAATAACCGAATGCGGCTACTGCGGCGGCAAGATCAGCCGGCGCCCTGCAAAAGCGGCAGCTGGCGCGGGCAAGTTCACCGTTGACAAAAACGTGCAGAAAATGGCACAGCATGCAACGACTTCGGACGATCCCGATTCTGAGGATGAAGAGGAAGGTGGGCTTTCGAAGATCCTCCAGCCCGGGGAACAGGTGCTGATCGGTTCGCTCAACGTAACGGTAAAGAAATTCTTTTTCCACGCATACCTGACCAACCAGCGTATTTTCCTCATCGATACGCAGGAAAAGAAACTCAAGGTCACGGCAAAAGATGTTGCGCGGGATACGATCGCAGGGAGCATTGTGGAATTCTCGGAGAATTCCGATCCCGTGCTCGTCCTGTCCATCAAGTCAGGAGACGATGATACCAAGACCATGAAACTGGTCTTTGCCCAGAGCGGCACCGACCGGTCCAGTGAGATCGATGAATGGCTCTCCCTCCTTCACGGTGAGGACGAACCCATAAAAAAGGCCCCGAAGAAACCGGCTCCGGCACCCCGGAAACGTGTAGAACCTGAAGAGCCCGAAGAAACTGAAGAACCAGAAGAAGCTGAAGAGGCTGAAGAAGAGGCCGGGGAACCGGTTGTTGCCCGGCCCCCGGAGAGACCCCGCCAGAAGCAGGAACTGCGCCCTGCAAAGAAGTCGCTGAAGGACCATGAGCGGCAACCCCCGGTAAAACGCCTGCTCTCACTCTACAACGTGCAGGAGGAAGAACCGGAACCGGAGCCCGAACCGGAACCGGTGGCGGCCCCCCCGCGGAGGACGCATGTCCGCCAGGTCGTGGCATCGTCCTATGAACGGGAGATCCCCCCGGCAGAGGAACCCGAAGTACCCCCGGTGCGAAAGCCGGAAGTGCAGTCGGCCATGAAAGGTGCGATGAAAGGCGCCATTAACCAGGCCGGGCCGCAGACCCGCCAACCGCTGAGAAGACCGGTTGTTGAACCCGTGAGGCGCCATGCGGAAGAGACCGGGCCCGGGCCGGATTTTGTCCAGCCGCGTCGCCCCATCGTTCAGGAAAACATCGAGGAAAAACCGGTCCCGGGGGAGACGGCGGGTTCACCCCAGTTCTGCCATAACTGCGGAAAGAAACTGCCCCATTCTGCCAACTTCTGTCCCGGGTGCGGGACGAAACTGAACCAGGGCCGGACCCTTCCGCATTCCCGCACGGCCCCGACCGCTGCCAGCCGGAAAGCAACACGGACGGACCCGCCGGGACACGAGCACAAACCGGCCATGCCGAATGATATTGACGACGATGAGGTTGAAGATGTCAAGCCCGTCCCGACACGGCCACCGGTCAAGAAGGCACCAAAAGGCAGCGAGATGACGATCCTGCACAAATTCCTGAGACGATAACGGTCTCTCTTTTTCCCGTCTTTTTTACTTCCGGGCACACGAGTTCTGTGTGTCCCGGTGTCCCGGTCCGATTTATGCGAACGACATACTCTCTCGTTACACATATTCCGTTTTTAAAAAAAGAGACGACAGAAAAGCGTGCGAAAATGCGTGTGAAAAATTACTATAAGTAATATTTGGTGCTGCAATTATTGCATAATTGGAAATTGTTATATGAACTCCAGTCCCTTTTATTATTACGAAGTGTCACGAGGAAACCAATGAAGAGAAACATTCAGATTGAAGCACTGGACCAGATTCCTTTGGAGAAACAGCGGATCGAACTTGCTGAGCGTAAATGTCTCGGCCACCCGGACAGCATTGCCGACGGGATTGCAGAGTCGATCAGCCAGGCTCTCTGCAAGACCTACCTCGACGAATTCGGGGTCGTCCTGCACCACAATACCGACCAGGGCGAGGTCGTTGCTGGCGAGTCCGCACCCAAGTTCGGCGGCGGCCGGATGATCCGCCCGATCTATGTCCTCCTTGACGGGCGGGCGACCAAGCAGTTCAATGGCGTCAACGTCCCCGCGGATGCCGTGGCCGTGGAGGCAGCCCACAAATATATCCACAAGATCCTCCCGGAACTCAACCTCAACCGCGAGCTCATGATCGACTGCCGGCTCGGGACCGGGTCCACCGACCTGCGAGATGTCTTCAAGCCCAGCCAGGGCAAGATCCCCCGGTCAAACGACACCTCGTTCGGTGTCGGCCACGCACCCTTCTCGGATGTGGAGAACATCATCCTGAACAGCTCCAACTATATCGACACGAAGCTCCGGAAGAAATATCCCGCCATCGGCCAGGACATCAAGATCATGGGCCTCCGCGACGGCAACACCATCACCCTCACGGTTGCCTGTGCGATCGTTGACCGGTACTGCAAGGACATCCGGGAATACTCGGAATACATGAGCATCCTCAACGAGGAGATCACCGCGATCGCGAAGAAGAGCACCAAGCGGAAGGTCGTTGTCCATGTCAATACGGCCGACGACATCAGGAAGAAGAGCGTTTTCTTAACCGTTACCGGCACCTCCGCCGAGATGGGCGACGACGGATCGGTAGGCAGGGGCAACCGGTGCAACGGGCTCATCACCCCGAACCGCCCGATGTCCATGGAAGCAACGAGCGGCAAGAACCCGATCAACCACATCGGCAAGATCTACAACCTCCTCTCCACCCAGGTGGCACAGGAGTGCGTGAAGAAGGTTGACGGTATCGAGGAGATGTACATCCGGCTGCTCTCGCAGATCGGCAAGCCGATCGACCAGCCGCTCGTCGCAAGCGTCCAGGTCCTCCCCGAGTGCGGCGTGAAGCTCAAGGACATCAATGCGGATATCCGGGAAATTGTGGACGACCAGCTGACAAATGTCACCCACATTACCGAAAAGGTAATCGAAGGCAAACTCAAGACCTTCTGATCCGAACATGGCAAAACCGGTAAAATCCAGAAAAAACCGTGACACCCCCCTTTTTTCCGATATCGTACGTCTCGCGATCCCCAACAAGGGACGGATTGCGGCCCCCATCATGGACCTGGTCGAGAAGAGCGGGCTCCATCTCGCGGAGACCAGTGAACGGCGCCTGATCACCAAGACCCTCGACCCCCATGTCGAGATCCTCTTTGCCCGGCCGGTGGATATCCCGGAGTACGTGGCCACGGGCGCTGCGGACCTCGGCATCACCGGCCATGACATGGTCGTGGAACGCGAGGCCGAGGTGGAGGAGCTCCTCGACCTCCAGCTCGGGAGAGCGAAACTGGTGCTGGCCGTCCACGAGGATTCCGGCATCACGTCCGTAAAGCAGCTTGCCGGGAAGAAGGTCGCCACCGAGTTCCCGGTGATCACCCGCTCGTTCTTCGCACGGCACAAGGTGAAGGTCGATGTCGCGGTGGTCGGCGGGGCCTGCGAGGCGACACCGCAACTCGGGATCGCCGATGCGATCATCGATCTCTCCAGTTCGGGGACCACCCTGAAGACCAACCGCCTCCGCGTGATCGAAGATGTGCTGACGACCTCCACCCAGCTGATCGCAAACCGCGAATCGTTAAAGGCGAAGAAAGACAAGATCGAGGAGATCCACCTTGCGCTTGAGAGCGTCGTCCGGGCCCGGGGCCAGTGCTACCTGATGATGAACGTGAAGCGTTCGTCACTTGCAACGGTGAAGCGGGTCCTGCCCGGTCTCTCGGGGCCGACGGTGATGGACGTGGCATCGAGCGAGGACCTTGTTGCGGTCCACGCGGTCGTCAACGAGGAACGGGTCTATTCCCTGATTAATGCCTTGAGGCGTGCAGGGGCAAAGGACATACTCGTGATGGCAATCCAGCGGATGATCCGGTAGGCGGACCCATGAAAATCTTTCCCGCTGTTGATATCCTCGGGGGCCGGTGTGTCCAGCTGGTGCAGGGGAAACGGGAGAGTGCGACCGCGTATGGCGATCCCCTTTCCTGTGCAACCCGCTGGCTTGACGAAGGCGCCAGGGCACTCCACATGGTCAACCTTGACGGGGCATTCGGGACATCTTCGCAGAATGCAGGACTCATCGCTGAGGTGATCAGAGAGACCGGCGTCGAGATCGAACTTGGCGGGGGCATCCGTTCAATTGACGATGCCAGACGCTGGCTTGAGACCGGCGTGGACCGCGTCATTATCTCGACCCTTGCCACGCAGGAACCGGAATGCATCCGGGCACTCTCCCGCGAATTCGGCAGGGACCGGGTAATGCCCGGCGTGGATGCCCGGGACGGGCAGATCGCGGTCCACGGCTGGCAGGAGATGGCGGGGGACTATATCGGCTGGGCAAAAAGGTTTGAGGAGCTGGGAGCCGGCTCGCTCCTCTATACGAATGTGGATGTAGAGGGCCTGCAGCAGGGCGTCCGGTTTGAACCGGTGAAACGGCTGATCGATGCGGTCGGAATCCCCGTTGTCGTTGCCGGCGGCGTCTCGTCCCGGTCCGATGTGGCGGGCCTTAAGGATGCCGGTGCTTTTGGGGCGGTGCTCGGCTCTGCCCTGTACAGCGGGAAGATCAAACTGAAAGATGCACTGGAGGAATGTAAGTGAGAGTTGTTGAAGTGAAGCGGGAGACAAAGGAAACGAAGATCGTGATCAGGCTCAACCCGGACGGTGTGGGGAACGTGAAGGTCAACAGCGGCGTACCGTTCTTTGACCACATGCTCACTGCCATGGCAAAGCATGGCGGTTTCGACATGACCTGCACTGCAAAAGGCGATCTGCATGTGGACTGCCACCACACGATCGAGGATATTGGTATCGTGTTAGGCGATGCGATAAAGCAGGCGATCGGTGACGGCCGGGGTATCCGCAGGTTTTCCCATGCCATCATCCCGATGGATGAGTCTCTTTCGCAGGTCGCGCTCGACTGCGGGGGACGGGGATACCTTGTCTGGCATGGCACCTTCGGCAACAAGCTCGTGGGCACTATTCCTTCCGACATCTTCGAGCATTTCTTCTACTCCCTCTGCACCCGGGCCGGGATCACCGCACATATCACCTTCTCCGGGAAGAACGATCACCATCAGTGCGAAGCGGCTTTCAAGGCATTCGGCATTGCCCTTGGGGATGCCCTTGCAATCAGCGGGAATAAGAAGGCGGTCCGGAGCACGAAGGGGAAGTTTTAATCCGGTTCAGATGAACTTCTGCATCCAAACCATATCGAAAACAACTCCTTTTTTCATTCCAACACTGAGGAACCTCCCGCACTCGGTGAATCCCTGGCGGGTATGAAACCGGATGCTGCCATCATTCAGCGATGAGATGCTGGCAAGGAGCGACGTGATCTCCTGCTTTCTGCCTGCCGTTTCAAGATACTCAAACATCCTCGTGCCGAGCCCTTTTCTGGTCATTTCCGGCCGGAGAAAATAGGTGACCTCAGCCGTATGCCGGAATGCCGCCATCGGGTTGTGTGGCCGGAGCAAACCGAATCCAGCAACAGTTCCCTCACTCCCCCGTGCAACTACAGAGGGATAATTCCTGGAGGCATCAAGGAACAGGGAAAAAAATTCATATGGGACTTTCTGTTCCGGGTATGCTGCATAACTGTTCTCGATGTAGTAATTGAAGAGATCGACAACGGACTTTCTGTCGCTCTCTGAGATTGAACTTAGGGTGATTTCTGATAGTACTGTCATGGTGTTCCAATCCTTGAAGGTATGTGCAGAAAATAGTATAGTATCTAAACTATTTAATGGGCTATGCGGGTTAAAGACCAGGATCAGGTCTTCTTCTGGCATCCCCCCGCGATGCTGTCTGTAATCCCGCGCCGGGTCTCCGGACAGTCGTCAAATATCTTCTCGATTTCAAGGAAAAATTTCCTGATATTCTCCCGATCCCTGTTGTCGAGGCCCGAGATCTCCCGGATGATCCTCTCGTTGACCAGGGCATGATATGCCTGGTGCCAGTCATATGCCCTCTTACCGGAATCCGTGAGCCGGATAAAGACCGTTTTATTGTTCCCCTCCTGATTTATCCGTTCCAGGTATCCTTTCTCCTCGAGTTTTTTTGTGGTCTGGGAAATGGCCCCCTTGGTGATCCCCATGCGGACAGCCAGCGAAGACATGCTCTCTTCCGGAAAACGGCCGGCCATGTCGATCAGGTGGACCTCTGATGTATAAAGGAGCACTCCGTCTCCGGTGTCGGCAGGCTCACGCTCGATGATGGCTGCCTTGTTGAAAAGCCGGGTGAGTGCATCCATGATCTCACCTGTATCCGTGGCACAATCGGATCCGGGAGAATTGTTTAGCATCTATACCTATCTCTGATCGGAAGAGAAGAAAAAGATCATCCTCTTTGTTCAATACCCGGTCGCGTAATAATACCCGTTTTCCTCTTTCACGTGCACGGGCACTTCGAACAGGTGGCCGATGTACCTGTCGGTCAACAAAGTCTCTTTCGGGCCGTCGTGTTCAAACCGCCCGTTCTTCATGAGGATGACGCGGGAGATCTCCGGGATAATATCCTGAAGGTTGTGGGTGACGAGGATGATTCCGGTGCCGGACTGTGCGATCTTACGGATCGTCTGCCGGAACGCATGGAGTGCATGGAGGTCGAGGCTGTTGGTCGGTTCGTCAAGGATCAGGACTTCAGGGTCGTGGACCATGGCCCTCCCGATCAGGAAACGGCGGGCTTCTCCCGATGACATCTCCGTCATGGGCCGGTCGCAGATATGACCGATCTCGAGGAATGCAAGGATATCGTCTGCCTTCCGGTCCATCTCCGGGGTAATCTCGCGGTTGAAAAGCCCGATACTGGAGAAGAACCCGGAGAGGATGACTTCCCGGCCGGTAATTTGCCGCGTAAAAGTGAACTGGAGATCATTTGACACGACCCCAAAAGCAGACCGCAGATCGAAGACGTCCCACACGTCCTTCCCACAGATCCGGAATGTAACTTTGTTTCCATCAAGGCAGGGATAGAATTCCCGCAGGATCGTTTTGATAAACGTGGATTTTCCCGCGCCATTCGGGCCGAGGATTGCCACGTTCTCACCCTGCCTGAGCATGACCGATAGTGCATCGAGGACTTTCTTCTCCCCGTGGAAGACCGTGATGTTATCAAATTCAATGAACGGGGACGCCTTGTCCGGCGCAGGGGTGGTGGTGAAATCCATTGCGGTATCCCGGTCTTATGTGTATCCGGTCACGGGGTATCAGATGACGCTGGTGACGGTGATCGTATAACTGCGCATACCAGCTGTTTCGTCCCGGGTACACGAGAGGCTCCCGCCTGCCCGGAGAGAGAGCCCGGACAGGAACCGCAGGTTCTTCCGGCCGCCATCGTCCTCCGCAGAAGAGACATTGCCGGCGATCGTGACACTCACGTCAGGATCGTTCCTGGCGATATAAAGACTGATCGTATCCGAACCGGTCCCCACGAGGTCTTCCATGATATACGTGAGGAGGTCGGTGAAATGGTCCCGGTCAATGGCAACCGCCAGCGGGTCGCATATCTCCTGCATGGTGAACTCCACGTCCTCGAGGAGGGGACGCGTCCCGATACGTGCGAGCAGCATGCGGGCAAATGCCTTCTCGTCATCCACCGATGACATCATGTCATCATCGGAACAGGCAGGGACCGAGAGACCAGCGATAAGCGTCTCGATGATGGTCGGGAGATTAACGACCGTGATCTCCTTGGGCGGGGTAAACCCGCGGAACATGGTGGTATAGTCCGACAGGAGCCGGGCTGCACGGTTGACCAGGGTCGGGTCGATGATGTGGGCCAGTTCGTCTTTGTTGAATATGCGCTGCAGCTTGGCGACTACCTGTCCTGCCTTGAGGGCAAGGTGGATGGAGACCCCGCCCCCCCGGTGGTGCTCCTCGGCAAAGAGCCTGAACGCGTCCAGGAGTTCATCGATGGTATCGCCGTTGATGAGCGCGTCCATCTCTTTTGCGATCTCGGACTCCCCCAGTTCGTCCAGGACAAACGAGACATAATACAGGCGTCCTGCCATGATCGTGAAGAGTTCGTTCACTTCCTCCATGCTGTCTTCGGCATAAGCGGCGGCCTGGACCGCACGGTCGCGGTTGAGCTCGGCGATATTGGCAAGGGCAAGGGCATCTCTCTTTATGACCGCGAGGGTCTTTGCTGCATCCTCAGCAGGGATGAGGCGCCCGTGGCCGGGGCCGATCGTGGTAATCCCGCCTGCACTGAGGAGGGCCCCGATGCCCTCGAACGAGTGGATGAGGTCTTCCTGCGACCACCCGACAATGCCGGCAATGCCGGGATTAGCTGCAAAAAACAGGTCCCCGATAAAGAGGAGCGAACCGATCTGGATGCAGATGCTGTCCGGGCTATGCCCGGGCGTGTTGTAACAGTCGATTGAGGTTTCGTGTCCAAACACGATAGTCTCCCGGTCCGGGAGCATGGATATTGGGTCGGCCGGGAATACCGTAATGGTCAGGAGCCCGCCATTTGGCAGGCAGACTTCGACGGGCATGCCGGGATGGTCCCTGCGGTCCGCTGTCAGGATATGGTGCCCTACCCGCATCGGGCTGATGGCCGACCCCATCAGGTCCGCCTGGGTCATACCGCTGTCGCCACGTTCAAGAGCGGAAGCACCGGCATCCTGGACCATCAGGACGGCCGCATCGGTATAGGCAAAGGCCGGGATATTCTGGATCCCGGAGAAATGGTCGATATGGGCATGGGTGAGGATGACGAAGAACGGCCGCTCCTTTTCGTGCCGGCATTCCGTAACAACCTGCATGAGCTGTTCGGCCTGTTCGGGAATGCCGCCCGGATCGATCAGGAGGATGGCATCCGGCGTCTGGATAAGGTAGGAGTTGGACGAGATCGTGTCGATCTTACGGATAAGCGGGTAAACCTGTGCCCCGGCAGCTCCCGGGAGGGGCTGCCACTCATGAGAGACCAGTGGGGTGTTACCAGCTGGCAAGCGACTCTCCCTCGGACGGATAGATCGAGAAGATCGATGTGAACCCTGCGAGTTTGAGGATCTTCAGGACTTCCGGCGAGAGACTGCAGATGCTGAACTTATCCCCGGGTGCCTTGAGTTTTTTCGCGGTTGCCAGGAGTACCCGGAGGCCCCCGCTGCTGATATAGGATACCTCGGAAAAATTCAGCAGGACCTGACGGTGGCCTGCATCGATCTCCTTGTTTATCGCCTGCTCGAGCAGGGGTGCGGTGGCAGTATCGACCCTGCCGGCAATGGAAAGTATGGTTGCGTTGTCTTTGCTGGTTGTGGTAATATCCATGATGATCCCCCCACACAATGTGTCGAAAATTCTTAAGAAATGTCAGTGCTTGAAAAAGATAATGGTATCTCTGTGCAACGATTTGGACATCCTTATGATGGAATGCGATCAATGCGTACCTGACCGTCATGGCAGCAATGAGCCTCTTATCCCTGATCGCACTCCTTCAGGTGATGTACGTGACCATTGCAGAGAACCGGGAGTCTGACGGGAGTCACCTCCCGTCGGATGCCAGCACGCGGATGGCCGCAAGGGTGATGTAAGAATGCCGGAGAGATTGCTCGCGCTGACACTCAAATCGGATATCGATGAGATCCCCCGGCTCTCAACAGCGCTCCATGCCCTCATGGAGGACCATGGTTTTCCTGAGGAGGATATTCTCGATACCCAGCTTGCCGTTGAGGAAGCGGTGACCAATGTCATCATGCACGGGTACAAGGGCGGGAGTGGCGAGGTTCTCGTCCTGTGTAAGGCGGACGTGGGGATCATTGAGATCCGGCTTGAAGACCGGGCGGTTCCGTTCAATCCCCTTACCCTTCCCGCACCCGACCTGGGCGGGGATATTGAGGACCGGAAGATCGGGGGACTGGGCTTCTTCCTGATCCGGCAGGTCATGGATGAGATCCTCTACCGGTATGAAGACGGGAAGAATATCCTCACCATGATCAAACGAAAAACGAACTAATTTTTTTTTTAGGGTTCGCGCTGGATGTCCTGGATATAGGCGATACCGATCTTTGCCTTGCGCAGCCTCGTGGAATCGAGCAGGTGGCGCATGTCCACAAACTCCCCGTCCGTAACGATCTTTTTTACCTGCGTATTCAGGTCAAGGGTTGGATCATAGGGAATGTTCCTGAAGACCACGCCATGGTTGTGGAGGTACATCCCTTTTCCCGCACCCGTGTTCAGGGGGTTTGCATAATACAGGGAATCGAGATTTTCCGGGTTGAACCCAGAGAGGTCGGTGCCGAGATCGATACCGATACCAAAGCTCACCAGCGTATCGCCCTGGTATGACGTGCCGCTGTCGGACGCCATCCATTCATGGGCCCGGGAAGGGGCCATGATCGACTCCCCTTTTTTGAGTCCCGACCCGGCGACCGGGGCCTTCTTCAGCCCGGAGCTGGCAAAGCCGGAGAGGACTCCCCACATGGTCACGGCGACAACGCCACGGTAGGTCTTGATCCGGTCCCGTGCCGACGAGAAAATGACCTTGTAGATATCGGATATGCTTACTCCTTTTGGATTGGTCGTGTCGAGAGTGAGGTATTCGTTGAATGGGCCGTCGAGCGTGATATTGAACCCGGTATATACGGGCAGGTCGCTCCCGGAGGTATTCCCGGGTGTCAGGAAGTCCGGAGTACTGTTGCCATCGGTCGGGAGCCAGACCATCGATCCGTACAGCGTGATCATTTCCCCGAGGAGGGGAAGGGCATCCTTGGCGTCAGCGCCCAGGGCCCCGAGGCCCAGGGAATAGGTGACCTCGGAGAATTTTTTCATCCTGATATCGGATTCGGTGATCGTTGCATGGAGCACTTTGTCGAGGTCCCCGGTGACACGGATGGCCGGGGATTTGGTCATCCAGCCGGGCTCGATGGTCAGGCTGACGCCGTCTTCGATGATCTTCTTGTAAAAGATCTCGTTGAAGAGGGACGGGTTCCTGCGTTTTTTATTCAGGTCCTCAACCGCCTCCTCCGTTGTCGCGTACATGGGAAAGACCGTGGAAAAGCCTGCCATTTCGAGCACCTTTTTCGGGTACTCCCCGACCGCAGAGAGGACAAACTTCCCGCTCCGGCGTTTCAGTTCCTTCTGCAGGCCATTGAATACCCGTATGCCCCCGCTGCTCAGGTAGGGGGTGTCGGTCATATCGACAACCAGTTCCTTGTCATCGTCATTGAGTTCTTCACGGGCCCAGCTGTCGAGCTGCTGTGCCCCGAATGCGTCGAGCCTCCCGTTGACAAAAAAAACAAGAACCCCGTCCTTTCTCTCGCTCCTGGCTTCCATGGATTGTATCTCCTGAAAGGTAGTATTGCGCGCAGCCTAATTTAAGGTTGGGGGGACCTGCCCGGGCGTCGTTACGGGCGCCCGGTTTGAAGGTTTTATATGCCCGGACCCCGCAACAACTCCATGGATCTTTCAGTGGTGAAACGCGCAGCGGAGATCATTGTCGTCCTCCTCTGTGCCGTCCTTATCGCGAACACGGTCTCCAACATGCTGATGAACCTGTCCGGCCTTGGCGGACCCGTTGGTTTCATTGCCGGTTTTGTTGTGTACGCGGCCGTATTTTTCGGCGTACTGTACTTCTTCGAGCGGTTCTTTTCGATTGCGATATTCCGGTTTCGCGGACGGTGAGGAGCCGGGTTTTTTTAATTTTATTGCATTACGCGAAAATCAACTGTTTTTTAACAACCGGTGTTACCGGCTCATTGAAAAAAAAGAAATTTTAAAAAAATTTCACGCCTTTACGACATCCGTGCACTTCTTTGCGGTAAATGCAACGGCAATCGAGCAGAGCCCCATGATGATTGCGAACCCACCGGCAATGTATGGAAGAAGTGCCGCTGTCAGGAATGGGTTGATCAGGAGGATGATACCGAAGATCAGGCTGATAACCCCGAGAACGCCGTTCCCCCAGTCCTTCTTCGTGAAGGCCTGGAACAGGTGGGCCCCTCCCACGAAACAGGCCCAGAAGCCGATGAAGATGACCAGGAATGACAGGATGAAGACGGTCGCGTACAGTGGCTTGAGTAAGATCAGGATGCCGGCGATGATGTTGATGATCGCAAGAAAGATCTTCCAGCCCATGTTGGTCCTGTCGACCGCCAGGCTCACGATAGCAAAGATCCCGCCCACGAGCCAGTAGGCTCCCATGAACGTGATAAGGAGTTCTGTTGTTATCCCGGGGGTGAAGAGGAATGCAACCCCGAGGAGCAGTGCAAGGATCCCCCAGAGGAGGAGGAGCCACCAGGGAAAGAGTTTCATATCGATCATCGCTGGATCGGTAATGGAGATTTCTTCAGTCATGTAATCATTTCCGGTGTAAAATACACGAAGAAAGTATATGTAGTATTCTCTTTTTCTCCGGCTCTGGAGACCAGAACGCCGGATCCTCCTGATAATATCGCTCTTCCTCCTGGCAGGATCTTACGGATAGACCAGGACAGTATTGCGGCCGGCAGGTGATTTCCAGGAATGAATACCGAATTATTTAATCCTTATCTCCCCAAGCGTTGCACATGAGCAGGAGCATACAAGATCAGGGCCTGCAGCCTACATCAGGACTGCAGAGGAGAGTCCGATGAATCCCGAAGATCACCTCCTGGTCGCCGTCATCGATGACGCGATCCATACCGACACCCCCCACGGGCGGGCGATCAAACGGATCGTGCAGGGCCTTGAGGAGTTCGGTATCCGGGTCGCGGATGTTGCATCACCGGCCGATGCCCGGGCTGCCTATTCCGGTCTCCCGGAAGTCGATTGCATCCTCATCAACTGGAACCTTGGCGGGGATACCGCAAAGAAGCACAAGGAGACGATGCAGCTCATCCACGAGATCCGCAGCCGCAACGAGGATATCCCGATATTCCTGATGGCAGAACCCACGAGTGAGACGCCGACCTCGCTCACGATCGATATGATCCGGGAGGTCAACGAGTACATCTACGTGATGGAGGATACGCCTGAGTTCATTGCCGGCCGCATCACGGCCGCGGCAAAGCGCTACGAGGAGCGGCTTCTTCCTCCGTTCTTTGGCGAACTGGTGAAGTTCTCGGAGGATTTCGAGTACTCGTGGCACACGCCCGGTCATGCCGGGGGCACTGCGTTCCGGAAATCACCAGCGGGACGGATCTTCCACGAGTTCTTCGGGGAGCAGCTCTTCCGTTCCGATCTTTCCATCTCTGTCGGGGAACTGGGTTCCCTCCTCGACCATTCAGGACCGGTTGGCAAGGCCGAACGGTACGCTGCGAAAGTGTTTGGCGCTGACATTACCTATTTCGTGACAAACGGCACGTCAACGGCTAACAAGATCGTGTACTTCGGCCGGGTGACAAAGGATGACATCGTCATGGTGGACCGGAACTGCCATAAATCGGCTGAGCATGCCCTTACCATGACCCATTCCGTTGCGGTCTACATGGTCCCGACACGGAACCGGTACGGGATCATCGGCCCGATCCCGCCGGAAGAGATGTCACAGAAAGCGATCAGGGCCAAGATTGCGGCCAACCCGCTCACAAAAGGGCTGCCGGACAAAAAACCTGTCCATGCCGTGATCACCAACTCAACCTACGACGGGCTTTGTTACCATGCCGCGGACGTGGAAGCCCTGCTTGGCAAAAGCGTTGACAGCATCCACTTCGATGAGGCCTGGTATGCCTATGCCCGGTTCAACCCGCTCTATAAGGACCGCTTCGCCATGCGGGACGGGGCGAAGGATAAGGACGGCCCCACGGTCTTTGCCACCCAGTCCACCCACAAGCTGCTGGCCGCCCTGTCGCAGGCATCCATGATCCATATCCGGAATGGCCGTGCCCCGGTCGAGCACTGCCGGTTCAACGAGGGGTTCATGATGCACAGTTCCACCTCCCCGCTCTATACGATCATCGCGTCGCTCGATGTCTCATCAAAGATGATGGACGGTGCCTCCGGCCGGGTGCTCACCACCGAGTCCATTGAAGAGGCGATCCGGTTCCGGCGGACCATGGCACGTATCAGCCGGGAGATCGCGACCGGTAAGAAAAAGACGGACTGGTGGTTCCCCATGTGGCAGCCGGCAACAATCACTGACCCGAAGACCAGGAAGAAGATTGCCTTTGCCGATGCACCGCTCGATACCCTCCGGGACAACCCCTCCTGCTGGGTGCTGCATCCGAAGGATGCCTGGCATGGCTTCGATGGGCTGCCGGACAATTACTGCATGCTCGACCCGATCAAGGTCACGGTCATCATGCCCGGTGTCAATGAGGACGGCACGCTCGCACACTGGGGGATCCCTGCAGCAGTCGTGGTGAAGTTCCTGGATACGCGGGGCATCATCAACGAGAAGTCCGGGGATTACTCCATCCTCTTCCTCTTCTCGATAGGGATCACGAAGGGTAAGTGGGGAACCCTTATTACCGAACTCTTCGAGTTCAAACGGCTCTATGACGAGAACGTCCCGCTGGAGGATGTCTTCCCCGACCTCAAGAATACCTGGCCGGAACGGTACGGCGACATGACGCTGCAGGACCTTGTAAACGAGATGCATACATTCAAAAAAGTACACAACATGTGCGGACTGCTCCAGCAGGCGTTCTCGCTCCTGCCGGATCCGGCCCTCACCTATGCCGAGGCGTACAGGAGACTCGTGCGGAACGAAGTGGAGCAGATCCCGGTTGCAAACGCCGGCAACCGGATCGTGGCCACGGGAATTGTCCCGTATCCCCCAGGCATTCCCCTCCTTGCACCGGGTGAACGGACCGGGGCAAGGAAGGAACCGGTGCTCCAGTACCTCCTGTCCATGCAGGATTTTGACAAACGGTTCCCCGGTTTTGAGCATGACACACACGGTATCGAAAATGTCAACGGTGTGTACATGATGAACTGCATCGTGGAGAAGAAGCGATGAGCCCAGATGCAACAGCTACGGAGGGTAGTCTCCCATCGAAAAAAGTGCTGGGACTGTTTGCACTCGCCATGATCAACGTAGCAGCGGTGCTTTCCATCAGGAATTTTCCCTCCATGGCGATCTACGGGTGGTCGTGCATCGGGTGGTATATCCTCGGTGCGATCCTCTTCCTGATCCCAATCTCCCTTGCCGGTGCCGAGCTGGCAACCGGATGGCCCGAAGGCGGGGGTGTCTATGCCTGGGTCAAGCAGGCGTTCGGAGAGAAAGGGGGTTTCACCGCGCTTTTCTGCGAGTGGTCAAACAACCTTGTCTGGTTCCCGACGGTCCTTTCGTTCATCGCCTCCACGCTCGCCTTTGCCCTCACCCCGGGCCTTGCCGTCAATCCCTGGTACATGTTCAGCGTCATGATGATCGCGTTCTGGGGTACGACCGCGATTGCCTATTTCGGGGAAGAAGCATCAACCCGGTTCAGCAACGTCGGCGTCATTCTCGGGAGCATCATCCCGGCAGTGCTGATCATCCTGCTTGGGCTCTGGTGGCTCGGGTCGGGCTCTTCCCTCGTCCTGCCGCCCCTCACGCTTGACGCGATGATCCCGACCATAAACTTCTCCACGCTCCCGTTCTTTGCTACCATCGTCCTCCTCTTTGCCGGCATGGAGATGGCGGGATTCCATGCCCTCGAGACCCGGAACCCCCAGAAAGATTTCCCCCGGGCCATGGCCCTTTCGGCCCTGATCATCGTCATCTGCACCGTGCTCGCTACACTCGCCATCGCCATTGTTATCCCGGCAGACCAGCTTAGCCTTGCATCTGGTGTGATGCAGGCGATCCAGTATTTCTTTGCCGCAGCCGGCATCGCATGGCTGGTTGCCCCGATGGCGGTGCTGATCACCATCGGGGGCGTTGTCAATCTCGGGTCGTGGCTGATCGGCCCGGCCAAGGGGCTGGGTATTGTTGCCGAGGAAGGGAATATGCCCCCTCTCTTCGACCGGACGAACAAGTACGGGGCGCCCGTCGCCGTCCTGCTCATCCAGGCACTGATCGGTTCGGCGATCTCGCTCCTCTACGTCTTCCTGCCTTCGGTCAACCAGGCATACTGGATCCTCTCGGCCATGACCGTGGAACTGCTCTGCATTGTGTACATTCTCGTCTTTGCCGCTCTCATCAGGTTGCGGTACAGCCAGCCGGACACGCCCCGTCCCTTTGTGATACCGGGCGGGATGGCCGGGGTCTGGATTGTCGGCGGGCTCGGGCTGTTCGGTACAACCCTGGCATTTGTTGTTGGGCTCATGCCCCCGTCGTTCTTTGCATCAAACGGGCTCGCCTATATACTATCCGTACTGCTCGGCACGTTCCTGTTGGCCGTGCCGCCCCTGGTATTCCTGAAATTTAAAAAAGCCAGTTGGAAAAAATCTGCCGGACCTGAGAGGTGTGAATAATGGAACAAATGTATTCTGATGCTGACACGGGAGGATTCCCATGAATATGACGCCAAAACTGGAGCACGGGCTGGTACTGTTCCTTGTCCTCATGTTCCTGATACCCTGCGGACTGATCGTTTTCATATCCGGTGAAGTACCGTACCGTCTGGTTCCCGGTGAGCCGGTGAAGGATGCTGCACAGGCCGCGGGAATCACTATCACCAGCGTCAAGGATACCACGTGGAACCTGACCGGGGCAACCGGCGGAAAAGTCTACGTCCTCACTGACAGTTCCGGTAATGTCGTGACAATGTCCACGCAGGCTTTTAACAGCGCAGAATCACGTGACGCGGCGATCCTCCTGTACAATGCCCACCCGGTGGGAAAGGGAAAACCTGTGGGCAGCCTGCTCGTGGTCGGCCAGTACCTGGTCTATGTGACGCCAGCGAACAGCGGGATCCTGGAGACGATTGCACCGGAGCTGAAAAAGACAACCGGCCCCTGATACTACCGGCATGGCCGGGGTGTCCCCCTGCCACTTTTTTAGCCCTGACAGGGCCACCTGTTACCGGCGTTCTTTGATGTAGCCTTTGATCGCGGTCAGGGTGGTACTGTCCATCATTACGGAGAAGTCAAGATCGATGACGTACACGGGAAACACTCCTAAGAGGGAATTTCTCCTGACCTGGTAGATCCGGGATTCCAGGAGCCGGGACGTCACCTCATACCGCTGCTCGGCACTTTCCGGTGAGCCGGGGGTGCTGTCCCCGGCATCCCGTGCAAGGCTGCGAAGCACATCCTCCCGGTGTTCCATCAGGCGTTCCGCCATCACCCGGCTCGTGTTCCCGTGGATGGAGCGGATGATGAAATACTGGCTTATCGCAAGGATGCCCAGCGGGAGGAACAGGTTTGCGAGCCTGGTCAGCCCGGATTCCGTGAGGAACATATTCAGCGTGAAACCCGGCAGGAGGATGATCGTTGTCAGGAAGATGAAGACAACGATGAGAAACCCGGTAAGGAAGAGGAGCGAGATGATCCAGGGGGGAAGCTCGCGGGAGAGGCGGGTCCTGACATGATCGATATTATCGGCAAACGCGGTGGTGAAAGGCTCGACTTTCCCGATGATGGCATAAAAAATGATGATAATCGCTGACTGGACAATGACGAAGAGGGTGATCCCGGCAGGCAGGCCGGCGTGCCAGGCGATCAGGGTGAACGCGATGTCCACGGAAAAGAGCAGGCTGATCGCAAACGTGAGTGTCCGGCAGTTCATGAAGAACGTGTTGATGAAGATCCGGGTGAACTGGCGGGTCCCGGACGTGATGCCATTCTCCCAGAGCCATGCATGAAATCTGGCAATTTCCGGTTTCTTAAAATCCGCGGCTTGTGGGTTTGTCGGGATGAGGAGGGTGATGAAATAGAACATATTGAGATAGAAACTGGCAGCAACGAACAGGAAGATGTAATCGTTACGGGTCACCAGGAAGAGGAGATTTGTCAGGATACAGAGACCAAGGATACCCCGCTGAAGGGCAAGGGGTTCGCGTTGCGCGAGAAGTTTACGGCGGTTCGTCTCTGCAGCGGATAATTCACGGCCAATGATCTCCCCGAGTGATACCGGGGTACCGGATATACCATGATTTTCTGCTGGCATAGGAGTCGGGGACAAACACTACATCCGCCTTGAGGTCCGGGAGAAAAAATTCCGCTAACGTCTCTCACCAGTGTATTGACCTCCGGTAATAAGTACACATCGTTTGCCGGAATAGTCTTAAGCGATGAAGTACCGAAAACTCCCTGTGAAATGCAGATGTCCTTCCAAGTCCCCCGGATAACCGTGTGGCTGGACAGTATCCATTTTGTAGTTGTATTACCAAATGAAGTGTAGGAAATGCGTGGACAGCGGGACCATGCTGGTGAATATGATGTTTGACAAAAAAATATCGTGCCTCTTCCGGGGTATGGTTGGAATAATCTTCGGGTTTTTGGCCCTCATGCTTCCCGGGCCCATGCTCGGGGCATTCTATGGGTTTTTCTGGATCCTGCTGATCCTCGGTATCGGCATTTTAATCTTCCTTGCCATTACGGGAAGAGGCGAGGAGTCGATGCTCTGGTTCAGTATGGCCGCAGTACTGCTGGTTGTGGGGGTCGTCTCGTTCCTCAATTCCGGCTTTGTTGCCATCATGTTCATCCTGATTATTGCAGCCGTTGCGTTCTATAATGGTTTCACCGACATCACGCTCGCGCTCAGGCACCCGAAAACAAAATATATCCTTATCCCCGGTATGATCCTGACAGGTTTCGCTCTCCTTGGCATCCTGTTCTATTACTTCCCGGGTTTTAAGGATAACCTCATTCTCTCGGTTATGGGTACGTTTGCCCTGGCATTCGGCTTGTTCTCCGTCCTGCTCGGGTTCTATCATCCCGAAGGTGAGGGGAGCGATGGATCTTCCCCGACAACTGCATGCACAACCCACAAGTACGGCGGGAGAAAATAATCCCCGTCCCCTCCTTTTTGTAACGGGACCCGCGTTCATCCCGGATGATTTCACAAACTATGACCTACGATGTTGTCGTTGTCGGTGCAGGGCCTGCCGGTAGTGCAGCAGCTACCGAGTGTGCCGGCCTGGGGCTGAAGACACTCTGCATCGAGGAACATGGCACCATCGGCTATCCCGTCCAGTGTGCCGGCCTCCTCTCCAACGCGGCGTTTGCCGAATGCCGCGTGTCGGACCATTCCGTCCTCAACCGGGTGTCCGGTGCCCGCGTTATATCAGGCCAGGGTTCCAGTATCCTCATCGATGCGAAAAAAACCATGGCGCTGGTTGTTGACCGGGGGGCACTCGACCGGGAGATGGCAGAAAATGCGGCCCGCGCCGGTGCGGAGTTCCTCCTGAAGACGAGCGTCTGCGGCATCAGGGACAACACGCTCATCACCCGGGGAGTCCACCAGGAAGAACCGATCCCGTTTAAGGTCCTGATCGCTGCCGACGGGCCACGGAGCACGGTTGCCCGGATGCTCGGCATGCAGCGGGCACCGGTATATCTTGCCGGTATCCAGGCTGACTCGCTGCACGAAACGGACCCCCGTTTTGTCGAACTCTACCCGGATGCATCGCCCGGGTTCTTTGGCTGGTCGATCCCCACGGCACCGGGCCGGGTGCGGGTCGGTCTCTGTGCCCGGTCGAACGCACAGGAGCATTTTGCCACCTTCATCAGAAAATTCAGCGATTCTTCCGTGCATCTCGTCACGGGTACCATTCCCCTCGGGGTCATGCCGAAGACCTACGGTCACCGGACGCTGTTTGTCGGGGATGCCGCAGGCTTTGCGAAACCAACTTCCGGTGGCGGGGTATATACCGGTATCCGGTCGGCCCGGCATGCGGCCGCGGTCGCAGCAGAGGCATGTGCATCCAGCCGGTTCGACGATTCCGTCCTGTCCGGGTATGAACGCCGGTGGAAGGCGGATATCGGGAACGAGCTTGCCCTGGGGTTCAGGTTCCTCGAGATGCGGCAGCACCTCTCCGGGCAGGACATCGACGATCTGGTCCGTGCCCTCAATGATCCGGAAATCATCAGGACAATTGAGGAGTACGGCGACATGGACCGGCCGTCGACACTCGCAAAAAAACTGCTTTTCAGGCCTGAAATGATCCGGCTTCTCCGGCCTCTCGTGCAGGCAGGACTGAAGTCCCTCTTCTGATCACCGGGAATTTCCGGGAATTTCCGGGGCATCCGATCCGGTGATCTGTATATGGCACCGGTCTGCCATTTTATTCGCGGAATAGCGGTACTTCCCGTGTGGCACGCGGATCTCGAACCGGGCCCCCTTATGGTACTCCCCGATCTCGGTGATACTGATGCCGGTGATGGAGAGGATCTCCCGCACCAGGAACAGGCCAAGACCGGTATTCTTCCCGAATCCCTTGGAAAAAATACTGATTTTATCCGATGGGGGAACCCCCATGCCATTATCTTCGATCATAACTGTCACGCCGTCTCGTGATTTCTGGGCAGATATACGGAGCGTGGTCACATTCCCCCCGTGCTGGATGGCGTTCTCCGCAAGATTGTAAAATGCCCGCTCAAGGAGAGGATCGGCAAAGACTTCCAGGTCGCCCGTATCCGACTGGACAAATATTTTACGGATATCGAGGCGGGCACAGGCATGGAAAAACACGTCATGGACGTTCTGCCAGCCCGGCGCTGCCACCCCAAGGTTCTGGTACAGCTTCGTGAACTCGATGTTCTCGCCGATGGTCCCAACGATCTCCTGGATCTTCCGGACGTACATGGTGTACTCGGGTTCCTGCGGGTGATCCCTGACGAGCTCGATGTACCCCCCGAGGACCGTAAGCTTGTTCCGGATGTCATGGCGGGTGATCTCGGACAACAGGTTGAGTTTCTTGTTGGCAAGCTGTAATGCGTCCTGGGCCATCTGGATCTCCGATATATCATGGAAGATTCCCATGACATGGCGCCTGCCCCCGAGATCGATGGCCGTTGAACTCACGATGACCGGAATCAGCCGGCCGTCACTGCCGGTAACGAGGAGGGAATGCGATCCGGTCCCCTTCCTGGCCGTGTCGGTGAAGTACCCCTGGTATTTCTCATGGAATTCTGCCGGGAAGATCCCGGTAAAGTTCATCGCCCTGAGTTCGGCAAGGGTCTTCCCGAAGAGCTCCAGTGCTCTATGGTTTGCATCGGTGAACATGCTGGTCTCCGCATCCAGGACAACGATCGCGTCAATGGCATGGTTCATGAGCCCCCGGTTCTTCTCATTTTCCATCCGGAGCTCGTCTTCGATCCGCTTGCGGGCGGTGATATCCGTCCCTACACATAAAACCCCCTCGAAAACACCGTCCCTGTCATAGATGGGTTTGTTCCACCAGTGGATCCAGACCCGGTCACCGTTTTTCGTGACATTCTCATTTTCATTATTCACGTAATCCTCAGGATGCCGGATGATATTCTCGATCATGTGGGAGAGGTCCCGGTCAGATCCGGATTCCTGCGCCGGGACAACCGTCCCGACAACCGGTTTCCCGAGGATCTCCGTGGCGGTGAACCCAAAGAAACGTTGTGCAAACTCGTTGAAAAAGGTGATATTGCCGGATTTGTCCAGTTTCAGGATGATGCTGTTGGCATTCTCGACCAGTTCCCGGTATTTCGCCTCGCTTTCCCGCAGGGTCTGGTCCACTTTCTTCTGCCCGGTCACGTCCCGCACGGACTCGATAGCGCCGGTGATGTTCCCGTTCTTGTCATAGAGACGGCTGGCTTTTGCCCAGATATGCACCGTGTCGCTACCGGGTTTTTCAATGACCGTTTCGGCGGTAATGGTCGTACCGGCATTTAAGAGATCATGGTAGTTCTCCTTCGTATACTGTTCATCCGGGGAAAGGACGAGGTCGATAAGGATGGGCCTGCGGGTCGTGTAAAACGGGATTGCGTATTCGTACTGCCCCCTGCCCACCATATCTGTGGCAGGCATGCCGGTCATCATCTCGATCGCCTTGTTCCAGGCGATTATTTTTCCCGCTGTATCGATGGCAAACGTTGCATCGGGAAGGAAATTAATGATATCAGACAGCCTCTGTTCGGAATCCCTGAGTGCATCGACTGCTCGCCGGCGCTCCAGGGCTGCGAGGATCTTGTGACGGAGCTCTGCGAACTGGGGCCGGGCATCCCCCCCTTTCTGGAGATAAAAATCCGCACCGTTGTTGATCGCCTCGATGACCACCTCCTCCCTTCCTTTGCCGGTGAACAGGATGAACGGCGTGGACCGTCCCATGCCCCGCACCTGCTTGAGGAACTCGATGCCGTCCATCACGGGCATCTGGTAATCGGATATGATGGCATCAAACGTTCCCCCTGCCATCAGCTCCAGGCCTTCCGGCGAGGATGCGGTTGTCGTGACAGAAAATTCCCCCTCCCTCTCAAGGAACAGTTTTCCCAGGTTGAGCAGTTCCGGCTCATCGTCAACATAGAGGAGGGATATCATTAATTCCAATATCTTTCGATGAGTGAAAAATGTTTCTCGCTTAAATTCCGTATCCGGGGAAACGCTCCCCGGAATATCGGGACGCTATGAGCACTTTTTATCAGTAAGTGCAGTCCGGATCTGTTCCTTGACCGGCGCTGGAAGATCGAGGCAATCAAGTGCCCTCGTAAGGAGGAGCCGGCCCATCTCCTGCCCTTCCGGAGTTGCAAGGTACCTGTCGATGGTCTTCTGGCCTTCGGGAGATGTGAGGAATTTCCGTATCGTTTCCTGTCCTTTCGGTGACGTGGCGTACCCGGCAATCATTCCCTGCATGTAGTCAATCTGTACCATTGCCATGGCTCCTATTCTCATCTGATGGAGTGGAATGTCAGATAAAGACTCCTGCACCGGCCTGGATCCCGCGGGGACAAGGGGATGGTCCGGAACATGAAGTGGATGTCCTGATACTACGATAATCCTTTAATGCAGCAATAAAAACTCAAAACAGATTCCAAAGTTTTAGAAAAAAAGAGTTGATCAGTTGGACTTTGCAGCCAGATCAACGTCTTCTTTCTTGATGGTCTTTCTTCCAGCGTGCTCGGCAAGCTTGTTGGCTTCCTTGGTCAGCTGGGCGATGTACTTCTCGGCCTTTGCCACAAGTGCCTCTGCTGCATCGCTTCCTACTCTCTCGGCTCCGTTTTTCTTCGCAATCCTTACAACTGCGGCAATTGGTAAATCTGCCATGTTTCTTACCTCAAAAAGAAATCAACTTGTTATATTTAAATACTTTTTGGGGAAATACTGCAATTTATCCAGTATTATGATATTGGAGGGCATGTTGCACAGCAAGAGGAAATCGGAGTCCGTAATTTCGCAGAATATTTTTTACTCTTAAAAAATGGTTGTTTTTCGAAAAAAGAGGATATTTAAAGGTTTTAAATTATTCCAACAAAGATGCTGCGAGCAATAACGCATTGGTGTAATTTGGTGAGGCGCGCGAAGTATCCACGAAATTTCTGCTGATATTTACCACAGGCGCGCCATGGCCGTACCCGTTCCCCAGGAACGTGAGGGTTCGGAAGATGAGGTTGCCGGAGATGCCGTCCGGTGCAATGATCAGGCCGCACGTCTCGATGGCATCTTCTATCAGGATCTCGCAGTGCTCTGATCCGGAGAGCCGGGCCACGAGCTCGGCTTCTGCCATGCTCGCATCCACCTGCTTGTGGCGTCCCACGTCACCCAGCCGTCCCCCGGACAGCACACCGGTCTTCTCCGGAAGGCCAAATTTTTTCGCAATGATCTTCCCTTTCCGGATCAGCTCGAGTTTTTCCGGGACGGTCCAGCCCTCATCCACACCAACCGGTGTCAGCAGGAATTTTTTCCCGCGGGCAGTCTCCAGCAGGGCGATACGTTCGAGATGGTCAACACCTTCGGCAATCTTCAGCGCCTTCAGCGTTGCATTGGAGGGGAGCGTGCCCCGAACGGCCGCGTCGATCCTGCCGGCCATGAGGTCGTCGATCATTGCCTGTTCGGGACTGGCGTGTTCGGTGATCTGGACGGAGGGGTTCCCCGGTTTTTTGCTGACCACGCCGGGACGACAATAACAGATGACTTCGCAGGTCCCGCTCGCGGCAATGGCACTCTCAATGACCTTGTCGGGATCCTCCAATATACCAATACCGACCCGTCTTACCTTGGCTGGCATGCAACATCCTCTTCAGTCAGGTGCATGATCCCGTTGTTGATAAAGTCGAAGACCTGCGTCTCATCGCCATCATACCGGATCCGAAGGGTCTTCTCATTGTCGACTGTGCCGATCGTTTTTGCGGTCATGCCGACTGCGGCGAATGTCCCGATGAGCTCCGGCACATGTTCCTTCTTCGCGGTCAGGATAAAACCCATGCCCGGGTACATCTTGACCCACTGCTCGAACGTCATGCCGTTCCTGGCAAGGTCCGGTCTTGGGATCAGGCCGAGATCGATCTCGGCCCCCTTGCCGCTGATCTCGAGGAGCATCCCCAGCGTGCCGATGATGCCGGGGTTGCTGATGTCCTTGCCGGCGGTCGCGAGATGTTTCTCTCCGATCTGTTCCAGCACCGCGATCTGTGCCCGGACTTCGGCTGCGGACTTCATGGTGACCGAGTCCCAGTTGAGGGCACAGGAGGGGTGGACCCGACCGTTTAAGTCAATAGCCGCAACAACCACATCGCCGGCCTGTGCCGTATGGCTGTAGATGATCGAGTCAAGCCGGGCTGATCCCAGGATCGAGACATCGATGACACTGTACGGAGCATCCGGGTGCAGGTGTCCCCCGACGATCGGGACACCGAACTGTGCCGAGGCGTCGTGCATCCCCTTCACGACCTGCTCCTGGATCATGCTCTTGGACATGGAGAAGACATCCACCATCGCGATCGGTCGCCCTCCCATTGCCGCGATATCGTGGACGTTGACCAGTACCGAGCAGTACCCGGCCCAGTACGGGTCTGCCTCCATGAGTTTTGACCAGATGCCGTCCGCAGCAAGGAGGAGTGCTTCGCCGTTATGCTCGATCACCGCGGCGTCCTCTCCGAATGCGGCCACAACATGGGGAGCGTCAATCCTGAGTGCCTTGACCATCTCACCGATGGCATGCTTTCTCTTGACACCCTCGTATTCCCGGACTACTTTTGCAATTGTCTCTGTGGAGCAGTTGTGGACCACGACATCACCTGAAAAAACCCGAAACGTAGTTTCGTGTATGCTTCATTTGAGTCTCATCAGAGATAATTTATTTGATACACGGCTAACGTGTCTGTATGGACTGGGCAGAAAAGTACCGGCCCGCACATCTTGCGGACATCGTCGGGAACACGACCGCCGTGCGGCAGATCGCGGAGTGGGCGAGGAACTGGACGAACAAGTCCCGCCCCCTCATGATCTACGGCAAGCCCGGTATCGGCAAGACCTCCGCGGCGTACGCGCTCGCAAACGACATGAACTGGGAGGTCATCGAGCTGAACGCGAGCGACCAGCGGACCGCCGGGGTGATCGAGCGGATCGCCGGCGCCGGGAGCGTGACCGCAAGCCTGACCGGGGCGACGCGCAAGCTCGTTGTCCTCGATGAAGCCGACAACCTCCAGGGGAATGCGGACCGTGGCGGGGCAAAGGCGATCATTGAATGCATCCGGCATGCGCAGCAGCCGATGGTCCTGATCGCAAACGACCTGTACGGACTCTCGCCGGAAATCCGGGCCCGCTGCGACCCGGTCCAGTTCAAGGCAGTCCCTGCCCGTTCCATTGCCCCGCGCCTCAAGTACCTCTGTGCTGCCGAGAAGATCAGCTGCAGCGATGCGGCCATCCATGCGATTGCTGACAGCGCTGAAGGCGACATCCGGTCCGCGGTCAACATGCTCTATGCCTCTGCGATCGGGAGGGACAACCTGGATGACGTGCATGTCCACACGTCCCAGAAAGACGAGCGGGTCTCCATCTTCTCCCTGATCTCGGCCCTGTTTGGCAGGACCGGGGACGAAGAGCTGATGCGGCTCTCGTATGATGTGAACGATACCCCGGAGACCATCGAGCAGTGGGTTGAAGGCAGTGTCCACCTGATCGAGGACCCCGCCGCAATGGGCCGGGCATACCGGCACCTCTCGCGGGCCGACGAATATCTCGGGTATACCTACCGCCGCCAGTACCACACGCTCTGGCGCTACGCAACCGCGGTCATGCTCCTCGGTGTGGCCGATGCCGCCGGGGGAAAGGGCATCCATACCCGGATCATGCCCCCGGAGCGGTGGCAGAAGATGTCGACGGCAAAGAAACAGAAATCCATCCGCCTTGCCACGCTGAACAAGGTCTCTGCCATGATGCACATGCCCCAGAACACGCTGCGGGAGAATTATCTTGGCACGATCTCGCTCTTAGTCGAACAGGACCCTACCGGGTATGCCCGCGAGCTCTCGTTCGATGCCGACCAGCTCAATTTCTTCCTCAATGACCGGGCCCGGTCAACGGAGATCATAAAGGCCCTCATGAAGGAAGAGAAGGAGCGGGAAAAGGAAACCGTGCAGCGGAAAAAGGTGAAGAAAGAGCCAAAGAAAGAGAAACCGCGTGTGGAACCGGCGCCGGTAATCTCCCTCGCTGAAACACCCCCGGAACCCCGGCCGCCAAAGGAAGAGCCCATTGCTCCCAAAGATGAACCTGAAACAAAAAAAGTGCCGGCAAAGACCCAGTCAACCCTGT
Source organism: Methanoregula sp. (assembly GCF_023227875.1). Lineage (GTDB taxonomy): Archaea > Halobacteriota > Methanomicrobia > Methanomicrobiales > Methanospirillaceae > Methanoregula. The sequence goes on along the minus strand of NZ_JALOCH010000005.1, from coordinate 6,036 downwards.
TTGACGGGTTTTGATCCCCGGACGTACCGGTGGAGGAGCACCCCGCAGTCAATGGGCTCTCCCCCGTTCCCGTAGACCTCGAACCCCATGTGATACACGAGGAGGTCGCACCCGACCTGTTCTGCAAGGGCGATAAGGGGGGGGACCATCTCGACCGCCGGACGGATCGCGTAGATCACATCGGCACCCCGGTAGAATGAGAAGTCCGGTTCGAATACATCGTCGATCCGGAACGCGATCCCTGCTGGCAGGACAAGGTCCTTCACATCCGTGCACCGGACCGGAATGCCCGCGGCATGGATGACCTCCGCTGCGTCAAAGTTCTTCCCGATCCCCACTTCAACAGGACTCGCGTAGTGCCCGGCGATGTACCTGCCGACACAATTCTCAATATGTTTATAGGAGTCCATTCCAACAGAATATAGCGATGCATGTCCATATTTTTTGGGATGCCTTGTCACCCCCCGGTCTCCAGATGCCGGTTTCCCGCATCATCTCCTCGTTACTTGGTGTGCTGACAACGGTGTCGGATAACCCTGTACGGATGATGGGCTACGTCACGGCGCGGAAGCAGATCGATGCGCAGGCACTACTTGACAGCATCCAGGCCTACAAGCACCGTCACGGGATTGACGATCCCGTCCTTCTTGTCGTTCACCAGGACCTGTTCAGGGACGGCAACAGTTTTGTCTTCGGGCTTGCCCGCCAGCAGGTGGGCGCTGCGGTCGTATCGAGCGCCCGGCTCAGCAACGAATATTACGGCCTGCGCAGCAATGACGACGACCTGATCGACCGGATCACCAAGGAAGGCGCCCACGAGATCGGGCACATGCTTGGCCTGGACCACTGCGAGAAGCATGAGTGCATCATGTTCAAGCCCGATACGCTGGATGAACTCGACCGCAAGAAAAAGATGCTCTGCCCGGACTGTTCCGCCCGGCTTGCGGAGATTCTTTCTTCTGACTGACGGATCTTCCCTGTCATCTCCATACTCCCGCTCCTGATATCCTGCGTTCCGCTGGCATAAACTGGATATACCGGAAATTAAAATACTCCCGTAACCTGGCCACGGATTTTTCTGGCAGGGAGCAACGATGGGGCGCTGCTGTGCAATCACCAGTCCGGCCAGTGCCGGGCATGACAATCCTGCTCATCCCGAGTGCAACGCCCGCCTGCTCTCAGCACTTTCGGGTGTTCCCCCGCATGTTCCCGTACGGATCGCGGGACCGGCAGACGAAGAGATCGTGCACACCGTGCATACCCCTTATTACACCGCATGGCTCCGCCAGCGCTGCGCAGCCGCACGGGTTCCCGGTTATCTTGACCCCGATACTTATGTGACACAGGGCTCATATGAAGCGGCCCTCTATGCAGTGGGCGCCGCGATCATGGCCGTTGACCGTTCGCTGGATGGCGAGCACGCATTCGCCCTTGCCCGGCCGCCCGGGCACCATGCCGAACACGACCGGCCAATGGGGTTCTGCCTGCTCAACAATGCGGCGATCGCAGCTGCACATGCGCTTGACATTGTTGACCGTGTCGCCATTGTTGACTGGGACGTCCACCATGGGAACGGGACCGAGCATGCCTTTTATGGAACGGACCGGGTGCTCTACTGTTCAGTCCACCAGCAACACCTGTTCCCGTATTCCGGGAAGATCGGCAACACCGGCACCGGGAACGGGTCTGGTTACACGATCAATGCCCCGCTCCAGGCCGGTTCCGGCATCGCCGATTTCTGGAGCGTATTCTCGGAGATTTTTGTGCCAGCCATCGAGCGGTTCCGGCCCGGTGCCCTGATCATTTCCTCCGGTCAGGATACCCTCCACGATGATCTGCTTGGCGGCATGGACCTGCGGCCGGAGGATTTTTTCATCCTGACCCGGCTCCTCATGCAGGCCGCGGACTGTCCTATAGCTCTCGTGCTGGAAGGCGGCTACAGCCCCTCCCACGGTGCGGCCGTATCACAGATCTTTTCAGCGATCCTGTCGGGAAGCACTCCTGGTCCCGGTGGTCCCCCGCATCAAATGACCCGGGATACGGTTGTCGTACTGAAAAAGCATCTCCCGCTGATCCGGAAATCCTGAATTATCAAAAGACAAGATCTAAAAAATTTCCGTTATTCCTTGTCCTTCATGTACAGGATACCGTCAGGTTCCTTGTAATCGGTCTTGATCACAATGGTGTTGGAGAGCCGGTTGAACATACGGAGCTTGGTGCCTGGCATCGCGAGCCAGCCGATGAGGCAGTCAAGCGGGAGGATGAATGCCTTGCCGAAACTCTCGATGGCGGCCGTGCCGTAACGGATCTTCGTGCCATCGCGATTGACCACTTTTAAGTTCATCACCATCTTGCCAATGGACTGGCCCCTTCCCAGGAACCCTTCCATAGCGGTCCAGTATAAGAAGAAGAACAGGGTCTGGAACCCGAATTCAAATGGTTCCCAATGCTGGAAATCGATATACAACGGGATGTTCCAGAACGGGGCAAAGATGCCGCGGATAATATTGAGGAAGAGGATCACCATGCAGAAGTCGATGAGCCATGCCCAGAACCGCGTGCTCCACTTTGCCAGGTACAGGGTGCGGCCGCGTTCCTGGCGGATACCAACGGATTCTTCAGGGGCGGGCTGGGCCGACACGGTACTGTCCTGTGCCACTCCATCGGGTACGGGTGCCTGAACGTCTTCTGTCATTTCCGGATAGCTGTTATCTGCTGGAATGGATGAAGGTTACTCTTTTGTATGAGCCCGTAAATCCTCAATCCGGGAAGAAACTATTTCTTGGCGGACAGATCAACGTTAAAACCAGTGATACACTCAAAATAACGGAGCGACCTGTTGATATGACCGATGCAGTCATTATCGAACACGCGGAGTCCCGGCACGGGACCATCATGCGTTATTACCAGTACGGGAACGGGGGAGTCCGCGTACTTGACGGAGGAAAAGTCCAGAAACGGCTATACCGGTTCGACCCGTCAACCAATATCATGACGGAGCACGACCTGTCCCGCCAGGATACGATCCTGCGCCGTTTTATCTTCGATTCGTACGGGATGCTCGAAGAGACATTTGCCTTCGGGCAACCGCCCCGGACATTCAAGTACGAGGCAGGAGCGCAGCGGATCGCCGTCCGGGAAGGCGGCGATTATGGTGCCGTAGGAAAACTGTTCACGTTCGAGGATAAGGGAGTGTCGGAGACCGGCTGGGGACGGAACGGCGAGATCGAGCGGGTGTTCGTGTTTGAGTCCGGCGATGATGCGATCACGATCCGGTCGGGAGGATGGTTCGGCAATGTCGACCGGACGATCGTCTTTGAACGGATCCGTGCCTCCGTGTTCCGGGAACCGGAAGCGTTCCTGCAGTTCCTGATGTTCACCGAATGGAGCGAGAGCGAGCGTGAGGAGATCATCAACGATGAGGTGGCGAAGATCCGGGGAGAGAAAAAACGGGCCCCCGGCCAGAGCCCGTACGCATACACTGGAGTACGGCATACGCCATCCGATGTTGGTGGGGCGGCCGGGCGTGGTGCCGGGTCCCGTGTGCCAGCCCGGGCTTCCCGGAGCATTTCCGATGATCCCGGTATCGATTTTATTTCCGACAGTGATGCACCGGCGCCGGCTGCCCCCCGGGGGTCGTTGTCACGACAGAGTGCAAGCATCCCCTTTGAGGAACGCCGGCAGCAGCGCGACCGTGATGCCCAGGAACGGTACACCTCCGTGAGAAGCGATGAGATCGCGCTCCAGGACCGGTTCGAACGGGCACGCAGCGAGCGGGGGGAGCTCTCAAAAGGGCGGAGTGTTGAGATCCCTCTTGAGGAACGGTTCCAGGGTGCGAGAGAGAAGGAGCAGCTTTCCCGGGGGGGGAGTGTCGACATTCCTCTGGATGAGCGGTTCGAGAGTGCCCGGCGCGAACGGGAGAAGTTATCCCGGGGGAAGAGCGCCGATATCCCGTACAGCGAACGACGGGGTGGCAGGGACCGATAAAAAAAGGAGATTATTCGTCGCAGCGGAGTTGTCCGCCCTTTGTTTATTTCTGCATACAACTGCACAGGGTCGTTCGTACTAATATCTTACTGTCGGTTGTATTCTTTTCCGGGAGTATCAACAAACCAAAATAAAAAGAAAAAAGGGGTCATGGAATATCCTTATCTTCGATAGTAAACACATTCCAGGAACGAGTTGGAAAAGATTTGAGATAATCTTCCATGTATCCCCACTGCGGGTGTTGTTCCAGGAATGCATCGGCATCAAAGGCCATGCCTGATGGTAATCCCCACCGGGCTTCAAAACTCATATTTGCCGCCATGGCAGAATCGCCCACCTTGCCGTCGAAGGAACCTGCCGGGCGGTAGGCAGGAGCACTCGTGGCCGGATCCGGATCGAGCCAGTATGCCCCTTCGATCGACCGGGATGACGGGGTTGTCGTTCTGCGCCAGACATCGTAATGGTTGGAGAGGACCACTTTTGCGGTATCAGGAGAGAGTCTTCCCTTGTATTCCTCCATCAGCTGCGAGAGGCGGACAAGCCGTGCACCCACCGGGTTCCGCACATCGGTCGGGTTGAACCCGGAAACCTCAAAATTCCGGATCCGCGGGTCTGCAACATTGTTTGCCGTGACAAAGTACCCGTTCCTGGTTTTGGTCACGCTGGAGAACTTGAGGCCCTGCTCAAATCTCATGATCTCGCCGGTGTTGAGATCCCCGACCAGCCACGCGTTTGCCACGCCCCCGCTCCGGTTCGTGTCCATGATCGTGACAAATTCATCCAGGCTATCCGCATACTGCGCTGCCTTTCGCATCCGGTAAAAATTCGGCGACATGTTCTGCTCGTACTGGTGGAACCCGCCGATCGTTGTCTCGGTGATCATGAGCCCGGCATCGGTCACGACAAAATCGATCGTGCTGTCAAGAAGACCCGGAGCGGTCTGCATCAGAATCCGGCTCCCGTTCTCCGGCTGGATATCTTCTATTAAGTCAAAGTAATGGGCACGTTCAAAGGGATACCAGGACGTATGAGCAAACACAATTCCCTTGTCTTTTGTGTAATCCCCGGTTGCGATAAATGCAGTACAGGAATCCTTCATTATCTCCATCGTCTCGTATGCCCCGGGTTCCTCCTGAGGCCACCAGTACCCCATCATTTCGATAAAGGTATTCCATGCAAGGACCTCATCGTAACTGATATTTGTCCCTGCGGCCATTGCCCCGTCTGCAATCCCGTGCATCTCGGTATTGAATTCATCGTCTATATGCTGAGGATACATCTCCATTGAAGCATTAATGAAATAATTCCATTCCATGCCGGTATCGTGATAGACAAAATACCTGTTGAGATCCTGTATTTCCGCAAGTTCCGATGCCATCAGGTATCCGTGCTGGTACCCCCGTTCATAGGGAGCACCTTCAATATGGAGATAGGTCCACCCGTCTTTTTCAAACCGGTATCCCTTACCGTCCGGAGAAAATGTGATATTTGCCGCTGCAACCGTGCAGCACATCAGCAGGATAAGGGTAAAAATTACCAGGTTTCTGGCATTATTCCAAGGATATTGACGTTTCATGGTATCACCAAAAATATAAATTCGACAGGAAAACAATTTCGCGGAATCTTATATAATCACTAGTATCTGCGCCGGGTCTCCCCGGGAAATCCCCGGGCGGTACGGGATGTCACGGAATCCGGATCAGTCCGGCGGACTCAAGGATCCATTCTCGCAGGAATCAATGGATCGAATAACAGCAATAGCAATCCATCATTTAAAATTAATTAAGCCTTATAACGAAAACATCCTTATCCTTCTCCGGTACGTAAGAGCCCGGAGCGAAATCTATGGAAGAAATTAATAACCAAACAATCAACCATGTTCAGGGCTCGATAAAAAAGATCGCATGGGAGAAATGGATAACCTGCTCTGTTGAAATCCTCATCCAAAAATGGTTGTACCGACGACCAAAAGATCTAAGGTACAATGTCTCCTTTTCTTGAGTGTGAAATCAAATAGAAAGGAGACACTTAAGAAATCAGCGAGCCGGA
>NZ_JALOCH010000017.1 GCF_023227875.1 Methanoregula sp. | reverse complement strand
GCGGTAGCTGCCCAAAAATATCAAAAGAACTCAGAACAATGGACATGATCTATCCCGATTTTTTCGCTCGATCTTCATTTCCACCTCATGTTCATGGGTTTGAAATGGGGTTTTTAGTTATCCTCTATATATTGTGCGGGATTCAAGGAGTTCCGTGGTGAACATGATGACATGTGCACGACCCGCAAAACTTACAAAAGCACCGGTAAAGGAGATTGAGGTTCTTGAGAAGAAACTTGGTGTGACCCTTGTCGCGTACGAGAAAGTCCTGCCCTACAAGAAGCTGACCCCCGCCGGCCTTACCAAACTGAAGGCAGCGGAGAAAGAGAGCGGTGCAATCCTCGTTGCCTACGAGGCATAAGAGAGTCAGCGGGCTTGCACCCGTTACCTGACCCGACGACCCTCTCCGGTACCCTGAGGTATGAAGGTCTGGCAGGGTCGTCCGTGAAGTTCCAACCGGATTTTTTCTGTTTTTTTGCACGGTACTGTACCTGAGGGACATGAACGCAGGGGCCGGAACCGTGCTCGTCACTGAATGTAAAAAAACGCCAGGAGATAAGGCGGTCTTTCCCCGGCGGATCCCCTCAGTGGGAAGGTGATATTTTATAGATGCGTGCATATGGTCATCGGTCCGGTTACCAGAAGACATGGATACCCTGCATCCGGGCATAGCGCCCGACATGGGGACGCCGCACCCGTCTCCGGGGCCGGCTGCATGGCATTTTACTCCTTACATACATAGCTCCTCCTATGCTGTTACGGTCCCGCCCGAACCGGCGGTACCGGTCCGGACGATCTCACCGTCTTTGTAGATCTGTACAACGAGCTCACCTGAACCTGTGGTCCCGGTGTTGCGGAATATCGCGGTGACGGACGAGTCCGATGTTTCACCCACTTTGTATACTTTTTCCCCGGCTCCCCGCACGGCCCAGATCGCCGGCATAGCCCCGTAGGATCCTTCCCATGTGCCGGATCCCTGGACAAGGACGTACGTGCCGTTGGACGGGATCGCTGCCGATGAGGCATCGGACGCGGTAAAGGAACTTCCGGAACCGGATGATGCGGCCGGCAGGGTACTGCCGGTTCCGGGACTGGTTGCTCCGCTCTCCGGTTCTACGGGAGATACGGTCGTGGGATCGTCCTCTCCGACCGTTGGGGAAGCGGGTATCATACCCTGACTCTCCCCCGTCATGGAGGCAAGGAGCGAGCTTCCCAGCAGGGCTGCAAGGATGACGGCCGTAATAAGGATGCCGGCAAGGATTGCAACCCGCTTTCCGGCCACGGTACCGGCACCCGGGATATGGCTCTCCGCGAACGGGAAGGCCGACGTACAATCCGGTACCCTGTCCGGTCCCTGCGGTACAGCCTGCTGCCCGGCGCCCGCGGCAGGAGCAACCTCTACCCCCCACTGCATGGCAAGCCGGGACTGTTCCTCTTCCGGTCGGGCCGGGTCCCACGGGGACCTGACCACCTCGTTGCCCGGATGGATCAGGCTCGCCCCGCACCGGTTGCAGAAACTCGCCCCCACCGGAACACGATTGCCGCACGCAAGGCAGAAGAATGACTGGCCCGGGGGGTACGATCCTGCCCGGCCCGGCGGGTTTGCGGAACGCGGGGAGGGTCCTGTTGCGGGTTCGCGATGCGGATCTTCTTTGACGATCACATCCACGGTTGTTCTCATCACGTCCCTGCGGGGACCATCGTTCACCGGGCCAGCTTCGGGCGGATCGTTACGCAGACCGATGAATGAGGGGACGATACGATCCATGTCCCGGTGGCCAGGGTCCCGGGAGCCCGGGGGGCTGTTCTTGTACCGTCCCGGCATACCAGAGACCGGTACTACCGGTTCCATGGGAGTCGGCAGGTGCCGGTACCGTACGATCCATTGCACCCACGTGTCGCGTTCCCCCTGCCGGAGAAAGCCCGGGCGCTCGGCAAAGGTCATGATCAGCCGGCGGGGGTCTTCCCGTGATGGCCCGGTGAGGATGATAAGGACCGGTTCGCCCTTCCCGTTACGGCTGCATTCGATCCCGGTCACCATTTCGAGCGGCAGATCCCGGCCTGCCCCCCGACCATTGCCGGCATCCGAGAGGACGATGCGTGACGACGTGAGGCAGGCCGTGAACCGGAATGCCTTGACAAACACGTCCGGGGATTTGATGATCCAGTCTTCCGGGTTCTGGGGGGTCACGGTATCACGACACACGAACGGGACAGGCTCCCGCCACTTGAGGGGAGGTTGATATTTTTTTCAAGGATGCTTTGTTACGGGGCGTTTGTTCGCATTCCCCTGCAGGTTTAGGGCCCGAACTCGGTTTGCGGATCTTCTGCACCCTGATTGCAATATCAATATTACTTTACTTTACACAAGTTAACTTGTTTGTTGAAGGATAGTATCGGTCTTTATTTATGAGTGCCGATTTTATTCCGGAGTGGAATTGTTACCGTACCTGCTTCACGGAGAGCGGGTATTGAATACGGGTGGCATCATGCCCTCTTATGATCGGCCTGTGGTGCAGATGGTGCTAAATCAGGAAATGCGATCGGGTTCACATCCATGAATCCGGTAATCCGGATCGTATCGTATTGGCACATGAAATGTAAGGATTATAAAGAAGTTACTCGTGACGGACTTACCTGATACGTGTATGTCCACTACGGATTGTGCGACAAAAAGGATCCCCGTGTGTTCCAGTACCCGGGAGGCGATCTCTGAGCTTCGCAAACCGGGCCAGACCTTCGATCGGGTGATCAAAGAGATGGTGGCACAAGAGAAGCGCCGCCATTTGTTTGAAGATGCGGGACGGCCATTTTGTGGAGTTCAAACCGTGACGTTCCCGGTCCTGATTGAAGACGAAGCTTTTGAATTCCCGGGAAATCTTCCGGAAAAAAGCCAGCGCATTGTGCACGACAGGATCGCCCGGCTAGCTGAGGATCCCTTCCCGGGGAAAGCCGGGGATAAAGAACGGTTTACCTGTGCCGGGAAAGATCCCGCGTATCGTCTGCACATCAGCCCCAGTTACACTGCATTTTACAGGATCATAAACGAGAGAATTTATGTTTTTAACCTGATGACCATTGAACAGGCCCATAAGAAATACGGCCTGCTGTAATTCCCGGACTTCCCCTCATAGAACCCGGCCAAGTCGAATTTTTCTTTAAACGTGCTCATCGTGCCTGATCTGGAGTCGTTCTTTTTATGGGAGTCCGGTCGAAATCGGTATCGTAACTCATAAGGATCAGGTGGTACTCTTCTGCCGCAACATACTGGTATGCATCGTCAAAGTCAAGGTGGTGCTGTATCATCACCTGCGCTATCTTGTGCATCTGTTCCGGGGCAAGGGAAATAACGCTCACGGCCCCTTCTATGCAGGTATCGGAAAGAAACGCGGTAAAAATGTCCGGCCTTTTTAACCGGCTGGTGATCACCCCGATCGAATGCAGGGAGAAATCGGTTATTCCCATCTGATCAGTACTGATCCTTGAGAGGAAGTCCCCGACCTCTTCAGACTTCTCCTGGCCAAGAAGACGTTCCAGCCAGACATTGGTATCCACGAGATACATGGGGTTATCCGTTAACGCCATTCAAGGGCTTTCTTCTGGAGTTCCTGCGAGGTATAGTTCTCCCGGAAATCGCGCAGGCCCCCCGCCCAGTCCTGGCACAGGATACGCCTTTTGTTCTGTTTTTTTTGCTGGAGGAGAAACAGCATAAAGTTTTGGACCTGTATCCTGAGATCGGGAGGCATTTTTTTCGCCATTTCTTCGATTTCGGACATGAAACAAACCACCATTAGGTTGTATTCGTACCTGTCCATAAAAGGATTTGCCGGCAGTGGGGGATAGAAAATGATATAGTGTCCGTCACGGGCAGCTGGCAGGAACCTCATCTCTCCGGATCGCGTGAATGGATACCCCGGATACATGCGGCGCTCCCTAATTTTGCATGAACGTGATCCCATCATCTACGATGCTATCCGGGGCCAGGTCCTGATTGTCCGGCACGCGGGATTGTACGGATCGCTCAGGATGATCCACTACATTGTCGGGTGCGCGGTAAACCTCATGGACCGGACGTACACATCCGGCGACTGCATCAGCCATCGGGGATCTGCATGGCTCGTCTCCTCATCCTGGACGTTCTGCACAGAAAAAAGGTTTGAGTTACCGGAGCAAGAACTCCCCGGTCTGGATGGCCTTGCCGCTGTTCTTGTCGAGGATCATGTACGAGACGTGGGCGTTGTAGGGGATGGTGAAGGCTGCTGCTGCGCCAGTGGGATTGTATGAGAACTGCGAGTCGCTGTTGGTATCAGCGGCCAGGGTGAACCGGTCGCTGGCGGTGATGTAACCGTCTGAACTTCCGCCGATTTCATTGAGATAATTACCGGTAAATCCGGTTGGTGTATCCGCGTTGGAGAGCGTGATGGCCTGGCCGTTGCATTCGAGCTGGACGAGGATCTCGTTAAGAGCGAGTACGTCACCGCTGGTCTGCTGGAACGTGACGGTGCCACCGCTCGTATCCACGGAAATGCTGAACTGTGCATTCGGGCTCTTCTTCTGGTCGGTTCCCATGCCCCCGGCAAAAGCGGAGACGATGGCGGCAATGATAATCGTCACGACAATCATCAGCATCACGCCAATGACCGGTGAGACTGCGGATTCAGTTCTTTGTACGGATTTCATCGTACGCTCACATCCTTCTCAAAGATCGCCTTCTGGCTGTTGATGTCCACCAGCTTGATGTTGAAGGTGTCTCCAATATTCACACCGGATGGATCCGTGGAGGGATCAACACCGAAGATTGCTGTAAAGCCCGCCGCATTGCCGGTGGTGACGACCTGGCCGATATTCCAGACGTATTTGCCGTAGTTGATGGCGGTCAGTTCATCACCGGTTGAATCAAGGGATCCAACCTTGGGATCCGCAAGGTACGGGACCTTCACGGATACGGTCTCATCGTCAGAATTGAGGATCGAGACCGAACTGCCCGATGTCCTTGTCTGCTTCGGGTTGCCGTTGGCATCCTTGTAACTCACGATAATTCTCATGTCCCGGGTGTTGATGGGATCGCCGGAGAGATGCGTCATCGTCAGGGTTGCGTTATGGGCATCCGGTTTCACAATACTGCACTGGATCGAGGCCACCGGTGTGGTGGTCTGACCTCCGCTCATATCCCCGGCAAAGGCGGAGACGATAGCGGCGATGATGATCGTGACCACGATCATCAGCATCACGCCAATGACCGGCGAGACTGCACATTCATTTTGCTTCATTTTTCATTCACCTCGTATTTTGAAATTATATCCGGTATTCACGTTCCTCTCTTGCGTTTTCAGGTAAGCGGTATTTCCAGGTTTCCATGGGCAAGGGTATTGCCGGACGGTCCGTCTTTCAGCCACCATTCGGTCTCGCCGGAATATGGATCGATACCGACACTCGCTCCCTTATTGCCCGTACTTCTATACGAACTGAGCGCCCACCGGTCAGGAGGTTGGTATCCATCATCGACAAGGAATACGAACTGATCTCCCGGCCGGACGATGGTGTCGTCCTCGCTGGTTGCATTCACCTTGAAAAAGTACTTCAATGTCCCGAAGTACGCTGCAGTGGAACGGGACTTCACATCCGGTGAAAAAAAGTCCCGGGGAAGGAACTGAACATACTTTTTTACATCGCTGGCATAGACCGTGGATGCAAGATCGTAATACCGCATCGTCAATACCAGATTGTCCAGATCAATGGGATCCCCGCCATTGTGGGTAAAAAGGAACCCGTTGAGGTTCGCATGTAGTGAGCTTGCCCTTCCGTAAGATCCAAAATCCTCGTTAGGATCATTCCACGAATCCAGGTCTACATCCCCCGCCGGGAATATGCACGAATCGGCCGTGCAGGTTGTCCCGAATAATTCCGGATAATCATCGAGAGACATACAGGTCGTTGAGGAATACTTGTTGCAATCGATTTTGGGGAAATATACCGTAACAGGTTCGCCATAACTGTAAAACGTCTGAGGAACTGGTGAAAACAGTATCTTGGATTCCAGTGTTGCGGACGGCCCGGTCTGCCTGGCCATATCCGTGTTTGCCGCAAACGCGGAAACTACCGCTGCGATGATGATGGTTACCACGATCATCAGCATCACCCCGATTACCGGGGATACTGCACGCTCATTCTGTTTCATAAGTCAATCGTCCCTCCCGCAATGGTCTGCTGGCTCGGCTTGTCGATGATCCGGAAGGTGCAGATCTCCGTTGGGGTCAGGTAGAATTCCGAAGGAGTTGTCCACCCCAATACACCATTCCCGTTGCCATCGTTGTCCGCGTAGAGCATGAACTGGTTGCCGGCATTCATCTGGCGATCGTTTTTATGGGATATCCCAGGTACACCTACCGTATTGGCGCTCACCTTCCAGATATGCAGGTACCCGTACGGAGTCGCATCATTTGTCGAAGGAGCGAACCGTATCGACTCCTCGCCACAGGCAAGGACAATCGCCACATCATTGAGGTCGAGGAAATCCCCGGACTCTTCCGTGAAGAGGATACCGGTACTGTTCTCGAGCGGATCGTCATCGGTCCATTCAGCATGCCAGGGCAGCACCTCTGCTGAAAAAACCGCAACGGGGGGCTTTTTATCGGGACCGGTCAGTCCCCCGGCAAACGCGGAGACGACAGCGGCAATGATGATGGTTACTACGATCATCAGCATTACCCCGATCACTGGGGAGACCGCACCTTCGTTACCAAAAAGGGCTCTCATTGGACGCGCACCTCCTGGGTGTAGATGACGGTGTTCGTCGGGATGTGGACGATATCTATTTCAACAGGGGTTCCGACCGCCAGGCCGGACCCACCAGTACCAAGAAGGGTATCCGGGCTGCCGTAATACATCTCCCCGGGATGGATGGCATCGGGGTTCCACCCGGGAATATTCTGGAAGAAATTATAGGTTCCGCTGCTTGTAACCCAAAGAACTTCATGCTTCACGACTGCCCCCGTCTCATCAGTCCGGTACGTGACAAATTTCAGGTCCTTCGGAGGAATAGGTTCGCCATTTATCATAATAATGTCAAACCGTGGGCTTCCGGAATTCACGTAATACGAAATTCCTCCCATCGTTACCGTTGTAGGGCCACTAAGCTCCATAACAGCGTTGGCATACAATCTCATATCGAACTGCGCGACCGGTACTTTCTTCTGGTCGCCGGAAAGCCCGCCCGCAAACGCGGAGACCACTGCTGCGATGATGATCGTCACCACGATCATCAGCATCACCCCGATCACCGGGGAGACACCGGCATCAGAGATCCGTCCCGTTTCCCTCATGATGACATCACATCCTTATGGAGGATGATCTCGTTGTTCGGGGTATACACGATATCCACGGTCATGGTGGCCAATCCTTTCAAATTCTCGTCGGTTCCGAGCACCGTTGCCGTTGAATCTGCATCCACGGTCGTCAGGCTATCCCCGTTCATCCATAATATATTCCCGAACTGGTTAGCGGGGTTACACGCTCCATTCACCACTTTACATGGATACCCGTCGTTGGTTACCGAGGATCCGGTACCGGCAAGGAATGCATCTGAACTAAAATGCTCTCCCCCGTTGAGAGCAATGCTTCCGTCGGTCACGTGGGTCATCCCGGTTCCCATTTTTCCTTGTGTTAAACTACACTTTTGTGAAATCGGATATGTGCCATAACACTCTAAACTCTTCCCCGTTAACATCGTGACCGTGGTGATAATCCGCAGGTCACGGGTCGTCAGGATATCCCCGCCCATATGCGTTAACACTAGTTTGGTATACGCTGATCCCGATGAATCCAGATCTTCCCTCAGCTGCACGTCGATCTGCACGGACGGCGTCTTCTTCTGGTCTCCGGCAAGCCCACCGGCAAACGCGGAGACGATCGCAGCGATGATGATCGTCACCACGATCATCAGCATCACCCCGATCACCGGGGAGACGGCATCCTCATGCCGATTTTGTTCTTGTTCCATAATCTCAACCCATCTCATAAAATACAAGTTAACTTGTTATAATACAAGCGTACTTGATCGTACCTTTTTTATATCCAAGTGAGTAATATTGGTTCCGATCCGATTCTCCGATATATAAAATGGATTTCCGGCAGGTTTCTGGAACGGTTTGTCTCATTAACGGGGGATGTGTGTCTGCGGAGTTTGCAGAACCGGACCTGCCCACGGGATCGAACGGGAACAATGGAGGTGCGGAGACAATCGCGCGTGAAAATTGTTCGTAGTTTCTGGCCGTGGATTTGGTATTAAAAAGGGAGAGATTTTTTTTCGTTTGGGGAAATGAACACGTGTGAGTGTACTTATGGCTCACCCAAACCGGTACAGGTACCCGTTGTTCCCGTTCGTATACACCTTGCTGTTTGCAATCGCGGCCGTTGCACCACCCTGCGGGTAGAACCACACTGTTGCACCGGTTGTCGCATTCAGGGCGTAGATTGAATCGTAGGAATAGATTGGATATGTGGAATTTTCATGTCCGACAAAGGCGTAGCCGTTGGCAACGGAGACCGAGTCGGTCCAGCCACCCATACCAGCATTAAGTTTGCGCCATGCGAGTGTACCATCGGTATAATACGCGTAGACACCGGTACTCCCCCCGGAGCCTGCAGTTCCACCACTAACATAGACAAGGCCATTTGCTATTGCGGGGGTGGCATCTGTGCCTGCAATTGTCTTACTCCATTTAAGGACACTAGTGTCCTTGGAATATGCATACAGTTTCCCATTCCCGCCATACAGGTATGAGGTAACATAGACATTATCTGTATCAAAGGAGGCGGAACCCCCCAGGATTACACCGGTGGCCGTATAATTGCTCCAGATTTGTACTCCGGTGGTGGCATTGACCTTATACAGGTAGCCCTGATTGTAATCGGCATTATAGCCGGTGACGTAAACAGAGTTGTCCGTTGCATCGTACGCCGGTGAAGCCTGCGAGTATTTAAATACCGGATTTGCATTTGTCCAGTTGAATGTCCACCGGAGCGCTCCGTTGGCCTTGTTCAGGCCATAGTACGTCCCGTTCTTCAGAGGAATAGAATAATCCCCGGAATCGCTTAGGAACACCATATCATCGCTGATGGCTGGCCCCCCGTTTGAAACGTAACTGAATCCCGTGAAGTTCCAGACCTCTTCGCCGGTCGTCACATTGATGGCATAGTGCTTGTCATCGGAAGAAACGTACACGTAGTCTCCATCGGTTGCGGGCGCTGCCCAGGAACCCCAGTGGATGGTGCGCGGGAGCGTGAAGTTCCACAGGATCTGCGAAGGATCCGATTCATCCAGGCATGTCAGGTTGATCGTTGTGAGACCAGCAGGTTCATCGAACCCCGCGTAGCCCGTCAGGATGAACACCTTTCCATTTGCTATGATCGGGTTCACCGTGCCGATGACCGGGAAGTACTTCGACCAGGCGGATGAATTGTCAGACGGGAGCCCGGTAGACGGCGAGTACCCGTCATGCTTTACGTTGTAATGGAACTGCGGCCAGTCATCTGGACCCGGGGCGTGCGTTGTTCGGAATGCGATTCCCACTGCGTCGGCAACCGTAGTCAGCTGGGCATCCGGGTTGACATAGGTGTACCCGCCGGGTTTTGTATCTTCAATTGTATTCGTAACATTGTTACGTTCGAAATATCCCATGAACTGCGCGCTCTTCTGGTAGTCTGCCGCAGCAACGGCCGGGGCCATCACCGCGAGCAGCATGCATGCGGCAACGAGTGCCGCAATTCTTTTCTTCATGTTCAAGGTTTCAACTCCTTTACGTTTTTTCTGCTCATGGCAGAATACTCACAAGATTATATATCCCGCCATAAACAAGCTAACTTGATCTAACACAATTTATTTTAAGTTATCTTTTGGATTGCGGTCGGTGATAAAACCCGGGCGGACGGCTGGCGCAGCCGGGTACCAGAAATTGTCGGGCAGAAAAACAGGCCGTATTATTTAAAACCACAATCGGGTGGAGCTGCCCCCAGATAATCCCCACTTTTCCCCGATCGGAATCCTAAAAAAACTCCCACCGCGGTGGCCGGCCACGGATATTTTGTGCCCATGATGGAGTGAAGGTGCGTTTTTCCGGCCACATCTGCACGTGAACAGGGTATCGTACCCGATGCCAGGATTCTCCGACGTAAATAACCGGCCGGGGCGGGAATGTGGACACGATTTGTCACCGAGAGTGTCCACGCATTTTCGGAGACGTGAGCGGAGCCCGATACGGGCCCCGTTTGGCCGGGGGAGGGATGAAGTAGTGCCGGGTGCTCATAAGGGGGGGTTCCGGGAGGAAAATAAGTCCCGGGATACCACATCCGGAGACATCCTGGCAACAGGTACGAACCGGTCAGTATCCCTTTTATAGTGCCGTTGCATTATGGCCGCACGATCGTTGTGCTGGCTGGATCTTACACTTTTCTTTAGTTCGGGCTCAAATGGAGTGAAGTACTGGGGATCGGCACACCCGGGGGAAAAAGGAATAGATAACGAGTGCACGTATCTTCGTGAGAGAAGAACGCATATGCCCCTGGCAGCAACCGGATCGGATTCGATTCTCCCGATAACAACACTTACTCCCGCTCTTATCCGGGAGATAGTGAAATGGATCGTCGCTGTTGTCCATCCAGACCAGATTATTCTCTTTGGATCCTATGCCTGCGGAACCCCCCACAAAGAATGGGAAGACCGGCATGCCATTACCCAGACAATTCAATAACTATCTGTTCGAATCGGATCTTCTGATGCTCTGCAATATCCTTAAGGATCCCATGCAATGTACCCACGCGAAGTGGTTTATGACAGGGAATCGTAAGGTTATGCGTTTTGCCGTCAATCACTGCTGATAGACGCTGATGGCTGCCTGTCTGATGATCGATACGATACCCGGGGATGATAGCAGATGGGCAAGTCTGTCGCCATCAACATCCCTTGGCAGTTTCATACTGCCATCAGTTCCTCTCGTACCTGATGAAGCCGGATCAGACGGGGGCGGTTTTTCTGGGGAAAATGGCAGGACACCGCATCATGCACCATCTCTTTCAATTCTTCGAAAGTATCTGCTTCTGTAAAAATGGAATAATTCAGGGCACGGGCGAGATAGCCACCTTCCGGGGACTCTTCCACAACAAAAATAATCTCATCGGTTGTATAATTTTCCATAAGAATTCCTTTCATATATGTATTTCAGGGTCAGGTTCATCAACTTTTCAGTACAGTCACAACAATAAGAGGAGATGAGCTGGAAAGTTATTCACGGATTGCTGGATTGCTCTTGCCCGGCCGGGACGCCTTCGGCACTCTTTTTTTGGTTTGACACGGACGATCGTCTCCCGCAGGTGTTTTTTTGTCATGGCATCGCAGCCTGCCCGGTATAATCGTACAACCGGTGTTTGAAATTATCAAAATCCCGGAGCGTCTCGACCGCTTTCTCGTATAAAAATACCGGATCGCGGACAAAGAGCGGTGTTCCTTTAAGCACCTCAACTCTCACGTACAAGGGAAGGGACTGGAAGACCTGGACATCATAGCGTGTCCCGGGAAGAGCTGACAGGATCGCGTGACGGAACTGTGCAGCATCGGCAGGATCTCCATCATAATACAGGCAGAGATCGATATCCGATTCCCCGGTCATACGGTTCTCTCCTGCCGAACCAAAGAGAATGATAAACTGCACGTGCCCGTACCCGTTGAGCTGCTCAATCGTTTTCAGCGCTGCATCCGTATACACGGACGTCCTGTTGTTTCACAGACGATCCCTGGTGAATGGGCACGAAATAGTCTCCTCATGACCATGTTCCCTGCATTCCTTTTATTCTTTCCCAGGACCTACGGTCCAGTCTGCAACACCCCGGGGAAAAACGTGCGCTGGAGTGGTGACAGATACCAGAAAATCACCAAGCATTCAATCCTTTTTCATAATGCATTGCCTGATCTCCTCGCACATGTAATATCCGGATCAGGCACCGATATACTAAAAAACGTGCCCGTCATTTACCGGACATATACCGCTATCGTCACGGTCTTTACGGTCACGGTCACCGGGTATAACAGATTCGAATTCACGATCAGGGTCCGGGTATGGTCATCCACGGGTAAGGGATGGGACAGGTGCACGGAATACCGGGAGGCCAGAACGTTCATCTGGTGATTGGAATATTCCGCCAGTCCCGGATGGAGCGGCGAATCTGCTATCGTGACCGCCAGCGATCTCGTGTCCTGGTATGAGGTTATATTGACGCTGGCATTGATCCGCAGCACGCAGGCCCCGTTGCCGCTCGTTTCGTACCGGTCCTCGCCCGGTGCAGATCCGCGTTCAATCGTCACGGCAGTGACCGTCAGGTTCCTGAGGTAGTCCGGGTTGCTCTCGTATGCGGTGCCGGATAGTTCCAGCAACCGCCCGGCATACCCGGGGATCCGGCTTGCGGTCACCTCATCCATCGTATTATAGGACAGCGGAGTCTCCTTCTTTCCCTTGGTCACGTTGATGTACCCGTACTGCCAGGAATACCCCTGCTTCTCCCAGTACGAGAAGGATGGCTCGAACGATACGGTACTGCTGTTGAAGAAAACCGGTTCGGAACCATCCACCGTAATCCGGAACAGTTCACCGGTATCTTCAACCGACACCGTCCCGCTCGACTTCTCCGGGTTGAGAAGGATATCCCCCCCGCCCAGCCGGATCGTCTCCCCGTAGGACGTGGTCTCCTTTTCAGAGAGCACCCGGTCCATATCGTTATCGAACCGCATGAACGCTTCCTTGACACTCGTAATCTGTTCGATCTCTGCCTGCTGCTTGAGTGCCGGCAGGTACGTTGTCGCGTACAGCGACAGGAACGTGACAATCACTGCCAGCAGCAGCATCAGTGCGACAACCGCCGCAACCCCGTCTTCATTCTTCATGGTTTTTTTCCTCCGTCAGGTTTCCTTTCATCAGAGAATATACACGTACACAATAATCGCTCCCGCGAGGAACACGATCGTATGTTTCAGCCCGCTCAGCAGGTTGTTCGACGTCAGCTGGCCGACCATGAGCCCGGAGAATCCCCCGATGATGATCGCAACCCGGAACATGTCACGGACATTTCCCGCAATATCGAACTTCACGTTCATCTTCGCAAAACTCGCAACAAACGCATCGTTCAGCTGGAACGAGCAGTACAGGTAGATCCCAAACGAGAGATAAATCACCGCAAGATAGACAAACGAGACATTGAACCGCTTGTTCTTCATCTTGAGATAGTGATCAAGGTCGCTGATTGCGATCGTTAAGATCTCCCGCAACTGGTCGGTGATCTCGCTGGCCTTGACGATCAGGGAGATTGCGCGTTTCACCGCAATGAGCCCGATCCGCTCCTCCATGCGGATCAGGGCGCTCGATGTGCTGGCCCCCCATTTCAGCTCCTCCGAGACGATCTTCAGTTCCGAGGCGAGCACGCCCAGTTTGCTTGTCGAGACGATGGCAATTGCACCCTGAAGGGTGATGCCGACATCCTTCATATCGGCAATATCCCGCAGGAACTCCGGCATCTGCGCCTCGACTTTGTTGACATAAAACCGGCGGGACTCGTATGCCACCATCAGCGGAACGATGAGGGCAATCGCGGTTATGCAGATGAAGATTTCGAGCGTGTAAACCGGAAATATCCGTGCGAACATGCCGGTGAAATACGTGACAATGACAAGGACAGCAAGGATCATCCCCATGAGCAGCCCGATCGAATAATCCGCGATGAAGTACCGGAACGGGTGCCGTAAGATATCTGCATACTTGATCTGCTGTTTGCGGGCCTCGATCTGTTTGATGAATGCAGGATCATACTCCTCTTTTGGCTTCTTCTCCAGGATCTCGTCATTGAACTCGGTATCCTTGGTCTCGCCGTGGGTAATCACCATATTGTCGGGCGGGAGGAGCACGTAGAGGATGAAGATGAAGATCATCGCTCCCAGCGGGAGACCCAGGTACATCAGGGGCATGATTCCTGCCATCTGGCCGGAATGCCCGGAGAGGTTCTGCGCAACCAGCATGATGCTGATGGCGATCGGGCCGGCAACAAAGACCGTGACATAGATCTCAGCCAGCATCTCCATGATCTGGAGCGTGGCCTCGAGTTCCTGTTTTGCAATCTCCCGGTAACTGTCCGACCGCGAGTCAAAGAAATCCTTCATGTTCCCGCCGGTCCGGTACACGAGAGCAAGGTCGTTTAAGAGATCGGCAAAATTCTCCGAGGGTGTAATTTCCTGGAGCCGACGCATCGCCGTCAGCAGGTCTTCCCCGAAGAGTTCCACGTCACGGACGATCATCCCGCATTCGTGCGACACCTCACCGTAGAGCTGTTCGGCCTCGTACACGTTCCTGAACAGGGCATAGAGGGTGACCGTGGTCGAGAGTGCCTCCATATACGTGATGGCATACGGAAGGTCGGTCTCGATCCGCGTCTTCCTGCCCCGGGCAACCAGCGCCGGGTAATACAGGGTACCGAAGAAGACCGCCGGGACGAGGATGCAGAAGAGGAGGACCTGGGTCGCGATGGCAGGCAGGAACGGGATGAGGTTGAACTCGATCCCAAATATCATGAGCAGGAACTGCACGAGCAGGTATCCCAGCGCGGCAAGCAGCGTAAGGATGACCCCGTACTGGAAATAGACGGGTGCCGCAATGGGCATGTGGGCGCCCTTTAAGGATTTATCCAGGCGCTGGAGGCTGGCAACCGTCCCTATTCTTTCGAGTATCGGCATTGTTCGGAGTTCTTCCTGAGCTCGTTGATGAAATGGGAGATCTCATCGATGCAGGTGATCTTCTTCTCCACCATCCGGTCAAGAAGTTTCTTCCGTACCTGGACCTGGGCGTTCAGTTCCCCGGGCGACCACCCGTGGCTGTACGCAATGGCATCGAGGGTCTTTGAGGTGGTGAAGACCTGGTCGAACCGGTCGGTCCGGGCATTCCATTCAAACAGCGGGGACCACCGGATATCGCCCTCGCTGACATTCATCTCGTTTAACGAGAGGCAGCGCCGGAATCCCACCCCGTCATTGTACTGCAGCCCCTGGATGAGCATGAGGTTGAGGGCCTCGAACATCACGCTGGGGACGTTGATGGGATCGTGGGTGAGCCGGTTGATCGCTTCCTTGACCCCCCCCGCGTGGAGCGTGGAGTACGTGGTATGGCCGGTATTCATGGCCTGGAAGAGCGTCTGGGCCTCGGCACCCCTCACTTCGCCAACGATGATGAACTCCGGACGCTGCCGCAGGGCTGTTTTGAGCAGGAGGAACATGTCGACATCACCGGCATCAAGGTTCTTCCCGCCCTCCCGCGTCCTCATCGGCAGCCAGTTCCGGTGGGGCAGCTGGATCTCGCGGGTATCCTCGATGGAAACGATCTTGGTTGTCTGCGGGATAAAAAACGAGATGGCGTTCATGGTGGAGGTCTTCCCGCTCGCGGTGCCTCCGACAACGATCATACTCTTGTTGTTCTCCACGCAGAGCCAGATGTGCGCCATGAGTTCGGAATTGTAGGTCCCGTTGACGATCAGGTCGACCGGTGTCATCGGGTCGGCCTTGAACTTCCGGATGGTGAACGAGCTGCCTTTTGAGGAGATGATGTCCGTATAGGTGATCTGGGCTCTCGCGCCTCCGGGGAGAGCTGCATCCACGAGCGGCGATGTCAGCGACATCTGCTTGTCGGCCTTCTGGGCGATCTTGAGTACGTACTTGTTGAGTTCCTCGTTGCCAAAGACGATGTTCGTCTCAAGGTTGGCAAACTTCCGGTGGTAGATGAAGATGGGGATGCCGGCCCCGTTGCAGGTAATATCTTCGATTTGTTCGTCGTGCATGAAGGGATCGAGCTTGCCGTACCCGGTGAAGTTCCGGTTCAGGTAATAGACAAGGATATTAGTCCGGTCATCAGGGATCTTCGGGTCGAACGAGCGGATGATCGATCTTACTTCCTCTTCGTCAAGCTCGCTCTCCCGTTTGACCGGCGAATCGTAGATCAGGAGCGTCCGCAGCTGCTCGTAGGTCTCTTCAAGGATGATCAGTTCTTTTTCCGTAACCTTCGGTTCGATGATCTCGTACCGGGTGTTCATCTCCCAGTCCTTGGTGATATTCACGTAGGAGAAGGGCGGGACGAGCCAGTACCGGTCCCGGACCCAGTTCTCGTCAACTCCGGTGAACGGTGGCAGTGGTGGCAGTTCTTCATACTGCTGGTGTTCGCCGATGATCCGGTCCACGATCTCATCATCAGTGTGGCAGTCCTGCAATCCCGGGAGGGGGTGGGTTTTTTTCGGGACGGGCAGCATCTCCATGAGGCTGGAAAATGCGTTTTTGGGCTCTTTGGCCGGCCGTTTGCCGGCAAGTTGATCCGGTATTTTTCCTGAGGGCAAAGAAAACCATTGCCGTACTTTCCGGATTACCGGTCCCGTCTCGCTTTGGGGTTTTACCTCAGGACTCCCCGCGCCGGTTTCCTTATCCGGAGTGCCTTTCAGGTGTTCGAACCTTCTTATTATCCTCGAGATCGTATTGTTCATACCTTCACCCCCCTGTTACCGGTTTCTTCCCGTGCATCTGGACTGCAACATCGGCTTCACAGTTCCTGACAAAGACCGCGATGTAAAACGTGCCGGTCTCGTAATAATACTGGTATTTGACATCATCCTGCCCGGTGGCGTACCCGTACGAGAACGTATCGAAAAGGACGGCGGTGTTCGTCTCCTCGTTGATCTTGTACACGGCAAACCGCATATCGCTGAAGGTGGAGAGTCCCGGCAGTTCCTCGTCCGGGGGATTGATAGGTATCGCAGCGTACCGGATCCGCCATGCGGATGCCGGGGCGATATAGATCTCGTTCTGCCGCGTGTAGAGATATGACTGTTCGATCACGCTGTAGTTGACGACATCCAGGTACCATACCTGATCATAGTACCAGGTTGATTCGTCATACCAGACATCATTCCAGTACTGTTGCTCAAGCTGCTGGTTTTCCGGCAGGATCTCATCTGTGTTCCCGGAGGGGACGGGAATATTCAGTTCGCTTGAGACCGATTTTTCAAAGCTCGGCATCCCGGACTGGTTTGTCCGGTTGAGGGGCGAAGGGCTTCGGAGCGCGGCGTTCAGGGTGGCATCGATCCGGTTATCCTGGTATATTTTTATGCCCTCTCCGGTATCAATCGTGAGCGGAACCACCAGGGGATCCGTTTTTGCCAGCGGCCCGGGGATCGTAGCCGGGAGCACGGAGGAATCGGTGGTATCGATATAACAGTAATACTTCCGGTAGATCCATGTGGCATTCCCGATTTCGAGATAGGCCGGGAGCCGGTCGGAACGCAGGACAAATCCCTCACGGTACGATACGACACCGGACCGGACATCCCAGTCCGCAGCACCGGCATCCTGGGTCCGGTTATCGGTATAGAAGATAGTGGTATTCCCCCGCAGGATACCGTCAGTCGTCCGGAAGACGCTCCCGTTTGGCAGGTAACACAGGCCCGTACCCGGCCAGCAGGTGGTAGTGCCCATATCCGTGGCGTTCTCTAAGAAATATTTTTTCCCGGAGACACTCTCATCGCACCGGACGGCAATACCCTCGTATTCATAGATGAAATATCCCCGGTCGTACTGGCGCGGGTAATCGAGGAATGCCACCGGGTATCCCATGGATTCCAGGAGTGATGTCCCGAGGATTGTCACATCGTCACGGGATCCGCCCCCGTCGTACAGGATCTGGAACGGGTACTTGTAGGTAGTTGCCGGCTTCAGGTTACGGAAAGATCCGGATCCATCGTACTGGCTTAAGAACGAGACGAGATTACCCACCGTGTCATAGTCTCCCCACCCGTGTTTTTCAGATTCCGACAGGATATAGGTGGCAATCCCGCGGATGAGACCTTCGTCACCCGTTGTGACCGTGTAGGGCAGGAGCCGGATATCCTGCGCCGATCCATTTGCCCTACCGTTCAGGACTGCCTTTGGCCTGAACGAGTAATACGTTTTGTTCGAGACCACCTGGGTATACTGGAACGATTCGTTGTTATAGGTCCACGACAGCGTCAGGGTTTTGTGGTCGTCCGTGTTGTTGGCGGTGACATTCTGCTGCCGGGTACTGGTGCGGACGGGAGTGTTCCCCGCCGCATCCCCCGCATCTCCCCCGGTCACATTGCCGGCGGACAATGCATCCGGGCTTTTCGGGACCGTCCCGAGGAACCCGAACGTCTTCAGGCCGATCAGGACCCCGGTAACGATCATGCACACAACAAGGATGATGATCACCCGGTTGAGAAATCTCTGGTCGATTCTAACGTTCATGGCCGGACCTCCGTGCGGAGACGAGGATCGCTGAAATTATGAGCAGGGCAGAGGCTGCGTCGACTCCGTTCATCCCGGGACTCTTCGTGGTCGGAGGTATCGTTGCCGTCCGGGAGATGGTGGGGGACCGCGTCGCAGTCTTTACCGGTGTTACAGCACTGGTGGGACGAATTGTTCCCTGAGCTGCTGAAAAATCAGTTCCGATCTCCGACTTTACCGTGATCCCGTTCTTCTTCCGGTATCCCTGTTCGTGCAGCACGAACGTGATCTCGGTCGTATACTTAATGTCCTCGCAGCTGATGACCGCCACGTATTCTCCCGGCATCATCTGGGCGGTCGTTTGCGCCGGGATAGAGAATGATACCTGCCTACGGGTTGCCCCCATTGCAAGCGAGGAGAGAGATCCCTCGGTACTGTAGACCTTATACGTACTCTGGGTTTTCCCGGCGGCGTACATATCAGAGGTGTACAGGGAAAGCGTGATCTTATCGGCCGGATGGTTGATCTGGTTGTAGGGGTAATCATACGATTCTTCAAGGTTCGTCGATCCTTCCATCAGGATCTCGTCACCGACTTCGTAATTTAGTACCGGATCCAGTATCACCAACGGTTTCTGGATGAAAAAATGGTCGGAGAGCAGGGAATCGTCGATATCGGGATCCCTGAGCAGCCCCAGCATGGCGGAGAGTGCGTCGCTCGTATCCATGGTCGAGATATCCAGCTGTTTGTTACCGGATGTCGAGTAGAGTTTGCGGAACGTGCCGGTATAACCCGCGCCCTGTTCCGGGTAGATGTCGAAGACATTGTTGAACATCGGGTGCTGGTACACGAGGTAGTAGTCACCCTCCATGAGGCCGTAGGAAAAATTCCTGGCAAAATTGATGCCGGAATAACCCGGGAAATCGTGGCCTCCCTTGATAAGGGTCTCCATCTCCTCTTCGGATACTCCCGACCCGTCAACTTTCAGCAGCGGGAACGTCGTGTAGCCGGTGTACCGGTAGTTCGTGCCAAGGATATACCACCGGATCGTCCCGTACTTGCCATCCGTCCCCTCCTTGAACGGGCTGCCCCGGGCGGTCCAGAGAGAGACAACATAGTCCCCCTTGGCAAAGAATCCCGGGGCCTCTTCCGGGAACTTTGCATTGATGGACGGGTTGGTGAGGTCGATGTCGATATAATCGTTGGCATTTCCCGCAGCCAGGGTCCGCTTCAGGTAACCGGTAGTATTTCTCCCGGCAAACAACCGGTAGGTTGCCGGCTCGAGGCTGGTGCCCATGGTGTCCCACTTGTAGTAATTCTCAATATCGGAGGAGACCGGCAGGGAATCGAACGTGCCGGCATCCCCGTCGATTACACACACCCATGGTTCGCTGGGTTTTGCCCCGTTTGCGCAGAGGTTGGGGCCGGTGATATAGAAATATGCCGTGTCCACGTCTTTACCGACCTTGACATTGATGGTGATGGTATCCCCGATGCTGAAGAACTCGTCTGCATCCAGATCCGGTTTGACCGGGACGACCGATGTGGTAGTGAGTCCCCCGGGCGGTTCCCCGACCGCCAGCTGGGCAGTGACTGACTGGGACGGGGTACGGGTCGCATATACCCGGGGAAAGTAATAACGGTATGTTCCTGAAGTGTCCCCGGCGATTACGGGGACATACATGGGGACCTGCACGACGCCGGTTGCATCAGGGTGGACGGTGACATTGTACTGGCTCGTATAGATATCGTATGTGCCGCTGGGAAACTGGGGTCTTCCGTCATCGGAATCCGGGACAACGATGGTATAGTAGGTATACGGTTTCCCGTAGATCCTGAGGGTGACGGTATTTCCCATGGTCGTGTTCGGCGGGCTGAAATTCGCTGCCAGCCCTTGGGTCCGCACCGTGAACGCCAGTGACGTCGACAGGTCGAGCTTGTTGGTGTCGGCCTGCTGGGTCCGGAACCTCATGGTGAACGTCCCCGCCGTATTCGTGATGCCCTGGTCTTTTATATTGAAAGCGAGCGTGTTGTTGTCCGCGGTCGGGTCCTCCATCAGGTTTTTGAGCGATACCGTTGCCCCGTTCATGTTGATCACCTGGTGCGTCTCCGACTGATCCTGGGGCGTGAGTATATACTCGTACCAGCCGCTGGAAAAGTTCCCGGTATTCAGGTTGGTGCTCTCCAGCTGGAACTGGACGTCCATATCATAGGGGATCGTTGTCAGCGGCGGGTCGCCCGCAGGAGGCGTGACATCGGTGTTGACCGGCCGGATTTTAAGGCTGCCAACCGAAGCCTGTTTGATCTCTACCCAGGATGTGCCCCACGTGGAATCGCTATAGTGGGGCAGGAATAGCCGAGCCAGGCTCCGCGAATCCTCTATCGTAACAGGGTTGCGGAGGCGGGCGGTATTGGGGTCAATGCTCTGCGAGTCGACAGGGGACGACCCGTCAAGCCAGGCAATATAATCCGGGTTGAGGAGGGAAGTGGCGTTTTTGAACAGGGTGAAGTTCAGGGACTCTTCGGTAAGAAAGATACGATCGCCGGGATTGATGCCGGCATTCGCTCCTTCCGGCGCGGCATACCGGGCGGAGACCGGCATTCCGGCAAGACAGAATACAATCACGAATACAAGGAAGATCCTGACCGGGATCCGCGAGTGTCCGTGGTGTTGTATTTCCTGCATATCCCTCCCCCTTATGCCAAATCTGCAGTTCCGAAGATACTTCCAGTTATTTTAAACTCAAAGAACTAAAGCCTATTTGTTTTAACTCAAGTTAATATGATTAATTTAAATAGTTTCAATTCAACCTGATTTAACAGGGTACTGAATCCATTTCCCCCGGACACATCCGGCATCATCACCCTGATGCTTCATGCATATGGATTCCGTGACAACACGGGGCAGGATAATACCCGGTTATGTGAACACCAGAACCATAAATCACGAGGAAAAGATATGGCAAAAATCTATGGAATCAAACCCCAGTCAACAACCCAGAAACTCATTGAACAGTTTGAGGAAGAAGTAATGATCCGGCACGACAACCAGCAGCTTGTCGGAACCGTCTATGTAGACATGCAGGAAAGCCGGTGGGCCGTTGCATTTGCCTACAATTATTCCCACAAGCCGGGGATCCACGGCCATGAGAACCCGCTCGAGGTCCGCTACTCCTGCCCGGTGCAGGAGAACGGCAGCGTGCAGATGTTCCGCTCGGACGATGCATCCGAGAAAACGCTGGATGCCGGATCCATAAAAGACGGCGATGACTTCATCCGTTTCGCCATTACCCAGGAGCGAACGTTCATCGCGAAGGCAGCGTAACGGGACCCGCTACTTTGGCTGACGGGTGTTCGCGGGGAATCTGCAAAGGGTGTGCCCGGTTGTGTCACACTCCTGGCAGGCCGGAGGTTCACCCCCGGGCTGCGTCCACGTTCCCGGACGATACGTTGTGTCTTCCTTTCCCCGGGTTGCAACCCGAAAAACTTACACCTTACCGGGGTGACCCCCCACTTTGACAAAAACCATCCCCCTCATCATTGGCCTGGCCATCACCGCAGTCCTGACTCTCGTACTCTGCACGTTCATCGGCCCGGCAGGTTTCGGTTTTGTCTCCACCGCGCCGGGTGCTGCCGACATCGTCGGGGGTATCCGGCTGCCCCGTGTCCTTGCCGCATTCTTTGTCGGGGCAAGCCTCGCCGTTGCCGGCGCAGCGATGCAGGCGCTCTTCCGCAACCCGATGGCCGATCCCTACATCCTCGGCACGTCATCCGGTGGCGCACTCGGGGCCTCGCTTGCCATCGTCTTCCTGGGCGGTTTTTTTGTCCCGATCTTCGCATGGATCGGTGCGGTCGTTGCGATCCTGATCGTCTGGTCGATTGCCGGTCGCAAGGGCGTGATCTCGGTCGAGACCCTGCTCCTGACCGGCATCGCGGTCTCGTTCTTCTTCTCTGCTCTTGTCTCGTTCCTGATCGCGGTTGCCGGCCAGAACGTCCACCAGATCCTCTTCTGGCTGATGGGCGGGTTCTGGAATGCATCGTCCACCGATGCGATGCTTGCGGCGGCTCTTCTCATCCCGGCCGGTGCGCTTCTCTTCTTCATGGGCCGGGACTTAAACGCCCTCTCTCTCGGCGAGGAGACCGCCGCCCACCTCGGGATCGATGCGACACGGGCCCGCTGGACCGTGCTGGGAGCAAGCACCCTGCTTGTCGCGGGAGCAGTCTCGATTGCCGGATCGATCGGGTTTATCGGGCTTGTCACCCCGCACATTGTCCGGATGCTCCTTGGCCCGGACAACCGCGTGGTCATCCCGGCCAGCATCCTTGCCGGCGGGATCATCCTGGTCATCGCCGACACGCTCGCCCGCACGTTCTTCTCGGATCTCCCGGTAGGGATCATCACCGCGTTCATCGGGGCGCCGTTCTTCATCTGGCTGATCTACCAGCGGGGTGAAACCAGATGAACGACGGGTTCAGCCTCAATGCAGAGAACCTCCACGCAGGCTACGATACGGAGGATATCGTAAAAGCGGTCTCCTGTTCGTTTGCCGCGGGCACGTTCACGGGCATCATCGGGCCGAACGGGTCAGGTAAGACCACGCTCCTGCGGGCGTTCAGCCGCGTGCTCCCGTCAAGCGGCATCCTTGAACTGGACGGGAAGGCTCTCACGGAATATTCCCCTGCGGAGCTGGGCATGGCGCTCGGTTTTGTCCCTCAGGACGAGGGCCGCCCGTTTTCCTACACGGTGATGCAGGTGGTCCTGATGGCCCGGTACGCCCGCACCAGCCGGTTTTCCTCCCTCACACCGGCTGATTATGCCCGGTGCCATACGGTGCTCGAAGAGACCGGCATCAGCCACTTACAGGACCGGTCGATCCGGGCGCTCTCCGGAGGGGAGTGGCAGCGGGTGCTGATCGCCCGCGCCCTTGCGCAGGACACGAAAGTACTGCTGCTGGACGAGCCGACCTCGCACCTCGACCTCTCCCACCAGTCAGACGTCCTCTCGCTGATGAAGGATCTTGCCGGTGCCGGCTCAACGATCATCGGTGTCTTCCACGATCTCAACCTTGCCGCACTCTACTGCGACCGCCTCATCATGATCAAGGATGGGATGCTCGTTGCGGATGGGACGCCCGCTGATGTCCTGACCCCGGAGAAGATCCGGGGAGTGTACGGAGCGGTGGTGGTCGCGGCCTGCCACCCGGCCACCGGCCGGACCTTCCTGATGCCCCTTTCAGCCCGGTCCCGCAAAAACTTGGGCGTTCGGGAGACTCCCCTTCGTGTACTCGTTGTCTCGGGAGGGGGAAGCGGTGCGGATCTCCTGCACTTCCTGTCAGGACGGGGCTATGATCTCTCGGCCGGCATCCTTGCTACCACCGATATGGATTATCGTGCGGCCAGGGCGCTGGAGATCCCCTGCATCCCGGTCCTGCCGTTCTCGCAGATCCCGGCGCATTCACTTGAGAAACTCCGGCGCATGGCCGCAAAAGCCGACCGGATCGTCCTCCCCATGCACCCGGTCGGGACCGGTAACCTGCCGGCCCTGTCAGTGCTCCGTGAATCTGATCCGTTCAAGGTGATCGTCCACCTCCCGGAAGGCCGGGAGTATACATCCTATGATTTTGCCAGAGGCGCCGCAGCCGCAGCCATGACCGATCTCTGCACGGCCGGTGCCTCATGCACCAGCACCTATGACGGGATTCTCCTGTTTCTTGAACAGCCTGACAACAAAATCCCCCCTCTATCGGAGTAACTACGCATGACCCACCCTCTCTACATCTCCACGTTCTGCCGGATGGACTACCCGCTCAATACAGCGCTTGCAACCCTCTCGGAGCGGACTACGCATGTGGAGATCCTTGCGGACGGGCTCCACGATATTCTCGCGGGCACTAGCGCCTGTACCGAGTACCCGTTTTCGTATTCTGTCCACGCCCCGACAAGCGACATCAATATTGCATCGGTCTATGAACGTATGCGGCAGGCATCGGTTGCAGTGCTGGACGATACGATGGCGGCCTGTACCCGGATCGGGGCGGACCATCTCGTCATCCACCCGGGCTATGCACCGTACGAACAGGTGCGGGCCCGCTCATGTGCTGCCCTGCACCGCTCACTCGATGATCTTGCACGCCTCCAGGACGAACACGGGGTCCGTGCCTGCGTCGAGAATATGGGCATGTGGGAATGCTGCCACTTCCGTGGTCCGAAGTTCATAATGGAACTAGCAGCACGTGATCTTGGCTGCACGCTCGATGTCGGTCATGCGCAACTGAACGGGAACCTTGGCGCATTTCTCGCTGTCGGTGGGTTCTGCCATGTCCATCTCCACGACAACCACGGGACAAACGATGACCATGCCGCGTGCGGGGACGGTTTGATTGATTTTCCCGCGGTCATGCAGCAGCTCCCCGGGGATGCAACCCTTGTCATTGAGACAAAAGAACTGGATGCAGCGGACCGGAGCTGCTCGTACCTGACCCCACTGATGAACGGAGAATCGTAAATGAATCCAACGTCTTTTAACCAAACCTCAGCTACGTGGATCGTACCGGTGCTCGTCCTCCTGCTGGCATGCCTGATCCAGCCGGTGGCAGCCATCACCGTGACCGATGATGCCGGCACGGCAGTCACGCTCAATAAAATCCCCCAGCGCATCGTCTCGCTGGCGCCCTCGAACACCGAACTCCTTGTATCCCTCGGGCTCCGTGACCGGATGGTCGGGGTGACCGATGTCTGCGACTATCCCCCGGCAGTACAGAATATCACCCGCATCGGCGGCTATTCGGCCATAAGCACCGAGAAGGTGGCAGCCACTCGGCCGGATCTCGTGGTGGCATCCGACATCACCCCGCAGGAGACCGTGAGCCGGCTCCGCGGGCTCGGCCTGACGGTAGTGGTCGTCTCCCCGTGCAATATCGATGACATGATCCGGGATATCGGCGTGGTCGGAACCCTGACGGGCACGATGACCCGGGCAGATGAACTGGCCGCAAACCTCTCGGCCCGGCTCTCTGCCGTTGCCGCGGCAGCCTCAAAGACTGACAAACCAACGGTGGCACACGTGGTCTGGCATTCCCCGCTCTACGTGAGTGGCAACGACACGCTGCAGAACGATGCGATCGAACATGCCGGCGGGGTCAACCGCTTCTCCGAAAAGAGCGGCTGGGGTACGGTCTCGCTGGAGGAGTTCCTTACCGCCAACCCGGATATTATCATCGTGAACGGGGGCGGCGGGATGGATTCGACAAGTTCGGATGTGATCCTGGAAGCGTTTATGACCAACCCGCAGTACGCATCACTCTCGGCAGTGAAGAACCACCGGGTGTATGCGGTGAACGCGGATACGATCAGCAGGGCCGGCCCCCGCATCGTCGATGCAACCGAGCAGGTGGCGACGATTATCAACTCCTGGCATTACGAGCGGGCTGCGACAAACCCGGTTGCCCTGCCGGCAACAACGTCAAAGACGCCCGGGTTTGCCGGTCAGGTTGCCCTGCTCGGGCTCGGTGCCTGCATCGTGCTGATGAGGCGATACCGGCTATGAGCGGGCCTGTGATCCGCCTGCCGCTGAATGAACCCATCCACCTTCTCAACGGAGAGATGGCGGAACGGACATCCGATGCAGTTACCATTCGTTTCCCCGGGCCCCGCAATGTACTCTCCACGTCGTGGATGAACGGGGGGTACCGCGGGGACCTGGTGGCGATCTTCAACCACCAGATCTCTCTTGAAGCCTGCGATACCTGCCATGCCGGTAACGGGAGCGTGCAGCAGTATCTCGATGGTGTTGCACGAAACCTAGGGATGGACCCGGAAACCGCCACCGGCCTTATCACCCGGGCAGAGATGGAAAACACGGCCATTGTCACCGAATCGTTCCGGGAGCTCATCGTCACTGCGATCGTGACTGCCGGGATCGCCAGGAATGGTGGGAGGGCCGGTGACCCGGCCTCGTACTACGAGAATGGCGACTCCTGCGAGCCGGTTGGCGGTACGATCAACATCATCATCCTTATCGATGCCGATCTTCCGGAGTATGCCATGACGCGGGCAGTGATGACGGCCTCTGAAGCAAAGGCCGCCGCTCTCCAGCAGCTGATGGCCCGGAGCATCTACTCGTCCGGTATCGCCACCGGGTCCGGGACAGACATGATCGTCATTGTTGCGGATCCCGGTTCGTCCCGTCATCTTTCGAATACCGGCAAGCATTCCAAACTCGGGGAACTGATCGGTCGGGTTGTAATCCGTGCAACGACTACAGCACTGGAGATGGAAACCGGTCTTTCACCTGCATCGCAACACGACGCCCTCGTGAGGCTCCGGCGGTTCGGCGTGACGGAGGATGGACTCTGGAAGATTGCAGCGGGTTCTTTCGGGTATGATCCGGATAATGGTAAAAAGCGGGAAGGATTCCTTGACGTCCTGCGGTCATGGGCAAAGGATCCGTCCTCCGTTATCCATGTGGCTGCGGCCCTGCATGTTGTTGACGAGACCGGCTGGGGGCTGGTTCCCAAAAAGGATGCATGCCGGGCGGTATACGGGATCATCTGCCCGACAGATGAACCTGCCCGGGTCACCAGCGTGACCTGCAGCATGCTCCAGTATGTCTGTATGGCTGTCGTCGCCCAAGTTCAAAAAGAGGTGGAGAGCGGGAATACATGCTCGTCATTTGTGTGAAGGGGCAGAAGATCCCTTGAGATGAAGCATTGCAGATTCTGCCCCCACCTCTCAAAAACCAATCTTCTTTTGGCGTTCGCCTTACCTCTCCGGTGTCCAGATACCGAAGCCGTTCCCCTCGGTGTCCTGGATGACCGCAACAAGGCCGACACCCTTGAGCATCTTTTTTGGCATCGCGATCTTCCCGCCGAGGTTCTCCACCTTCACGAGCACCTTGTCAATGTCCCCGACCATCACGTAGTTCCTAATGGTCTCGTCACCCTGCCGCTTGAACATCCCGCCCATGTTCATGGTGCCGAGTGCAGGTTCGCCAAGCGTGATCTCCTGGTACTCGATTTTTGCCATCATCTCCATGTCCATGGTCGGTGTCCTGATCGGGGCAATCTTCCAGCCAGGGAGGTTCGTGTAGAAGTGCTTTGCACGGTCGACATTGTCGGTGGGATCTCGAAATGCGCAATGTTTGCCATGGGCAGTGATATTTACAAAATTGTATTATGCCCGTGGGAGAGTACCAAAATTCCGATGCAGGCCGGGCGGTATTCCGGGATTAAATTTTTTTCTGTCGTTTACGGCTCACTCATCATCGCCGGATGGGCCGTCAATCTCCTCTTCATAGGTAAAAACGTCATCGATACCGACGCCAAAAAGATGGGCGATCCGGTATGCGAGCTTCAGGGAGGGAGAGTACTTGTTCTTCTCCATGGAGATGATCGTGTTCCGGGTCACTCCGACGAGCTCGGCAAGTTGCTCCTGCGTCATGTCCCGCTCGGCCCGGAGGACCTTGATCCTGTTCTTCATGGTACCCTGTGGTTAATACTTTCTGTCGTAATAAAGATAAAACGCTCCAAAGATCGCAAGCATGGCCGCGAGGCATCCCCCGATCGTCATTCCTGCAAGGCCGCGGTTCTCGTTCTCCTTGAACCCTTCGCGGATATAGGAACTGTACGCGATCGCCTCGCTCTCGTTCATCGAACTCAGGTCGTTGATAGTCGTTGACCGGACCAGGGTGTCCGGGCCCGGAACACTCCCCGGCTGGTACTCGGCAATCGTCATGGACTGCCTGCCGTCATCGGTAATTACCAGTTTTCCGGTGATGATGGGGGTGAGCGGGATACTCACGATGTAGGAATACAGGATGATCGCGGCAATCGCACCCCCGATAGCAACGACTTCGAGGGTGCGGAGCGCGGCCCTGCCCCGGATCCGGTTCTCCCGTTCATCAGCGATTACGATGTCAACCTGTGCCTGGCAGGCAATGATGACGATAATCCCAAGCGGGATGGCGATGACCGGGATAAGGAAATTGCCGGCAGCCATCGACCACCCGACCATCGCGGCCACCATGCAGGCAACGATGAGGGTACAGGTAAGATAGGTAATTCGTTTCATAATAGCATCAGCCTCCGATAGTAAATACTCTCGAACACGACAGATCGCCGGGAACAGTCGCTCCTGCCTCAAAGTCGTACGTATCGTTATTTATCGTGACGATATACTGGTCAGGTTTAAAATGATGTGTCGGGAGTTCGAACGACCAGAGGTTCTCCCCGCCACTTCCGGCAACAGCTGTCGTTACCGTGGTTAATCCGGAAAAATCACCTGTCTGGCCTTTATTCCTGTCGAACAGGAGATCGAAACCTGATGAAGGAAAGACCACCATCATTATTTCCTCACCCGGAGAGAGACTGGTCGTTCCGGTGAGAACGTAGACCCCCCCGGTCCTCATCTCGGGAATTGCATCTATCGTGATGAAGCCCGCGGAGATATTTACGGGGCCCGTTGTATTTTGCAGTGAAGTGGAGGCAGGGGGATTATCGAATTCGTACAGGGTGGAGAGGGTCCCGGCAGGTGAGGTATTCCCGGTCGGGTTTTTTGAGATGCGGAACTGGTACCGGGCCGGTGGTATCGCGCTGGTGCCGGGCACAACATTCCACCGGTTTATTCCCTCTGTCCCGGGGACAACCACGGTAGTACCCTGGAACTCCTGAGTACTATTGCCCGATCCGTTCGTCACCGTCTGCATACTCCACGCCAGTGGTATGCCCGGCGCAAGACTGGTGATGCCGGAAATTTTCAGGTTTCCGCCAACGAGTGTCTGGTCAGTGGGATTGATCCGGATAAATGGCTCTGTTACCCGGGTCTTTTTCCGGATACTTCCCGGGCCGGCATTCTCATCTCCCAGTGTGAAATGCTGTGTTGCGATGGGATCGCTTTCTATCATGGTGAAATTTTTTGTATACGTGAAGGTGGTCAGGGAAACCGTATAATCGCCGGGCTGTACCGATGAGATATCGATCGTACCTCGCAGGCGGTTATTTCCACCCTCTCCGGGAATGATCCAGGCATCGGTGTTGACCTTTACTGTTCCGGCAGTATCATCCTGCCCCGGGGACCGGGGTGATGCAGTCAGCCTGACGTACAGGTCAGTGTCTTTTGCCAGGGTGGTCGTGCCGGCCAGGACCAGTATATTGTGTTCGTCTACGCTCATTTCCGTGATGGGATCGATGGTCGTGGACGGGGGCATGAAGGGTATGGGAATCCCGGTAAGGAGGATGCCAATGAACATACCTGCAAGGACCACGGCAGAGATGATCCCTGCATACGCGAAGTATTTCTTTTTCATTCAGCCTCCGTTACGGGGGAATTATTCCATCTTTCGGCAGGACCGGCAGTATCATTGATCGGGAATCTTTTCCCGGTCTGTATCCTGTCGGGAGGATTCATCACGGCGACCCTGAAGGCCACGATGCGGGAGCAGGTAAGGCTGGTAAGGTGTTTCATGGCAATCAGTCCGGGAGGACAAGCCGCTTTGAGCAGTAGGTATCCCCGTATATGGTCGCATAGGTCTGGTGATCGATCCGGTCATTGCTGACGTTCACGAGATAATTCGGCTGGTTGGGATCCATGCGTCCCTTATCCAGCGTCATGAACCAGAGGTTATCGCTCCCGTTCCCCCTCTCAACAGTTACCTGTGCCGTTGCCCCCGACAGGGTCGCCGCCGGGTACTTTATTCCCATGTTCATGGTAAGGTCATATGCTGTGGGATAGACCTGTACGAGCAGTCCCGTTCCGGGAGGGAAACTGGTTGTCCCGGTGATCGTAAAGGTCTGGTTGATCCACCGGTCTGGGAATGCATCTATGGTAATCACTCCGCAGGGACTGCCATCTGGTACTGCCGGTGTACTATTGTGAAGGATCGCCTCCTTCACCTCAAAGGGCGCGGTGCCGGAGGGTTCCGCCTTACCGGGATCATCCGTGCTGATCGTGTGCTGCGTCACGATCACCTTGTACTGGCCCGCGATGAATTCCCCGGTATCAACGGCAAACGACCAGCGGTTGATTCCATCAATGCCCGGGAGCACGTTGATGATCCCCGCCCGGGTGAACCCCCCCTTCGGGTCCACGGTGAGGGCCGATGTGTTGGATTGCCGGATGACGAGATAATGGAGCCCGGTACCTGCCGGCAGGTTGGTTGTCCCTGTCACAAGCATTGTTTCTCCGCGCCATACCGTGCCGGGGGGGTTGACCGTGATGAACGTTGACTGGTCTGGACCTGTGCCGGAAGTGTCCTTCCGGGCCAGGCCCGTATCATTAAGCCTGAACCGGGATGTTGCGAGGAGATCACTTCGCACGGTCCCGTTAATCCAGTACGCGTTCACAATGTATTCTCCCGGGGAGAGGGAGACCGTGTTCAGTTCGGCCGACCAGGTATTCGACATTCCCCCTCCCCGGACAATAAACGCGTCCACCGTACCGGCAGGAGATTTTGTTCCGGGAGCGGGAGAGACCGCTATGATATCCAGATCCAGTACCGTGCCGGCCATGAGGTTTGTTGTCCCCGTGATGACCACGAGATCGCCTGCCACTTGATCCGGGATGGGATCGATAGTAACCGAGGAAAAGACGGAGAAGGAGCCCGAGAGGAGGATGCCTGCGAACAGGACCACGAGTAGTGCGGCAGCGACAGTACCGGCATACGTGAGGTATTTCTTTTTCATTCAGCCTCCGTTACGGGGGAATTCGATAGGTTGAACCTTTTTGAGCAGTAGGTCTCCCCATATATGGTATCATAGGTCCGGCGATCGATCCGGTCGTTGCTGACATTAAAGACGTATTCACTGGGCGGGAACTGTGAAAGGTCGAGATCCGCAGACCATGTGTTCGTACTGCCTGTCCCGCTGATAACTTCCACATCTCCCATCGCCCCGACACCGGATGCTGTCATGGTGCCCCCGTTCATGGTGAACTCAATTGCCGTGGGAATGACCTGGAAGAGCAGCTCCGTTCCGGGCTGGAGGCTGGATGTCCCCGTGACGGTATAGCGCTGGTTTGCCAGCGTGTCGGGCAACGTATCAATCGTGATGGCCTGGCAGGGCCCGGTAACCACTACTGGTGGCGTGAGAAGGTCGGAGGTCGCGTCCAGTACGGTGAGGGATTCCGTGTCGAAGGTGCCTTTCTTCCCGATATCCTCCGTCCTGACGGTATCCTGTGTCACGATCACCTCGTACCGGTCTGGAATGAACTCGGTGCTGTCAATCGCAAACGACCAGTGGTTGAGCCCGTCATCTCCCGGGATTGCCGTTATCAGGCCCGACCGCGTAAACCCTTGCCGAAGGTCCTGTTCCCGGGTCTTCGGGTCCACCGTAAAGATCGACGTATTGGACTGCTGGACGACGAAATAGAGGAGTTCAGTATCGTTGGGCAGGTTCGTTGTCCCTGAAATGAGGAGCTTATCGCCACGGTGTATCGTGCCAAGGCGATCGATCCGGATGAACTTAATCTTGTGTATCTCCCCCATGCGCGTGATCTTATCCGGGTCTGGTGTGGCATTGGCGAGCGTGAACCGGGACGTTGCGAGGAGACCGCTCCGGGCAATGGTCGCATTTATCCCGTAAACGTTCACCCTGTACTCTCCCGGCGGGATGGCGGATGTGTCCAGTGCACCCGACCAGGTGTTCGACATCCCCGCGCCACGGACAATGAACGCATCGGTCCCGCCGACCCGTGTCCTTTCACCGGCTCCGGGAGAGGTGTCGATGATATCCAGTGACAACCTCGTGCCTGCGTTGATGTTGGTTGTCCCCTTGATGACCACGAGGTCCCCTGCGGCATGCTCCGGGATGGGATCGATGGTAACCGTGGAGAAGACCGAGAAGGAGCCCGAGAGGAGGATGACTGCGAACATGATGACGAGTAGTGCGGCAGCAACAATACCGGCATATGTCAGATATTTCTTTTTCATAGGGCCTCAATGTAATGTATTTTGTGCATCTGGTAAAAATTATTTATCATTCGGAATTGTCGATCAGAAGCAAGACCGTGGGTGCGCCTGCAACCGGTGCCTCTTCAGTAACGCAACCGGCAAAAAGGGTGGCGATCATGATTCCGATCATTGCCACGATGCCGAATTGTGCAGGTTTCATACGGTTCATCCTGTTTCACCGGATCGCAAAGTGCGCCGATCCGAAGACATCGGTCCTGAGGTTATCCTCGCTGATTGTTGTGACGTTTACGATATAATTGGTTTTTTCATAACCTTCCGTATCCAGTGCACAGGACCACGTGTTGGTACTCCCTGAGCCCCCGATGACAATGGTATCGCCTGCAATGCCTGAAGGCTGTGCGGCCGATGTGGCCGATCGTTGTGATTTGTCCTCAAAATAATCAGGATATACCTGGTACATCAGGAGTGTTCCTTTGGGAAGGGTGGTGGTGCCTGAGATCAGGAAGACCTCTCCCTGCGATTTGTCGCCCACCGGCTTGACGGTGATGGTGGATGCGCCCGGTGATCCCGTTGCCGACCCGGAATAGAAGACCGGGATATCAGTGCCAAGGTATGTGCCTTTCAGGTTGAACTGTACCGATCCCTCCACACCCTTTTTCGCAGCAGCAACCCGGATTTTGTAGGAGCCGGGTCTAAACCCGTTTGTGTCGGAAACAAACCTCCAGCGGGTCGTCCCGCCCGTGCCGGCAAGGACCTGTCTGTTTGCTATCATCTTCTCCTCTCCTGAGTCACCGTAGGTCCGGTACATGGAGATCGCTGAATTCTCCGGCAGGTTCGTAGTCCCGGAGATAATAATGAGGTCCCCGATCTTCTTCTCACTGATAGGATCGATTGTTATGTAGGGGGCAGACGGGTCCGGTGCCGGCGTGGGCTGTGCTGTTGTTGTTGCCGTGACTGCCATGACGCTGGCAGGGGTCTCGCTCCCGGTGCTCACCGTGTTCTGCCGGCCTTCCGTGGAATCCGTACACCCGGCGATCATGATGGTCGCGACGGTGACGAGTACGGCAAGGCAGATGAGCGCCTGACGTGTTGCCTGAGGGGTCTTCATCGTATCTCCTGTTTTTTCATTTGCGTACTATTCTTCCTGCGAGAGCAGGTGCCGGGGATCTTCCCCACGTGAATATTGCCGTTCATTTCACGGTCAGATAGGTGTACCCTGCAAGCGTCCCTGTCGAAGGATCCACGGTCATCGGATCGCCTTTCAGGGAGACCACGACAACAACATACTTTCCCGATGGCATGTCTTTCAGATCAACGTCCAGCGAGACCCGGTTTGATGTGCCACTACCCTTTGCGACCTGGTTATTTGCCATGATTCCTCTCTGCTGGTTCATGTCGATACCTTTCGGAGGGATTCCTGTATCCGGTGTGATATCCCAGAACAGGTTTGTTCCGACCGGGAGACTGGTAATTCCTGTGATAGTGAACGTATCGCCAGTTTTATAGTCGCCGACAGGGTCAATGGTTATGACGCCGTTGTACTGGACTGGTGCTGATGTCGGTTGTGCAGTTTTCGGCGGTGCCGGTGCAGCCGTTGTTTTTGTTGCGACCGGGGCCGGGTTTTCATTCTGCTGATTACCTGCAGGTGTCACCTGGCCCTGCTGGTTTTGTGCGGAGTCCACACAACCGGCGAGGGTAACAATCACAAAGGCGATGATGACGGTCAGGCAGATAAGCCAGAGACCTGATGTACGATGTGTTTTCATGGTTTCTCCATTCGCTGTTTCTTCCTTGTGCTCTTCTTCCAGAGGGGGGCGAGTACTTGCCGGAACCGTTCCCGGATAATGGCAAACAGTAACTTCTGCGACGATCGGTTCCCGGACCGTTGCGTGTTTTTCCTCTTTTTCCCCCGGTCCCCGGAAAAAATTGAGGGGTGTCTTCGTATGGAATGCATAACGATCTATTCCACGGTAAACAGGACGGACCCGGTCGCCTCATAGTCTTCGGCGGATACGATGAGGATATGGTTTCCCTTTGGGAGATCCTTTGTCGCAAGCATGGCTGAGAAGAGGTTGTTCGATGGGGAACCTTTGACAGCCGATGTTGTTGCAGCAAGTTCCGGGTGTTCGTAATCGGTACTGGATTCCGCTATCACCATGGCCCTGAACTTCGCCCCGACAGGCAGGTTTGTCGTGCCGGTAACGGTAATGGACTCACCCTGGGTTACGTCACCGAAGGGGTTGATGAAGATACCGGGTGCAGAAAGGTTATCCTGTGACATGCCCATGCCTGCTGTTCCTGCGATGATGTTGAACAGCGCTGAACCGGTCCACCCGTAAGACTCGGACTGTATGCCGGCTGCCTCGTCGGCCATGTCGGAGACAAAGATGATATGGTCCGAAAGGGGGAGGAGGTGGGTATCGAGGTTTACCGAGAAGTGGTTGTTCACTTCGTCGCCTTTTACAACCTTTATCACTGCTGCATTCTCCGGGTTCTGGTAATTGAAGACAACCGTCTGATTGTCCATGGATGCAGGGATCACCTTGACGATGAGTGGCGTGCCGACCGACAGGTTGGTCTTCCCGGTCACTTCAAGGAGTTTGCCTGATGGAGTGTCATAAATGGGGTCGATGAGGATCCCGCCTGCAGCAGCCTTGTCCGACTGCGGGGATGAGCCGGCATTTCCCGCTGCCGGGTTGACGGTAAATTTTAACCTGCCGGTAGGATTGCCCGTAGAGAAATCGCGCTGGCTCACATCTCCGGTAAACATTGATACATTCACGAGGTATTCCATTGGCTGGAACGTTGTCAGGTCGAGGTCCGCGGACCAGGTATTCACATCCCCTGTTCCCTGCATTACCGTCACGGTCCCGGTTGCTCCGGTAAATTCCCCGCTTTGTGCGCCGGTCTGTGGATTCGTTTCTGTAGGTTCAAAGGATGCCGCGTAGACCTGGAACATGACTTCTGCTCCTTTCGGGAGGTTTGTCGTGCCGGTGATCGTGAACTGGTCTCCGACTTTTTTGTCACCGATCGGATCGACACGGATGAACTGCGCCTGGGCGGTGGATGCCTGGCTCTCGTGGACCGTGAATGTTGTGACACCGGAGATTTCTCCTGGCCCCGGTTTGTTTTTATTGTACTCATAGACGATTACTGTGTATTCACCCGTCAGGAATGCGGCTGAAGGCACATCGAACGACCAGGCAGCAACGCCGTCAGGATCGTTCTCCACGCCCAACATGCCGGTAGCCACCATGGAATCATCCAGGCGCACTGTGGCGCCGGTCTTTGGATCGGTGACCATCCCGGTGTTGAGATCAAGGGAAGACGGGTGGATATCAACGATGATCTCCGATCCTGCCGGGAGGCTTGTGTTTCCCGTGATGGTGAACTCGTCACCACTGTTCTTATCGCTCACCGGGTCAACGGAGATGAACGGTTTTTCAACCGCGAACCCGTTGACCATGCTGACGCCTACGACGGCAGCAATAAAGAGGGCAGCAATGACGCTGCTGTGTATAATGTTCTGTTTTTTCATGGTTTTTCCTTGCCTTTGTTCTGATCGTGGTCTCTCTTTTTTTGGGAACACAACCAACGGCTTTTTCCCCGGATGCGGGCAGAAAGGCATGTTGACGATCACCCGGTCTCTTCCCGCTTTGGGGTCATTGTGTCCTTTCCAGAATCCGGAAAAAAAGAGTGTCTCCCCCGGGGGGCTCATCTGTCTATACCACCGTAAACCGGGTGGATCCGACCGGATCCGCCATCGCGATATCCCTGTTTTCCGGGTCTCCTTTCATCGGGCCCACCATGGCAATGTACTCTCCCGGCTCCATGTTGCCCAGGTCAACGGCAAGCGATACCCGGTTCGCGGCGCCATCCCCTTTCGTCACCGGGTTATTT
This sequence comes from Methanoregula sp., assembly GCF_023227875.1. Lineage (GTDB taxonomy): Archaea > Halobacteriota > Methanomicrobia > Methanomicrobiales > Methanospirillaceae > Methanoregula. The sequence goes on along the minus strand of NZ_JALOCH010000017.1, from coordinate 15,547 downwards.
GCCATAATGCCCTTTGTGTTCATGTCAAGGCTGGTCGGGACGGTTCCCGTATACGGCATGACCTGCCAGATCAGGCCGACACCCGCGGGAAGGCTGGTCTTCCCGGTGATGAGGAACTGGTCCCCGACCTTCTTGTCACCGATTGCATTCAGGCGGATGAAATCGTCTTTGGTGACGGTTGCCTGTACCGGTGTGTCCGTTCCAAGGTAGGTGCCTTTCAGGGTGAATGTGGCCGTGCTGTTTACATTCCCCAGCTCGTAATCTCCTTTTTCCAGGTCACCTTTCATATTGGTGACCGTAATCGTCTGCGTGCCCGGTTTCAGCAGGGCTGTATCGGCCGGCATGGAATACCGGTTAACGCCGCCGGTGCCTTCGCGGACTATGGTGTCACTCCCGGAACCAATCCCCGGGCTGCCAATCTGTACCATCAGGATTGTTCCTGACGGAAAATTCGTTGAACCACTGACAATCAGGAGATCACCGGTTGTTTTCTCGTCAACCGGATCAATTTTAATGTACTGTCCCGTACCCGCGGATGCGGGACCCTGCTTCAGGGTGAACAGGGTGTTTCCTGTCGGGTTGCCCGTCCGGTAATCGCCCTCGGAGAGGTTCCCGACAACGGTCGATACCGATACATTGTACTGCTCCGGCAGGAGCACCCAGGTGTCCATGGCATAGGATACCCGGTTCGTAGTACCCTCACCTTTTGTCACCTGCGAATTTGCCATTGCACCGGTGAACTCCCCCGACTGGTTCGGGTTGGTAAAGATGGAATCCGGGGTGATCTCCCAGAGGACTTCCGTTCCTACGGGAAGACTTGTTGTCCCGGTGACGAGGAACTGCTCCCCGACAGACCGGTCGCCGATCGCGTTTATCCGGATGTAATCGTCTTTGGTAATTGTTGCCTTGACCGGTGTTTCCGTGGTAAGGTAGGCGCCTTTCAGCGTGAAGGGAGTAGTCCCGTTAACCGTACCCTTCCCGTAGTCTCCGTTCTCAAAACTCCCTACCATGTTCGTTACGGTGATCTGGTAACTCCCCGGCCTGGAGGCTGACGTGTCGATCGGCGTGGACCAGACATTTACTCCCCCGGTTCCTTTACGTACTTTTGAACCGCCGTTGGTACTGGCTGCCTGGATCATCAGGTCCGTTCCCTCCGGGAAATTTGTTGAACCGCTGACGATCAGGAGGTCCCCGGTTGTCTTGTCAGGAACAGGATCAACCCTGATGTACTGTGCCGTTCCCGTGGGTGCCAGGGTCCCGTGAACCGTGAACTTTGTAATGCCGGAGAGATCTCCCGGCTTGTCGTTCACAAGCGCCGTTGCCACGACCCGGTACTCCCCGGGCATGAACGAAGCCGTGTTGACCGGGAACGACCATGCAGCAATACCCCCGGAGTTACTATCCACTCTCATGACGCCGGTCACCACGGACGAGTCCACTCGTACCGCGGAGCCGGTGTTCGGGTCGATGACCAGCCCGGTGTTGAGGTCAAGGGATTCCGGATAGACTTCGAACATGATCTCGCTGCCGGCCGGCAGGCTGGTGTTCCCCGTGACCGTGAACTGGTCGCCGATGTTCTTATCGCCTACCAGGTCAACCGAGATGAACGGCTTTGCCGCCGTAAACCCGGTGACCATGCCCACGCAGACGATGACGGCAAATATGCCGGCAGCCAGGAGGGCGCCCGAGATGATTCTCTGGTCTCTCATAATATCACATGCACAATATATTGTGCATTGTGTATAAACTTTTTGGCTTATTGCAAAAATGTTGGTGCAAAACAGGTGTTCTCTATGAATGGTGGATTGTCCCACGGGGGTACCTGCCCATGCAGCCGACGGCGTCCTGAACGGTCATCGTGCAGCACTACAGGAAAAAAAGGTCCTATTCATCCTCGTCGAGGCTGAACATCTCCTCGACCGGAACATTGAACAGCCGGGCGATACGGAACGCGACTTCAATGGACGGGTTGTACTTATCTCTTTCAATGGAGTTGATCGTCCGGCGGGTGACCCGGAGTTGCCCGGCCAGCTCCTCCTGGGTCATGTTCCGCATTGCCCGGTACACCTTGATCTTGTTTTTCATCAGGACTATTCCTCATATTTCCTGGTATAATAATATGAAAATGCCGCATAGAGGCCCACGAGAAGCACCACGACAGATCCCAGTCCGACACCAAATGCAAGGGGGAAATCCCTGACGCGGTGGGAATTTGCCGCCATCCTGTCAAGGGCAACCACATCGTTAAGACTCAGGTTGGCCGGATCTGCAATGAAATAGGACTCGTCGTATATCATATGTCCGGAAGGATAGAACTGACTGGCACCGACCATTATTGACCCGTTGTTAAACCCGTGCATGCCGTTCCCCCAGCCGCCACTGAAGAAAAAGCCCATTCCTGCCGCGAACCCGACCGCCGCGATGATGACGGTTATTTCAAGTGCTTTTAATGCGGCCTTGCCGCTGATGGCAGATTCCAGATCGTCGGTCATCACATCGGTTACCCTCTGGTGGCAGAGCCAGATGGCGCCAACGGCACCCGCAATGACGATGACGGGGATCAACAGGTTTCCCATAGTGACCCCGAAACCAAGGCCCACTACCAGTGCGACGAGGATAATGGCGAGACAGGTGAAGTAAGTTTGTTTTTTCATGATCTCACAATGTAACATATGTTTCTCATTTAGATAAAACTATTTCTCATATTGGGCAGGGTTATTCTCATTTACCGGGTGGGGTGAGCGGCCGGGACTGCAAGCTAATGGGGGAAGGTTACGGCCGGGGCCAGGTCAGCACGGTCAGGTTTTCAGCAACGTGTGACTCCCCCATTTGACCTGTCCACGGCTGAACCCTGAGCCCGTACTCCCTGACAGACTCATTGCATGGCAGACTTGTATACCAATGATGATCGGCGGTCCGTGTTTGCAAATAACTAAAATCTGATACGAAAAAGCAGGTATCAGTCACAGGTTGTGACAGGGGAGGAAAACAACATGAATGCAGAAGATGTAAAACAGGAACAGAAGTTTGTGGAAAGCGGGAATATCCTTGACAGCCAGGGGCAGTTCGAGAAGGCGATTGCTGCCTACGACCATCCCCTGGAGATCGTCCCGGACGATGCCGATGTGATATTCGACAAGGGCGAGACCCTGGTAAAACTGGGACGGGTCCCCGAAGCAATGAAATGCTTCGACACGGCAACCCATATGTATGTCAGCGGGCTGGGATAACCTTCACTTTTCTTGCCAGCGATCGGCGGGTGCCGCATTTTCTTTTCTGGAGTGATGAGTTTTTTAAAGACCGTGTTATATGCCCATCATGGGGATTTTTTATGTTCTCCTGTTCTCCCTTTGGCAGAAGGTGAACCGCGGTCCGCTGTTCACCGGACCGGGCATTCTCATTTTGGTACCCGCCCCGGGCCTGATCCTATCGCTCTTCGCGACTCAGCAACCATTTCCAGAGGGGGATATATAAAATCCCGTTTTCTTCCCCCTCTTTGTCCCGTGTGAGAATAATACGTTTTCCAACCTTCTCGCTAAAAATGTTGGAAAATTCCTGCAGTGATTCATATTCACGTTCCGGAACGGAATCGGTATAACACACGTTGATTGCGGTAAGGGAGGTGTCCGGATTTTTGATCACAAAATCCACTTCATGGTTATTCTTCCAGTAAAACAGATCCGACCCCGACCTGAGCAGTTCGATGAAGACAAGATTCTCTGCAAGTTTCCCTTCATCCTCGGAGAACCGGAATGACACCGCATTCCGCAGGCCATTGTCAATGCAGTAGATCTTCTTGTTCGCCCGTGCCTGCGTCTGGAGAGAATAGGAGAAGACCTGGATTTCATAAAGAATCCTTGCCATATCGGCAAAATGGATGTAGTCCTGGAGCGTCGAGATGTCAATCCCGAATGTCTCCTTGAGCTTCCGGTAGGAATAGAGCGATGCAATGTTGGTGAAGAGATAATGCAGGACGGCAGCGAGCGCTTTCTGGTTTCTCACTTCGTTGACCCGGACGATGTCACGGTACACGATACTGTCATAGTACGCCCTGAGCTGGTCCTGCCGTGTCCGTTCATCCTCATGAAGGGTAACTCCGGGAAATCCCCCTTCGCGGAGGTACCGTTTCAACAGGGTGATGATCTCGTATTTCCGGGATGCGAGGACCACGGGATCACCCGCCGGTTCCAATCCGTGGAAGGAGAGGTATTCCACAAAATTGAGGGGAAATACCGTGACGGTAAGGTATCGCCCTGAGAGCAGTGTCGCCACCTTTGAATCGAGGAGATACGAGGAGGGCCCCGAGATGATTATCCTGTACTGTTTGCGGTCATAGAGTGATTTTACCGTCTGTTCCCAGTTTTTAATGGTCTGGATCTCGTCAAAGACAAGATAGATCGTTCCCTGTACCGACACCTCCTTCCGGTAGGTATCGACAATCGCGGAAACGGACTGGCCGGGAGAAGCCACTCCCTCCTCGTCGCATTTTACAAAGAGGATGTTTCGTGGCGGGACCCCGCGGCCGGTGATAAGGTGGCGGATGGTCTGGTAGAGGAGCGTGGTCTTGCCTGCACGCCGGACGCCGTTCAGAACGATGATCTCGCTGGTATCGAGATAGCGTTGTATTGTTGCGAGATATGCCGGTCGGGGTTTCCCGGTCTCAAAGTCCATCCCCGCCCACCAGGGATTCATCGATGCCAAGAGCTCAGCGAGGGGTGTCAGCGTGATGTCGGAGCGGTCCATCGGTGACCTGTCTAAACTACCTCTGTCCAAGTCCATACTATGTGTACGATTATAACCACACACAAATATACCTTTTTGTCTGGATATAGTCCTACACTTTTGCCAGTCTTTGTCAGGTTATAATCCAACACACCTTATGTTTGCGCCATTGATCCCTGGGTGGGGTGGTACCCCCTCCCATTCCCTTTGCCCGGATCCGGCGCCCGGGATCTCCCTCCACTGAGGGGAGGGGTAGCTACCCCTCTGGGTGCGGGAGGGGTGGGTACCCCCTCTGCCCGTTTTCCCGGACGTGCCGGAAAATCCCTGCAACGTCGGAAGTTCCACTGGATCTATCACGGTTGGTCATGCAGGTAAGCGGGGGTGGGTACCCATCCGGGCCATGGAGGGGTGGGTAGGGGGACCCCCCTCCGGATTTTAAAGTGGGGTGGTGGGGGGTGCCTCTTGCTGAGGGAGGGGGGACTACCCCCCTCCGGTTTTGGTAGTGTGATGTGTGGTGTCCGACGTGAGGAAGTGAAAAAAGGGGTTGGTGTTTGTAACTTGATTGGGGGAGGGGGTGGAGGTACGCTGCCTACATTATTTCCGGGAGGAGTATGTACAACCTGTTTGTGATCATACCGCAGATCCTGTTGTAGTTTTTTCAGTACGGGAACCTGAAATAATTTCACCGGCTCGAAGTCTGGTAAGAAAAGGAAGAGAGGGGGGATGTGCAATGAAATTTCAGAACTCTTCTGCGATACCATATCCCCAATTATAAAGCGTTGCAATGGGATCGCTTTTCGGGAACAGGTTGCAGATGAGCCCTTTTCCCCGCAGAAACCGTTCTGCGGTTGCTGGTGAAATCGGCTGGATTTTACTGCCAACGGTCTTTACGGATGACCATAGGTGAAGGTAATAGGTGATCTTCCCTTCCTTATCCTTGTGAACATAGAGATCCTTTCCCTGCCGCTGAACTTCTGGTGAATACTTCTGCGGCCTTAATGCTGCATAGAGGCACTCATCAATCCGGGTATCCACCTGAATTTTCCTGCTGCCATCATACAGTTGTGTTTTCATGAGATCAACTCCTGTTGTAAACGGGATCGGTTTCCCCACCGTTCCCGGAACAACCAGAATTTTACTGTATATCTAGTCGAAAGTGCGGGTGTTGCTGGGATGTCAGCCCTACCCTGTATTCTCTATGCGTTCCGGATATTATTATACTTTTTTATTTTCGTATGAACTAATGTGAAATTTATTAATTTATAATATTTTTATTATGCACGCTGATGGAAAACAATACTGTAGCAGATTTCCTATGGAGCTATTAATGTAACATTTTTTAGGTCGACATTCTCACCAGATTCACCTGCATTTCATCAGATTCTTTCCAATCAGGGTATCAGTGAAAAATTATTTTCACTCAATGCCAGTGTTATTTCTCTCATTTTCAACAATAAGGTATGAACACAAGGGTAAATTTATTGTGTACTCGGGCCCGCACCGTCATCGGGATGCGGGACACCGGATGTAAGTGGACGGTTCCTGCGGGAAAGGGAATACAGGGACTGTCAGGACAGAGACATTCTCATGCAGGGATCAGGGGGCCAGGGATCTACCGCATTCGCATAACCTCTCCGTTGGATGAGGTCCTCGAATTGGAAATGCCGATACGGATCTGCTTGCATTGCGGGTATGAAATCCGGACTAGGATCGATGGGGATCTCTCGTGCACCCGGTGCGAGAATGATCTCAACCCGGGAGAGGGAATGGAAACTTCCCCTGTTTTTCTACTCTTGGGTATCAGTGATGGGGGTTCCCGGTTATCGTCGCCTGAAACACGGTTAAATTTTCGTTCTCTACCGGAACCCTGAGTGTTGCATGAAAATAATCCCCAATACCTTCTTCGTCAAAAACCCGTGATCAGTACGCTCTCCTCGGTATCTTTGTTGTTTCACGGATCAGCAAAATATCCTCCTGCTTTCGGCAGGGTATTACAGAGATTATAAGAAATATCGTTATACGGTCAATTATAGCCTATAATGTCCCGACTGAATTTACCTGGATACGACAGAGTGGGAGATCTGAACCGGTATATAAACTTCAGGGTACATCTGCAGGTTTTTTCCCGATGGAACGATCACAGGTATCCCGTCTATCATCATCCAGAAGATCCCCGATAATGCGAAGGGTGGTTGGAATAGCACGTATGACCTCATCCGAGAGCCCGATCTCCATCACCGGATAACTCACGTGTTTTGGCTGACACCCGATGATAATGATCTCGATTTTATTCCGGATACACTGCAGTGATTCGATGATCCCTCCATTATGGGAATCATGGATCCCTTCCGGATTGAGATCTCCTGTCTCTAACCGGATAATCCTGCCCGGTTCTCCACCGAAATCAGTTATATCAATAATAATCAGTTTTTTTGTAACAGCCGGGTCAAGCATCGGCACAAGATAGTACGGAGCACTTGTTCCGGCATCCTGCACCATTACATTACCCGGCAGGGGTATACGGAACATTTCTTCCGCTACTGCGGGGCCAAAACCGTCATCAGCAAAAAGGGGATTTCCGCATCCAGCTATAACAATCTCCGGATACATCATGGATTCCCCATCCAAACTGTTTGATTGTCACGGGTATACTCCGAATAGACCTCTGGTTAAAATCGTTACTCTCCTCAAAAGAATACTGCCTGGATTGGTATCGGACGAATGCACCGGTCTTTCCGCGTCTCCTGCAGTGTTCCATCACTCTGCCGGAAAGACCGTTGCGTATTCGTCCGCTTTCCGTTATGCCCCTTGAGATAAATCCTGTGTACTTCGAATTACTGGTCGGTTCTCGCTGCCTTTACTGGATAGATATCGCTCGCGTTATGCGATATCGGGGATGTAGAGATGTACCTCTCTCCTGGAGACGTCAGGATTATGGTTGTGCGAATCATTTACCTTCCTAACAATGCACCTCCTCCGTGTCGGGGGGATTACCAGTCCCCCGGCACACCGTCTTGAATGAAGCAATGATGGATTGGTGTCTTTGTTCAAGAGGGTTGACTGATGATGTTGTCAGCCCTGTATCTTTTGTTAGGCCGATCCACATATCAACTTTCTCATTTGTATTAATTATTATAACATTTTTTAATATTTTTGCTACTTCAGGAGGGTAATCTGCACAGTGTCGGGGACATATAACACCTTCGCATTTCATGGATCCGGTGCACGCGCAAGTTCCGGTTTTCGGTAACTCATATAGAGCTGGTTGTGCCGCTTCGCCCACCTTAACAAGGGGACTATGGACGCCTTGAGATCTCTGCCATGTTCAGTAAGTGAATACTCGACACGTGGTGGGATCTCCCCATAGGAGGTCCGTTCGATGAGTCCGGTGTCCTGGAGGTCCTTTAAGACATCGGTGAGCGATTTGGGACTTATCTCACCACAGTCTTTCATGATCTCGGAAAACCGCATGGATGGACGCCGGCCCAGTTCCGAGATGATGCAGATCGCCCACTTCTTCGAGATGGTGGGCATGATCCCCCGGAGGCAGCAGAGGCAGAGGTGGTCGCTTTCGTCTTCCATAGTTACTGCATTACTATAAAGTTTATACTATTAATAATTCAGGCACATTTGTACTATGAAATCATAAAAATTTTCCAATTGGTGCTATTATGTTTGACCGTTACTCGACCACGCATCCGCCGGGACCCGTATGTCATCCCGGTTTTATGGCGATTCAAGAAAACCACACCGGAGCCGATACCCATGGCGCATTACACTGAGACTATCGACCTCTACTCCGATGAGGGGAAACTGCTGAAAAGCAACGTGCAACTGCACCGCATCAGCCCGCTCCTGAATCCTGCAACACGGAAGATCGTTGATCTAACGAAAAGGACGATCAACGTAAACCTTGCAGGTATCGAAGAGGCGTTAAAGACCGCAAAACTCGGCAAGGGCCGTATCCCCGGCCGGGAACTCGACCTTTCGATCATGGAACGAAAAGATGCACTGATCGAGAAGATCAAATCGATGGTACAGGTTGAAGACGGGGATGACACGGATATCCAGCAGTTCAATGGCGGCAAGCTCCTGCTCGTGCGGGCGCCGACCCTCCGATTGACCGGGGCTTCGACCTACGATGCAGCCATCACGGCTGTTGCCTCTGCGGTGACCTACGCGATTGTGGATGAGTTCAATATTGACGCGTTCAACGCTTCGACCGTCAAGGCGGCGGCATGGGGCAGTTACCCGCACACGCAGGACATGGAGGGTGCTCTTGTCACCTCGATCCTCACGATCCCCCAGAACAACGAGGGGATCGGGTACGCGCTGCGCAACATCAGCGTCAACCATTTTGTCATGATGACGAACCGTAATGCTCTCCAGGGTGCTGCGCTCGCGTCAACGTATGAAATGGCCGGCGTCTTTGAGATGGGAGGAGCCATCGGACCCTTCGAGCGCAACCAGCTCCTCTGTTACGCGTACCAGGGACTCAATGCCAACAATATGGTGTACGATATCGTGAAGGAGAACGGGGAGAACGGGACAGTCGGTTCCGTTGTTCAGTCCCTTGTTGACCGGGCAGTTGAAGACCGGGTCATCACCCCTGGGAAAAAAGACGGCTATTTCCAGTTCTATGATACGAAGGATCCGATGCTCTGGAATGCCTATGTCTCGGCTGGTACCCTGGCTGCAAGCATTGTCAACTGCGGTGCAGGTCGGTTCGTACAGGCCGTCTCCTCAACGCTCCTCTACTTCAATGACCTGATCGAGCACGAGACCGGCCTCCCTGGTGCGGACTTCGGTCGCGTGATGGGAACGGCAGTCGGGTTCTCGTTCTTCAGCCATTCGATCTATGGCGGTGGCGGCCCGGGCATCTTCAATGGCAACCACGTGGTCACCCGCCACGCGTACGGCATGGCGATCCCCTGTGTCGTTGCTGCGGCGGCAATGGATGGCGGCACCCAGATGTTCGCTCCTGAAGGGACATCGAAGATCATGGGTGAGACCTATGGCAAGATGGACGTCTTCTCGAAACCCATCCACCAGATCGCGCAGGTGGTTTGAGTCATGAATACGATTACCTCCTATCCACAGTGCCGTATCGTCCCTATGCGCCTCCTCGGCCCGGACACCACAAAGCGGCTGCTCGACCGGATCGTCACCGTGCCTGGCATTCGTAGGATACTTTTGAACGGCCAGAATATTCCGCTTCTCGTGCCGTATGGCCCTGCCCGCGGCACGCTGAACACAACGAACCTGCGAAAGACCATCGAGATCTCCGGCAACACCGTTGACCTGCACGTGCAGGTCGGCACCATTACCCTTGAGATCGAAGACCCTTCCGTGGTGGGGCGTGTCCGTGCGATCTGCGACGATTTCTTTGTTGATTTTTCGTGTTATGTCCAGGAAGGACGCTTTATGAAGACACAGCCAAGCCTTGTTGATTACGCAAAGTACGGGCCGCAGGCGGACTCTTCCGTGATTGGACTTGTCGACCCCAGGAGAAAAGAGAAGCCCGCGTTCATCCGTCCTCTTGGCGACCGGGTCTGCGGGGGGTTCGAGTTATGACGGCACGCACACCCCAGTACGGGCCGGGGACATCGGTTGTTGCGATCAACCGAAGAAAACAGATGGACCCCGGGCATAAGCTTACTGTCATGAGGAACATCACGGACGAGGACATCGTCCTCGTTCTTGGCCACCGGGCTCCCGGGGCGAGCTTCAAGACCATGCACCCCCCGATCACAGAGCAACAGGAGCCGGAGTGTCCTATGCGTAAACTCGTAGTGCCAACGGATGGGGCCAAGCATGGGGACCGGGTCCGGTATGTCCAGTTCGCCGATTCGATGTTCAATGCTCCCTGCCAGCCCTACCAGCGGACCTATGCCGAAATGTACCGTTTCCGTGGCATTGATCCCGGTACCCTGTCGGGCCGGCAGATTGTCGAATGCCGCGAGCGGGACCTCGAACAGTACTGCCGGCTCCTGATCGAGACCGAGATGTTCGATCCCGCCCTCGTCAGTCTCCGTGGAGCAACCGTCCACGGTCACTCTCTCAGGCTATCAGAAGACGGGATGCAGTTTGATGCTCTCCAGCGTTGCGTGCTCGGAAAAGACGGGATGGTACGGTACGTAAAAGACCAGATCGGTCTTCCGCTTAACAGGATGGTCGAAGTGGGAAAACCGCTCGACCATCCATGGTTGAAAGAGCATGCCACGATCTTCCATTCCCTTGTCGGGACACCTCTTCGGGATGATCGTGAATATGTCGAATACCTGCAGCGGATCCATACGCTGCGGACACGGTATGGCTTCATGCCAAGGGAGGCCTGAATACCATGGCATCCGTAGAGCATTCCCAGAAACAGTTCTTAAAGGCACTTAGGGAGAAGTTCAAGGCGCAGGACATCGAGTCCAAGACAACCGAGTTCTACAAGTTCGGCGGGGTCCGCCAGTCCCCCCGCAAGCGTGAATTCATGGAGGCGACAAAGAAGATCGAGGCCGACCGCGGCATATCGATGTATGATCCCGAGCACTGCCACTTAAACGGCATCCCGATGGGCCAGCGGCAGCTGATGACCTACGAAGTTTCGGGTACTGGCACGTTCGTTGAAGGTGACGACCTCCATTTTGTGAACAACTCGGCCATGCAGCAGATGTCGGACGAGATCAAGCGGACGATCATTGTAGGGATGGACATTGCCCACAACACGCTCCATAAGCGGCTTGGAAAAGAGGTCACTCCCCAGACCATCAACGAGTATCTCCACATTCTCAACCACGCCATGCCCGGCGGCGCTGTTGTGCAGGAGCACATGGTCGAGACCAATCCCGGTCTCGTGGATGACTGTTTTGTCAAGGTCTTTACCGGCAACGATGAGATTGCGGACGACATTGAACCCCAGTACCTGCTCGATATCGAGAAACTCTTCCCGAAGAAACAGGCCGAGGCGCTCAAGGCTGAGATCGGCAAGTCGATGTACCAAGCGATCCACGTCCCGACCATTGTGGTCCGGACCTGCGATGGCGGTACCACCAGCCGGTGGTCCGCAATGCAGATCGGGATGTCGTTTATCGCTGCATACCGCACCTGTGCGGGAGAAGCCGCAGTGGCCGACCTCTCGTTTGCCGCCAAGCATGCCGGCGTGATCCAGATGGGTTCCCACCTGCCGGCCCGCAGGGCCCGCGGCCCCAACGAGCCGGGCGGGATCAAGTTCGGGATGTTCTCCGATATGATCCAGGCTGACAGGAGGTACCCTGATGATCCGGCGCATGCAGCTCTTGAAGTGGTTGCAGCGGGTGCGGTACTCTTCGACCAGATCTGGCTTGGCTCCTACATGTCGGGAGGTGTCGGGTTCACACAGTATGCGACCGCTGCGTACACGGATAACATTCTTGACGATTTCACCTACTATGGAATGGACTATGCCAAGGACAAGTACGGGTACAATTATCACGAGCCGGGAGCAGACAAGGTGATCAGACCTACGCAGGATATTGTCAACGATATTGCGACCGAAGTGACCCTCTACAGCATGGAGCAGTATGAGAAGTACCCGACCCTGATGGAGGACCACTTCGGCGGTTCGCAGCGGGCGGCTGTGATGGCGGCAGCGTCCGGGCTTACGACATCGATCACAACCGGCAACTCGAATGCGGGCCTGAACGGGTGGTACCTCTCGATGATCATCCACAAGGACGGCTGGTCACGTCTCGGGTTCTTTGGGTACGACCTGCAGGACCAGTGTGGATCGGCGAATTCGCTCTCGATGGAACCGGATCGGGGCGCCATGGGAGAACTCCGTGGCCCGAATTACCCGAATTACGCGATGAACGTGGGCCACCAGGGAGAGTATGCGGCAATTGTTGCAAGCGCCCATCTTGGCCGTGGCGATGCGTTCTGCTACGACCCGCGGGTGAAGATCACCTTTGCCGATCCTTCGTTAAAATTCGATTTCTCTCAGCCGCGAAAGGAGTTTGCAAAGGGCGCGATCCGTGAGTTTGAAGCTGCGGGTGAACGGTCGCTGATCATGCCGGCACGGTAATAGTATCCCCAGCCGGTGCACGTCCCTTTTTTTCGTCTCATTTTTTTCATGATCATTGTAACCGTTTCCGCAACGGCAAGACCTGTACCTGTCAGACTGGCGATGGGTATCCGGGACTGATGGAGATCCATGGAACCCCTCCGCGTACGGGTGGAGAGTGCATCCGGCTTGCCGACCGCCGCTGAATTATGATTCGGGCAGGACACCTGTCGGATCCTGTAAGAAGGGATATCAGGATATTCCGGGTACCTGCCCCCGAGGATAAAAAACGGTAATCTTTTAGCAATATAATATAATTATGTAATACTTAATAAAACAAATTGCAGAATTGTGTTATCATGGATCTGCCGGTATTAATGGATGGGGAACGATGGCGGGTGCAGTCACCAAGCGTGTATGTGAAGTCCACTCGTTTTGATGCGTTCCTGACCGACCGCCGGGTGATTCTCAAAAGTCCTTATGACCCGCTTATGCCGGACAAAGACCTTGCGCTCGATCGCATCGAGGGCCTCGAAGAGTCTGTGAATAGCGTCGGTGAACCCGTACTGGCGATACTGGCAAAGACTGCCCGGGGCGAGAGCAGACGACTCGTCCTGACCTTTGCCGGAAAATCCCGCAGCAGGTCGCGAATGGACGAGAGGGATGACTGGGTCCGGAATATCCCGGTAAACCCGCCTGCCCCGGCCACGGGGCCGGCACGCACCATTCCGAAAGTCCGGGAGCAGCGTGACTACGATCCCGGGAAACTGGTGTTCAGCCAGGGTATCTGCGATGCGGGAACGATCCCTCCCCCAAAAAAGGAGATAAATCTGGTGATAAGGGACGTCCGGAAAAACAATTTCCCCCCCCGTTTTTCATCAGGTGTGCCTGATGTATCTCCAGAAATTCATACCCCCGATCTCCGGGAAGCCCGTACGTCAGACCGCGCCTGGCGATCTCCCGATGCTCCTCCACGGGAACCCCGGACTGTTCGTCCCGCTGCACAATCCGGGGAGGCGTCTTTTTCCTGCTTAACCTGCGGGAGCCGAATCATTCCGGGCTCGCGTTACTGCGATCGCTGCGGGGCAAAGATAATCCCTGCGGACCTTGTCATGAGGGGCACTTCGCGCGATCACGTGGCTGTTACCGGTTTGCCGGGAGCAGCCCGGAATTCAGACCTGCGTTTCATGGACGAGGACCCGCGTTATGTATCCCGCAGGCAGATCGTACTCGCGCGCGATCCGGATCCGTCATCCTCTGCTGACGGGCATGGCATCGATAATGGTTTGCGGGTTCCTTCCCGGGCACCATTCTCTCTTTTCGGGTGGTCCGGGAGAAAATCGCAATCCGGGAAGATCGGAGAACCTGCCTGCCGGACCACGGAGGGCCGGCGGAGAGCCCCGGTCTCGCGGCAGCGCCGGTTCGTGTATTCTGTTGCGACAATCGCCATGATTGCCTGCATTGCTACGGGGATATTCATACTCGTCTCCCCGGTTGGCTTTGCCCGTCTTTTAGGGGCAATCATTCCAGCCGGGGTATTTTCCCGGTAACGGGACGGTCCGGGAAGAACCGGCACGCGATTCCGGTCCCGAAAAAGTGTTAATCCCCGTCCCGTTTCCGTGCCCGGAATATCATGACAAGCCCGATGCACCCGGCGATGATCAGGATTGGCGCGATGATCAGGTTATAGGTAATCCCGTGGCCGACCGGGGCGACTTCCGTGAGGATCCCTGCGTCACCGGAGGATCCAGCATTCATCTGACCGGTACCTGATTCCAGCAAGGAGGCACTTCCTCCGGCCAGGGGTTTGACGGCCATGAGAGTGAACGTGCAGAGGCCGTCCGGCGATTCTGCCCGGAAGGTCAGGTATCCGGTCTCGTGGTCGTACCCGCTGAAGGAAGTATCGAGGAGCTCCGTGATCCCCTCATCGCTGATACGGAAGATCCTGACCTGGCCCTCGCCCCCGTTGTCCGATACCCACCTCTGCGGGGCCGTCATCTCGATGACGCCGTCTTTTGTGGCCCCGATCCGGTCGTCCTTGGTGATACTCATCGCATAGGCAACGGCAGATATATCGAGGCCCTGATCGGCAAGGACCGAGCGGTACGAGTTGACCGCGGTCTCGGGGATGGAACTGATGATGCTGGTGGAGATCTTCCCGCCTCCGTCCGGATCGTTGACGATCTCCGCGTTCCACAAGGCTTTTGCCTCCGGCATCGATTCAATCTCCGCTTTTAACGGCGTGACTGCGACCCTGCCTTTCCGGGATACGGTCACCACCTGGTAACCCGCAGTTCCGTAACTCTTGTCGGTCAGGGTATAATCATAGACCTGCCCTTTCTGTTTTTCCGCAATCTTGGAGGCGCCGGATGACGTGCCGCCCGGGGAAGAACTGCTGCTGTCCAGGCCCGTATTCGTGTTTCCACTTGACGATCCACTGTTCCCTGAATTTCCGGAAGAGACCGGTGAGACCGCTGCAAGGGCGAATGTCGAGAGCCCTTCATCTGAGACGGCCGAGAAGAGGTCGTTGCCGTCTTCATCCGGCCCGAGGTAGGTTGTCGGGAGTAACGTGGACAACCCTGCTTCGTTCATATGCAGGATGACGATTTTCGAAGTACCTCCATGAGCGGCCACCCAGGTTGGGCTGATTGAGAAGTATACCGTGGCATTCCGGATGATTCCGCCATCACCGGCATTTTTTATTCCCCCGTTCTTTGTGAAGTTGACGGTATACGCGATCTCATCGATCTGCTTCCCGCTGGTTGTGGCGGCAAGGGTGAAGGATGTAGTTGTGCC
>NZ_JALOCH010000004.1 GCF_023227875.1 Methanoregula sp. | reverse complement strand
ATTTGTACGTTTGCTTTTCCCGGCAGGTCTTCACCCCGTGCCGGAGCGTGGTCTCAGATATCCTGAACGTGGGAATCCCGGCCAGTGTTGAGTACGTGCTGATGTCGGTACTGAGTATCATTCTCAACCTGATCCTCGTTATTGTAGCTACCACTGATGCTGTAGCGGTATTTTCCGTTGGATTCAGGGTTGTGTCATATGGGATCGTTCCCATTGTTGCAATCGGCACATCCGTGGTATCGGTTGTCGGTGCGGCATATGGGGCCCGGCATTATGAGAAGATCCGGGTTGCACACACGTTTTCGATACTATTCGGGATTGCTCTGGCCCTCTGTGTCAGTCTCCTGACCTGGGTGTTTGCCTACCCGATTGCCTCAATATTCTCCTATTCACAGGAAAGTGCCCATCTCTATCCGGCCATTGCCGCATTCATCGGTGTCATGTGTCTGTTTTATCCTTTTGTACCGCTGGGTCTCCTGTCATCCTCAGTATTCCAAGGGGTGGGTAAGGGACCGACCTCCCTGTTTCTCACGTTCATGAGGAGCCTTGCATTTGCCGCAGTCTTTGCGTACCTGTTCTCAATCCCTCTGGGCATGGGAGAACAGGGGGTCTGGTGGGGACTGGTTGCCGGGGAGATCACCGGAGGTCTGCTGGCCTTTGCCTGGGCACGTGCGTATCTTGCACGACTGGACTTACGGATTGGTGAAGATCCGACGTTGCAACCGGGGTGTGCTTCCCCGTGATGCATTAAGGGAGGAATATCAATGAATTGCCATTAATGGAAGAGTCCAGGAACGTCAAACCCGGAATAACGCTTGGTAATGGCGGGCTGTCGCAGTGAGAAATTATGGAATTCAGACACCTTGAAAGGACGTGGGAATGCAAGAAACCGATGGATGCAGGCCAGAAGAGCAGCACGAGAACACCCGAAATCGTTTCCCCGAGTCATCTGACGGTTCCCATAACTTTTTGGAGATATCGACACCTGCATCTCGTCAAACCTTCTGGATCAGCGTAGAACACCCTCTCCGCTGCCAGCCACCCGTACCGGGGACGAAATTCCTGTACTTTCGCAACAACAGTATTTACAGGATCCCCAATTGAGGATCCTGTTTTCATTAGTGAGATGAACCAAGAATAATTTCTACCGAGGAAAAATGAAACGGGAAACATTCGTCGATTTTATTCTTCTCATTGCGGGGATTGTATTAACCTTCATACTGATGGGGATAATTCTTTACTCCTCCTGAGGCACAACGTCTACCCCGGCTTCGTCCCCCGCACCAGGTACCCGGTATATCCCGCAGAGAACATACCTTTCCGGGCCTTGCGTATGAGTTCCTCCCAGATGACAGCCGCCTCTCCCGATCCGAGCGTGCCGGCCCTGACCATCCGCTCCATCAGGTCCGGAAGATCGAAGACCTGTTTTGCGATGGACAGGTCTGTCAGCTCAATGGTCTGTGGCTCCGCACGGATCGCGGTGATGCCGCATGCCTCAAACAACCTGTGGAGGTCCCTGCCGACCCGGCCCGATGCAAAACTGTCGCGCCACGACCGGCTGATCCGGGTGGCATGGTCATGGTCATCGAGGCTGATCGAGAACGTGTCCCAGTCGTTGTCAAACGCGACCAGCATCCCGCCGGGTTTGAGGATCCGGGTGAGTTCGTGTACTCCCGCCCCCGGGTCGCGGAGGTGCTGGAGCACCCGGTCAATACGGCAGGCATCGAATACCTCTCCTTTACAGGGGATCCTTGTGATGTCCCCCCTGACCAGCGAACACCGGCCCGGGCATTCCCCCGTCCGCTCTGCCGCACATGCAAGAAGGGAGCCGCTCGCGTCCAGCCCCATGACATGACACCGGTCCGGAAGGTGGCGGGCAAGGCTGACGAGATCGGCCCCCGCCCCGCAGCCGGCATCGAGCACCCGTGAGGGGTTCGTGTCGGCAACGATCCGGATACTCTCTTCCTTGACCTCCCGGAATGACGGGATGCCGGCGATCAGGTCAAGGCATCGGTGGCACGCGGTGGTATCGCCGGAGCTGTCTACATCGCGGAAACCGGTGGCAAGGGACTGGCGGGAGGGTTCTGGCATGCAAAAAACCTGCTGATGTCATAGATATTGGCGGTTGGGGGATTTCATTCTCCCTGTTCATTGATTTTTGTCAGGATGACCTCCCCGTTGAGGCTGATCCTGGAGACATTCCCGATGGTCCCGTCATCCCCGGCTGCACCATTCGGCACCTCCATCCTGTGCGCCTCGTTCGAGTTGTATACCGCAAGGAACTGGACCCCTGACTGGTTAAATACCCTGCAGATCCCGTCGGGTGCGCAATCGATGATCGAGCCGTATGGCACTTGATTGTTTGTCTTCTGGGCCCCGCGAGGCACAATCTTCCAATCACCCTCCAACATCACCGGCTGCATTGTCTCATTCACTGCAAGGGGGGGCAGTGCAAGCCGGGACCAGTCGATATAATTCCCGGTTTCCGGATGTGCAGGCAGGGGTGCGATAATGTCGGCAGTACTGTTGGAAACCGCCTGCAGGGCCTCATCGCGGGATTCGACAAGGACCAGGTATTTGCCGGTATTGAGACGTGCAGTATCGACAATGCCTGAGAACGTGTTGATCCCATTGCTGCCGGGAACGACCATCACACTCCCCTCCGCGATTTCATGAGACCAGTCATAATTTTTCGATGAGGGATGGAAATATGCCGTTACAACCGATATGGACAGTAGCGATCCTGCCGGCAGGCTCGTGGTGCCGGACACGGTCATGGTTCCCGGGGGCGTAGGGTAGATGGGATCAATAGCGATCCACGCGTCGATCCCGTTCATGAAATAGATCTCACACGAATTACCAGCACCATATTCGGTTATTGCCTGGTCCAGGTAATCAGCGAGCGTTGTGGGATAATTCTCCTTATTGTTCAGCTCTGCAAGGATTCTTTCCGGCGTTGTACCGGTTCCGGTTACGTTTCCGGATACCGCATCATGGTTTACAGTAAAATGATCCGGTGGCGAAGGATACTGGATGATGAGGGCCGAGGTGAATGTACGGGACAACTTGTTGGTCTCTTCCGGGCTCATGCTGATCTGGAAGGATCCATCCGCTCTCACCGGCACGCGCCGGGTGCTGGTGGTGTCGTTCAGCATCCAGACCTGCACTTCGGTGATCGACCGGTCCTTCACCGACCCGTTGACCGTGAATGGTTCTCCCCGCAGCACATTCACGGTCTTTCGTACCGGCATCTCCGGTTCCCGGGGAGTCTCCGTTGTCACCACGGGTGACAGGACCGGTGCCGGTGAAGCAGCATATTCAGCAGGAACCCCCTGAACTTCCGGCTGGCCCGGTGTCCCGTTTTCCTGTTGGCGGAGGTCTGTACATCCTGAAAGGAGAACCAGAAGAATCAGAAAACTTGAAAGAACAATGCGCATGCCGGAACAGACCATGGTAACCACCCGATAACAGGATCAGGTTGCACCGGCATGTGGATAAACATTCTTGAATAAATGTATGAGGATGAAAAAGTAAACTGGGAGATGGGCGTGTATACGCATCAAATCCAGGATGAAAACCGCTAATCCCCACTCCTGAAAAAATGGCGTCCTAACGCCGGCGCCACACGGCAATTCCCACGATCAGGAAAAGTGCTCCGATTGGCGCAAACTGAAGCGGGGATGGCTTGGTCTGTGGCGGGATCGGGGTAGGCGCTCCTGCTTGTGCCTGCGGTGCTGAAATGCCCGTACCATCAACAATGAGCGGGATCTCTGTATAGGAGTCATCGACATTGGAGTCGCTGATACCGGCAATGAGCGCCTGTACCGTGTCGAGGCCCTGCAGGCTTCCTGTTCCGCTGATCTTGAAGATGTTCATGCCGTCCGTTGAACCCCCTTCGTTGAGGAGGAGGTTCTTGACAAATTCCCCGCTGACAACGATATCATGCTGGTTATTCTGCATCGGGTGCTGGACGATGAGAAAAGCCGGTCCTGTGGGAAGATTTGCTGCGATTTGCGTACCGGCATTAAAAGCATATGATGCGTCAGGGTTTACCGGAACCATTGCATTATACGCGTATTTACCGCCGATAATCCATACCTGGACCTCCGTTGGATCCCCTTCCGCAATGCCGGTGACCGTGAATGGCTGTCCTCTCGGGACTGATGACGGTGAGACTACGGCAGATATGAACGGTTTTTTAATGATGATACTGGTCGTTCCATATGTTGTTAAATCGTTGAACCAATCTTTCGCTTGTGGCTGGCTCACGGCATGAATGGTGTATGATCCAGGATCAAGCGGAAGATTGTAGGTATACAGGGTATACTCCCAGGAGTGATCCGGTTTTGTTGTTGCCGTGTCGAATGAACCCGGATCTCCATTGACAACATTCTGGTGAGGTGCAGTGAGTTTCCCGCCACTCGCGGAGATGCCCGGCCCGGTCATGAAGAGGTAGGTGGAATCGGAATCAGAATTCGTCCCGCGGAATATCACTTCTTCCCCCAGATAATACGATCCATCCCCTTCCGCCAAGATTATCACCACCGGTTTCTCTGCAGATACGGGAGACAGCGCCAATACTGCTGTACCGGCTATGATGAGCAGCAGGATCATCATCCATATTCTATACCGATTGTTTGAGGTTGATTGGAACATATGTAAATGTATGAATATTTACAATATAAAAATTATTTCATTCTCATTTTTAACCGGTAATATTCTTACCAAGACTAACAGGCTTTTTTTTAAAAAAAGCGATGAGCCTGACCATTGATCAGGGCAGTCACCTGGTTATAAAAAAAGGAGTTCTCCTTACATCTTGATCTGCGCCAGCGCATCGTACGCGATCTTCCGGAAGAGCGAGGGATCGATCGTGGGGTACTGCTCTTTTGCCTTCAGGATGTCCGGTGTCGGTTCCTTTGCATAGGCATCGACCCGGTCCAGCGTGTGCTTTGCCGCGTCCAGCACCCAGAGGTCCCGGGTGTCCTTGTCTACAACCGTGATCGACTCGACCCGGACCGAGACGAGCCACGCCCCGTCCGGTTTCTGGTACAGACTGGGCTTCCCGATCACCGCAACGAACGCGGGGGTCTCGATCTTCGCCAGCTGCTGCATTGCCTCGGGCTGGTAGCTCCCCGCCATGATGAAGAACGTGCCCGTGGGATCGACAACGCGGCCCCGGTAGAAGATGTTCTGCTCGCCCTGCCGGGTCTTCTCGGTCAGGGTACCGACAATGAAGATCCGGTTCGAGCGTTCGCCGCTTGGCAGCAGGACGAACGTCGGGCTCTTCTCGTCCTCGCCCTCCCTGAACTGGTACCGGCATTCCCGCAGTTCTGCGGCAAAGACCCGGCGTGCCGGCTCGCGCTCGAAGGCCCCTTCCCTGCGGGGCGGCATATCTTTTGCATTCGTACTCATGATGGTGCCCCCCCGGCCCGGTTTAGCAAGGCAGTATGGTCCGCTGAACTGAACTTCACGATCTCGCATTTATTGACGAGCAGGCGGTTGTCGATCTCGCGGCCGCTGCAGGTGATGTACCGGCCGAGCACCTTGTCCCGCATCTGGAGGAAGACCTCGTCCATGCCGAGCGGGTTGTTCTCCGCGATCTCCTGTGCCTGTGCAAGGGAGATTCCGGTCAGCGACTCCACCACCTCGCGCTGGACCAAAACGTTGTGGGTCTTCTCCCCGTCATCGAGCCAGCCCTTGATCCGCAGGTCGTAGATGAACTTCGGCTGGATCTCGTGGACCGGGCAATAGTTCTGGCGTGAGAGGGCACGGTTGCAGCCCTCGACCGGGCAGCGCTTGATGATACCTGAACCTGGTGCGATGTGGACAATGGCGCCGGTGATGGTTGCCTCCCCGCCAGTGACCGCAATCTCGCCCTCTTCCTGCAGGATGGTTGCCGTGTTCAGGTTCAGGGAGAGCCGGCCATTGAACTCGTCCACCTGTGCATAGAAGAGGTTGTACACCGCGCCGGGCACGAGTCTCTCCTTGCCGGGCTCTTTCCACATCACGAACTTGATCGTCCCGGTCTCGTCGCCAAGAAGCCCGGATTGGAGCATCCGGTCGTGTGAAGCGTCCCACTCCTGGATAAACTTCGCCCGGACATTTCCAATCCCCGGGTGAAGATCCTTGATCGGTGCAGGTGTCGGGATGAGCGACCGGTCGTCTGTGATCTCCTTAATCGTTGTACCGGAATGGACCTTGAGATTGGCAACTCCTTTGAACTCGTCCACGACCGCAGATTCGATGCGGTACCAGGATCCATCCGTCATAGCCGGCGCATTCGATTTTGCCCAGACCACGAACCGTATCGCGCCGGAGTCATCCGCGATAATGCCGCTCTGGGCAATGGACGGCGACGCCGGGGCAGAGAGCGCAACAATCTTTCCCTCGATGGTCACCCATTCGCCGGGCACGCTCTCTGCGATCTTCTTCTCCTCGGTGCCTCCACCCTTTCCGCCGCCGGGGGCGCTGCCCGCACCCGGGACCGGGAGGTTGAACTCCTTTGCGAGCTCGCTTGTTACGCTCCGCTCCGCCTCTGACGGCTGAACGCCGAATTCATCCACGAGCCTCTTGAGTTTCCCCTCGATCTTCTTCACATCGGGGGTCTGTCCGCTTTGTGCAAATTTTCGGGAGATTCTGTTTGCTGCTTCGGAATAATCCATTTTCATACATCTCCAGTTATAAAAGTCGCAATCCTCTGGACATAAGTGTGTCACCATGCGTAGTGAAAGTGTTGCTTTGCATCTCCCCATGCACCCTGCCCGGACAGTCATTATCGTGAAGTTTATCTGACCCCAAAGCTGACTAAGTGATACTATGTCTGAAATCACTGCTGACAGCACGATCTACGATCTCCTCAAGGCAAAACCCGAGGCAACAGAAGCACTCTTCAAGTTCGGTATGGGCTGTGTCGGGTGTGCAATCGCCCGTGGTGAGACCATCCGCGAAGCCGCCGAGGCCCACGGCATCCCCCTTGCCGAGCTCCTCGCCGCTCTTGGCGTAAAAGAGTGATTGAAACCACTCTTTTAGTCGGGCAATAATATCACCTGAGCATTAAGGAACAATCTTTTTTCTGTAATCCGGTTATAATAGGGATTTGAAAAACCGGTTTTATTGTATGCCTTTGATCTTCCCGTGCAGCTGCATCAGCTCCTCACGTGAAGCGTTTGGGAATTTCCTGTAATAGTCCGCAACTGCCGGCTCGTGCACGAGCGTGCAGGTGGCGCAGTTCCAGACCTTTCCCCCGTTTAAGCTCTCAACCCACTGCCCGAGACTCTCGTCTTTGCAGGGATAGAACGGGCAGTAACAGAAATCGCAGGACTGGCCCTTGAAATGGCAGGGATAATACCGGCACTCGTTTGGGGACCACTCGATCCAGTGCCCGCCCTGGAGCCGGCTGAAGATGAGGAAGGCCGGGCTGTCCGGCCTGACCTCGGCATCGTGATGCCCGAGCGCTTTAGGTATCCCGTGGAGCACGGCCTCCCGGACCCGGAGGCCGGCTTCAGTAATCCGGCCGGCATACCGGTGTCGTATCTCCCCTTCGGAGGCAGCGATCACGGCGTCCGTGGGTGTGCCGGTGGCCGGGAGATCAAGGTCGATTAGTGCCTCGGCCTTTGCCTCGGTCGCGACCATGACCGTCTCGAGCAGGGCCGCATCCTCCATGCCTTCGTGGCTTGTCACCATGATGTTGATCGTGCCCGCGGTTGCCGGTGGTTCACGGCGGATGCCGGCCGTGATGAAGACCGTGATGAAATCATACTGGAGCACGCAGGCCTGCTGCACGGGGACCGCAGTCAGGAGGCCGAAGAATTCCGGGTCGATCCCGGCAGCGGCGGCGACCAGTTCGAGTTCTCTCTCAGGATGATCGCTCTGCCAGTCGGCAGGCACGGTGTGGTTAAAGAGCGTGTCAACCGAACGGATGCCCCCGGCAATGCCGGTACTGGCTGCGCGGAACGGTCCGCGGATGAAAAGAGTGCTGGCGTCCAGGTAATATCTCATGCAACAGAATAGCGCGTGCGGTCTTTGAGTTCCTGCTGCTTGCCGGCATTCCAGCCGGAAACGTCCTGCAGGTAACCGGTGACCCGGCTGATCTGGGTGACATCGTGGGAGCCGCACTCGGGGCAGACCGCCTGGCCGCAGAGCGGGCAGTACTCGATCCCCGAGATCACTTCGTGGGTGCAGTGGCAGTGGTCAAGGGGGCACATGAGTTCGAGGTGTGTCTCGCCGCAGTTCGGACACGGGTTCTCCTCGACGATGAGGTGGCAGGTGTGGCACTTGTATTTACGTTCTGTCTCAGGAATGTCGGATAATGTCTTGTAGTGCTCTGCCAGTTTTCGTTGTTCTGCGGTCCATTCCATACTATAACATCGCACATGTCCTTAATAAATATTTAGACCAAGGAGATCCAGCCAATGCGGGATTCATGGTTTATATAGCGGGGATATCCGGATCTGGTCAGAATTTGGAGGTTATTAATAAATCTTTACGCCCTGACGGACCATTGAAAATGCTGTTATCGCAGTAACCGGGTCGGTTGCCTGATAAATTGCGCGTCCCACAATGATCCCGTCCACGAGCTTCGCGACGGCCTGTGCATCCCCGCCCTGTGCACCCACCCCGGGCGAGAGGATCTTGCGGCTGCCCACAATTCCCCGCAGGATTTTGACCCGTTCGGGGCGCGTTGCCGGGGCGATGATCCCGTCCGCCCCGCACTCCACCGCAAGCGCGGCGATCTTCTCGGCGGTCCCCCCGTGGAAGAATGCGGTGGCGCCGGGGTGGCTCATCTCTGCCACCACGAAGCATGCGCCCCCGTAGTCGGAGGCCACGTCCACGCAGGCCTGTATCGCATCCCCCCCGGTGAACCCGTGGCAGATAATGGAGGAGAAGCCGGCATCGAAGACCTGCTCCGCGATCAGCCGGTTCGTGTTGGGGATGTCGGCGACCTTGAAGTCCGCGATGAGGGGCCGGTCCAGCTCTTCCAGTTCTCCTGCGATCGAGAGGCCGGAGGAGAGGATGAGTGGGTACCCGAGCTTGATCGCGTCGAGGTGCGGGGCGCAGGCCTCTGCAATAGCGAGCGCCTTCTTCTTCTCGGTCACGTCAAGCGCAAGGATCAGTTCGGTCATTGTACCAGCCTGTCCATTACCGCCGCGGTCAGCACGGGCAGGGTGATCGTTGCGTCCCCGTATACCGTTACGGCCTGTGCCTCTTCCGTGATCTTGCCCCATGACCGGGCCTCGTCCAGCGTTGCTCCCGAGAGCCCGCCAAGGTCCGGCCGGTCGCCGGTCAGCTGGATCGCGTAACTGAACCCGTTCGGGGTCATCAGCATGCTCTGGAGGATGAAGTTCTTGGGCACGCCGCCGCCCACGAGCATCGCCCCCGCGTTCTTGGCGGTGAAACACCGGTCCATCAGCGCCGGCATGTCGGCGAATGCATCGACCGTCACCTTGTTGGTCTGCGAGAAGAGCCAGTACTGGAGGCCGATCATCGAGTCCTGCACAGCGGGGTTGTATACGGGGATTTTGTTCCGTGCAGCGGTATGGAGTATGCCGGACTTCGTGTGCTTCCCGATGTGTTCGAGGAGTGCTGAAATGGAGATGGTGGATTTCGGTTCGAGCTCGCCAAACACGCCCTGCATGAACTCCTCGAAGTGCTCGAAGGCATCGTTGGGGAGGTAGACATCGTAGATCCGGTTGATCTCGTCGTGCCGGAGCTCGATGTCGTTGCAGAACGCAGTGCCGTGGAAGTGATGGCACCCGATCGCCTCGATAATGTCGTGCGTGAGGTTTGCACCGGTCGAGACGAGAATATCGATGTGGCCTGCTTTGATCAGGTCGGAGACGATCCCGCCCATACCCGCGGGGACCATTGCCCCGGCAAGCCCGAAGAATTTCGTGGCGTCCTTATCTTTGAGCATCTGCTCCCAGATATCCGCGGCACGGGAGAGCGACCCCCCGTTATAGGCGCCGGCCTGTCCCATCGCCGCAACGAGCTCGTTCACCGTCATCTTTGGTTTCACATGGAGCTGGGTGACCGGCTGATCGCATGGTTGTGTCAGAAACATTCCCCCAATGTTGCAAGGGTATTGGTTTTCCTGCCAGATAACTGTGTTTCAGGAACCCGGGTACAGGAATAATTGCCCGGAAATACCGGAATCAGGAAGATATTTACCCTTTCATGACGGTCTATCCTCTATGCAGGAAGTCCGGTTAACCGTCAAGAAGCGGGCGTTCCCAAGCCAGGGCCGGGTGCGTCTCAATATCGCGCACCTCCCGGAGCTGGGAATCCCCGAAGGGGGCCAGGTGGACCTCATCAACGAGGCCACTAAAAAATCCGTTACCACCACCGTGATCGCGGATACCATGGTACGGCAGGGGCAGGTCCGCGTAAGCGATGAGGACCTCAAAACGCTGGGCCTCAATGACGAGGATGAAGTCCTTGTCATAAAGACGCCCCCCTTCAAAGAGAAGATCAGGAAGGTGGCAGCTGATGCCAACAAATCGCTCTCCAGGAGTGCAAAGGAACTCGATACCGCGGCAAAGAAAACTGCAAAGGACGTGAAAGCCGGGACAGCAAAGGCAACAGCGACCGTGAAGAAGGAGACAAAGAAGGCATCCGACAAGATAGGGAAGGTTGCTGCAAAAACCGCCGATACGGTGAAAAAAACCGTGAAGAAGACGAAGGGATCCAGTAAGGATCTCTGAAATAATTCTTTTGTATGCAATGTGGTGAATAAATCATGGCAACCGATGTAGTGATGTCACAGGCACCCTTGTTCAACGATACCATTGTCCTGGGAATGGTCGTAGTTGCCGGGATGGCGATCGTGTATTTCATGCTCCGCGAGATCCGGATCATGAAGACGGCCAACCGGACAACGGAACTGGAACTGGAGAAGGACAAGCTCAAGCTCCTCCAGCAGCACGAAGCCCAGAAAGGGTTCCCGTTCACCCGGCTCTCCCCGGAGCAGACCGCTGCGATCAAAGAGGTCCAGGACGAGAACCGGACCATTGAGACGAATATCTTCGCAAAGGAACAGCTCCTCGAGACCCGGCTGACACGGCTCGAGCATCTCGTGAAGTCGAGAAAACTGGACAACCTCCTCGCCAATGCGGATGAACAAGAGAAGAAGGTGAAATAAATGTACCCGGTTATCAACCAGAACCCGGACCAGCACGCGACCGGGGATTCGTTCTGGGACAGGTTCTCCCATATCCCCGGGGCGATCGAGTCCCGGGTCCCCACGTTCGACAGGTCGCTGGACAATTATTTCGACCAGCACTTTGCCGCGATCATCGAGGAGTGGGACCTCGTGACCGAGAGCGATCTCGACCGGCTCGCGACCCGGCTCACCCGGGTAACGGATGAGATCAGCAGTCTCTATGCAGGGAAGATGGCGATCGAGACGCGAGCACAGAAGCTGGACGACCTGATCACCTCCATGGAGAAGTC
Source organism: Methanoregula sp. (assembly GCF_023227875.1). Taxonomy (GTDB): domain Archaea; phylum Halobacteriota; class Methanomicrobia; order Methanomicrobiales; family Methanospirillaceae; genus Methanoregula. Next base: position 215,907 of record NZ_JALOCH010000004.1, on the reverse strand, counting down.
ATTATGATCGGTATGGACTCCTATCTCAACGCCTACGTGGACCGCCGGATGAAATACATTGTCGGGGAATGGGACCTCTCCACGGGATCGGATCTCTCGGAATTCACGGAACGGCTGTACGCACTCGAGCAGGAAATCCCCCGGCTCCAGGCGTTCGAACACGCGGCCGCGGACAAGCTGAACGAGCTCGAAAACCGTGCCAGGAAACTGAAGGGGAGGCTCTGAAATGGACCTCCTGACGTTCCTCATCCTCGTCATCATCCTCATTGCCGTCCTATTCATGGTGTATTACTTTTTCCGGGGCGCGAAAGGAGACCTCGCGCTTGCACGGCCGGTGGAGAGCCGGGTGGACGAGTACCTTGACCGCCGGTTCCAGCAGATGGTCGATGAATGGGAGCTGGTCTCGCACTCACGGCTCAGCGCGTTTGTGGGACAGCACACACAAGAGATCGAATCGGACGAGGCACGCCTGGCCGGGCTGAAGAACTACGAGTCCGGGATGCAGACCACGCTGGTATCGCTGGAGGCGCGACTTGACACTCTGGAAAAAGAACTTGCCCGGAAAGGAACAGCCAAAAAGTAAGGGCGCCCCCGACCGCTTCCGTGAGCTGAAGAGCGAGATCGCGGTGATGCGCAAGCAGGGCGAACCCCCCGTCAAGAACCCCGGTTCGTTCGCGCAGTACATGTGCGACCTCTGCAGCACGCCCCACCCGGTCTCGGAGCTCCGCCAGTGCGTACTCTGCGGGCGCTGGGCGTGCGACGGCTGCTGGAAGGACGACCATTATACCTGCAAGTCGTGTGCCGGCCTGATCAAGATCCATTCGATGATGGGCCGGCAATAATCCGCCCCCTCTCCCCCTCTTTTTTACCTGATGCCCCCGGCCCGGGGATCACACGTGCGGAAAATTTCCCGGCACTGTTACGTGAATTTTGTTACCCTGGTGATCCCCGCAGGGACCGTGAAGCTCAGGGGCAGGATCTCGCTGTTCGCCGGGGCGATCGTGATGCTGAACTTCTGGTAGGGGACCGTGTTCTTTGAAGGACAGATGAGGAGCGAAAACTGCTCGGAACCTTCCAGCAGGATGTCCTGGTCAGCGCCCTGCAGGGGGATGAAGTTCGCTTTTCTCGTGATCGTCCAGTTCGGGCAGATCAGCTCCGGGGTATGCACGAGCGAGAGTGTCTCCGAGTGGTTCCCGGTTGCCCAGATGACGGAGGCATGGCCCATGTCGATCGCGCCTGTGGTCATCATGAACGGCTGGACGGTGATCTCGTAAGCTCCCAGCGCCCGGGGATCCTGTGTCCTGAACCGTACCGGCGTACCGTCAATTATGCCATCGACCGCAGGAAACCCGTACAGCCCCCCGGGGTTGGAGAGCAGGTTGCTCGTTGCCACGATCTCTTTGTGGAGCATACCCCCGCTCTTCTGGGTGTCTGATGTATCCGGGGATAACTCCCCATATCCGATATAACCGACAGCCAGTACCAGGATGACCAGCAGGATGACGATCTCAAGGCCGGTGAGGGCCGGCTCGTTTCGTGGTGAAGGTCCGTTGTGCATGTTCCACATTTCCCGTGGGCTCTTTCAAATATTGAGGTTATGCTGCCCGCACGCTGATATCCATATCCGCGATCTTCCGGTACACCGTTGCCGTCTCGCTTTGCGTCCACCGGTCGAAGACGAGTGACTGGAACGGCTGCCAGATCGTCACCCAGCAGAAGATGACCAGCACATTCTCGATCACTTCAGCGAGGGGATCGCCTTTGAACTGGGAACAGATGGCAATCCCAAGAAACGACGGGATGCACACGGCAAGCGTGAGCCGGATCTCCCGGAGCCCGACCCGCTGGGTGAGTCTCATATTCCTCTGCACTTCGACTGCCCGGAGCCGGAAGTGGGACCGGACCGCTGAAGCAATGGATTGATCCCGGCCCGGTGCTAGATCTGTGGAGGGGAGCGTGATCTCGATCCGGTCACAGAGTACCTTCCGGGATTCCTTTGCGGGATCCAGTATTGAATGGAAGATCTGCTCCTCGGCCCTGTCTGAGAGTTCCCGGCACTCATCAGGGGAAGGGTCATCCGGGTCGAAGATATGGGCAATGGTCCTGAAGGGTACCTGTGCCGTTGCGTTTGCGGTCGTTTGGTTTTCCGGCATGGCTGGTCACCGATACGTAACGTATCGTACGAGGTGGTTTTGCGGTAAGGAGGATAACCGTTTCCCCGCACGGGCCCTCGTCCCGAACCGAGCGTTCTTATGGAAACAAATCAATCTCCCTCTGTACTGAAGCAGAGGTACCATGGCGGAACCCGTATCCCAACCGAAGATGACCACAAAAGAGCTAATGATCGTGATCGTCATTGCGCTCGGCTCGTTCATGGCAGGTCTCGATGCAACGATTGTGAATATTGCGCTCCCCGCGATTGCGAAATCCTTTGAGGTGTCCACGGTGATGGTCTCGTGGGTGCTTAACGCGTATCTCATCATCCTCGTCAGCCTCCTGCTTGCGGCATCCCGGCTCGGGGATATGAAAGGGTACCGGAATATTTTCCTTGGCGGGTTTGCCCTGTTCACCCTCGGGTCCGCGCTCTGCGGTCTGTCCCCCACGATTGACACGCTCATCCTCGCACGGATGGTCCAGGCCGTGGGCGGGGCGGTCATCTCGGCCCTCGGGGCCGTCATGGTCACGTCCTACCTGTCCTCATCCCTGCGGGGCCAGGCGCTGGGACTTGTTGCCATGTTCACCATGCTCGGGGCGGCCCTCGGCCCGGTGGTCGGCGGCTTTCTCACGAGTGCCTTCAGCTGGCAGTACATCTTCTTCGTGAACCTGCCGGTGGGCATCGTGGCCATCCTCCTCGGCATGAAAATCCTCCCGCAGCGGGACCCGGTAACCCCCACGGCAAAGCTCGACATCCCCGGGGTCATGCTGGTTTTTGTTGCGCTCTCCACGCTGATCGTTGGCCTGACCTCGGTCCAGGGCAGCAATGCGATGCTCGGGATGATCGCCCTTGTCATCTCGGCAATCTTCTGGGTCCTGTTCATCGTCCAGGAGCGCCGTTCAGGAGCACCGCTGGTCAACCTTAACCTCTTCACCAGCCGGGGGTACTCGCTCCAGAACGTGAACGTGATGCTGATCCAGATGGCGATGGCCGGCGTCATGGTCATCATGCCCTTCTACCTTGAGCTGGTCAAGAAGATCCCGACGGACAATGCCGGCACGATCCTGCTCGCACTGCCCATCGGCATGATCCTGACCGCCCCGCTTGCCGGGAAGATCTCGGACGTGATCGGCACGAAAAAACCGATCATCACAGGTTTTATCATCTGCACGGTTGCCCTGGCTCTCCTCTCCACGCTCTCCGCCCGCACGAGCGTGGGGCACATTGGTATCTACCTCTTCCTCTTAGGCGCCGGTACCGGTATTGCTTTCTCGCCGCTGAACAGCGCCGTGATGGGTGAGTGCCCGGCAAAAGACCGGGGGTCTACGAGTGGCCTGGTCAAGATGATGACCAACCTCGGGTCATCGCTTGGGGTTGCATTCGTGATGCTCGTCGCCACCATTGCAGCGGGACCAAAACTTGCCGAGTATTCTGCCCACACCCTTGAAGGGGCGGGCCTCGCCTCCGCGTTCGATGCCGCGTTCCTCTTCTGCATGGTGCTGGAGATCATCGGGATCATACTGATGCTCGCGGTTGCGGAGAAGGAACCTTCGGGCAGCGGCGATGGCGAAGTGGCGATGGGGTTCTGAACTTTTTTAATAGAAAAAAACGCAGCCCGATATCGGGCACGACAACAATATCGGCATACAGATCAATTATTATCCCAATGCGGGCACCGATTGGATCTGATACCGGCGTATCACCGACCCCTTCCGACAAGGGCACCGTCCTCCTCACCCACTTCGAGTCTGCCCGCGATCTCCTCGCCCGCCGGCTTGTCAGTGACTATCACTCGGTCACCGACCCGGACATAAATTATCTCACAATCTCATCCATCCTCCAGGTCCTTTTTCTCAGGACCGGCCAAGACTGCGGGTTTGTTGAACCCGGCACGCTCGCGGCGCTTACCGGGTGTGACGGGATCGCAAAACGCATGGGACGGGCGTGCACGGATGCCGGGCTCAGCCCCGACCTCTTTTTTGAGAAAGGGCCAAGAGGCACCCGCACGTTCCCCGCCATTCCTGATGAACCGCTTCGCAGGATCATCGGGATGCTGGACCAGCCGGACCTTCCGGCCCCCCTTACCTCACTCACCCTGGAAGATCTTGCCGGTGTGCTTGACCGGTTCCTTGGGACACGGATGCAGCTGGGGGAAGGCTTCCACGTGAACCGTGTCGGCAAATCTGCGATGCTCTACACCGGGGTGGTGGATGTCCCGCCGCAAACGGTCGTCGAGTACGTGGTGAGCGGGGCGGTTGGCGGGATCAGCGACAGCCCCGCGATGAGCGGGAGGACGGCCGCCCGGGTCCTCGACCTGGCATGCGGTTCCGGGCTCTTCCTGCTTGCAGCGTACCGGTCCCTTGTCCGGAAAAAGATCCGGGCTCTCGATCGTCCGGACGAGATGCAGGCGGTCCTTTCGGACCTTGCCGTCAGTGCGGTTTTCGGTACCGACATCGATCCCGAATCCGTGAGTGCCGCACGGATGGTCCTGCTGTTTGCATTCATCGAAGAGAGCCGGCGCCCGGGCAGCGGGGTCGTATCGCCCGATACGGTACGTGAAATTTCTGCGGGCCTGACCAGGACCATCCGGTCCGGCAACTCCCTGATCGCGCCGGATTATTTCTCCGGAAAACCGGTGTTCCCGTTCAACGCGGACGAGCGCCGGAAAGTTAACGCGTTCGACTGGAAGGAGGTGTTTCCCGGGATCATGGCAGGGGGCGGGTTCGATGCGGTGATCGGGGCGCCCCCGCCGTACCGGCCGTTTGCCGTAAAAGCCCGCGAGGAATATTTCCAGACCCATTACGATGCCTATGCACCCGCGACCGGCCTGTATGGCTACTTTATCGAGCGGGCCCTCTCGCTCCTGAAGCCCGGTGCGATCATGACGGTCCTTGTTCCCGGCACATTCCTCCGGTCTCAGAATGCCCGGCCGCTCCGGCGCCTCCTCCTCTCACGGCAGATCGTTGCGATCACCAGCACCGGCCGGACCCGGTATTTGCCGGAAGGCGAGGTGCCGGTGTATGCCCTCTCGCTCCGGAACCAGCCGCCCGAAGGGCCCTTTCTCGTGGTGCCGGAGTGGGCCGGTTCCGGGTCCTCTCATGACATACGGTACAGCAGGCACGCGTTCACGCTCGACCAGCGCTCGCTCGATGACGGGGGGTGGAGACTCGATGATACCCGCACCATCGATATCCTTGAAAAGATCCAGGCGAGGGGAACCCCGCTTGACGATTACGTCATGGGGGAGGTCGATCCCGGGACGCACCGGGTAAAAAATAACCCGCTGGTGGTGGACACGGCAACAATGGACCAGCTGACAACGCACGCGGTGCGGTGCCGGCAGTTTTTTGTCCCGCTGCTGCGCCCGGCCGATATCCGGCGCTATGTGCCGGAGCGGCCGGAACGGTTTGTGCTTTCGATCAGAGACAACCGGAAGTTCCGGAAGTGCCGGGCATTAGTCGCGTATCTTGAAAAGAATGCGGGAGGCTGGGACAAAAAACCCGGGCCGGATGAGGGCAACGAAAATCCGGATGCGGAAGAGCGCCGGCCAAAAATAATTTTCTCTTCATACCAGCAGGGCCCGGCATTCTGTTTTGATCGCGAAGGCCGCTATGCAATCACACAGACGCTTCTTGCGATCCCCCGGAACGACCCGTTTCTTGCCGGGGTCCTGAACTCGACGCTCGCCCGGTTTGTCCTCACGCGTACCTGCCCGCTGACCGACCGAGGGTATCATATCAGCCCGGCAGCGCTCGGGAAATTTCCAGTCTACGTCCCCGACTTCGACAGGCTCGCGGAAAAATCCCGGCACGACCGGATGGTCTCGCTCGTCTCGCACATCCTGGAATTGAACCATTACCTCCCGCAGGCAAAGACCGACCAGGAGCGCCGGCTCGTACAGCAGGAGATCGACGCAACGGATGTCCGGATCGATGCGCTGGTGTACGAGCTGTACGGACTGACGCCGGAAGAAATCTCCGTCGTAGAAGCGAGCTCATAGGCCTGACCCCCTCTAAAACGGTCATAGCGGCCTCCGGACAGCCTCTTTTTTTCAGACAACCTGAACTATGTGTCAAAAAAGGGGCTGTTGCAGGGCCGCTATTTTGACAGGTCGAAATTCGTTTAAAACAAATATTTTTCGAAAATACGTGTTTATCGCGCGAATTTTTCCGGGCGTTGACGCTCCGGGCCCCCCTCCGGATCCACCCTTCGTCCGTTTGCCAAACGGAGCCCGTAAAGGGCTTATTTGACTTCATCTCCCGGGGGGGTTTTAGTCTCCGACGGAGTGCCGGCACCACGCACCCGTGGCTCAAAGAGCGGCTTCTCCCTGTCGATCATGGTAATTGCGACAAACGTGTCCCGGAAAATCCGGAAGCGGTGGAAGTTCCGGCTCCAGGAATACCGGACCCACACCTCGCGGGGCAGGTATGGTGGGAACGGCAGCGCAGTAAGGATTTGGAAATCATTCCGGAAAAAATTTTCAGGGAGATCGTACTCGCCTGGGGCATTGCGGCTTGTCCGGATGCTGACAATAAACATGTCATTGGCTCGGTACACCAGCGCATCGAATGGCATGTCGGTATCCGGGTTGGGAACCCAGCGGTAACCCTGCCGCTCTGCAAATTTTTTTGCCCTGCCGATCGTAACGTCACGTTTTCGTCCTCTCATTCATTCTCCCGTTCCGGACAATCGATGTACGAACTATTCTTTCTGAAATATTTCTTTAAAAGAATGAACCAGAAGCAGATATCCTTTCTTGTCCGGAGATCACGACCCGGCAGCGATCCGGTACCTCTCCGTTGGCACCGTGATCTCAAACCGGGCGCCGATCCCTGCATATCCGGTCTCGCGGATCGTGATGCCGGTGATCGCGAGGATCTCGCGGGCAAGGAAGAGGCCAAAGCCGGTGTTCCTCCCAAATCCCTTCTCAAAGATCTTCTCCTTCTCTTCCGGCACCACCCCGACACCATTGTCCTCGATGATGATTACAAGCCCGTCCGGCTCCCGCTCGCAGCGGATTGCGATCTCTGTCACGTGCCCGCCATGGCGGATCGCGTTCTCGAAGAGGTTGTAAAAAACCCGCTCGAGCATCGGGTCGGCAAAGATCTCCACCGGCCGGCAGGTGTTGGAGAACCTCACCTCCGCCCGGCCTGACCGTTCAACCGTCTCGTCAAGACGGAACCAGGCCGGGGTCTGGGCGCCCAGCTCCTGGTAGGTCTTCGTAAACTCGATCTGGCGGGCGATGGTGTTTGCCGTGGCCTCGATCTTCTTTAAGAAGTCAGCGATGACCGGGTCGGTGCCCTTCATCGCGGCCAGCTGCGTATACCCCTGGAGCACCGTCAGCTGGTTGACGACATCGTGACGGTTGATGCTGTTGAGCAGGTTCAGTTTCCTGTTCGCCTCCTGGATCGCCTGCTCCATGGACTTCCTCTCCGTGATGTCCCGGAGGATCCCTTCGGTGGCGATGAGACTGCCGTCATCCCCTCTGATGGACTGGACGCTGAGCGAGGCCCAGAACGTTGTGCGGTCCATGCGCATCATCCTCTCGGTGACATCGGCAACTTTCCCGCCCTCCTGCAGTGTTTTAATGATTTCCCGCCGCCTCCCGGGATTGTAGTACAGGGAGATCACCGGTATCCCGATCATCTTTTCAGGTGAGTCATACCCGAACATGCGGGCTGCTGCAGGGTTTGCCATGGTCAGTTTCCCGTCCGGGTCGACCCGCAGGTACGCGTCCTGCATCTTCTCCAGGATACTGCGGTACTTCTCCTCACTCTCCCGCCGCGCCCGCTCTGCCTGTTTCCACTCGGAGATGTCCCGGACGAACACCAGTGCGCCGTCCCTGCCCATGTACCTGAACGGTACTGATGAGACCTCGACATCCACCGCGGTCCCGTCAAGCTTCAGGTATACTTCCTCCAGCAGGGGTGTCGGGAGAAGCTCGTCATAACGCTGGTGAACGCGTTCCCTGATGATGTCGTGATGCTTCGGGTGGATCCGGTCAAGGAACGGGGTCCCCACGAGTTGTTCCCCGGAAGTTGCCCCAAAGAGCCTGAGCGCGGCAGGGTTCAGGAACATGAATTTCCCGTCGGTCCCGATATAGATCGCATCCGGCGCACCTTCGATCACCCTCCGGAATGTCTCCTCGCTCTCGTGGAGCGCCCCCTCAATGAATTTCCGCTCGGTGATGTCGGTCATCAGGCTGAGCGTTGCCGGTCTTCCCTGCCACGAGATGGTGGCGGACGAGATGAGGACCCAGACCGGCCTGCCTTCATCACCGACGATCCTGAAATCGTACGCATCAGCAACGGTGTCCCCGGCTTCACGCCCGCTGTGAAGCGCTTTTATCCTCTCGCGGTCTTCGGGCCAGATATAATCCATGAACGGTTTGCCGACAAGGTCTCCGGCTGGCACGCCCAGGAGGTCCGCCCCGCTCCTGTTAACAAAGACAATGGTCCAGTCCTGTACGATGGCGATCACCTCTTTGGCATTCTCGACCAGGGTCCGGTATTTCTCCTCGCTTTCGCGGAGCGCCTCCTCGTTTCTTTTTTGTTCGGTGATATCCCTGACCGATGATAAGAAGACCTGCCTCCCATCCAGTTCGAATGACGAGAGCAGGATATCGGCAAGGAAGGTGCTGCCGTCTTTTTTCTGGTGGAGCCATTCGAAGCGTTCCACTCCCTTATGAAAGACGGCACAGATATGCGCTGCTGAGGCACTCCGCGAGTCCTGTCCGTCCGGCTGGACCGGGGGGGAGACATCTGCCGGCAACATTCCAAGAATCTCCTCTTTGGACGGGAACCCGTACAGCTCCAGCGCGTGCCGGTTGCAGTCAATACACCCGTCTTCCGTGAACAGGATGAGGGCATCATGGATCTTTTCAAAAATCCCCCGGAACTTTTCCTCGCTCTCGCGGACCTGCTGCCCGATCAGGGCAAGTTCCTCGTACTGGGCTCTCAGTTCCTCATCCGATGCGGTAATCTGTTCATAGGACGCATTCAGCTCATCGTTTTTCCGGCGCAATTCCTCTTCGGCCCGGACGCGGTCGCTGATCTCACGGCCGTGGAACAGGATCCCCTGGATGCCCTTTACGTCAGGGAGGTACGTATTCGTGCCCTCAATGAAGAGAATATCCCCCTTAAAGTCACGTATTCTGAACGGGGGCACCGGGATGGCTTCCCCGGGTTTCTGGATCGCCATCCGGCCGCATTTCAAAAGAATCTCTGCCTCCTCCGGCAGGATCCCGAAGATGGCGTCGATCCCTCCGAATTTTTTCCCCAGCAGTTTATCCTCGGTCCAGCCGGTAATCCGCTGGATTGACGGGCTGATATAAGTGTAAACCCCGGTCAAATCAACGATTGTTGTAAGGTCCGGAATATTTTCCGTGAATGCCCGGAATTTCTCCTCGGAAGATTTCAGGGCCTCCTGTTTTCCCGTAAGTTCATCCAGCTGCTGCCGGAGCGCCTCCTCGTTTGCCGCGATCTGCTCGTAGGACGCATTGAGCTCATCGTTCTTTCTCCGCAGCTCCTTCTCTGCCCGTTTCCGCGATACGGCATACCGGATCTTGTTGGACAGTTCGGCAAACTGGGCCCTCGGCTCCCCGCCTTTCTGGATATAAAAATCCGCACCATAGTTGAGCGCTTCGATGGCCACTTCTTCGCGCCCCCGGCCGGTAAAGAGGATGAACGGGAGATCGGCGAACCGTTCCCGGACCTCCTTCAAAAAAGCGATCCCGTCCATCTCCGGCATCTGGTAATCGGAGACGATGGCATCGCACGACGGGACGGTACCGGAGTCCAGCATCTCCCGTGCCGAGGTTGAGATCCTGACTTCGAACTCCCCGGCCTGCTCCAGGAAAACCCGTGTGACTTCGAGGAGTTCCGGTTCGTCATCAACGTAGAGAACCGTGATCATTGTCCTGACACCGGGATATGAATGATCTTACAAGATTGGCATAATATAAAAACGATCTCGTGGTGCATCACCCGTTGCGGAATAATTTAGAAATAAATATAAAATTTCGCGTCATCGGATTGCTATGAAACGATGTCCTTACTGCGGGACAACCATTCCATATAACGATAATTATTGCTATTCCTGCCAGCGGACGTTTGAGGACCCCGGGCCGGAGGAATCTTCGTGCCATCGCCTCGATCTCTCAAAGGATGAATGGAGGAAACCCTGGGCGTCCGCCGGGTTGTCCCTCGTTGGCATCGGGCTTGGCCAGTTCTATAACGGGGAAACGGCAAAAGGGGTCCTCTTTCTTGCCCTGGTCCTGGGCGCCCCGTTTGTCCTCCCTCTTTTCACGATTGTTGATCCCCTCATCGTCATGCTGCTCATCTGGGCAGTGGCGGTACTGGATGCCTTCCTGAGCTCGCGGAAGATCAACCGTCTTGAAAAAAAGTTTCACAAAAAGAGCTGCCTGTTCTGGCCGGAAGTTTCCGTGCTTGTCATCATTGCCGGGATCATCCTGCTCGTGGCCTATACCCCTGCGGTAGCTGCACAGGGCATCTCGGTCACTGCCGGCGCCGTTGCCGATACAAAATACCCGTTGTATGCCGTACCGTTCTACGAATCAGCGATCGCGCTCGCCCCGAACGACTCAAACATACGGATGAGCAAGGCAAAGACCATGCATTACCTTGGCAGGGATGAGATCGCCCGCACGGACCTCGAGTATCTCATTGTTAACAACCCGAATGAGACCGCCCCGCTCGTGATGACCGGCAACATCCTCTATGACAATGGCGAGTACGAGGCAGCGATCCGGTATTTTGAGAAGGCGCTCTCGCTCGACCGGAAGAATGCGCAGATCTGGGTCCGGAAGGGCGATGCGGACCTGGCCATTGCAATGGTGGAGATGCAGAAGATGCGGCAGCAGTACCGCACGCTCACTGCCGGTAGTACGACACTCACGGCCTCGCCGGGCAATGTCACTGCCGGGCTGGACGCATTCCAGTCCACCCAGGCATACCGCGATGCGATGACGTCCTATAACGAGGCGATCAAGCTCGACCCGCTCGTGAGCGTGGAGATCTCCGCCCATGTCCTCGCCTCCACACAGTCCATGGTGGAAATGTACCAGGGCATCCTGACGGACATGGGCTCTCCTGACAATGGTACCACGTGAGTACCGGGGAACGAATACTTCTTCCCGGCACATCACAACAAACAAAAGAAATCCAGTCTATCCGTTCTGGATCAGTGCTCAGGAGTGTGCCGGTACGCTTCCTTTGGCACGAGGATCTCGAACCGGGCGCCCCTGCCCGGCGCCCCGGTCTCCCGGATGGCGATGCCGGTAATGTCAAGAATCTCCCGGGAGATGGCTAGGCCAAAACCAGTATTCTTCCCGAACCCCCGGTGGAATATCATCTCCTTCTCCTCCGTGACCACGCCGTCACCATCATCCTCGCATACGATGATCCGGTTCTCATTGCATAACTCGGCAGAGAACCTGATTGTCGTGACCTTCCCCCCGTGTCGCAGGGCATTGTCGATCATGTTGAAGAAGACCCTGAAGATCAGCGGATCGGCGAATACTTCGGTGTTTGCCGGAAGGTCGTTCTGGAGCACGACCTGTCCAAACGTAACACCTGTCCCCGCTTTCTTTACCAGGGCCCGGAGGTCGTGCCAGACCGGGGCATGTACACCGATCTTTTCGTAATCCGAGGTGAACCGGATCATGGTAGAGATCCCGTCACTTGCTCCCATGATCCGGCTGAAATATTTTTCAAGGGCGGGATCGGGGACCTGATTGTGGAGTATCTCAAGATACCCGTTCAGTACCTGCAGCTGGTTATTGATGTCGTGCCGGGTGATGCCGGAGAGGAGGCTGAGTTTTTTGTTTGCCTGCCGGAGTGCCTCCTCGGTATGCCGGCGGGCAGTAATCTCTTTTGATGAGCAGATCGCGGAGACAACCGATCCTTTCTCATCCTTGATCGGGACGATGGTTGTCACGTAGTACCGATCGCCATCGGGGCGGGGGACCCGGACTTCGAATTCTGTGTCTTTCCCGGTGGCAAAGACCGTGCGAAGGGTAGAGAACCGTTTCTCTGCCTCGTCTTCATCGAACACATCCCAGATCTTCTTTCCGATGATCTGGTCAACGGTTTTTCTGACACCTTCGGCGAATGCCCGGTTGACGTAACGGTACGTCCCGTCAGGGTAGAACGAGAAGATGGGGTCCGATGACTCATCGAGAAGAAAGCGGTATTTCTCCTCGCTTTCGCGCAGCGCCTGCATTGCCTCATTCCTGCTGACCGCCTGCCGTACTTTGTGCATGAGCTCAGCAAACTGAACGGACGGGCTGCCGCCTTTCTGGAGATAGAAATCAGCACCGCTGTTGATTGCCTCGATCATTACATCCTCCCGGCCCTTTCCGGTGAATAAAATGAAGGGGATCTGGCCGACATGAAGACGGATGTTTTTTAAGAATTCCACCCCGTCCATCTCCGGCATCTGGTAATCGGAAATGATGGCATCGTAGTGTGATGTTTTGAGGAGGTCCATTGCAGCGGACGCTGACTCGCAGGTTGTGACAGAAAAATCCCCGGAATTCTCCATGGACCGTTTCCCGAGATAGAGGAGGTCGGGTTCGTCATCGACATACAGGACTGAAGTCATATCCGATCCTCATGAGAAATCCAATAGTGATAGAGGAATTCAGTACCACAAATAGGTTTTGAAATGGACTATTGTCACCTCATCCGGCAGGATTACCCTATAAATCCGGTTTATCCGGGTCAGGGTTTTTTTCCGCAGCAATCCGGTACCCCCCTTTCGGTACCGTGATCTCGAACCGGGCACCCCTGCCCGGCTCCCCGGTCTCCCGGATCGTGATACCCGTCAGGGCAAGGATCTCGCGGGCAAGGAACATCCCAAGCCCGGTGTTCTTCCCGACACCCCGCTCGAAGACCTGCTCCTTCTCATCAGCGGGAATACCCGTCCCGTTGTCTTCCCAGACTATCACAAGGTCCTCGCCGGACTGGTGGGACGAGATGCGGATCTTGGTCACCCGCTCGCCGTGCCGGACCGAGTTGTCGATGAGGTTGAAAAATACCCTCTCCAGCATCGGGTCGGCCCGTACCTGGATGTACTGCACTGCTGCATCCAGGGTCACTGTTGACGGGACATGTGCGTGGGGCATGACCGAGTCCAGGTCAATCCACTGCGGCTCGTTGGTACCGAGGTCCTGGTACACCCGGGTGAACTCGATCTGGGACTTGATGGCGCTCGTTGCATTGCGTATCTTATGTAAATATTCGCCCTGGGCCGGGTCGGAACATTTTCTTTCGGCGATCTTGAGGTTCCCGAGGATGACGGTAATCTTGTTGAGGAGGTCGTGCCTTGTGATACTGCCAAGCAGGGTAAGCTGGCGGTTTGCCCTTTTAAGTTCCTCTTCCGCTTTCTTGCGTGTGGTGGTGTCATGGGCAACGCCCCGGAACCCGGTCACCCTCCCGTCAATACCGGTAATTTTTGAAGACCGGATCTCCATCACCAGGTCATGGCCATCGCGGTGACGGGCAACGACTTCAATGGGTTGTTGGACCAGCTCTTCCTGTGTTGAAACGAAGTGCCGGAGTGCCTCGATCACGAGTGGTTGGAATGATTCCAGTACCAGGTCCGTGATCGGTTTTCCGATCAGCTCGTCCGGTTCATAGCCCATGATTGTCTTCATAATAGGACTGACGTACCGGAATTTTCCGCCTGTGTCGATCTCCCAGATGATGCCGGGCGAGGTCTCGACAAGCGACCGGAAGCGTTCTTCGCTCTCCCGTAGTGCCTCCTCCGCCTGCTTGATCTCAGTGATATCCTGGTTTGCCCCATGGGTCTTGATGGTCCGGCCCTCTGCATCCTTGGTGAGCCGTATCCGCACAACGATATGCCGGACCTCGCCATCCCTGCGGATGATCCGGTGTTCGATCCGGGCAACGTAGTCGGGATCGGTTGTTTTCATGGACCGTTCAATCTCCTCGCTCACCACATGCATGTCATCCGGGTGGACGAATTCCCGGGCATAGGTTTCCGCGGACATCAGGTTGCCCCCCTCGCGCTGTGCTGTCGTGCCGTACAGGGCATAGAACCGGTCATCGAAGGTGAACATGCCCGATGCGACATCGTACTCCCAGTTCACCAGGTGTGCCAGGCCCATCGCCTCGGCAAGCTGGCGCTGGCTCCTGCTCAGCGCGTCTTCCGCCCGTTTGCGTTCGGTGACATCATGGATGGAGACGAGGTCTGCCGGCTTTCCCTCATAGCTGATGGCCTTGCCGATGCTCTCGATGTAGATCTCCTTCCCTTTATCGGTGATCACCTTGTATTGTGCAATGTACGCATCGTGCCCCTTCGCTACCTCGCTAAAATCCCTTTTGACATCGTTTTGCGATTCGGGTGCAACGAACTCCATCACGTTCCTGCCAATGAGTCCTGCCGAATCTGCGGATTCAACCGTGCGGGCCATGGCATTGTTCGCAAACAGGATCGTACCCTGCATATCGGTGATCAGGATGCCTTCAAGGGCATATTCTACGAGCGACCGGAACTTCTGTTCGCTCTCCCGGAGCGCCCGGTCCATCTGCATGCCCTCCATTTCCGCAGCCGCTTTCACTGCAATGATCTCCATGATCTCCTGCATGGACGGGATGGGCCTGAGCGGGGCACGGGAGAGCGCACAGAGGATCCCGGATACCTGTCCCGCGGAGTTCCGCAGGGGCGTCCCGAGGTATCCGCGGATATTGAGCTCGAAGAGGTCCCTGCTCGTTGGGAAGAGCTGCTTCACATTGTCCTCGTACAGGCAGAAGCCCTTCTCCGCGACATTTTCACAGGGCGTACCCTTGAGCGAGTATTGAAAACCGGGGACCTCCTTCCCGTCAAGGAGCATGAAGAGGACTTTTACGGTCTGGTGGTCCGGCTGGATCTCCCCGATCATGACGCAGTCGGTTGAAAGCCAGGAGCTGATGTTCTCCGCGATCTGCCGGAGAGAGTCCATCCCTGTCGTTCCCACCATGCTCCGGACGATTGCCTGGAATGCGGAGTCCCGGGCCTTGCGTTCCGTAATATCCTCATCGACCCCGCAGTAACCGGTGAACGTCCCGTCCTCATCGAACACCGCCGTACCGCTCGTCATCAGCAGGACCGGGTTCCCGTTCTTGTGGCGGTTGAGGTTCTCGAAATCCCGGAACGGCTCGTGGCTCTCCATGGTGCCAAATACCGTTGTTGTCAGGCTCTCCCTGATCGAGGGGTCGAACAGGTCGTAGAAATGCTTCTTTCCTACCAGTTCGTCCGGCTGGTAGCCGAGGATATGGGCAACAGCGGGACTTGAGTACTGGTACATGCCGTCCTGATCGATCTCCCATATCCAGTCCCCCACCGTCTCGCTCACCGCAAGGGACCGCAGCTCGTTTCTCCGCAGTTCGTGTTCAGTGTTCTTCTGTACGGTGGTATCGGTGACGATCCCCTCGATTGCCACGGCACGCCCATGGTCGTCCGTGATGAGCATATTCCTCTGGTGAAACCAGCGGGTCTCGCCATCACGGTCAATGATCTGGTACTCGTATACCGGCGGGACATTCTTCTCAAGGACTCCCACCCATTGCCTGTGGAAGTACTCCTTCCAGGCCGGGTGGATCAGGCTCTCAAAGATGGTGGGGTCTGCGTAGTACTCTTCCGGTGAATACCCCGTGAGCGCGACCGATGCCGGGCTGATGTACTCGTACTTCCCGTCCGGGATTGACACGCGGTAGATCATATCCGGTGCATTGTCTGCAAGACGGCGGAACTTCTGTTCGCTCTCCTGGAGCGCCTCCTCGGTCTTCTTGCGTTCGGTGATATCCTCGACGGTCGAGAGGATATGGGGTTTTCCGTCCATCAGGACAACACCGGAAGAAAACCGGCAGGTCCGGATCTCGCCGGACTTAATCCGGCACTTCATCTCCATGCCGTACACCGTCCGGTGGTTACGGAGGTCGGAATTGAAGCGTTTATATTCGGTCCGGTCGGCAAAGATCCCGAGGGCGACTGCCATATTGCCAACCACTTCGTGGCGGGCATAGCCGGTGTTTCTCAGGAACACGTCGTTGACATCAACGATCGTCCCGTCCGTTGCCGATACGAGCGTGAGTGCGACCGGGCTGCTCCGGAAGACGGTGGAGAATTTTTTCTCTGACTCCCTTAATCGTTCTTCGGCCAGTTTGCGCTCGGTCACGTCCCGCATGGAGACCAGCATGGCCTCGGTGTCCCCGAACGGAATCTTCTTCCCAATGCATTCGACCCAGACCTCCCGTCCTTTCTCGGTGATGAGTTTATAGTGGACGAGGTACGAATCGATACCCTGCGAGACTTTCCGGAAATCTCTGAGCACATCGGCCTGTGATTCCGGGGTGACATATTCCATCACGTTCTTCTTCCCAACCATCGACTGGTAATCCGGTGCGTCGACAATGATGCTTGCTGCCCGGTTTGCAAAGAGGAGTGTCCCCCCAAAGTCCGCGATCACGATGCCGTCAAGCGAGTGTTCGACCAGTGCCCGGAACTTCTCCTCGTTGGCCCGGAGCACGCCCTCCTTTTTACTGAGCTCGTCATAATTCTGCCGGAGTTCTTCATCCGAAGCCGCGAGCTGTTCATAGGCGGCATTGAGGTCTTCATTTTTCCGGAGCAGGTCCTCTTCGATCCGTTTCAGTTTGGTAATTTCCGTGGTCACGGTCACGATGGCAGGCGTGTTGTTGATCGTGATCGGCATGGTCGAGAACAGGACATGGACCCGTCTCCCCTCTTTTACGGTCAGGGCCAGGGGGACGTTCTCAATTTTTCCTGCAAGCACCCGGCGCGAGATGAGCTTTGCCGCCTCCGTTAAGGGGAGGAGTCCCAGTCCCACCGGGTCCGTTCCGATGATCTCTTCCTCCGTATAGCCACTGGCGTCCAGGAACGCCTTGTTGATCTCCAGGAATTTGTAATCCGTGATGCTGTTGATCGCAATGGGGTACGGGCTGTTCTCGAAGATGGTCCGGAACTTCCTCTCGCTCTCCCGCATGGCATCTTCGGTGGCCTTGCGCGGGGTAATATCATGGATGGAGCCGATAACCTTGAGCGGTTTTCCCGCGGGGTCCTTATCGAGCCGGGCAATGGAGTGTATCACTTTTGGTGCTGAGCCGTCCGCGGGATGGATGGTATATTCAAGGTTATACTCCTTTCCGGAGGCGATCAGGTCAACGAGTGCCTGGTGAACACGTTCACGCTCCTGGATGCATGCTTCGATATCTTCGATGGGGAAATTACCGGCTTTTGGGGGGAACCCGAACATGCGGAGCCCTTCTGCAGACCCCCAGATCGTGTTGGTTGCAAGGGAATACTCCCAGCTGCCGGTATGGCCGATCGCCTGGGCCATTCGCAGGCGCTCTTCGTTGATCCGGAGTTCCCGCTCCGACCTCCTGCTCCGGACTGCCTGGCGGATCTTGTGCGCGAGTTCCGCAAACTGGGCCTCCGGGTCCCCGCCCTTCTGGAGATAGAAATCAGCACCACTGTTGATCGCCTCGATCACCACATCCTCCCGGCCCTTTCCGGTGAAGAGGATGAACGGGATGTCCCCGTACCGTTCCCTGACGGTTTTTAAAAAAGCGATCCCGTCCATCCCCGGCATCAGGTAGTCGGAGATGATGGCATCGTACTCCGAGATGGAGGGTAACGCCAGTGCTTCCTTTGCCGATGTCGCGGTTTTGACGCTGAACTCGCCGGACTCTTCCAGGATGACCTGTGCCACTTCAAGGAGGTCCCGTTCATCGTCGACATAGAGGAGAGAGATCATTGCGTGACCCGTATGAATCGATGATCTTTAGAGGATTACGCAGATAGAAAAAGATTCCCTTAACACATAGTTTTCTGACTGATCTCACGTTAACAAAAGGTGGTATTCCGGCCCTCCCCGGCACCGTGGTCTCGCACGAATGCTCCGCCTTTCGAAACCGGGGCGACCATTTGGCTGCCTATTTAATCTTCAGTAAGGAGGTAAGCCCCGGCATAATGGTTTAGCTAAATGCCGTCTTGCCGTTGGGGGGACTTCATACCATCCCGGCTCCAGCATGCGGGGGCTCTCCTCAATGTCCGGAGCATCAGCCCGGGCGCCGCATTTTTTGCATTTCCAGCCCTTGCGCTTCCCGTCGCTCGTCATCCGCTTGCTGCACGCGGTGCAGACCGGGGGGCGGGTTGTCTGGTCCTTTGCAAGGGAAACGATCATCAGTTTTTCGAGATTGATGCTCCCTTTCTTGAAGCTCCCGCACGCAATTACTTCATCGCCCGGCACCAGCTTGCGGACGAGCTGCCGGAAGTTTTTCGTGGGCTCGTACGCCATGCACCACACGGCATGATCGCCGTCATGGATCGTGAACGAGACGTGCCCTCCGGTACCCGTCTTCGAAGACTCCGCAACGGTTCCGCGGACCCGGTACGAGAGTCCATCCTGCAATTCACGAATCGTTGCATCAAGCAGGTGGGCATCGGTGCCCTGGTTCGTCACCCAGATCTGTTCGATTCCCGGCTTCTCGGATTGGACCATCTGCCGGGCAGCCAGCACCCAGCGCGGGCTCTCGCCCCGGATGCCGAAGAGGACCGGATCGGGTGTGTGGGGTACGCAGACTACGACATCGTTTGCCACGTCCACGGTGTCCCATGTATGCGGGAAGGTTGCCGCCTCCGCGGCGAACAGGCTTGTGCGGTCAACGTCACGCGGCGTGCCAAACCGGGCCGGTTCGCGGTACACGAGGATCTCGGAGGTCCTGTCCGGAAGGCTGCTTGCCACGGCTGCCGTTGCCCCGATAAGGCCGCGCCGGTTCTTCCAGCCCTTGTACCGGGCGCCGGCCGTATCGAGCAGTGCCACCGCCGCGTCGATCTCGCAGAAGTCCGTTACTGCCTGCCGGTAGAATGCCGGGTCCACCTGTTTTTCAGCAACAACAACCCCGGGGTTCGTATTCTCGCAGGAGAAGTCCGCGAGTTCTTCCACGAGTGCGCATGTGATCGTAAAGGCACGGTCCGGGTCGCCCTCCACATCGAGCATGACCGCGGCATTGCCCCGGGTCTTGAACGTGACGTTCGGGTTGAGCCGGACGAGCCGGGCTTCGCGCACCTGCATGTGCTCGCGGATCAGCTGCCGGGCGAGCACGGCCCCGAGGTACGTCGTGCACATGCCCTGCGGGGAGTCCGTATCATCAACGCCGATCAGCATGTCTATATTAATATATGGGAGCGCTCCATCCATTTGTATTCACATGTCCCAGGACCGCCAGCTCCAGCTGGTCACCAGCGTAATGATCACGGCAGGTTTCGATGTCTCTGAGCGCTTCACCCTGCGCCCGCGGAGTTTCGACCTCATCGCACGGAACGACGGGACGCTGCTCGTCATCAAGGTGGTCGCGCATATCGACTCGGTGAGCGAGGAGGTGGCGTTCGATATCGAGCTGATTTCAAGGCTTCTTGGCGGTATCCCGCTCATTGTCGGGGAACGGGCCCGGGACGCGGAACTGGAACGGGGGGCCGTTTATGTCCGGTATGGCATCTACGCGGTGAGCCCTGCCACACTCTACGATTATTTCGTGGAGAAGATCCCCCCGCTCGTGTACGCTTCGCCCGGCGGGCTCTATGTCAACATCGACGGGGACGTGCTCAGGGACCTCCGCGAGAAACGGAATATGTCTCTCGGGGACCTCGGGAACGTGCTCGGGGTCTCAAGGCGTACGATCAGTAAGTACGAGAGTGGGATGGGCACAACGCTCGATGTCGCGATCCGTATCGAGGAGTTCTTCAATACCGGTGTTGTCGAGTCCATCGACCTCATCCGGCACGATAAGCTGAAGGCCGTAGAGGCCGAAGCGAAGACCGGTTCGTACATCCAGAGCCCGATGGAGTTCCTGGAGCAGATCGGCGTCCGGCTCCACACGCTCCACGGCGCCCCGTTCCAGGCACTCCTCACGTTTGATAAGCACACGATCCTCACGGGCTACGGACCGGCGCAGAAGGTCGTGAAGCGGGCGGCCCTGATCGGGAACCTCTCGCAGATCGCAAAGAAGCACGCAATGTGCATCATCACCGATTCGGAAAAGGAGAAGAAGATCGGGCGTACGCTCGTGATCAGCGAGCAGCGCCTCCATAAAATCGAAGACGGCTTCGAGCTCCTCGACCTGTTCGGTGAGTGAATTTTCAATAACGTTTATATAGAACCGCATACCACTTTTAGTGCTAAAAGTGGTGATTTTTATGTCACAACAACTTGGAGGACAGCAGATACTTATTCTCAAGGAAGGCAGCACCCGTACCCGCGGCCGCGACGCTCAGGGTATGAACATCACCGCCGCAAAGGCAGTGGCAGCTGCAGTCAGGACCACACTCGGTCCAAAGGGCATGGACAAGATGCTCGTCGACACCATTGGCGACGTAGTGATCACAAACGATGGTGTCACGATCTTAAAGGAAATGGACATCGAGCACCCTGCCGCAAAGATGATGGTCGAGGTTGCAAAGACCCAGGACGCCGAAGTCGGCGACGGGACCACCTCAGCAGTCGTCATTGCCGGGGAACTCTTAAAGAAGGCAGAAGACCTCCTTGAGCAGGACGTCCACCCGACCGTTATCGCAGCAGGTTACCGCCAGGCAGCCGAGAAGGCACAGGCACTCTTAAAAGAGCTCGCCTTCGATGTCAAGGTAACCGATAAGGCGCTGCTCCGGAATATTGCAGGCACTGCAATGACCGGCAAGAGCGCAGAGGCCAGCAAGGACAAGCTCTGTGACCTCGTTGTCAAGGCAGTGACCATGGTCACCGATGCAGACGGCACCGTCGACATCGAGAACATCAAAGTCGAGAAGAAGACCGGCGGATCGATCGAGGACTCCGAGATCGTCGAGGGAGTACTCATCGACAAGGAACGTGTCCACCCCTCGATGCCCAAGAAGGTCACCAATGCGAAGATCCTTCTCCTGAATGCAGCAGTCGAGTTCAAGAAGACCGAAGTCGACGCCGAGATCAACATCACCTCCCCCGACCAGCTCCAGGCATTCCTCGACGAGGAAGAGCGGATGGTCAAGGGCATTGTCGACAAGATCGTCAAGAGTGGTGCAAACGTCCTCTTCTGCCAGAAGGGCATTGATGACATTGCACAGCACTACCTGGCAAAGGCCGGACTCTTTGCAACCCGCCGTGTCAAGAAGAGCGACATGGAGAAACTCGCCCGGGCAACCGGTGCAAGCCTCGTCTCCTCCATCGATGCAATCGGCAAGGAAGAACTCGGCAAGGCCGGACTCGTTGAGGAGCGCAAGGTCGGTGGCGAAGAGATGACCTTTGTCGAGCAGTGCAAGAACCCCAAGGCGGTCTCCATCATCGTCAAGGGCGGCACCGAGCACGTAGTCGATGAGCTCGAGCGTGCAATTCACGACGCACTCCGCGTTGTCGCGGTCGTTGTCGAAGACAAGAAGGTTGTTGCCGGTGGCGGCGCACCTGAGACCGAGCTCTCGCTCCGTCTCCACGAGTACGCAGCAACCGTTGGCGGCCGGGCCCAGCTCGCCATCAACGCGTTCGCGGATGCACTCGAAGTCATCCCCCGCACCCTTGCGGAGAATGCAGGTCTTGACCCCATCGACATGCTTGTCGAGATCCGTGCAGCCCACGAGAAGGGCAAGAAGACCCACGGCCTGAACGTGTTCGAAGGCAAGGCAGTCGACATGAAGGCAGCCGGAGTCGTCGAGCCCCTCCGCGTCAAGACCCAGGCCATCTCCTCTGCTGCAGAAGCAGCGGTCATGATCCTGCGTATTGACGATGTCATCGCCTCGTCCAAGAGCCCGATGCCCGAAGGCGGTATGCCGCCGGGCGGCATGGGTGGAATGGGCGGTATGCCCCCCGGCATGGGCGGCGACTTCTAACTTCAATCCCTTTTTTTAAAAGAACATTTTCCGATCAGGTAATTCCCCGCGGGACGCATTGCCGGTTTTTATTACGGTTTTGGTTTTCCTGCATCGCCTGTGTTATTGACAGCAGAGATCGGATCCGGTCATGCGATCACTCAAATAATGGTGTCCTGTCGGGCAGGTATTGCGGTTGCCCTTATGGCTGGACCGTGACGATAATACCCTGAAGAAAAAAAAGGAGACCTGATTATGTTACCAGGTTGCGTTGCTTGTCACGTACGGTGTGGCTACCACATTGCCAACGAGTGAATCGCCTTTCTTGACGATGATAACACCGGTGACATTCATGTTGGTCCCGTCGGCATATTCAAAGGTCCCCTCGGCATCACCGAAGTCATACCCCCAGCGGCCGGTTCTTGCGATCTCGCCGGAGTTGAACTTGCCTGCATGTTCCCCGATCATCTTGACGGAGTGAACCGTCGAGTCATCGTTGACCCAGGTGATCCGGGTTCCCGGGAGGACCATCAATGGTGAGGGGGTGAACGTGTTGTTGGCGATATGGACGACCGTGATCTTGGTTGACGGGGTCATGCCTGCGGTAATGAGTTCTGTTGCCGTGGGAACTACGGTTGTCTCATTCGTAACAGCGGCGGTCTCATTTGTGGCAGCAGTGGTTTCAACGGGTGTTGTCTCCAGTGTTTCTTCGATTGTCGGGGTAGCTGTCTCCTCGACGGTTGTCTCAACAACGGTAGGTATCTCCGTAGCTGCTGTCGTAGTCGCGGGCGCTGTCGTTGCCGGTTGGGTGCATCCACTCACCGCAACAAGGACAATGACCAGGATAAGAAGTCCGAGAAATTTCTTCATATCCAATAAATTGATTTCACCTGATAATTAAATTTACTGACCTGTTCGCAACTCTTTTCCTCCAAGCGCCCAGAATTTTCTTTCAGCAGGGAAAAACTCGCAGATTTTCGTTCAAAGGAAAAAAATATAAAAATAATATTACATTTCCCCATTTCTCCGGCAGGAAGGTACCGGCAACCGGCAGGACCTGTATACCTGTTATATGGATGTGCTGAACCTCTCCCCTGCCGGGCAACAGGTTAATGAACCCGTACGCCTCCAGTATCTTCCATGAGCGACCGGTTCATCTTTACAAAATTCTTAACGGACTGCTACCATTGTAAAGCAATCGCAGACCAGATCATCAAGGCGGTCCCGTACCAGGCCCAGGTTGCCTGTGACAACTGCGGGGCGACGAGGGTCTTCATCCCCCGTGTCGAGGATGTGGATGCGACCGGGACGTTAACAAAAATCGGGAAGTACCCGGTCTGGGAGCTGGTGCAGGATGCCACGTGCCGGAACTGTCATGTGACCGGTCCCCATGATATCATCGTCAGCTCACGGCACCTCACGGTCCAGTGCCGGCACTGCCGGTTTACCCATTTCTACAAATTCGATCTCGAGTACATGGCAAAGGACGAACTGAAGACCGGGCCTGTTCCCGTCACTCATACTCCATAGTTCCTGAACGGGGTTCTGGGGGTCAGAGGGGGAAAAATGCTTGCACGGGGGCCTGCTGGATGACGCGCTCTCAATCCCGACGTAGTTGTGTTGTCAAGTAATTTCGGGATCTGATCTGTCGGATTTATCAGGATATCAATATTAAAGATAATTGATGGATAATAAAACGGGTTTAATGACCCTGGTCATCCTGGCCGCGCTTTTCCTGACGCTTTTTATGGCAGGGCTTTTGCTCATTTTTATTTTTCATATAGATGGTCTCACAATTCCGGCACAATACTATGAAGCCCACCGGGATGAGTCCCCGCGGGATCATCCGGATGTTGTCAGTGCCCGGTACCTGACCGGGGAGGATATGACCGCTCATCCGGCACTTTCTGCACTGATTATCCACCGGAAACGGGTGGTGGTCTCCCTTGATCCCCGCCAGGTACTGTCCCTGGCACTGGAGTGGAACCGGTACAGCTGGATGCCGGTCTCACCGGACGATGATGCGTTCCTGTCTGCCGTGCAGGACCGGATTGTCTGGTACCAGGGGAAGACCTATTATATTGAGGGACCTGTCGGGATCCCTTCCGGGGAGAAATGCGGTCGGGGCACGCAGTGCTGATATTCAGGCAAAACGGATGATCATCCGCACGAGCGGAGGGCCGGGTACGTATCTGCGTAGGCAGCCACCTTGTCCTGGAGCTGCTCACGGAGTTTCGGGCTTTTTGCAAGAAGGAAAAAGACGATCTCATTGTCCGTGATCGATACCGGACTGATGCCCGTCACTCCGGCGATCTGCGAACAGCGTTGCCTGACGTAGCCTTCGCGTGTTTCCCGGGGGAAGTGCTGGTATATCATCAGGATCGAGCGGCTGTCCATGGTCTCTGCAATCTTCTTGAGTTCATCAAAGAGCAGGTGGCGCTGAGTGGGATTCTTCACTTCAAGCCCGGTGTCAGGGTCGAGGAAGATGAGGGACCGCTCCGGGAATTTATCAAATACCGGTTTGAAATAGTTTACCCGGTGTTCATGGGAAAACCGGTCCCTGTGGAGGATATCGACAAGGATATTCTCTCCCCTGAAATAGGACCTGATACCGGAGAAATAGCCTGACTCATCCTCGATCTCCTGCAGTCTTCCCATCTGTTCCATCAGTTCCCGGTTCTGGGAACCCGCTTTTCCGGTCTTGACCGCTTTTTTCAGGTCGGCCCTCTTGCTCTTCTTCTGTTTTGCCGGCTCTTCCCGGTCGGTCAGCATCGGGATAAAGGTGAAGCTGGCAAGGCCCGGGAAACTCTTCATGATATGGCGGACGAGATCGAACTTGAAGAGGTCCCGAGTGTCCCCCGAAAAGGAAATGTTCATGGAGTAGTCCCTGAGCGTTATATTTTTAGCATGAGATAAAAAAGGTTGTGAAATAATTTCCGCAATGAAAAAAGGGAGGAGATCTTCGTAAAGAACGCTTATTTTTCTTCACGGACCATGGAAATGGCTTTCTTCGGGCATTCGTTCGCACAGATCCCGCAGCCCTTGCAGAACCCGAGGTCGACTATGAGGTCATCATCGATTGCTGCATCGGGGCAATAGGTTGCGCAGAGTCCGCATTCATTGCATTTCTCTTTGTCCACGACCGGGCGGAAGACCCGCCATGTCCCGGTCTTACCGGCAGCCCCCACCACCGGTCTGCTCAGGGCAAGGCGCTCGCGTTTTGTATCCGGAGTCATGCGCTCATCTCCTGGTAGGCCGTCTCGGCCGCCTTTACATTCCGTTCATCGGAGAACATCTCACGGATCGCTTTCTTAGCGGAATCGACCGAGACAATTCCCTGCTTTGCGAGGGCGCCGATGACCGGTGTGTTCAGGATCGGGCTGCCGGAGACGACAAGGTTCTCTTTGAGCGCAATACCGGTCAGGTCCACATGGCTTGATGTGAAGCCGGCAAATTCCTTCTTCTGCTGGCTGTTGATGAGGACTTTCCCGCCGGATTTCAGGCCCTGCAGGACATCGACCACGTCCATGACGCTCGCATCCAGCACGATGACCATATCGGGTTTTTTGATCTGGCTGTAGATACGGATCGGCCTGTCATCAATGCGGACGAACGAGACAATCGGTGCCCCCCGGCGTTCTGCCCCATAGAACGGGGCCGCTGTCGCGTACTTACCATCATGGATTGCAGCAAGGGCAAGGAGCCGGGCTGCGGTGACGCCTCCCTGCCCACCACGGGAATGGATCCGGATCTCAAACATTGGCGTTCACCCCGAACCAGAACTCTTCGCCCATGCGACGTTTCCGGACAAAGTCTGCCAGGTCCTCGTACGTGACTTCCTGCCCTCCGAGGCCGGCGATCACGCTGAAGACGTCTTCCTTTGTCTGTGCCACAATCTCGGTGGCGAGGATCCCCCCCCGGCCAAAGGAGTAGTCGCGGTCAATGACAACGACCTGTTTTCCCTTGAGGTCCAGCTTCGGGAACGGGCGCAGCCAGCGCAGGCGCATCGAGCCTGCCTTGATCCCCTCCTTACGGAGGAGATCGATGGCGACTTCCGCTTCCTTGCCGAGCGTGCCCATCGCAACAATGACGACATCGGCATCTCCACACTGGTAGTCCTCGGTGAACCCGTACTTCCGGCCAAACCGTTTTGCGAAATCGTTCTGGGTCTTTTCGATTACTTTGACCGAGTCACGGATCGACCGCTCGATGTCCCAGCTGAATCTGAACTGCTGGTCGGGGCCGGTAAGTCCCCCGTACCCCCTCGGGTTCTTCACGTCGATGGCATGCGGGAGGTGGATGGGCGGGACGAAGTCACCCACATCAACGGTGTCCAGCGGCTGCATGATGTGGGAGAGGAGGAACCCGTCGAGGTTCACCATCACCGGCAGGAGGACATCGTTGTGTTCCGCGATCCGGAAGGCCATGATCGTTGCATCGTAGGCTTCCTGCACGGTGCTCACGTACACCTGCAGCCAGCCGGTGTCCCGCTCCTGCAGGGCATCGGTATGCTCCGCCCAGATGTTCCAGCCGGGTCCGAGCGAACGGTTGACATTTGCCATGACAATGGGAAGCCTTGCACCTGCCGCCCAGTTGGTCATCTCGTGCATGTAGAGGAGGCCGTGGGAGCTCGTTGCCGTGAACGTGCGGACACCGGTGATACTGGCGCCGATACAGGCTGCCATCGCGGAGTGCTCGCTCTCGACTGCAATGTACCTGCTTTTCAGCTCCCCGCTGCTGACAAATTCGGCGATTTGTTCGACGATCTCGGTCTGCGGTGTTATCGGGTATGCTGCGACTACGGCAGGAACGAGTTGTTTCACTGCTTCGGCAACGGCCTTGTTCCCGGTTGAGATCTTCTTCATGATGCCGCCTCCTCTGCTGTGAGTTTTGCAAGGTTCTTTGCAATGCGCTGTTTCAGGATCTCAACGGTTTTTGGATCGATCCCCTTGAAACGGCCCTGCGGTGCAAGGTAATCTTCGAGCGGGATGGGCTTCTTGATTGCAGCCTTTGACTGCGCTCCGATCGTGAGTTTCCCGTACTCGCGTTCGTACAGCACCCACATGCCGGACTTCACCGCGAGTTTGCCCATCTCAACGCTCTTCTCTGTGGAGTAACGCCAGCCGGGCGGGCAGGGTGCAAGGATGTGGATGAAGGTCGGCCCACGGAAGGTGAGGGCCTTTGCCACCTTCTTGAAGAGGTCCTGCGGGTAAGCGGCACAGGCCGTTGCCTGGTACGGCGGGTCATGGGCTGCGATGATCGCATCGATGTCCTTCTTGTTATCGGTCTTGCCGGTCGGGGTCGTTGTGGTCCGAGCACCGAGGGGAGTACCGCCCGAGCGCTGCATCCCGGTATTGCCGTAGGCTTCGTTATCGTAACAGATATAGAGGAAGTCCGTGCCACGCTCGAAAGCCCCCGACATTGCCTGTATCCCGATGTCGAGTGTCCCGCCGTCACCGGCATAGGCGATCACATTCGTCTTTTTGCCGGCTGCGCGGAATGCGTTGCTCATGCCCGATGCACAGGCCGCTGCTGAGGCAAAGGCGATGTTGTATACGGGGACATTGAAGGCCGTGTTCGGGTAGATGCCCTGGATGACGCTCGTGCAGCATGCCGGCACGACCAGCACGGTATCCGGGCCTGCGGCCTTGAGCACGTACCGGAGGGCGAGCGAGTCGCTGCACCCGGCACAGGCTGACGTGCACTTCAGGATATATTCTTCCTTGGGGATTTCTGGGATGGTGTCCAACTCCTGCAGGTAATGGTGAATGATCGGAGAGCGCTATGATGCGATCGTGGATCTATCATTATTTATCATCACGGCTGGTGAAAAAAGTATCATAATTGAGCTGATGTGGGGGTGGAAGAGTTTGCTGTATACTGCTGGCGGATGAATCCGGCAAATATTGAGCATCCCTTACTCAGAATGGAAGAAACGTGGATTCTCAAATGGTGGCCTGAATTCTATGAAGAAGAACGCCGAGAGCGACAGGCCGTTTACTCTCAATAAACAAGTTAGGGAAAGATTGGATCAATGGGATGAGGGAGTAACAAATCAGATTTGAGCGGAATCTTTCGTAAAAATCCGATAGAAAACAAATTAATGAATCATTGATAATGACTCATAAAAAGGGGTAAATCCGGATGAACATAATAGTAGAATCTACCACAAATATCCAAGCATGGATTCCTACCCTAACTGAGATGATAAAGAAAAATTGGGGCAGTATTGAAGTTTATTCTCCACTAAAATTCAATGACGATTATACCGACTTATTGATTGGAGCAATAGATCAATCATATTATAGCATTCAAATAATCACGTTGGAAGAATTCAACGATTATCTAGATTTCTTTAGAGCAAGGACAAAAGATGGCGATACAATTTCCGTTTGGGAATCGGTTGGAGTTTTAGAAGACCTCATAGATAATGAAGCAGATACAAATGCAGAACTAAAATGCATCCCCATGCAATCAGAAAAGGAAATTGAAAGATTAACCATTGACAAAAAAATACCGGATGAAATCAAATCATCCAGCGCTGAAGAACTTGCAGGACAAATAATAGCATTTGCTAAAAAGGAATCCGCAGACCAATTATCAGATATAAGGATGATAATAAGTATGTTTTGGGAAAACAAAAATGTTAATAAATGGGATCTTCCATGGGATTTACAACTAAAAGTTAGAAAAGCCGACAGATTAGCCCAAAAACAACTTGATGATGAAAGAGAAAGAAAGGAAAATGACGAAATATTATCTTTAGTTGATCCATGTGTAGAATGGGCGAAAAAATACGGTTTAAAGAAGATTACTGAGGCCGATATTGACGGGTTTATTTTAGAGAGAGATACACACGGTTTTTCTCGCACTAAAAAAAGGTCACTTCAATCATTGGTTAAAATCAAATTAAAAAAAGAAAATCCAGAGGTTTCCACTTTAATTAACCCATGTGTTAGTTGGGCTAAAGAACTTGGTTTGAAAATGGTTACAGAAACCAATATTGATGACTTTCTTTCAAAGAACAACATAGATGTCTCACCTCGGACTAAAAAAAGAGAACTTTATACAAAGGTTAACAGCATTTTAAAGTCAAATTAATGACTAAATCCGATTGTAGATAATAGTCAATTACCTTTCATTTAAGGCTGAATGTGCAACCCTTAACTAAACCCGCGCACGAGCCCAACAACGCTTTTTTCAGAACAGTGACATCACCCGCGACATCGAAAGTGATGGGTTGCATTTTGGCAGATACCTATAATCCAATGTAAACGTGCGGGTATAGGGATTCGAACCTAGATAACGAGCATGATCGATTGGATAAATTGTGGTAAAAAATGTGTGAAAATGGGATGCTCTTATTTTAGAGAGATTGGGATGAACGCCGCCGCCCCCGAAGGGACGCCCCCGCGGCGGTTTCAACGACTAAAAGAAACCTCCCCGCCCCGCCGTGCCTCGGAGAGGCCCTGAGGCGGGGAACCTCTTTAGTACATTCAATTTCAACAATCTTATGATTTGATTTTGAATCGATCCAGATCAAATTCTGGCAAACACATTACACAAAACTCCGGATCCGGCCCGCGAAAAAAATTCGCTATCGCCCGTGCGCCAAAAAATTTTCAATCACCCCCTCGCCCCCTCACCAAAATTTTTCCGGCAGGGTCTGGCCAACACGCCTGGCCCCTCACCCCGGAGAATCAAAAATTTTGTAGCATGTACAGGCATTTTGTAGCATAATTATCCGATTGTAGCCTCACCAACTAACACCTCATGATCGCGACTGAAATTTTTCCGGCAGGGTCCGACCCAAAAAAATTTTGTAAAAAAGAAAATTCTAGCAGAAAATTGTGCACGAAAAAATGCACGAAAAACGTGATCCTGGTTCCTGCCTCAGGAACTCTCCAGCATGCTCCAGACCAGCGAGCTGGTGGCAGGATCGGAAAAGAACCGGAAGGCAATCTCCCCGGCTTCTGTAATCCGGTAACTCTTCTCTTTCCGGCTGCCCGGAGAGTATCCCTCTTCAACGAGCCCGGCATCGCGGAGCGTGCGCATGAACCCGGAAAAGGTGGCGTGGGATAGTTCTGCGACCGGTTTCCGTCCGCTCTTATACTGTGCAACAGGCTTTGGGGGAGCGCCCGGTTTTTCCTTCCCGGTCCGGGACGGGACATAGGACGAAACGAGCTGCCCGTACAGGTACTGCCGGGGCACCCACAACGCCGGGTCTTCTGGCACCGCACCCTTTGCTGCGTCCTTTTTCATCTTCTTCCGGTTGAGGAGAATCGCGAGGATCATCTGGTGATTGGGACTCGAAAGCAGGGAACCGATGGTGCGGTCCGGCAGCGGGACGTGACGTGCGGTTTTCTCATCAAAGGAAGCATAGACCTCCCCACCAAGCCAAGGGGCAAAAGCAAAGAGCGCCAGGCAGAGTTCTTTTGACCCGCCCGACAGGTCGAACGTGAACCGTGCATCCGGGTACTCCCGCCGTATCTTTGCAAGCGCCGATCGGACAGAAGCATAGGCCGGGGGAAAGATCATCTCCCTGCTGAAGGGTATCAAGAGCGACGCGGAGATCTCCTGCGTTGCCGCAACGGCATTCCGGACCGCGAGCCGGTACTTGTCCGTAACCGGGTCCGTGGATTCCTCATGAACGGTGCTGTCGGTAAACACCATGGTCCGGGAAATGGCCGGGAGTTCGCGGAACATGGCAGGATAGGCAATGTGTATCTTTTCACCTGCGCTGATGATATGGACGTGCTCTGTCCGATCCATGGATCAGTGTCCGGTATGGCGGGTTAAATGGTTGTTTGTCGGGCACGCCGTTGGGGAGGAGGAATCACTTTCACTCCGCCCGGTCCGGACTTTAAATCTCCTGTGTTTCAACAGGGTATGTGGGGAGGACGATCTAACCCTCTCAAGAGTCAGATGCCAGTTAATGTTCGTGCATCGCTCCTCCCGACCTCTCAGACCAAAAACCCTATTTTCTTTTTTTCTGTAGCGCTCCGGCGATGCATTCACCTTTAAGAACCATAATATATTTCAGGATCATTTCTCTAATGTCTGATATGGCGCTTCGATCCAAGAACCTTCCCGGTATTGGAACAAAATACGAGTTCAAGACCGACAAGGGTGACACTGTTGCGATCTTTTTTACCACAACCGGGGTCATCCAGATGTACACGCTCCAGAAAGGCTGTAAAACTCCCAGTGCAGCCGAGATGACCCCCGGGGAGGCCCGGCGCCTGGGAAATATCCTCACCGGGGCGATCATCGAAGCGGACCAGGAGAGCGTGGAGATCGCATTCTCGGCACTTGCCGACCTCCGGGTTACCATCCACACGTTCTACATCCCGGAAGCCATCATCGGGAAGACAATCGAAGACCTCCAGATCCGGGCGAAGACCGGTGCGACCGTGGTTGCGGTCTCCCGGCACGATCACAATATCATCAATCCCGCCCCCTCATTTGTTTTCGAGGTTGGGGACGCAGTACTGGTCATAGGGGAGAGTGACCAGATTAACAAATTTGAGAGCGAAATTATGGTGGAGTAATGGAAGGCTTCATCATCGCCCTTTTTGTCTGCATGGTGCTTGCGCTTATTTCCAAATATCTCTCGATTCCAGCCATACCGTTCTATATCCTTGCCGGTATCGTGCTGGGCAAGGCAGGCCTCGGCGTAGTCCAGTCGGATGAGATCAGCCAGTTCTTCTCGGAGATCGGCCTGCTCTTCCTGTTGTTCTTCATGGGCCTCGAGCTGAGACTGGACCGGATGCTTGCCGATCCCTCGAAATTACTCATCAGCGGACTCATCGGTCTCGTCGTTGATATGGGAATCGGGTTTACCGCCGCATACCTCCTCGGTTTCCCGCTCATTGAGGCCTTCATCATCGGTGTAGCCTTCTACATCACCAGCACGGCCATCGTCCTCACCTCTCTCATCGAGAACCGGAAACTGATGATGAAGGAGGCCGAGCTTATCATCTGGCTGGAGGTCTTCGAGGATATTGTCCTGATCGTCATCATCGCCCTGCTGTCTTCGGCAGACAAGGACCTCCTGTACTTCTTCCTCAAGATCGTACTGGCCCTCGGAGTCATGTACTTGATTGCGCATCACGGGAGGGAGTTCCTCGTCTCGATCCTTGACCGTGACGACGAAACCCCGATCCTGTTTACCTTCGCCGCAGTGCTCACGACGGCCGCCCTCGCCATATTGTTCGGGATTCCGGATACCCTGATGGTGATCGCACTTGGCGCCGCTCTTGCAACAACGGACCCCGATGCATTCGAGCAGCACGCACGGCCGTTCAAGGATGTCTTCCTGGTGATGTTCTTTGTCTTCTTCGGGGTCACGATCGATTTCGCGAGCGGTGTGGACCTGTACGCGATTGCGATACTCTGTATCCTGGCAGTTTTCAGCAAGCTGATTTCCGGTATGCTCATCGGGCTTACGATTTACGGGTCTGCCCTGTCGGGACTTGAGATCTGGGCGAATACGATCAGCCGGGGAGAGTTCTCGATCGCCATCGCGGTCCTGTACGGCTCAGCCGTCGTGGGGACCGTCATTGCCGCCCTGGTCATTGTGACAACTCTCGTGGGTTCGTTCATGGCCAGGTACAGTACGTCGATGAGACGGGGGATCGTCAGTCACAACAGGAGAAAGGCTCTTGTCCGACGGCCCCATAATTCGGGAAGATAACCCGTTATTTCCCTGCCCGGTCGATCAGATAGTCTTCCCATAATCAATTTTTTTCGGCGGGCAGGGAGTTCTCTCCTGATGCATCCGATGCCCCGCAGGTATATGGGTAAAAAAGGATTCCGGGATTACTCAAGGATGGTGCTGGTCGTGGCACCGCTTGTCGAGGATACGCTTGACGACCAGCCGCGAACTGCAGAGTTCGTCATCGGCATACCTTCCGATGCGCACGATCCGGGATGATATGTTGCGGGCCCGGAGCTGCTCTGTGAGTTTCTCCTCGTTGAACATCTGGTTGAACCCAATCGTTATGATCTCCGGGTGGATCTCCTCGATGGGCCGGAACATGTCCACCTTGTCCCCGAGCACTGCGTGGTCGACTGGCTTTAAGGCAGCGACCATCGCGAGGCGGTGCTCCTCCGGGATGACCGGGCGGGGCTTGTGCTTCACGTTGGTGTCCCGGGCCACGATGACCCAGAGTTCGTCCCCGAGTTTCCGCGATTCCTCAAGGTAATAGAGGTGTCCCGGGTGAAGGATGTCGAAGGTCCCCGTGGCAACAATACGTCGTACGGTCACGGGATCACCTCAAGATTGCAGGGCTGACCGTCCGCGGTGAAACACCGCCAGTCGTTGTTCCGGTAGGGGTACCCGATGATGAGGTGGTACCGGCCGGTCCTCGGGAAGAAACTGATATCGGCATCCGAAGGGCTGATCACGCCGTTCGGGTGGCTGTGGGCGCTCCCGGCAACGTGGGTGTCAAGGGGCATCATATCGTAGAAGATGGATGCGGAATCCTCGCGGCCGATGGTCCCGGGGAGCAGGTTCAGTTCTTCCATGACACCGTCGCATTCGCGGATCACACCGGCAAACTCGTTGGGATGGTTCTCGCGTCCCATCTGGAGAAGAAGGGTGATGAGGTCCTGCCGGATGCCGCGGATTTTCATGTGAACGTCCCTGCCAGCACGTGAAGTACTGTACCGATCCTCTTGGATGCGATCGCAAAAAAACTCTCCTTTAAAAAAGGGGATTATTTCTCGATCTTCGCAAGGTCCGCGCTCAGGTCCTGCGAGAGGTCGACCCCGGTGAAATCGCCGCTTGTCGGCAGTGCCATGGAAAATCCCGGCGTGATATCATATTCAACCGTCGTGTCTGCCGGTACCGTGAAGTCGAGGATGTGACCGCCGGTCGTATGGTCATCGCTGAGGAAGTGGAGGTGGTATCCTGCGACATTGACCCCCTTAAAAAAGACCGGTGTATAGAACCCGACAATCGTGCCGGTGGCATCAGAATAGGTGTATATCGACTGGTTTTTTGATGCCTCGGCCAGTGTGGGATAGGGCTCCTGCTGCGCTGGTATTGCCCGGACCTTCATGAGCGGGAATGTGCCGTGCATCCGGACCGCGTAGACCATGTTCCCGGTGGGGAGCCGGTCTTCCATAACGGAAGAGAAGACGGAGAGGTTCATCGGGCGGTCCGTAGTGACCGCCTGATCGCTGCTGAAATGCGTCACCGTTGCAAATGGCGTTGTCTGGCGGTCAGCGGCCACGTAGATGTGCCCGTCCGCCTTTGCCTGGTACACAACACCGTCCAGCACGATCATCTCGCCGTCAAGCGCTTCGAACGTGCCGATCCCGAAGTCCCCGTGATTTTTCAGTTCCCCGACCGGCTGGACCCCTTCGTATACCCCCAGCATCAGGGCATCGATGGTGGAGACCTGGTAGAGTGTGTCGTGGTCAGCAGGGGCAGGGACAGCCTTGACAAAATGGGTGTACACCGATGCACCGCAGAAGACGATCACGATGGCAAGACCGATACCGAGAAGGAATTTCTGCAGTTCCATGGGAACCTCAAAAAATTATTTCCTGCCGGTGACCTTGATGACGTGGAACCCGAACTGGGTCTTGACCGGGCCGACCACCTTGCCGACTTCTTCCTCGAATGCGATCTTCTCGAACTCGGGGACCATCATGCCCTTGCCGAACCAGCCGAGGTCTCCCCCCTGCTTGCCGGAAGGACAGGAGGAGAACCTGCGGGCGACCTTGTCAAACTCTTCGCCGTCAGCGAGGCGCTTCATGATCTGGTTTGCCTGATCTTCGGTCTTTACAAGGATATGGGATGCGCGTGCCTGTGTGGACATGGAGTACAGGTGATTTTTTCCTGCAATAAAAGGTTGGTATCAGAACTCCCCGTCCTGCTCGAAACTCCGCCCGTACCTGATCGCGAGCTCTGCCTTGTAGAGTTCCCGGCCCAGATAACTGGCATGGTCCAGCAGGGAGACATTCCCCTGCGACAGGAGGGTATACAACACATCCTGCCATCGCGTTCCCTGCACGGCTTTCCCGTTAATCACTGCCATGATCCTGTTACCCTCGATACCGATCCGGAAATTACCTTTCGGATCGTACTCAATCTCGTCCGGCATCTCCTTTGCGGGGGTGACCGTCTCATACTCAAGTGGCGGTTCGCACCGTCTCCGCTTCTCTTTCAGGACAAGGAGGTCGATCCCGAGGTCTTTTGGGTAGGGCCGGTCCCGGGCAAGCACCATCATCTCCGTTGCCTGCCGCATCTCGCGGACGGACCCCCGCGTCTTGTCGGAATGTTCGCTCGTGAAGATCACGGCCGCTCCCAGTTCCATTGCCATGCCGGCAAGGAGGGCGTTGGCGCCGGGAGAGTCCGCGTCAAGGAGTTCGGCAACATTACCGGCGCCAAAGAAGAGGGGGTAACGCCCTTTTCTGAAATTTTTCAGGGACGCAACAAGGCCGGACCCGGCTGGCCGGAGGAGCGGGTCGGCAATGATGCACCGGATCCCTGCCTGTTTTGCGAGAGCAATATTCTTTGAAAGCGTGCCTGCACCCGGAACAACAACCACCACAGCACCGGCAC
Organism: Methanoregula sp.; assembly: GCF_023227875.1. Taxonomy (GTDB): domain Archaea; phylum Halobacteriota; class Methanomicrobia; order Methanomicrobiales; family Methanospirillaceae; genus Methanoregula. The sequence goes on along the minus strand of NZ_JALOCH010000004.1, from coordinate 180,304 downwards.
GTGCCACATCTTCTCCGATAAGGGGGATGTTTTCCTCCTGCAGGCTAAGGATGATATCGGCCCTTACAAGTGCAGCCCGGATCAGTGCCGGGTCCTGGGTGTCTGCTGCGAGCGGCCGATCGATCCCGTCGAGTGCAGAGAACACCCGGGTCACATCGGCAGGAGTCGCATCGAACCCGAACCCGAGGTCAACGATATCAGCGCCCGATGAGAAGAAGGACTCTGCCCGCTCGCGGATGTTCTCGCACCGGTGGGCGTCCATAATCTCTGCGAGTACCTTCATCCGTGACCCCCCGCCGATCTTCAGTCCCCTGATGATGCAGTCGCACTCCGCCTCCTGTTCCCGTGTATCGACCCGTGCCATCGCATCTGCCGCCCTTTGTGATGTGAGGAACTCGTCTGCGGGGACGGTACGGGAAAGGGTGATCTTCCCGATGAGGGGAAGAATCATGGCGAGATCCGCTGCGTGCCGTGGCCCGCGATAGACCGGCACACCGGTCTCGCGTTCCACCCCCTCAAACGATGCAGTGCTCATCCCGGAGACGAGTACCATATCATAGTGCCCCTTTCTGATGAGTTCACCAAGCCGGTGGGGGGTCAGGAAGGATGCAATCTCCCCGGTCACGATAACCTCCACGTCGAAACCGGCGGCCGCCATCCGGACCATCTCTTCGGTGGCGGTGCCGGTGGGGAGGAGGATGCGCATAAGTTTCCTTAATACCAGAGAGATAAAAACACTATGATCAGATGCTTGCCTGCGATCTGCACGTGCATACGAATTATTCCAAGGACGGTGAGAGCAGTGTCGAGGAGATCCTCCGGCAGGCCGAGGCCGAGGGGCTTGACGCGATCGCGATCACCGACCACGATTCTGTGGACGGGGCAATAAAAGCCCTGACGGTCCCGACAACCGTTCTGGTGATCCCCGGCATCGAGGTCTCGACAAAGCAGGGCCACCTGCTGGTGCTCGGCGTCACGGAGATCATCCCCGCAGGTCTCGATGTGGTGGCCACGGTCAGTATAGCCAGAAGGATGGGTGCCATCGCGATCCTCCCTCACCCGTACCATGTCTGGCGGCACGGGGTTGCCCGCAGGAAGAAAGCCGGTATGAACGTAGTGGACGCGGTCGAGGTGTTCAACAGCCGGTATATCGTCGGCTCGGCAAACAAGAAAGCGGCCCGTATCGCAAAACGGCTGGGTAAACCGTGCGTTGGCGGGAGCGATGCCCATAACGCAAAGTTTGTCGGATTCGGCAGGACCTACATTGAAGCGGAGAAGAATGTCCCCGCAATCCTTGAGGCAATCCAGGCCGGGAGAGTATCCTGTGGCGGCAGGAAGACACCGCTGCGCACCTATACGCGCCAGTCCATCAACAACACATGGAGAAAGATCAAGAGGATCACCCGGCACATGCAGCTCCGGTGAGGCTCGCGTTCCGGGTCTCGTACATGGGCAGCAGGTTTTTCGGATCGCAGATGCAGGCCTCCCACCGGACGGTGGAAGGGGAGTTCATCGCTGCCTGCCAGCGGCTCAGCCTCTTTGATGACTGGAGGGAAGCCGGGTTCCTGTCGGCGGGCAGGACTGATCGCGGTGTTCATGCAACCGGGCAGGTGATGGCCTTAACGACTCCCGCCCCGGACCGGGCCGTCCGCACCATCAACACCCAGCTCCCTCCTGACTGCTGGTGTACCGGGTATGCGGAAGTACTCCCTGCGTTTCACCCGCGGTACGATGCGAAGAAGCGGACGTACCGGTATTACTTTACCGACCCTCCCTCTCATATCGAACCGATGGCACAGGCAGCAGGCAGGTTTGTCGGTAACCATAATTTTACCAACTTCGCCCGTCTCGAGGGTAAGAACCCGTACAGGACCGTCCTTGCCGCCACGGTTGCCGAGGAGGGCGGTTTTGTGTACTTTGAAGTGACCGCCGAGAGTTTCTTGTGGCACCAGGTCCGCAGCATGGCTGCCTCCCTGCTCCGGGTCGGGAACGGCGAATCAGGAGAGAATTCTATCGATGAACTCCTGACAGCGGAAGCGAAAAAGCCCCTCCAGCCCGCCCCCTCCGAGGGCCTGATCCTCTGGGACACGGACTGCGGTATCAGCTGGACGCCGATGCCTGCGGGTGAACGTAGTACCCTGTTCCTTGAACAACTGTCCCGGCATCATGCACTGATGGGGAACGTATGCCGGGTGATGAGGCCCGGTTAAAAACCGGGCAACGTACCTGATACACCTGCCTCTTTTAGTGATCTTACGTGATCGCACGGGCGCACCCGCTTGCTACTGCTGCTTTTCTGACTGCTTCGGCCACCGCAGTTACCACCTGGCGGTTGAGGACCGAGGGGAGGATCCGGGTCTTTCCGGGCCGCTTCACGTAATCCGCAAGGGCATGCGCTGCCGCGACTTTCATCTCGTCGGATATCCGCGTTGCCCGGGCATCGAGTGCTCCCCTGAAGATCCCGGGAAATGCAAGAGCATAGTTGATCTGGTTAGGGAAATCGTTCCGCCCCGTACCTACGATGGCCGCTCCTGCCTGCAGTGCGTCCGCGGGAAGTATCTCCGGCATGGGATGGGCAAGGGCAAAGATGATCGAGTCCTTGTTCATCGAACGGACCATGGACGGCGTGATGATCCCCGGCACCGATACGCCAATACAGACATCGGCGCCTTTCATGGCATCGGCAAGCGTGCCGGTCCGCCCGGCCTTATTGGTCTCTTCAGCGATGATGAACTTGTATTTGTTGGCGTACAGGCCATCACGGTGCCGGTGGATGATCCCGTTCCTGTCGCAGACAATGATATCCCTGACGCTGCTGCAGAGGTCGGGATTGTAGCCGATGCATTTGAGCATCCTTGTTATCGCATACCCGGCTGCCCCTGCACCGCTTACGACGATATTTAAGTCCTCGAACTTCTTTTTCGTCACCCTGCACGCATTGAGGAGGGCAGCAAGGACCACGACTGCCGTCCCGTGCTGGTCGTCGTGCATTACCGGGATCCCGATCCCCTGCAATGACTCTTCGAGTTCGAAACACCGTGGCGCCGCGATGTCCTCAAGGGCAATCCCGCCAAATACGGGGGCGATATTCTTAATATCATCGGCAAACTCCATGTGGTACCGCTCAAAACAGAGGGGGAATGCATCGATCCCGGCCAATTTCTTGAACAGGAGGGCTTTTCCCTCCATGACGGGTATTGCGGCGTACCCCCCGATGTTTCCAAGCGAGAGCACCCGGGAACCATCGGTCACGATGGCGATGGTGTTGGCCTTGAGGGTGTATTTGTACGCAAGGTCTTTGTCCTTATGGATCTCCCGGCAGACCTCTGCAACGCCCGGGGTGTATGCAAGGGAGAGTTCATGACGGGTGGTAACGGGGACCTTGGAATAGACTTCGATCTTGCCCCGGTGCTTCCTGTGAAGTTCGAGGGATTCTGAGTATATATCTCCCTTTTTTCCCCGTTTCATTTTTTACAGCCCTGATTCATTGAACGCGATGGTATCTCATCAATGTTGTTGTCACATGTTGCCGGTCGTCAGTATATTCCCGCAGTTCCGAAGGTGGTATCGATCCATGCGGCGATTTCATCCCTGACGCACCGGTAGCCGTTGAGGATCTCTTCGTTAGTCCCGGGTGTGAGGTGGGGATCGGTGAATCCCCGGTGGATCGTCTTTGTTGCATTATGCACAACCGGGCAGATGGCGTGGGCATTGTCACAGAGCGTTACCGCGAGATCGAATGGGGTTCCGGAGACTTCATCAATGGTTTTTGACCGGTGATGGGAAATGTCAATCCCGATCTCCTGCATCACGGCAATCGCCCGGGTGCTCACTTTCGACTGGCGGGTGCCGGCACTGTATACCTCGTACCGGTTGCCGTACCGTGCACGGAGCAGCCCTTCTGCCATCTGGGAGCGGGCGGCATTGGCCGTGCAGATGAAGAGGATTCTTTTCTTTGCCATGAGTGTATTCTCCTTTACGTGCGAATCAGGTAACCGACTGTCAGGTATGTTGGCCGGTTGCCACAAAAAGATTCGCAGGAACATTGTGCCTTTATCAGCATACCCGTCATACGAACGATCAGGATATGGCAGATTTTACCTGTGATTCCTGCGGAAAATGCTGTTCAAGTTTCGGTTCGTTCATTACTATCGAGCGCCAGCTGAATGACCGTGATTATTATTGCCGGTATTCCCTGACCCGCGACCTGTTCCCGGTCCATGTGGACAGGGATTATGCGGATGAAGTGTCTGATCGATACTCCTCACCATCTGACTCCGCTGCACCTGCCGGGAAAAGGCCCTGCCCGTTTCTGTGTCGTAACCGGGGGGGTAACGGGTTTATCTGCACTATTTATGACAGCCGCCCTCAGGTCTGCCGCGGGTTCCGGTGTTACCGGATGCTGGTGTATGATGCTGATAACCGGTTATCAGGTAAAGTGATCGGGGCTGGTGAGATCAGCACTTCCGATGAGACGCTCGCCCGGCTCTGGAACGAACAGATTGTGGCAATTCCCCATCCCCATCTTCAGGGTAAGAACGATCCGGCATGGGTGAAAAAGGTCATCGGCATCCTTGCGGCACACGGGTACCGCGGGGATGCCGTTGAGTAGTCTTGTGGATTTGACAGATTATTGAGAAGCGGTGGTTGCCGGAGCGACAACGTTCCCATCGTAAGGTTTGCAGCCTTCACCACGGAAGAGTGCCCACTCCTCGCAGGTTGTCCCATTGGTGAACGTGCACATGCCATATTCGCCACCATCAGCGGCGGTCTTGATGTCGGTTTTTCCACCAAGAGTACCACAGTTGACCGATGCCGGGTTTGCCATACCTTCGGAGGCTGCAGTTGTTGCCGCAGTGTCAATATGTGCCTTGCATCCTTCACCGCGGAAGAGCGCCCATTCCTCACAGGTTGTCCCGTTGGTGAATGTGCACATGCCGTACTCTCCACCATCAGCGGCGGTCCTGATGTCGGTTGCACCTCCGAGGGCGCCACAGTTGACGGATGCCGGGTTTGCCATGCCAACGATTGTTTCACCGACAGGTGCTGCAGGTTCAGCAGGAGCGACAGTAATCCCCGAAGGTGCCGTGGTCTGGACCGTGGCTGGTGCCTGCGGTTGTGTACATCCTGCGATGAGAAGTCCTGCGATGATGCAGGCCCCAAGAATTATAAAAATACCCTTTCTGGACATCATGATAAATCCACGATATCGTTGGAAGGCACGGGATAAAAAAGATAGGTTAACGGGGATTATTTCCGTCCTGCGGATCCTGTTGCCTGCTTCATCTGCACGACATACTCCCTGAGCTTCTGCCCCATTACCCCGGGATTACCAAGGTTTGATCCGATGATATCAACAATTGCGCTCCCGACTATCACGCCATCGGCACCGGCGGCAGCACACGTTGCTGCATGGCCGGGTGTTGATATGCCAAAACCGAGCGCCAGCGGGAGATCCGTGTGCTTGCGGACCCGGTGCAGGAGGTCGATGGCCCCGGCAGAGACCTCGGCCCTTACGCCCGTCACTCCGAGTACGGAAACGAGATAGAGATACCCGCGTGCCGGTGCTGCGATCTTCCGGATTCGTTCATCGCTGGTTGTCTGGGTGATGAGGAATATGGGATCGATGCCATACCGGGCGGCAATCATTGTGACTTCTTCGGATTCTTCAACCGGCATGTCAGCAACGAGGATTCCGTCTACACCCGCTTCGCGGGCCTCTTGATAGAACCGTTCGATACCCCTCCGGTACACGATATTGTAGTATGTCAGGAAGACAATCGGGACACCGGAATATGCCCGTATCTCTTTTACCAGCCTGAAGATGGTATCCGGTGTTGTGCCGGCAGCAAGTGCACGCTCGTCCGCCAGCTGGATGGTGGGTCCGTCGGCAACAGGATCCGAGAACGGCACGCCGAGTTCGAGGATATCGGTACCGCCGTCAATGAGCGCTTTTGCAATCCGGAGGGATGTCGCAACGTCGGGATCTCCAGCAACGGTAAACCCGATAAAAGCAGTCTTTCCGGGTGTTTCAAACACCGTATCGATTCGGCTCATACCTCACACCCTTGCATCCGTGCCACTTCCGCCACATCCTTGTCCCCCCGGCCGGAGAGGTTTATAACAACAATATCGTCCCGATCGAACCGGTCCCGGTTCGTCATGACGTACGCAAGAGCATGTGCCGATTCGAGCGCCGGGATGATGCCCTCGGACCGGGAGAGGAACCTGAATGCTTCGAGCACTTCCGGATCATTGGCCGCGGCATAGGAGACCCGGTGACTGTCCTTCAGCATCGAATGCTCGGGGCCTACCCCCGGGTAGTCGAGACCCGCGGAGATGCTGTGGGTTGGGAGCACCTGCCCGTGGGCATCCTGCAGCAGGTAGGAGAGAGCACCGTGCAGCACCCCGGGCTCACCGGCACAGAGCGTAGCCGAGTGCTCGCCGGTCTCAACACCTTTGCCCCCCGCCTCTACACCAATCAACTCCACGTCGTCTTTGACGAACGGGTAGAAGATCCCCATCGCATTGGACCCGCCACCGACACAGGCAACGACCGTATCCGGGAGCCGTCCCTCCTTTTTCAGGACCTGCTGGCGGGTCTCCCTTCCGATTACCGACTGGAAGTCCCGGACCATCAGGGGATAGGGGTGCGGTCCCACAACAGAACCGATCAGGTAATAGGTATCCCGCACGTTTGCGACCCAGTCCCGGAGCGCCTCGTTGATCGCATCCTTCAGGGTCCTGGTCCCGGATTTAACCGGGATCACTTTTGCACCCATCAGTTCCATACGGAAGACATTGAGGGCCTGTCGCCGGGTATCGACCTCTCCCATGTAGACCTCCACCGGCATCCCGAGTGCCGCCCCGACAATGGCGGTGGCGACACCGTGCTGCCCGGCACCCGTCTCGGCGATCAGCCGCTTCTTGCCCATGCGTTTTGCCAGCAGGGCCTGCCCGAGGGTGTTGTTCAGTTTATGTGAACCCCCGTGCACGAGATCCTCGCGTTTCAGGTAGATTTTGCACCCGATCTCCCGTGATGCATTCGGGCAGAACGTGAGTGGGGTCTCCCTGCCGGCATACTCCTTCTGGAGCGCGGCGAGATCGGCTGCGAATGCCCTGTCCATCTCAATGTTTTCGTACGCTGTTTCGAGTTCGAGTAAGGCGTTCATCAGTGTTTCCGAGACGTATTGTCCGCCGTAATCGCCGTATCGTCCTTTCGTTGTCATGTCAATAACTCCTGCATGCGGCGATAAACGCCCGTACTTTTTCGTGGTCCTTGATCCCCGGGGATACCTCAACCCCGCTTGCTACGTCCACTGCGTATGGACCGATTTCCCGGATCGCCCTGCCGACATTCTCCGGAGCCAGTCCTCCCGCGAGGATAACCGGCACGTGCGATCTCCTGACGGTCTCCCGTGCATGCCCAAGGTCGAACTGCTTCCCGCCCCCGTGGCTCTCGTCCACGATAACCGCGTCGCAGTCATCCGGCAGCGGGTCGCCCCGGGCGATCACCCGGATCACCTTCGGGCCTGGGTGTGAATCGAATACGAACGGGTGGAAGATCTGGATCGCGGCGGGATCCAGTGCAATGATCTGCGCGAGATCGTCTTCCGAGTTCGTATGAGTTACGGCAACAGTTGCGGTAAACGGCCCGACCGCATGGAAAATTTCCCGCGCCCGTTCAGGTCTGACCGATCGTTTCGAGTCGCTGAAGAGCACGACACCAATTGCATCGGCGCCTTCGTTCTCTGCAAACCGTGCATCTTCCGGTCTCGTGATACCACAGATCTTTATGCGCATACGAACTCCTCCAGTTTCTTCCGCGGGTGGGCATCTGCCATGATCGATGATCCGATGAGGAACGCGTCGCAATATCCCCGCATCTCGCGCACGTCATCAGCGGATCGCATCCCGCTTTCTGATACGATCAGCCTGCCTTTTGGCCGGATCTGTCCGGACAGCAGCCTTGTTGTTGAACGATTGATCGTCATGGTAGAAAGGTCACGGTTGTTGATCCCGATGAGTGTTGCCCGGGTTGAAAGTGCCGATTCGGCTTCTTCAGTATTGTGCACCTCGACCAGCGGTTCGAGGTGGTAGTCCATAGCGAGATCGACAAATGCCGGCAGGTTCTTTTTGAGCACTGCTGCAATCAGGAGCACCGCATCTGCCCCGAGCGCTTTCGATTCTGCGATCTGTCGCTCATCGATGATGAAATCCTTGCGGAGCACCGGGATGTCCACCGTGGTCTTCACCCGTGCGATATCAAGTCCCGTTCCCCCGAAGAAGTACGGTTCGGTGAGCACCGACAGGGCAACGCACCCGGCTCCCGCGAGGACACCAGCCATCTGGGCCATGTCCACGTTGCGGCGGATGATCCCCCCGCTGGGAGATGCACATTTGATCTCTGCGATGACTGCATTTTTACCGTTCCTGCCCCGTATTGCACCGGAGAGGCTCGGGGGTCCCTCTGAAGCCGGTTCCGGGAATGATGACGGGAGCTGTGCCACCCGTTTTTCTGTCCGGCGGATGATATCGTCAAGGATCATGCTGCACTCCTCGTTGCCTCAACAAGCGCATCCAGCCGAGCGAGGGCATTTCCCGAATCGATAGAGGTTACTGCACGGGCGATCCCCTCATGCAGGTCCCGTGCCTGTCCCCCCACATAGATCGCAGCGCCCGCATTCATCAGTACGATATCCCGACCCGCACCCCGTTCGCCACCAAGAATCTCCCGGACGATGCGGGCATTGGTTGCCGCATCGCCTCCCGCAAGATCGGGGAGTTGGGCAGGGGCAATGCCATAGGTCTCGCAGTTCAGCGTGTATGTGTTGATCGTATCGGCGATGAGTTCCGATACCACGGTCTCCCCTGTTGTTGTGATCTCGTCAAGACCGTCCCCGTGGACCACCATGGCCCGGGAGAGCCCGAGCAGCCGGAGGACCTCTGCCAATGTGCGGGTCAGGTCAGGGTGGTAGACACCCAGTACCTGTGCCTGGGCACCCGCGGGGTTTGCGAGCGGGCCGAGGATATTGAAGACGGTCCGGCAGCCGATCTCCTGGCGGGCCGCCATCACGTGGCGCGTGGCCGGGTGATGGAGCGGCGCAAACAGGAATGCGATACCCACCTCTTCGACGATACGGGCCTGAGTCTGCGGATCAGCAGAGATATTCACGCCCAGCGCGGAGAGGACATCCGCCGAACCGCAGGTGCTGCTCACGCTCCGGTTGCCATGCTTGACGACCGGTACTCCGGCACCTGCGGCAACGAACGCTGCCGTCGTACTGATGTTGAACGTATGGGTGCCATCGCCACCGGTACCGCAGGTATCGACCAGCATCCCTGTTGTGATCGGCCTGACCGCGACCGCATGACGGCGCATGATCCGGGCGAATGCCGCGATCTCCTGTGGGCTCTCGCCTTTCATCTGAAGTGCAACAAGGAATGCTCCTATCTGGGCCTGGGTTGCCTTACCCTCCATAATAATATCCATGAGACCGGCCGCTTCGACTTCGCCAAGGTCCTGTTGATCCATAATCTGCATAATTGCGTCTTTGAACATCATGAGCCCACCCCATCGGTGAGGAAATTCCTGATGATCCGGTCCCCCTCTGCCGAGAGGATACTCTCCGGGTGGAACTGCACGCCCTCGATCGGGAGGTTACGGTGCCGTACACCCATGATGTACCCATCGTCCGTGCTGGTGGCGGTTACCTGAAGATCCTTCGGAAGAGATCCCTCGCGTGCAACGAGTGAATGGTATCGCGTTGCAGTGAACGGGGTCGGGACACCGTCAAAGATACCCGTCCCGTCATGCTGGATTGTCGAGGTCTTGCCATGCATCAGGTGCGGTGCCCGGATGACCTCTCCCCCGAATGCGGTGCAGATTGTCTGGTGGCCGAGACAGACTCCCAGGGTCGGAACCTTGCGGCTCAGGGTTTCCAGCACATCAAGGCAGACACCGGAGTCCTGCGGAGTACCCGGGCCTGGTGACAGGATGATCCGGTCACAACCGGTCTTTTTCAGGACGTCAAGGGGTGTGTCACAGGGCATCACCAGAGGTTCTGCGCCGAGCTTTCCCACCTGCTGGTACAGGTTAAAGGTAAAACTGTCATAACAGTCAACGATCAGCACTTTCATGAACAGGCTCCCGAATGCTCGATTGCCCGGACCATCGCTGCCGCCTTGTTCTCCGTCTCTTTCCACTCGTTCTCCGGCACGGAGTCTGCAACGATCCCTGCACCGACCTGGACGTATGCCCGGTCCTTCCGGACCAGTATCGTCCGGATAGCGATGGCGAAATCGAGGTTCCGGTCAAAACCGATATACCCGACAGCGCCGGCATACAGGCCGCGGGCTCCCGGCTCCTGCTCATCGATGATCTGCATGGCCCGGATCTTAGGTGCTCCCGAGACGGTCCCCGCCGGGAAACAGGACTTGAAGGCATCGTAGCAGTCCAGGTTATCGCGGAGCGTCCCGCTGACAGTCGAGACGATGTGCTGGACATGAGAGAACTTCTCGATCCCCATGAACTCGCCGACATTCACGGACCCGAACCGGCACACGCGCCCGATATCGTTTCGTGCGAGGTCGACGAGCATCGTATGCTCCGCACGCTCTTTCTTGTCACGGAGCAGGTCTTCGGCCAGCTGGTCGTCTTCGGATGGTGTGCGGCCCCGGGGCCGTGTCCCGGCAATGGGGACCGTGGTCACCTGGCGCCTCTCGACACGCACCAGCATCTCGGGGCTCGCCCCGATGACTTTCTCCTCCCCGAAATCCAGGTAATACATGTAGGGGCTTGGATTGATCTCACGGAGTGCTGCATAGATGGTAAAGGGCTCACTACATACCGGAAATTCCAGGCGCCGCGAGATCACGGCCTGGAATATATCCCCGGCAATGATATGTTCCTTGACGTTTTCGATGGCCTGCTCGAAGCACTGCTGTGCTGCGGCCCTGGCGATTGGGACAGATGGGGCATTTCCACAGCACTGCGATCTTTCGCAGACCTTCTGGCCAAGCGTAGCCAGATGGTTGGCAAGGAGCTGGATCTTTACAGCACTCTTCTGATATTCTTCAGCCAGATCGGAGTCGTAGGTCAGGAACGGGCTGGAGAAGATAAACAGTTTCTTATCCCGGTGATCGATGATGATGCAGTCCTTGGTGAGCATGAAACAGGCATCGTGATCCGTCTCCCGTGAACCATTGTCGCGGTTTTTTGTCTTCTTGACTTTTTCGAAGAGGGAATAGATGCAGTCGTAGGCAAAATAGCCGACCATACCTCCGAAGAACCGGGGGGCCTTAACATTCATGTAATGGAAGCGGGAAAGGATCGACTTGATCTGGTCCACCGGGTTATCGCCATCAGGGTCACGGGCAATGGCAACAAAGGACTCGTTGCCCCGGATATTCACGGTATTGCCGATGGTTACGATCATTTCCGGATCGATGCCGATAAACGAGTACCGGGCGAGTTTCTCGCTCCCATCCATTGATTCGAGCAGGAACCCGCACCCCGTTTTGGTCCCCTCATAGATATCAAGGGGAGAGATATCCGGGAGCGGCAGTTCTGCACACAGCGGTATGATGAGCGGTTTTGGCTGGGTCTTCACCGCGGTTATAAATTCTTCAGGTCCGAGATTGAGCGTCAGTGTTGTCTTCATAATTTATGGGTCCGTTCACCGGTATGGCGCCAGGCAGCTGCCGGTTTTTTTTCTCTGATGCATCGGTTCCTGTGCAGGGTCTCTGCAGGAACCATGACTCTTGTCTGGTATACAGGTCAACTTTGTACATATTTATACATTATTGTAATTTTTTGGTTATTGATGTATTTTTTATTACGCGGGCCCTGTGTTACAGACATGACCTGATTCAGACTGGCGAAGATGAACATAGCCCGATGCCCTGAGATTGACACGTGGATTGATCGCCGGCAATTCAAATAAGAAAAAATCCCGGGTATCACTGGAGCCGGTTTGAAAAAGAGATTGGATGCCAGAACTCCGTGAAGAGACCCAAATCGTGTTCAGGTGCGGATGTCTAACACTCTTATAGCCCTGCCAACAAAATAGATACAGCATAAAGCGCAGGTTCTATCGTGCACTGTCGTACAAAATCATTCGGCTGGATATTTGCCTCACGGATGATTGGGATCATATGTTTTCTGATCGTGGTCGTTCTGGCAAATATCCTGGCGCACTATGTATCGAACCCGTTCTTCCACTCCGGGGTATCCTTCATCAACGAAAATTTCTGGCTCCTGGTGCTGATCTCCATCATCCTGTTTGTTGGTGCGATCTTCGGAGCATTCCCCTTCCCCCTCAACCTGCCGGCACCGATCATACGGGCAATTGGCAGCGTCTTCTGCATTGCATTTATCCTGCGGGTGTTCCAGTGGGTGGACCTGGCTGCATCAACCACGCTGTACCAGATGTTCTGGTACCTGTCATTCATTATTGTTCCGCTGGTGTTCCTGATCGTCCTTGCGAGTGGTTATTTTGAGATCATGCGCCAGCTCTGGTGGCAGCCCCGGATCGATACTCCCGCGGACGGGCAGGTGATTCATGCACAACCTGTTCGTGATGACACCAGTCAGGTCACGGACGTGAAATCCTGGGATGAGATCGGTGCCGAATTCCGCATGATGCTTTACGATATCATCCACCGGTTCCGCCAGGAAATTAAAAGAAATCAATAATGGTAACGGGAGCGGGGCCTCCCCTTAACCGGCCTCACCAATCCGGGTTTTCAGATAAGAACTTCTTCTCCTTCTCTTCCAGCTCGTCTGCACTCAGGTGCGATGGCATGCAGATGCAGCGGTGCTCCATGAATGCTCCTCCCCTGAATGAACCCTGCGGTTCTCCTTCCCTGCACGCCCCATAGACGTTGTCGTCGCAGTCATGATAGACATGGGGAAGCCCCTCACGGGCCGCACAGTCTTTTGCCTCTCTCCACGATGCTGCCATACCCGGACATACGACTGGGGAGGCAATGAGGCTAACGGAAACGGCACTCACCATATCGGGAACAGGCAAACAGCACGGTAACAAAAAGGAGAAAAATGATGAAATCAGAACCGGGGTTTCCGGTGCTTGGGCAGGCAGTCCCTACAGTAGACCGGCCTCCCTTCCGTGGGCTTGAAGGGGACTTCACATTCCTTTCCGCAGTCTGAACAGACCGTCTTTGTCATTTCTCTGGGACCGAAGTTTCTCGGGCCACCAAAACTCTTTCTTTCCATTGTATTACCCATGCAGTATTGACCTGCAAGTAAACAATTATCCGTCCGGTATAAAAACATCTGCATTATCACAATCGTTTTTATACAAATGTGGTTATATTGTGATTACGGGATGATCTCGCACCCGTTGAACTTCTCGTGTTTGAAATCTTCTGCAGTTATTGTACCTTCTTTTATCAAGGACCGGACGCGGGGCAGGGCACCTGTAAGGACTGCCTGAAGGTTCTCCACGGTTCCGCAGACAAGCCGGCGCCCGGTCTCTCCCCACGGGCGGATGATATTGGAATACAGGCACCTCCCTCCGCAGAAACTGCGGATGTTGCAGTTTAGGCATTCCCCGCCCACTTCGATGCGGTCAAGCCGGCAGGGATCGGCATCCCGGATGTGCCCGACATAATACTGTTTCATCCCGATCATGACCGGGCAGGGTGCGATATGGCCATCGGTCATGATGCTGTAATTGGCATGCCCCGAACCGCACCGGAGCCTGCTGGGGCGGTCATTAAGCAGGTCATCCATAGGGTCGAGAAACGGGTACCACCTCAGGATCTCTCCTGCTGATTCCATGTGATCGACCCAGTCGCGGACAAGGGTACGGATACCGGGATTGTAACTCCCGTCTGCCCAGTCCGCAAAACGTCTCTGTGAAAAATCACCGGTAAAGTTCGCATCAAGCTGCCAGTGAATGGACGCAAACGGGTGATCGGGGTTCTCTGCGAGCCAGTGAACGGCCTCCACGATATCCGTCTTTTCGGTGACCGTCATCCGTGCGATGAGTTCACCCCGGAATCCATCTGCACGGACTCTCCGGACATTTTCCATCACCCGGTCATACACGCCGGTTCCCCTGTTTGCATCGGTGAGCTCACGGGGGCCGTCAAGTGAGACGAGGATGGTGGTGAACCGGTTGGTAATCTCCGGAGAAAGGCTGTCCAGCAGCAGTCCGTTGGTCTGCATCATGAACTGCTTGACTGTGGAGGCTTCACTGACGATACGTTCGATGAGATCTGCCCGCAGGAGGGGTTCCCCTCCATAAAACGTGAGCGTGAGCGAGGGATCTTTCTCCAGAAATTTGTACAGCGTTTTCAGGTTGAATTCAAGATTTAAGGGAATGTCCTCATCAATCTCAACCGCCCGTTCCCCTTCGCTCTCCTCGAGATCGAGGAATGCTTTTGCCCGGCAGTAACTGCAACAGAGGTTGCAGTCGTCGGTGAGGATGAGGTGGAAGTACATAGAAATACCTATGCTTCTGGGCGCCGGTTGACGATAAATTTAGGGCATTGCCGGACTGCGGTCAGTACTTCCCTGATACAAATCTATAAACAATTTATATCGCAATCCTCTGTCATGGTCAACGGGGGATATTTTTCCCGCGATATCGAGACCCTGGAACGCAGCGATCTCGATGCGCTCATCGATGAGCGGGTCCGCTACACGGTACAGTACGCGGCTGAGCACTCACCGTTTTACCGGCACTGGTTCCGGGAGAACAGGATTGAACCCGATGCGATCCGCGTCCACGAGGACCTGCTGGAGCTCCCGCTCATCTCCGGTAAATCCATCCGTGAACACCAGCCTCCGGTTACACCGGAATTCGAGTTCCTTTCCACGCGGTGGGAGAATGTCTTTTCCATCCAGGAGACGAGCGGGACGAGTGGCACTCCCAAGGGTTTTTTCCTGACATGGGATGACTGGAAGCGCTATGCAGAGAAGTATGCCCGCAGTTTTGTCTCGCAGGGATTTTCCGCAAACGACCGTATTGTGGTCTGTGCCTCGTATGGCATGAACGTAGGTGCCAACACGATGACGATTGCTGCCCGGCGGATAGGAATGGGGATCATCCCTGTAGGCAAGTGTGCCTTTGATTCGCGGATCCTGAGAAATTACCGGCCAACGGCAATCATCGGCAGCGTCTTCAAGCTGCTCCGTCTCCACCGCAGGTTGAAGGCGGAAGGGATAACGCCCGGAGATATCGCCATCAACAAACTGGTGGTGGGCGGGGAGAGTTTCGCTGACGAATCCCGCAGGTATCTTGCGGAGCAGTGGGACTGCCCGGTGTACAATACCTATGGCAGTACTGAAGGTACCATGTGTGGCGAATGCAGGGAACTGAACGGACTGCATGTACCGGAAGATCTTGTGCATCTGGATGTCTATGACCCGCAGATGCAGGAATTTGTACCAGATGGCGAGTGCGGCAGGGCAGTCCTCACTACCCTGCTCCCAGAAGGGGGGAAAAGCGGGATGCTCCTCATCAACTACGATACCGAGGACACAACCGTCATACTGTCGCGGGAGCGGTGCGGCTGCGGGAGGACGCACATGCGGATCTATAATCCCCAGCGGGAGGCAGAGACCGCGTGGATCTTCGGGAATGCGATGAACCGGGTCGATATCGAAGCGGCGGTCTTCCAACCGGAGAACATGGACTACCTCTCGGGGGAATATGAGGCAACCATATCGGATGGGGAGGTTCAGGATGAAGTTGTGCTCAGTATCAGCGTTGAATGTCCGGACGTGGACCGGTGCGACCGGAAGCTGGTGGAAGATCATCTCATCGAGCGCTTTCTGGAGCACAAGCCCGGTCTCGCCGATCAGTACCATGGTGGTAACCTGAAGATCCCTGTCAGTTTTACCGGACCCGGGGGGCTGAAACTCAATACCACGAAAGGGCGTCCGAAACGGCTCATTGATCGCAGGGGTACTGCATGATCCGGAAATACTGCTTGCGATCGCCCGTACCGATCCTCCCGGGATCCAGCCTGTTATGAGTATTTGATGATCCTGCCGCACCCCCGGCAAATATCCCAACCGATGCCCCTTCGTGCCGCGCTTCTGCTTCCGGTGCTTCTGAGTGCACCAACCCCCATTCAGCCTTTGTTTAGCGCGAAAAATGCCAAACGGGGCAATTTTAGGGGCATTTGAAACGGAGTGAATAAAGCGGCACAATAACCAAAAAAGCCTTAAATAAGTGGTAAAAATCCGGGTTTCGACGGGCTTTCGACGGAAACTTTTTATATTATCAGTCGGCAACTCTCATTATCAAAACCCGATTGCGGTTTTGAGGTGTTTAAATGGGAACCAAAATTGGAAAAGAAAAGATTCAGCGCGAAAAGGGATACCTCTACTTCATTGGCAAGGATGGGTATGTCTGGGCCGCCCCGATGAAGCACAACAAGTCCGGCAAGAAGAAGAAAGTCGGAACTGAGAAGATTGCCAAAGAAAAGGGCTTCATGTACTACATTGGCAAAGACGGATTCGTCGCAAAAGCCAAGATGAAGAACGCATAATCTCACATTTTCCTTTTGCACGCAAGGCCGCCGGCAAAACTGGCGGCCCTGCCCATAGTTTTTCCCTGGTGGGGGAGTTTCGCATTTTATTCCCGGTACCGTAGGGCATCCGACAACACGCATTTCCCTGTTACTGCAGGTTTTATCTGGCCGGATGCGGTAGTCATGCATATACAACCGGATGTTCCATGGTGTCGCGTGTCAACAAGGCCTTCTGGGAATGGACGCACGGGCTTGATCCCCGGGAGAGCAGGGTCTCGATATTTGAGCACATCCGGGATATCCCGTACTCCCTTGCAGTCCCCATGAAAGATGCAAATACTGCACCGGAACAAATCCTCACCATTGGCCGGGGATACTGCGGGCCGAAACACTTCCTGCTTGCTGCGATGTACCGGAAGCTAAACCTTGATGTTGTGTTTGCGACCTTCCCCTTCCTCTGGAACGATCCAGACATCAGGTATCCGCCGGAACTCCGCAGACTGGCATCCGGGATGCCGGTTGCCTACCATCTTGCCTGCCGGGTCCGGATCAATGACCGCTGGGTATTGGTGGATGCCACATGGGATCTGCCCCTGGCTAAGGCGGGATTTGCGGTTAATGACCACTGGGACGGGTTTGCGGGGACCTGGTGTGCAGTAAAACCGCTCCGGTCGGCAGTGAGGACGGCATATTGCCGTACAGCAACCAACGAGCCCTGCCGTAGCAGCCGCGAAGCGGAATTAGACCCTCTTGATGGTGAACTGAACCACCGGGATGAGGACGACCATGTGCAGTACTACCGCAAAAGAACCGGGATGCGCACCCCCGACGAGATCGAACTGATTGCCCGGTTTTATCCGGAATTTGAGGCCTGGCT
Source organism: Methanoregula sp. (assembly GCF_023227875.1). Lineage (GTDB taxonomy): Archaea > Halobacteriota > Methanomicrobia > Methanomicrobiales > Methanospirillaceae > Methanoregula. The sequence continues at coordinate 162,918 of NZ_JALOCH010000004.1, read as the reverse complement.
GGAGAGCCTGCGTATCCGGTGAGCATGTTATCCGTTGGAGAGGGGTATCCCCTCTTCTTTTTTTTCAGCCACCTTCCACCCCCTCATGTTTTTTCGGAGGGGTGGGGATCCCGTTTCCCGTGGAGCTTATATTGGGAAGTCCGATACCGGGACATATGCAATATGCATCAGGACTACGGAAAACAGAGATGGGCCCGTCGAGATTCGAACTCGAGATCTTCGCCGTGTGAAGGCGACGTCATAGCCAACTAGACCACGAGCCCCAAATGCATCGACCGGGAATCGAACCCGGGCTATAGGCTTGGAAGGCCTAAGTCATGCCTCTAGACCATCGATGCACTGTGCTTTACAAATTAGGCGGGGAGCTGTATTAATAATTGTCACTGCATGGCTTGTGGTGACTGGCACTCAATCCTGCCGAAGATCTTTTCCTCCGAACTCCCTATCGTCCACTTGGTTCCGGAAAAAATCGATGAGACCGTTCTTGTTGAAAGGGGCATCCGTATAAGCCCGGAAAAAAGGATAAAAAATTAATACCCGCGGAGTTCCGCCTCGACTTTTTCGAGGTTGGCAATCCGCTTCTCGAGCGGCGGGTGAGTCGAGAGCAGTTCCATGATGGCGTTGCCGGAGAGCGCCGGTATGATGAAGAACGCGTTTGCACCCTCGACCTTAGCCTTTGCTGCCGGGGGGATCACATCGATCCGCCCGCTAATCTTATTCAGCGCTGATATGAGGGCCCTCGGGTTCCGGGTGATCTGGGCGCTGCCCCGGTCTGCGGCAAACTCGCGGTACCGTGAAAGGGCGAGGATCAGGAGCGTGCTGATCGCGTAAACAACAATTGAGACGATCCAGATGACGATCCATGCCCCGCCGTTCTCCCGGTTGTTCCCCCCGAAGAGTGCGGAGAAGAAGAAGCTCTGCATGATCATCGAGGCGATCATCGCGATGAAGCTGGCGAGTGTCATCGTCAGGATGTCGCGGTTCTTGACATGCGAGAGCTCGTGTGCGAGCACCGCCTCAAGCTCGTCTTTGCTCAACAGGCGCATGATCGAGTCCGTGCACGCAACGACTGCATGCTTCGGGCTCCTCCCGGTTGCAAAGGCGTTCGGCACCGGGCTCTGCATAATCGCGATCTTCGGCATCGGGAGATCCGCTTCCCTGCAGAGCTTCTGTACCATCAGGTGAAGTTCTGGGCGCTCGTCTTCCTCAATGACCTTTGCCCCGGTACTCCAGAGCACCAGCTTATCGGAGAAGAAGTACTGGATGAACCCCATCCCAACGGCGAGAAGAATGATGAACCAGTAACTCACTCCGAATGCAAGGAGGATGGTCATAAACACGAGGTAGAGCAGGAGCAATAACAGTCCTGTGAACCAGACCCTGGCCGTGAGGCCCCAGTCGCGTTTCCATTCCATAGTTGGTACATGTTTATACCGTGCGTTCTTAAAACAATCGAAAATTACAATGCCGGATGTCCGTGATGCTTTGCCCGCATCCTGGTGGTCTCTCTCCACTTCACTATTGCGTATGGCAACAGATCGCAGGATCAATACAGAAACTATTTTTTTTCCAACATCGTTTTTGGTACAAATGGCTGAAGCAGATCCCGAAGCACTGGCGGATGTGGCATACGGTATCTTCGAGCACCTGCTGAACCGCGGGTTGCAGGCACAAGGCAAGTACCTGTATGCACTCGTGGAAAGCGGTACCGACTTCAAAGCTGACCTGACCGCGATTTTTGAGAAGTTCAGGGTAGAATACCCGCAGTTGGCTGATGTCATGCTTGCCCGGTTTTCTGGCATTGATACCATTTACCAGATGCTTTGTGACGGTGAAGGGGTGCTTCCTTCAAAGACCTCGCAGATGTACTGGATCGTGCTGGATGCACCCGGCAGCGCACCCGAAGCGATTGAAGATGAGAATGCAGGGAAATGGCTGATCTTCCAGGAACCCGATGCGGCGGATGCTGCGTGGAAGAAGGTGCGGGATGCAACCGTCTCTCTTGAGCTGGGGATCTCGGCAAAGGTGAGCACGGCAAAGCCCAATCCCGATTCCCGCGACAACCGTAAAGTGATTTACGTGTACACGAAAGACTGGGTCGATGAGGCGGATGTGATGCGTGTGCGCGAGAAACTCCGTGAACTGGGATTCGTGGACCGGATCGGGTACAAGCGAAATATCGAGACCTTTGCCGGTGAGTATGCCAAAAAGGGCAAGCGGGTCACGTACTACTCTGCCTGAACAGCGATCCTGCTGGTGCGTGCCGGGCGCTTCATATCCCTGGCAGTTTCCGGCTCTCACATTTCCCTGGTTTGCACGAACACTTTTTTCCCGCGATCGCGATGAAAAATTTTCAATCGCGATCAGAGGGTGTCAGTTCACGAACCGCGGCACGGTTAACTAACCGCGTCGCGGTTGTACAACTAACACCGCTTCATTCTCTCCGGCGTGATGGTACGGACAGATCACCCCTCCCCTGCCTGAAAATTTTTAATCAGGGGGTAAGGGGATGATCGAAAATTTTTCAAACGGATGCGGGTCCGGCACAGAAATCCGGTATTCGGAATTAATGCCGGACATCCCGAAAGATCAGGTTGGCCGGATTGAGAGAAGCAATTATCCGGGTAATGGAAAAACCGGGGCGACCGGAAAAAAGGAAACTGGAATATGGAAAATGATTACGCTTTGCGTTCCTTGTTCTTCGGGCGCAGGTTCTGGTAACCGCACTTGCGGCAGCTGGTTGCGCGAATCGCGTTGCGTGCGTTACAGTGCATGCATATTTTCACGTTGAGTAGCCGGGCTTCGGCTTCTGGGAATTTTGCCATTATTGAACACTCCGTTCTGCCCTTATAACAAAGCTGTAAGACATATTAACCGTTTGTGTCTCTCGCATCCGGGTATTCCTGTACGAACCAGTCGTGGAATGCGGCAAGGGCCCGGGCACGGTGGGAGATCCGGCTCTTCTCCTCAAGGGAGATCTCGGCGAGCGTCTTTCCCTCCACATCAAAGATGGGATCATACCCAAACCCCTCTCTCCCCCGCGGGGCAGAGGTGATCTGTCCTTCAATCACTCCTTTGAATACATGAACGTCCCGTGCATCTGCAAATGCGATGGCCGTGATGAACCGTGCGCTGCGGTCCGGGGTATTCTGCATCAGTTTCAGGATACCGGTATTGCCGATGGACTGTAAAACATACGCAGCATACGGGCCGGGGAACCCTTTCAGGGCATCAATGAACAGTCCTGTATCATCAACCATGACAGGTGTTTTCAGCTGCGAATACGCGTACTGCGCCTTGCCCCGGGCGATTTCTCCCACATCATCCGAGCGGTACTCAGGAAGGTCAAGGGAAACGTGGGTCACCTCAACCGACCCTTTGAAAAACGCTGCAACTTCCGCCACCTTGTTGACGTTACTCGTCACTATCGTGATCTTCAGAGATATCTCCCCCTCAGTTCGATCTCGTGCTCGCGGGCGATGACTTCATCAGCGCAGGGGAATGTCTCCGCATACCCTTCAGTAAATGCGGCTTTCAGGTCATCCGATCGATCGGGTGCCGTACTTTTTAGGGTCTGGAACAGGACGTGGATATCCACCCCCCGCTGCTCGATTTCTTGTGTTGCCTGTGCAAGACCGAAGTCGATCAGCACGCACTTACGGTCCCCTTCGCGTACGATCAGGTTGTTGGTAGTGAGATCCCCATGTATAATGCCCGCTGAATGGAGGAGGCCGATCATGCGCCCTGCCTCACGGATATTTTTCTTCGAAAGATCGTCCGTGAGCAGGGTTCCCGGTACTTGTTCCATGGCGATGGTATCTTCCGTGATATCACTCATGACAGGAGTAGGCACCCCGCCCCTCCGTGCGGCATGGATGAGCCGCGCCTCTGCCCGGGTCCGCTCGGCAATCAGTCGCTTGTCAAGGGCCGTGACGCGGTACCTTTTGGCAATCCGGCGTTTTTTTGCCACTCCTTTGCAAAACGTAACAACCGCTTCGGCACCGCGTCGCTCGGTCAGGTGTGACGGATCCGGATTCGTTGCAGGTCCCGACGTATCCTGTCTCCACGTGACTTCGACCTCATCGGATCGGAACGAGGGATTGATACGGGAGGATTCGATGGCAAGGCTCGTCCCGCTCTCGAGCATCAGTTTTCCCGTGTACGCAATCATCGCCCCGTTATCCCCGAGATATTTCTGTTCGGGGACAAAAAATTCCGCCCCGCGATCCTCGCACATGATACGGAGCATCTCCTGGAGACGACGGTTCGCCCCAACGCCCCCTACGAGCAACACCTCGTTCTTACCGGCAAGGGACATCGCCCGCTCAGTTACTTCAACGCACATCGCAAACGCGGTCTCCTGCAGGCTGTAACAGACATCGGGCAAAGGGGCCTTGTGATCTTTTGCCGCGGAGACGAGCCCGGAGAAGGCAAGGTCCATCCCCTTCACGGTGTAGGGAAGTTCAACATACCGGCCCTCTTTTGCCTGTGCCTCAATATGCGGGCCGCCCGGGTGCGGGAAATTCTTTGCCCGGGCAAACTTGTCGAGCGCGTTCCCGATACCGACATCCAGCGTCTCTCCAAAGATCCGGTACCGTCCGTTCAGGTACCCGATCACCTGGGTATTTGCCCCGCTTGCATAGAGCACGATCGGGTCTTTGCATCCCGTGGCAAAACACCCGATCTCCACGTGGGCGATACAATGGTTCACTCCCACAAGGGGGACATCAAGGGCAAGGGCAAGCGAACGGGCCGCGGTGGCAACAGTCCGAAGGCAGGGGCCGAGGCCCGGTCCCTGCGAGAATGCGATTCCATCAATCTTTTCCGGTTCTTTGAGGACAGACCCGAGGAGTTCCTTCATTGCCGATGCATGGTGCTGTGCGGCTTCACGAGGGTGTATTCCGCCCTGTGCGGGGCTGTAGGGCCGTGAAGTAAGACAGACGAGATCGCGATTAAAAAGAGCGGCACTGAGGTTCCAGGCCGTGCCCTCAATCCCCAGTATCTGCCCAAAAACAGGCATTGGATCTTATTTTCTGAATTCAGTATATCCGCACTTGCCGCAGGTGATCCGGTCCTTGTGGTCCGCCATCATGACACCGGGTCCGCAGCGCGGGCAATATTTCTTTGCCGTGGTGACTGTTTCACCTTCGACCTTGAAGTAAGCGCCCCTCTTGGGGCCCTTCGCGGCTGCCGCTTTCTTTGCTGCCATCGTTATGCTGCTCCCTCTTCCCTGGGTTTGGGCATACCGCGCGTTGAAAGGTGCGGGCGTTCGGTCTTGTTCTTACCTTCTTCGCTGTCGTAGATACGAGCTGATCCGGTAAGTTCGGTCTTGCCAAAGCTGCTGTGCAGGGTGTCAAGGGTAACCTGGTGCTCTTTCACATTGAGCAGTGCGCAGAGTTTGCCGATGATCTGCATACGGGAGGGGGTTGCTCCATCGTATTTGAGGGTAAACTGAACCTCTCTTCTGGATAAAAGTTCATTCCTTTTATCGCTGGTGATCTCAAAATCCATCGATATCCTGTAATTATTGGGAACCGGGTTATTTAAAATATCACTCCGCGATATCCGGCAAAAGAATATGAGAACTGGTTAAAGAAAATCTGCGGGGAATTATATTCTGGATCTGGTGAACCGTTCAAGAAACTGGCGTGCGGTTGCCTGTGCTTCAGGTGTGACTTCGCGAAGGACAACACCCTCGTGTGGCTGCCCGTAGAGGACAATGGATCCAAGGGGAGCAGCGATCACCATCGGGATCACCGCGAGATCCTCTTCGCCCTCTACGATGATCGTGACCGGCGGGTGCGCAACCGCATGGTTGATCGCTTCGATCAGGCTGTCCGTGAGTGAGCCCGCAGGATTGTTAACCCGGATGCATTCTCCGGAAACAGTTGGCATTTTACTGCAGGGAGATCGCATGGTATACCCGTCAACCACGGCAACGGCAGGGATGATGCCCTTTTTATGAATATTGTGGGTGACAACGTCCCCGACGGTAAAAACGGTACGGTGGGTGAGATGGGGGATGATCTCATCAAGTTCCCGGTACAGGATTCCAAATGGTTCCTTGAAGAGCCGCCGGTGCTCTTCCGGGAGGGTGAGCATCAGCGGACCTTCAGTGCGTAGCGGCCCGGGAGTTTGATATTCATCCGTTTTGCCACTTCAGAATTTTCCGGGTCGATGATTACCAGGTACCCTGACCAGTCATCGCTCAGATTTGATGTTCCGCAGATCACGCAGCTCTCACCATCCACTACCCGGTGACAGTCGCGACAGACCTTGCCCTGTTTCTTCTTATTCGCCGGAGGCATGCTCCTTCCTCTTGCCCTTTGTCTTCTCGGGTGCCCGCTCCTTTGTGGTACCTGCTGACTGTTCGGCTTTCTCCTTCTCCTTTGCAATCTCCTCTTCGAGCCAGAGGGCCGTACCGAGTCCTGCCTGCCTCATGGTGAGCCCGATCTTGCTGTCACGGGGCTCGCGCTCGTTTAAGGATAATGTCACGACCCGGACCCGGACGACATCACCCACGCCAATAAAGCGTTTGGATTCCTGGCAGATGAGCCGTGCATTCTTCTCATCGTAGTTGATGTACTCGTCCGATATCTGGCTGACGTGCAGCATTGCATCAATGGGGCCGAGGCTGACGAATGCGCCGAAGCTGGTCGTCTCCACGACAACTCCCTCGATCACTTCCTGGAGAGCGAGCCGCAGTACCAGTGCCTCAAACTTCACATCGTAATAGACACCGCCGTCGCCCGGGACGAGTTCGCCCTCGCCAACGTCCTCAACTTTCGTGACGCAGATAAAAATCCCGATCTCCTTGTCAATACTTCCTTCAAGCTGTTCCTGAAGGACATCAAGGATAACTTTTTCGAGCTTCTCTCCCAGCCGCTGGGGGGGAACCCGTACCTTGTCCTCAAGCATCAGTTTATGATACATACTTCACCTCATCTCCGCAATAGTTCCAGTTTCTTCTGTTTTCTCATGGATATTACCCCGATACCACGTGCGAACAACTCATCCCTTACATGACGGTCGTTCGTTACCACCAGGCAGCCATTCCGCACCGCATATTCGATCACCTGCGCATCGACCGTACCTGAGCCTGGTTGTGTGTCTCCGCACTCTGCGATGGTGCATCTCTCACCAAGCGCGAGGCCAAGGCGGGCTGCGGCCCCGTGGCGACCCTTCGCCCGGGTGAGCCCGTCGAGTTCGCGCATCACTGATGAGAGTACGATGGGTTCGAACCCCCCAAGAATGTTCCTGAGCTCATCAAAGAGATCAATCTGGAACTGGGCAGGCATCATCAGTGCGTTGGCGTCAAGGAGGACTTTTACTCTCCCAGTACGCCCATCCCGATCAAGCGCCAGCGTGCTCCCACCTGTCGGCTGATAGCAATCCGTGAGCCAATCTCTGCACATACGGGTCGTTTCAGCTGAATCTCGACATTGTCTTTCTTGGTGTTCGTGACAACACCCACGGTAACCGCAGTACCTACTGAAAGCATCAGTGGTTCGGAATGCTTCAGTGGTTCGATAATGAGTTCGCTTGTGGCACCCACAACCCGTTCCATCAGGGTCACCCTGCACCGGATCTTGTCCCACACCGGTGGGAGTTTTCCTTCGTGACCCAGTACTTGTCCGGCAAGGGCATCGCTTTTTGTGAGTGCGGGATCAAGTTTCGTTCCGACACCCAGCAGTCCTCCGGGTGTTGCAATCTCGACGATTTTCGATCCGGCGTTGATCGATGTGACTGTCGTGGTAATCGGGATCCATTTGATCCTGTTCTCGATCTGTGTCTGTCTGCCTGGACGGATCTCGATCTTCTCGTCTGCGCGGAGGATGCCCCGAATAAGAGACCCCCCGACGACGCCGCCTTTTACATCCTTCCAGTTACAGCCTGGTTTGTTCACATCGAATGAGCGGGCGATCAGCATCAACGGTTCGGCGTCAGGGTCACGCTCGGGCACAGGGATTACCTGGTCCAGCGACTGCACAAGCGCTCCCATGTTGATCCCCTTCTGTGAAGATACCGGAATAATGGGTGCGTTCTCAGCAATCGTCCCTTTGATGAAAGCCTTGATCTCAAGATAGTTGTCCATCGCCTCTTTCTGGCTGACCACATCGATCTTGCTCTGGACGATGACAATTTTTTTAATGCCAACAAGCTCGAGCGCCATCAGGTGCTCTTTTGTCTGCGGCTGCGGGCATTTCTCGCTTGCAGCGATGACGAGCATTGCCCCGTCCATCAGTGCAGATCCTGACAGCATCGTTGCCATGAGTGTCTCGTGTCCCGGCGCGTCAACAAACGAGACCGAGCGGAATGGAGTCCCGTTGCCCCCACAGACCGGACATTTCGGGCTGGTCGAAAATGCTTCGGTACCTTCACACGTATCGCACCGGTATAACGTTGCGTCGGCATATCCGAGCCGTATAGAGATACCCCGCTTCACCTCCTCGCTGTGCCGGTCTGTCCATGCCCCGGTGAGCGCATTAACGAGTGTGGTCTTGCCGTGATCGACATGACCCACGACCCCGATATTGACACTGGGAACTGTCACATCATGCAAATGAAATCGAACCTCCCTAGTGTATTTATAACGATCATACTTATACGTAACCAGTAAAGAGCAAATCCGGCGGATTGTTTGCGCTTTCTTTTTTATTTCGACGTACTCTGCGCATATGAAGCAAAAATGTAAGTAAGAAACGTCCGTAACGGTTGGATCACCATGAAAAACTCTGGCTCTGTTTTCGATCTCTCCCCGGTCCGGTCCCTGCATATTCTGGATATCAAAGAGTATTGCAGGACTATTTCCGAAGTGATTAACCCCCGCCCTCACAACTCTGATCGATATTCTTCAGGGCTTCCTGCAGTTCACTACCTGCAGCAAATTCCCGTTCACGGGCAATGACTTGTTTTGCATCCTCAACAATGGTTTTTGTAGTTTTTGCCGGGCCGGTTGCCAGGATCAGGTGATCAATGCGGTACAGGAGATTCGTTGAATCCAGTTCAGCGAAGGTGACACCCCTGATCTCTTCGATACGCAGGATTTTACCGGTCGTTCCGGTCCGGGGGTATCTCACCTTCATACCGAGGGAAATCTCTTCTGCAATCATATATGTGAATGATGAGTGTCCGGCGATATATGTTTTTTCACATCGCTTTATGAGAAACGCGGGACGTTTCTTCATAACCGGAAGAAATCCATTGAGGGATTATTACGAAAAAATGAATAGGTATTGATTACTGGACTGTCAGTCCCTGCATGACCGCTGATTCCGAAACATCATATTCGCGGCCAGTACCGATGACCCTGTATTTCCCGGTTGTTTTTACCTCGTAGGGGTTACCAGATGTCGAATAGGGGACGATGAACTCCCCGTTGACGCTTGCCTGACGGTACGTGTAATTCCTCCCGGTATTGGAAACAACCGGGACCTCAATGATGCCCTCTCCCGTGATATGGGCTCCTTTCACATATTCGAACGTTTTGACATATTTCAGGTCATACATATCCGTGCTGAATACATTAGTCGGGGACTCATGGACAAGCCGGTAGTGCTGGAGCGCAGGTACTGTTTCCAGCGGTGCAATGACACTCGGGCTGTAAACGGCGGCATGATGGCCGGCTGCGGGGTTTCGGTTATACTGGGCCGCTTTCTGTACTGCTGCAGATGCGTTCATAAGCTCCGCATCCGTGATAACCGGTAATGACAGACCTGTTATTCCAGGATCGGCGTATACAATGTAATAAACGCTGTCCGCCTCAGCCATTGATCCATCAAAATTATGGAGCCGGGAGATCATTGTCAGGTAATACGGTTGTTTATTGAGGACTGTTGCACTGAGTGAGTTATCCTGCCCTGGCAGGAACAGTGTATCATAATACGGACCGGTTGATTCAGTCGAATTGAACCACGTCGCCATTGCCCAGAATTTACCCTGGTCCATCTCAACATCAGTAATTATGTACCGGGTTCCAACGGTGTCAAGGATCGTATTTGCCGTATCTTCCGATGTTGCCATAAAGTATGCAGCAGATCCGGTACCTCCGGCAACACCCTGCTGGAACGGGTTGGCATTGGGAATCCGTTTTCCGATAGTTGTGATGATATGCCCGTAGTCCCACCAGGACATCACACCATATGAACCATTTGGATAGCTGAATGTATTTTTATCATAAAGTGTATAATAATTCACACCTGTATCCGGTGTATTGTTCACCATCCACTCTGCGGACTCTTTCCAGTCCGGGTTCAGTGTTGACGGGCTGCCTGATGCATTGATGTAACTATATGATATGGATGTGTAGGTGAAAAGGAGTGCCAGGGCAACAATTACTACAGATAGAGCAACAGAAACAAAATATATCCCATGACCGGTGGGGGAACTCTTGCTGGTTTTTTTCTGTTTTTTACGTTTTATCGACACATCATCAGCTTTTACAGTATCTGAACCAGTCGGGGAAGCGATCCCTGTTGTCATCTGCCGGATGTCCTGCCAGCCCCGCTCAAAGATGAAGCCGACACAGACGGCTGCGAGTAATGCGACATTGATTGCGAGATAATATTCGTACCGGATGTGCTGCCATGTTGAAAATAAAATGATTACCGACCAGACTATTGCGAACACCTGCTCTGGTCGTTCTTCGCGGATATTATTGTAAATCATGACAAGGAATCCGCCCGCCATCAGAAGGAGCCCGTAATTGAACGTTGTCCAGGCAAGATCCATTGCCCATCCCCGGGCCTCCTGGACGGTATTTGAGACTGCAGCCTGCCCGAAGAATGCAAAGAGCGCAGAGATAAAGAGGGAGTACAGTTGCGGACTTGCGAAATGCAGGACTACTGCAAATACTACGACGGAAACGATGATCGTTGCGGGATAAAAAAACCTCTCTCGTGCTTTGAGATACTGCTGGAGAAGATAGAGAAAGACCGTCCCGCCAATCATGCCCAGGTATGCAAAGATGTGTCCTACGGAATAGGATGAAAGATTCATACCGGTGTTTTTCAGGCCGAACGCCAAGAGCCCGATAATAGCGATAATAAAGATGACGAGATTGATTATCAGGAGGTATTCACTTGTCTTGCCACGGTACGTATCGATAATAAACTGGATGACCGTAAAGATACCCGCGATCATCGCAAAGAGGATCATTGTCGGCATTACGAAAAGGCCGAGCAGGTATGCAATGCCCGCTAGCACAGAAATCAGGACTGCTGTTTTATAGGTACTGAATTTTTTCAGATCGATCCTGGTATCCTTCTCGGAAAGGACCGCGTACATGTAAAAAAGGCAGAATATCGTGGCAAAAAGGACTTCGGCGATATGGTGGTCCATGTATCCGTACATGGCACGGGAAAAGAACTGGCCGGTTACGATGGCGGTGAAACCCGATGCCAGCAGCCCGGTTTTCCAGTTCCCGCAGAGCTTTCCGACATAATACATGACAGCGACGATAGCCGCTCCCATCAGGGGAGGAATTAATAACCCGACACTGATAATCTCGGGACGGGTGGCTGCCCCGGTGATGAGACATCCCATCGCAATGATTATCGGAAACAGCGGACCCCAGTAAATTTCAGAACCAGCCGGGTACAGGGTCATCGGGTCAAACCACTGGTAGTTCAGGTGATTCGATAGTAAAAATTCGACCTGGCGGAGATTATAGAGTGGGTCATCGCTCGCGACCATGGACAGGATATCGATATTCCCCATGTTGAACATGGGCAGTAATCGAAGCCAGAGCGCAAAGAGGGAAAAAAAAGTTACACAAGCGATGACCAGCCAGGTCATACGGTTCTTCAGATCCAGTGATACCATGAAATCAACCTATCTTCCGTATCCGGTTTCTGTTGAGACCATTAATAAATTTGGATAATACCTCATATCACGTTATGAAGAACCGCTTCAAATTGCCTTGATTTCTCCTTCCAACTGTTTTTTTCCAGATTTAATGTGTATGTAACCGGTTGTTCCATTATTTCCTTGATATATCCGATATACTCGTCCTGGGTCCGGTAGACCCGCAGGTGGGGAGCACCGGTCCTTTCAACGTCCGGCATTGGGCGCATGATGATCGGTTTCCCACAGGCAGAATATTCAAAGAATTTATTCGGCAGTGCGATATTCCCCCACTGGGGTGGAGAAAGTGGAATGGTACAGGCATCCATGCATGCGATATATCTTGGCAACTCGTGATAGGGTTTTGTCCCGGTGAAAATGACATGATCCGATACATTGAGATCGGATGCGAGTGATGCAAGCTCCTGCTGGTAATTGGTAAAAAGTGATCCCCCCACTATCAGGAGTCTGGTCTTCTGTCGGTGTTCAATCAGGGCGGGCAGTGCCCGGATCATATCATCTATCGCGTACCATCGCTCTACACTGCCCGAGAAACCAATGACAAAATCATCGGTACCGATCCCAAGTTCTTTTCTGACCACTGATCCGTCAAGGGGTTTGAAAATATCGGTGTCAACCCCGTTTGTAATGAGCTCTGCGGTAAATCCAAAACGGGCGAGTTTCTCAACGAGTGATGGGGAAACGGTGGTAATTTTATCACTATTGGAGAGATTGTATCTGGTGATTGCCCAGACGCTCTTACGAACTGCTTCCTGAAGAAAACGGTTCTTGAAATAAGCAGCAGCAGAGTCCGGAAACCAGTCCTTGAGATCAAACACAACCGGCACGTTATATTTTTTTGCAGCACGGATGACTGCGGTTCCCGCAAGCACATGTGCAGCAACAATTGCATCGTAGTTCCCTTCCCGCACGATCTTGTCAAAAATATAATAGTGATAAGGGGTGTTGAACGTATAATGCAACAGGGGACTTCTCAACGGGAACTGTGTTGCTTCCTCAACGATCAATCCCGTTGGCCGGGTGTTCTCCCTGCTGACATGGAAGTGTGCAACATGCACTTCATGGCGCTGGGCCAGGTCCTCAAAGATGTAGTGATGCCGGGAAGGTATTGGATGGTGGATATAATCCTGGGTAGAAATGAGGAGGATCTTCATATGCCAAGAATAATTATTGTTATTAATCTGGAATAAATCTCGTTCTTATTCGCTCTGGCGTATCTCGCCGGGGAGATCCTTTATTCTCGCCGGGGATCCGATTGCGAGCATGTGATCAGGAACATCGTGGGTTACAACAGCCCCCGCGGCAACGAGTGCTCCCTCGCCGATACAGATCCCCGGGAGCAGCGTGGTATTTGCCCCGATTGCGGCCCCGTCTTTTATGATGGGTCCCCTGAGGCCCCCGATCCGTGTCGGGGGATACCGGTCATTGGTCAGAACCGCGTTCGGGCCAATAAAAACATGATTGCCGATTTGCGTTTCGGTCGGGATGAATACCATGCTCTGAATGCTCACATCGTTTCCAATCGTTGAGTAACCCTCAATCACGGTACCGGTTCCGACAGCGACCCGGTTACCGATCCGGGTCTTTTCCCGGATCATGACATTGTGCCCGGTCTGGAAATCATCCCCGATAACAACATCACAGTAAATGATCGAACCTGAGCGGAGTACCACATTCTTCCCAATCGTCGTGCCTGGAAAACCTGTCTTCGACAGATTATCCCGTGAAGGGAATCCAAGGGTGACAGGATCGAAGATCCTGGCATTCGGTCCCACAGAATTTAATCCGTATTCAATCATTCAACCGTCACACTCTTTGCAAGGTTTCTTGGTTTGTCGATATCTCTTCCCAATGCATCTGCAGTACGATATGCAAGGAGCTGGAGCACAACAAGTGTTGTCAGGACCTGGATGAACAGATCTGTCCGTGGAAGCGCGATGAAATGATCGGCAATATCAGATAGTTCTGTGTCCCCGATACACCCTATTGCGATGACGGGAGCCCCCCGTGCTTTCATCTCCTTGATATTGGACATCATCACACCATACGTTTCCCCGGGCATGCAGAGTGCAATCACCGGGGTTTTTTCCGAAAGGAGGGCGAAAGGACCATGCTTGAGTTCGCCTGCCGCATACCCTTCCGCATGAATATAGGAAATCTCCTTCATTTTCAATGCGCCTTCGAGAGAAACCGCAAAGAACGGGCCTCGCCCCACGTAAAAGATACTCTGGGCCTCTTTACAGAACTGTACACTGTCCGTAAGATCCATCAGGAGTACTTCCTCAATCGACTTGTGGGCCTGTAAAAGGATCCCCTCCTCTTTCCCACCGCATAAATTGCTGATGACCTGCATGAGCACCGCCAGTTGGGAAATAAAGGATTTTGTTGCAGCGACACTGATTTCCGGACCGGCACGCATGAAAAGGGTCGCATCTGCGATTCTTGTGACGGTACTCCCAAGAACATTGGTGATCGCGAGCGTCCTGCAGTTATGAGCTTTTGCCTGCCTGAGCGCAGTAAGGGTATCTGCAGTTTCCCCCGACTGGGTAATCCCGATGACGAGCCCGTTTACCGGGGGGGGATAGTACCTGAATTCAGATGCATATTCCAGCCGGGTAGGGATTTTACACGTCCCTTCAACCAGGTACTTGAAAATAAGGCCCGCATGAAATGATGACCCGCATGCGACAACCGTGATGGAATCGGGATGACGGGCAAATCTAGGCAGGGAACCTTGGTTTATTGCACGGATGGTATTGTAAAATGCCTGGGGCTGCTCATAGATCTCTTTGAGCATATAGTGAGCAAAACCTCCCTTTTTTACATCCTCAACAGACCAGTCGATCAGTTCAACCGGGCGTGTAACCTTCTGGCCATTGTTCAAGATTTCAACGGCGTCCTGTGTCAAGGATACGATGTCCCCGTCTTCAAGAAAAATTGCACGCTCCGTATATTCGAGCATGGGGGTCATGTCGGATGCGATAAAGTTCTCCCCATCCCCGATGCCGATTACCAGAGGGCTTGCGTTCCTGGCCGCGATAATCAGGTCCTCATCTTCAGCGATTACCAGTATGGCAAAAGAACCTTTGATGCGGGGAATGACCTCCTGTACTGCTACGAGAAGATCCTTCTTTTTTGCATATTCTTCTTCAATAAGATGGACGATGACCTCTGTATCTGTTTCTGAACGGAACGTATGCCCACGTTCCAGGAGCTGGAGTCTCAATCCGGAATAATTCTCAATAATCCCGTTGTGAACCAGCGCAATTTTCCCCGAACAATCGGCATGCGGGTGGGCATTTTCATCGCTTGGAGCCCCGTGAGTTGCCCAGCGCGTGTGCCCGATACCAATCTTACCTTTCAAGCGGGATACAGAACCGGCATTTTCAGAGATCCTGCCTTGGTGTTTTGCAAGAGTAATTCCTTTGTTTTTTGTTGCTACCCCAAACGAGTCATAACCTCGATACTCAAGCCGTTTCAATCCTTCGACGATTAATGGTGCCGCTTCTCTTCTGCCGATGTACCCCACAATCCCGCACACCTTATATCACCGTGGAATTATCCTGAATATATCGTGATGTCAGGTCAGTAAGACCCTCAATAGATGTATTGTTACCGATGATCGAGTTTTTAAAAACCGAGAATGGCCCGCTTGATACGGTGTCCCCGAGAATCACCCCGAACTCAGATCGCGTTACGACCCCCTCAATTTCAAGGAGCCCGGATGTTGTCCAGGTGGAGGTATGATCGGCAAGGCTGCACCGTTCACCCATGACGGCATCAATAATCCGTGAGTGGGAACCGATTGATGTATCGTCCATGATTATTGCATCACCGATAACGGTGAATGGCTCAACTGTTACCCGGGAACCGATACTGGTATTGGGCATGATACAGCAGTTTGGCCCGATAGTACAGTCATTTCCAATGATCACCGGGCCGGTAATGACCGTATTCGGGCCGATGGTCGATCCCTTGCCGATCCGGACGGCGCCCTGGATGATCGCCTGCCTGCTGGCTGAACCATCGCGTGACGGTGGCAGATTATGTAACAAACGACGGTTCATCTTGAGAAGATCCCATGTGAAGATTGCATCCTGCCAGTCATCGGCAGGGATACCCTGGATTTTCACACCGCTTTCAATCATGGAAGAGATCGCATCGGTCAGATCGTTTTCCCTGATGTGGGGGAAGATCTCCCTGGTAAGGGAATAAATCCCGGTGCTCACCATGAAACTGGACGCATATTCAGGCTTTTCAACAATACCGGTAACATGTCCCTCATTTAACATCACAACGCCGAAATTCGATGGGTTCGGGTGTTCTTTCACCAGCATGGAGTTCGGCAGATCCTTGATGCGGGCGATCGATGAAGGGTCAATATAATTATCCCCGGGGAGCACGAGAAAATTGTCGCGTATCCTGGATTCAGCAGCCAGAAGGGCGTGTCCCGTTCCCAGCTGTTTGTCCTGGACCACCACTTCTATCGGTACATCCAGCTGGTTCAGAAACCTCGTAACCTGTTCTTTCCGGTACCCGACAACAACGATGATTTCCCGGATCCCGTTTTTCAACAGGGCTTCGATCACATATTCAATGATCGGGCGGTTGGCCACCGGGATCATTGCCTTGGGCCGGCTCCTTGTCAGGGGACGTACCCGCTTTCCCTCTCCTGCTGCGAGAATTACTGCCTGCATAGTTCACCTACCTGATTACTGCCTTATCCCCGATACAGCCTTCAATGAAGCTGTTCGGTGCAAACTGCGCTTCACTTCCGATCATGGTACCGACATTAATGGAACAGTTGATACCAAACCGGACTTCATCACCGATGACTGCCCCGAATTTTTTCCGGCGGGTATCTTTCCCACAGACCCTGATATTTGTATGGTCGTGACGGAGGTTTGCGATCTTTGTTCCTGCACCGAAGTTGCACCCCGCCCCAACAACAGAATCCCCGATATAGTTAAAATGCGGTATCTTTGTCCCGCTCATGATAATCGAGTTCTTGAGTTCGGAACAATGCCCGATGTGACAATCATCGCCAATACTGGTTACCCCACGGATATAGGCATGGGGTCCGATGCGACAGTTTTTCCCGATAACGCAGGGCCCCTCAATATAGGTGCCGGATTTTATTACGGTCCCTTCCCCGATGATCACATTATTCTGAAGAGTCACTCCTTCCTCGACGGTTCCTTTTTTATCGGCTTCGAGGGTTTCCATAAGCATTGCATTCGCGTCGAGCATGTCCCAGGGGTAACCGACGTCCATCCAGTAGGAAAGGTGGTATGCATGCAATTGATGGGCCTCAACTAATCCTGATAAGGCATCGGTAAGTTCAAGTTCCCCTCGTGGTGAAGAGTGAACGTTATCGATGAGATCAAAGATTTCCGGTGAAAACAGGTATGCCCCGGCATTGATCAGGTTCGATTTTGGATTTTTTGATTTCTCTTCAAGAGATGTGATAAGGCCACGTTCTGTCAATACCACTCCATAATCTCCGGGATGGTCTGTTGTGCTTATGCCCATACAGGGAGATTTCCCGTGGCACATTTTTTTAATATCCTCTTTTTTGAGGATCATGTCCCCATTCATGACGAGAAATTGACCTGTGACAAGATCCCGCGCTGCACCCACAGCATCAGCAGTCCCCCGCTGGTGTCGTTGTGTGGAATATTCGATATGAATCCCGAACTTTCCTCCATCACCGAAATGTTTACGGATTTCACGTTCGCCATATCCGACAATAAAAATGAACTCCGTGATACCGGCATCCCGGGCTGCAAGGACGAGATGCTCCATCATCGGGCGGTTGGCAAGGGGAAGCATCACTTTCGGGCGCTTCGCGGTCAGGGGGCGCATTCGCTTCCCTTCCCCGGCTGCGAGAACGACACATTGCATAAGTACAGCTCTTTCTTACATACTTTAAGCAGTTTTCCCTTGTCGGACGAGTTCTTTGCCCTTTGCGAGCATTGCTTTTGCCCGGTCCAGGCTTTTTCCTTCGGCAGTGATACGGATCTTTGGCTCGGTTCCGCTTGCCCGTATCAGACACCACCCGTCGTCTTCGGAAATACGTATGCCGTCTGTGGGACTGGATGCACCAAGCCCGGCAAGAATTTCCCTTGCAGACGTGGTGTGAAATGACTCCCGGAGGATGGGATAGCTCGGCATCCCATCAATCTCCTCTGCAATATCCCATTCGGATGCGATCTCGCAGAACAGTGCTGCGGCAAACGGGCCATCGGGACAGAGAGAGATTTGCGGGAATACCCATGCTCCGGAAGGCTCCCCGCCAAACTCGCCCCAGTTCAGCAGCTCCTCGGAAACATATGCATCGCCAACCGGCGTACGGTGCACTTCTGCGATCTCATCGATGATCATGGAAGCATCGCTGGTAGTGACAACACGCTTTGCACCCATGTATTTTGTAAAGAGCATGAGGAGATGATCACCGCCGATGTACCTCCCCTTGTTGTCGAATGCCATCATGCGGTCGGCATCGCCATCGTGGACTACTGCACAGTCAGCACGGGTTCTTTTTACCATGTCGCCGATATACCCGAGGTATTCCGGCAAGGGCTCTGACGGGCGGGCAAAGTGCCCTGAAGGATTGCAGTTGATACACGTTGTCCTGATCCCGGCATCTGACAGGAGCCTGGGTGTCAGCATGCATCCGGCTCCGTTACCGCAATCGATGACTACTGAGATTTCATGATCAATGTGGACTTTATCTGATATTGCTTGTTTATGTGGTGCCAGGGCATCGATCACACATTCTTTTCCCAGGTGCTGCCAGTCAGTATAATGCAGTATCTTGAGCAGCTCTTCCATCTCTTTCTGCTGTATCTGGGTAAACGATGACCCGTCGGGATTGAAGAGTTTCAGACCGTTATATTCCTCCGGATTATGCGAAGCGGTGATCATACATCCCGCCTTGACGGGACGTGTGTTGAACGCGACCGTGGGTGTTGGGACAACCCCTGCAACGTGTGCAGTCCCGCCATTACCCATGATGCCCGAGATAACAAGGTGGGCGAGAAGGGGACTGGTAGTCCGCGTGTCCATCCCGATAATGACGTCGGAGGGCCCGGAGGCGAGCACGTTCCCGATTTTCAGTGCCGTATCGATGAGCGTCTGGTCAAATTTTCTTCGTATCCCGGACGATCCGAAAAGCATAGTACCTTATTGGGTGTTTATTCAAAAGAGTTTACTCTCCGTATGCTCTGCAGGCTCAGAATAAGCGGGAATCAGTCAAGGCTGCTCCGTCCATACGGGCACCAGTGCTCGATCTCGTGGAGGCGGGCGATCCCGGCTGTTGAAGGGCCGATACAGATGATCCGCTTCGTCTTTTTATTCTCCTCGATAATATCACCTGTCCCCATTGCAATGATCCCCTCGCCGTTTATAAGAATGATCTCAGCCTCAGGCAGATCGTTGGTTAAGTAAAAGGAATGCCCCTGCTCCATTTTTCCGGGCGAACCGATGCAGAAAATTCTCTTTCCCCCAATCTCCTGGGAGATCTGGTCCCAACAGGGAGTATGACAGGATTTCTGACAAGCGTGGAGCACCCGGGATATACAGAGGAATCCCAGTATGACGTTGATAATTGCACATGCGGCACCCCGCACGGGGGGAGTGTCCAGCGATGCACCAAACATGAATGAGATCTTTGTTGGTGCCCGTATGGGATCGAACGTCGTGAACTCGGCACTTCTTCCGCCAAACGTGGCCGACATGGAAGCACCACTTTCAAACTGGCAGATTACCCCACAGGGATCAACATCAAGCACTACACCTGCATCTGCACACCCGCTGTGTTCAAGATGCCCTTCGATCTGTTTAACCGATTCAACGATGATATCCATCATTCACATCCTTCTTTGTCCAAGAGGATAACACGAGCAGGAGCACCGTCAAGACCGGCGAGACGGAGGGGTAATGCGATCAGCGTGTAATCCCCTTCCGGGACTCTGGAGAGATCGAGAAGTTCGATAATGATACACCCATGGCTGAGTAGTTCGCGGTGTACCGATCCATCACAGACGAATGCCTCAATGGAGAAAGAGTCGATACCAACACAGAGCGTGCCTGTTTTTGTAAGGTACTCCGCGGCATCCCTCGTAAGGGAAGGGTAATCCTCTTGGAATGAAGTACACCCGGAGAAGGTGGTCTTGAGCAGGATACGTGGCACTCCTCCGGTCCTTCCCTTAATGTGCGAGGCATCAATAAGCGAACCGGCATTGGACACATCCAGCACGCGGCACGGCCCGACCAGATGAGGGAGCGGCAGTTCATCGATGGTCAGGCCGGTTTTCAGGTAATGGACCGGTGCGTCGATATGCGTTCCGGAGTGGCTGCTCAACTGAATGTCAGAGATCAGGTAAAGGCCGCTGTCTCGTTGCGTGAAATGCGGGGTAGTGTCGCCGGGATAGGTAAGGGAATTTCCAGCCAATTGTCTGGTAATATCGATGATCGTCATCAGGAATCCGCCCAGCCATGTTCTCCGATGAGCGGAACAAACCGGACTCCCCCATGGGACGATCGGACCACTCCGTTTTCATTTCTTGTAAGGGTGATCAGTTCCTGGATCTCACGTCCCCCTACCGGTGCAACCAGTATTCCCCCGATTGTGAGTTGATCGATCAGGGGTGGGGGAATTTCCGGTGTCGCTGCTGTTATCATGATCCCGTCGTACGGTGCATGATCGGGATATCCCCGTGTCCCGTCCCCGACAATGATACTGATGTTCTGTAATCCGATTTTTACAAGGTTCTCTCTTGCGAGATCTGCAACCGCAGGAATGCGTTCGATCGTTGTTACCTGCTGCACAAGCATCGAGAGGATCGCAGCCTGGTACCCGCTTCCGGCACCGATTTCGAGGACACGGTCTTCAGGCAGGGGATCAATCAGTGCCGTCATGAGAGCAACAATGTAGGGTTGTGATATCGTCTGGCCGTTTCCGATAGGGAGCGGAGCATCCTCGTATGCAGACGTGTTGTATGGTGGAGGAATGAACAGGTGGCGGGGAATTTCCCGCATCGCAGTGAGTACCCGGGAGTTTGTTATACCCCGGGACCGTATCTGGTGTTCCACCATCCTGGAACGCTCGTCAGCCCGGGGAAATGTATTCATACCGATCAGTTCAGAACCCTGATTTTTCCGCCTCATCAATCGAAGCATCGATCTGCTGTTGCAGGGCTTCCGGGAGACCGGAGATCTTGACATCGAGAAACCCGCGGATGATGGTTGCTGTTGCCTCATCCTCATCCAGTCCCCGTGCCATGAGATACTCGATCTCTTCACGGGCGAGTTTCCCTACGGCAGCCTCATGCGAGAGCTCGGTCCCGACGACAGACCCTTCGATCTCCGGGACCGCGTAGATGATCCCATCCTTGAGGATGAGACCCTTACACTCGAGGTGCCCCCGGGTACCGGCAGTTTTTCCATTGATATGGCCCCGGGACATGATTGTACCACCTTTGGTGATGGCACGGGTAATCAGCTCGGCGCTGGCTCCGGCACCCTCAAGGATTGCACGGGAGCCAAGATCCATATACGAACCAGGAGTTGCAATCACGACACTGCTGAACCGGGCGACCGAGTTCTCCCCTTTCAGTGTGGCAGTCGGGTACATCTGCACCTTTTTCACCGGTTGCATGCAGACGTAATTGGAGAGGAACACACCGTTTTCCTCAACGATCGAAGCACTCCGTGGGTATACCTCAATATTTTCGCTCCAGTTATGGATCATCGTGAAACTGATCTTCGCGTTCTTTTTCACGTAGAACTCGGAGACCCCGTAGTGCATCCCACCGGTGCCTACATGTTCGCCGCTTGCACAACCTGAAATAATATGGAGCTCCGCTCCCTCTTCGGCAATGATAATGTTGTGAACATGCTGGATCTGTTCGCGCCCGAGGAACAGGCAGGCCTGTATGGGGAAGATGTTGTTCGAACCCTTGTGGGCGATGATCACGTAACCCTTTGGATCTTTTTGTGCTGCAACGTATTTTGTGACCTCGTCTTTTTCCGGGGAGACAACCTTCCATGCGTACTCTTTCAGGCCGTCGTATTTCTCCATCGCCTTTTTGTACGAGAGAACCTCGATCCCCTCCTCCGCACATTCTGCATGGACCACGTCCTGGTCCATCTGGAGGTAACTACCGCACCGGTTCTTCATCTCAAGGTCGATACCGGTCTGGGCCAGCCTCTCCCGGTCGGTTTTCGAGATCTCGGTGACGTTCACGGGTTGCGGCATTCGAGACACTCCTTGTATCCATGCTGTTTGATGTCTTTCAAGATTTCACGGGGATTCCCATGGCACTTGATCTGCCCGTCGCACATCACGTGGCCGCGATCGGTTTCGAGATAGTCGAGGATATACCCCGTATGGGTGATGATGAGCCCGCTCTTCTGCCGCTTGATAATGTGTTTGTCCTTTTCCAGAAGAGATCCGATTGCATTTCCGATGAGGGAAATATTCTCGATATCGACACCGCTCTCCGGTTCATCGAGCATGATAAAATCCGGGTTTTGCATGGTGAGCTGGAGCACTTCGCTGCGTTTGATCTCGCCCCCGGAAAAACCCTTGTTGATATCCCGTTCCAGGAATTTGTCCATGTGGAGGGATTTGGCAAGCTCAGGGATGTTCTCTGTTTTGGTTCGGGAAATTGCGGAGAGGAGTTTTCCCAGTTTCAACCCTGATATCGTCGGGGGCCGCTGGAAGAGCATGCCGATCCCCCGCTTGGCCCGCTCATGGGCCTTCATGTTGGTTACATCTTCCCCCTTGAAGACGATCTTCCCCTCCGTGATGGTATATTGAGAATAACCCATAATGGTCATCAGGAGCGTCGTCTTCCCTGATCCATTGGGGCCAAGAAGTACATGGGTCTCACCCTCACCGATGTGGAGATTGATGTCGTGCAACACTTCCTTGTCGCCGACCTTCACATGCAGGTCTTTGATATCCAGCATAAGATAATCGTAGACAATATGTCCATTGTTGCATTAAACGCTTTTCTCGTTGACATTATTGCAGTGATGCGGCATCTTTTACTCATCGTATGGTATAGTAAGATGTGATAGCGTGTGATGAGACCGAAGATCGGGGATAAAGAAGGGAAAGCCAGGATTCGCCGGGGATCCCAGGATGCACAAAAAAACCTGCATACTGATGAACCTTCAGGTATCCGTCCCTTCATCAACCGGATCATATGCGGAGATGCGCAGGAAGCTCTCATCCGGATTCCTGACCGGAGTATCGATCTCATCATCACGTCCCCCCCCTACAATTTCGGCCATTCCTACGCCCAGGACTCGCAGGATGATACGCATGAGTGGAATGAATATTTCGGGAAACTCCTCCGTGTCTGGCGGGAATGCGAACGCGTACTCAAGCCCGGTGGCAGGATGGCGGTGAACGTCCAGCCCCTCTTCTCGGATTATGTACCAACGCACCACATCATTTCGCAACAGCTTTCCGGGCTGGGCCTCCTCTGGAGGGCGGAGTTACTCTGGGAGAAGAACAATTACAATGCGAAATACACGGCCTGGGGGAGCTGGAAATCCCCTTCAATGCCCTATATCAAATACACCTGGGAATACATCGAGATCTTTGACAAGGAATCGCATAAAAAGGCCGGCCGCCGGGAAGACATCGATATCACGGCAGGGGAATTCAAGGAATGGGTACTGGGCAGGTGGTCGTTTCCCCCGGAAACGCGGATGAAAGACTATGATCACCCGGCAATGTTTCCGGAAGAACTGCCCCGGCGGCTCATGAAACTGTTCTCTTATAAAAATGACCTGGTGCTCGATCCGTTCAACGGTGCAGGCACGACCTCCCTTGTGGCATGGAAACTCGGGCGCAGGTTTATCGGTATCGATATATCGGCACAATACTCCGATATGGCAATGGCGAGACTGACAGCATCAGGAGACAATGGATGCACAACGGAATCGTATCCTGTACCAAAAATGGTACACCTTGAAGAGCTTGAGAAATAAATCCCTCCACGAATCTTACCCGGGTATATTGTTTTTTACATGCTGGTAGGTGCCCTTCCGGTCGTACTGGTGATTGAGAATATAATTATGGAGTTCTGCGTACTGCATGCGTTGGCGCTGCAGGTCATTGTAGAGTGGTACCTGCTGGTTGTATTTTTGAGCATCACGCTGCACGTAATATCCATCCATTTCGGCTTTCAGCGAATCGATCCGTATGGTAAGATCCTTCACGTTCATTTCGGATGTTTTGATGATAGAACCCAAATAGAGTGACTCCTTACAACTTCCGAACGTTTTCGTTCCGTTTCCTACGGGAATAACCTGTGGATCAGAATACAGTGTAACGCCTTCACGGAGGCTGTCTGTTGGTACTCCGACAAAGGAGAGGTTGGTGGTCTCAATGAATACATATCCCGTCTGCCTGTATTCATCATCCGGGCAGGCAACCCCGATTGCCATGTGTGACTCCGGTGTAAACGATAACAGGGAGACATTATACCCCTCCCGGGAAAGAAGGCCTGCAAGGAGCAGGCTCTTGTCATCACAATCTCCGGATTTATCGACATAGGTCTCGATAGGGAATTTTGGCGGGCTCTCGCTTGTTGTTTCGTAGCGGACTGACTGGACAAATACTGCGATCAGTTCGAGATATTCATCGTCGTTTAGACCATGTTCGTCCCGGATCACTCTCAGGTCACGGATAAGATCGGTATAGAACTGTTCCTGGCTGGGATCATCGATCATCGAGAGGTACGTGGTCTCCAGCCATGCGTCTTCGGATACATTTCCCCGGATGAGGGTCTCCTTATCCGCTACCTTCGCCCCGACATATACCGAAGGATCAACCGGGCTCGTGACCGATATTATTACCTGTTCGAATGGAAAGGAGTGGACCGGGGCGGGAATGGAGATGTTGGTCTCCTGCGGTTCGATATGCGGGGGGACGACCGTGTTCTGGTTAATGATAAGGTTTGCACTTACAACTACGATCCCAATGAGAAAGAGGGTAAAAACCACATATTTCATAAAACGATAAAGGGAATTCAAGGATCTCACAGGATCTCCTGCAGTCGGGCAATCGAATCAATGATCGCATCAGGCCGGACTTTTGAATCCTGCAGGATATCCTCGCGGAATTTTCCGGTCCGGACAAGGATGCCGGTTATACCGGCCGCTTGTGCACCCCCGACATCCGTGAAAATATCATCGCCAATCATTGCCACCTCGCCCGGCTGAAGATCCATGTCCCTGAGTGCCAGGTTAAAGAAAGATTTTGACGGTTTTCCCATAACAATGGCCTGTTTTCCCGTCGCGAACTCGAGTGCGGATACGAATGGACCTGCAGAGAGTGACAGGCCATTACGCGTCATCCAGTACCGGTCTTTTTCCAGCGCGATCAATTCCGCACCTTCAATGAGAAGCCTGAACGCGGTGTTCAGGCTTCTATATGTCAGTGCCTCCCCGGCATCACCAACAATGACAAAATCAGTTTTTTCTGAATCGTCCCGGACCCCGGCATCGATAAAGTCCTGGTCAACATCCCCCGTCGTGAGCAGATGAAAATGGTCCCGTCCGGTGCTTTTCATGTAGGCAATCGCTGCACGTGGCGGTGTGAAAATACTCTCTTCGGGAATGTCCAGACCCATTGCTGATAATTGTCCGGAGATAGTCTTCCGGCATTTGCGGGTTGTGTTGGAGATAAACCGGAACTGATATTTATTTTCCGTGAGGTATTCGATGGCCTCACGACCCCCTTGTATCGGCTGGTCCCCTACATACAGGACACCGTCAATATCGATCAGCAATCCTTTGACCTTCATCAGAAACACCGATTCCTTGGTAATGACATCAGTGAAAATGTCATACCCGCATGCACACTATTCCCGGTTTATACCAGAAGGATTGCATCGCCCGGTAGATTAAACGTCTCATCCTCAAAGGGGACCGATAGCCTCCTCTTTAGCACTTTCACCCCGCCCGCCCGGATATTTAAACGTCCGTACCGGGATTTTCTATCCATACGATGTCTGCCCTCCCCGCCCCTGCACGAATCGGCGCACTCTGGCAGCAGCGGATGCAGGGAATGCGGGAATATGAAATTGTCCGCGACGGGAATGCATTCGGGGCCGGTTTTTCAAACTCGTTTGTTTTTTCATCCGAATACGAACAGGCCCGGCACTATCTCGAAATGCTCCTCTCGCGTTACCGGGGGATGACGATCGATGAACAGTTCCACGGCAAAGAGCTCGTCAATGGTGGCGGCACCTGTTTTACCCTGGAATCCCGCCAGGATTTATCGCGACCTGTATTGGATTCCGATTGTTTCAGGACTGATCTCCTTTGTGACCTGACGCTTGTCCATGGCATCGGACCAGCGACCCGGAAGAAGCTGAATGCACGGGGATATCATTCCATACCGGATCTGATGGAACATCCCAAACTGAGATCGCGTGCACATGAGGTCCTTGCATGTCTATCTGATGGAAATACCTCCGCGATCATGGACATGATCGGCAGCCGGCACTCCAAATCCCATGTATCTGTTCTTGGGACTGCCGGCCTCCATGAGCCGGAAGATTATGTATTCCTTGATATCGAGACTCTCGGGCTTTTTTCCCGTCCTATCATCCTTTTCGGGATCGGTGTCATCGATAACGGAAAACTGGTCGTGTACCAGTACCTGCTGCGAGACATCGCCGAGGAACAGGCAGCCCTTATCGCAACTGCCGGACACCTTTCCGGTGATCGGGTGGCGCTCGTCACCTTCAATGGAAAATCATTTGATCTGCCCTACATTGTCGATCGCCTGGCATACTATGGGCTGGGATCTCCTGCAAAGATCCCTCACTTTGACGTCCTCCATTTCAGCCGTCGCAGGTGGAAAGATCAGCTCCCCTCGCTGCGTCTTGCTGCGCTTGAACGGGAGATTCTCGGGATCAGCCGGAGCGATGATGTGCCGGGGCAGATGGTGCCCGAATTTTACGAAACATACCTCCGCTCCGGAAATATCGGGCCGCTTGTCCCGATCGTTGAACACAACCGGCAGGATGTGGTCTCACTTGCCCGCCTCTTCTTCCACCTGCTGGGGGAGACCTATGGCTGTCGCTGACCTGATCCGGCTCCTGAACGTAAACCCGGTCTACCGGACCCGGTTCGTTCATATGAAGACGACCGAGCCGGAACCTGCCCGGTACGGGTTGCTGGAAACCTCCCTGTCCCCATCACTTGAGGCATATCTTGACCAGAGAGGGATCCGGCTCTACTCCCACCAGTGCGAAGCGATCAACCATGTGCGGGCCGGAAAGAACGTGATCCTCACCACGTCCACTGCGAGCGGCAAGACCCTCGCTTTCAACATTCCCGTCTTCAGCGATCTTGAAAGCCATCCTGATGCACGGGCACTCTACCTTTATCCGACAAAGGCCCTCTCGAACGACCAGTTCCTGACACTTGAACAGATGGCTCAGTTCACCGGCATTGCCGCCAAACCTGCCATCTATGACGGGGACACCCCGCAGTCAAAGAGGGCCGCGATCCGTGAACACTCCCGGGTTATCATCTCAAATCCCCATGAACTGCACCAGGTGCTGTCATGGCATGCAAAATGGCAGCCGTTCCTGTCAAACCTGGATTTCATCATCATCGATGAGGCACACCGGTATCGTGGGGTATTTGGGTCCCATATCGCCTTTGTGATACGCCGTCTCCTGCGCCTCTGCCGGCATTATGGATCGAATCCCCGTTTCATCCTGTCCACGGCGACGCTTGCAAACCCGTGCGAATTTGCCCGCCATCTCACCGGGCTGGAGTTCTCGCTTGTTGATAATGATGGCTCACCCCATGGCAGGAAAAATTTCGTATTGTACAATCCGTTTTATGATGGTATCAGCGAACGGTCCCTGCACCAGGAGACAAAGGACCTCCTTGTATCCTGTGTCAAAGAAGACCTCCAGACCCTTTGTTTCACCGGATCCCGAAAGATGGCCGAGCTGGTCACGGTCTGGGCGCGTGACGATGCACGCAGGATCTCATCACGGCTCGCGGAATCGATCTCAGCATACCGGGCGGGTTTCCTGCCGGAAGAACGGCGGGTAATCGAACGGCAGCTCAAGGAAGGAGTCCTGAAAGGAGTCGTTTCAACAAATGCCCTCGAACTGGGCATCGACATCGGCTCACTGGATGCGGTTATTATTTCCGGGTATCCCGGCACCATGATGTCCACCCGTCAGCAGGCCGGGCGGGCCGGGAGGAAAGGGGATGAATCCCTTGCCATCCTCGTTGCACAGGCAAATCCCCTTGACCAGTACTTCATGCACCACCCGGAACAGTTCTTCGAACGCTCCCACGAGCACGCGATCATCGATACCGGCAACCCGTATATCGTCTCCGGGCACCTTCTCTGCGCTGCTGCCGAACTGCCCCTGCGGGAAGAAGCAGACCGGGATTTTTTTGGAGAATTTGTCTCGTGGCTCCTGCCTGAACTTGAATCAAATGACCTTTTACGAAGGACATCCCGCGGCTGGGTATATGCCGGGCGCGGGCGTGCAGCGGACGCCGTGAGGCTCGATGGTGTTCCCGGTGAAACGTTCCGGGTGATGTGCCACGGCAGGCTGCTTGAGACCCTTGATCTCGGCCAGGCATACCGCGAGGCACACAAGGGTGCGATCATGCTCCACCAGGGCGAGACGTTTGTCGTGAACGAGATGGACCTTGAGACGCATACGATCCGGGTGACGGAAACTGATGTAGACTATTATACCCAGCCCCTCAAGGAAGTGGACCTTTCCATTATCGAAACGCTGGAGACCAGGACGGTCAACGGGGTCCGGTGTGCGTTTGGTGATGTGGAGGTGACAGAGCAGTACACCGGTTATAAGATCAAAAGGGGCGACACGATCATCGGTCTGGAGCCCCTGTCTCTCCCGGCCCTCACGTTCAGGACACGGGCCTTTTGGTTTATCCTCCCCGAATCCATTGAACAAAAAGTCTCCGGCGTCGGTCTCGACCTTGCCGGTGGACTGCACGGGGCGGAACACGCGGTCATCGCGCTCATGCCCCTCCACGTGATGTGCGATCGGTGGGACATCGGTGGTTTGTCGTCACCGGCATACGGTGAGGATGGCGAACCGGTGGTTTTTGTCTATGATGCGTATGAAGGCGGAATCGGGCTTGCGGAGAAGGCATTCAGCATTCTCCCCCAACTGTTCTTAAGTGCGTATGAACTGGTGAGGGACTGCCGGTGCGAGACCGGGTGCCCCTCCTGCATCTACTCCCCGAAATGCGGGAACGACAACCAACCCCTGGACAAGGATGCGACGGCGATCGTGCTCGGGGCGCTGTGCCGGGGGCCGGAGTCTACGGGCGGTAGTACCGGGGTGGCGGGAATGATGCCGGTTACCCCGTGATGGGTGGTTGACTTGGCCGGGGAATACGGAGAGTATATGGGATCTTTGTCTTTTCCGATGCGGGATAGCCCATTTTTTTAAGACATTGAAGTTTGCAAACAGCGCGCGGTCATTGGTGCCATGCGCCGCCCGGAGTTCGCGGTAGGTCGCATCGTCCTGCCCGGGGAGAACTGTTATGGTGGTCTTGACCCTTGGGAGATTCAGTTAATCGGAAGTATATGCCTTCAACAGCGCCCGGAACATCTTCCCATGGTTAGGATATTTCAGATGCAACAATTCATGGATTATGATTTTTTTTCGTTCATCTTTTGGTAATCGTAAAATTGTCCGGTCGAACGTCAGCCGGCCCCTGCTCGAACAGCTCGCAAGCTTGGTCTTCATTTTCCGAAGATGGATCTCCTTTATTTCGACCTTGCAGATTTCAGCCCATTCTCCTACGGAGCGCTTGAAAGACTCCGACGAGATCATTCTACAGCCCGCTTGAGGACGTTCATAATCTGGTCAACGATCTTTTTGATTTCTTTGATCTCACTGATTCCCGATTTCAGGATTATCGTATACAACTCCTGCTTCACATCGCGGGCCTGTTGTTCGCTGGCTCTCCAGTGGGGATACTGGTTCAGGATCCCTTTCATCTCGTGGGCTTTCGTTTCCGTATCGGTGACATTGGTCTTATTGAGGAGCCAGAAAATGGTGAACTCTTCCATCGGAATATTGCGTTTCTCCTGTTCAAGCCGGGCCGCATTGATCTCTTCGATGATCGTTTTGAGTTCGGCGAGAGTCTCCTGCGTGGTTTTCTGGCGATCCTTGTAGAGCTGGATCACGGCATCCGCCTTCTCGCTGATGGAAAGGAGGTAGGGGGACTCTTCCGAATGTTTTCTTACAAGATTGGTAATTCCTTTGCTCAGGTTAAACACTTTTTCGATGTCAGAGGCTGGTTGTTCTTCGATATACCTGAGAACTTTGTCGTCGATCTCGTAGATTCTTCCCGGTGCCCCGATCTCGCTGCTTACGGTGTGGTCCTGGACGAGTCGTGCCACTTTACGGGAGAACTCGCGGTCGACAGAGATCCCGGGATCGAAGTTCTCCCGGACCATGCGGTACATTCTCGCAAGTGTGTCCACATCATCGAGGTATGGTCTCAGGAATGCGTCAGGTGAGAGGATTTCATAGATGTCTGAAATTTCGTGGAAGAATCCGTAGAACGTCAGGCGGACTTCTTCGTTCAGGAAATATTCGAGTACTGCTTCGACCGCCTTGTCCCGTTTCTTTCCTTTCGCAAGCCCGAAGTATTGCTGCGCTTCCTGTGACATCAGCCGGGTGAACCGTGTTTTGAGGACGTCGATGTCATTTACAATCCCTTCGATGTCACTGGAATCAAACGCGAGCGCTTTTTTGAGGTTATCGAAGATCCCGACAATATCGAGTACGAATCCCGAGGGTTTCTTCCGGCCTTCAGCGTCTTCGTAGGGCCTGTTGACGCGGGCAATCGCCTGGAGGAGGACATGGTCGCGCATCGGTTTATCGAGATATATGCAGTAGAGGACAGGGGCATCGAACCCGGTAAGAAGTTTTTCCGTGACAATGAGGATCCTAGGATCTTTGTCCGGATTTCTAAATGCCTTGCGGATTCTTTTCTCTTCATCTTCCGCGTGATAGTATGTGCGGAGGTCTACGCGGTCATTGCCTTCATCCCGTGGATTTGGGCTGTAGATGACTTCGGAATATTCCACGGGAAGGAGTTTGTCGAGTTCTTTCTTGTAGAGTGCGCAGGCTTCCCGGTCAACGGCAACCAGGAACGCCTTGTATCCCATGGGCTCCACATTGTGCCGGAAATGGTCTGCCACAAACTTCGCGACTTTCGGCACCCGCTCGGGGCTCTTCATCATGTTCCGGAGATTGACTGCTTTCTCCAGTACTTTGTTGAGTTCTGCGACATCGCTGATCCCTTCCGTTTCGGCAAGGTCAAGGAATTCTTTTTCGAGGGTCCGTCGGTCAACGAGCAGATCGTTGGGGGCAAGCGTGTAATTGAGCGGAACCGTGGTCCCGTCACTGATGGACTCTGCGATGCGGTACCGGTCGAGATAGCCGTGTGGAGGATCGTCGCGGCCGAACGTGATGAACGTGCCCTGCCCGTACGCGGTCTTGTCGATGGGAGTCCCGGTGAATCCGATATAAGTTGCGTTCGGGAGTGCTCCCATGAGGTAATTGCCCAGCGTGCCGGTGGTTGTCCGGTGGGCCTCGTCCACGAGAATAAAGATCGTGTCCCGGGTATTGATCTTCTCCGGCATCCCCTCGAACTTGTGGATCATGGAGACGATGAGACCCCGGTGATCGGATGCCAGAAGTGCCTGCAACTCCCGTTTGCTCTCCGCGACTTCGACATTCCCGATGCCGGCAGCGGTGAGATTACCGAAGAGCTGGGTTTCGAGTTCGTTCCGGTCCACGAGCATGATCACGGTCGGGTTCTCAAAGACCGGCTCATTGAGGATCTTCTGTGCTGCTACGATCATCGTGTAGGTCTTGCCTGACCCCTGTGTGTGCCAGATCAGGCCGCGTTTCTTTCCGGCATCCCGGGCCCGGCCGAGCAGTTTGTCAACAGCCCGCATCTGGTGCTGGCGGAGCACGACTTTCTTTAATTCCTCATCCTGCCGGGTGAAGAGGATCCCATCGGTAAGCAGGGTGATGAAACACTTCCGGTCACAGAAGGTTTTGACCAGCGTCTCGTAGTTTCCACCGGATTCATCCTTCCAGTTGAAGAGCGTCTTCTTCGAGGTGTTCCAGGTCGCGCTGTAATAATACCGGATGATGTGGGTGAGCGCGTAGATCTGGAGGACGGCGAGCATCTCGGGACATTCGCGGTGGTAGCGCCGGATCTGGTCGAGGGCTTCGGCGATGCCTTCCTTCTTGTGGGCGGCCTTGGTCTCGACAAAGAAGACCGGGATGCCATTGACGAGGAAGACGACATCCTCGCGGATCGTCTTCGAGCCGTTGGTGAACGAGAACTCATCGGTGATCTGGAAGGTGTTGGTGTCGATATCATCGGTGTCGATGAACCGGACATTGCGCTCCCGGTTCTCTTTTGGGACAAAGATGGTCTTTATCCCTTTGAGATATTCCCATGCGGTGAGGTTGCCTTCGATGGTGGGAGGTATGCGCCCGATCCGTTTGGCGAGTTCTGTTGCAAGCTCGCGGGTCATGAACGAATCATTGAGCCGGATAATCTGATCGATGAAAATTTCCTTAAAAAGAATTCCGGTGGTGCCGCCCCGGAGTGCCGTTGCCTTGTCCTTTAGGATATATTCCCATTGTACCGATTCGGCATAGTCGATGAACGGATTCTGTACTGATGCACGTTCACCGCCGAGTGTCATGAATTATTCCTCTTCCGGAACGAGAATCCAGATTCGTTTTAGGGGAAGGTCCGCTTTAATCTCATCAGGGATTTTATCGTAATATGTTTGAATCATCTGAATGAGATCATCCGCATTCCAGAGTCGAATCTCGAAAAATTTTGTTGATGTTTCTTTTGGGACCGTCCCGCTGTAGCCGCCCCATGATACCAACAAGCCATGTTCGGCTTGGAAATTCTTCATAACTCCCTGCAGTTCCCGGACAATCTTTACATCACACGGGCTGTCGCTGGACTTGACCTGAACTGCTAAGCGAGGGTGATCAAAACCCAATGGACCTTTTCCAGCGATAATGTCGACACCACCATCCGCGCCGGGTTTTGCAACACTTATTGTATATCCCTGAGCCTCAAGGATAGCACCAACAAGCCGGGTGAGATCATGTCCTCTGAATTTCCTGCTGATAAGATTACGAAGTTGATCGGTTGCCATCTCCTCAATATCAAAGGGAATTTCGATATAGAGCTCTCCGTCAGCGGATTTTTTGATTTCCGTCTTTACTCCCGTCTTTCTTTGATTCGGTGTGGCCGTCCCTTCGAGTATTTCCTGAACTCTCACTTCAGCATTATTCCTGTGAATTCGGCACACCGTCATGAAAGCGCCAAGTGAATAGAGGAGATCCTGGTCAAACTTGTCGCGGGGGATCTCTTTTATCCAGTCAACGTTTCGGGTATGGTGTGCATTCTCCGGAAAGTCCTTTCGGAAACGATAGGGGCTGGTAATCTTTCCGAATGCAATTGCGGTCCTGCTCTTTAGCGGCATTGCGATAAGATCCCCGATCTCCATGCCTCGTAGAAACGGCCAGATCTGGCTTTCCCAGTTGATATGCGTCTTGGGTTTATCGTCAGGAAATGTTTTTTCAAGGAGGACTCTCAATTGTTCCCGAGTCTCGATTTTTGAGAGGTCTGGCAATTCGTTCCAGCCAATGACGGCAACTTTGTTCTCAAGGGCAAAATCCTCCCGTTCACCGTACCGGCCGCTGCGAACCATCCAGAGTGTCATGCTAATGATTCAATTGATTTATTATACCTAAATCTTTTACCAAAAAAATTGTATTTTACTCGAATATTAAAAAATAAAATAAAAACAAACCCTTTTGTGTATCAGGTCAAATATTCTCCTGAAAGAATTTTGAGCCATCATGGTAACCATCGAAGAATTAAACGATTTAATCAAAAATGGCGAGAATGAGTCCGTTGAATTTAAAACTAGATTGTTTGATCCTCAAATAATTGCAAAAATATTGGGTGCTTTTGCGAATACCAAAGGTGGAACAATAATTATCGGAATCGATGATTTAGCCCATATTGTTGGAGTGGAAGACATTCCAAGAACTATCCGAATTTTAAAACAAGCAACTACTCAAATTGATCCTCCTCTTGAGATTTCAATTGAAACAGTCCAATTCGAAAATAAATCAGTTGTTGTTGCTAAAGTTCCAAAAAGTGAAAAATCGCTCCATTCATTTAAAGGGGTTTTTTTCCAAAGAGTTGGTCATACCGCTATTCCAATATCCTCAAAGAACATAATTGAAGGAATCCACAAGAACCAATTAAGCGAAAATGAACTGCGTCAGGAACTTACAATCCTTGCAAATGCTGTGGAGAGACTTAATAGTCAGATAATTATTATGGGGAGCTGGAAAACAAAAATTGTTGATTATACGATTGGCGCAATTATTGCATTATTCATAACGGGTATAGCCGTTTTTGTCTGCATGAAAATATTCGGTTATAATCCATTTTAGTAGTCAATGATTTGGAATCCGTCTCTTTGCGGTCATGAGATCGTGCAGGAGCGATGCGAACCGGACGCATCTGTTTAGGATATTTCTTTGGTCATTACAGCAGGGCGACAAATTCTTCGACCGTGATCTGCGCCTGCGATAAAATGGACTTCAGCGTTTTTGGTGCAAGGGTGGCACCAGAATGGACGGACACCGTGACCAGGCAGTCTTTCTCTGCGTGATAGAGAAAATGATGGCTCCCTCTGGTATGGACGAGGGCAAGTCCTGCATGGTGAAGCGCCCTGAGTACCTTGTCTCCGGTCACCCGGGGAACCTTCATGCAACTACCGGGTCCTTGAGGGTCACTTCCACTTCAACCGGTACGGGCTTTTTGAGGAGCTTCAGGGTTTCGATGTACCCGGTGATTGCTTCTTCGATATTTTTGAGAGCCTCATCCCAAGTGTCGCCCTGCGAGATGCAGCCGGGCAGGGAGGGAACGGTCACCGTGTAGCCACCGCTCTCGTTCTTGTCCATAAGAACCGTATAGCGCATTCGTGTTTGTTTCATGCGGGCACTTCACTGGTTGTAATTGAACAGTATCTTCCTGACAGGATTAAAGTATCTTCCGGTGATGAACGATGCTTCGGGAGCGTCCGGTGCAATCGTTCCCGTCAGGATGTGTTGATCCGAATCTTCGCGGTCATGAGATCGTGCAGGAGCGATGCGAACAGGGTGTCGAGCGCTTCTCTGCGGGATTTTTCGGCGGCGAGTTTTTTCTCTATTGGAGTAATTGTCTCCACAATTTTATCTTGTATCTTTTTTGGTGGGACGTCCACTGAGACCATACTGAATGTATTTCGATTTAATGTCGGTACTGAAACCCCAGATTTGTATTGAGTTAGATCGAGCTGTTGCAGTTTATAGTGAACAAATTTAGGATTGTTTCCTTTGAAGTCTTTAACGTATAATACAACATTGTGGGCCCAGAAATCTTCTTCAATATACATGGATTTTCCAGCGGATGATCCACTTCTCACAACCGTTACCCCTGGTCCTTTAACATTTGCATATTTATGGTATCCAATTATTGATGTTGCCCCAATTACCGGAATATTCCCTTTATGTATATCACAAATGCGGAGATCTTGACCCCTCTGCAATATACAAAAATCTTCAAATTTTTTTATTTCCCAATCTTCCGGCACCGGCCCAATCTCCGTCTCCTTCAGCGCCACCCGCTCCGCATACTCTGGCGGCACCGGGCCGTACGTGAACAGGTGCTTCATCATCGCCGCCTTGAGCGCCTTCGTCGCCGCGATCACCGCATCGGTCTTCTCCTTTGCTTCCTGCACGGTGCGGAGGGTGGTGGCGATGGCGTGCTGTTCGGGAAGTGGGGGGAGGGGGATGATGAAATTTTTCAGGCGCGATTGTGAAAGATTTGGGATTGTTGTTTTATTCCCTTCATCCTGATAAAATCCAAGAACATCCATCGCAGCCTGCATCCAAAACGCGATAAATTCCGGATTCACATCGTCATTTTTAACCCGTAGCCGGTGGAGGTGATTTTGATAACCACATGATTCGAGTTCTCCTCGCCACATCGCGGTTCTTCCAATATCTCCCCCCTCGCAGACTAAAAGATCCCCCGGCAATAAATTCAGCTTTTCAATTTCCTTCTCTGAAAAATCCATATAATCGAGTGTTGTTAGATTAATACCTCTCCAAAAAACGTTCAGTGTTCTGAGAAATGGGTGTTTGTTTGGTCCATCTCTCCGTGCTTTAGACATGGATATGCCTTGCTGCACGTTGAATAACTCACCGATTTTTTTGATTTGCCACTCCTCCGGTATCGAACCTAACTCCGTTATCTTGTATCCTTCTGGAATGTCAGACTCACAAATCACAGTAACTCCAAAAATATCGAGAAACTAGGTTGCAAACATTGCGATAATATCAAGCAAAATTTTTTGAATCTCTTCAGGGATATCATCTTTTTCAAATTGTGATAAAATTTCTTTATCACTAAATGAAATTTTATGTTTTTCAGTTATCGTAGTTCTGTAATTTTTTAACATTTCTTTGCAATCAGCTAAAGTGTATGGAATTTGATTCGCTGCGATTAAACTCGTATAATTATCTCTAAAAAAGAGATTTAACTCACCGGTTTTTCTAGTTCTTTCTTCAGTTGGTCCCCGAATATATGGCTCTTGTTGGACCAATAATGTCGTTCTTGTATTATCCTCAAATTCTTTAGCCTTTTCAATAAAGAATTGTTTAATTGATTCCTCGGTTAAATCATCAGGAATTGGTTTGCCCTCGTGCTTTGCATTCCATTTATGTATCAGCAATTTCGAGAGAATTTTCGGATCACATAAATATGACTCACGATTTCTTCGTTTTAAGAAATGTGATTTCTGACTCTTGAATTTTTGACTCGCTTTTTGTTTGTCTGCTATTTGAACATCCGTCGAAAAATCTCTGTCTGAAATATAGACATATTTTATCGGGACACCCAATAGTTTTTCAAATGCGGCAATTGTGTCGTAGGGCCATTTTTTAGTCGCACCTTCGGTCTCGAAAACCGTTAGTCCCCGGATCTGGGATAAAAATGTAGGAGAATAACGTATTCCTATAGCTTTGATAAATTCTTCATAATCTGCATCATTTCCTTCTACAAATAGAACTTTCCTCGATCTCAAAGTATCAATAACCTTCGTAGGAGGGAGCGATATTCCTCGATCTCCAAGTAGGGGTATTAGTTCTTCGAGATTTTGAGTTTGCAAGGGAGTTTCAAAATTTCTATCAATTACGAGAACATTTTCGAGCCCTGCGGAATCAATAAATGTCGGGCTGTGTGTTGCAATAATCAATTGGATATTCCTTCGTTCGGAGAGCTTATGCAATAAATCGAATGAAATTTGTTGAAGATCGGAATGCATATGCGAATCAGGTTCGTCTAATAAAGCCACTCTAGATTCATGCAAAAAGACAAAAACCAGCAAATTAATTAGCTGCAAAAAACCAGAACCTGCGGATATACAGTCGAATTCGCAATTATCCTCACTGTACAAAACAGAAAGCCATTCGTCTTTATTTTCGTCAAAAGGGACATCAATACCCTCTAATTGAAAAATTGGTGAAACAATTTGTTTAAATTCATTCCATTCATCAGGAGAATTTTGTTTTAAGCGATAGATCTGGTTACGAAGGACTTCATTCTGTCTCCCTTCAGAAATTAAACGCTCTTGAGATATCGCTCGAAACAACTCTTCTTTAACCGTAATTCCAATAGTGCTAGGAACATATACGGGTTTTAGATTTTTTGTAATTTTTTCATAATCATCCTTCGAGATTTTTATTTTATTACCATCTACCATCAGGTTGCGACTAAATGCGGGGTAAATACTAAAGGAAAGTTCTGGGATATCTTGGAATTTTATTCTGAATTTGATCCGTGAGGGTTTTCCACCTTCCCTGGTTTTTTGGTGATAAAAAATATCTTTTGAATTAAAATATGGAAAAGCACCAATTTCAGGGACCTGCGTTTTACCGAAAACAACTTCTGTATTAGATGATGTATCTGCTGTTTTCTCGATGCACCAAAAGACTGTCTGGAGGGCGTGAAAAATTGTTGTTTTCCCAGAATTATTTCCGCCAACGAGAAGATTCAAGTGACCAAATTCAATTTTGTATTTTTTAAATCCTTTAAAATTTTCAATAATAAGTTCCTGTATCATGAGGCCCACGACTCACTGTTGATATGGATAATTTACCGATTGGAAGTATTAAGTTGTTTGATTAATCGGATAATTCACATAACAAAACGACTGAGGCGCAACAAACCGCTCGAACACCGTATGCGGATCTACTGGCTCGGGATATGGCTCCAGGCCCTCAATCCGGATCGCATATCCGGTATCCCGGTCAGAAAAATATTCGAAGAACTCATGTTCGCTCAGGCCGGAGACATCACAGTACTGTTCCCACAAATATTCGGGATACTCTTTGACAATTTTACCAAGCCGGAATCGGGCAACAATTTTCTTCTGTGGAGAAGTGGAATAAATGTACACCGTTTTTACGGATTCATCCTTGAAAATCTGCTTGCGGAACTCGTACTGCTTGGTCCCGTCCAGAATCGCCCTGACGTATTTCGGTTTAATGGAAAGCAAAACGCCGGTCAATACCCCACGTTGCCGGCCATGATCCGAATTCCCCATCACCACCCCTGCTTCTTCAGCAGAGCCAGCCCTGTTGACGGCTTGATGAGCTCCATATTGTAATCTGCCATCAGGTTTTTCTTTGCAGCCTTGATCAAAGGCTCGTCCTTGGTCACAAAATAATCCGCACGGTTGATGATCGCCGTTGTCAGGAGCGTTGCGTCCTGCGTCTTGGCATCCTTTGTGAGGAACAGGAGCGGGGCATAGATCGACCAGTATTCCGGGACACTCTCGGAGGATTCTTCAGGGAGATAAATGATTGAACCATCTCCTAACAGCGTATCAAAAGATCGAAGGGTCTGATTGTAGACTGCCCTGAAGCATTTTCCTGGAATATCCGGATTTACCCGGGCATCCCGCCACCGCGATATTGGCATGCCCTTATTGAACAGGATAATGCTTCTCAGTTCGTCCTTCACTGCATAAAAAAGTTCATTGATGGCAAGGGAAGAGACATAGAACTCGTGATCTGAATGGGGGATTTCTTCTTTAACAATTTCATTAATGAACGAAATCGAATCGACATAATGATTGGTGTAGACATCGCGGAATTCGGTAGTGAGATGATACCCGTTACAGAGAATATCGAGAACCCCGCCGGATCCAAGCACCCAATGGGTCAGAACATTTGCATCAATGAACCAGACTTTACTAGAGATAGTATCGCCTCAAAAAATCAGTGGCTTTTTTTCTTCTTGGAACTCCACAATCCTTTGATCTGGCCGGCCTCACCAAATTTACTTGAGTGTTGGCGGATCTCATAGTATCTCTCTGTCACCGGGTTGTAGATACGTTTCTTAACGGTAGAAGGCGACATGGTGTCATGCTCCTGTTATTCTTGTATTATTCGTGCTCTGGCTATATACCTGTTTATTGATCTCATGAAGGACGGTTGTGTCTTCACGTTTCCGGGGAAAATTACGTCCCCCGGATCTGCGCAAGGAAATAATCCAGAACCCTGACAAACTGGTCAAACACCTGAGGGTCCTTTAACGTACTCAGGGTGAATGACGGGTACCCGGCAATCTTCTTTTCGGGGATATTCATGCCGGGAATAGCATTGATCATCTCAAGAAATTTCAGGCGCTGTTCATCTGACGCAAATGCAGTATACCCCTTGAGCCTCCCGAATTCAAAGTCACTCCGGCCGCTTGTCCTCACTGCAATTACCTGATACTGCCCCTGTTTGAAATCCAGCAGGGGGTAGAAGGAACCCTCCTGAGTGCCTTCGCCCCACCAAATCCGGAGTTTCCGATCCTGTGCCCACGTGAGAATTTGCTTGGCAACCCTGACTTCGTCTTCGGATGTTGTATTCTGAAGAGCTGCCATGAAATCCGCTTCATTCCATTTCCGCTTCTGGACTGTTCCCTTAATCCCGGTCTGCTGGATTGTCTGACCGAATACTTTTGGCACAACAACCTGGTGCTCTTCGCTGATGAACTGGGGGATATCCACAGCCAGAATTACTGCTGGTTTCATCTGGTTCCGGAGGAACCGAACGATATTTTTCAACGATGGGGGAATGGCATCCGATGCGAAAACGATGCGGATTTTCCCCGCCCGCAGATTCGTATATGCAGTATCCCAGAACTCATCGAGATTCTTATCAGGGCCGAGAAATTCTGCCAGCGCTTCGGTTGCATCCCGTTTCTGGATTGCACAGGTCTGCCTGAACATTTCCTGCAGATCTTCAAGCTTCCAGTTGGCGACAGCGTTTCCGGCATATTCCATTACCTGCCCGACAATCGTTCTCCGTATTTCTGGATTCGTACTGAGTTTTACCTCAATAAAAACCGGAATGCAGTCATTTCCGATTAACAGGATATCAAGCCAGGAGGGTCTGACCGCTTCTTCAGACTCATAGGTCGGAGCTTCGTTTTTTATCAATAATAATCCGATATCGTTCAGATCCGGATAATCTGAAAATAACAGATTCGGATGGGTTGCAAGAAGTGAATGCAGGACTTCTTCTTTTTCATACATCTTGGGATCCAACTGGCGGATCTCATCATCCTTCTTCAGCAAAAAAATCGGTGACGTCATGCTATTATCCTCTAATGTTTTTCCTCAATACCGAGTCCCAGCCCCGCCAGCACCTTCTTCAACTTCTCATCCGCGTCCCGTCGCTCCTCTTCAGCTTCCCGCAGCAGCACAACCGCATCCTCCAGGGGGAGCGTCTCGTCCTTCCCGTTCTGCGCAACGTACCGGGACGGGCTCAGGTTGAAATCGTTCTTCGCAACGTCAGCCGCGGAAACAATAGCGCTGATCCCGTCCACCGCATTCCACTCCCGGAAAATCCCGGCAACCTGCGCAATACTCTCATCCGGCATGAAGTTCTTCGGTCGCCCCTTCTGGAAGAGTTTCGAGGCATTGACCAGCAGGCACTCACCCTTATGCTGCTTCTTCCGGTTGATAACGAGGACAATCCCCGGAGCCGTCGTGTTATAGAACAGGTTCTCCGGCAGGAGAATGACCGCTTCCACGAGATCGTGCTCCGCGAAATATTTCCTGATGTCGCGTTCCCGGTTCTTCCCGGTATTCCCGCTGCCCCGGGAGACCGCGCCGGTGTCGAGCACAACGGCCATCCGCCCGTTCTTCTTTAAGGAGGCGAACATGTGCTGGATCCATCCCCAGTCAGCGCTGCTGGAAGGAGGGTACCCGTACGCGAACCGGTTGTATGCGTCGGTCTCGTAGACTTTCTGCTCGAAATCCTGGTTCCACATCGGGTTTGCGGTGACGATATCAAACGGGCGGAGCGCTCCTTCGGCTTTCAGGAATGCCGGGTGCTCCATCGTATTGCCCAGCGCGATCTGTGCCTCCATGTCGTGGATGAACGTGTTCATCTTCGCCATCGCAAACGTCCCGTGCTGGTTCTCCTGCCCGCAGAACTGGAGCGGAGCAACTTCCGGATCATTGTGATACCGCTCCCGGAAGTTCATCGCACACTTGATCAGCAGGCCACCGGACCCGCAGCACGGATCATAAATCTCCTCACCCGGTTTCGGATTGAGGAGTTGGGCCATGAGAATGGCAACCTCACGCGGGGTATAGAATTCCCCCGCACTCTGCCCAGAACCTTCCGCAAATTTCCGGAGCAGGTATTCGTAAGCCCGTCCGATAATATCCGGTTCTACGTCCGCGAGCCCGAGCCGGTGTTTTCCCATCACGGTGATCAGCGTTTTGAGCGAATCGTCTGTGATGATCCGTTGACCGGCTGCTGTCGCATTGAAATCCACGATATCTATCGAACCCTGGAGCTTGGGATTCTCCCGGGCGATGGATCGCATCGCGTCGGTGATATGCTCACCGAGTCCTGTGCTCTTCCGGGCTAAGGAATCCCACCGGGATTCAGCCGGGAGGTAGAAACGCACCAGCTGGTGATCTTCCGCGAGGATCTTTTCCACGATCTCCCGCCCGCCATAGTTACTCTCAAGCTTTTTTGCTTCATCATCGAAAACATCAGACAACCTCTTCAGAAAAATGAGAGGCAGGATATAGTCCTTGTATTTCGGGGCATCGATCTCCCCGCGGATTTTACAGGCCGCCTCCCAGAGCCAGCCTTCGAGAGTTGTGATGTCCAGTCTGGTATTGTTGGAAGATTGCGCCATGAAGATCCTGCAGAATAGTATCGCGAAGAGACGATGAATAAGATTCCTGAATTCTCATGGAAGAAAAAAGAAGTAACCGGCTCACCCCTCCCCCATCATCCCCGCCACCATCCCCCCGATAATCAGATCGATCCGCCGTATCCGGTCCTTGATCCGGGTCCACGAATCTTCGTCAACGAACTCAGAAATGTCTACATCATCCGAATACACGAGAAGCTTTTCCGTATTGTAGTGGTGTCGCCCGGGATCGGCAGCCGCATCAGCAGGTTCGTCCGTCGCCACTGACCATCCCATGATCCAGACAAGTGGGCAGCTATCGGGCTTCCCCGGAAGCGGGACATTCCCCGGAGTCCCCGGATCCGGTGGATTCCCGGCCGGCCGATCGTTGACCGCACCCTCATGCAGCCTGATGGCTCCCGGCTGACCCCCGCCAAGCATAACGCGGAGCGTGTCGCGGAGGGAGGGGGCGAAGTCCTCATCCCCCGCCGTGGCGATCGCATCGACTGCTTCGAGCGCCTGATCGATGGCCGGAATCCCGGCCTTGAAATTGTCGCCGACATAGGCATCGATCTTCATCGCGAACTCGCCCTCTTCCCTGTCGGGATCCGCCATCGCACTCACCGAGACCGAGACGAGCTCGGCGATGCCGGATCGTTCCAGATCCTTCCTGATGTCCGGGCGGAGCGCTTCGATCAGCTTCATCCCTCCCCCCCCATCACCTTTGCCGCGAGCCGCCGCGCCTCGGCTGCCCTCGTCCCCGCTTCCGGATCTTCCTGCAGGAAGACCGGGTCGATCTCGTCACGGATGCTGTACCGGGGTTTGCCGTCATCCATCATCGCCGCCCAGACCGAGAGCCGGTACAGGCACTTCTCCTCCTCCCCTCTTTTCCGGAGGGAGGCAAAGAGGTGGCGCGTCGTCTGCGAGCCCGTGGCCATGATCGTCTGCTCGCAGACGGTTGCCAGGAGCCCGGTTCTCTCCCGCATCCATTCTGACGAGACCGCGTTCTGGTTGATCGCGGCAAGATAGTCCATCGCGATCGATTCCCGGTCCGGCCCTTTCTCGATCGTTCCCACGATCTGCATCTGGAGAACCAGGAACTCCTGTCCCCTGAGCAGGCCCTCCCGGACCTCCTCGGCGGTCAGTTCCGGCACGTCCAGGGGATACTGCGGCGCACCGAGGACTTCGAAGACCGGCTCTGATCTCTCCGGGTTCTCATCGCCGGCCACCCCTCCCTGTACAACCATCGGTCCGGTACCTGCTCCGCGGCTGTGCGCCCGATCGCGCGGTCGCCTGCCGCCCCGGTGGTGCCGTCCCGCGCCCGGCCCCGGCTCGCCCGGCAGGGGCCGGGGCTTCCCGCCCGCAAGTACCCGCTCGATCTCCTGCCGGCACGCGAGCGCCCGGCCGGCAAGGCCGGCATCGATCTCAAGGAACTCCGGATCGATCCGGTCGAGGACCCGGGTCCGGCGCGATTTATCGTCCGAGACCCGCCCGGCAACGACCAGCCGGTACAGCATCCGGTCCATCCCGCCGTCTTTCTCAACGAGCGTGAGGAGCCGGAACCGGGCCTGATCTTCCATGTCGAGGATGTACGACCGGCAGACACCGGACAAGCGGGCGTTGATATCCGGGATCCCTTCTTCTTTCCCGTCGGGCCGGTGCGGCGGCGTGAACTCAAGCATAATGCCCGGCCCCTGCTCGTGGCGCACGAACTTCACGTGGAGCTCGGCGCCACCGA
This sequence comes from Methanoregula sp., assembly GCF_023227875.1. Classification (GTDB taxonomy): domain Archaea; phylum Halobacteriota; class Methanomicrobia; order Methanomicrobiales; family Methanospirillaceae; genus Methanoregula. The sequence continues at coordinate 118,937 of NZ_JALOCH010000004.1, read as the reverse complement.
GCACATCTTCATCGAATTCAAGGTAATCGTTCTTCCTGGTTGTTTCAGTCATGGATACTGACCTCCTCACAGGTCTCCAACATTCTTATCGTCGGTACATTCATGGATATCCCCGGTCGCCGGAAGGCCCCCTTCGGGGCAGTCCAGCCTGTCCGGATCGGAAAAACTGCACTGACGGCTTGCCATATGTGGTTATTTCCGGGCGCGGAGATAGTGCATTTACGCGAATCTGGGGCGAGAATGACATTTTCCCAAAACTGATGTGTGGTTTAGGGGAACGAACCTGCCGGTCCGGCCGGTATGAGAGCCTGAAGGAGGCAGAAATGGCCTCAGATGGGCCTATGCCGGATACCCGTTCCCAACCCCTGTAATGCCGGGGTAATGATCCCCCGGAGGATCTCACGGATCCCCCCGGTGGCCGGGTGGCTGCGTTCCGGACGGGGCCTCCAGCCTGTCCGGTTCGGAAAAACCGCAATAACGGCTTGCCATATGTGGTTATTTCCGGGCGCGGAAATGGCTCATTTATGCCAATTGGGGGAGAAAATGGCAGTATCCCAAAACCGATAGGTGGTTTTCGGGAACGAACCTGCCGGTCCGGCTGGCAGGAGGCCCGGACGGGGGCTGAAATGGCCTCAGATGGGTTCATCTCAGATCCCCTCCCCGTTTCCTCCGGCGACATTCCCCGATCCTGCCCGGGCCGGGGATCTCCTGCCGGTCTTTCCTGCTGCTGTCCCGTTGCTCTCCCGGCACATCAGTTCCAGGATTGCCGGGTGGAGGAGATCCCGGATCCCTGCGGCCTTCCGCACCGCGTTCCGTTTCCGGTGCCAGCGGCGGAAGATCTCGTACGGGTCCGGTGGGGGCGGCGATGCCGGCACGGTCGCCGCGTTGGCCGCTGTAGTCTCCACGCATCCGGTCTTTAAAGGGAGCACCGGCGTTTCCGCGGGTGACAGCCCGAGACTGTCGATCTCTTCGATGCCCGTATCCCCGACTTTGAAATACCGGAGCGTTCCGTACCGCGAGTACAGCCAGAGCTCGCAGGAGACCGGCCCCTGACGGGGGACGGCCCTGAGCCCTGCAATCGTCGTGGCTAATTCTGCTTCTACCTGCCGGATGTCCGCGGAAATTTTCTGTGCGAATCGTATCCGGACGATCACGAACCTGCCGCTCCCCGCGATGATGAAATCGCCGAGGTTGAAGAGCGACGGGATGAAGATCATCACGTGGCCCCTCCGGGTTGCGATGGGGAGCGCAAACGCTATTCCCCGGGGCATATCAGTCCCTCCTTTCACGGAGTGCACCTCCTCCGGATCTTCCGGCCGCCAGCGCTGTTGCCCGCGGTCGGTCCCGGAACTTTTTTCCTGTTCATGGTTGTTCACCTGGATTTCTGAATCGTAGCCTGTGTTTTCCTGTGGTTCTGCGGCACGTCGTCGGGCGGCAGGTCCCCTAATCGTAATTGAACACGGGGAAGTGCGCCGCGTCGTGTACGCGCTCGCGTGGCCATTTCGCTACACGGGGATTTTTTTGTTTAGACCCTGCGGGTGCGGCACGCGATACTTCCCACAAAGCCTCCGGGGTACGAGTGTACCCGGCCGCTACGGATATACGAGCAGCGGCGAACCTTGTGATCAGCTCAGGTTCGATGCGGTCTATTATATATTTGGTGGTGAAAGGTTGTGACGAAATAATTTTCGACAGTCAACGGGGCGTGAATTGCGGTTGGAATTTCTGTAACCGTTCGATTAGCTGAATGAACTGCGCGGAATTGTTGTCGTGTGGATTTCAGAAAATTTCAGGCTATTGAAAAAAGAAGGAGGGACTCAGAGGAGGATAACTCGTCCAGATGGAGACGCTCATTATCGACAGGTACAGTGCGTCGTATTCTCATTCCTCCAGTACGACCCGGGCCGCCGGCCCATCCTGCCCGTACGGACCATCCTGTCTGTCATCATCGAAAATAAACAGCTCGTCGATCGTTGCGTTCAGCGTTTTTGCCACGTCATGGGCGAGCTTGAGGGACGGGTTATATTTTCCCTGTTCCAGAAAGACGATCGTCTCGCGGCGCACGCCGACTTTTTTCGCCAGATCGTCCTGGGTCAGCGAGAGGTTGTTGCGGTATTCCTTTATCCGTGTCTGCATAGGATCCCCGGAACCTGTAATCCCGGTCTGGTCGTTTTCATAGTTATTCTCAGTGATGCAGGGACAATACCCTGTCACCCAACATCCCCATTACGGAAGAGCCAGATCTGGTAGATGACAGCTGAGAGTGCAAGGACAAGGATCGAGAGTGCGAGTGCATTCTGTACGCTGAGTGTGAGCATGTTGAGCTCATCCAGCCAGAAGAGGCCGGTCATGAAGAGGAGACCGGTGAGCCACGCATAGGTTATCCCATATGCCCCAATCTTCTTCGATCGCTCGTCTGATTCCGGGTCATCGCCATATCTCCTGTGGCGGATGATCCCGGTGATCAGGAACGCAAGGCCTGCACAGAGAAGGAGGATTCCGATGATTCCCTCCCCATTACTCATCACGAGCACAGTAAGGCCACTTGCGGTCATCAGCGCCCCGATCATGATCCGGTAGAGATTTCTTGGTTTCATGGTCTTCACGTTTGTATGTTATCTATTTCTAACACAAATCTATATTAATGTTATCTATTTCTAACCCATCTTTGGAAATGTGTTAATTAGATCACATTTTACTGTTATTACCAGTGCAGCACCATTCACAGGGTCTTAATATGGATCTGCACCAGACAGGTACTTACCCCATGGACTATCTTCCCAACTTCAAGGAGATCATTGCACATTCCCCCATCGTCTTCACCATCGGTGTTGCGGGGGACAGCGGGTCGGGAAAGACCACGTTCACGAACGCGATCCGGCAGATATTCGGGCCAACCCTGGTATCCACCATCACCCTTGATGATTACCACACGTACGACCGGGAGGAACGGAAACGGCTTGACATCACTCCCCTCCACCCGGATACCAACAATCTCACCAAGCTGGAGGAGGACATCGCCCGGCTGAAGCAGGGACTCCCCATTGAAAAACCGGTGTACAACCACACCACCGGCCGGTTCGATCCACCGGTTCCATTCTCCCCGCAGAAGATCCTGATCCTTGAAGGGCTGCACACGCTCTTCACCCCTCGCCTCCGGGAACTGATGGACTTCTCCATCTTTGTCGACCCGGAGAAAGAGGTGAAATACGCATGGAAACGGCTCCGCGACATGGAACGCCGGGGCTACAGCTCAACGGAAGTTACAGAGGAGATTGTCCGACGCGAGAAGGATTATGATACGTTCATCGCGCCGCAGCGGTGTGAAGCGGATGCGATCATCCGGATCGCGCACTCAAAGTACGGGAAGGACAACGGCCCCGAACGGAATGTCTACAATATCTCCCTCATGCAGAACCGGATGCGGCGGACGATCACGGATATCGATCTCAATATCGACCTCTTCTCGCTCCTCTCGTTCCATGACCGTGATTTCCTGATTGAGTTCTCCACCCAGTTCGTGGACTGCGCGAAGATGCGGGTGCTCACGTTCGATGGTGAGATGAACTACGATACGATCCATAAGCTGGAGAAGAGCATCGAGTACCAGACCGGCGTCCACCCGATCGCCATGTTCGAGGGGCGGGAAACGGTTACGCCCACGGATATCATCCAGCTCATCCTCTCCTGGCGCATCATCCACCGCCGAATCTTCATCCGGGAACGTGCCTGACCCCGGAGGGCATTTCCCTCCCCATGTACAGTACATGAGTGCATTACCTGAATGGAGACAATACTTTGTTGTGTTCCCGCAACCAATCAGGATAAATATATTTTATGATCTCACTGCTCCACGTCGATTCCGACATGGCTCTTCAGGCGGCCCTCAAAGAGTACCTCGACAGTTGCGGCGGGATCTCTGTTGTCCCGATCAATTCAGCACCCGAAGCCATCGACCTGCTCCGGACAACCTGGTTCGATATCATTGTCTCCGAATACCGGTTGCCCGCAACGGATGGCCAGACCTTTCTTGAAGTGTTGCGGCGCAATGAGAAGAACCGGACCCCGTTCATCTTCTTTGCAAAGAAGGCAGACCACAAGGCCGTGATCAATGCCCTGAATACCGGTGCCACCTTCTATGTGCTCAAGGGCCGGGAGCCAAAAAAAGAGTTCATGGTCCTCAAACATTTCATCTACCAGGCGATCCAGCAGAGACGGCTGGAAGACGACCTCAGGGAGCGGGAGAAGCAGTACCGCAGTGTTGTCGAGGACCAGTCGGAATTTATCTTCCGGTTCCTCCCGGATGGCACGATTGTCTTTGCCAATGATGCATATTGTACGTATTTCGATAAACCCCATGACGTGATCGTGGGAAGGAACATCCTGGAAAGTATCTCTCCGGACCACCGGGAAGCGTTCTTCAGCCAGTTGCGAAGCCTGACCCGGGAGAACCCGGTCCGGACATTTGATTCGCGCATGCTCTCCAGTGATGGAACGACCCTCTGGCAGCAGTGGAGCTACCGGGCTCTTTTCAGCGATCAGTCGCAGCCCACCGAATACCAGGCGGTTGGACGGGACATCACTGCCCAGAAAAATACGGAATTTGCCCTTGTGGAGGCCCACCGGAACCTGGGTGTGATGAACACCATCACCCGTCATGATGTCCTCAACCAGCTCACCGCGGTCTTCAGCTACCTGGAACTTGCCCGGCAATCCCCCACGGGGGGGAAGGTGGATGAATATCTCGACAAGGCGTGCCATGCGGCGGAGACCATCCGCGGGCAGATCATCTTCACCAAGGAGTACCAGGAGATCGGCAGCAATGCCGCCCAGTGGCAGAGCATGGATGTGCTGGTGAAAAAAGCCATATCGGGGGTGGACCTTTCCGGTATCCGTATCGATTATCCTCGTGACAATCTTGGGATCTTTGCGGACCCCCTCGTGGAGAAGGTGTTCTACAACCTGGTGGAAAATTCCCTCCGCCATGGCAAGACGGTATCAGAGATCCGTATCTCCTGGTGCGAAGGTGCGGACGGCCTGGTGATCGTGTACGAAGACAACGGCGTCGGCGTGCCGGACGGAGTGAAAGAGAAGATATTCCGGCGTGAATACTTCCAGAACACCGGGCTTGGCCTGTACCTTATCCGCGAGATCCTTGCGATCACCGGTATCCGGATCCGGGAATGCGGGATACCGGGTAAGGGGGCGAGGTTTGAGATGGATGTTCCGCCGGGCAATTACGGATTCAAGACTGACGAGGATCTGTCGGAACCTGATCCGGAAAAAAAGGAATAATCAGGGAATAACTTCCGAGCGGACCGAGAGGAAGACCGGTCCGCGGACATCGACTTTCTTCTTATTGTCGGTGACAAAGCGCATTGCGTACTCCTCGATTTTCAGGTTGATATCGCTTGGGAGTTTTGCCATCTTTACCTGGACCAGTGTCCCTTTCCCGCACCGGGCTGCATCCTCGATCCGTGCTGCGGCAAGGGCCGATACCGCAGAGAGATAGGAGATGCCGGTCGGCACCCCCTCGGTCCGTACCTGCTGCCACTTCTCTGCATCGGGGACCCCGAGGACCGAGCCCTCGTGGACAAAGATCTCGTTGGCGCAGGCCGGGCCGCAGAGTTTCGCGTTGGACTCGGTCTCTTCCACCACGACCTTCACCTTCATGCCCCCCATCGATCCCTCCCAGGCATCGAAAGCACACGGGCCCTGCGCAGCCCCGTTTGCGGCAGCGGTTTTTGCGATCGCAGCGGCGAGCATCTTGCCCTCCGCCGAGACCGGCTCCTCGCGCAGGTGCACAGCCCGGGTAATCTCCCGGTCGCTCAGGGACCCGGGGAAGAACTGGGGGTAGCAGAGTTGTCGGACATCGTTCGCATTGTACGCGATCATCGCCAGCCGCTCGACACCGAGGCCAAGGTTCATGACCGGGACACCGACCCCATACTCGGCAAGTGCCGAGGGGGAGTACATGCCAAAGGTTGCTACCTCTACCCAGCCATGGACCGGGTGGCGGGCATATACTTCAGTCTGGGAATCCGGCATGTAATACTTGGAGCGCTTCTCATCCGGCTGGAACCGGAAATCGGTGTACCCGAATGCGGAGAGGAGCGCTTCGCTCACCGCTTTTCCATCGTCGATTGTCACATCGTCACCGGCAACGATACAGGACGCGGAGTGGTAGGTCATGAGCCGGGTCGGCCCTTCTGCCTGCTCGCGCCGGAAACAACGGTCCACCGAGAAGAGCCGGAGGGGGAGCGGTCTCTTGTCCCAGATGGAACCGAGCGTCATGAACCAGCCGCTTGTCATGTGGCTGCGGAGGGTTGAACGCGAGGACTCCGGGGCAAGCTCGCGGAACTCCGGGAAGACGGCATCGAGGATATGGACAACGACCCCGTCATCGGTCTCGAGGACCTTGGAGAGCTCGAAGGTCAGCTCGTCGCCATCGATCTCGGATTTCTTGTACGCATGGAGTGTTTCGCGGAGCTTCTCCTCGGTTGCGGAGGGCATCGTCTTGCTGAGAATCGCGTTGATCTTGTCGAGCCGGTCCCGGGCGATCCCCACGTTCGGCCGCGGGAGGCCGCCAAGGTAGAAGACGCGGTCGAGCACCGCCATCGCTTCAGGCCCGAACTGCCGGTAGATGTCCTTTTCATCGATGATGACCGGGACTTCTGCCTCATCGAACCCCATCGAGAGGTAGGTCTCGCGAAGGCGGTTGATGGTGGCAAAGACCGGGTGCGCCTGCGCACGCTTGTAGACCCTGCACGGGTAGGTATCATCATGGGCTGCCGGTGTCAGGACCGATGGCCCGTCATGCCATGCCCCTTCGAAATTCTCGTGTGATTTTCGTTTCCAGTCCTCGGGATTGAATCTCATGTCATATGCTCCAGCACTACCACTCTGCTCAGTGTGTTCTCATCCTTGAACCGGTAATCGCACGCGGCTGCGATCTTCTCCGCAAATGACCGCACCTCGGCGTGCTCCGGCATGTTCTCTCTTGCCAACCGGTTTCTACTGTATCCCAGATACATATATCCCTTTATTTCCACAAAACTTGCGCCCGACTCCTGCAGGATCGTGGCATACCGCTCCGGGGCGAAATCGTTGAGGCCTTTCACGAGCGTGACCCGGATCGCCGACCTGCGGGAACGGAGGAGACGGAGGCTCTCCTGCACCCGCTCCCAGTAGTCCCCGAGCGGGCGGCAGACGGCCATGTAGGTATCCTTGTCCGGTGCATCGAGCGAAACGTACATCTGGAACGGATGGCATCTTTTGAGCATATCCGGGTTAGTACCATTGCTGACCAGGAACGTGGTGTACCCTTTGCTGTTGAAGAGGTCGATGAGTTCCGGGAGTTGTGAGTAGAGCGTCGGCTCGCCGGAGAGGGAGATAGCGACATGCTTCGGGTCGAGCGCCTCCTGCCACCGCTCCTCCGTCACCGTATTGTCAAGCACCGCGTTGTAGCCGGCGAGCGCCTTCTTCTGGTACTTATGGATGCCGGCAAGGATTGTCTCCGGGGGGCACTCCTCCGCCTCTTTCGGCTCGTGCTCAAACGACCGCCAGCAGAAAAGGCAGCGCTGGTTGCAGCGCAGGGTCGGGGTCATCTGGACGCAGCGGTGGCTGTCGATCCCGTAGAACTGGTGCTTGTAGCACATGTCCCCGCCGGCCAGCGCCCGTTTGCACCACATGCAGGGTTTGAGCGCTGCTGACGAGGCCTTTGAAAAAAACTGGTACCCCTGTTTCCTCAGGGGGTCACATGGATCGGATGGCATCGATCCCGAGCGTTTCGAGGGACTCTTTCAAGGTGTTCTGCACCGCTTTTACCAGCGTCAGCCGGCGGTCCCGTACTTTTCCTTCACTCTTCAGTACCGGCTCGAAGTGATAGAAGGTGTTGAACGTGTCTGCAAGTTCCCGGGCATAGGTGGCAAGGATGTGCGGCCGGAGTTCGGCAACGACCTTTTCGATGGTCATGGGGAACTTTGCGATCTGTTTTGCGAGTATGATCTCCTGCTCGGTCTCCATATCATAGCACTCGGCAAACTCCCCGGCTTTCTCAAGGATGCTGCAGGCCCGGGCATGGGCGTACTGGATGTAGGGGCCGCTCTGGCGTTCAAAGTCCAGCGCCTCCTTCCAGTCAAAGACCGTGCTCTTCTCCGGTGAGACTTTCACGATATCGTAGCGGATCGCTGCAAGCCCGACGGATTGTGCGATCGAGCGCCGTGTCGCTTCATCAAGCTCCGGCCTCCGGGTTGTTACCTCATCAAAGGCACGTTTCCGGATCTCGGCGATGAGGTCATCGGCAGAGACGAACTTGCCGGCCCGGGTACTCATCGAACCTTCCGGCAGGGAGACGAACTCGAAGTGGACGATCTCCGGGACTTTCTCTCCAAGGATTTTCATGGTGCACTGGAGCTGTGCACCAATCAGCTTGTGGTCAGCGCCAAGGACATCGATGACGCGATCGAAGTTTGCGCCTTTCCAGGCATGGAACGCGAGGTCACGGGCTGCGTAAACAGAAGTGCCGTCACTCCGCCGGATGACATACTTATTCTCGAACCCGAATTCAGAGAGGTCAAGGTAGAGTGTCTCATCCTCGTGGGCCTGCGGCATCCTCTTGAGCTTGTTGATAATCCGCTCCGTGTTCCCGTTCCGGATAAAGTCGCTCTCCCAGACGAACCGGTCATGGGCAACGTTGAGGTCCTTCATCGTGACCCTGAACCCGTCAAGGCAGCGGGCCACCTCTTTCCTGAACTTCCTGACCGTTGCCGGGTCACCGTTCTCAACGAGCTGCATAAGGGTGTTCACCTGCTGGGTGATCCCCTCATCCTTTTCGATCTCGCGGTTTGCCGCAATATACACCCGGGCAATGTGGGCGTCCTCTTTCTCTCCCGGATACTGGGCACTGTCAAGGTTGTCGAACCCCCAGACCACGATTGCGATCTGGCGGCCCATGTCATTGACATAATACTGCACCTCAAGCGGGTACCCTGCCTTACGGAATACACGGGCGAGGGTGTCGCCAATGATCGAGTTCCGGATGTGCCCGACATGGAGGGGACCGTTCGGGTTGGCGCTGGTGTGTTCGAGGACAACCCGCGTGGTCTTCTTTTCGAGGTTACCGTACCCGGGCTGGACCGCGGCTTTGAGCATCTCGCTGACGTACGCGTTGCCTAATATGAAATTGATGTACGGCCCCGTGGCCTCAATCGTCATGCCGGAAAGTTCCGGGCGCTTTTTTAACTCATCAACAAGATCCTGTGCAATTTTGACCGGGGCCTGCTTTTTCTGTTTCGCCAGGGCAAACGCCACGGTCGATGCGAGGTCCGCATGCTCTCCCCCGTTGGTCAGGAGCGCATCCGCAGCGCCGCTGGTCTCTTTGATTGCGGTCTCAATGGTAATGAACACGTCATGAAGCATTTAGTATCCCGTCCTGTAGCGGAGGATTGCTGCAATCCCGCCGAATGCCGAGAAGAGGATCGATCCCTCCTCGAAATCATCCGAGATGATCTCGACCTTCGCGCTGCTCTGGTCGGCAAGTTTTGTCAGTTCGTCAATGATATCGATCTCTTCTTCAAGAACGATCGGGGCCGTGCATTTCGGGCAGTTCCCGAGGGAAATATCCGCAATGGTTTTTCCCGGCTCAACATTCACGGTCTTCTCGCTCGTGTAGTCGCAGCTCTGGCACTTGATCTTCAGCCGCGACTTGCGGAGGTTTCCCGAGAGGAGGAGGATATCGACGGCACCGATCTCAAGGTTGCGCCGGATACTTTCCTCGCCGTACGCGGCAAGCCCGTCGTCCTTGACAAGTTCCCTGAGGAACCGTTCCATGAACCCCTTCTCCTTGATCACGGTCATGCCCTTGAGGGCATCCTTTGCCGCGTCCACGAGCTCCGCGAGCCCGTCCTCGTTGGTGTAAGCGACATCGAAGAGGCCGATGATCCGTTTCTGGACCTCATGGTGGAGATATGCTCCCTTCTCGAACTCCTCTTTGGTCGGGCTCGGTCCCCCGATAAGGACGCCTTTGAACCGTTGGAAAAAATCTTTCTCGGCAAGGAAGATCGCGCTCGACCGCTCGCCGATTTTTGTATAGAACTCGTCGATGGCGATCTCGCGCAGGCGCCCGAACCGGGCTGCCGACTGGCCGCCTTTCCGCATCTTGCCCGGCACGGTTGAGTTCGCCCCGCCCATCGGTTCGATCCGGTTGCCCCGCAGGAATCCCCAGTATGCTTCACGCTTGTCGAGGACGAGCAGGCCGTACACGTACTTCTCCTCGAGCATCTGCCTGAGGGGTTCGAGCTCGAAGTTGGAGCTGCACCGGTACATGTAGAGGTTGAGGGCTTCCGGTGGTTCGATGATCGTGCACTGGAGGTCGGTCCGGTCGCCGTAGAGCTTCACCGTGCCGCAGAAGACGGCGATACCTTTCTCGGGGGGGCGCTTGTAGTACTTGAGGCGGGAGAGGATGGAGGAGATCGCGCTCTGGACATTCGTCCGCGTCTGCTTGCTCTTGATGTTCGCGCACTGCCCGAACTCGTCCTTGAGCTGGTTGGTCACATCATAGATCTGCTTGTCGGGAGGAATGTAGAGCGTGATCAGCTCCGTCCCGTCCCCCTGCTGCGACTGGAGCTTCTCCAGCGTCTTTTTGAATTCATAGCGCTTCCGCGCATCGTCCATCTCCACAACTTCAGCCATTGCCGGACTCAAACCTCTCTAGTAAAGCTATTACCTATTCACCCGCGGGTGGCATAAATTTGCGCCCATTGCATAATGATTGCATCATCCACGTCCGTGTTGATGCCATGGCTGCCGGAGAACTCCGTGAAGGTCTTTGGCTCCCCGGCATTCAGAAAGAGCGCTTTCCCGTTTGCAAACGGGATGATGGGGTCGGTTGCATTATGGAAGACCCAGACCGGGCGCGGGGAGATCTTCCCGATATACGTACTGGGTTCAAGCGATGCAGCGAACCGTACCGGGTCTCCCGCGAGTCCCTGCTCCAGTACCGTGTCCAGCACCCCCCAGTCGGAGGTGGAGATGCCCACGTACCCTGCCGATCCCGTGTCCACCCCCGCCGCAATGGCGGCATACCGGCCACCATTGCTCGATCCCACTGCATATACCGGGACAGAGAACCTCTCCGAGAGGAACTGCCGGGCATTGATGAGATCGCAGATCGTGAGATAATACTGCGGCCATTCACCGGACTGGAATTTTTCAAAGTCCTGCTGGATCAGCTGCTGGCCGAACGGGACACCGGGGGTCTCGCCGCCTCTCCCGCGTGTGTCGACAAAGAGGAAGGCATACCCGGCCGTTGCATACTTCACCATGCGCTCCTCATGGCCGGCAATGGTCTCGCCGGCGCCCGGCACGTATACGATGGCCGCTTTCGGTGCTGACGGTGCAGCAAGATAGGTGACTACGTCCCCGCTCTGCGTGTGCAGGGTGATCCTGGACTTCGTATAGGTCTCGTTTGAGAAGAGCACTTCAACAGTTGTGGTTGCCGGCACGCAGGTGACGGAGAGTGCGCCTTTGTCATCCACGGAATACGTGGATTTTAGTGTTGTGCCGGAACAACCGGCAAAGGCCGCGGCTGTAATGAGGACTGCAGCGAGCATAAGGAACGTAAGTGCCCGCATCATCAGCACCCCAGGCAGCGCTGGATCAGGCAGATCGTCTTCCCGTCAACAATGCTGCCATCGCGGATCATCCCCGGAAGATCACGGACGGCAACATCGATCACCTCGATCACCTCATCCTCGTCTTTCCCGTACTCCTGCGATGGCGAAAGGTCCCGGGCCTCGAACAGGAAGATCTTCTCGTCCGTGAAGCCGGGGGTCGTATAGATAAACCCCTTCGGGACAATGGTCTTTGCCGCAAAACCTGTTTCCTCGATCAGTTCCCGCCCCGCTGTGACAAGGGGCTCCTCGCCCTGTTCCATGGTGCCGGCCGGTACTTCGAGGATGTACTGGTCGATCGCATAGCGGTACTGCTTCAGGAGCTTGCACCGGTCCCCTTCAATGGGGAAGATCGCGACCGCATTGGACGGGTGGACGATCACCTTCTCCCGTTCGGTCCCCGTAGGGAGCCGGATGGTCTTCGTCTCGATCCAGAGGCGCCTGCCGCGGAAGATCTCCATTTATCCCTCGTACTCGATGGGATCCCGGATCCCCATGGCATCGAACGCCTCTTTCCGGAAGTGGCAGGACCCGCAGGTACCGCAGGCTTTCCCCTCGTTCCGGTAGCAGGACCAGGTGTGTTCGTAGGGCACGCCAAGCCGGATACCCTCGCGCAGGATATCGGTCTTGGTCATTTTTATGAACGGCGTGAAGAGCGTGATCTTCGTGGTGTCCTTAGTCCCGAGGTCGATCACCTTCTGGAACGCTGCAATAAACTCCGGGCGACAGTCCGGGTAGCCGCTGTAGTCGAGCGACTGGACGCCGATGAAGATCGCGTCTGCACTCTGCGCCTCGGCAAAACTCGTTGCAATCGCAAGCAGGTTCGCGTTCCTGAACGGCACGTACGTGTTGGGCATGTGGGCCCGGGCCGGGTCAAACTCCTCGACTGCGATCTCCTTGTCTGTCAGGCTGCTCGCCCCGAACTTCGTGAAATAATCGAGATTGATCTCGACAAAGGCTTGTGCGTCCAGCAGTCCCGCGATCTTCTTTGCGCTCGTGAGTTCCTTTCCTTCCGTCCGCTGACCGTAGTTCAGGTGCAGGGCCAGGATATCGAAGCCTTTGCTCTTTGCAACATACGCGAGCGTGGAGGAGTCCATTCCCCCTGAGAGTAAACATACCGCCTTCATCATTTCACCCCGATGAGCTTGTGGAGCTGGATCTGGAACCGGATCGGCAGGTTATTAACAAGGATAAAATTTGTAATTTTTGTGTAGTCCGTGCCAAAGACCGGTGAGAAGAAGATCTCCCCCGCAATCCGGTGCGTATTCATGACCTCCTGCGCGTACTGGCAGTCCGTCTCATCGTTCACGACAAACTTGACACTGTCCTGCGGCCGGATCTTTTCAAGTAACGCCAGGTCACTTTGCTCTCCGGACGAGGGGCACTTTACGTCCATGCAGACCGATGCGTACTGCTGAAGACAGGAAAAGTCGATCGTCCCGTTCGTCTCGATATCGATCGCTGTCCCCCGCTTGTGCAGCGAGGCCAGGAGGGGTTCGAGCGCATCCGCTTGGATGAGCGGTTCTCCTCCCGTAATACAGACATACGGGGGATTGATGCGCCAGACCTGTTCGAGCACGGAGTCAAGGCTCATCGTCACGCCGTCCCGTGCGTATGTCGTGTCGCACCAGGTGCAGTTGAGGTTGCAGCCCGCAAGCCGGATGAACAGGCAGGGCTTCCCCTGGTTTTTGCCTTCACCCTGAAGGCTCAAAAAAATCTCTGCGATCTTCATTCTTTAAGCTCAGCGCAGGATGTCGGGGATTCCCAGACCCGGATCTTCGGTACTGTTGCTTTTATCCCCTGTTCCCGGCAGACCGCGTAGAGATCCTCGCGGATGATCGATGCGATCAGTTCACTGGTCGGATCGCCGGGCGTTGTGATCACCGGGTTGAACTTACGGATGCAGGGCACCATCGGGTCATCCTGGTTGAGGATGATCTGGTGATCGTACTTGCCGATGACCTGCTTGATCAGGGTGTAATCGATCAGGATTTGCGTGGCCGGATCCGGCTCCCCCTCCATCCAGACCTCCACCTTCCACCGGTGCCCATGGAGGTTGGCGCACTTCCCCTTGTAATGGAGCAGACGGTGGCTGGTATCAATCTGCACCTCTTTATAGATCCCGACTTTCATTGATCAACATTTGGGTTCTGGAGGATAAAATGTTATTATGGCTGAGGATCAATAGTATAAGACAGGCAGGTGGAGTGCCACAATTTATAAATCGGTTCCCCGCGTTAGTACATATCCCAATGTGGGTTATCGATAACCACAAAATCAATTTAAAAGAGGCTATTTAATGGGACAGGGTAAATTTGCAGCCAGAAAACTGGTTCGGGACTCAAATAAGTTCCGGTGGGCAGACAAGAATTACGCCCGCCGCGAGCTCAATCTTGATGTGAAGTCAGACCCGTGCGAGGGTGCTCCACAAGCGAGAGGTATCGTGCTTGAGAAGATCGGTGTCGAGGCAAAACAGCCCAACTCCGCGATCCGGAAGTGTGTGCGTGTCCAGCTGATTAAGAACGGCCGGCAGGTCAGCGCATTCGCCGTAGGCGATGGCGCCATCAACTTTATCGATGAACACGATGAAGTCGAGATTGAGGGCATCGGTGGCCGTCTCGGCCGGTCCATGGGAGATATCCCGGGTGTCCGGTACGTGGTCACTAAGGTGAACAACGTCTGCCTCCACGAGATGGTCATCGGCAGGAAAGAGAAACCGCGCAGGTGATTTGGATGTCAGAAGCAGCCGGAAAGAAACTCCTGTTCAACAAATGGGATGCCTCCGAAGTCAAGGTCAACGACCCCAGCCTCACACGCTACGTTACCCTCACCTCCCAGATCATCCCCCACTCCTGCGGCAAGTTTTCGCGCCAGGAATTTGGTAAGAGCAACATGATGATTGTCGAGCGGTTGATCAACCGCCTGATGCAGACCGAGAATAATACCGGAAAGAAAGAGCTGGCCATCCGGATCGTGCGGGAAGCATTCGAGATCATCAACAAGAAGACCAAGCGCAACCCGATCGAGGTGCTGGTCGAAGCAATCGGCAATTCAGGTCCCCGTGAAGAGACCGTCCGCTTAAAATACGGTGGTATCAACGTTCCGAAATCAGTCGACACTGCACCTATGCGCAGGGTCGACACGGCAATCCACTTCATCGCCGAAGCAACACTGAAGGGGTCCAGCACCAGCAAGAAGAGCGCCAGTGCAGTTCTCGCCGATGAAATCATCGCCGCCTCAAAGGGCGACATGAAGTGTTACTCGGTAGGTAAAAAGGAAGAACGCGAGCGGATCGCGAAGTCCGCCCGTTAATCACATCTTTTTTGAGGTTATTTTCATGGTCCGCGGCAAAAAATCAGTTGAGCGCGTAACTGAGCTCATGAAGGATCCGAAGCACATTCGGAACATCGGTATTGTAGCCCATATCGATCACGGTAAGACCACACTCTCCGACAACCTGCTATCCGGTGCCGGTATCATATCAGAAGAGCTTGCAGGCAGGCAGCTCTTCATGGACTCGGATGCGGAAGAGCAGGCCCGTGGTATCACCATCGACGCGTCCAACGTTTCAATGGTGCACGAGTACGAGGGTCAGGATTACTTAATCAATATGATCGATACGCCCGGTCACGTTGACTTCGGTGGCGACGTCACTCGTGCCATGCGTGCGGTCGACGGCGCGGTCGTGCTCGTCGATGCAGTCGAGGGCACGATGCCCCAGACCGAGACCGTGCTCCGGCAGGCATTGAAGGAGCAGGTCCGCCCGGTACTCTTCATCAACAAGGTCGACCGGCTCGTCAACGAGCTGAAAGTCGATGAAACGGAGATGCAGATCCGGCTCGGTAAAGTAATTGACAAGGTCAACAAGTTGATCAAGGGCATGAACGAGGAGTCCTACAACAACGGCTGGAAACTCGATGCATCCGAGGGTACCGTTGCTTTCGGTTCCGCGCTCTACAACTGGGCTGTTTCGGTGCCCTACATGAAGAAGGGTGGCGTCTCGTTCAAGGAGGTGTTCGAGAAGTGCCGTGCAGGCGATATGAAGTACCTCGCAAAGAACAGCCCGCTCTACGAAGTGGTTCTCGACATGGTCGTGCGCCACCTTCCCGATCCGCTCGTTGCCCAGCCCCGGCGTGTCAACGTCATCTGGCATGGTGACAAGACCTCGAAGGAAGGCAAGGGAATGCTCACCTGCGACCCGAATGCTCCCGTATGTATGATGGTCACCGATATCTCTTTCGACCCCCATGCGGGTGAAGTCGCCACCGGGCGTCTCTTCTCAGGCTCCCTCAAGCGGGGTGACGTGCTCTATGTGATGGGCTCGGCCAAGAAGGAGAACCGTCTCCAGCAGGTCGGTATCTTCATGGGGCCAAAACGTGTGGAAGTCGAGGAGATCGTTGCGGGGAATATCCCTGCAGTCACCGGTCTCAAGGATGCCTTTGTCGGCTCCACCATCTCCTCGCTCATGGAGATGGATACGTTTGAGTCCCTCAAGCACTACTCGGAACCGGTCATGACCGTTGCCGTAGAAGCAAAGAGTATGAAGGACCTGCCCAAACTCGTTGAAGTGCTCCGTCAGGTGGCAAAGGAAGACCCGACACTCGTCATCACCATCAACGAAGAGACGGGCGAACACCTCATCTCCGGTATGGGAGAACTGCACCTCGAGATCATCACCGGCCGTATCAAGCGCGACAAGGGTGTCGAGATTGTCACCTCCGAACCGATCGTGGTGTACCGCGAGACCGTCACCGCTAAAGTGGAAAATGTAGAAGGAAAGTCCCCGAACCGTCACAACCGCTTCTACTTTACCCTCGAGCCCCTGCCCGATGCCATTGTCGACCTGATCAAGAAGGGCGATGTCTCGATGAACCAGCAGCAGATCGAGCGCCGTGATGTCCTGGTTGCGGCAGGCATGGACAAGGACGATGCCAAGAGTGTCAAGGACATCAAGGGTACCTGCATGCTCATCGACCGGACAAAAGGTATCCAGTACCTCAATGAGACCATGGAACTGGTCATCGAGGGTATCCACGAGGCACTCGCGGGCGGTCCGCTCGCAGATGAGCCTGTCCAGAACCTCAAGATGACCCTCACCGATGTCAAGCTCCACGAGGATGCGATCCACCGTGGCCCCGCACAGGTCATCCCCGCAGTCCGTGGCGCCATCAAGGGTGGCATGCTGATTGCCGGGGACTCGCTCCTCGAGCCGGTCCAGAAGATCCAGATCACCGTCCCGATGGACCAGATGGGTGCTGCAACCTCCCAGATCCAGGGGCGGCGCGGTCAGGTCTTCGACATGGAGAGTCTGGGCGATACAATCACCGTTGTCGGTAAGGCACCGGTGGCCGAGCTCTTCGGGTTTGCCGGTGACATCCGGTCTGCAACCGAAGGCCGTGCAATGTGGAACACCGAGTTCTCCGGGTTCGAACTTGTGCCCAACAACATGGTCAAGGAAGTCGTGGTTGCCATCCGCAAGCGCAAGGGCTTAAAAGAAGTCATGCCCACCCCGAACGACTATCTCGCGGTATAAGACCGTCCCAATACCCCTATCCCAGTCCCTTTTTCAATATATTTTTGTACCTCCCTTACCGTGTAACCGAAACGGTGAACTATGAATCTCCTCAATCTTCAGCCAATGAACGGGGAGACAAAACTGAAGATTGTCATTTTTGGCGCATTCGGGGCCGGTAAGACCACGATGATCCGGACGCTCGACCCGGGTGCAACGCATATCGAGGCCAACTGTGCCGGGGGGACGACCACCGTTGCGCTTGACTTTGGGCGCATCCGGGAGGATGGGCTCGCGATCCACCTGTACGGCACGCCCGGGCAGGAGCGGTTCGGGTTCGCGCGGGAGATCGTTGCCCGGGGTATGGATGGCGCAGTCCTCCTCATCGATGTTTCGTCAACGGTGGATGAGTTCACCTGGCACCTCTCCGATTACCTGCACGGGGGAGGGGTGCCGTTTGTCGTCTTCCTGAACCATAGCGACTCCCCCGGGGCACACCCTGATGCGTTTTCCGGGCAGTTCGGGTCATCTGAAGTCCGGATGGTCTCTGCGGTGGACCGGCAGCAGTGCATGGATGCTATCCTGGAATTTGCCGCAACGCTCACGTCACGATCCCGTGGGCGATAAAAAAGGAAAATTGTGCGGGTATGTGGTCAGGAAAACTGACGCACCCTGCTGAACGTTACTCTATTGTCGCCTTGACGATAGTGACATCCTTGAGCGGCCGGTCACCATGGCCGGTCTTTGTCTTCCCGATCTTATCGACAATATCCATACCCTCGATCACTTTCCCGAACGCTGGGTGCTTGCCATCAAGGAAGTTGTTGTTAACCAGATTGATGAAAAACTGCGACCCGCCGGTGTTGGGCCCGGAGTTTGCCATGGAGATGGTGCCGCGGTCGTTCCGGTTGCCGGGCGGGAACTCATCCTTGATCGCGTAGCCCGGACCCCCCATGCCGGTCCCTTTGGGATCTCCACCCTGGATCATGAAACCGTCGATGATGCGGTGGAAGATCACGCCGTTGTAGAAGCCCTCGCGAACGAGCTTTTCGAAGTTGCCGGCCGTGATTGGCATATCGGATGCAAGATCGATCCGGATCGTACCCATATTTGTCTCAAGCCGGGCGATCTTCCCGGACGGTGCTGGAGATGTCATAATATATAGTACCTATGGGAGTTCCGGTTATATGAAAATACGCGGGAAAAAAGAGCAAATCAGACCATCACGGCACGGATGATCGTCACGTTCTGGAGCGGGCGGCTCATCGGTAACCCGGAGGTCTCCACTTTTCCGATCGCATCGACAACATCCATCCCTTCGACCACGGTGCCGAAGACCGGGTGCATGCTGTCAAGGTAATTGTTGTCCACGAGGTTGATGAAGAACTGTGACCCCCCGGTGTTGGCGCCGGCGTTTGCCATCGCGACCGTACCGCGGTTATTCCTGTTTTTACTGGTGAACTCGTCCGGGATCGTGTAGCCCGGGTCGCCGCGGCCGGTACCCGTGGGATCCCCGCCCTGGATCATAAACCCGTCCACGACGCGGTGGAACGTGATGCCGTCATAGAAGCCCTTCTGTACGAGCGCTTCGAAGTTGCCCGCGGTGATAGGCATGTCTGGATCGAGCGTGATGACGATGTTGCCCATCGAGGTCTCGAGCCGCACGTTCTTCCCGGAGAGTGTCGGGACTGCGGTCGTTGCAGGTGCTGCGGGCGACAGGGCGGCCGCAGTTGTTACTGACGGCCCCGGCGTGCCAGCCCCGGTGGCAGATTCGGTCATCACAACAGGGACGGACTGGGTACACCCCGCACAGAACACAAGTGCGGCAACAAGGAGTCCCGCTATCATCAACAATCTGACTGGTGACATTCCTATGATCGTGGGTGTTGCGGGAAAAAAGAGGTTACGGGAGATTCTCCGCGTCCGTGAAATTATTCCCTCTTCTCTTCTTCCCTGCGGGTGCCGAAGAAGAAGATGGCGCCGACAGCGAGGATCATCGATACGAGCCCTGTCAGGATGATGAGCCCGCCCTGCGATGTGTAATGGTTGTAGTCATCTGCCGACACATCGATGCCGAGGATGGCAACCGTATTGCCGGAAGAGTCGGTCACTGCGTCATCGATGGGGGCGTAGGCGCTCATGAACGAACCGTATTTGTCGGTGTACGGCTGTTTCGAGACGGTCGGGCCGGAGAGGGCGGCAAAGATTTCCATCTCGTCTGGAGCAGTTGATACCTCGCCGATCTTTGCCGAGCCCTGCGGGTCGAGTGGGGAGAGGTCGTCCACGAGGAAGATGGCGGTCCTGTTGGGGTAGACCTTCAGGATGTAGGCATTGAGGATGTTATCATCCATGCTCCGCATGTTCCGGAGGCTCTTTGCCACGGCCAGGTACTTTTCCGAGGTCTCGTCTCCCGGCTGGAGGCCGGCGAGATCGCCCGCGTGGACCTGCGTGGCCATGGCACCGACCGTGGCCTTCATTCCCATATCGGTGGCGCCCTTCAGCGCATTCTGTTCACTGGTGTAGGCAAATGTGGTGAGCGCACCGATGATGATAACAACGAGGACCGCAGCGGTCCAGAGTTTTGTTGGTTGAGAACACGAACATGTCATTTCAGGATCGCCTCCTGAGCACAGCACCGATACCGGCCGCCATCACGATCCCCCCGATGAAGATCGCAAGGGAGGGAGCGGATGCGGGTGTCGGTGTTGGTGCGGACTGCATATTGATTGCAAGCGGGGTTGTCTGCCCGGCGTTCACCGTGACAGCCTGCGTGTAATCGATATACCCCGTATACTTGAGCAGGACCTGGTGCTCCCCGGCTGCAATGCCTGTGAGCGTGGACGGGGTATATCCCTTGAACAGGTTGTCGACATAGATTTCAGCGCCGGTGGGAGTGGATACGATCTCGATTCCCCCCGTGGCCGGGACCGGTGTCGGGTTTGTGCCAATCTGGGTTAGGACGGCATTGATCGGAGTGACGACATTCGGTTGGATGTAGACCGTGTTGAGCCAGTCGTTGTATCCCGGGGCCGTCACTTTGAAGAGCCGGTTTCCGTTTGCCACGTTGTGGATCGTGAGGGTCCCGGATGACGGGATCTTCCCCTGTGAATTGCTGTCGATGAAGACACTTGCCCCGGGCAGGGACGTGACCTGGGCCGTGCCGTAGACGGCCGGTGTCAGATCGGCGTTCAGGTTCTGGTTGCTGTTGGCATTCACGTACAGTGTCGAGGTGTAATCCGTATACCCTGCAAGGGAGAGCCTGAACATGTGGCTTCCCGGGTAGAGGGTGACCGTCATCGGGGTCTTTCCCTGGTAAGATCCGTCCACGTAGATGAGGGCACCGGATGGATTTGAGCTCACACTGACCGTGCCGGTGCTGCGGGGTGCCGGCGGGGATGGCTGGAGCACCGGGTAATAGGTGGCGGTCTGGCCGGCATAGACTGAGAGCACCTGTGTGTCGGGTGTATACCCGCTCAGGGAGGCCTTCATGGAGTACGACCCGGGCGCCAGGTTCGGGATGGTGACCGGCGAATACCCGTAGAAGTTACCGTTCAGGTAGATCGCAGCCCCGGCCGGGCTGGACTGGGCATAGATCGTGCCGGTCTGCACCGGGGGTACGGTTGTCGGGGGTGTCGAGAGCGGGTTAATCGTTGAGTATACCTCGACATGTTCCCCGTCAGAAGGCATGTGGGCGGGGGATCCGGACCACGTGGTATACCCGGATTTTGAAACAGTGATCGAACTGACCGGTGTACCTGTTGGGGAGACTCCAACGGTACAAATTCCCTGGGCAATCATGCACTGGTAACTGCCATCGAAATAGACCGAGGCGCCGTCCACGTTGCAGTGGGTGTCGATGTACCCCTTACCCCCGCCGGGTTCAGTCACCGGGATCGTTACGAGTGTAATGGTAGGCTCGGTCGTTACCCGTGTGGTGGGTTCCGTTGTGACGACGGTTGTAACGGTTGTCGTGGGTATGGTTGTTGGCTCCGTTGTCTTGACCGTAGTGGGGACTGTCGTTGCTTCCGTGGTCGGTGCCGTAACCGGCTTCAGGGTCACGGTTGGCTCCATGGTGACATTCGTTCCAGGGGTATCCCCGTCAGCGGCAACCGGGACAGCAATTGCTGAACAGAATACACACAGAACAAGGATGATGAGAAGTGCACAAGGTTTTCTCAAGAGTATCTCTTCCTGTATAGATACATCGGGCGATTTCGCTATTTATGCGATCCGGTTTAAACGGGGTCCTATCGGAGAGATGCGATCACCCGCGCGAGCCGCTGCATCCCCTCCGCGATCTGCTCATCGGATGCCGACGAGAAGTTCAGCCGGAGCGTGTCCGTACCTCCCCCGTCAACATAGAACGGGAGGCCCGGCAGCACTGCAACCTTGTTCTTTACGCCCTCGTCAAAGACCCTGCGGGAGGAGAGGCCTGCGGGGAGCGTTGCCATAAGGAACATCCCGCCTTCCGGGCGGGTGTGGGTGAGCTGCGGCATCAGGTCGTCGAACAACTCGCACATCAGCCGGCATTTCCGGCCGTACGCGGCCACGATCTTCCGTATGTTTGCGTCAAGGTCATGGGTGGTGAGGTACCGGTGCAGGATCTTCTGGCAGAGGAAGTTGGAGTGGAGGTCGGCTGCCTGCTTGACGACATTGAATTTGGCAAGAATCCCCGATGGGGCATACATCCAGCCGATCCGCATCCCCGGTGCCACGGTCTTGGAGAACGAGCCGGAGATGACAGCCTGGTCGGGGACCCGGCGTTTTACCGGGAGCCGCGGCTGTGCATCGAAGAAGAGCTCGCCGAACGCATCGTCCTCATAGAAAACAGTACCGCTGCTCTCAAGGATCTCCGCGATCGCCTTGCGCTTCTCCTGCGAATAGGTCCGCCCTGAGGGGTTCTGGGAATTGGGGATGCCGTAAAAGAACTTCACCTGCGTTTTTTTAACCAGCCGTTCAAAGGCATTCAGGTCCGGGCCGTCCTCTTCGAGCGGCACGGTGTCGATCACCGGTTCGTAGAGCGAGAAGGCCTCGATCGCTCCCAGGTAGCCGGGCCGTTCCATACCCACGTGGTCGCCGGTGTTGAGGAAGAGCTTGGCAAAGAGGTCGAGGCACTGCTGAGAACCGTTGACGATCTGGATCTCGTCCGCGGTTGCCGGGACACCAAGGCGGTGGCGGTACCGGTCCGCGATAAATTCACGCAGCGGGAGGTACCCGTCGGTCGTCGTATACTGGAGCGCGACCTGCGGCTCTTCTTCCATGACCTCGCGGGTTGCCCGGGCAATACCTTCGGTATCGATGAGGGCAGAGGACGGGAGCCCCCCGGCAAAGGAGATGATCGTGGGATCGGAAGAGACCCGGAACAGTTCTTCAAGGAATGATGCGGGGGCGCGTGCAATCCTGTCTGCAAAATGGTACTGCATGATATGACCTGGAGCCTTGCGTAATCGCGGCTGGATATTGCACGTTCATTGGACTGCCGGAGAAAAAAAGGTATGGAAAACTACGGGCCGGCAATCCTTTTTTTCTCCACGGGACAACCGGTATTCATGACAACGACCAAAGGTGAGGATGCAGCCGCACTGTTTGTGGGCGGCTGGTCCTGCTCGCAGGCAGTCTGTTGTGCGTTTGCAAAGGACTTCGGCATCGATGAGAAGACTGCCCTCAGACTTTCCTGCGGCCTTGGCGGCGGGATGGGGCACACGGGGAATGCATGCGGGGCGGTCTCCGGCGCCCTGATGGTTATTGGCATGAAGTACGGGCGCATGTCGATTGAAGACCTCGCGTCCAAGGAGAAGACGTATGAGGTGGCGCAGAAGTTCGTGAAAGAATTCCGGGAGCGGAACAACTCGGTGAACTGCTCGGAGCTGCTCGGCCACGACCTCTCTGATCCCGAGAAGCTCAAGGCAGCCCGGGAGACGGGCGTCTTTAAAACGATATGCCCCAAGCTGGTCTGCGATGCAGGGGATATCCTGGAGACACTGCTGTGAGGGAGGGGGTCTTGTGGGATACCCCTGTTTCCGGGGGTGTTCCGGATTTACACTCGACCCATACGGGTCTCATGCAGTCGAAGAACTTCGTTCAGAAGAAGATATTGATCTTCTCCTGCTTCAGGTCTTTAGACCTGTAGCATTCACCGCTCATACTCCCCTCTAGGGAGTAATCGCCCTGCAAAATTATCTCCTCGTATAGGGCTCCGTTTGCCAATCGGATCCCGATTTGAAAACTCGGTTTTCTGATAGTCGCGTTTTTTTGCGAATTATAGCACACCGGATTTGCAATATGCTCGTATTGGCCTGATTATCCTCATATGGGGGACATTTCGGGCTCAAAAAACTGTCAATATAGACCCTTTTGGATGGGCGACTGCTGCCGGAACGGCAGTAGGAACTTGAGAAGAATACCGGGGGGGTTCGGATCCGGGGCCCCGGGATCGAATGATACGCCGGATGACGGGACGTCACGACGGATCGTGGCCCCGGTAACCGCCCAACAAGTGGTCGGAATCATTACGGGGATAGGGAGATGAATGGCAGGGAGTTACTGTGTGTCAGTAATCCCCCATCGGTTTTCAGGCCCGTTTGATCTCAACGGTGTCCGTTATGTACCCTTCAAAGGCAACAAGTTCTCCCTGGTTGTTGAAAATCCCCCGCCCCTGTCCCCAGACTTCCCGTACCCGGCCGGCCCGGTCGGATATCCTGTATTCCATCTGGAAAGGCTGAAGTCTGTCAACTCCCTGCCGGATCATATCGTACACCCGGTGCCGGTCTTCAGGAACTATGAGAGACCCAAAGGAGATGGTGCAATTCTGGATCAGATCTTCGGGAGCATAGCCGGTAAGATCCACACAACCGTTGCTGACAAATTCCATGGTCCATTCGGGATCATTCCTGCACCGGTAGACCATGACGGGCAGATTATGCATAAGGGTATCAAGGATCCTCCGGTTATCCGAGAGTGCCTCTGCAATCGCTTTTTGCTCCGTAATATCTTCTATGATGCCAAGGACGCCGGTGATTGTCACCTCATCGTAATATATCGGTGCCGCGAAAAGACGTATGTCGACTTTCGAACCGTCTTTTGTAATGCGCTGGAGTTCAATACCGGGAATGGCTTCTCCTGAAAGAACCCGCTGGATAAATGCCCTGAATTCCGGTAATTTCTCCATGGGAATGTTCGGGAGAGTTTTTCCGACCATCTCATATTCTGACCATCCGAACAGCCGCTCGGCTGCGGTATTCCATCGGAGGATTGTACCCCCGACATCGAAAGCGATGATGGCAAACGGCGAAGCAGAAATCAGGCTGGTAAGGAAATCATTGGCCTGGACCAGCTGACGCTGGTTGTTGCCGAGTTCTTCGCAATTCTGCCGGAGTTCTTCCGTGGTTGCTGCGAGTTGTTCATTGGCCGCGTTGAGGGCGTCATTTCTCCAGGCAAGTTCCCGTTCTGCATTTTTACGATCCGTGATATCCCGTACGGTAATGATAGCGATTGTCTGTTTCTTCTGGGGATAGACATTACCGGAGATTTCAGCCGGGAACAGGAAGCCGTCTTTTTTCCTGTGCCGTCGCTCGGGAATGTGCAGGATTCCTTCCCGGTCGGCC
The DNA here is from genome assembly GCF_023227875.1 of Methanoregula sp. GTDB lineage: Archaea > Halobacteriota > Methanomicrobia > Methanomicrobiales > Methanospirillaceae > Methanoregula. Next base: position 94,149 of record NZ_JALOCH010000004.1, on the reverse strand, counting down.
GGTATCATCCGCGCTCTGTCATCCGTAAGATCGCGGGATTGCAGGGACCTGAATTCATCGCGCGTATACCCGTATAACTGCATGGCAGCTATGTTCGCATCAAGTATTTTCCCGGAGTCCCGGTCAACAACGATCATCGCCTCCGCAGCGGCATCGAAAACATTGTGATAACGCCGCTCGCTGGCCCTGACAGTCTGCTCCAGTTTTTTCTGTAAGGTGATGTCGCGGATCGATTCGATAGCCCCGACAATACTTCCGTGAGCATCACAGAGGGGGGATGCAACAAACCAGAGGTATGCCCCTTTTCCCCCGTACATGTCCTGAATGAATTTTTCCGATATGAGTGAGCTGCCATTCTGCCGGATATTCTCATAGGTCTGTACAATGGCGATATCGTACGAGAGGATGAGATCGAGCAGGATTGGGCGGCGCTCATGGTAGAATGGGAGTGCATATTCATAATTTCCTTTGCCGAGCATGTCCGATGCGGGAACACCCGTCATCTGTTCCATGGCACGATTCCATGCGATGGCAATTCCCTGCGCATCGATGACGAGCGTGGGGTCTGGGAGAAAATTGATGATATCAGTCAGCCGCTGCTCCGATACCTTCTGGGCGTGGATGGCCAGTTTCTCCGTGACGGCTTTCTCGATCTTGTTCTGCAACTCGGCGAACTGTGATCTGGGATCCCCGCCTTTCTGGATATAAAAATCGGCGCCGTTTTCCAGTGCCTGGATGACAACTTCTTCACGCCCCCGGCCGGTGAAAAGGATGAACGGGATCGAACCATGGTGTTCCCGGACGAATTTAAGGAATTGTATCCCGTCCATGACGGGCATCTGGTAATCGGATAATATCGCGTCGTATTTTATGGATACAAGTTTCTCCTGCGCTTCAGGTACTGATGCTGAAGTATCGATATGAAACTTACCGGTTTGTTCAAGAAATACCTTGGCAATATCCAGCAGGTTCTGTTCGTCATCAACATAAAGGACAGAGATCATCCGCGCTCAGACAGTTTTATTACTGTATTTTTTCAACGGTAATACCATGACCAGTTTTGGCGATCAAATATTTTCCCATTTCACCTGATGATCGAATTCATTATCCTGTATTTGCCAGCGGCTGATACGTCAGGAATCTTCATATTCAACAAATCAATTAATAATTTATTATAATAAAAAGGTTCTCTTGAATCTCTTTAGAATTGCAAAAAGAATTAACAGTTCCATTGCATTCATAAATAAATGCCTTCAATCCGGGGTAAACCAAAAGAACAAATCTCGTATAAATGTCCCCACGATCTGTTACAAAAAATCAATACTGCGATTGAGAATGGAGAATATGCTTCAAGAAATGATATAATTACAGCGGCGCTGCTCACATTCTTCGAGAAGCGTAATAATGATTTGAGGTCTCTGATCATTGAATGGCTGAATTCTGATGAGGGTGAAGAGTATATGATAAACCTGATCAGGAGGATTCAGGAAAAGACAGAATAGGTGTGTATTCGTTTGATCCGAGATGCCAAAATTTTCCATTAGGCAAATCTCACTCCATAATTGATCGCGTACAGGTTCGGAAACCCTGCTGGAATATGAATGGGAGGGTTTTTTCCGGGTTCCATATCGTCCGGAGACATGAGGGGGCGTCCGGGATCTATGGGATCCATGAAGGGAATCCTGAGTAACACAGAGCGGTTCCATAAATTTTATTAATATCACCACCATATTGACTGACTAGTCAATTTACACTGGTGTTCCCGATGTTATACCGTACTGTTCCCAGAACCGGTGATAAACTATCCGCGCTCGGCTTCGGCTGCATGCGCCTCCCGTCCACCCGGACCGGCGGCGTGGATGAGGAGCGTGCGATCCGCCAGATCCGGCACGCAATCGACAACGGAGTAAATTACATCGATACCGCCCCTGTCTACCACTTCGGGAAGAGCGAGCAGGTGCTGGGAAAGGCGCTTGCCGGCGGGTTCCGCGAGAAGGTGCGGATCGCGACCAAGCTCCCCCACTGGGAAGTTTTCGAGCGGGCGGATATGGACCGGATCCTGGACGGGCAGCTGAAGACACTACAGACCGATCACATCGATTACTACCTCCTCCACAGTCTTGCCGGGAAAAGTTTCCGGATCATGAAAGACCTCGGCGTGCTTGAATTCCTCGATTCTGCAAAGAAGGACGGCCGCATCAGGAATGCCGGGTTCTCGTTCCACGGGAGCCTTGACGATTTCAAAGAGATCGTGGATGCGTACACCTGGGACTTCTGCCAGATCCAGTACAACTATCTCGATGAAAAAAACCAGGCCGGCACCGAGGGCCTGAAGTACGCTGCGGCAAAAGGTCTCGCGGTCATGATCATGGAGCCGCTGCGTGGCGGCAACCTGGCCGGCCGGGTGCCGGAATCGATCCGGAAGATCTGGGACGAAGCGCCTGTGAAGCGATCGCCGGCCGAGTGGGGCCTGCGCTGGGTCTGGGATCATCCCGAGGTTACGGTCGTCCTCTCGGGGATGAACGACGAAGTTCACATCGATGAGAACCTCTGCGTCGCGGGAGATGCAGCCTGTGGCTCGCTCAGCGATGAAGAGCGGGCGCTTATCGGCCGGGTCCGCGATGAGTACCGCCGGCTCATGAAAGTCGGGTGCACGGGCTGCGGGTACTGCATGCCCTGCCCGGCCGGGGTCGACATCCCCGGCTGCTTTGCCAGCTACAATGCGCACGCCCTCTTTCCCCACGATCGTGAGGTAAAATTCCAGTATGTTGGCCGGCACGGCGGTCTCATGGGCGAGAAATCCTGTGCCAGCCTCTGCCGCCAGTGTGGGAAGTGTGCCAAGGCCTGTCCGCAACACCTGCCAATCCCCGATCTCATGAAAGAGGTCTCAAAGGAGATGGAGGGGATGATGGACATCGTCGTCCCCATCATGAAGGGGGGGCTCTGGTGCATCAACCGGGTAAAACGGGTGAAGCGGGCAATCCTGGGTGAGAAGTCCCATGCGTGAACCTTCACCGGAAAAGCAGGAGGCGATCCTGAATACGGCGCTCACCCTCTTCACCGAGCGGGGCTTTTTTGGCACCCCGACCTCGTTGATCTCCAAAAAGGCCGGGGTTGCGACCGGGACGCTCTTCTTTTATTTCAGGACCAAGGAGGACCTGATCGATACACTTTACCGCCGGGTGAAGAGCGAGGCGGCCCGGGAAATGTGTCGGGGGCTTGATAAGGAGAAGACCGCAAAGGACAAGCTCCGCAGGCTCGGGAAGAACGCGGCAGGATGGGGTATAAGGAACCCTGCGAAACTGAAGTTCATGGAGCAGTTCGCCCACTCGCCGTTTGTCTCAACGAATGCCCACGAGGAGGGCATGTCCCACTTCCTCTTCCTGGAAGACCTTGTCCGGGACGGGATACGAAACGGCGAGATCCGGGATGTCGACCCGTCAGGTCTCTTCTGTATAATGGCTTCTGCCCTTTCGGGATTGATCGCCCATGCACTGTTGACAGATGACCCGGCTGAACGTGAGAAGATCATCGGGAACGGCCTTGATTTTATCTGGTATGGAATGAAGGTGGAGGAGTGATGGCATGACAATCGTACTGGAAGCACGTGACTTATCGAAAACTTATGGCGAAGTACAGGCAGTGGACCGCGTGACCCTTGCGGTAGAGGAAGGGGCACTCTTTGGCCTTCTTGGCCCGAACGGCTCCGGCAAGACCACGATAATCAAGATGCTGACCGGGCAGACCCGGCCGACCGGTGGCACGGCGACCGTGCTCGGGGTCGATGTGACATCAGACCCGGTCGGGGTACGCGGGCGTGTGGGCATCATCCCCGAGCAGGAGACCCCGCCCAGTTTCCTCACCGCGATGGAGTACCTCCGGTTCGTTGCCGCGGTCCGGAAGATCCCGGACATTGAGACAAAGGCTGACTGGTGGTTTGACTTCCTCGACTTTGCCGACAAGAAGAACGTGCTCTGCAAGGACTTGTCGAGGGGCACCCGGCAGAAGCTGATGTTCACGCAGGCGTTCATCCACGAGCCGGCGCTCGCCCTGATCGATGAACCGCTCATCAACTTCGACCCGATCATGCAGGACGTAGTCAAGGACTACCTCGCGGCGTATGTCAAGAAGGGAAAGACGATCTTCATCTCGACCCATATCCTGGAGGTGGCTGAGGAGATCTGCTCGGGTTTTGCAATCCTCCACAAGGGCAACCTGCTCCACACCGGTCCCGTTGCCGACCTGACCGGCAGGGGCGAACACCTGCCCTCGTTCTTCCTCTCGCTCGTCCGGAAGGATCGCCATGCTTGAACTCTTCCACGCCATGATGAAGGAAGAGTGGCGGGTCCATTCCACGATGTTTGGCAGCCTTTCGTTTGCCCTCTTCCCGGTCATGATCTTCGGGATCGCGTTCATGGGCTCGTTCCTCGTCCCGTTGATGCAGACCACGCTCCCCGCTGGCAATCTCACGGTGATCATCCACGCAAGTTACCTGATGCTCGGGATCATGGTCGGCGGGTTCGGGCTCCTGGGCAACGAGGTGATGAACCGGCGGTTCGGGCAGGCAAGCCTCCTCGCCTACTCCGCCCGGAGCCTCCCGCTCTCGGAGCAGTTCATCTTCTCGAACTTTGTCGTCAAGGACACGGTCTACTACTTCATCCTCTGGGTCTTTCCCTTTGGTTTCGGGTACATCGTTGCTTCGCCCTTCACCGGCGTCCCCCTCGCGAGTGCCCTCCTCCTGCTCCTCACCCTTGCGCTCGCGTTCCTCTTCGGACTCTGTGCGGTTTTCTTCCTCTCGACCATCTATGCCCGGTCAAAACCGGCGCTCTGGCTCTTCCTGCTGGCCCTTGTCGCGGGGTGGGGCGGCCTTGCCGTGCTGACCGGCATGAACCCGGCGCTCTTTTTCCCGCCGCTGCTCCTTAATGCCTCGTTCACGTGGGCGAACCTGCTCGCGTCTTGCGCCATTCTTGCGGTCCTCTTCGGGGTCGCGATTGCACTCTTCAGTCCCGAATCCGTGGGATCGGAGAAGAACTACCGGAACTCGTTCACCCCCCTCATGCAGCGGCTCTCGTTCCTGCCGGACCCCCCGCTTGCCACGAAGGACACGCTCGACCTGTACCGGAGCGGGAGCCTGGTCGGCCAGACGATCTTCTCGTTCCTCCTCCCCCTTGCCGTGATCTGGTTTTTCCTCTCCCTGCTGGGCCCCTACTTCCCGCCCCACGGCCTGCTCTTCATCTTTGCCATCACCACCGGCGTGATCGCGTCCACGATGTACACGTGGGTCACGATGTTCGACACCTTCGGGCCGTACGCCTGCCTGCCGGTTGCGGTCAGCAGGCTGATCACCGGGAAACTCACAACGTTTGCCGTTCTCCAGCTGCTACCGGCGCTCTTTATCGCGGTTGTGGCCCTCCTTTCAGGAGAAGGCGCGTACCTTCTCCCCGCTGTGGTGCTTGGCCTTTCCGTTTCGTTCTATGCCGTTGCGGTCATGGCCTGGCTCGCAGGGCTTTCCCCGAACGTGCTGGTGTACGACGTAAAAGTGCTCGCCATCTACCTTGTCCTCGTCGGGATCGTCCTGACGGTCTTCACCGCGGTGGCCTTCGCAAATCCGTATTACGTCCTTGCTTCAGTGCTCCTTCTTGTCCCGGCATGGTGGTTCGTGCAGAAGGCAAAGGTACGGTGGGACGCGGTCGACCCGGCGGGGTTTTAACTTTTTTAGGGCACATACGCTCGTGGGTAATTTTTAAAAAGGAGAGAACTTTTCATTCCCCGGTTATACCCGGGGAATTTATGCGGAGTCAGCGACTTCGATCCTGATGATCTCAGAATGGACGGATGCAATGGTTTTGTGCAGTTCCGCATTCTGTGCTTCCCGCACCACTTCAATCGCCTCACGGATACTGGCAATCGCTTCACCTTGGGTGTTGCCGTAACCACGCGCGGACGGGATCTCCACGCAACGGGCAGTGAACCCGCCCATCTCGTGGGATTCCGTGATGATGGTGTAGTGCATGATTGTACAAGAACGACAGGGTTATTTACAAAGTTTCTGGTTGAAACGGCCCTTTTGGGGCAGGAAACGACAAACCCGGGCCATGCACGCACACAAAAGCCAGCCCGGCTAACACCCGGACTCGATCCGCTTTTGTGCCAGCTCGCAGTAGCGGGCATCGATCTCGATACCGACCCCCTTCCGCTGGCACCGGCTGGCGGCAAGGAGCGTGCTCCCGCTCCCCATGAACGGGTCGAGCACGGTGTCGTCCACAAACGAGAAGAGCTTCATGCACCGGAAGGGCAGCTCCACGGGGAACGGCGCAGGGTGCCCGACCTTCTTCTTGCTTTCTCCGTTGAAGGTCCAGAGGCCGTTCGTCCAGGTCATGAACTCCTCTTTTGTTATGTCCGACTCGCGTGAACCGCTCGTTTTCTTCCACGAGTCCTTGTACAGCACCACGATCAGCTCCACGGGCGCGATCACGTATGGCGCCGAGGCGCTTGCCCACGACCCCCACGCGGTCCTGCGCGAGATGTTCCCCTCGTTCCAGATGATCGTCGAATGGTAGGAGAACCCGGCTTCCTTTGCGAGCGTCGTGAGATCGGCCCCTACGCTCTGCTGGCCCCCCTTGTTCTTGTCAAGCGGGATGTTTAAGCAGAACCGGCCATCGCTTTTCATCCACCCGTGGCACCGCTTCATCCAACGGGACGAGAAGTCCAAATATTCCGCGTACGTGCCCCGGTCATCGTGGGAATTGTACTGGATGTCCACGTTGTAGGGCGGCGACGTGACTACGAGGTCGATACTCTCTTTTTGAATCTTCTTTGTGGCAAAGAGGTCCTCGTTGATGATGGCCGATCGGTCGTTTTTGAAAAAATAGTCCTTTGCCACGCACGTACCTCAGGATAAAATTTGTCAGCTTCTGGTATAGTATTTCTCCCTTACCTTCCTGTCTTCTGATCCCTGCGTATATCCGTATTGCCGCACGTATCCAGGAAATTATATTCAATATAACCGGATGGTTAGATGAATAACCTCCGCCATCAGGTCAATATTATAAACGCCCGATCCCACTTTTGGGAAGTGAATTCTCTTTCTCATGTTTACAGGGGGTATTTGCAGTGATTTCAAGAGATCGTAAAGTATTATTCAGGGTAGCAGCATGCCTCGTGATCCTGGTATTGGTTGCGCCGTGCGTTTCTGCCCTCGTCACGGGCACACCGGTCCCGAAGAGTACAGATCCTGACCAGAAGGACCGGCCGGAAGTGATTGCATCCCAAAAGATGCATATCGCCTATGTCGGAGAGGATATGGACGTCAGCATGCGATGCACGATCAAGTACATCGACAGCATCAGCAACGGTAAGGGGACCACCCCCCTCAGGCAAATCCGCGACGATTACCTGGTGATTGCATCATCGGTCCCGATCATGACCACTTCTGCCGACATAACACAAGCCCGGGAGGAGCTTCGTGCCCAGACGAAGTTATTCTCCGATGAGACCACGACCCAGCTGGTGTTCTTCAACGGGAGCCGGGCCGACATGAGGGCCAGTACGCGGGCCTACCTGAATGCGACCCGGAGCATCGATGAGGACAATGAGACCGTCCACTGGCTTGCAAACGAGTCCGCCCGGCTCACTCTCTTCAACAGGTCGTCGATGGAACGGTTCAGGGCCATCTACAATCTCGAAAAACAGGGCGTGAACACAATGCTCCTCCAGAATGTATCAGACCAGATCAATGCCCAGCACCTCAACCTCCGGGGGGCCCTGGCCAACAAATCGGTGAAATCACTTGCAGCCACCAACGCCGCGATCAACGCCCTCACCCGCGAGTTCCGCGAGCATGTTGCAAGCTCCCGCACTGCGCTCGCGATCGAGATGAAACGCGATGCAATGATGGCGATGAAATAATTTTTAATCAATCGGTTTTTAGTGCCGGGGCGACAAGAACTCTTCATGCACGACACGCAGGATCCCCCTGCCACCTTCACCTATGCCCCGGTTGGCACTATTCACTCGCCGTTCCGTGACATCGCCGGCATGCCCATCCAGCCGAACGGGGCCCGGGGTACCCAAGGGACGATTGAGATCTTCGCACGGTACCGCGAAGGGCTCCTCGACCTCAGCGGGTTCGAGCGGGTCATCCTCATCTACGCCCTCCATAAGTGCGTGGATCACAACCTGACGGTAAAACCGTTCCTCGATACAACCCCCCGGGGCATCTTTGCTACGCGGTCTCCGAAGCGCCCGAACGCGATCGGCCTCTCGGTGGTCCGGCTCCTTGCCGTGGACATGGCGGGCGGGACGCTCACCATCGAAGATGTGGATGTGCTGGACGGCACGCCGCTCCTCGACCTCAAGCCGTACGTGCCGGTGTTCGATGCGTACCCCGGCTCCCGCTGCGGGTGGCTGGAGTCGGTTTGTAAAAATGCGGAGACGACCCGGTCGGACGACCGGTTCCGGTAATCCTCCTTTCTCCCGCCGCAACACTCATCATGCCGGCAGCCCAACGGAGTCCTGATCACGATGCGCTGGTACCCGCTTACGGTAAAAGAGGCCGTGTTCCTCCTGCCTGTCTTTGTGATGAGCGGCATCTTCTCGTACCTCCAGCCGTATTTTATTGCCCCCTCGCTCATCCCGTTCACGTACGTCCTGTTCCTCCTCCTCCTCCTGCTCGCGTTCTTCCCCATTGCACGGCCAGCGGACCCGATGGCGCTTGCAAAATTACTCTCCGTCCTCCTCGGTGCGATCTATGCCGCGATGATCGTGATCCGGGAGTTCGTGATCCGGCAGAATTATTCCTGGCACAGCATCGTTGTCATTGCCGGGGTCATCGTCAGTCCACTCATTGCCGGCTGGTGTTACCGCCATGCTATGAAACGGTGACCTGTGCCCCGCTTTTAACAACACTTATCCCGCATACCGCCCGAGATCAGGTGATCAGTTATGGTAACACGGGAGGTAACAAAGAGCATCCCCGGTATCCTGCGCCCCTACAAGGAGTTTGTGCAGGGCCTGGGCTTGAAGGACGGGGACCAGATCGCCTATTACGGCTGCGTGGGCACCTGCACGCCGTTTATCGAGTTCAATGCGGTCGCGGTCCGCGGCCTTCACGTGGAGCAGGTCTTTGTTCCCCTGCTTGACGAGACAAAGGCAAAAAAGATCCAGAACGTGGAGGATGTGGGAATGCAGGTCTCCGGCGGCCCGGCAACACTTCGCCCGAAACTGCTCGTCTTTATGGGCGGGCTTGCGATGCCGATGATGCCGGTGACCAAGGAGCAGGTGCGGGATATCATCCGGAAACACGTCGGGGCAAAAGTTGCCGGTATCTGCTTCATGAGCATGTTCGAGAAGGCCGGCTGGCTGGACACGGTGGACTTCGACCTGATGATCGATGCAACGCTCGACCCGGTAGTTGTGACGAGAAAGTAACATGGCCTGATCCCTCTTTTTTCCTACCCGTGACCTGCCCTTACGATACCTATTTTCTCCAGTGCGCCAAAATCTGTGTACATGGCTTCTTTTGTCCACCGCATAGAAGTTCACTATACCAAAGACCCCCGCCTGAAGACCCGGACGGACCGGATCCGGTCGCTCGGCTTTCCCATCGACGAACTGCACCTCACCGATGTGTACATGGTCGCGACGAGCGCACGGGATTTCACCCGGGACGAGCTGGTGCAGGTAGCACAGCAGCTCGTCAACCCGGTCGTGCAGGAGTTCACGGTGGACGAAGCAACCCTGCCCCTTTTCGATTACGCGATCGAGGTCGGGTTCCTCCCGGGCGTGACCGACAATGTCGGCACCACGGCCCGGCAGACGATCGAGGACTTCCTGGCAATGAAATTTGCCGAGGGGGAGGCGGTCTACTCCTCGCAGCTCTACTTTGTCCGCGGGCGGCTCGCCCCCGAGGCGCTCCGGGCCCTTGCCGGGACGCTTGCAAACCCCCTCGTGAACCGGGTGCGCACGAAGACCCGGGAGGAATATGGGCATACGGGTATGGACCGTATCGTGCCGCACGTGGAGCTCCACGAGCTGCCGACCGCGGGGCCGGTGGACCTTGGGATCGATGACGCGGAGCTGATGAAGCTGGGGAAGGAAGGGATCCTTGACCCGCAGACGGGAGAGCGCCGGGGGCCGCTCGCCCTTGACCTCGCCCAGCTCCACGCGATCCGCGACTATTTCCTGAAACTCGGGCGGAAGCCGACCGACGTGGAGCTCGAGTCGCTTGCCCAGACCTGGAGCGAGCACTGCAAGCACACGATCTTCGCTTCCGCGATGGACGACGATGTGCCAAAGGGGCTCTACAAGACGTACATCCAGGCGGCAACGAACGAGATCCGCGAGGCGGCGGGCGACAGGGACATCTGCGTCTCGGTCTTCTCCGACAACTCCGGCGCGATCATCTTCGACGACCAGTTCCTCGTCACCCACAAGGTCGAGACCCACAACTCCCCCTCGGCCCTCGACCCGTTTGGCGGGGCGCTGACCGGCATCGTGGGCGTGAACCGGGACACGATCGGTTTCGGCCTCGGGGCAAAACCATGCATCAACATCTACGGCTTCTGTGTTGGCGACCCCGATGCTGCAGCCCCTCTCTTCCGCGGGAAGGACATGTCGAACCCGGTACTCCCGCCCCGGCAGATCCTCGACGGTGTGGTCCGGGGCGTGGGTGTTGGCGGCAACTGCTCGGGTATCCCGACCCCGCAGGGGTTCTGTTACTTCGACCCCCGCTACGCGGGAAAACCGCTCGTCTTTGCCGGCACGGTCGGCGTGATCCCCTGGGAATCGGGTGGCCGGAAGCTTTCCGAGAAGGCGGCGCAGGCCGGCGACCTTATCGTGATGGTGGGCGGCCGGGTGGGCAAGGACGGGATCCACGGCGCCACCTTCTCATCGGAGGCGCTTGACCCGAAGAGCCCGGTCACCGCGGTGCAGATCGGCGACCCGATCACCCAGAAGAAGTTCTCTGACGTGATCGTCAAGGAGGCCCGCGATGCCGGCCTCTACCGGAGCATCACCGACAACGGGGCGGGCGGCCTCTCCTGCTCGGTCGCAGAGATGGCAAAGGAGTGCAACGGCTGCCATGTGCAGCTTGATTGTGTGCCGCTGAAGTACCACGGCATGGCCCCGTGGGAGGTCTGGATCTCCGAGTCGCAGGAGCGGATGACGCTTGCCGTGCAGCCGGAGAACCTCGCGGCATTCATGGCGCTGATGGAGCGCCGGGAAGTGGAAGCGACCGTGATCGGGACGTTCACGGACACCGGCCGGTGTGTTGTGGAATGCGGCGGGGCGGTCGTGATGGACCTCGAACTTGCGTTCCTGCACGACGGGCTGCCAAAGAAGCAGCTGAAAACGATCTTTTTGAAGAAGGCAAACCCCGAGCCGGACACCCCCTGCCCCGAGCGGCTCGACGATACCCTGCTCGCGATGATGAAGAGGAAGAACATCTGTTCGAAGGAGTACATCACCATCCAGTACGACCATACCGTGCAGGGCGGCCACGTGCTCGGGCCGGTGCAGGGGAAGGGCCGGGTGCAGTCGGTCGCAACGCTGACGAAGATTGTCCCCGGGTCGAAGAAGGCCGTCGGCCTCTCGCAGGCCCTCTTCCCCTCGTACTCCGAGATCGACCCGTACAACATGGCCGGTGCGGGCATCGACACGGCCCTGCGGGGGCTCGTTGCCATGGGCGTACCCCTGGACACGGTCGCGATCCTCGACAACTTCTGCTGGTGTTCGTCCGATGAGCCCGAACGCCTTGGGCAGCTGAAGCTCGCGGCAAAGGGGTGCTACGACTTCTCGAAGACATTCGGCACCCCGTTCATTTCCGGCAAGGACTCCATGTTCAACGACTTCTCGGGGTTCGACGCGGAAGGGGAGAAGGTGAAGGTCTCCGTGCCGCCGACCCTCCTCATCTCCTCCATCGGCGTTCACCCGGATGCGGGAAAGGCGGTCTCGATGGATGCCAAGATCGCCGGCGATCTCGTGTACGTGATCGGCGGGACTAAAGAGGAGCTGGGCGGGTCGGAGTACTTCGCCCTGCTCGGGAGCACCGGGAATACCGTGCCGGTGCTGGACGCGGCAGCGGCAAAGGAGCGCTATGTCCGGCTCGCGAACGCGATCGCCCACGAACTCGTGGCCTCAGCCTTCCCGGTCAACCACGGTGGTCTTGCGGTTGCGCTCGCAAAAGTCGCGGTTGCCGGCCGGCTTGGCATGGACCTCACCGTCCCTGTCCCGGACTCGATACGCCCGGACTACTTCCTCTTCTCGGAGTCGCTCTCACGGTTCGTGGTCACGGTTGCCCCGGACCACAAGCGGGCGTTCGAGCAGGCGCTTGGGCCGGACGCAGTGCTGCTCGGGAGGACGGGGGGGAGCCGGTTCCGGCTCACCGCACAGACGCTCCTCCTGGACGTGGCGGTAAGGGACCTTGAAACGGCGTACAAGGCCTCGTTTGGGAGGTTCTGATATGGCAACAGTACGGCGAAATATCAGGAGGCCGGCAGCAATGCCAACGGCCCCGGCAGCACCGGAACGGATCCCTGAAAAGGCCCTGATCATGAGCGGCTATGGGATCAACTCCGAGATGGAGACACACGTTGCCCTGACCCGGGCCGGCATGGATGCGGACATCGTCCACATCAACGACCTGATCGCGGGGGACAGGTCGATGGCAGACTACCGGCTGCTCGTCTTCCCCGGCGGCTTCTCGTATGGCGACGACACCGGTGCCGGCAATGCCTACGCGAACCGGGTCAGGAACAATCTCTGGGATGAGCTGCAGGAGTTCATGGACGGCGACAACCTTGTGCTTGGCATCTGCAACGGGTTCCAGATCCTCGCAAACCTCGGCCTCGTCCCCGCGTTCGACAGGACGTATGCCCGGGAGATCGCCCTGATGCCAAACCGCGGCGGCCGGCTGGAGTGCCGGTTTGTCACCCTGAAACCGGCGAACGAGAACCTCTGGACGCGGGGGATCAAACGGATATACTGCCCCGTTTCCCACGGCGAGGGTAACCTTTCGTGTTCGAAAGAAACCCTCCAGAAGATCAGGCAGAAGAAGATGGTCGCGTTCACGTACTGCCGGGAGGACATGAACCCTGCGGACGGTGAGTATCCCTACAACCCGAACGGTTCGGTGGAGGACATCGCCGGTCTCACCTCCGCGAACGGCCGGGTGCTCGGCATGATGCCGCACCCCGAGCGGGCAATGGAGTTCACCAACCTCTATGACTGGCCGCTCATGAAGGAGCAGGCGCGGCGCGAGGGCCGGGCGCTGCCTGCCGAGTCGCTCAACATGCAGCTCTTCCGGAATATCGTTGCGTACTTCTCGTAACGCAATTATCCCTATTTTTTGCCGACCGTATACAGGACAACGGCGGAGACGAACACAATCCCGAGGATAAGCAGCGTGTCAAGCCCCTTCGGGAGCGGGGCCTCGGTGTTCATGGCGGGGGCCGGCAGGCCCGGCGTTACCGGGACCGTGCCTTCCCTGACGGCAAAATACGCTGTGCTGGAGCCGGTGGTATTGTACGAGGCCCAGCGCACGGAGATGCGATACTTCCCCGGTTGAAGGCCCGGTTCGTCCAGCTCATAGTTCCAGGAGTTCAGGCCGGTGCCGGGGATGATCGTAAGGTCCTTTGTCATGATCGGCGTCTCCGCGCCGTCCTTACGGATCTCCGCCCGGAAGACGTCGCTTGTCCGAAGGTTGGTCGTGCCGTTGAAGAAGATCCGGTTGCCCGTGACCTGGTCGGGGAGACGTGAGTCCGATGCCGGGATGATCCCGTTGAATACCACGATCGGGTCCTCAACAAAGAAATATTCCGTGACGAATGTGTCGTCCACGCCCTGCAGTCTGGCGGCATCAGTGAGTGAAGCGGTCTCCTTCTGGACATTGGCCCTGAGCGCCTCTTTAGTCCCGATCCGCACGATGATCTTGCCACGGTTCATGATGGTGAGGTTGCCGCCCGCGTCTTTGCCGGGCTCGACCTCCATGATGCCGTTTGGCCCCGGGTCCTGGAGCACGACCGCATACTGGCCGGCGGAGAACCGGGCCGTCTCGGTGGGTTTGTAGAAGAAGGAGAAATTACCGTGCCGGTCCGGCGCAACCGCCCAGGTCCCGAAATAGTCCCTGCCAATGATCCAGAGGACGACCGTGCCGTTCGTGGCGCCGGTGCCGCTGACGGTTAACTCGTCGCCGCGGGTGATGATCTGCGGGGTGCTGGTGCTGTAATAGACTGCTGCCGAGGCCGGCAGCACAAGGCATGCGGCAATGAGGATAGTGACGGCAATGACCGGTAACGCGGACTTCATGAATCTCCACCCCGTTGGATAGTGATCCGTTTGCCGCCTGATGTTATACGTTTTCGGGTTCGTTGTACGGCAGCCGCTTTCCATCGTCTACCGCTTCATGAATCCGAGGACGCCTTTCTTTGACGGGCGCTCTTTTTTAGGGGGCTCGGTGTATTCGTCGGGGTCCGCGTAGGACTTCTTCCCGCCCTTGAGCTCGTCGGCGATCAGGGGGAGGTGCGCATATTTCTTCGGTGGCATGCGAATCTGTGGGGGCCGCGATGCCGGTTCGTCCTGGTACCCGTACGGGTTCACCGGAGGTGCGACCGGCCGGGCACTGGCATCATCGGCTCCGTCGCTCCACGGGTCCCAGTCAGTGACCGGTGGTTCCTGCACCGGCAGGGGAACCCGCTGTTTCTTTGTTACGATGATGGACGGTGCGATTGACGGTGCGGTTGCAGTCCCTGTACCTTTGAGCGATGCCCCGCACCGGTTGCAGAAGACCGCCTCGCTGTCGGGGTTGACAAAACCGCAGGATGGGCACGTGCCCGGCTTGGCAAAGGTCATGCCGCACCGGGTGCAGAACTTCGAGTCCTCGTTGATCGCCGGGTTCCCGCAGGACGGGCATGCCATCGATTTCGTCTTCTTTACCGGCCCGCCACACTTGTCACAGAACTGCGCCTCGGGGTCGGCAACCCGGGCACCGCACGTGCCGCAGACCGGGAACCCGGGTTCCGGCTCCTCCACGATCGCCTGTCCGCACCGGTTGCAGAATTTCGATTCCCCGTCGGGGGCAGGGAAACCGCACGTGCCGCATTTTCTGGCCATATGCTTCCTTAAAGGATTCCTTTGGCATTGGCATAAAACCTGTGGTTCAGGCGGGCCATGAGGTAAATCTCCCCCCTGGTCGAAGAAACCTGACAGTTTCTTCTCCTGCCTGCTCTTCCCTTCGGGAACAGCAGGCATTGCATAAATTCTTCCCGCCGGCCGTCGTATTCTTTGGCAGCATTCCCGGTATTGCCGGGCATCAGGGATCCTATGGCCACGACCGCCCAACTCCTTCACATGTACTGGGGCTCCTCCGCTTTCCTGCCGCACCAGAAGGAGATCATCGGGTCGGTCCTTGGCGGCCACGACACCCTCGCGATCATGGCGACCGGTGGGGGCAAGTCGCTCTGCTACCAGCTGCCCGCGCTCTACCTCGGCGGCCTCACGCTTGTCATCTCCCCCCTCATCTCGCTGATGAAGGACCAGGTCGACGACCTGCAGGCCCGGGGCATCCCGGCCGCGGCCTGGAACAGCACGCTCGATTACCACGAGCGGGTCCGGCTCGGGGAGGACCTCGCGGATGGCAGCCTCCGGCTCCTCTTTATCTCGCCGGAGAAGTGCATGCAGCCGAATTTTCTCTCCACCCTCTCCGCAGTCCCGGTCCGGCTGATCGCGATCGACGAGGCGCACTGCATCTCGGAGTGGGGCCACAACTTCCGGCCCGAGTACCGGCAGCTCGCCCAGCTCCGGAAGTTCTTCCCCGGGGTCCCTCTCATCGCCCTGACCGCGACCGCGGTCCCCGAGGTGCGCCGGGACATCCGGCAGCAGCTTGGCCTTACCGGCGCCCGGGAGTTCGTGGGCAGCTTCAACCGTACAAACCTCCGGTACCGGGTGATCCCAAAGAAGAACCCGCTCATATTCCTTTCTGACTATCTCGGGCAGCACCGCGATGATTCGGGAATTATCTATTGCCTCTCGCGGGAGGAGACCGAAGAGGTGGCGGGGGAACTCAAAAAACGCGGCTTTATTGCGCGTGCCTACCATGCGGGGCTCTCGAAACAGGTGCGGGAAGAGGTGCAGGAGGCGTTCATCAAGGACCGGGTGCAGGTGGTCTGCGCCACGGTCGCGTTCGGGATGGGCATCGACAAGCCGGATGTGCGGTACGTGATCCACTACGTCCTGCCCAAGACCCTCGAGGGATATTACCAGGAGACGGGCCGGGCCGGCCGGGACGGCCAGTACAGCGAGTGCATCCTCCTCTACAGTCGGGGCGACTACGGGCGGGTCCGTTCGATGCTCGAGCACGACGACACCGGGGGCCAGCACCTGTGGGTTGCGTTGAAGAAACTGCAGGACATGGCAGAGTACTGCGAGACAACCGGCTGCCGCCGGAAGTTCCTGCTCACGTACTTCGGCGAAGAATACCGGGAGGAGAACTGCGGCGCGTGTGATACCTGCGACCACCCCCCCGACATGGTGGACTGCACGGATGCGGCAAAGACGATCGCAGCCTGCGTGAAACAGCTTCCCGTGAATTTCGGGATCGAGCTGATTGCCGATGTCCTCCGGGGTTCGAAAGGTGCAAAAATCCGGGAGTACAACCTCGCTTCTCTCCCCGCGTACGGGGCCGGGAAGAAGTACAGCAAGGCACAGTACCGCACCTGGGTAAGCGAGCTGGTCCGGCAGGGCTTCCTTGCCCGTGCGGGCGACAAGTACCCGGTGATCCGGTGCACGCCACGGACCGACGAACTGCTCCGTGGCCGCTGTCGGGTGATGCTCCCGGTGCCGGAGGCTGGTACGGTAAAAGAGAAAGCGCAGTCCGCAACCTCGCTGGACCCGGGTGCTGAAGATTTGTTCCGCCGTTTAAAGGCGCTGCGGAAGGAGATCGCGGATACGAACGGCGTGCCGCCGTACATGATCTTCCCCGACCGGACCCTGCGTGAACTTGCCGCCACCCGGCCTTCCGACATGGCCGGTTTCGGTGCCGTGTTTGGCGTGGGAGCGTTCAAGAAGGAGAAGTACGGGCAGGTGTTCCTCGCGGAGATCTGCCGACAGGGCTGAGACCGGCCCTGCCATGAAAGAAGGCATATGAGGATCCAGTGCTTATGATATCAGCATGAAATACACGGCGCGGCATATCCAGCGTTTTCTCGAACAGGGCAAGATCGATCCCACTCTCTGGAAGAACCACTTCCCCTCGCTGCTGCCAACCCAGGTGCCGGTGTGCGGGGACTGCACGGAATTCAAGGATAAGACCTGTGCCGGCGGGCGCGACCCGGTCGAGTGTTTCTTAGACAAGGTCCCGGCTGCGTCTCCCGATGACGGGGAGCACAAGAAGAAGAAGCGTGACCCGATGCTCGGCCTCGGCGCAAAAGGCCCGGGTGCCCACGGCACGGCACTCCCCCGCGACCAGTCGAAGATGTAAATTTTTAATTTTCTCATCCGGTACCCTGCCCGCCCCCTCTTCGGAACCCGGGGTCGTCCCCTCTCGTGATCTCCTGTGAGGCGATGGTGTTATTTTGCGGTTGTTGTTGCAGTGTCTGTGTTTGGTGGTTCCTTGAACAGGGCCTCTGCCAGGGTCTTCAGCTGGAGGGAGAACGGCTCCTCCGCATACCCGGCAAGGAACGCGAGCGCGATATAGAACATGACGGACTTCAGGACGTACATATTCTCAATGGTGGGTGCCGTTGTCCCGGACAGCATCATGAGGCCGCCGGCTACCAGGAAGAAGACAAAGGTACCATAGAGAATGCCGAGGAACGGGCGGAGGTAATACGAATATTTGTATTCCACCCTGAAATCCTCCTCGCGGCCGATATGGTACACATAGACGTACATGTTGAAGGCCAGGCCGCCAAGCCCACCGGCACATGCGACAAAAATAAGTTCCCTGAACAAATTGCTGTGAGGAATAAGGAAATTGAAATACGTTGCTACGGTGATTGCTGCAAGGAGCATGATGAACGCGACCGTGTAATACCCAATCCTGCTGATGACGGCATTTACTTCGGCGTTAAAGATGGTCAGGTACACGGTGACCGTCTTATCCGCTTCAACCTTCACCTGCTTTGAATTCGAGTCCCCACCCTTGGTGACGGTCACGGTATAGGTGCCCGGCTCTTTCCCGCCGATGGTGTACGGTGTCTCCGGAACGATCTGTTCGGTACTGTTGTTATGGCTTACCTGGATCTTTGCCCCACCCGGGGTTGAGATCACATTGATCGAGCCTGTCTGGCCTGCACTATCTGCCATATCATAAACTCCCAGAATTTGATAACCGATGATATGGTTATGGGATGATATATTTTTGCCCGTATTTATCGGGGGAAATATTCTCCGTTATTCCTCCCGGCACCCGTCATCCCATGCCCTGAGCATATCAAAATCCCGCTTCCTCGTCGCCCTGCTCAGTGCCTGAGCCCGGGTCAGCATACGGTCCTGGACGAAATCATATTCGCATACGATCTTTGAATTCCGGAGCAGGGTCGCCCGGATCGGGTGGTGCCGGTACACGACCGGTTCCTGTTTCCTGAAATACCATTTGATCCTACGGAAGGTGAGCCAGTCAAGTTTCATGGCGAGTGTTGCGTGGAACCTGAATGTGTCGGCAGAATCCCGGTCATAGTCCCGTAATGTGCAGTACGGTGAGATTGCCTGCGCGAGCTTGTACCGGAATTGTTTCAGGGACTCGTCCGGGGTGATCGCAACAAAGACCACCCGCGTATCATCAAAAAACCCGTACCCTCCGACCTCGTATTTCGGGACCGTTATCTGGTCCGTGCATACCCGTTTGAACTCTTCGAGAAGTTTTTCTTCATTCTCCGTTGAAAAGGGCCCGGCAAGTGTAATATGCGGGACAACAAGCTTGTTGCCGAGACGGAATTTCTCATCCAGATGATGGCTTAAACCGCTGATCTGCTGCTTCACCGAACCCATCAGGCGGATATCGATCAGGTAGCGGGTCATTGGTCACCCCAGAACCGGTCCACGTTGTTCACGGCCTGTGACTGCTGCTCCTGAACTGGAGTTCCGGCGCTTTCCGGAACTGTTCATAGAAATTTCCGATCAGGTCCGTCTCCAGCTCCCGGAGCTGGTGTGGGGGGATGGGTTCGTCAAGGACATGGTACGAAAACTGCGGCACCATCCCCTCCCACGACCTCCCGGCCTGCCCGTTCAGCCGGGCGGCACAGTCCCCGACACCTCCGATGGAGATGACCTGTCCGGCACCGAGCAGGAGGTACAGGCCCGGGCTGCGGGGGACGTTTCGGAGTTTTTCTTCCGTGAGTGTCTCGTGCTCGCTCCAGGCAAGCCCCATCCAGTCCCGGTCCCCGGGTGTTCCTGAAGGCCGGAGCGGCGGGTGGCCCGGTCTCCCGGCCGGGTTGTCTTTCTGCCCCTCCGCGAGCCGGGCGCCCCGCACCCCTTCTTTCCTTGTTGTTGACCTGCGGTACCGGGGGTGGAAACGGCCAAGGCTGCAGAGTGGCGATTCCCCGTTCTCCTGCCGGTACCGGTACAGGAGAAAACTCTCCATGGCCCGGCGCCCGCTGTCGGAGGCATCGAGCGGTGCGGCCGAGCATTCGAACCCGTGGGGATCTACTGGCAGCAGGGCCTCTTCGGTGTGGTCTGCCAACCCCTCGCCGCTCGAAGAATTCTTCGAATTCTTCTCGTCCTCGCGGCCTGATGGCCCCTCGGAACTCATCGAATCCTGCTGACTCTTATCGTCCACGATATCTGATGACCTATCAGAACTCATCGAATCCTGCTGACTCTTATCGTCCACGATATCTGATGACCTCTCGGAACTCATCGAATTCTTCGGATTCTTCTCGACCTCGTGGTTTGATAACCACTCGGTTCTCCATGCCCAGAGCGCCGGGGCTTCCGTGTGGGGATCGCTCCAGGGCATTCCCTCTGCCTTTGCAAGCTCGATTATGAGGTTGTGCAGGCGCTCGCGAAGTGACCGTTTTGTCTCGCCGATATATACGAGGCACTCTTTTCCCACCGGACGGATGCGGTAGATGCCGGGCTCCTGCGGGATCTTGGTGAACACCTGTTTTGTTGCATTGAAGGGGACCCATTCGGTCCAGGGGAGGTTGCACCAGTTATCGAAGAAGTGGTCGATGGTCTCGAGGTCGCGGGCAGCAGGCTTTTCAGAGTCGGGGGACATTGCTGTTCATGGATTGGGCGGGTGTGTGCATAAGGATGAGGGTGGAATACGGGGTATATCTTTATAGAAATCCCGGCAATCACTTCCCATGGAAAAACTCCCCCAGGCCAAGTCGAAGGTGAAGAAGGACCGACCGATCTGCGACCAGTGCCATGACCCCAATATCGTCCTGAAACCCGACGGCTCCTACCGCTGCAAGCGGTGCGGGTACGACAGCTCGAAGTAATGCGGAACCCCGCCCAGCTCTTTTCATGACCGGCTTTTTTACGGTTCACGGTGCAATCCCGTACCATGGATGATGGACCGGATGCCTGTCTTGCCGGGGTGCTCGCCCTTCCCGGTGATGAACGGTGGGCGATCGATACGGCGGCGGTGGTGCCGGGTGTCACGGCGTACGCGGTCCGGTCGTTTGACGGCGACGCCCTCCGGTTCTCGGTACCGGTGATCATACGCCGCCCGCTCCTCTCCGAGGTCCCGCTTGACGTGCGGGGTGCAGCCGGTGCCGTTGCCCTGATCATCGAGCGGGTCAAGCAGCAGGTTTTTTGCGTGCCGGCGCTCGGCCCGCTCGCCGGGAAAGGCACACAATTTCCGCAGCACTACGCGTCCACTGCCGAACCTTACACCCTTGTCCGGTCACCGTCAGCGCTCGCATCCGATCTCTGGCATGCCGACAGCCGCAACTTCGCGGACGAGTCGGGCGTCCACCTCCTCCTCTGCGGGGCCGTCCCCTGCCCGGCCCGGTTCTCCCCTGTGGAGGTCTTCCGGGTCACGGAGACGGTTGCAGCGCTCTGCGAAGCGGTCGCGGCGTGCGTCTTCGCCCTGCCGGTGCGGGTGCTCGAGACCGCGTGGATCAATGCGCTCGACCAGCAGCTGCTCCGGGAGCGGCTCCCTTCGCTCGGCCTGATCTCTTTTGTCGGTGACGGTGCCCGGCTCGCCCGGCACTGCACCCGGTACCGCTGCTTCTTCCGGACTGCCGGTCCCAAGGAAGGCGTGAACGTACCGTTCACCTGCCCGCAGGAGCTTGCGCCAGTGGAGCTGGAGCTCGGGGCGAGCAACCGGGTCGTGACCGGCCTTGGCATCCGGAAACGCGAGGTGTTCGCGGTTGCCGGCTCGAACGCACAGGGCAAGACCACGTTCCTCGAAGGGATCATCGCCGGCATGGACGACCACGCGGTTGGCGACGGGCGGGAACGGGTCGTGACCGTGGACGGCCTCTGCACCGCGGAAGCAGTGAACTGCGAGCTGGCCGGGGCGGACGTGAGCATGTTCTTCTCCGCTCTCCCGCCCGGGATGGCCGGCACCGCACGGGCTGCCTGCGGCATGGGCAGCGGGTCGATGACGATGGCGTTCCAGGTGCAGGGCGCGGTTGCCCGCAGGGCCCCGCTCCTCCTGATCGATGAGGACCGGGCAGCCCCGAACCTGCTCGTGAAGAGCTGTCTCCAGACCGGGGAGGTGACGCCCCTCTCTGAGATCCTTGCCCACGACCGCGGGAAACTCGGCGACACGGCGCTCGTCTTTGCCGCGTGTGCCATGGACGCCCTGATCGCCCAGGCCGACCGGATCATGGTGCTCGACCGGCACGCAGCCTCCGCGATCGACCGCGACGTGTTCCGGCGCCGGGTGGCGGCGTCGCTTGCGAAGATGGCACAGGTCCTGTCGTAACCGGCAGAAAAAGAGAGGGAAAAAAAGATTCAGGCCGTTGCCTGTGGCACGCCGTGGTCATACACCTGGCAGAGGTACCGTGCGGAAAAGACCGAGTAGAACGGGATGAAGACGAGCTGGATCACCCATCCCACGTACGGGATGAAGGCGACGATCGAGAGGATGATGAAGAAGACAAACCCGATGACCATGAGGATCACCAGGGCGATGAGGTAATTCAGCCAGCCGATCGTCCGGATCGTCTCAAGGATTGCACTAAACCGGATACCTTCCCGGATACTGCCGGTGCGGGCGCACCGGATAATGCCCAGCATGCTGAAGAGGACGGTAACGATGACCACCACGATCTCAATGAGGAGAATGAGGAATATGAGTCCGATCATCCCGATCTGAGATCCGGTGTCGCCTGCACCCATGCCGAAGATGACGGCGAACAGGGCCGCGATCACGACAAACATCGGGATGAACCAGATGAACCCGGTGACAGCAATTTTTATCCCGTCGATATACAGGGCCCCCCAGTTGTCGAACTCCGGCGGGGGTGTTACCCCCCGGTAGACCCGGGCCAGGTACCCCGAGAGGAGGAACGAGAGGAGGAAGGCGACAATACAGATGATGGCGATCTCGGTCCAGGGGACGAGGTCCCAGCGGAAGGTCGCGCCGTCTACTAACTTCTTTGAGTCAAACACGAACGGGAGGAGGGCCATGGGCAGGCCGCAGATGACAAAGATAAGCCAGCGGGTCCATTTCCCCACGAGCGCTTCCTTTGCGTACCCGGCCGCGTCGGTGATGATCAGAGTGTTATCCATGCAGAATAGTTGCGCATCCCGGTGTAATAAAATACTGGAATAAAAATGGAGCGGGGCCGCCACACAATCCCACATGAGCGAACCGCTCCACTTTGTTGTAAAAACCACTTATGCGGGCCTGATGACGTTTATCAATTCGGATTCTGATAAAGGTCTCGGAACTCGAAGAACGCTGATGCGTTCTTCTCGTCCTCCAGGTCTGATGACCTGTCGGATCATAAGAAAAATTTCATATCTGAATGATTGAATATTGAACCACTGGTAAAAATAAAAATGATAAAACTTCGCCC
Source organism: Methanoregula sp. (assembly GCF_023227875.1). Lineage (GTDB taxonomy): Archaea > Halobacteriota > Methanomicrobia > Methanomicrobiales > Methanospirillaceae > Methanoregula. The sequence continues at coordinate 71,176 of NZ_JALOCH010000004.1, read as the reverse complement.
ATCGTTTATTCTTCACTGCCTGGTTTTTTTAATTCCTGTAAATATTTACGCGTTCGGCGTTCCTGAAAAATTACGCTACCCAATTGGAGACTGGGCGGTTGCCGGGATACAATGGGCACTTTTTCAGTATCAGGAGACGGTAAATGGAAGTTCAATCATCTCGGTATCGAATCTTATCAGATTTATTTTTGAAGGAGATATCACGGGAATACATGCAGTCCCCTTAATGGTGGGGATTTTAGCAGCGATCCTTCTTGTCTGTTCTTTTATTGTAAATATCGCATCACTCGCAAAAGGTTCTCACCCGTACTTCAGGATTTCCTCTGTAATGATAATTATTTGCGGTCTCCTTTTTGCGATCTCGGATATACTCCAGTACGGCCCCTTTTTTCATGGGCCTGATGGTTTCTGCATCCCGGTCGGGATTCCGGTGATTATGTTTATCGGATGGTGGACATACCACCATGAAGATACTATTGAGCGATTGCCAAAAGAGAAGCCGACAGAAAAACCGGAACATTCCCGGGAACGGGTTATTAACGAGATATCTCTCCTGATTTGTATCCTCATCTTTGTAAAAATAATTGTACTCTCCCTCTCCCTCTATCATATTGCCGTTACGAACAATGTGGAGCTCAGTATATACCATTCATATGCATCCGAGGCACTTTCCGGTCATATACCCTATGTCGATTATCATATCGAATATCCCCAGTTGTTTCTTGTCCCGGCCCTTATTGCAGCAATCCCTACCCTGCTGGTCCCGGGTCATCCGGTATTTGTCGGTTCTTATGTCATCCTGATGTGCCTTGTTGACATTGCGGTGCTTGTCTGCGTCTATTTCATAGCAGCCAGGTTATTTGGAAATAACAAAGCATTTTTCTGTGGATTGTTGTATGCCACAGCATTTTTCAGTGCATTTGCAGGTTCATTTTCCTTTGATATCGTTCCAACTTTTTTCCTTGTATTTTCTCTTTTATTATTTATTTATGGAAGAGAGATACCTGCATATATTTCAGCGGCGTGTGGATTTCTGACGAAATGGTTTCCTGCCGTCTGTTTTCCGTTTTTCATCGTTCATACGATTAAAAATCATAATGACACGGCCCCGATGAAAAAAGGCTTGGCTGTTTCCTGCCTCCTGGTTTTTTTGGCCGTAATTCCGTTTATTCTCCTGAATATTCAGGGATTTCTTTTCACCTACCAGTCCCAGATGGGGCGCCCCGGCAGCGAAGTCCACAGCCTGATATATTATCTTGATGTTATTGCAAAAAGCGTCACAGGTTTTCAACCATTCTGGGAACTGTCAGTTATTCTGCTTTGTATTATTGAAGGTTTTTTACTGTACTGGTATTACCACCACTCCAGCGGGAAGCCGGTCATCCTTTGCTATGCCATCTTTTTTTCTGTTTTTGCTTTTATCCTGCTCAACGTGGCACTCACTCCCTATTTTATCGTCTGGATCGTCCCGTTCCTGGCTCTATTCCTGATGAAATCGTATTGGCAGGTGCTTCTCTTTTATCTTATCCAGCTGATTATGTTTCTCGAATCGCCTGTTTTACAGGGGATTGTCTATGCATCAGGAAAGCCCTACGAGATTATTGAAAATGGACTGCCGGGCATTCAGTTTATTTTCTATTCCGTCAAATTTCTGCTGTTTTTCATTCTCTTATGGGTAATTATCGCGAATATGAAAAGACCTGACGGGTCATCACGAAAAAAACGACGATCCCGATCATCGCAGGGACAATGAGAGCAACGATGTAACTTGTCCCCGGATCGCCCGTGATTGCCGTGAACCAGATACCATCGCGGCCCCTTGCGGCAATTGCGGGTGTACTGGTCGGCCTGCTGGTCAGCAGTTGAGAACCTCCGTTCTTTTTTCCCTGCGGAGTACATGCCCCCTCTTCACCGTTGTTGTTATTCCGGCCGCTGCCCGCCATACGCATGGGAAAGCGTCAGCAACATATAGCCGCACGGCGAAATACAGCAACTACTATGATCCCTGCTACCTGCCAGCGAATGGAGAGAGTCCTTTGAAGAGCATGAACGCCCGCTTCGTGATCCCTGGTGTCCTTCTCCTCCTCCTTACGGCCGGTGTTTTCCCGGTGGCCGCTGCCGGTTCTGACAGCTGCCCGGGCTGCGGGATGGTCTGGACCGACACCTGCGTCCCGTTCGAGCGGAACAACGAGACCGCGTACAACGAGGAACTGATCGCCGCATTTTCACCGGTTGCGGCGAACAAGACCCCGCTCGCGGATTACAGCAACCGGTCGTTAAGCGAGGCGTTCCTCTCGCTCCATACCCTCATCAATGAACGATATGCCTTTACGCAGTGGCGGTCCGTTGACTTCGATGCACTCTACAAAACCTGGGCGCCTGCGATCGCCGATGCGGAGAAGAAACAGGACAAGGCCGCGTATTACCGGGCCCTCCGGGGATACCTGGTCGCGATCCCGGACGGGCACGTGGAAGTGCTGGATACAAACGGAGACTTCGGGGCAAAGTATGCCGACATCGGTGGGGGCTACGGGCTTGCGCTGACCCGGCTGGATTCCGGAAAGGTGATCGTGAGTTATGTGGCAAACGGCAGCGCAGCGGAGACGGCGGGGATCCGTTTTGGCGATGAGGTGACCGGGTGGAACGGGGTGGAGATCCACGATGCGATCAACGCCACGTCCTCCATCTGGGCGGTGAAGAAGCCCTCGACGACCGAGGGGCTCCTGCTCCAGAAGACCCGGCTCCTGACCCGGGCCCCGGTGGGGGCGTCGGCTTCGGTCAAGATCACGTACGGTGCCATCCAGCACCCGCGGACCATGAACCTCATGGCATACGATGACGGGTACGACAGCCTGAAGAAGAGCAGCTTTTTCCTCGGGAAAGAGGTGAACGATATCGGCGCTGCAAACCGCCTGACCGATATCCAGCCGCAGGTCAGCACCGACACGCTCACGTACCGGACGCTGCCGGGAGGGTACGTGTACATCGCGATCTACGATGAAGCGTACGAAGTGTACGAGCCGTTCAGAGCCGCGATGCTGGACGCGAATACAAAGAACGCCCCCGGTGTAGTGATCGACTTCCGGTACAACAGCGGCGGGGACGACAACCTCGCGTCCTGCTTTGCCGGCTGGTTTGTTGACAAACCGGTTTTCTACGAGTACGCGACGATGTTCGACCCCGGCTCACGGCGGTTCACCCCCGTCTCCGGGGCCTGGACGCAGCCTCAGCCGGCCCGGTATACCGGCCCGGTCGCGGTGCTCGTCTCCCCGGATACGATCAGTTCCGGCGAGGGGCTCCCGATGGTGTTTGCGAAGACCGGCACCGGGAAGGTCATCTCCTGGTACGGGAGCAACGGGGCGTTTGGCATGAACGGCCCCCAGGCGGTCCTGCCGCTCGGCATGTACGTCTTCTTCCCGGACGGGGCGTCTCTCGGCCAGGACGGCGTGGTCCAGGTGGACAGCAATGCGTCGCTCACCGGGGGGATTGCGCCGCAAATCCGGGTGCCGCTTACTGAGGAGACGGTTGCCCGGGCGATGGCCGGCGAGGACGTCCAGCTGACGTACGCTCTTGCATGGCTGGATGAGCAGCAGGTGCCGGTGGCAACGGCAACGACCCCGAAGGCGTCGCCCCCGGTCGCGGTTGTTGTCGTGACGCTCGGGCTGCTTGTCGTGATCGCGGGAAAGAAATAATTTTTTGGGAACCGGAACAAGGGGCGGTACCGGTGCCACGGGACCCGTGCACTCCGGCAGGGCCGCCGGTTACTCGTATTTCCGGAACAATGCCGGGTTCTGCCGGCGGGTCCACCAGCGTCGTACCAGCATGCATCCGGTGAAGAGCCCGACACACGCCACAGCAGTGACCGCGATGAGGGCAAGCGGGAATTCCGGTGCCGGCTGATTGGGCTGTACCTGCGGGGGCGAAGTTGTCCGGGTGGCGAGTGGTTGTGTAATGTCGGGAGTATGTTCCGGTACGGGCGTGGGGTCACCGGATGCCTGCGGGGACGGGCTGGTCAGGGGCATGTCCGGCAATTCGCCCGGCATCCCGCTGATCGCAAAAAGGGAGAACCCGGGGCTTGTCGTTGAGAAATGCACCTGGCCGTTTTTCGTTGCAAGGACCGTTGTGGGCAGGGATTCCCACACCGTCCCGGTATAGTGGTACATGGTGATCGTGTCCGGGCGGATCGCATGCTCTTCGAGCCACGTGGCCGGAATGGAAAAGGTGATCTCCCCGCTGGTGATCGTGGTGTACCGGGCCGGGACAAGCCCGATGTACTCGTAGACGGTCCCCGGTGGCGGGGGAATACCGGTACCCGGGCCGGCCAGCACCGTAGCGGTAACGATGAGGTCTTTTAATCCGGTGCCGGTCACTGTCACTAGGGGTACTGCCGAGTTGCCTCCCACGTTCACGGTGATTGTCATGGGTGTGTGGGATACATCCGTCATGGTGTCCGGGGGGTCGTCATCGCCGGAGGTGCTGGCAACGGTTCCGGAAGATGATGGAGCAAAGACCGTGATATACGCGGCTTTGGTTTCCGTGCTGGTCCCGTCGCTGTTCGTCACGGTCAGGGATACCGGGTATGTGCCGGCGGCCGTGTACGAATGGACAGGATTTACTGATGACGATGTACTCCCATCACCAAAAGTCCATACATATGATGATGGAAATTCCAAAGACGCGTCTGTGAATGTTACTAAAAGCGGTGCATTACCGGATACCGGGCTGGCTGAAAACCCTGCAACCGGCGCTATCAGGGATGCCCATACATCATTTTTATTGGATGACCCATCATATCCCCCGATAATCCACATTTTTGATCCGGAGACAACCGACGTATGGCTCTCCCGGGCTGGCGGGGCGAGGGTGGGTGTGGTCTTGATCCATGTTATGCCATCGGTTGAATACCAGGCATCATCCATAATCCCGGTTGCGCTGAGTCCTCCAATTACCCACATCTTGTTGTCATAAACAACCGATGTATGACTATGCCGGGGTGTGAAGCGATCCCCGACAACTGCGGTCTCAGTCCATGTTATGCCATCCGAAGAATACCAGACATCGTTCTTATACCCGGTGTCAATCCCCGTTGTGTCTCCCCCAATCACCCAGATTTTATTGTTAAAAACCAGCGATGAATGGCTCGCCCGGCCGGTGAAGTGGTCTCCATCAGATGAGATCTTATTCCATGATACACCATCAGAAGAAGCCCAGACCTCATCATCATAGCCACCATCATAGCCTCCTATCACCCATATTTTATTTAAAAAATTTATTGACGCGTGACTGTAACGGGCGGAGAATCCAGCAGTATCGGTTACCATGTTCCATATAATCCCATCTGTTGAACTCCAGATATCCTTATGCGGATAACCCCCGAAAGATTGTCCCCCAATCACCCACATCTTACTGTTATAGATGACAGATGAGTGCAAATTACGCGCCGGAAATTTTGCAGATGCGTTTGCCTCATACCATACACTTCCGCCAGAGGAATACCAGGTATCATTTCTGAATCCACCATCATACCCTCCGACCGAATCATATCCTCCGATCACCCACATCTTGTCGTCAAACACAACCGACGTATGATGGTATCGTTCCGGGAATTCTGCGGACCCGTTGATCTCGGTCCAGTTCCCCCCAGGAACTGCTGTCGCCGGAACTATGAGAACGAGAACGATCAGTGCCAGTGCCAGTGCGGGGTATCGAATGCTCATCCGGACTTCCCTGATAAACCATATCCGGGAAAAAAGGCCATATCGATCAATCCGGAATACGCCCGGCATTTTTTATGGCATTTCTCTCGAACCTGATACACCATGTGTGCCGGAGAGCGACAATAAATGTTATTATTTGAATTCCGCGTTGACATTTTTTTAAACCTTCCTCGTTACCCCGTCGTAATTTTCTGGTTGGAGTGAAGGGCATATAAACCATAGGAAGTTGGAACAAAATGCGGGGAAATTTTCCAATATGAGTGGTCCATCAGAACCATATGGAGGTGAAGGTGGTCCTTGAGGACTAAGCCTCTCGTTTTCCTGGTGAAAAACCGCGTCCGCTCTTTTAAGAAATCAATACTTATGATCCTCACCCCTTCGAATCGGTGAGGGTCAGCAGACCCGAACCACAGGAAGAATTAATAAGCATTTTTCGAAGAACTCTGGCGAGTTCTTCTCGTCCTCGCAGCCTGATGACTGCTCGGAAAAAAAAGAAAAATAATTAACCGTTAAGACACTTAGAAGCGGGGCTTCCGGTGTTTCGGCAGGCAGTCCCGGCAATAGACGGGCCTTCCCTCGGTTGGCTTGAACGGTACTTCGCACTCTTTTCCGCAGTCTGAACAGACTACTTTTGTCATTTCACGGGGGCCGAAGTCACGGGGACCGCGGTTGCCGCCAAAATTACTTGATCCGAACATAATGATTTCTCGTACTGCCTATGTTATAGAACAGTGTGCTCTAGTATCAGCTGTCACAGTATAAGAGATAGTGCCTTGTACCAATATTGCCAGAAGGTCGGCTTTCGCCTCCCTTCCGCTCATCGAGGTTTTGAGAAACCACTCCCATCCAGAAGGTCGGCTTTCGCCTCCCTTCAGTTTGTCGAGATTCGAAAATTTCTGTTGAAATCTTCTCATCCTCAGGGTTCTGATGAACCCTTCGGATTCTGCGAACCACTCCAATCCTAAAGCAGGAGAGGATCAATAATCTTTCCCTGAACGCAGTTCTCCGACAGAACGCTGAAAAGCGTTCTTCGACTTACTCACTACTGCCAGGACCCGGTATATTCATCATAATTCAGGTGTCTTTCAACTAATTTTTATACAATTTCAGCCCTCTTTTTATTATTATGGCCCGTGGACGACCAAGGAATGTATCGAACTATGAAAAACAGAAAGCAAAAAAAATCCGGGAATTTCTATCCGGCACCAGTATTTCCCGTTTTGACTCCCTGAATGATGCAGCACTTCTCGATACCATTCGCATTTCCGACAACCGGGTGTTCATCAGTCTTGACCGGCACAATGAAATTTTACGCCGGATTTCAGACCTGGTTGGTGAATTTCAGGATAATTAATGGGAATGGATGCAATGTGGGCGGGTTTAACCTGTCTCATCCACAACCTGTCCGACAACCGTCTCAAAATCATCTCCTGAACAATCAATGGTGATGTCGGCGTACTTTTCGTACAGGGGGACCCTCTCGTCATACATTTCCCGGAGGCTCTGGCCCTTGTTCAGGACAATGCCCCGGGTCGTGATGTTCCTGAGCCTTTTTTCCATTTCCTCAAAAGAGATCCTGAGGTAAACAACTACGCCCTCTCTCTTCAGGTATTCCATCGCCGTTTCGCTGAACACCACGCTGCCCCCCGTGGCAATGACGGCATGGTGAACATGTTGCGAGAGTATTGTCTCCTCCTCGATTTTCTTGAACGCCCCGGCCCCCTCCGTATCAATGATTTCCTGCAGGAGCCTCCCAATCTTTTCCTGTATCGCGAGATCCGTATCGATGAATTTCAGCCCGAGGGCCTTTGCAAGGACCACCCCCATGGTGCTCTTGCCTGCGCCGGGCATGCCGATAAGGATGATGTTCTTCATGGGGTTCCCTTAGAAGTGAATCTGGCCCGGAAGGCAAAAAGGTTGGTTCCTGCGGGTCCGAGACCATCACCAGACTCCGAATGGATCATCAGAACCATGAGGATGAGAAGAACTCCTCCAAGTTCTTCGAAGGTCGAGGACACCCCTGGCATCCTGATCCTGAAATACATGGAAGATAAGGATACGATCCGGATCCAGAAGGTCAACTACTGGTCGCTCCGGCTGGTCCCCCCGGTCTCGATTGCCCTGTATTTCCTGCTCTTCCTGATGCTTGTGATATAACGGGACACCCGCCGGCCTGCCCCCGGGCCGGGCATCCCGCATTTTACAAAAACGGGCATGGATGTAATCACCCCGGCGAGAGTGAAAAAAATGCTGCGGTCAACAATCTGCTGAATGGATCTCGCCCGTCACCGGGAGCTGGTATGTTATCCGGCAGATTGTCATCAGGAATGCAACAGGGTCCGGAAGACGTTTTTGACAAGGCCCCTGAATATGCCGGTACCGTTTTCGTTACGGGGGGAATTACCCGTACGTATCCGGGACCCCACCCGTGGATACCGGTCCGGGGACCTCCTCAATAACGAGGGAATACTCTTGGCAGGCCGCTTTCAGATCGAAGACAAAATCAGCATTTGCTGAGTTTTCTGAGTTCCATGATATCGGTATGAACAATCCTACACTCCCGCCCCCGGAAACAAGTGACACAAGACACCGGTCCGGTGTTCCAAAATCCATGATTACGAGAGTAAGGAGGTTTGAACCGGTTCTGAAATAATATTCCTCTTTTGCAAAAATGCGTATCTCACCGGATTTTAAAAAATTCCCGGGAATTTCCTGAAAACTCTCTTTTATCCAGGGGACCAGCATTCCTACTTTTCCCCCCCGTATCCGAATGTTCATGGTCTCCATTGGCTCACCTGATCCGGTTTATTTGTACTGGTGTTTTAAAAACATCCGGGTCGTATTGCCGAAGAAAACCTACAGCCCCTCCACAAATCCCCGGCCGAAGCAGCCGGGAGATCCTGCACTCCGGGTAAGAACAACGGGTCATGGCATAGCTCCCCCGTGCCGGCCTTACGCCTTCACCGTCACGTTCTCGACAAGGACCACAAGGTTCTGTTCGATATACCCCGATGGCAGCGTGCAGGTGACCTCGATGTCCCGGGTCACGTGACCGCTCACTGCAATCGCCCCGAGGTCCATGGGGTTTTCGCAGGTCATCAACCCGTCATGGTAGACATTTGCCGATGCTGTCACCTGCCGGGCACCGGCCGTCCCGCCATTGGAAAACTCGGTGTGCAGGAACAGCGGTACCGGAAATGTCGTGCTGTTCCATCTCTCCGGGTCCGCGGTGCTGTTAAACCCGTACTGGTACTCCCAGGACCCTTGCGCGTCGATACGCGGAAGACTGGTTGCGGTTGTATTGGCCGGGATGATGGTCTGTATACTCCTCAGCTGGAGCGAGACCCCGTCCATCCCCCTGCTACGACCGTGACGGGGTGCTCCACGGACTCGTAGCCGCTCTTTTTGAACTCCAGCGTGTGGCGGCCAGCCGGGACCGGGCCAATGGCGGAAGGCGTGAGGCCCCGGTATTCACCGTCGAGATAAACCTCCGCTCCTGCCGGTACTGTGGTGGCATGGAGGGTGCCGTTCCCCGACAACGCCTGCGGCTGGGCAGCGGGGGTGCCTGTGCATCCTGCGGATACAATGGCGAGTGTGACTATGATGAGGGTCACTATGAGCGTGCGGGATGTCATGTATGTATTTCTCTGGAAAAGTCAGTATAAAGGTCTTTATATTTTTGTTTTTGATGGAACTGCCTGCTGTTTTTTGTACCGTTTTCCCGGCTTCCCGGTCCCTGTGGGAGCGTGGAGATGGCTGTGCATGATCATTTAACTATAAAATCACAATTTTGTACTATGTCTCCGGCACTCGTTCCGCCACAGGGGCCGGTAACGCGGGAATCGATCATTGCCGGGACCCGGCCCAACTCGTTTATGCGAAAAATACGGCTGGCGTTATTCGACCTGGGGATCGGCAGTACCGGTATTGGTTTTCCCTATGTCTTCTGGATAAAAAACAAACGATCACAGCGATAGCACAATAGAACCAGTGCTCCTGTCTCTTTCCGGACCCTTACGATTACCGGGATGGTGTGTCCCCTTCCCGGCCGGGCGCCGGTCTTACTTCGTTACAACCACATTTTCAAACCGGACTTCCAGGTCCTGGTCCGACATGGACGATGGCAGCGTGCAGGAGAACTGGTTGTCCCGGCTCACGTGGCCGCCGGCCGCAAGTGTCCCGAGGTATACGGTGTTCCAGCAGATCATCCTCCCTTCATAATAGAAATTTACCGATGCGGTCACTTCCCGGGCATCCACCGGCCCGACATTGAAGGCCTCGGTGTGCACGACCAGCGATACCGGGTTTTCCGTGCTGCGGCCCGCCGGTGGGTGCGTCCAGTACCCGTCCACGTGGATTTGCGGGAGACCGTCTGAAGGTGTGGTCGTTGTCGCGACGGTGACCGGCAGGGTGTAATTCGTGCTGGTGAGCGTCACCCTGATATCCTCCATGCCGCCCGTGACCGTGACGGGATACATGACAGATTCGTAACCCTCCCTGCGGAACTCCAGCGTGTGGTGGCCGGCCGGGATGTCCGCGATGATGGCAGGCGAGGAGCCCCGGTATTCGCCATCGAGATACACCTCCGATGCCGGGGGGACTGAGGAGGCACGGATGGTGCCGCCCGCCTGCGGCTCAGCGACGGGCGTGCCCGTGCACCCTGCCGATACGATGGCGAGCGCGATGAGGATAAGGACCAGCGTGAACGGGCTCGATGAGATGGCCATAGTAACCCTGAGGTGGCGCTGCCCGGGTATTTGTATTATCCTGATGGTGCTGGTTCAACCGCTCAGGATGAGGCCCCGGGCCGCATGTTCTTCTGCAACGGGCGTGCACACCTCGTCCCCTCTCCCGAAAAAGTCCGGGAAATATTCCCGGATCTGCCTGCGAAAAGGACGTGGGAAAACTTTCACCCTCCGCACCTCATCTGTTATCCCGGGAAAAAAATAATTGTTTTTTGGAGATCCAGTGGCTTTCATCATGGAACATCTAAAGAAACCATCAAAGAAAACGACTGGAGAAATAATTTTTCCGGTCCATGATAATCCTGAATCATCAGTGGCTCTTCTTGGCGATATCCGGTCCCTTGTAGAGTCAACACGTATCCGGGTTGCTGCAGGAATAAACGCTTGAGATGGTGCTGCTCTATTGGGATATCGGTGAGCGGATCCGAAAAGAGATTCCTGGCGAAGATCGTGCGGCGTACGGTAAACAGGTGGTTGATCTGTTATCGGACCAGTTATCGGACCAGTTATCGGACCAGTTATCGGCTCATTATGGCCGCGGGTTTGCGAGAACCAATCTCTTCAACATGATCCGTTTTGCAGAGGTTTTTCCGGACCGTTCAATAGTCCACTCACTGAGTGGACAATTGAGCTGGACCCATTTCCGTAATCTCATTTATATCGAAGATCCCCTTGCCCGGGAATTCTATACCGGGATGTGCCGGCTCGAACGGTGGAGTGTCCGCGTGCTCCAGGAAAAGATCCGGGGGATGCTCTTCGAACGGACTGCCCTTTCAAGGAAGCCGGAAGAACTCGCAAAAAAAGAGCTCGCAGCATTGCGTGATGAGGACGTAATGACACCGGATATGGTGTTCAGGGACCCGTACTTCCTTGATTTTTTGGGATTGTCCGATACATTTTCTGAGAAAGACCTGGAAAATTCGATACTTCGCGAGCTGGAGCGGTTCATTCTCGAACTTGGTACCGACTTCTCGTTTGTTGCCCGACAAAGACGGATTACTGTCGATCATGAGGATTATTATATCGACCTTCTCTTTTACCCCCGGAAACTACGCCGGCTTGTTGTTATCGACCTGAAGCTCGGGAAGTTCCGGGCGGCCGACAAGGGACAGATGGAGCTCTACCTGCGGTGGCTGGACCGGTATGACCGCCAGATGGGTGAAGACCCGCCCATCGGCCTGATCCTCTGTGCTGGTTCCTCGGACGGGCATATTGAACTCCTCCAGCTCGAAGCAAGTGGTATCCGGGTTGCGGAATACTTCACTGAGCTGCCCTCCCGCAAACTGCTGGAACAGAAATTAAAAAGCGCGGTGGCGATTGCACGGGAGCGGTTAGCGGAAGGAAGAGATGGGATGTGGATATAAAACAACGCAGAAAAAATGGAATAACCGGGAGTTTTTTAGAGTCTGCTTAAGATTTTTCAGGCTTTGTCGTGGCGGACCATGGATTTTTCCCGGATCACCCGCTCCGAGAGAGTAAGTCCCCCGCGTTTCTCGTTTCCTGATCCCTTCCAGGTATTTCCCCGAGGCTCCTTACCGTCACCGGCTAGCCCCGTTTTGCTGTGTAGTATCCCGGCAGGAAGTGCAGGATATTTTCAAACTCCATGTACATAATCGTCTCCGGCATTGCGGCGAGCCCGTGGAGGAGCCGGACCGCGTGTTCTTCTGAAACAGGCGTGAGGAGGTTCTGCTCTTCCGACCAGTGCCAGAGGAAACACTGGTACGTGCCGTCCCGTTTTATGCTTACGTAGATGTCGGTGCCGCGTTTTACCGGCTCGAGGGTGTAGAGCAAATACCGTGCTGAGCGGAAAAGGAGGATGTCGGTCGCGGGGTCGGGCGCGTTGCCGGGAACTGGGGGGTTTTGCATAGGGTCACCTGCGCATCACATCCGGACATACTATCTGCATTATAAAATGATAAACTTTGCAAATCCCGTTGCAGGACGTGAACGAGCGCAAGGTGATTCCGGGGCGGTCGGGGGGTTGACGTTTGTTCTGGACGGGCACGGGGGATTGCTGGCGGGAAATAGATCCCGGCATTTTTCTGCCTGACATTTTTTCCGGCTCGTGCAGGGCATTCGCCGGGTTTTCCCCGCTTTGCGTTAAAATATCCCGGCAGGAAGTGCAGGATATTTTCAAACACGATGTATATGACCGTCTCCGGCATCGCAGCGAGCCCGCGGAGGAGCCGGACCGCAAAGTCTTCTGAAACGGACATGCACTCTTTCTGCTGTTCCGACCTGCGCGGGAGGAAACCGGAACATGCGGCTTATTTTAATTATCCCAGTTCTTCGGGACTGATGCCGGCGTCCCTGCAGATCTGTTTTACGATCTTCGGGTGCAGGATCTTCCCGGCATGATCCGGCACTGTCACGCGGATTCCCGCATTATTCCTGAAAATTTTATGACTCCCACTTTGGCGTACGCAGGAAAAACCCTTTTTCTTCAACAGGGCAATAACCCGCTCAGCCGGGACCCGCGGGAGCTTCTCACTCATACCGAGACATCCACCATGGTCAGGTTGATGAGCCGGGCCTCGGGAATCTTCTCTCCCGATTCGATGCGATCGTCAACGTGAAGGCGGATGACATCACGGATATTGTCGAGGACTTCTTCATAGGTTTCTCCTTGTGCATAACAACCCTGGAGTTCCGGGCAGAATGCCGTGTAGCCGTCCTCATCCTTTTCTATGACAACAGAAAAGCGGAAATTGTGCATGCCATACCTTCCCTTCTCGTATTTACTGTTCATTATATCGTACCGGGTAGTGCAATAACTTTTTGTATACCGGGCGACAGGATGGAGCAGCCGTTCGGTTGCCTCACCGCCTGCGTCCTTTTATAACGTATCCCGGCAGGACGCGCCGGATATTCTCAGACTCGATGTACATGACCGTCTCCGGCATCGCAGCGAGCCCGCGGAGGAGCCGGACCGTAAAGTCTTCTGAAACGGACATGCAGGAGTCCTGCTCTTCCGACCCGTCCCGGAGAAAATACCGGAGCGTGCCGTCCCGTTTTATCCTGACGTAAATGTCGGTGCCTACACCTGCAAGGATATTGCATCCCAAGCTCTCGTTGCGATGCAGCCCCGGCTGTTTTTCAGCTCCGGAAAATGATGCAATCTTTTATCGGTTTTTGATAATAATATAGAATCAGGAAGATTATTGTGAAGATATACCTGGACGTATGCTGCCTGTGCCGGCCTTTTGACAATCATCACGAAACACGTATCCGGCTTGAAACCGAGGCAATTCTTGCGATCCTCAAACGCTGCTCACTTGACTGGGAACTGGTTACCAGTACTGCAGTAATGTACGAGGTTGGTCTCATCGGGGATCCTGTGAGAAAATCCCATGTCATCCGGCTGACCCACCGTGCCCGGGAGACAATCCGGGTTAATGAAGTCCTGCTGTCGCGGGCAGAAAAGATCGGAGAAACCGGCATCATGGGAATGGATGCCATCCATATCGCATGTGCTGAGAGAGCAGGTGCGGTCTTCCTGACTACTGATGATGAGGTGATAAGGATTATGAAGAAGCATTGCCCAGATATATCAATACGGGCCGATAACCCGTTGCGCTGGCTGATGGAGTTGAACCATGACGGAGAGTAAGACAATTGCCCAGATCCAGAGCGAAGGGTACGATGCCCTGGTCAATGCTCTTGGACCGGAGGATGCAGTCCGGTTTATCCGGAGTTTTGATCCCGGGAGTGGCGACTATACAAGGGAGCGAAAGAAATCCTTTAAGAAAAAAACAGTAACGCAGATCGGAAAAGAGATTCTCGAACTGCAGAAATCTCTCTGATACTTTTTTCAAGGTGGTGCAGCCCGAGCGGGTCATTTGCCGGCTATTCCCCTCTTTGCGTTAAAATATCCCGGCAGGACGCGCCGGATATTCTCAGACTCGATGTACATGGCCGTCTCCGGTATCGCGGCGAGCCCGCGGAGGAGCCGGACCGCGAATTCTTCTGAGACGGACATGCAGGTGTCCTGCTCTTCCGACCAGTCCCGGATAAAATACCGGTGCGTGCCGTCCCGTTTTATCCTGACGTAAATGTCGGTGCCGCTTTTTTCCGGCCCGGAGGTGTACAGCGAATACCGTGCTGAACGGAAGAGGGGGATGTGGGTCGCGGGGCCGGGTATATCCGGGGGATTTTGCATGGGGTCACCTTTGCGGTCCGGCATATTCGTGTCCCGGGCCTTTGACCGCGTCCTGTTCATCACATCCACAGACCGGCCGGTTCCCTGTTGTCTCATCTGTCCCCGCTCCCGAAAAAGTCCGGGAAATAGTTCCGGATCTTTTGACACTCCGCGTCTGTGACTCCTGCAAGGTCCCGGCCGGCTTTTCCTATGATGAATGCGGCCGCATCGTACCGGTCCGTGAATGGCCGGACCAGTGGTTCGTCATCAATCCCGGGCAGGTAGCGAAGGTAGAAGCTGATCGCCGGCCCGGACGTTACTTTGTCGAAGAAACTGGGAGTTTCTTCTCCCCGTCGAGGCCTGACGACCACTCCGGGGTCGAAGAACCCGGGTTTTTTTCCCGCCGATGTTTGATAATCTCTATGGAATCCAAGAAACTGGGAGTTTCTTCTCCCCGTCGAGGCCTGATGACCTCTATGGAAATGAGGGACCTGATCGGTTCTTCTCCCCATCGAGATCTGCGGACCTCAGTGGAGGCGATAAGCACAGTCTCCCGTACGGCGTTGATAGCGGTACCTGGCGGATTGTACGGGATGCGGAGGAGCGCCATGTCCGAACAGGGGTTTTGTGCCGGAGGTTGCCCCTCCCTGTTTCGGCCGGCTTCCGGGATTGTGCTTGCTGTGTTCACCAGGCACCGGATAATTATTGGTGTGGGCGTAGATAAATGTAGACTATAGTCTGCAAATAAATATTATTCCGGTTTCGAATCCGGAAACAGGAGAGCTGGAATTATCCGGGTATCTTTTTCAGTTCATCAATGATCAGCCGGGTGTCCCGGGGTTTGTGGATTATTTCCCCTGCTTCCCGCTTTTCTTTAAGTGGTATTCCGGGTCCTTCTTCTCATAAATCGAGAAGAGTTCCGAAGGATCGATCTCCAGCGCTGAACAAATTTTCAAAATCGTCGTGAATGAGGGATTGCGTTTCCCGTTCTCGATGAGACTGATGAAGGTCCGGTCGAGGCCGGTGAGCTTGGCGAGTTTTTCCTGAGATATCTTTTTGGCTTTGCGTTCTTCCTGGAGGATTTTGCCAAAGATCTCTTCTTTGTTCTGCGTCACTGGATGAGATTCGGTGAAAAAGAGGTTAATGTCTACCGCTGACTATAGTCGACAGGGATTCCGGGAAAGCGGTGGTGCAAGAGGTGGTCTGACGCTCATCGGGGCTGGCGCAGTCGAAGAGTTCTGATGAACTCTACTCATCTTCAAGGTCCGATGACCTTTCAGAAGTCCAAGAACTACGTTCTTCTCCTGCTTCGGGTCTGAAGACCCCTCAGCATTCTGATGACTCCTGACATTCTGATAACCCTCTGCATTCTCCCCAGCTTGTGGCTGGCTTCGCCGCGTGGGCTTGCCCCGGGGTTACAAAAAATGATTACTGCCCGGTTCCCCGCTCGATGATCCTGAGATAATCGGCAAAGAGGTATTTTTTATACCGTTTTTTACCGGTAATTTCCCGGAGAATCTCCAGTTTCTCGAACTGGTTCACCAGATCATAGGCAGGCTGGTGGCTGATGCCAAGTGCTGAACTGATATCTGCAACGGTGACGACAGGTTTCGTAAACAAGAGGTCGAGGAGCCGTACTGCATTGAGGCCCCCGATATTATTTTTGACCAGCGTATCGACAAGTCGTTCCTTTAGGGATATTATCTCCTTCGCGTTGGCAAGAGCTTCTTTTGAAACTTCGATGATACCGCGAAGGAAAAATTTCAGCCACGATTCCCAGTCACCTTCAACACGGATTTCCTGGAGATGGTTGTAGTATTCTTCCCGGTGTTGTTTTAAGTAGATACTCAGGTAGAGGAGTGGGCGGGCAAGAATGCCTTTCTGGCAGAGATAAAAGGTGATGAACAACCGCCCCATCCGGCCATTCCCGTCAATGAACGGGTGAATCGTCTCGAACTGGGCATGTACCAGGCCAATCTTGATGAGAGGGGGAATCCGGTCGTCGGCCACGATGAACGATTCGAGATCCTCAAGCAATTCCGGTACTTTTTCCGGGGGTGGGGGGACGAATGTTGCTGAATGCAGGTCCGAGCCCGGCGGCCCGATCCAGTTCTGTACCGTGCGGATCTTTCCCGGCTCCTTCCTGCCGCCCCGTGTCCCTTTGAGGAGAGTCCGGTGGATCTCCTGCAGGATCCCGATGGAAAAAAGTTCATGGCTTGTACGTTTGAGGCCATCATCCATTGCCCGGATGTAATTGATAACTTCTTTGACCTCGTTGATGTCATCGGCCGGGACCATGTCTGCTTCGAACTCAAGCACGCCCTGGAGCGATGCCTGTGTCCCTTCGATCTGGGAACTGAGCAGCGCCTCTTTTTTCACGTACATTGCAACGAAAAGATCCGCGTTGGGGAGGACCGTTGTCATGCCATCCAGGCGTGCGAGGGCCCGGTCCGCTTCGGAAAGGAGGTGATGAAGTTCGTCATCAAAATGCACCGGGGGATCCGGGGGCAGGGATTTTGGGAGATATGCCTGGTATCCTCCTTTCTGGCGAACTGTGATTCCCATCCGACTTTCGTGCATATTTCTTCTTCTCCAGAACTATCTTCACGATCCCGCGTGTAATTCTGGCCAGCCAGAGTTACAATGTGCTTATGGTGTTTAAGTCTGTTTTACCAGAATAAGGTTTTGGCACCGGCGGAACATCATGAGAATAGCTTCACCGGGTCCCGGACGTTGCCCCCACGAGGTTATTCGCCACCGTAATACCATACCCACGTGCCGAACGATCCGATGGCAAGGAAAAATACCGATACGAATACCACCGGTGTATACTGCCACCCGCCAGATACACGGAGCACGCCATGGAGCATGAGGCCGATGACCGGCCCGGCAATGCAGGCGCCGATCAGGCGTTTTTTTGTAAATCCCGGGATTTTTAAAAGGTCCGTCAATTACCGTCACTTTTTTCCTGGTATGTAATTTCTCACCCGGTCCGTTCCTGAAAAAATGTGCCGGTGACTGGTGAGTTTTTCCCGGAACTTTTTCCACGCTCAGACCCGGTGTTCAATAGCCGGGGGTGTCCGATCGGGATTTTTTTTTGGTCCGGGAGTTGATGAAGCTGGTTTACTAGTGCACCGGAGATGTTGGCGGGGGAGGGGGGTCACAGAATATATGCTCATTGTTTGGCGCACGTGTTGTGCATGATCTTACCCGGACGTCGGGGTCAACTTGCTTCAATCAATAATTATTTACTCCCCGTCAAGTGGTTTTATTACCGCTCTATAACGTTCGACATCGATTCCCAAATGAAAAGCAGCTTTTTCTGATATTTCCTTCGTTATTGCATTGAATCCAGCTTTACAATCTTCCGGATACTGGCTCTGAATATCTGCGAGAATTTTTTTATAATTTTCAGATGAATGCCAAAGAATCGAATAGATGTCACAAGCATCCTTTACAAGTTTATCGTCCTTTGTCCGATAAGGAATAGATCTCAGTTTTGTTGCCAGTAAAATATATGGTGGGGGTATCAGGATTTCTGCACCGTCAAAATTGATCAAAATCCCCGTCCCTTCTTCGAAAACTCTTCCAAGTGTCGGTTCATCAAGAACATTAAAACCAAAAACTTTCTTTTGCATCGGATGGATGTTATCGACCATCATATCCACATAGAGATAGAATAATTCGTGAATTGGAATCTCTCTCGCATCGCATTCTGTAATTGTTTCCCGATTTTCTCTCCTAATCATTTTACAATATCGACAAGAACCGTGTGGTAAATATCCGATCTCCTGAACGATAGCAATAGCCTTAGAAAAAGTACTCTCTCTTAATTCAGATTCATCAGCATCCGGATCAATGTGAAAACATACGTCAATATCTCTGGATCCAAGATATTGAGATCCATGTTCATCCTGGTACGAATCATTTACCGTGACATAAACTGCCCACCCCCCGAGGAGTAAAAATGGTTTTGGCAGACGGGTGACAATATGATTCAGTGCGCCAAAAGCGGATTCGCTTTCAACCTTTTCATACAATTCATGAGACATGGTAAATTCGTTTCATGAGAATCTCTGCGGCCTCTCCACATTCCGCACCTTCCCGTATTAAATCTATAATCAGTTGTTGAATGGATACTACGGGCCAACCTTCAACCTCATGCTTTTCAAAAAAAACATGGTGGTCATTAAGGTAAATCCTCACATTTCCTTTACCAACATAGCCATTTTTTACCAGGTGAGTCTCCCATTTATTGAGGTCATCATCTTTGATATATATTTGGTAATATCTGGGAAATAAATAATTTCCGATGAGATTCTCGGCAAAATAGCCCGTGAGCACATATTCCATTTTGGCCGTTTTTAAAGCATCTTTAGGATTTTGAATATGGTATTCCTTATAGTAATTTGGACCTCGGTGTTCACTCCAATAGTTGAATAGTTTTTTTATATCTGGAATCTCACGATTTTTTAATAGACCCTCTCTTTCCAAATCACCTAAAATTGTGTGAACATAAGGATAACTTACCTCTGTCAATTTTGCGATTTTATAACCGGAAGGTTTTTTTATTTTATTGCTGAGTAAAATCCTATAAACTCTTTCTTTTTTACTTCCAAAATATTGATATATATTTCTCGGTATCATTTTTATTCATCTCTTACCGCGTATATCGCAATTTTTTATTCTACTTAAGTTTAACCTATATATCGTAATTTTCTATTCTACTTAAGTTTAACCTATATATCGTAATCTTTCATTTAATCTGATGTAGTTGCAGAATTTTTTTGGATCTCGTCACCGTTTACCTGAATCCGGATTGATGCGGATCGTCAGAATACGATTTTTATTCGCCACAGTAATACCATACCCACGTGCAAAACGATCCCATGGCAAGGAAAAATACCGATGCGAATACCACCGGTGTATACTGCCACCCGCCGGATACACAGAGCACGCCATGGAGCATGAGGCCGATGACCGGCCCGGCAATGCAGGCGCCGATCAGGCGTTTTTTTGTAAATCCCGGGATGTTTAAAAGGTCCGTCAATTACCGTCACTTTTTTCCTGGTATGTAATTTCTCACCCGGTCCGTTCCTGAAAAAATGTGCCGGTGACTGGTGAGTTTTTCCCGGAACTTTTTCCACGCTCAGACCAGGCGTTTTTTAGCCGGGGGTGTCCGATTGGATTTTTTTTGTCCGGGAGTTGACGAAGTTGGTTCACCAGTGCACCGGAGGAGAGTTATGTATCCTTTGTGGATAAATTTATCCAAAGGTATGATAATTACATACTTGGTATATTCCGGTATAAAAGAATGAGATGGCTCTGACTACGATCAAGATCCAAACGGAAACACGGGACAAACTTGCGGATCTTGGGAAAAAATCGGAGAGCTATGATACTATCCTCAACCGGCTTATTGATTTTTACCGGGATAATAAGAAAAAAGAGTGACGTGTTTTTAGGTAATTTTGGTTTGACGCTCATTGGGGCTCGAAGAGATTCTGAAGAATCTCTTCTCAAATCTGCCCTTCTGATGAACGGCAGATACTACGCCCCAGCCGCGTGGGCTAGCCCCGGAGTTTTCTAAAATTGTTCTGTAACCCCCATTGATCTTACCGTTTTTTCCGATCGGTAGAGATTTGCGCGAGAAATCGTTTAATGGAGAAATTTCAACGCATGGTGTGGACAATTGAGATCCTGCCCCGGGGAGAAAAACGGAATTATTGGCAGGGCCGTTGTTCACAGCAATATACAACGATCAAAGGACAGCACCAATGAGTGAAATCCACTGAAAGTACCATCGGATGTAAACAGTCGTGGCCGGGCTTTTTTTACTGCCC
Organism: Methanoregula sp.; assembly: GCF_023227875.1. GTDB lineage: Archaea > Halobacteriota > Methanomicrobia > Methanomicrobiales > Methanospirillaceae > Methanoregula. Next base: position 50,733 of record NZ_JALOCH010000004.1, on the reverse strand, counting down.
GATACGTATTCGGGGATTGACTCGGGGAGAAGCCGCATGATCCGGGGCCTCCCCGGTTTTTCTTTTTTAGGAGTGGATATCCGGCAGGGGTGTCGGGTAATTCAAAACGAGTTCTTCTCCTCAGTTGGCTGGTTTTGTTGCGTGGGCCTGCACCACAGCGCAGTACATTATCCTGCCATCATCCCAAATGCCGGTGACTGGTGAAATTTTCCCGGAACGATCACGCTCAGACCAAGCGTTCAATAGCCGGGGGTGTCCGATCGGGATTTTCTCTTTTGGTCCGGGAGTTGACGAAGTTGGTTCACCAGTGCACCGTAAGAAAGATTGGTGTGAAAGGATAAAAATGTAGACTATAGTCAACAAAAAATAATTGGTTTTTATTACGATTTTATCAGAGAAGTTTGACGCTCATCGGGGCTTGCGCCTTCGAAGAAACCTGAAGGTTTCTTCTCTTCCTCGACCTGTTAGGTCTCGGACCTCGCCGCGTGGGCTAATCCCAAAAGTTTTTCTTAAAATATCCCGGCAGGAAGTGCAGGATATTCTCAAACTCCATGTACATGATCGTCTCCGGTATGCTGGCAAGCCCGCGGAGAATCCGGATCGCACATTCTTCTGAAACGGGCGTGCAGATGTCCTGCTGTTCCGACCAGTGCCGGAGGAAACAGTGCGCCGGTCTGTCCGGTTTTATTCTCACGTAGATGTCGGTGCCGCGTTTTATCGGCTCGAAGGTGTAGAGCGAATACCGACTCGAACGGAAAAGGAGGATGTCGGTTGCGGGGTCGATGCCTGGCAAATTATCCGGGATGCGGAGTAACGCTTCATCTGAACAGGGGTTTTGTGCCGGAGGTTGTCGCTCCCTGTTCCGGCCGGCATCCGGATTTGTACTATCGTTGGTCACCAGGCACCAATGAATATATTGGCATCTATAAAATATAATATTTACTACGTATTTGCTACGTAAATTCATCACATAATTTTCCCCATTTTCACTAGATGTTTTCACTGGTGAGTTTCGTTGGCCGGGGGAGTGTCCGGAAAAAGGTACTCAAGGCTCTCATCAAACCCAATTCCCCGACCGAGCTTGCCAAACAGCTGGATATCGAACGCTCAACGATCAGCCGGGCGATTCTCGAACTCACTGAAAAAGGACTTGTGGAATGTCTTACGCCGGATGAACGGATGGGCCGGTATTACCGGATCACTGAGATTGGCCGGAAAGTTGTCGATGTGATTGAGGGGAAGGGGGAGTGAGGCCCCCCGGGGTTTGACGCTCATCGGGGCTGGCGCCTTCGAAGAGCCTTCGGCTCTTCTCTTCCTCGACCTGTTAGGTCTCGGACCTCGCCGCGTGGGCTAGCCCCGGAGGTTTGAGCGAATGTAAAAAAACCAAAAAGATTAGACTTTTAATGAAGTTTTATTCTTGAGCTTTGCAACATCTGCCGGCAAATTCAAGACATGCATCTTTCTGTGGCAGTTGGGGCAAAGAGCTGCAACATTTTCTATCGTATCTGGTCCATCTTGTGCAAGCGGAATGATATGATGGGTTTCTAGGAATGGATCTCCATCGCGATTGTTGAAAGGAGCCGGTTGATCACAGAGTTGGCAGATCCCTTTGGCTAACAGTTTTGCATATTCTGAAACCACCGGATTTCGTTCCCGAACTTCAGTGGTCACTGTGCGGGTTCCACTATCTGGTTGAACATTCTTTGCAAGAGCTGCAAGTTCTTCTACGGGTAGTTTATGAACTTTCTTCCGAACGATCTCCTCTTTTGATTCAAGCACTTCTTTTTTCAATAGAGGGGGACGTTTGTGTCCCTTGAGCTGTAAGGGAAAGATATAGACATCGCGAAGATTCTTTTCAATATCAGGCTGTCGAGAACGGTAGGGACGGTCGGCGAGTTCGACTTCCCCAATATACACATATTTTCCTTCCTCAAACACTTCGAATAAATAGAGATTGACACCGTTGGTTTTCGATTCAACGAGGGTTTTGTTCTGTTGGAAGGAGAGGCTCTGTTCGCCGGTTAACCCCATGCCGGTGTAATGGAAGAAATTGTTCATCCATTTGTCTACGTAGGCTGACTTTGTGTGATCTGAAATGAGAACGAGACTATTTGTCCGGAGAGATCTTCGCATCCCTCCTTGAGAACTACATTGGAAGATCGCTCGGAGCGTGTCGTTATCAATGACATCTCCAGCATTGAGTGGTACAAGAAATTCCGTTGTGATCTCGTGGGGAACAGCGCCCTCTAACTCAACCGAATAGTGATTGGGTTCTTTTCGTTTGACAAAGTATATCGAAGGTGTTTCATGGGATTCTTTCCGGTTCTTTTGGAAAAATTCTAACCATTGAGGATAGTGAGTTCGCAATAATGCTGCAAATTCCGGTTTCCACATCAGTCTCGTTCTTGGAGAGGTGTGAATGGTCTTTTCGATAAATGCATCAAAACGATCCTTCCCATGCCAGAGGGTTATTCCTCTTTTTTGTCCGGGCTGCAAATCATTGATTGAAAAGAATTCTCGAATCTTTTGGGGGATTACCGTTTCACGATAGAGGAAAACCGATCGATCGGTCTTCTTAACCGCAGTGGTGCCGTCTTCGATGGCCCATGAAAATGCGTGAACATCATCATCCACAAGATCCGATTCCTCATCATCGGAAGAAGCGATAATATCCTCAATTTCTTCCATGCTTCCCGCCTTTCTTTACCGTGTAGTCGGGATCTTTCTTCTCATAGATCGAGAAGAGTTCCGAGGGCTCGATTTTTAGCGATGAGCAAATTCTTAAAATCGTTGAAAAGGTTGGGCTTCGCTTGCCGTTTTCAATAGGGCTGATCGCGGTCCGGTCGAGGCCGGTGAGTTTGGCGAGTTTTTCCTGAGATATGTTTTTGGCTTTTCTTTCTTCTTGGAGGATTTTGCCAAAGATCTCTTCTTTCTCTGATGTCACTGGAAGAATTGTTGAGAGGAAAGAGGGATGTGGTTATCGCAGACAAGTGTCGGCAAAATATTGAATGATTATCGTTTCATGTCAGGAGATAGGCAACCAGATACTATCTTGGATATGAGTAGTGCTGTATTTCAAGAGAAAACTGGACCTGTTCTGTTTGTTTCTTAACAAAATCCGAGACATTAAAAAATGGCAGGCTGGTTGGGCAATCGGCAAAACGAAAGACGGGGGGATTTTTTATCCAATGAAAATAATTTATTATCAATGATTCGTTCAAAGTTGGATGAGGAAAATAAAAAATTATTAATAATTCCTTGTTCAAAGGTGAAAAAAAATTTAGTTAATACTTCAGCTATAGAATTATATGATGGTCCTTTTTTCCGAATGATAAGAAAATACAGATCCAACGATTTTGATATATTGGTTTTATCCGCAAAATATGGGATGATAAAAGGGGACAAGAAAATTTCATTTTACGATCAAAAGATGACTATTGATCGAGCAAACGAATTGTCAAGTAAAATTACAATTGAGTTGTCTCAACTTTTAAACGAACATTATTACGAGGATATTTACATAAATATCGGGAAGATTTATTTCGAAGCATTAAAACCCTCTTTGAACCTATTTGAAAATAAAAATGTCCATTTGGCAAGTGGTGGAATTGGGATGAGACTTCACCATCTTCGAAACTGGATTTGTCAAGATAATTGAAGGGAATTTAATGATCGAATTAAATGAGTATCTAGATGCTGTCAAGAATCAATTAAACATCGACATCAAAAATGACAATACCGACGATGATTCAACAAATGGCCAATATATTGCAATAAATACAAAATTTAATGAGTGCTCTTTTATTGTTGCAGGTCCTGGAAGCGGGAAAACCACCGTGATGACACTGCGTGTATTAAAATTGATATTTATTGACAAAATTGATCCCAAATATATTCTTGTAACGACTTTCACTCGTAAAGCCGCTGCTGAATTGAGTTCAAGGGTTCTTGGGTGGGGGGATCAAATAAAACAACACTTAATTGAAAGATCAAAGGACCCAGATACTCAAAATACCTTAAAATCAATTGATTTTAATCAAATAACCGTTGGAACCCTCGATAGCATATCTGAAAAAATTTTGAGAATTAATCGAGAGCCAGGAAATCCCTCACCTATAATAATTAAAGAATTCACGTCAAAAGCGATAATCACACAATGTCTTTTGAAACACCGATGGGATAAAGATGATGATTTAAAGGCGTATATTAATTTTTTATTCGGTCGTAAACCCGATGATGGTCGACTAAATTTTTCTGATATGGTTGAAAAGATTTTATCAATTTATCAGAGATGCAATAATGATCAAATTAACTTCGCTCAGTACGTAGAAAATACAGAGCATAAAGGTGCGAGAGTCCTCAATGATCTATTAGATGAATACAAACAAAAACTTGATGAAAAAAATCTATTTGATTTTTCTCGACTTGAGTTTGGATTGTACAAGTTATTATCCGAAAAACGATATTCCGATGATTTCCTTAAAAATATGCAGATTGTAATCATCGATGAATATCAAGATACTAATTTTATTCAGACGAGAATTTATTTCGAATTTGCGAAAATTGCTTTGCAAAATGGAGGGAGTCTCTCGGTTGTAGGTGATGATGATCAATCTATTTATCGATTCCGTGGAGCGACTGTGGAGTTGTTCCGGAATTTTCCAGATCATTTTTCAAATAGTTTACATCAAACGCCCCGAATTATTAGATTGAGAGATAATTTCAGATCGACAGAAAATATTGTAGATTTTATCAATAAATATGTTCAATTGGATAGCGACTACCAAAATGTTCGAGTAAATAACAAATTACCAATAATTCCCTCAAGATCAAAAACGGAATATTACAATTATCCAATTTTTGGTCTATTTAGAGATGATTTGGATAGTCTTGCATCTGATCTCGCAGATTTCATTAATTCTTTGTATGTTCATAATTCAAAAATTATCAAAGATGGTGAGTTAGAACATAATATTCAACTGAATTCCAGTGAGGGTTCAGCCGCTGATTTATGTGTCTTATGTCCAAGTGCTAAAGAACGAGATTATAGTGATGATCCTAAATTACCACTATTATTAAAAAATGAATTAGAACGATTGAACCCTAAAATCAAAGTTTTTAATCCCTCTGGAAAAAAATTGAGCCAAATTCCAGAGATAATGAAACTGTGTGGATTAATTCTTGAATGTATTGATCCGAAAAAAACAGTTCAAGATGAAATTCAAAGTCTCCCGCACAAAGCCAGATCCAGTTTCGATGAATGGCGAAGTGAAGCACAAAAATTTATTACTTCAAATCCCCCTGCCCTACGAAATGTTGTTCTTTATGAATTTGTAAATTGTTGGCAACAAAGAAAAAAACGTAGCAATAAAGAACCGATTATTGAACAAAACGTGTCTTTAATTGATTTATCATATAATTTAGTTACCTGGATTCCCTTTTTAATGGAAGATATCGAGGGTTTAGCATATTTCGAATCAATTTTACGAACAATGGAAGATAATATTCTCTTCTCGAGCTATAAATCAGAAATTTTTGTTGATGCAACCTTGCCGTTCTCTCGATACCAAAAGGCAACAGTTCGAGAGGCCTATTGGAATATTTTTGTTCCGATTGCTTTAGGAGCTATTGAAATTGAAGAAGATCTCTTCGAAACATTACCTCATGATAGGTTGAATATAATGTCAATTCATCAGGCAAAAGGGTTAGAGTTTCCATTAGTGATCGTTGATGTAGGATCAGAATTTAAAATTACTCATGAAGGTCATGCTTTTAAGCGGCATCCTGTTAAGCCAAGTTTTGATACTATTGTTGAAACTGAGCTTCGCCCATTTTCTCAGTTAGAAAATCAGTTAAATATTGGAGGTCAAAACCCTCGAAATATTGATCGAGATTTTGATGATTTGATACGAAAGTTTTTTGTTGCGTATAGTCGACCTCAAGATATTTTATTGATTATCGGATTGAATCCAGTAAGAGATGGATACAGTTTAAAAAAGGGTGCGAGGCGCGAAATAAAGAATATCGCCACAGGGTGGGATAGAAAAGGTACATGGATTTGGGGCCCAGGATTAAACAATTTAACACATATTCGGAGATGACAATGCTAACTGTAAAATCTAAACCCACAATAATTCCAACCTACAATCTCACTGGAGATTTGCTTTCCTATCTCAAGTGTCCGCTGCAATATCGATATTACAATAAAGCTGCTCTTCCTCCATCAAAACCTGTTCAATTATGGTTTGGAGAATTTATCCATGGTGTAATGGAAGAAGCATATGTGCGATGGAAAGAGGATCCTCGATACAAAAAATTTCCGTGGGATTGGAAAAATGAAATTCGGGAAATTGAAGAGATGATTAATGATAGATTAAATGCGCGAGGATTACATGCCTATAAAAAAGTTTTTTGTGAGTATAAGGAAGGTTTCGAGCACCCAGGAAAATGCGGGAAACTTGGGCATCCTCATAAATTTTTAGTAAGTGAAAGAACGGACCTCGCAATAAATAGTTGGGGTCAACATTTATTCCCTCTAATAGAAGAAGTCGAAATCGATTTGAAGGGAACGAGGGAGATGATCAATTATCAAAAAAACTCCGATCGTTCAAAATATTATGGTATTTCAGGAGTTGCTGATGTAATAAGTTCTATAAAAATTCGTGATTCACCGCACGGAAATTTGATTATCCATTATCTACACGAAAATCCCGAAATTCAACGAATCATTGACGCAACCGATCAAGAAGAATTCGAAATTTTAATCGATTATAAAGGATCTAGGAGGCCCTCATCAACTCTCGATTTAGAAGGAAAAACTACTGAGTGGCATCATCATGAGTGGCAAATTCTTACCTATGCCGGATTAAGAGCTCAAAACAAAAACGCAAAGCCTGTCATTGCTGGAATTATTTTTTATTTAAATGAATTATTTCCATCAAATAGGGATTTATTGGATTTTCAAGTAGAAGTGAAAAATGGTTCGACTGATGTTCTCCCAACGGGGAGAGATCTGATGAATATTAATAAATGGAAACATAACCGCAAAAAAAGTCAAAGATCTGATAATATTTTATCAGGAGAATTGAGATCAAAACGCTCCATAAGAATAATTCCTATCACCCAGGAAAAAATTCTAGAAAGTTTCTCACATTTTGACAATGTTGTCAAAGATATTGAAAAGTCAGTTCAATCTGAGATTCGAGGAAACATTATTCCCTCTTGTTGGGATGCAAGATTTATCGAAAAAACATGTACTGCTTGTGATGCAAAAACATTTTGTCCGAATAAAGAATGCATGAGATATTCGCCGCAAGTACCATAATTGAAGGATCATAATGAATATCAAATATTTTTTACCCGATTGGGAGGATAGACTCGATCCCAAATTTAATTTTAAAACGGACTGTTTTTCGCCAGAACATAAAAAAAATCCAACCGCTAATGATGTTCATGCGCATGATTTATTGACACCACCTCCCTATGACGGGGTCCTTTTCAGTCTAGCAAATTTTATTAAAAAATCATCATCACTTGATCTAAAAAACCCAAAAATTAGAGGATACACAGACATCAAAAAATATTTGAAATTAAATGGAACTCTCCAAGTTATGGGTGACTGTGGAGCATTCTCATATATCAATGAAGATATACCACCAGAGCCTTTCTTTTCAATAGAAAATGTGGCTAACTTCTACAATAAATTAAATTTTGATTATGGTGTATCAGTTGATCATATTGTAACTGACGCAATACAAAAGATAGTGAATGGAGAGAAAGTTAAAATTATTCTGTCGAAAAAAGACAAAGAAAAAAGAATAAAAATTACACTAAATAATGCTAAAAAATTCCTAAAATATCACCGAAAACAAAAATTTGATTTTAAGCCAATTGGAGTAGCTCAAGGTCTCAACCCCAAATCATACAAAAAATCTGTTGAAAAATTAATTGATTATGGATATGAGTACATTGCCCTCGGGGGATTAGTACAAAAAGAGACCTCGGAAATATTGGCCATTCTAGATGAAATTCAATCCAAAACTAAAAATGTTGATATCCATTTATTCGGAATTTCCAGACCTGAAGCCATGAGGGAATTCAAAGAATTTGGTGTTACAAGTTTTGATAGTGCTTCATACTTCAGAAAAGCCTTCTTAGAATCTAATAAAAATTATTTTACAAAATCTGGTAAATGGTATTCTGCGATAAGAGTTCCATATTCTGATAATAAAATCCTTAATGAAAATGCAAAGAAATGTGGATATTCACAGAATGACTTAGAAAAAATGGAAAAAATTGCTATGAAATCCTTAATCAAATATGATCAAGGTAAGTTACCTCTTGAAGAGACTCTAAATTCTCTTATCAATTATGATAAAATTTTACTCAGACGGCAAGAAAAAATTGAAACAATCCAAGAACGGTATAGAGCAACTCTTGAAGATAAGCCATGGAAAAAATGTGATTGCGATATTTGTGGACAATTAGGTATCCATGTGATAATCTTTCGAGGAACCAATAGAAACAAGAGAAGAGGTTTTCATAATGTTTGGACATTTAATCGATATTTTAATGGATTTCATGAAAAAGAATGAACTTATCGAATTTCTCAAATTAGAAATTTGAAAAATTAAATAACTCCCCGTCTCTTTAATTCAAAAAAGCAATATGCACAGGCTTCAACATCTTTACTGGCATCATGCTCCCCATCAAATGTTTTATTATACAATTTTCTATGCAATTCTGGAAGAGATGGCCATTTGTATCCACTACCATATGGTTTGGAAATTTTGCAGAATGAAATAATTTCTTTTGATTTCATCGTGCAAAATGTTGATTTCTCTAATAGTGAGGTCTTAATAGAGGATCTACAAAATTCTGCATTTATCGTTGGAATATCAAAGTCAATATTATGAGCAATTATCGTGGAACTTTTTTTAATATTTTTATTTAATTGCTTGAGCGCATGTTCGATTGGGATACCCACTTGCAAGGCTTTTTCTTTTGTAATCCCATGTTTTTTTACAGCTTCTTCAGGGATTTCAAAATTTTCCGGAATTATAATGTCACTTTTCAAATCAATTGAATGTCCTTCATCATCGTGAAGGGCCCATGCCAATTGAACAATTCTTGGCCAATTATCGATTTCCTGCAATGGAGCAGTAAATGATTTTGGTAAACCGGTAGTTTCGGTATCGACAAAAAGATACATTTTCAAACCTCGCTTGATTCAGACCACAGCGCAATTCGCTCAGCACATTCTTTCTTTGGCAGGTAGCTGTTATGGTCACTGATCTGTTGAAGAGCCCGGGCGGCTTCTTGCTTACTCAGGATTCCATGCGTGATGAGCATATCCAGAACCCAGAGTACACCATGAACTTCCACACTGTGTGTTAGACCAAACGTCCTAAGTGCATCATCACCGGTCAAGAGAATTATTTTTTGATCCCGGGCGAGAATGAAGGCGGATATATCATAGATCGAGAGATTTTTCTGAGAATTTCGAATTATTCTTACTTCTGCCGATTGTAGCTTGGACAATTCTTTTTTTCTGAGTCCCTCGTCATGGAATTCAGAAAATGGTGGATTTTGTAATTCAATATCTGCAATAAGATCACTTGTTAAAAAAATGTAAGGGAGTTGGAACATTTCATGTACAACTCCTCCATTCACGACATCGAAGAGGATACTTGCATCAGTCACACACGGGGATCGGGAAACCATTATGCTCGTTGATCTCGTTTCTGCAGAACTGGTCGAAATCTGTTCCAATAAGTTCAGCCGCCCGCGAGCGGGTAATCTTATGCTCACTAAGAGCACGGAATATCATGCGTTTCATTCTGTTAGGAGTCTCGGGTCTCAGTTGATCGCCGGGTTCCCTTTCCCTCCAGTCACGTTCAGTGAAGATATCAAATATCTGGCTCCATTTTGCAGGAGTGATGATATGAAGATCCCGAGCTCGATAGATAAGGGCCTGCATACTTATGCCATACTTATGTTTGAGAAGATGAAGTTCGTAAATATCGAGCATATTTCTCTTCGCTCCAAGGTCCGCAATCAACCCGTTCGATGGAGCAAGGAAAGCGCCGGCAAATCTGTGAGCAGCATTTTCCGAATTAATGCCCGGGGTGAGGTCCATCACAATGTGACCCAATTCGTGCGCGAGGCTGAAACGCTGCCGATCGCCGACAACATTTTTCTTCACGACAATAACCGGCGTCTTCTCATCAACAAAGAACGTAAGAGCATCGAAGTTTTTCGTGCCGTCAATCTCTCCCACCTTGATTCCATTTTGTTCGAAAATATCGATCATGTTCTCGATAGGATCCGTCCCGAGTTTCCAAAAAGATCTGAGGTTTTGGGCAACGATTTCTGCATCATCAAGCTCTGCTACCCGACGTCTCTCTTTTGGAGGCATCCGAAATTGCTGGGGGCTTCCGACAATTTCCTCTATCTCCAGATAGCGCTCAATCAGATCCCGGATCTGCTCGTGTATCTCATTCTCTTCTTTTTTAGGCAGGACATCATGGTTCCGGTACATCGGACGTGACAGATTCACCTCTACCGTCCGGAAGAAATAATCAACATTGACATCGAGAGCCTTACTCAGCCTAATTAGTACGCCTGACCTCGGGACATCTTTCCCATTTTCGTACTTCGATATTGCCATCGCACTGATGTCTGCTTTTTCTGCCAGGGCCCGGAGACTGAGACCTCCTGCGGTACGTGCCATCCGTATCCTGGTTCCCAAATCCATAATTTGCCTCCTCTAAATCGGTTTACAAAATTGTTATTTTTTACAACAATTTGTAAACCACTAATACGTAATTGCAGGCATGGGTAATAAGTATTCGGGTCCTTGATGTGTGAATCCTTCCGGGGCTAGCCCACGCGGCGAGGGGCGGAGCCCCGATGAGCGTCAGACCCCAGAAAGAATAGTGTAAAATCATTTCTTCTGCATCTTCCCGGCACAATCCTTACACAGCGGCTTCTCAAACGAAAGGTGGCTGGTCGTCCTGTCACTCCCGCAGGCGTGGCAGAATTTTTCCGCATATTGTTTTCTCTTGTATCTGGCCCAGATCGGATAGCAGTTATTACAGAGCGGCTTGCCCGGATTGAATTCATCCATTGGCTTCCCGCAACGAATACAAAAGGCCCTCACTTCCGTGTAGGGTTTTGCCTGTGTCACGAGGTGCCCGAGTTCTTTTATTACGTCCCTGTAGATTTCCGCATCATGTTGTTTTGAAAAGAGGATTCCCATTTCCCAGTTATGCGTCTGGGAATATTCATGGAGGTTCATTGAGGTGATCAATCCCTCTTTTTCATTGAGATAACATTTCGAATGGAGGTTTTCACACTGCCCGTATTTCAGGTGACTCAGCTCTTTGAAAAAAGCCAGGTCATCGTCATTGACATTTTTCCCGGTCCGGAAAATGATCACCGTGGGAATATTCTTCTTATCGATGCTCTTGAGGTAATGTTTCGTCTGGGTGGAAATTTTAAGATAGGGCGATACTATCAGCAGTTTTCTCTCTGCATTTTTTATGATATCCGTGATTGCAGACTGAACCCCGGAACCATCTAAAAATTTTGCCATCTGCTGTCATCGCTCTCTTTCATCCGGACTTCAATATGTCTTTTGTTTTAATATCGTCAGATAACCGGAATTTTCCGGGGTTAGCCCACGCGGCTGGGTCCGAGATCTTTTTTTAGAATCTGACAGGTCATCAGAATGCCGCATCTCTTATGAAATGTGGCAGAGGGAGTTAGAAAACTCCCTCTTGTTGAAAGTCATCAGACTTGTGAGATGAGAAGAATTCTTCAGAGCTCTTCGAAGATCGAGGAAGAGAAGAAACCTTCAGGTTTCTTCGAGTGCGTCAGCCTTCGAAAATATCCTGATGAACATTTTCTCAAGTCTGCCCTTCCCCGAACGGTAGACCCCGGTGAGCATCAGACCCGTTTTATCCATTATCAAATGACACACGTTTAAATATCGGGTTACAAATAGTAGTATAGTCAATCGTTTTGTAAACCAAATCATTCTGGTGAATCCATGAGCCTTGGGGAGAATATAAAATTAAGAAGAGAAACGCTCAGGATTTCCTTGCGGGATCTTGCAGAAAAGATCGGCGTATCGCACACAACGATAAACAAATATGAAAAAGACCTGCTGGTTCCGGATTCACAGCGCCTGATCAAAATCAGTACTGAATTACAGGTCCCCATAGCATCCCTGCTACGCCCTCCGGGCCAGCAGATACAGCTGACGTGCCTTGCATTCCGGACCAGGAAGATGTTGAAACGGGACGAACGGCAGATTAACGCTGAGACAAAGGACTGGCTGGAGAGGTACTTTCAGATCGAAAGAATTTCCGGGACCAGCAGGAGCTTTGAAATGCCAAAGGGCTTTCCAAAAAAGATCTCCTCATTTGAAGACGCAGAAAGCGCCGCAAAGAGCCTGCGGAAAGCATGGGGCCTGGGCAACGTCCCCCTGGAAAACCTGACAACACTTCTGGAAGACAAAGGCATCAAGATCGGGATCATCAAAGGGATCACCCAATTTGATGCATTATTCACGCGATGTGACAGCCACCCGGTTATTGTCATGAAAGAAAATCTCCCACGGGCACGCCAGCGTTTCTCCCTTGCCCATGAACTTGGACATTGTCTCCTCGAAGTCGAGGGGGAAATCGATGAGGAGAAAGCGATGCACCGGTTCGCAGGTGCTTTTTTAGTCCCGGCGGAAAGGATTTTTTTCGAACTCGGCAGGACCCGACAAAAAATCACGGTAAGAGAACTCCTCCTTCTTAAAGAAAAATATGGCTTCTCGATGGGAGCCTGGCTCTTCCGGGCAAAAGAACTTGGCGTGATCTCACAGGACACGTATATCGGTATGATCAAACTGTTCTCGATCAAGGGATGGAAGAAAGTCGAACCCCATGATGACATGAAAGGCGAGGAGCCGATTTTTTTGGCCACGCTGGTTTTAAAATCCCATGCAGAAGGAATTATCTCCCTATCCAAAGCTGCCGAATTGTTAAACCAGGACATCAGTTCTTTCTATTCGTTCGAAGGTGAATCAGACACAGGGCAATCCGCAACGGTATGTGGTTGATACCAATACCATTATTGACCTGCATTGCGGAAAACTGCTCCCGATTATATTTCACTTACCTTGTAGATTCATTATTACTGATTTAATCATTCATGAATTGCGAAATCCCCCGTTTCAGGAACTGGCAACAATGGGCTTGTTGGTTGAATCACTTCCTTCAGAACAAGTCATGGAAATTTCTGCAATGATGGGGAGATATGACGGCCCATCGTATGAGGATCTCTCCGTGTTGGTGCTCGCCAAAGCAAAGAATACCGTATTGATCACCGGTGATGGGGCATTGCGTCGTGCTGCAGTGGATAATTGCGTGGATTGCCACGGGACCTGCTGGTTAATTGGTTATCTTGCCGATCAAGAACTCATTACTTATGCCCAGGCTATTACTGCATACAAATTAATTCAAAACAGCAAGAGATTTCCTCCAAAAGATGAATGTGATGCTCTTCTCAAAATATGGAAACAACGACAAAAGTTGGAATAACTCTATTGTAAATTTTAATTTTTTGCTGATGATAATGTATAATTGCTTATCTTATTCCCGGTCATCATCTCAAATTATTTTTCAGGGCTTATCCCTCCCGGCTGTTGAACATCGTTCGACATGGTGCTCTGTCATTCCGGGAAAATCTCACCAGTCACCGGAATACTGGAATGACAATACCACGCCGGTTATTCACAAACTATCCCATCCTCGAATTGATGCGAGATCGTTTTTTAGGTGCCAGACTCCACTTTCACCCCGCCAACCGGGATCCTTATCCTCATAACTCACTACACTCCGGGTACAAATGAGGCAGGCCGATGAACCGCAGGATCACAATCACTCCCGATAACCAAAAACTCCCTCCCGATTACCCGGAATTTATCGCCTCGCTGAAAAACCGGATCCGGTCAGCACAGGTAAACGCTGTCGTATCCGTTAACCGGGAATTGATCATCCTCTACTGGCAGATAGGACGCGATCTTGTGGAAAAACAGGATGTCGCGGGGTGGGGCACGAAGATCATTGATACGCTCGCCCGGGACCTCCAGGGGGAATTTCCCGGCGCCGGAGGATTTTCCCGGACAAATCTCTACCGTATGCGTGCATTTTTTCAAGCGTACCCCCCGGTTCCAATTGTCCCACAGGCTGTGGGACAAACCAGCTGCCCGCTGCCTGAAGCAATCCTGCATATTCCATGGGGCCACAATGTGATCCTCATTGAAAAAGTAAAAGATCCTGTCCGGAGGATATGGTATGCCAGGATGGCAGTCGGTCATAGCTGGTCGCGTGCAATTCTCCAGCACCAGATCGATTCAGATCTCTACTCGCGACAGGGAAAGGCGCTCACGAACTTTCCGGATACGCTTCCTGCACCGCAGTCAGACCTCGCGCTTCAGACATTCAAGGATCCCTATATCTTCAGTTTCCTGACACTTGGTGCATCAGCACGGGAGCGGGATCTGGAACAGGGGCTCATGGATCATATCCAGAAATTTCTTCTCGAACTGGGAGTAGGATTCTCTTTTGTAGGGCGACAATTCCTGCTTGAAGTTGAGGGGAGCGAGTATTACATCGACCTCCTTTTCTACCACCTGAAACTCCGGTGTTTTGTCGTGATCGATCTCAAGATGGAAGAGTTCTCTCCGGAACATGCCGGTAAAATGAATTTCTATCTCTCGGTTGTCGATGACCGGATGCGCCAGCCAGGAGATCATCCTTCGATTGGTCTGGTGTTATGCAAAACCAAAAAACACCTGACGGTCGAGTACGCCCTGCGTGACATGGGGAAACCTATCGGGGTATCAGAATGGCGTACTCGTAGTGCAGCATCGCTTCCGGAGGAGTTGCGGGGAAGTCTGCCTACCATTGAAGAACTGGAACAGGAAATTGTAAAAAAATATCCCGGGCAAGCATGATCATTCCTGAAACCGGGATTTCGCTTTTCTTGGCCCCGTAAGAAGTTGCCAGCAATCTCATTGTTGTCAACCAGCCGGGGAACCGGTAGATGACTGCGTTAGAATCGTTATATCTCCCGTAATGAAATCCCCGCGTGGACAGCCGGGGGTTGTCTAAAAAAAGAAAAGACTGGTTCACGAAGTGACGAACTTCGTTGAACCCGGTCCCGCCCGCAGGCATGAGAATACTATCTTCCGATCTAATGGAGGTTTTCTTTGTGCTGTCGGGCAAAGCGCAGGGAAACCTGCGAGGAGCAAAGAAAATGAACACACCGAAAACATGGTTTATCCTACTGGCGCTGATGCTGGCAGCGATGGCGATGGTACCGATGGTAAGCGCGTGTGAAGGATCCGCTGGATGCGAATCCAATAAATCATCACAATCTTACCAGACTCCAGAAGTTGACTTATTCGCCGAGCTGGGTGTTGAAAAACCCATGCCATCGGCTGGGCCGGCCTGGCAGACATATGATTCCTCGAAAAACGCTGTTGACGACATTATCAGCAAATCGGGAAAACAAAATGATGTCGGGAGAGTTATCGGTTACCTGAAAGGAAAATCGGAAAGAGTCGTTTTATACAAAGGTCTTGATGGGAACCATTATGTTCTGCTGGAGAAAGACGAAAAGGTTGTAACGAAGTCAGTGAAAGCGACTGTATTAGGCTCAATAGAAAAAAAGGATATTGAAGTGGCTTCATCCGATAATGCACTCAATGCAATTGATAAATCCACTCCTACTACCAGTTACGAGCTTCGCAAGATATCATTATCTGAAATCGGATCGTCCGAATTTGGTACTAAAACGATCTATGAAACGCATATCCTGAGGACAGACAGCTGGGTATCTGCGTTTGATCCGAACAAACGGGCGGATCTTTTTACGGAGGGAACTTTTACGTACGATGGAAGCCAGATACTTGACATTGTAGATAACACCAATTCAAATCAGGATTTTGGAATAGATCGTTGTGAGTTCACCCATTCAACCCGGACAACATCTCTCAAGGGATATATTGAATCACATGTTATCTGGGCACTTCTGCTGTTCAATCCGCCAAAACATTCAGTAGATGCGTGGATAAGCTGTAGTGTAACGGGAGTCCCCGGGGGTGGCCGGGCAGTATCAGAATGGGTTTCATCTGGTTTTGGTTGTTTTGGAACCCCTTAAATTTTTTTTGAGTGTTTGCGTGAGTCTCATGAAAATAAAAGCATTGTTCGTTTCACATTTTCCAGGGTATTTGGAAAAAATAAAGGAACAGCCAATAAAGGTAGATTTTTATTTATTTTCTGCCATCGTTCTCATCGGTTCACTATTGTATCACTTCTCATATCTTATCCAAAATATGCATAATCCCCAGATGGATGTTCTGAATGTGGGGAGTATGATAGTACTGACACTGATGACGGTCTTCTTGTTCATATATAATGGAATAATTTTCCTTCTCATTGTCAGTCTTATCGAGCATTTTTTTGTTTTATTTATCGAAAGAAAACCGGATTTTGAAAAAACCATGAAATCGGTAATTTATGCATCATTCCTGCCGGTGTTGTTCCTCTGGATTCCCTCTGTGTTTCATATTCCCTTTTCTGCACTGGTTCTTATCGGTGCATATATGATTATTACATTCTATGGGATTCGAATATTTCATGGAGTTACCGTTGACCGGGCAGCTTTTGTTGCGTCTTTTACTACGGGTTGTATCCTCATTCTGCTATACGCTGCTCATGTGAATCTGTTAAGATAACGATTATCTGGATTTTCTCTGGGATGGATAGCAGCCTTCGTCGGAGACACCCTGCCAGGATCCGTTTCTGACATTTCGGAGGTATAATCCGCGAAAATGAGGGGCTAATTATTTCAAAGGTCCGCAGAAATGAATAGTGAACCCCTCCCTACTTTGTCCCATCCACCTCAGGGTGGCATCATCCGTTTCGGGAAGGACTAACTCACTGATGTATACATATGGCACTCAAAATTAATAAATTTCCATAAATTACCCGTCCCGGATTTTACGAAGATGTGCGCTCCCGTTTGTGCATCAGACCCCACTTTCACCCCCCCAACCCGGCCCCTTATCCTTCCGCACCCCGACTCTCCGGGTACAGGAACTATTGTCTCGATCATGGGGGCCGTAACCACCTCCCCGGCACCGGAGGATTTTTTTCTGCGGCAATCCCAATCATAAAGTATTTCAAATCCGATATATTATGATAGATCGAGTAAGAAAACATCTCCGCATGTGCTGGCCAGGGAGTATTTGGTGTAATTATTTATGAAAACAGAAAAACAACTCAACGCCCTGTTATATGCAATCGAGAACTATCCCCGGATCGGCCGGACCAAACTGATGAAATTTGTCTTCCTCGTAGACCTGTTCATCTACAATACCCGTGGTGAGACATTACTCGAAGACAGCTATATCCGGCTCCCGAACGGGCCGGTCCCGGACATCGGTTTTTCATTTACGGATAATTCAAACGCCCATTTCACCGTGAAAACCGAACCCTGCGATCCCGAACGCATCATCTACCAGTATACCCCGGTCCAGAAATCGGACATGTCTGCATTCTCAAAAAAGGAGATCCGGCTGTTCAATACGGTTCTTCATTCACTCCAGAGCCACAGGACCGAAGAGATCAGCGAACTCACCCACCGGTTCAGTCTCTGGAAAGACGCGGCAAACGGCGATATCATCCCGGTCAAAAATCTTAAACTTGACGAGTACGAGTACGACGAACTCGAATCGTTCATCTATTATGCTGATGCGGTTGCGGATGCAAAAAAACCAGAACACACTTCGGGCGCGGACTCCAGTTACGGAGACCCGGTTCCTGACGATCTCATCGCACTCCAGTTCCACACGATGTGCGGTGAACACTAAAATGCCCTATCCTGGCCTCAGGGAAGGCGATGTCTTTTTTCTCGATCTCACCGGGCATACCGGAATGTCTGCGAACTCGATGAAGGACCCCCACCGGATCGTCATCGTCATGAACCAGCGGAAACTGGACAATCCCGGCCATAAGACAATTGTCTGCGTTCCCATTACCTCGGTTGGGCCGACGCTCTGGGATACGGCAAACCAGCGGCCGCGTATCCAGTCGCATCATTGCATATCCGCAGGGAAATACCGGGAACTCAGCCACGATAGTCTTGTCAAATGCGAACAGATCTATACCATCAACCGTGAATTCTTCACTGATTACCGTTTCACTCTTGATGACAAGGATCTCAGGGAAGTCCGGGTGAGGATGGTCAACATTATCGGGTACGGTAATTATTAGGCCGGGACGAAACTAGGCCGGGACGAAACGGTACTTCTTCAGTATTATTAAGAGGCACGCTCATCAGATAACTATTGAAGTTAAAAATCCCGTTGACTGGCTCATGGAGGTGAACGAACATGGAAGCAAAGACACTGAATGAAATTCACAAAACAGGGAATCGTTGCACTGGTGAAAGTACTTGGGCCGGTCGATGCAGTCCGGTTCCTCCAGATCTATGATTCGGGAAGCGGCGACTACACAAAGATGAGAAAACAGTGGCTGGAAAAAGATCCTGAGAAATATCTTGCGGCCGTTATTGCACACGGGAAGAAAAAGACCCGTGCGTAATTTTTCTGAAGTTGTACCGGGAATGTCCGGGTAACCGTTATTCTTTTTTAATTACATTAAAACCGAACGTCTCAGGAAAAGCAACGAGCTCTATTCAATCTCTTCCCGACAAACCACACGGCTCGTACAGCACGAAAGGTCAGGGAAATGTGACCAGCTCAATAGTCTCGACAGTGTCGGGACTACTGTCTCATCCCCGGAACTCCGGAGTCCGGCCCCTCCCCGGCCATCGCTCTCCCTCGCACCATCCCCGGGGTGTTGATTTTATCGGGTGGTAAATATTTCCGGACAACCGGTACCGCCTCCGGTTTCAACCCGTACCAGGTGAATTTTCCCTCCTTCTGCCGGGAGGTAATTTCGTCATGGATAAGACGGTACATATGCCATGATACCGTGGGGCCGGTAACACCCAGCGCATCCGAGATTTCATGACGCGAACTGGCAGTTGATTCCAGGAGATGGAAAAGAATTTTCGACCGGGAATCGCTTTTCAGGTGCCAGATGACCTTTTTCTCCAGGTTCGAAAAGTTCTCGTTATTTTCATAATACATTATTTTGCCGGATACGGTGATATACGTAATTTTTCCGGCTATTTCAAGCCGGGCCAGGTGATACCGGGCCGTACCCCGGTTCAGGTGGGAAACATCCATGATCGCAGGGAGCTGGATCCCCGGGTTTTTCCGGATAAGTTCATAGATTGCTTTCCGGCTTTTATGATCGAGCATATGCTTTTTTGTCAGTCTCCGTATGCCGAGCAGGGAATAGATCCTGATCATGAAGAACAGCTCGGTGGGATACACGAGGATTGGCGAAATGGCCAGCAGGGAAAATAACATCATGGATTTTGGTGAAAGTTTCCAGAAGGAGATCTTTACCACATCATCCGGGGGATCATCCCGCAAAAAATCATACCCCGGTTCGATAATAATCTCATGACCGGGAAGTGCAGATGCTGCAACCGGCACGAGAAAAAAAAGGGTGACACTGAGTATGATAAGTGAGCTGCGAATCGGGTTATCCATTTATTGGAACTATTGTATTGTCACCTGAATAATTTTATCATTTATTTAATATGCAACAAATGTGTAATCCTCAACATTGCTGACGCTGTCACCATAAACTCTGAACTCCCATGTTCCGGCAGGCAGTGACCCTCCGGATCCCGACATCGCAAGCACGATCCTGCCGTTCGTGGGTATCCCATCCGATGAATCGTAATAAGGGCCGTACAATCCGGCCGGGGTATTGACCCAAAGGGACAGTGAATTTGCTGCATTACCCCAGTTGAGATCGAGAGTAAGCTGGGATGTTCCCGGTTGTACATACTTTGTGAAGTAATCCGTTTCCCCCTGGACAATCGTGTCATAAGCAAGGATAGAATAGACCGGGGATTTGCTGCCATCCCCGGGTACAACGATGATTGTCTGGTTCTGATCAGCCTGCTGTGCAGATACGACCGGTGCTAGCAAGAGCGCGGCACCGATGAGAATGAATAATGCGTTCCGGTATACCGACATGGTATTCACCGGATTCGCATTGAATACAGGGTCACTTACCTTTTCTGTCCACACCAGCTACACGTTCTCACCAAACGTCCGGACGTGTAGAGACTCTGGACAGAAATCGTTTATGAGGGGATAGTCTATTGCAAGGTGTGGACAGCCGGGGATGTTCCACAAAAGAAAGGGCGGGTTCACCACCGTATGCAAACGTAATGAACCCGGTCCTGCCCGTAGGCATGAGATTGTTATCTTCTGATCCTATGAAGATTTTCCCGTGCCTTTCGAGCAGAGCGTATGGAAAAATGGAGGAAAAAGAATGAACATACACAAAACAGTTGTCGTCCTGCTGGCACTGCTGCTGGCGGGGATGGCGATGGTACCGATGGTGAGCGCGGCGGATACAAGCTTCGAACAGATGAAAAAATGGCAGGATGATCACACCATCTCGGTGACAAAGACTGTCAGTTCGGTGTATTCTGATGGGGTTTTAAAAACCGATACGGTGTATACCGGAACAGAATTGACAAAAAGATTTGGTATCAAGGAATTCGCTGTCCATAACGAGCTGAAAGTATCCTCAGAAGATGCTGAAAAACTGGGGCTTGCTGCGGATAAAGCTGAAAAAAGCAGTAAAAATGTTCGTGAAGTATTTACTGCAGCAAACGATCCCCCGATGCTTTTGTCAGGGTATCCGACCTGGATTTATGAATATTCCGGAGGTGTCTACCACCAGCTGACTGAACCGATCAATATGATCTGGTCCGGTGCATCTCTCTCCACCATTAAGACTGAAATGACAGAGAAAGGATGGTGGGATGATATAGTAGAGTATACCTACTATATCTATGATGGAAGCTGGAAAGCCGATGATGGTGTTGCTGTAGATCCTCTCCGGCTCCTTGGTGGAGATCATATTCGGTTATGGCAATTGAATTCCGGTGAGATTGTTGGAGCAGCTCATGAAGATTCATGGGGACCTATCCATACTGTCGTAGGCCTTGAAGTTGCCGAAGACCGGATTTCTGCATTTTACCAGGATCCGGATGACACGCTCTGGGATGTTTACTCGGATGATATCTACCTTGGGAACTCAGTCTCCAGTCCATTCAGTAACGCATATGCTGCATACATTGAATACTAATAACCAGACATGTCATCGGAAGCACTGAAATCTCAAAAATCTTTCTCTTTTTTTCCTGCCCTCCTGATATCCGCTGTCATTATAATTCTCTGGCTGATTCCGGTGCTGGTAATTTCCCTGCGAGGAGAGGGATGGGGTTCCGCCCCGTGGGGAGTGTTCTCCATTATTGCGTTGCTGGCAACTATCATCGCCCCTGTTGCATACGGCTGGCAGACGAAGGACACAACCGGTGCAGTACTTATCGGAGTGTTGCCTTTCCTGTTGACGATAACCATTCCACGAATCTTTTTCGGGATAAGTGCTCAGGATACAAATTACCTTGTCCGGTCCGCTCTCTCTATTGTTGCACTTTGTTCTATCGGAGGACTTGAAGGATATTTTGCTGCAAAGCGGGAAAAAAGAGCATTCATCATAGCAGCTGCCCTCGCGGGCCTGTGGGCCATCGTTTTTCTCTCAGGAATTAACTGAATTATTCCCTGAAACACTTATTTTTCCCGAGCGAGCATCCGTGCTGAATACCGTTAAAGTATCGCGGAGCGGTTTTACAATCCGGCACTTACCTTTTTTTATCCACTCCATCTACACGCATTCCCCGGCGTCCGGACATGTAGAGACTCTGGACAGAAATCGTTTATGAGGGGATAGTCTATTGCAAGTTGTGAACAGCCGGAGGTTGTCCCAGGAGAAAGTGAAAATAATGACATACTTGAAAAAAATTTTCCCCTATGATCAGTCCAGGTTATTGCTCATTTCGGGTTTTGCATTATTCTGCTGTTTTGTTATCTCACCTCTTTTAGGAACCCTTCTCAATTCATGGAAGATCCCATTTGTTTTTGTATACATTCTTGTAATATTCTGCACGAACATCCTTCCCCTGATTATCATTGCCTGTAGTTTTCGGAACATTCCCCCGGTTACAGGAGTCATCGTTATTATCCTTGCCACGGGCTTTTTCAGAGTAATTGCCGATATAATCCTCTCACCAGTACCTTTCATTCTGGTTACAACTCCCGGCTATCAAATATCTATCATATTGTACAGCGGTCTCCTGAGTGTCATTTCAGTTGGAGTGTCTCTTTATACTCATAGGAGAGTTCTATCCATGGGAATCATTCTTGTGGGATTCGTCATGTATTGCATTTTCATCCGGAATATTTTCTTTACCATGATCGATTTGCTGTTCAAGGGCTGACCATTTTTTCTCATTGGACTGATGTGAAGATGACAAACAACTATCATTCCCAAATTTTCCTGACCATTGATGAGCTGTAATGACTGACAGGAAGAAACCGTGTTTGTTATGAAATTTTCCGATATCAAACAGTACAAAATTGTGATTTCGCTCGCTCTTATTTTCCTGGTATGTGCCGGGAGCGTTATTATTTATATTGCGTACTCTCAACCGGAAGAACTCCAAAAACCCCCGCAACAGGATCTTCTGTCCATTCCCGGGCAAAGCCCCGTGCCATCATCGACTGAATCACTTCATTATGATTATTGCATTATCGAGGAAATGCATCCGGATTTCTTGGATCCCAATGCCACGATTGTTCATCTGAGTTCCGATGACCTGGAACCTTTCCCGAAATATCAAAAACAAATGGCAGATGAAAGTAAACTCTCTAAAAAATGGCAGGATGGTCACAGATTTATTGGAGATTTTCATGATTACCAGCGCCAGTTTTCGGATTTCCGGAATTTAACCTGTAAACAGAGTCCTGATCCGATATGTAATCCGCGGAAATCGTCGTTATATGAGTATAACAGACGGTATTTCACGGTTAGATGCTTTCCGGATTTCGGGAGTGGGCATCAAAATCTCCCGCCCCCGAGGAAATGAGTGTGAACTATCGCCCCTGTTACGATAGAAGGAGTTTAATTCCCGTCTTGCCCCTCTGATATCCACTGCCGTCATTGCAATGTACATTTTCTGTTCCACACCAGCTACACGTTCTCACCAAACATCCGGACGTGTAGAGACTCTGGACAGAAATCGTTTATGAGCGTCTGGTGTATTGCAAGTTGTGGACAGCCGGGGATGTTCCACAAAAGAAAGGGCGGGTTCACCACCGTATGCACACGTAATGAACCCGGTCCTGCCCGTAGGCATGAGATTGTTATCTTCTGATCCTATGAAGATTTTCCCGTGCCTTCGAGAAAAGCGTATGGAAAAATGGAGGAAAAAGAATGAACCTACACAAAACAGTTGTCGTCCTGCTGGCACTGCTGCTGGCAGCGATGGCGATGGTGCCGTGCGTGAGCGCGGCTGATGAACAGCGTTTGAGCGAACAAAATGCCATTAACGATAGTAAATTTACCCTGCCACCGGAGCATCACATTCCTCCGGAGTATTTCAGGGATTCCAAGCCGGCAACCCCATTGCCTGAATCAGAAATGATCAATATCATTCTCTCTGTAAATACCCTTGACAAATTTACTCAGGATAAACAAGCGGGAATTATCAGCATTCCAATTTCTTATCTGAACCTTAACACGCAGTTCACTGAGTCCAAAGAGTACCAGAACCGGTTTATTGAGAATGACATCAATCTGGATGACACGATTGTCCTTGTGCGAATGCCAAAAGTTATGTATGATCGGTTTATCGAAACATCCAAAGACGGTATCATCGCTCTTCCGGCATCGTACTTCAGCAGATATTACAAAAATCTCGCAGATCTCGATTCCAACATCCGGGACGATGGTAACGCACTGGCGATAGATTTCAGTGATGATCCCATTTTGGCAGAGAAGACTAATGTATCACCTTCTGTTAATATGAAGAAAGTAACCCAAAGCACAGACAGAAGCGGATCTAATTTCATCTTGAAACACCCTCAAAACCCAGATACCTGGCATAATGAATGGATATTTTTCGACCGGATGTATGAGGCAGATACCTATGACTACCTTATCGGACAGATTACACCGGAATCCTGGTCGATTTCAGGAAATAGCGACGATTTCTGGGCTCCTCAGGAAAGGGAATATTATCTTAACAGTGGTCGGCAGGATGCAATTGAGATCGTAGTAAATTACGATAAACATACCAACGTTACTTATCCAAAGGTAACATTTTTCCCTGCAGTGTATGACAATAATTCCTCTGCCCCGATACCTATAGGGACTTGGGAAGATTCCGGAGAGGGAATCATTACCTTGACTCCCGGGACATTCCCCGACTCATATGGATATCACGTCCAGATTTCTGGCGGGAGGTATTATATTACGTTCCAGAATATGGCTACCCTCATATGGTATGATCAATACGTGTACAACGATCAGGATAATCCGAGTACCACATTTACTGAATTCGCTGGTTCTTCTGAGTTTCACCAGATGACCAGCCCGATAACGGATACGTTTGATGCTGAAACGCGTCCTATAGATGAATGGGCCCATGATGCAACTTTATCGTCATGGAGAAAACCCGTGGATGTCTGGGAATATTCATCTGCAATAACAGGGGAGAATTTCGTAGACATTTATTGGTTCAGGAGTGGTGCAAACTCCGATAATATCGGTACCGTATCGTATTTATCGTCGAGTTCGGCCTGAAAAATCTTTTTTTTTAATCACAGAACACAACGCATATTATGTAAAACCGGGCATGGTGTTAAAATGATATTAGCGATTTTATTTATTGATGTGATTAGCCAAAAGGATCACAAAGGGGTGAATAATTTATGAAATTTTCCGATATCAAACAGTACAAAATTGTGATTTCGCTCGCTCTTATTTTCCTGGTATGTGCCGGGAGCGTTATTATTTATATTGCGTACTCTCAGCCGGAAGAACTCCAAAAACCCCCGCAACAGGATCTTCAGCCCATTCCCGGGCAAAGTCCCGTGCCATCATCGACTGAACGACTTCATTACGATTATTGCATTATCGAGGAAGTGCATCCGGATTTCCTGAAATTGATTCCGCATTTCGTGGATCCAAATGCCACGATTGTTCATCTGAGTTCCGATGACCTGGAACCTTTCCCGGAATATCAAAAACAAATGGCAGATGAAAGTAAACTCTCTAAAAAATGGCGGGATGGCCATAGGTTTATTGGAGATTTTATTGATTACCAGCGCCAGTTTGATGATTTCCGGAATTTAATCTGTAAATACAGTCCTGATCCGATGTGTGATCCGCGGATGTCATCGGTATACGAATATAACGGACGATATTTCACGGTCGGATGTCTTTCGGATTTCGGTGGAGAGGCTCCTCCTCCATTACCATAGTAAGTGTAACTGCATATGGATTATCCGTCACAAATACATTCGTACCGGATAGGATAATCCGGGTCGGTTGCGATCAAACAAAAGAAGTGATTGATGTATGAATTTTTCCAGCATTATTTGTTGAGGACTATCATGGAACGTAATCATCTTATCCTGTTACTGGTTCTAGGAATAATCATTGTTCTTTACACATTTGTGACTCTGCAGTGGGTTTTGGGAATAGTTATTGCTGCAATCATCGTCATTGCAATCATGATTGCTCCCCCTGTTGAACGATGGATAAAAACCCATTGACCTTTTTTAATTGACTGCCTGTTCGGGTGGCGCAGGATACCTAACAGCGCGGGGTGTTCTCCGGGAATTAATTATTGCAGCATTATTTGTTGGACTCTGGTTATTCATTCTCTTCCGTGGATTGAATTGACTAAAAGAAGATCACCGATCGGGTATGGCAAATGTGTGTGTCATTTGAATTTTTAAAAAACCATGAAAAATTTCTTTCTTCCTTGCCCCTCTGATATCCATTGCCGTCATAACCTTGTACATTTTCTGTCCACACCAGATACACGTTCTTCCCGGCGCCAGGACGTGTAGAGACTCTGGACAGAAATCGTTTATGAGCGTCTGGTGTATTGCAAGTTGTGGACAGCCGGGGATGTTCCACAAAAGAAAGGGCGGGTTCACCACCGTATGCACACGTAATGAACCCGGTCCTGCCCGTAGGCATGAGATTGTTATCTTCTGATCCTATGAAGATTTTCCCGTGCCTTCGAGAAAAGCGTATGGAAAAACGGAGGAAAAAGAATGAACATACACAAAACAGTTGTCGTCCTGCTTGCACTGCTGCTGGCAGCGATGGCGATGGTACCGATGGTGAGTGCTGAGAATTCATATACTCAGTCAACAGAACCGAATAATCAGGTCACTCCTGCAACCGGGATTACTTTACAGCCTAATGATACGATCGTACATTCGATTGATTCTCAAAAGTATGATACTCCCATAACGAGGGAAAAATTCATTTCGAATAACAAGGAATACATCGAATTCCTGGCAGCGCAGAGTGATCGTGAAGCGGCAATGAAAACGATGAATGAAAAATATACCTCGTTAATTACCGCTTATGAGAAGCAGAAAAGTGCTCAAAAAGATCTAAAGGCGCCAGCGACAATAACAATCCTGCAGATCTGGGGCGCTGATATCTTTATCTGGCCGTGGGAGTCACAGATCCAGTCAACATCTGACCCGAATGCCAACCCGATAACATTCGTATCCATTGGCAAATCACAGTATTCCCTGTTATCCTACCTGTTAGATAATGGGTGGGGCAATGCACTTGGTGACTCGGAAGGAGGACTTTCCGGATCATCATTGAATTCAATATCATGGCATACTGTTTCAACCTATTATCAGGTTGAAAACGGAAATCCTCTGGCATACAGGTACCATGTTCTCATTCATCCCGGGTTGTATGAATCAAATTACCAGAAATGGTGGTCCTATGGTGAATGCCATTATGAGTACTGGAATGGAAACGATCACATTATCCTGAGCGATGGTTTTGACTCTGGAGAAAGTGAGCTCTATTCAACCTTGTCCGGTGAAATGACCGCATATTCCACGAATTTCAGCAATGCCATGAGCGGATACTTTAACGGGGACGGACATGTTTATTATATTTAACCAAATCTTTTTTTTTAGGAGAAAGTGAAAATAATGACATACCTGAAAAAAATTTTCCCGTATGATCAGTCAAGATTATTGCTCATTTCGGGTTTTGCATTATTCTGCTGTTTTGTTATCTCACCTCTTTTAGGAACCCTTCTCAATTCATGGAAGATTCCATTTGTTTTTGTATATGTTCTCGTAATATTCTGCACGAACATCCTTCCCCTGATTATCATTGCCTGTAGTTTTCGGAACATTCCCCCGGTTACTGGAGTCGTCGTTATCATCCTTGCCACGGGCTTTTTCAGAGTAATTGCCGATATAATCCTCTCACCAGTACCTTTCATTCTGGTAACAACTCCCGGCTATCTGATATCCATCTTATTGTACAGCGTTCTCCTGAGTGTCATTTCAGTAGGAGTGTCTCTTTATACTCACAGGAGAGCTCTATCCATGGGAATCCTTCTTGTGGGATTCGTGATGTATTGCATTTTCATCCGGAATATTTTCTTTACCCTGATCGATTTGCTGTTCAAGGGCTGACCATTTTTTCTCATTGGACTGATGTGAAGATGACAAACAACTATCATTCCCAAATTTTCCTGACCATTGATGAGCTGTAATGGCTGATAGGAAAAAAGTGATTAATTTATGAAATTTTCCGATATCAAACAGTACAAAATTGTGATTTCGCTCGCACTTATTTTCCTGGTATTAGCCGGGAGCGTTATTATTTATATTGCGTACTCTCAACCGGAAGAACTCCAAAAACCACCTCAACAAGATCTTCAGCCCACTCCCGGGCAAAGTCCCGTGCCATTATCAACGACTGAATCACCTCATTATGATTATTGCTTTATCGGGGAAGCGCATCCGGATTTCCTGAAAGTGATTCCGGATTTCGTGGATCCCAATGCCACGATCGTTCATCTGAGTTCCGATGACTTGGAACCTTTCCCGGAATATCAAAAGCGAATGGCTGATGAAAGTAAACTCTCTAAAAAATGGCGGGATGGTCACAGATCTATTGCAGGTTTTAAAGATTTCCAGCACCAGTTTTCGGATTTCCAAAAATTAACCTGTAAATACAGTCCTGATCCGATGTGTGATCCGCGGAAATCGTCAATATATGAATATAACGGACGATATTTCACGGTTAGGTGCTTTCCGGATTTCGGGAGAGGGCATCCTACACCTGTACCATAGCAAGTGCAACAGCATATGGATTATCCGTCACGAATATATTCGTGCCGGATAGGATAATCCGGGTCGGTTGCGATCAAAACAAAAGGAGTGATTAATTTATGAAATTTTCCGAGATAAAACAGTACAAAATTGTGATTTCACTCGCTCTTATTTTCCTGGTATTAGCCGGGAGCGTTATTATTTATATTGCGTACTCTCAGCCGGAAGAACTCCAAAAACCACCGCAACAAGATCTTCAGCCCATTCCCGGGCAAAGTCCCGTGCCATCATCAACGACTGAATCACTTCATTATGATTATTGCATTATCGAGGAAGTGCATCCGGATTTCGTGGATCCAAATGCCACGATTGTTCATCTGAGTTCCGATGACCTGGAACCTTTCCCGGAATATCAAAAACAAATGGCAGATGAAAGTAAACTCTCTAAAAAATGGCGGGATGGTCATAGGTTTATTGGAGATTTTATTGATTTCCAGCGTCAGTTTGATGATTTCCGGAATTTAACCTGTAATCACAGTCCTGATCCGATGTGTAATCCGCGGCAATCATCGGTATACGAATATAACGGACGGTATTTTACCGTTGGATGCCTTCCGGATTTCGGTGGGAAGCATCAAAATCTCCCGCCCCCGAGGAAATGAGTGTGAACTATCGCCACTGTTACGATAGGAAGAGTTACACCGGTTTCCATGTCGAAAAATAGTATCGGTTGAACATGCAATGAAATTTCGTTGATAAGAGATAATGGATTATGAAATTTTCCGAGATAAAACAGTACAAAATTTTGATTTCGCCCGATTTAGTTTTCCTGGTATGTGCCGGGTGGGAGTTCTGGTCGTGACCTTTCCCCCCTTTTTTCCGGACAGCCGCGGTCCCGGATTGTAATTCCCATCTTGCCCCTCTGATATCCACTGCCGTCATAGCCATGTACATTTTCTGTCCACACCATCAACACGTTCTCACCAAACGTCCGGACGTGTAGAGACTCTGGACAGAAATCGTTTATAAAAGAATGGTCTATTGCAAGGTGTGGACAGCCGGAGGTTGTCCCAAGAGAAACCCAAAAGAAAGGACGGGTTCACCACCGTATGCACACGTAATGAACCCGGTCCTACCCGTAGGCATGAGATTGTTATCTTCTGATCCTATGAAGGTTTTCCTTGTGCCTGCGAGCAAAGCGCATGGAAAAACGGAGGAAAAAGAATGAACATACACAAAACAGTTGTCGTCCTGCTGGCACTGCTGCTGGCAGCGATGGCGATGGTACCGATGGTGAGCGCGGATAGTCCCGGGAAGGTGCAAGTCGATAAAACTCCTGTAACGTTGGACTATGCCACGAAGGTGGCGCAACTGCACCTCACGGAAATGGCTGCAGGTCTTCCTGCTTTTTCGGAATGGAGTGGAGCCGGTGTCGAATACGATCTGACATTCTTTGATACCGCAGGAGATATTTCCGCTTATTCATTCTCTGTTGTAAAAGATGGGAAGAACCTTGGATTTATCCTGGTTTCCGGGATGAAAGAAAACTATCCGATCCTTGAATTCGGAAAGGGTGAACTCCTGCCGGGAAATGCCAAAGAATCAGCAAAACTCCTTGCAGGAAAAGAGGCAGAAAAAAATTCCTATACTCTGGGGCCTGTAAGATACCTCTACCAGGGTTCGACATTCTATTATGCCCAATATCCATTCACCGATTCGATGAAAAATGCAAAGGGAGATCTGACGATTGATCTTTATAATAAGGCAATTGTTGATCTGAAAAACAATGATTCTGCCGTAGTTCACGAAGTAAACTCCGGATCAGATGCAATTTCCGTCAAGGATGCCTGGGCTACCGTTGATAAAAAGATCGGGCTTCTGGATATGGGTGTTGTTGTGACGCCTAAATCAACTCTCGGAACCGATACAATCTATTGGGTTCCCCTTTACGACCAGCCTTCAGGATATCCCAATTCCTGTGCCCCGACAGCATCGGGAATGATTCTTTCCTACTGGCGAAGCGAAGGATATACGAATTTCCCGTCAGATGGGGATACCCTGATCCTCGAATTGTATTCTGCAATGGGGACCGACCCGATTACCGGGACCTATGATACCTGGATTGAACCGGGTATTGAAAGCGTAAGTCAGGATCACGGGTATTCTTTTAATGCCGTACCGGATACCAACAGTTTTTTGTTTTCTGAAGTTAAATCCGAGGTTACGGCAGATCGCCCCATACATCTTGCCATGCATGGAGCCGGTACAGCAATAGGCGGCTCGACCGCATATGGTGACCATTCAGTTGCTGTTATCGGGTGGGCTGACGGAGCATTTGATGCACTTGAGATCAATGACGGCTGGTCGACGGCAGAGTCCCGGTACATCACGTTCAATAACTGGGTATCCACGTATCCCGTGTATGTCCAGCCTTGAGCCGGACCCCGGCTTTTATTTTTTCCCTGCACCTGGATCGGACCACCTGGAAACCTGATACCATGTATTCACTCATCTATTCCCTCATCGGACGCAATCCATTGAGCATCATCGCAACTCCCGCTGTGTCGTTTGTTTTCGATTATGATATTTTTCTGGCCGGTGTACTGCTTGCAACGGGCCTCTTCGTTCTTATCTCGCACAGGACATCACGGAACTACCCGGTGCTGGCCCTCATCGCAGCGGGACTGGCCTGTTCCGCGGCAGCCTATCTCGTCCAGACATACATGAGCACCTGGTACCCCGAACTTTTCATCCCCGGGGGACCATACGGAACCTGGTTCGGGTTCCGGAACGATCTCTCCAGGATCCTGGGGTATGCCGCAATCCTGCTGGGGGCGCTCGTCCCGGCATGGTTCGTTGTCCCCCGCATACGGCTTTCCGCAATATGGAACGCCCTGCTTCTCTTCAGTACCCTCACCGCGACAACCGTCCTCTATTATTCATATTTCGATTCTGTTTTAATGACGCCGGGCAGCAACATCAGCATGCCTGGATGGATCCTGGCAATCTCGCCTTTCATCGCAACGGTTGCCATAGCAACGGCAATCTTCGGCTATTTCCTTGTTATACGGGAGATCTTCGACCATGTTGCATCATGGCCCATGCGGATCATCCTTACTGGCGCAGTGACCGCCGCGGCAATTCTCTTGACCTACCAGACGGGCGTTGCCTTGTATGCTGTGATAGCCGCGCTCGTGATCGTAAAATATCTGAAATGGATCAATCCGGGCATTATGGTCGTAGGTATAACCTGCCTTGCAATAGCAAGCGAGATTGTCGGTTCATATTTCGGCGCAATGGGGCCGGATGTGGGCCAGTATGTCCCGGTCTGGGTGTTCCCGCTGGTCTTCATGGCACTGATCGCGCTCGTCCCTGCACTCCGCACGCTGTCGAAGATCAATCCAGAACTGCGTAATCTATTTGTTTTTGGTGTTACATGGGGAACGGTGCTGCTGGTCGCTATTATCGATATCGTATTCTCTGCGGGAATTTTCAAACAACCCGACCTTCTCCCGCAGACACCGGTATCGATTGCAGCGAACTGCGTACTGGGTGCAGGTATCGCTGCAATTCTTTATCATGTTCTGCCGGCAGCCGCTAACATCCATAAAAATTGAGGTTTTCAACAGAGCCAAAGTAATAAGTTATAGGGGGAACTATCAGGCAGTAACCCTGGAATATCCCAAGTACTCGATAAATTGTATTACAAATGATAATGAATTTACATTTACTATTCCCGATGGCGCATATGAGGTGTATATATGAAAATCGATTATATCTTCAAAGAAGAATTATGGCGTTCTGTTGCCGTGTATTTCGTATCGTTCCTGATTATCGGCGTTCTTATTCTGAGTGGCAGCCTTCCACTACCTCTGTACACAACATTTCTCCTGGCACTGGTCCCCACTGCAGTGCACTTCCTCGTCATGGTGCGATACCGGCGCATGGAAAAATTAACCGACCCCACGATCACAAATATCCTTCGTCATGCCCTCTAGCTGGATGATCACGAAGATAACAATCCAAAGCAGGGAAGATCCGTTGCCGGAACGGCGGTCGATGCCATCCTTGCTGCCGCGATTTTCCTGATCTATCTCTATGCATCCCTGGCATTTTCCATCAACCAGATCTTCTGGCCTCTCGCCCTTGTCATCATCGGCATACTTTTAGTCCGCATCATCTTTGTCGAATGCGGCAGGTACCGTGTTACTCTCGTGCGATGGGTTGCATTCTTTCTCATCGTATCCATGATCATCCTTCTGCGTTATCTGGTACTGGGGGATCCTGTTATTCCCGCCTTTTTGGGACTTGTGCTCGTTGGTCTTCTTTCCATCGGTATTCTTTATATTTGGGAAAAACGACGTGCACCGGCAGGAAATGGCGGATAACCTGGGGTGTTGTTCTCCTTGCTGTTGAAATTGTTGTTACCGGATTACGGGTGAGGTTATCATGAAAGTCCGGACCAGACACCCCCTTCACAGCAGAGTCTGACAGGTGTTGAATACCATGAAACAAGAATCAAGAATAGTTATTATTGGAGGGGTGGTCATTCTCCTGTTCATAACTGTCGTGGTATTTACCGGCTGTACCGGTACTCCCCGGCCCGCAGACGGAACAGTATCCGGTTATAAGTCGAACATCAGCGCGATCAATGATTACTCGATGGAGGCAGTCCGGGTTTTTTCCTCCGGAAGTTCACAGGATCTTGAAATCCGTTATAAAAGGCCATACCAGTACCTCATAAAGCACGAGACTGGTCCCGGCGGACGGACCTGGACGGTGGCTGTACAGAACCTCACCTATACCCGGTTCGAACCGGCATCACATACAGCAGATATCCTTCCGATACATGAACCCGAAACATGTTTCCCCCCGATATCAGACCCCAACAGGCTCGCGTTCCCGGTGCTGTTTTCCGGAGATTATACATTGTCAGACTCGGGTGTTGAAGCGGTGAACGGGCGGGACGCATATCGTATCGATGCCATAAACTCCGGCCCTGGTAATTATTTCGACGAGGGCATAAACGGGAGTGTCCGCATCTGGATCGACCGCGAGTCATGGCTCGTCACCAGGATTCAGGCGCGTGACTCTGCCGGAAACCTGAAAAATTCCTTTGAAGTGAAAAATTTTACAACCAATACAGGAATTCCTGACAGCGAATTCACTATTACCTACCCGAAGGGGACAAAAATTATTCACCCGAACCAGTTCTGCTCAACAGGATCCGGAGATTGAATGTACCGTTCTGCTGTGCAGAAACGACCGGTGCAAGCAACAGCGCGGCACCGATGAGAATTATTAATGCGTTCCGGTATACTGACATGGTATTCACCGGATTGGCATTGAATATAGGGTTATTTACCTTTTCTGTCCACACCATCAACACGTTCTTCCCGGCGCCCGGACGTGTAGAGACTGTGGACAGAAATCGTTTATGATGGTATGGTCTATTACAGAATGTGGACAGCCGGGGGTTGTCCCGAAGAGAAATGGCTGGGTCCACCACACTGACGAACTGTGGTGGACCCGGTCCGCCCGAAAGCATGCGATAATGATCGTAAATTTTTATGAAAATTTTTCCCGTGCCCGGGCTGATAATAAAGGAAGTGTTAGCATAGAATCCACATACATCAGGAACGAAGCCGGTATTTCCGGCAGGAAAAGAGACGACTATACCGGGAAACATTTCTTCCCGGGTCGAATGATACCCGCTGAACGGGAAAGGCCCGGGACCCGGGATGAGACCGCAGACATCCTGTCCACGTCAGCTCTCGCCGAGAAGAATATCGGTGAGCTGGTTGCCTGGTTCAGCAATAACCTGGAGCGGGATGCAGCCTATATCAACAGGAAGCTCAACCGGCTCGAGCAGAGGATATGCTGGCTCGAAGGTGAGAAAAGGAAGTAACATGCCCCGCAGGGCTGCGGTCGTGATGCCCGATGTTCCTCTCTTTCTCATCCCGCACGTGATCCAGAACGGGATCCGTATGCATGGCGAGGAGCTGGAGCGGGTGACGGTCAAGAAAACCTTCATGCATGTGTATGCCGTGAGCATCCGGACGCGGAGCGTGAAGCGGGAATTGCGGCCGGTCAGGTGCGAGCTCCGGGCCCGCGTGCCGGAACAGAGTGGAGCGGGATCATGAAAGGACGGCAGCCGGGACGGGCGATCGATGTCGCCCTGCCCGTGGCATGGGCCCGGGGTTTCGTCACTCTTTGTCAGCGGGGGCGGGGCAGTGTTTGCCATTTTGTGATCCATGCGGAAGGGTACACGGCCATAGTCCAGTTGAAGCGGTGCCGGCGGCTTCATGGGTCGGTCGCGGAGATGGAGATGGAATGCCGCGAACCGATCGCCCGACTCAAGCTTGTCCCGCCGGGGTTGTGCCGGTCCCTGGAACTTTGGGCCTGCAGCCCTCATGGGGTACTCCGGTTCTTCCGCATAGCAGGACCCGGTCTTATTGAACTTAAGAGGAACGGCGATCCGATGGGTGGAAACGGGAGTACCGGATCCGGGGTGATATGAGGGTCGGTCTATGGACTCACCCTTCTGCCCCTGTCTCCGTCGGAGAACGGGGTTATCTGAGAGTATCTCAAAGAACCCTGATGAGTTCTTCTCGTACACTCATCCCCGATGGGATGAGAGTACTTCCCATCCGGGCCCGTATCGAGTCCCGTTTCACCCGTTTTTGGGGCCAACCGTGTCTTATTCGTAAAAAACCGCGTCAATTACCGTGCTCGAATTGTCCCGGTTTTCGCGATTTTACGTCGGAAAATGGCGGTGTCCCGGACCGTGCTTAAATGGGCCCTTTTGAGCGGGCGATCGGGAGGTTAGATGGGGTTTGGGACGTGATCTGCCCGGGAAAGGGCACTATGGAATCCCCCCTCTCCGACGGAGAGGGAGCGTCGTTACGACGGTGCAGGGTGATATAGGGGAATGCCGGAACAGCACCGACAAAGCCTGTTTTATCGGATCATCAAAAAAATCAGAAGAAACCATCCAGTGTTTTCTGCATTCCCAAATCGCCGTGCACGATCTTCTCGAATGCCTTCATCAGTTTTGGATTGATCGATGGTTTCGTCCCGAGATATTCCAACAGAGATCCGCTTTCCCTGACGATTGTCTGGTGCTGTGCCAGTTCCTCATTAATCTCGAAGGTATTCACGAAGTTGGAATAGAACTTAGGGAAATCCCGTATCGAAGCTTCAGAGACGTGATACTTGCCAAACAATTCCTGACTCCGTGAATAGGCCGGATATTTCACGTATGTGTAATCTTCCCGGTCAAGAAGCCGGGCTTTATGGGGAATGCTCTCTTCGGGCGGTGGTGGAACATATGGCCGGCGATTACCCGGGTCGCCGCCTCCCCTCTGGGGCTCACGATTAACACCGATAATATCAACGCCTAATGGAGCAGTAAGGAAATCAGATGCCGGGCAGCGTGGATCCGGGAGGTGCGGATTGTTTTCGCGCCGGATATTTGAGCCGTAAAGGACAACTTCTTCCCCAAGTCCCTCAGTATCGACACTATCGTGGAATGCCCGTACATGGGCAGCCTTGGAAGTTGTGCTCGACCCCTCAAAGTCAAGCCAGAAATATCGATAGCCTTTCCCAAGATAGCCTGAAAGAATTGACTGGAATTTACGGACACCATATTTGAACGGGACCGGAACAAAGATCGGTTTCGAGTTCCGGAATCTCAGGATCTCGTGCGCTAAGTCTACATATCGCGTGAATTCTTCTTCCTGCACTTGGAATTCAGGCATCATCCGTTCATTATAACGTTTCACTTTCAGGTTTGGAATGAGCAGGAGATCGCTTCTCTCATGGTAAATATGCAGGATACTCCGGAGATAATCCTCTGGAGTAGGGATTGTGAATGGGTTGAAGGTCAGGGTAAGCGAATTGACAATGAGCTTGTTGCCAAGGATTCCCGGCCGTTTCAAAGCGTCATATGAATCGGCGAGAAACCGGGCTTCGGAATGATCTGCTTCCCGGATGAACGTCTCCTGGTGAATAAAACGGCTTCGTTCGGCGATCGCTACCGTGGCGAGATGCACCTGATCGAGAGCCTGAAATGCAAATGCTGTCGGCGAATTGTTGAGATCGAGAAGTTTGCAGGGTGTAGAAATCGTGAGAGGGCCAAGAGAGAGTCGTTTTCCGGTAAAAAGAGTCTCGTCGTCTTGTTCCTGAAGGCGGACACAAAAATTTGTCATTTCATCCACACTGGTTACGGATCCCGGCTATCACCGTAGTAATCGTTGACTGATCGACCCTGAAATTGCTTCTGCCGATAATCGATATGAGATGTATTGTCTTATCCTTATCAAGTACTTTACGGATTGCGCAGAGCCCAAGAAATCCCACCGTCCCTTTCAAGTGATCCATGAGCAACGGAAGTATCCGCTTCACCAGATGACGTGCCAAGCCATCGTCCAGTATGAATAGAAACATGGTGTCCCCTTTCAGGAGATGTTCATGGGCACAGGATATTACTTCGTGTTCCCCTTTACCAAGAAGTGGCCGGAGTAGTTCAACTGATGGATCGCTCTGTTTCCAGGGTATGTTCGTCAGTAAAATTTGATCTTTTACCGGATCGGGCAAACGTTCCAATCGTGATTCCCTTTCAACAGCTGGGACAACCACTATTGTGAAGGTGTCGGTAATTGTCTTTAAAATCCGAATCCGATCTGGACCCGGTATGTGATCTTCGAGATCATCAAGGAAGCAAATGAAGAATGAGGCATCGGGGATGACGTTCACGCTATCCCTTCAAAAGTTCTTCATATCGCTGGTGAGTGATGATCTTTTTCCGCAGAAGGCTGTCTGAAAGTTGTTTTTTTCGTTTCAGCAAATCTTCGAACCTGTCTGATTTTTCCGTATATCCATAGGTCATGTACACGAGAAACATGAACTCATCGTCGGTCAGGTTGTCATAGATCGACCGGATAAATTGGATTGACTGGAAAAGGCGATCAAAATTTTCCGGCCGCATCTCTCTGCTTACGGACGAACTAAACTCTTTCCCTTCGTCAGAAAGATAGATGCCTTTCCTGTCAGCAACAAAAAGTTCCGGATTATTCTCAATGATATGCTCTGCACTGTTTGAATATGGTCCAAGCCGGTGAGGTATAAAATCGAAGAGGGAATCGAACTGGGGCATCGCCCGGATGAGCAGGAAGAGCTCTTTCTGGAAGTTGACTTTTGATATGATCGGTTTGTCAGCTCCGCTCAGGAGAAGCGTAATAAGCTTCTTTCGGA
This sequence comes from Methanoregula sp., assembly GCF_023227875.1. Taxonomy (GTDB): domain Archaea; phylum Halobacteriota; class Methanomicrobia; order Methanomicrobiales; family Methanospirillaceae; genus Methanoregula. Next base: position 13,076 of record NZ_JALOCH010000004.1, on the reverse strand, counting down.
ACAGTTCCTCATCTTCGTAGCTCAGCCTGTTTTTCTGCATCGCTACAATGTATTTGGAATAGGTATCTAAGAATGTTATGGCAGACGCGGTGTGAAAATGAACAGTAATTAACGATCGGGGAAAATTTTCATTCCCTTCAAATAAAAACCATCGTGCGGTGTCATCTCCGAATCCTCCAAAATCGCCTCCTTTTCAGGAACATTTTTGTTCCTTCTAAACTGCGCCTATTTCAAACCCCATTTCTCAAATCACTCTTTCAAAATTCCCCGTTTTCCGGAAATTTCATTTCATAATCAAAGCCCATCCCTCTATACGTTCTATACTAATCTGTCAAAGGGGCCCCCGAGACACCAGAGAAAAAACATGGAGAAAAACTATGGCAGATTTCGTACAGAAAACAACCGTAAAGACCGCGGTCCGCGAACTCGCGAGCCCGATCGCAGATGTATCGACATTCAACACCATCGTCCAGTCCGTCATCACGGACAACCCGTTCGGCTGCGTTGCCTACACGGAGAGCGGTGTGACCCACCAGCCGGTGGAGAAGACCAAGGAGACCTACGTGGCAAAGATCGTGTACCAGGACGACGACGCGAAGACTGTTGGCAGCGACTCGCTAAAGTTCAACACGATCGCCGGGTTCAATGCCGGCCCCACCGCACTCCTCGCGGACACGGCCTTTGTCACATCCCACGGGGGTGAGGCAGTCCGGGACAGCGAGAACGAGAGCTTCGCAACGACCCTGAAGTGCCGCGACCCGAACGGGGAGATCTACATGGTCACCTTCGGCCGGAAGAGCGTGAGCCTCACCTCGTACTCGGACGACGCGATCCGGACAAAGCTTGAGACCTGGGCCGACACGGTGGCGGCATTAGCCTGAGTGTCCATCAGGACCTGAAAGCGGAGAAGGGAGGCATCAGCCGACCTTCGACTGCCTGAGTGTCCATCAGGACCTGAAGGGCAAGATATTCAGTTTCCGGCAGAGGGGGAGGGAATTCCCCTTTTCCGGCTGCCGGTATTTAGGAGTTACACACAATGGAAACTGAAATTATCAGCATGATCCTCGGGACCGTGCTCCCGATCTATCCCCTGCTCTTCGTCATCCACCAGAAGATCGGCAGGTATGACGAGGTCGTGGAGGAGTTCAAAAAACTCCGGGATGAGCACCGGCACGTAATGGAGGCATCCCATGGAAACTGAAAGGGCACCGGTCGCAACCGTGACCGGTCTCTATCGCGGAACATTCAGCGGCCTTGAACCGCTCACTAAAGAGACCCCGCTTACGCTCGATGAGGTACGCCGCAACCCGGTCTTCTACGAGCTCGACCTCGATGAAAACCAGGATGAAGCGAACCTGATCGTTGACGTCATCTACGACAACATGGATCCCCTGCGGCTGGATGACCTGATGCGGGGCACTGATATCCCGCGGGGAGTCCGGTTCTGGCCGGACTGGTTCGAGGTCCCGCCGTACCGTGAGATGCGGGACACCACCGGGCGGAGGGTGTACCCGCGTGCCCCGGGCATCCACACGGTCAGGATCCGGACCGCGAGAAGAAAACGGACAGGACTTGCCCGGGACTTCAGCCCGGCAAATGGCGGGTATGTAAGTCCCGTGTTCGAGTTCGCCATTACAGCGGACGGGAGCAGCGACCGGGAATGAGCGGCCCTGGCGTACCGGAACAACCCGGCCCACTCGCTGCGTCATCCCTCACCGCGTTCCGGTGCGGGCTCCTTCATGCATTCGGGGGATTCGACACAAACGATCTCAGCGGGGAGGAGCAGGCCGGCATCACGGAGAAGAAGAGCTGGTTCTGGCTCGGCGAGGTCATGATGGCCGCCCTGATGGCTGCAACCATCGCGGCGCCGGCCGGGATAGCATTCGCAGCAAAGACAACCGCCCCGCTTGCAGTAATCGGTACGGTAATCGTCTTCCTGCCGCTGTTTGTGTTCATGCCGAAGATGATCCGGCTGGCCGTGAAGACCGACACGGAAGCGGTCCTGGATATGATCGGGAAGAACGAACAGATCAAAAAAGTGTTCTGGACGCTCTTTCTCACGGTAGCCGGCCTCGTGCTGGCAGAGATCGCAGACCCGGTCACCGCACAGCAGATCCTTGCAACCCTGACGGGGCTGGTATAATCATCCCGGGGAAATCCCCCGGGATGTCCGGCAGGTCTTTGCCCGGTTTACGAACCTTCATCCTTTCGTCCAGGACACACCCTGTTCCCTGCCCACGATATTTATGTATTCTCAACGGAGGCAACTATATTAATATAGAGAGATACATCGAGAATCTATATGTACTACAAATTACAACATATCGTCTGAGGTATGAAGCAGGAAAGTGTTAAGCCGGAAATAAAGAGGATCGTTAAAGGCACCCGGAAAATACGGCAGCTCTCACTGTATGCTTTTCCGGTCTCTGACCCGGGTCTCCGCAGGCACGTCCACGCCCCGATGTGTATCCGGTAAGTATCACGGTCCCTGCGATGATCCCGGAACATCTCCGGGGGAGCATGCGAGTCTCATCATAGCAAGAACCCGATACATCATCTACATTCGGACAAGGAGTAACGGCCGGGGCAAAAAGACCCATATCCCGCCGCCCCGGCCATTTTTGTACGGGAAAACCCGGGCCGGGCACATCACGTTTGATTCCAATACTATTCTGTTGAAAATAATTCTCTCATTGCCGATATCATATCAGGGTCGATCGGGAATGGGGGGAATACATGGTCACGCCCGCAGGTTCATCCATTCGCGGTCGCGTTTGCCGAGACCGTACGCATCCGGGACAGTAAGGATTTCCGGGACGGAATGGTCATTGGCCTGCGGGACGTTCTGGCGCCAGGCCAGGAGTGCGTCTACCATGTCGCGGTCGAGCGAGGTGTCGCCGGGAGTGAGGATCCGCTTAAGGTGATAGATTTCGGATACGAACTCCCCGGGGCCGACTTCACCCTCCTCGCCGTTGCAAAGCGGCATAATCAAAGAGATCTGGTGGACTTCGCGGGAGGTCTTCTGCCCGATGTACCCCATGACGCGGTACGTCTCGATCAGCAGTTCGAACCGCGTGTGCCCGTATTTCTGCACTCCGTTCTGCGTCCAGCGGAAGAGGTTGAAAGCAGCCGGGAGCGGGAGGGCATTTACGGACTCCTCCGGCAGGGGGCACGGGGGTGCAGCGGGCCGGTCATGGGCAGGGGTGGAAGGTCCTGCCTCCGCCCGCGAAGAACGGCACGGGTCCGGCAGGATGTCGCGGAAGGGCGCCGCGGGTATCGTTTCGCCCCGGGGTTCCGGCGTAACCTGGCGGGTGTCGGGCCGGGGCTCCGGTGCATCCGGTATCCTGTGCGAAGTCTCACGGTCAGCAGGACCCGGGGCGGCAGCGTTCCGTGCGGGGGCCGGACGAGGGTGGGATACGATGACGAGGGGATTTTCCAGCTCGTTCATCCGTTCCCGGATGTCAATCAGGATCCGCTTGATGCTGATTTTAACGAGATCGATGTCACGCTCCAGGTTCTGGAGCCTGGCCGCCGGGTCATCTGCCGATGCCGCGTACAGGATCTCGTTCACGCGTGTCTTGCTGACGTTCATGGACTCTATCGGATCATTGCCGCTGGTGCCACATAAATATATTGATTTTAAACCAGTATTATTGATTAATTTATTTTAAATATTGTGATCAATAGAGAAATGTGAATACAGCAAATCGGCTCCCGATCACAAACTTCGCTCCATGAAGAGTTACGGTTGACATCTGCATTCAGCCGGCCGGAAAAACAGGGAAATGAGAAACATTCCGGGCGCTTTTCCCCGCGGCGGCCGGCCTGGTGCTGGTGGATGACGAAGGCAGGAGACCTGAGCCACGAGAAGAACAACGCAGTTGTTCTTCGAATAATGATATCGCAGGCCCGGCGGTTGCGGAAAAAAATCGTAGGGATCCTTGCCATAGTATAAGGAAATCCCGTTCTTTTTTTCGGACCATTTTCTGGGGAGGATATAATGAAGACATCATTTCATCAGAGGATCTTTTGATCCTGCGAAGATCCTGAGACCAGCAAAAGCCACGGGGATGGTTCCTCCCATAAAAATTCAAAAAAAAGATCAGCTTTTGATCAGGTTGCTGATCTCTGCCGTCCGGGTAGTGACTCCCTTATCGAAACGGGCCACGAACAGGTCAAACACACTGTCAAAACTGTAACCCACAGCAACTGAAGTAACAAAGTCCAGCTGGTTGATCCAGACAATCCCGATAAAACAGAACCACAGCATGAAAATCCCGATAAACAGCGAAAGCTCATTGATATGGCCCCACACGAACCAGTCCGTGACCGATACCCGGGATTTACTCGCAGCAGACTGGTTCTCTTTGACAATATCGATAAGGATGTGGATGCAGCCGCCGAGTATCACACCGACGTATGCAACGAACAGTGTCGTCCAGGTGACCGTTCCGGCTTTCGCCAGTCCGGGCAGAAGGGAGAGGAGGAACGGTGACAACAGGTATGTCAGCAATCCTCCGGCTGCAATCAGCACCAAGGCTGCGATGTATGTCAGCCACTGCCGTGACCGTTTTGGACTGGCTTTATAGATCACTCCGGCCTCGGTATCAATGAGCCCTTTGATTGCATCCGGTTGCTTGCTCATGAAGTCCAGAAGGAATGTTGCGTCCGTTTTCGAACAGATCTCATCCTTGAATGAATCATAAAATACCATCTTCTGCCCGATACGCATATTGTCCAGATGCAGGTTCAGGCGGTTAGGAAGCGTTACCTGCTCGCACAGAACAATCATGTTGCACAGGAGATCATCGATCTCTTTGACAAGATCCATGAATTTCTCCGGTTTGGCCTTGGTGAAAATGTCCATGGCATACAGGATATCGTTCCAGCCACACCGGATATCTGCGATCTGATCGGAATACAGGTCTGCAATGACATCATTCACGCGGATCCGGGTTTCGACGCTTTTCAGGATCGGTTCAATCAGGTCTTTGTCCTCTGAATAATCGTACAGGAATTTTTCATATTCCCTGGTTGTTTTGTACTCATCCGGCGGAACGCGTTTCCCTGCTACTATTGACTTCAGGTTGTGGCATGAGTCCCTCAGGTCCTGGCAATAGGACCGGATGCTGTTCAGGTCGCCCCGCAGGCGACCAAAATCATCGGTATCGTTCTCCTCCTCAGGTGTGCCAGTCTGTTTCGCTGGAATACCGGCCTGTTTTGTTTGTACCGGCTTCGGTTTTTTTGCCTCGCTGGCAGAGGGTTTTTCAACAATATCAATACTCATTTCTTCGGAGATAATTCTCCCTTCAAGGTAATCTTCATCAGGTTCCTTTTTCATCACAATTCACCCATCCTTCTTTTCAGCCATAATCCCCTGCGACCCTTGTTGCTCTAACTACATTTCTGTCGGAAGATATCGTCTCCGGTAAAAGTACACTGGCTCATCCTCCCGTTGTCGATCTTCACGTAGGTATTCACATCCTTATCGTCACGGGAAGACTTTCCCGCCCAGAACCCGGTGTTGGCGACCTCATACCCCCCGGCACATTGTGCATAATACGGCCGGTGGGTATGGCCGTACACCAGGTTATCCCCGGGTCGCATCCCTAAAAAGAGGCCGGCAGCACGCGAATTGGCCAGCAGTTCAACAGCCGCATAACATTCTTTCCGTTTCGCAGGCTCCGTGTTCATATACTTGAGCGCATCCATGAACTGGCTGATCTTCTCGCCAAGGCCCCACCCGTTCACGGCTGCCCAGCCGGTCCGGTCGGTCATGAACGAGAGGGCAAAACAGGTCTTTTCATAACTGTCCACGCTCATCTTGAACAATTCCATGTTCACCCGCACGTCCAGGTCATACCCGTGCGTGAAGAAGAAATTTTTGCCCCCGTCGGAAAGTCGCAGCTTTTTGTCTATGGAGAACGGGTAGGTCTCCGGGTTCGTTGCATGCAGGTCGTGGACCAGGTAATCATGGTTACCCACAACATAATGTACCTCCTTGGCATGCAGGGATGTGAGTCTTGAGAAGATCTCCTCATTCGTCTTCACGATCTTCCGGATAGCCGCGTCCTGGCTGCCGGTCGAGAAGATACGTGCATTGCTCCTTGCCCAGAAATCAAAGATATCGCCCAGCAGGACCAGATGATCGATCTTACTGGTATCGCAGTAATTGAGAAAGTCCAGGAACTCGTCCTGCTTTTTGACGTTTTCCTTGTCGTCGTCCCATCCCAGGTGCACATCGGAAACAGCAATAATCATGATAACCCCCTCCCCTCAGACCGTCGTCACTACAACATCCGCACGCCCGATAGGTCCTTTCTCCTCGTAGAGGTTGACCGGTACCGGCCAAATCACGGGCTCTTCCGTATCCTTTTCACGGGATTTCTTGTTTCCCGGACCGGGTTTTTTTACGGTAAACATGGAGGTGTTGAACACATCGCAACCTTCTTTGTCCCCGTTGTACATGAATCCCGCCAGCGTCGGGCCGTCTGCACAGGCCGATATGTCCGAACCGAACTGTGCTTTGAATGCCGCATGGGTTGCATACCCATGGCTCCAGGCCTCACGGTCTCCCGTGGGGTTTCCGGCACCATGACTATATCCGTCACGGACATTCCGGATTCTGGCCTCGCAATCCGTACCGTAAGGGATGGTATCCCAGAATTTCCTGTCGGACCGGAGAAATGTCTCAAACTGGTATAAACAATTCTCAGATTCGCACCCGCTCTTCTTCGCCCGGACCTCGATAATTCTATCGTGGTAGGCGCTCTGGAAAAGGAACCCGTTCTTCCAGGCTTCTCTCTGGGCTTCAGAGGCATGGGTTCCTGCCTTCTCTTTTGCGGCTGCGATCTCTGCATCGGTCGCCGGCCCTCTCTCAATCGTCACCCAGCCGTCTTGAGTCGGATGTCTTACTGTGACCATCTTCTTCTCCCGGCAGGACTTTTTCACTCCTTTCCTCCGCAGGATAACCGCGTATGCAGGAGTGTTTTTCTTCAACGGAAGAAGGGCATTCGCATCAATCGTTATCGTGACGGGGATGTCGAGACGGGGATTATCAAACTCAAGGATGACATCCAGTGCCTGTCCACGGGATGTGATCTGCTTCACTGTTCCGGGAAAAAGATACCTCGCGGTCGGTGCCATAATAATCAGAAGCTGGATAGTGCGTGACATTATAAATATTACGTTTTAAAAGTCTAATAAAAAACATGATTTATAGCTGCCGATCTATAGAATTTCCGCCAGTTCTCCGCCAGGGAGTTTTTCTTCCTGTTGCAGGGAACATTTTGTTCCTTCCCAAACGCACGATAAAATCATCAATTCCTCGTAAAATACCCTGATTATCCTCCGCTATTTTAAAAATTTCATTTTATAATCAAAGCCCCTCAATCCTCTCCGGCGTTAGTTCTTATCATGACCACAAAGATTGAAAATAAGCTGTGAAATACACTCAATTCAGTATGTCTCACACCGTTAAGATAACCGGATTCTGGTTACGGCACGACTCAACCAAAGCCCGGAAACATATGAACAAGGAATTCCGGGTGACTGAGAAACAGTATTTCCGGAGGTTTGGCGAATTTTTAAGAAAATGCAAGTCCCGGGGATGGAAAACCTGGTGATAAATCGAATGCCGGAACAAATGATATTCCCCTTGCCGGGATCGTACTGCGATTCTTAAATCGCTTCGAGCCCCCTAAAAATCCCCCAATTTTTTAGATCTGAACGGAGGAACCGGAATATCTCCTCCCACGTTATGTGAAAATGTCTCCCTGCAAAAAGATTATCGCCCACCATGCAGCACAGTACATTACGTTACAACGGATGTGCTCTCATGCTCGTTAAATTTGAAATCTATTCCGATAGCGGCTACTGGTGCGGCCGGGGTATCGGTGTTGACATTTTCACGCAGGGGAAAACGCTCGATGAGCTGATGGAAAACATCCGTGAAGCAGTCATGCTCCATTTTGAAGATGAACTGGGCAGAGGAGAGAATATCCGCATCCTTTCAATATCTGAGACCGAGGTAGGTACGGTTGCCCGGGCTACCGGTTGTTAGCGGCAAAGACCTCATTAAAGTCTTATCCCGCCTCGGATACACGGTCATCAGGCAGCGGGGGAGCCATGCCCAGCTGAAGTGTACAACACCTGCAGGAGATCATACGATAACCATCCCGCTGCATAACGAGATTGCCCCCGGCACATTAAACGATATTCTTACAAAAGTCGCGATATGGAAAGGGCACTCAAAAGACGAACTTATCCGGATGCTCCGGTAGCCGGTGGAAGCCAGCACCATCTCCGGATAATGGGGCCTTTCAAGTCCCCCGGTATATTTTTCTGGTACACCGGGCCGTTTACCCGCTCATCACTTTTTTAAGTCTTCGCTCATCTTCTGGAACTGTTCGCTGGTGATCTCCCCTTTCGCGTACCGTTCCTTCACGATGTCAAGCGGGCTCAATTCCCCGGGCGTCCCCCGCGGCCCGGTCTCCCGGATAATGATATAGATGACGAGGAACAGGACCCCGATCATCGGGATAATGACAAGGATGGCCCAGAGCAGCCCGTTCATCCCGCGGCTGTTCGCATCCCGGTACACGAGCCAGGCAATAACGAGAAAGATGAGGAGCCAGAAGATCATCATCCCCAGGCCAGACAGCGGGAACCCGTACCCGCTGCCACCCCACATATAATCCATCATGTATGGCATGCAGGAGGGATGGGTACCGGTGCCCATAAAGATTGGTTTTAGGGAACCGGCGCCGCTGAGAAGATCCCGGGACGGCGTCCCGGCCGATCACTTTTTTCGGCCCGTGGACACGGTATCCGGTGGCAACCAGGTATTTCAGTAACCTCGTATAAGTTCGGATCCGGGACGAAAGGAAAAGAGTAAGGTCCTCACCGCACCCTTGGGATCTCCGTACCCGTCACATTGACCGCCTTATCCTTGGTGAAATATGTAAACGATGAAACAACCTTCTCGAAATCATCCTGTTCGAACATGCGGGAGCTGTTCGCCGTATAGGTGATCACGCTTGCATACCCGAGATCGTTGGCACTGGCTTTCTGGGCCACATACCCGACATGGGTCTCTCCGTATGCCGAGGTCTCGAACCGGCCAAACGTGATCCCGTTTATGTCGACGGTGGTCTCGACCGGTGCCGGTCTCCAGTTCCGGAACGTATCGCGGTACGCCTGGTCCTGGTTGAGGTTGACGGGATAGGTGATGATCGAGAAGGCGTCATCCGGGACGAGTTCGGTCTTGTACATCAGGCCCTGCGATCCCTCGGGCAGGCTCACCAGCCGGGTCGTGACGACCCAGTCCTGCGGCGCCTCGAAGGCGAAGTGGAGGTCTGTATCCTTCCAGGCCTTTGTCGGGATAATATAGTGGATCACGGTGACGGTGACCTGCGGGGCACTGGCGGTGACGGCAGGGACGGGCGGTTCCGCGGCTGCGGTTGTGACTGGCCAGGTGGCCATCGGTCCACCCGGGGTGCTCGGGACAGGTGACGACTGGGTGACAGAGGCCGGTGACGATGTGGTGCACCCGGCTGACAGGAGAAGAGCGATGAGAACGAGAACTATTACTGTTCCGGATAGTTTCATACCCTGATCCTATCCGGGTGGAAGGATATAGGTTGGGATAGGGATACATCCGTTTGCCGCGATCACCGCGTTTGGGAAGAACAAACCGGCAAAAAAGTGGTGATCAGGTCCCGCCCTCACTTTTTTTGTGTCACATAGAATGTGACCATATCATGCGTCCCCGACCCGTCATCAGGCAACAGGTCTTCCGTGGTCCCGACAACGGAAAATCCCCCGGTATCCAGGATGGAGACCAGGTCCTCATGCCGGTAGTAATGCGTCCAGAACCGGTACACGGCCGGCACATCCGGTTCCGAACAGACAACATGCTGCTGGAGGATCACCTGTGCCTCTTCATAGTGGATGGTCTCAGAGAGAGCCAGATACGGCCCGGCCCTCCAGAACCCGCCATCTGCAACTTCCCAGGATTTTCCCGGGACGTTCATTGCGGCCGGTGCTTTCGGATTGAGCGTATCGAAGATGAACAGGCCTCCCGGTTTCAGTGCACGATAAATATTTTCCAGCAGCCGGGCCCGGTCAGCAGGGACGAGCACGTCGAAATCGCAGAAGATCAGGATCACCAGGTCGAACAGGTCCTCACCGGAGAGGTCGAGGTAATTCTCATGAAGGTAATCGATCTTCAGGCCTTTTTGTGTGGCACTCTGCCGGGCATAGGCAATGGAGCGTTGTGAAAAATCCACGCCCGTCACCCGGTGCCCGTGTCCTGCCAGCAGTTCGCAATACAGGCCGGGTCCGCACCCGAGATCGAGAATTGTTTTTGGGGTGTTGTCCAGGTGTGTCTCTATCCACCGGACCGTCTTTTCAATGGTACCTCGTTTCCTGCTTGCTGCGTCGCAGTCCTGGGAAAGGTGCAGTGCGAGCAGGTGCCGGGAGATATGGTCATCCTCCCACATGCCTGCATTGCCTTTTTCATAGAGTGCTGGTTTTTTTGTTGTCTCTAAAAGATGAGAAATCTGCATAGTAATCTCCAGATCCAATTATTTTTCAAAATACGTTACCTGTTTTATACCCGGCAGGTACCCTCGCGGTAACAGATTACCCCATAGCAATGGTCACCCGTTACCGGCACCCGGGAGCAATAATTATTCAGATAGTATCTATCCGGAGATGTGAGTATTCAAAGCCTGTAAGCGTCTGTGGATTCTGATTAAATCGTTTATGGTTTGGCCGGCCCTGGCAGAAAACAACAGATCCTTGGGACAGACATATCCCCGCTGCAGTCCCGGATACACCTGTTCAGAATTTCCTGAAAACGACCCCGCATCTGCCCGGTACCGGACGTGAAGGTGCAGTATTGGCGAAAATAAAAAACATCCCCGTTTGTTTTCCCGTGACGGATCTTCGGTTTCAGAGTTCCGCCCGGCAATCGTTGTCCTCAAAAACGAAAGGGATTTTTTTACAGGGGAAAGGGTAATGACGGGGCTGGGCAAAACAGTTTTGCCAGGCGTCACCACGTTGATCCAGAATAGTATCTTTCCGGATCGGAAACACAGCGTAAACGGCCAGCTGCAAAGTTATATAATGTCAATCATATTCATATCTCTTTTGATGACAGAACCGGGATTACCGAAAATACTCCAGGCCCACGTATCTCTTATGTTACCCGTTGTAATTCCGGACCTTCTCACAAATCCCGGGATACTGAAACCGGAATATCGTTTCTTATTGTCTGCCTCCGGATATGCGCAATATTACCAGGAACACGAATGCGACGGCCGTAATACCGGGGGCCAGGCCCATATACCGGCACTCTGCGCCTCCCTGTCACCTCTTAAAAAAAGACATGCCATGCATAGTTACTGGAAGACCGTACGGAGATCCGTGGAAATCGCACGATCTGCGGGGAAGGACATAAGTAAATTATTGTACCTTCTGCCTCTTGAAATTCATATCCCGGCAGAGCCCCTGGCAGTAGACGGAAAAAAATATGAGGCCCGGGCATATGTCTATTTATTTCCCTTCGGATGTTGTATCGTCAATCTTGATGTACAGGTATCCGATATGACGTTTCATGAATTCCTCAGTTTCATCTCGAATCTTAAACGGGCAAATATTGTCACCAGCGGCGGATTTCCCTGCCCTGAATTAAGTGGGTCAAAAAACCGGGGAGTATTCAAAAAATTTGCAGAAGAAATTACAAAAATCATTAATACCGGGTTATCCGAGAGTGCCGGCAAATTGGAATTTTACAAACCCCATACTCTCATTTTTATCAAAAGGACCCTGCCTGAGTTCTCGGACATGGCAACGGATCACCGGATCGCTATCGCAGCGGCACTGGAAGGAGGGACGTTTATCGATGCATCGGGAAAGAACCGGAATAAGATCGACCTAATTTTACAAAACCAGATAGAAGGGTACCGGTCCCAGGAATTGCTGTTTTTTACCCCTCCCTGTTCCCTGTTCATCGCCTCTCCGGATTGGAATGTTGACGTATCGGGGGATCCTGGAACGGTACTGGATACGATCAAAGTGAAAAAACTGGATAAAAAAATGACGTGCATGATGAGTAATTACCAGAGTTGTCTCAATGTCCTGTTTGCGGTAAACCGGGTATTAGATAGTACTGTTGTGAAAGAACAACGCATTTCTCCTGACAAACTGGATGACCTGAAGAAGAGTATCGGGGTTGTTTTCCCGGAAGATCCTGCAGGGATCCACTACAGGCACGTCTACGAAAAAGTAGCCCCGGTGATAAAACTGAAAGAAAATATTAAAGTACTCCGATGACAATCCTGATGCAATCCGATATCTATGATAACTGATGCTGTAACCATCACTATTTCTGTCGTAATTGCGGCATTCGGTGCTCTTGCCGGCTACTTTGGCCGGATCGCCCAGAAAATTGAGGACAGAAGGGATGAAATCTACATAAATGAGTTGCCGGCCCTCTCTTCTTTGTTACGGTCGTTCATCACGGCATTTGAGATATACCGGGAAACGAAATCATTCGAACAACTGGCCACTGATATAGCCGAGGTCCGTAACGGCGTGAAGAATAAGGTCTTTTCCGGGAATCTCATTCTCTTTGATAAGGTACTCTTTGCACAACTGCTTGAATTTTACCAGATTACAGAACGAATGAATTCTATCCTGGATGGGATACAAAAAAACACAGATGATAAGAAAAAGGAAGCCCAGATAGATATATTCTCCCGCAAGTTTTCAGAAGGAAAAGACTTCCTCTATGAGAAAATATCGATCAATGTAAGTTCTACCGTAAAGGATGTTAAAAAAATTGAGGATGCGATAAACAATAAATTTGACACGTATCTGCCGTTTTCCTGGAAACTGGTCATTTTAATAACGATAATCGGGGTGTTGCTGGGGATAATTGAAATTTTTGCTCTGTAGAAAACCTTCACGAAGAAAAATTGTAAGAACCTGTGAAGGTTACAGACAATCATTTTCAAGGAGATTTCTTTCAGTTGTATAAGAAATCGTCGAGCTTTGAGATCACTCCCGAA
>NZ_JALOCH010000016.1 GCF_023227875.1 Methanoregula sp. | reverse complement strand
CCGATATTGATCCCGCTCACAACGAGCGTGGGGTTGAGCTTTAAAGCATATAACCCGATGATTACTGAATCTGTGGGTTTTCCAGCAACCGACCATGCACTCTGTCCGTTTATAATCACCTGGTTAGCCCGCAATGGTTCAAAGATTGAAATTGACCTGCCGACAGCACTCTGCTGGGTGGCGGGTGCAACTACGGTAACATCCGCAATGGGTGTGAGCGCTTCGTACGCAGCCCAGAGTCCACTGGACCCAACGCCGTCATCATTAGTCAGCAGGATAGATGGTCTCATGTGCATTGTTCTCTATCTGGCATTGCAGAAATACCTCACCGATCGGATAGGGTAATTTTATCGCAGCGCATACAATTAACGGATGAAAGTTCTCCTTGCCGAATATACCGTTGCGCACGATCCCCTCCTTGCCCGTGAAGGAGCCGGGATGCTTTCCGTTCTCAGGACAAGTTTCGAACGATGTGGATATGAAGTTGTGATGCCCACTGCCGGTGACTTTGGGAAGGAGATTACCCGGCTTGCGCCCAGCTGCGAGATGGGGCTCGTGATCGCCCCGGACCACGTACTCTCAAAGTATACGTTTCTCCTTGAGCAGTCGACGCATAACCTTGGTTGCGGGTTTATGACCGTAGCACTTTGCGCAAACAAAGTACAGACCGGTAAGATCCTCAAAGAAAATGGTGTACCGGTCCCGGGCGATGCCGGACCCGGCAAGAGGGTAATCAAACCCATAAAAGGGTGCGATGCCCGGGGAGTCCGACTGTCTGAGGAAATACCGGGTGAGGGCGAGTTTGCACAGGAATATATTCGTGGTGAAGATTTCTCGGTGAGCATCATCCCGAACCGGATCATTGGTGATGCGTGTGCCTACTATTCCGGTAAGCCCCCGGTAGTTCTCGCAGTGAACCGGCAGGAGATTGTCATCGGGCCCGATGGCTCGTTCCGATACTGTGGTGGGGAGTCACCGGTTCACCCTGCCCGCGAAGGCGAGATCATTGAGACTGCCAAAAAAGCCGTTGCTGTTCTCGGTTGCCAGGGATATTGTGGTGTGGATGTAGTGGTTGCCGATAAGGTGTACGTTGTGGATGTCAACCCGCGGATAACAACGAGCATCATGGGAATAGCTGCATGCTTGCAGGAAGAGATCGCTGAGATTCTGGTCGCCGCCTCAAAAGGCAATGGACCGGATGAGGTTCATCTGACCGGCAGCGCACGGTTCGATATTAACGGGAAGGTAACCCGGGTATGATCGGTATCGATGTTGGCGGGGCAAACCTGAAGGTAGTGGATGATAACGGGGTCCACATCCATTACTGTCCGCTGTGGGAGAAGGCGCCGATCGCTGCTCTGTTGGAACAACACGTAACCCAAAGCGATGAACCGGCAGCCGTTGTAATGAGCGGGGAACTTGCTGATTGTTTTGTTAATAAAATGCAGGGAATCTCCTTCATAGTAGACGCGGTACGAAAAGTTTTCAATTCTGCCCGGTTTTATGGTGTTGATGCCCGTTTCCATGAAAATGCAGTTCCGCAACTGGCCTCTGCCAACTGGCTTGTATCGGCAGATTTTCTGCGGACAACTTATCCCCGGGCGGTCCTGCTGGATATCGGCAGCACTACGGCTGATATCATTCCCCTTGCTCATTTCTCCGAACTCACCGGCCTCACCGATCTTATTAGGCTCCAGAAAGGGTTCCTGGTATACACGGGCATGCTTCGGACGAATATCGCAACGCTCCTGCAGTCAGTAGATCTTGATGGAGTCCGGACTCCGGTGAGCACGGAATATTTTGCCGCAAGTGCCGATGCCCATCTTGTTCTTGGAAATATCACGCAGGGACAGTACAACTGCGATACTCCGGACCACAAGGAGAAAACCCGGGAAGCTTCGCTGCGACGGCTGGCCCGTGTTGTCTGTGCTGATCTTGAGGAAATCGGAGAGACTGGTGCAATGCAGATTGCCCGGCAGTTCCGAGATACGCAACAGAAAATTGTATGTGACGCAGTGCGACACTGTGCATCTTCCCGTTATGAGGATAAGATTATTGTAGCCGGTATTGGTGCGCCGCTCTTTGCGCGGGAGCTTGGCGGGATTGACCTTACGCAGGAAATGGGAGATGTAACAGATGCCCTGCCTGCCTTTGCTGTTAAGGAAATTGCCTTGCGTGACCGGGTTTTTCCTTTGAGTACCTGGTGAGAAGTGAGAGAAGGACCGGTGGAGAACGGGCTTCGTACAGCTGGACGCCTCACTTTAAATTGGTGTTAATTCAGATTTGCATAATCGGATCATTGACTCCTTATTGTTTCTTAAAATAAAAATTATTTTTTAATACAAGTAAAAGATACAATACATAACTATTTGGTTGGGTAAGGGTATCCATTATATAGCATATTCCTATCAAGGTGGTATGTTACAGAAGGCGCATGGAATTGTTAAAATCAAATGAAAATGGTTTTACCGGCCTTGAGGCCGCAATTGTTCTAATCGCATTTGTCGTTGTCGCAGCAGTTTTTTCATATGTTGTTCTTGGTGCAGGTTTCTATACAACGCAGACTGCCCAGGCAACGGTCCATACCAGTGTCGCACAGGCAAGTTCGAGTCTTGAGGTTGTCGGTAATGTTATGGGAATCGCCGTTGCATCTTCACCGACCCGACTCACATATATCAATACAAGTGTTGCCCTCACGGCCGGTGGGACTCCCATGGATCTTCAACAGATGGTCATATCATATTCTGATACCGCAGGTGGAAGGAGTCCCAACATCAGTACAAATGCAGATCTGAACTCATGTGACCTTGTATTCTCAGATCAGACAACCTCTGAAAACTGGAGATGGTGTGTTTCCCAGAAGATCAATGATTTAAACACAGTTCCCAACGATCTGCTTGAACCAAATGAGATCTGGGTTCTTTCAATTGGAATGCCATCATCCTCCAAAGTAAATCAGAAATTCACCGTTAATTTACAACCGGCAGTCGGTGCATTTCTTCCAATAACGAGGACGATCCCTGGTGCGATTAACTCAGTTCAGTCCGTTTATTAACACTCTTTTTTTTTGGTCATACTGATACAATATCATAAAGCAGGTTTGCAGTTATACCTCAACAATAAACAGATTTATTTGTTTAATCTATTCGATGAAGTCAAATATGGTTCGCATTACTTTTTATTGCCGCCAATCATCTTATCTTCAAGAATGTTTTAGGTAGTGTACACGAAGTGCTGTAAAAGTGAAGATGCCCTGTATCCAACAGTGAATTGCAAACAAAGAGGAACAGGGCATGAATCTAAGAGATATCGTACTAAATTATCTTACCGATAACGAGAAGGGAATGCAGCAACTCATCACGTGGTTCCTGAACGATGTGATGAATGAGGAAGTGGCTCAGCAGGCGTGAGTACCGCGCTATGCGAGGTCCAGTTCGCGAAGGGCGCACCGGAATGGGTATCGTCAACGCTCACTGAAGACGAGATTCGGAGAACTCAATCTTTTAAAACCACAATTACGGGAGATCCCGTTTGAGACAAAAGTCTTCGAGCGGTACTCCCGGACCGAGAAAGCCCTGGTAAATGCGATCATCGAATCATATCTTCAGGGAGTATCGACACGTAACGTTGAGACGGTGATCTCGCATCTAGGAGTCAACCAGATCTCGGCATCGTACGTGTCGAAGGTTGCTCAGGAACTCGATGAAAAAGTCCATGAGTTTATCGAGAGGCCAATTGACTCCCATATTCCATTCTTGTTCGTTGATGCTTCGTATTTCAAGGTGAGAGACGGAGTCCGGTATGTCAGCAAAGCTCTTTTTGTTGTAGCCGGTGTGAGGGCAGATGGATACCGTGAGATCTTTTCTTTCAGCATTGCTGATGCAGAACACGAACTAACCTGGGAGGGGATCTTCTCGGACCTAAAGGAGAGAGGTCTTTCCAAGGTTGATCTCATTACTTCGGATGGTCACAAGGGGATCCGGGCTGCCGCAGAAACAATGTTTCCAGGATCTTCATGGCAAATGTGTCACGTACACTTTATCCGTGCTGTCCTCAGGAAAGTTCCTCGAAAATATCACAAGGAAATTGCCGAGACATTGAAGGAATGTCTAAGTGATTCCCATCGATTGCTGGAGTTCGCTGTTCAACTCGATGAACGGGGATTCTCCCGGGCTGCTGACACGATTCACCGGTTCCAGCACGGCCTGATGAATTATCGTTCATTTCCTCCGGAGTTCTGGAAGAAGATTAGGACTACCAATCTCCTGGAACGAGTTAATAAGGAACTCAAACGCCGAAGCAGAAAGATCGGGGCCTTCCCGAATGATGCTTCGTTACTCAGGCTTTCCGGTTCGATCCTCATCGATATCAACGAGGAATGGATCACCGGTAACCGGTATTTATCTGTGAAGAATGAGATGATCTCTTTGGATACGGCGGCTGCTTATTTTACAGCAATATAGAGACACTACCATGTTTTACCCTACTAATAGAATTATTTAAGATTGGTTTATTTTCCATTTTTACTGATTCGCGTTTTTTTGAAGTCTCAAAAAACATCACACCTATCATTGAACAGCAAAGGCATTTAGATTTATATATCATTAAATAAAATTTGTATAAGCATTTGGTGATCATAGCCAAGTATTCGTTAAACGGTGGTGAGGTATTGAAATCCCCTGAAAATGGTTTTACCGGCCTTGAAGCAGCAATCGTTCTTATCGCATTCGTTGTGGTTGCGGCCGTGTTCTCATATGTTGTACTTGGTGCCGGATTCTTCACAACCCAGACTGCACAGGCAACCGTGCATACCGGTGTTGCCCAGGCAAGTTCCAGTATTGAGATTGTTGGTAATGTTATGGGAGTAGCTGTTGCATCTACGCCAACCCGGCTGACCTACATTAATACAAGTGTTGCACTCACTGCTGGTGGGACTCCTATGGATATTCAGCAGATGGTCATTTCCTATTCTGATACTGCTGGTGGCAGGAACCCGAATATCAGTACAAATACAGATCTGAGTTCCTGTGACCATGTATTCTCAGATCAGACAACCTCTGAAAACTGGAGATGGTGTGTCTCCCAGAAGATCAACGATCTCAATACCGTTCCCAACGGCCTGCTCGAACCAAACGAGATATGGGTACTTTCAATCGGCATGCCCCCGACAGCCAAAGTTAATAAGAAAATTAACGTGAATTTCCAGCCTGCAGTTGGTGCTGTTATTTCCCTTTCAAGAACTGTCCCGGGAGCGATAAGCCCCGTCCAGCCGCTTTACTGATCCTTTTTTTTGAACCACTGTATTGACAAATCCGGAATATTCATATCCATTTTTTCAAGTCTGCTTAAAAAATGACGATTGTTACAATCAGTTACTCCTGGCTTGATTCAACCAGAAAAACGCGTTAACATATTTTTTATAAATTTACATAACTGGTATCGGAATTCCAGTATTCCTTACCTTTTTTATTGCATAAGCACCAATGCAAGATCAAGAGGGGATTCCTCATGGTACAGCTACTGCTCTTTTCTATTGAGAAAATCCTCGGTGCGATCCCACTTGCAGATACATCCCATGTTATCCGCATGGTACGGCTGAAAAAAAAACCCTTTGCCCCACCTTGGGAGGCCGGCACGATAAACCATCACGGAAAGGAGATTACGGTCATCTCGATGCGTGCCTTGTTGGGTGTTACCGTTGTCTCTCCCCGGTTAACCGATATGCTGATTATTGCACATGCCGGCAGCAGGGAGATTGCCCTCTGGGTTGACGCAACATCCGGTGTACAGGAAATTTCGCTATCATACGAGTCACTGGTGAGTACAGCCTCCAATCAGTCGGAAATACCGGGAGTGAAATTGACTGCTGATGGAATACACATAATTTATGATCTCTCCAGCATGATTGCGGCGGGAGCACGCGTGCCAGATCATTCAGTAATACAAGGTGCCTATGAACGGGATGGAGCGTGTGACCCTGATGAAAAACCCGGGCCCGGCGAATTCACCGGTGCCTCACTTATCGATTCACTCCTTGATGAGCGGGCAAAAAAAATTGCACAACCGGAGGAGGGATTATCAGAAACCGAGATTATCGAAATTCTCAAATTCCGACTGGCATACCGGGAATATGCCATTGAGATGCAACATATTCGTGAAGTGATCCTGACCGGGGAGATTACTCCAGTACCGGGGACGCCGGAATATATCTCCGGTATCTGTGTGGTGCGGGGCGAAATTATCTCTCTCGTTGATCTCCGCGTCCTTCTTGCCATTCCTGAAAAAGGTCTCACCGACCTGAACCGTGTGATTGTACTGACAGATCATAAACTCTCTTTTGGCATACTTGCAGATCATATAACCGGGATCGGTACCATTGAACTGGACCGTATTGAACCTACGGACCCCGGAGCCGCGGTCCGGAGCGATTATGTTAAAGGAGTTGCCGGTGGATCGCTTATCGTTCTTGATACTGCAGCCATCTTTGCCGATCCCAAGATGATCATTGAGGATACGTAATGCGTATTGGAGAAAGGGCTTTGGCCATCACCATATGCAACAAGGAAATGCCGCTTATTGCCAGTAGGAATCTGGAACTGAATCACTATGTTTATGCAATATGCGATCAGTCTATTCAATCAGGGAGATTATCCGGAACATCAACGGTGGTAGGGAATGCTTGAATTTTTCTCCAACATGAAAGTCGGGACAAAGATCCTCGTAATCTGTCTATTCTTGGCAATTATCCCGACATTGCTCCTTGGCATCGTGGCATATACCAGCTCGAGCAGTGTGATCAGCGAACAGACCCAGTCCCTGCTGGAGACACAGGTCCAGGATATGAAGGGATGGACCAATGATGTCTACAAACTGACACGTAATAAAGTCAACAGCGACCTCAATGTGGCAAAACAGAATTTTTACGGAAAAGGGACGCCGGATATTATTAACCGGAATATGACTCTCATCGATAGCAGCGGTAAGCAGTATGTGGTTAACGATAACTATGAAATTGTCGATAAAGTCCAGGCAATGGTCGGTGGCGCTGCGACGGTCTTCCAAGTGTACAATGACAGTTATGCCGTCCGCATTTCCACCAATGTCCTTGATACCAATGGACAGAGAGCTGTCGGGACACATCTGACTGATGACGTTTATGACTATACCGTCAATACCGGCGAAACATATTATGGCAGGCGAGACCTTTTCGGGAAGGATTATGTTACTGCGTATGAGCCGATTAAGGACCCGAGCGGGAAGATCATTGGAGTCCTTTTTGTCGGTACTGAAGCCGTACAGACCCTTGATGTCGTCAAGACCAGTATCCGTGATACCGTTGTAGGTCAGCATGGGTACATGTACGTCATTGACAGTTCAGGAACGGTGCTTGTTCACCCCACCCTCCAGGGCCAGAACTGGGCGGACAAGGACTATGTCAAGGAGATGTTTTTAAAAAAGGAGGGAGCCATCCCTCACGATGTTGATGGGACACGTGTACTGGATGCATACACGTATTATGAACCTCTCGACTGGTATATCGTTTCACGTGCTGATCTCTCGGACTTTTCCGGCCCCATTGATACGATCCGGAATACGATTTTTGCCCTGGTTATTGGATCTATGGCAATTGGCGCTTTCGTTGCAGTCCTCTTTGGCCGGTCCATCTCTGAACCCCTGCAGCAGGTTGTCCTGATGATCAAGGAACTCAGGAACGGCCACCTTTCTGCCCGTCTTAATCTCAAGCGGAAGGATGAGATTGGTATCATGTCGGCGACCATGGATGAGTTTGCTGATGACCTCCAGACAAATGTTGTCGGCGATATCAAAAAAATTGCCAACGGTGAATATATCGAGCAATTCCCGGCTCCTGTTGATGAATATGATGAGATCCGGCCCGCTCTCCGGATGATGGTGGATTCGCTGGATCACCTGCATAAGGAAACGATCAAGCTCACCGATGCTGCATGGGCCGGCGACCTTTCGGTTCGCGGCGACGAGAATGCCTTCCGTGGCGGGTACCGGATGATTATTGCTGGTTTCAACAAGACTCTTGAAACAATCACGGAGCCAGTCAATGAAGCAATGCGCCTTGCCCGGTTTTATGCATCCGGTGACTTTACTGCCCGATTTGATGAAAAGATCCCGGTTGCCGGTGAATTTGTTGCGTACCGTGATGCACTCAATACCATCGGTATCGAACTCCAGCGCCTGATGAAACTGATCAACGAGGAACTGTACGAGGGGATCTCGGTCCTGTCCTCAGCCTCCAGCGAGATCCTGACCATCACTACCGAATTATCTTCTGCCAGTTCCTTAACTGCAACAACGGTGAACGACACTTCTGATACGGTAGAAAGCGTTCGGAGAAAGACCGACGTAATGAACCTGAAGACCAAAGAGGTTTCCGAAAAGGCGATGAATGCCCTGAATGTCTCCGGTGACGGCCAGAAATCCGTGGAGGAGATTCTCGATGGTATGAACCATATCCAGCGGCAGATGGATATGATCGGGATGAACGTTATCAGGCTCTCCGAACAGAGCCAGGCAATCGGCGAGATCATTGCAACGGTGACAGATATTTCCGAGCAGTCCAACCTGCTGGCGGTCAACGCCTCCATTGAAGCGGCAAAGGCCGGTGAGTTCGGCAAGGGTTTTGCGGTGGTTGCCCACGAGATCCACAATCTCGCCGAACAGTCAAAACAGGCAACCGCGAATATCCGCACTATTCTGACGGATATCCAGCGGGGGGTCTCTTCAACCGTGGTCTCTACAGAGCGGGGGACAAAATCCGTGGCTGATGCTGTGAGGTTGACCAGCAATGCCCGGGAAGCAATCGAAGTGCTCACCCGGTCTACCGCAGAATCCTCGAGACAGGCCATCGAGATTGCGTCGTCCATTCACGACCAGGCTGCCGGTGTGGACCAGATCTCGCTCGCTATGGAAAAGATCCGCGATGCGGCACAGAAAAACCTTGAGATCACACGGAAGGCGGAGAAGACCGCAGAAGACCTGCATGAGCTTGGCCTTCGCTTAAAGAAACTCACCGTCCAGTACCATGTCTGAAGTGCACCTTCCATGACAGGAACGGATGCTGAATTTAAAAAACGGCTGCTTGCTACATTCCGTGACGAAGCGGAAGAGCATCTCGGCGATATGGTGAACCTGCTGCTTGAGCTGGAAAAAGCCGGCCCAACAGCGGATCCCTCTTTTGTTGAGCGGATATACCGGACAACGCACAGTTTAAAAGGAGCAGCCCGTGCAGTCAGCCAGAAAGAGATAGAATCCGTTTGCCAGAACCTTGAAAATGTTTTTTCCCGGATGAAAAAAGGTGTTTATTTCCCTGATGCGGATGCTTTTGATATATTTCACCAGGCAGTGAACGGGATACAGTCGCTCTTAAAGGAAGAGAAACCGCAAGGATTATCCACGGTCGATATAGTTGCCGCTATCCGATTAATCTCCCGGAATGAAGAATGTGGGACTGATCCTGCCGGAGACCGACCGGCATTCGCGAAGACCGCCCGAATGCCGGTAATTCCACCCCGTTCCGGTTATCAAAATTGCGCCCGGAAAAAGAAGGATGCAGTATCTTCTTCCGTGACAGCAGCGCTGCCCCTCGATTCCCTTCTGCAGGGACGTGCCCGTCCTGATATTCCTCCGGTTATCATGCAGGATCTTTCCAGCAGACATGTTACGGAGGGGGGGACTGTGAGGATTGCCGCGCATAAGCTTGACCTTCTTATCGCAGGTTCGGATGACCTGCTTACAACCCGGCTCTTTATGACCCAACGCTTGCGGGAACTGGAAGAGATGATTGCACGGTTTACCCTCTGGCGATGGAACCAGGCCACAATATCATCCGACATCCGTCGTATCCGTGAAAGCTCGTTTGGATCCGAAAAGACCACCCTCCCCTCCGACCTTGTCCTCCCGCTCCAACGGCTGGTGGAATTTCTTGATTACGATCGCGAGTTCGTCACGTATCTCCAGCATGACCTGGCAGAACATATCCGTGAAACGGAGAGAGATCGTTCGGCACTGGAAGCCAGTACATCCGGGATATCCGATCTGATCCATGATGCTGTCCTGCTACCGGTCTCAAGTATCCTTAATACATTCCCCGGGCTTGTCCGGGAATATTCTCGGAATACCGGAAAGCAGGTTGAATTGCTGACCGAAGGGGGGGAGATTGAGGTGGACCGGCGTATTCTTGATGCACTCAAATACCCTCTCATGCACCTGATTTACAACAGTATCGATCATGGTATCGAGTACCCGGACATCAGGGAAACCCGGAACAAAGCCCCCCGGGGTAAGGTACTGATAAATGTCGTTCCCCTCGCTGGTGGAAAGGTGGATATTGAAGTATCCGATGATGGAACCGGTATAGATGTCGGGATTATCCGGAAGGCTGCAGTCCGGGCCGGGCTTATCACTGTTCAGGAAGAATCCAGGCTCACGGACATGGAAGCGATCTGGCTGATTTTCCGGTCCGGCCTGTCCACCAGCTCTATCGTTACAGATATCTCCGGACGGGGGCTCGGTCTTGCCATTGTCGAAGATTCAGTCACGCGTCTTGGAGGGTATGTTACTATCTCATCCGAACTCGGAAAAGGAACTACCATCACAATCCGGGTCCCGGTGAGACTGGTGACATTCCGTGGGGTCGTTGTCCGTTCAGGTAGCCAGGTGTATGTTCTTCCTATGCAGCTGGTACGCCAGGTCCTCCGGGTAAAGGCGGATGCCATCATCCGCAAGGGAGACCGGGTTTTCATCTTGTTCAACGATGAGGAGATTGGTGTGCTCAATCTTTCAGGCATTCTGGGAGTACCCCATTCCGACCCTCCCCCCGGACAAGAAGGAGATGTCTCACTCGTGATCATAGCCTATGGCGCCGGCCAGGTCGCATGTCTGGTTGATGAGGTGATCCGCGTCCAGGAGATTGTAGTCCGGTCTCTCGGGGGCCTGCTACGGCGGGTCAAACGGATTTCGGGGGCTGCGATTCTTGGAGATGGAACGCTCGCCCTGGTCCTCGATCCTCCAGAGCTCATCCAGGAATCCTTCCGGTACGGCGGTCCTCCGACCCAGTCTGCATACACCGACAAGGCAGCACCGCGAATTCTCGTTGTGGAAGATTCCGTTACTTCGCGTGCATTCCTGCAGATGCTCCTTGAACGGGAGGGCTACCAGGTCCAGATTGCGGTTGATGGCATGCAGGCATTCGCAATGCTTAAGGAGCATGAATTTGATATGGTCGTTTCAGATGTTGATATGCCCCGTATGAACGGGTTCGTACTGACAGAGAAGATCCGTGCCGATAACCGGCTCATGACCCTTCCGGTGGTGCTCGTCACGTCTCTTGACTCTGCTGATGACCAGAGGCACGGGATCACAGTCAGGGCCGATGCTTATATTGTAAAGAACAGTTTTGAAAAAGACAACCTTCTCGCTGTCGTCCGGGAACTGCTGATCGCCCGGAAACTGCGTGGACACAGTGCACATGGTGAATCCTAATGGAGAAACCCTCAAAGAGATTGATAAAGATCCTGGTTGTTGAAGACAGTCGGACACAGGCAGAATATCTCCGCCATATCCTGGAGACCGAGGGATACCGCGTTATACTGGCGGAGAATGGAAATGAAGCCATCGAACAGACGGCTGTGGACCGCCCTTCAATTATCCTGTCGGATATCATCATGCCGGAGATGGACGGGTATGAGTTCTGCCACCGGATCAAGCAGGATCCGGAGACGGCAACGATCCCGGTGATCCTCGTTTCCCAGCTCTTTGACCCGGTTGATGTGATCAGGGGACTTGAGTCAGGGGCAGATGATTTTATTATCAAGCCGTACGACCCCGAGTCCATCCGGTCACGGATTAGTACAATACTTGAGTCAATTCCCCTGTCAAAACCGGAGAGTCCGGCATCTCCCATGGAGATCTCGGTATCCGATAAAATGTATCATATCACTGCCGGGAGGATGCGGATCCTCCGTATCCTTCTCTCGACATATGAAGTTGCAGTCAGGAAAAATGCCGAGCTTGAAGAGGCACGCGAACAGCTCAATTCGGTCAACGAACAGCTGCAACAGGCGGTTACCGATCTCCGGCAATCAAACACCAGCCTGGAATCAGAGAACAATGAACGAAGGAGAGTTGAAAAGGCACTTGATGAAGCCAATAAAAAACTGAACCTGATGGCAAGCATCACCCGCCATGATGTGATCAACCAGCTCACCTCCCAGCATGAATCACTCGAAAACGCCCTGTCATTGCAATCAAAGGAACCGGAGAAAGCCTGGGAACATGTGACCAGCGCAGCGGCGATTGCCACCCGCACGCTCAACTCGGTGAAATTCACGGGAGACTACCAGAAAGTAGGGGTCAAATCGCCACAGTGGCAGGATGTCCATACTCTGATACAGGCTGCTGCAAAGGACGTGCTCCCTGCAAGCATAAAATTATGTAATGATATCTCCCCGGGAACTGAATTATATGCGGACCCGCTCATCGGGAAAGTCTTCTCAAATCTGGTAGAAAATACCGTTAAATATGGGGAAAAAGCCACCAACATCCGGTTCAGTCTCCATCCCGGTGCAACCGGCACGGTCATTGTCTGCGAGGATGATGGTGTCGGTATTCCGGACGGGAAGAAAGCGAAGATATTCAGTTACGAACACGGTATGAGCAACGGTCTCGGTCTCTTCCTGGCTCGGGAGATCCTTGCCATCACCGCTATCACTCTCCGCGAGACCGGGACTGCGGGTAGTGGGGCACGTTTCGAGATCCATTGTCCGGAGAATACTCTCCGTAACGTGAAAGGTAATGCCGTGTGACCCGGTATCCGGTACTGTCGTATCCGTCTAAAGATGATTCCTGTTTTTTGGCGACAGATTAACGGGAAATCTTTTTGCGCGTAAACACCGAACGAACGTACACAGGTAATCCCATTCCATGATGATTCCCGGTTCTGCAATCCTCTCGCATCCCATCCACCGCAATCGTATCCTTGCGCTAATTTCACTGACAGTGGTCACGCTCGGTGTGAACCTGTTTGGGATCATGAATAATTTTACCGTGGTCCTTCCTCACCTGCTCTATTTCCCGGTCATCCTCGCATCCTATTGGTATCCCCGCCGCGGCTTGGCATTCAGTATAGGAATTGCGTCCCTTTACGGGATCGTGTCATTTCTTTTTCTCCCGCTGGAGATTCTGGCGGGAATGGTTGTTGTCATGCGTATAGTGATCCTTGTTCTTATCGGAGGCGTGGTATCCTTCTTATCGTGGAACCTTGCGAGATCAGAACAGCAGCTCCAGGACATCATTGAATTTCTTCCGGATGCGACGTTTGCAATCGACAAGGAAGGCCGGATAATTGCATGGAACCGCGCCATTCAGATGATGACCGGCCGGCCAAAGGCTGCGATGCTCAACCGGGACAATTATGAGTATGCGCTCGCGTTTTATGGCGAGCGCCGCCTTATGCTGGCAGGACTGATTGTCAGCAACGAAGAACACATCCGTGAGAAATACCCACAGATACGGCAGGAAGCCGGAAACCTCGTATCGGAAGCATTCCTCCCGCATTTTCACGGGGACCGGGGAGTCCACCTCCGGTTTTCCGCCACTGCGCTTATGGACACAAACGGGAAGGTCACCGGGGCCATCGAATCGGTCCGCGATGTCACTGAACAGGTGATGACGAAGACCGCGCTTGAGAACACCAGCAACCGGCTCAATACTCTTGCCGGGATACTCCGTCATGACATGTCCCGGACGTTGGCGGTTCTGTACGGCAAGCTCCAGTTCGGTGTCATGAAGTTTGGCGCTCCCGATATCATCTCATATATTGCTGACCTTAAAGAATCCGCGAATGCGATCCGGCGCCAGATCGACACCTCCCGGGAGTTCCGTGATATTGGTGTCACCCCTCCCGCATGGATTGTCGTGCAGGACGCGATCGAGACTGCGGCGGCCCGGCTTGATTTTGGGAGGGTTACTTTCCATGCATGGACCGAGCGGCTCTGTGTCTTCTCAGACCCTCATCTTCCTACGGTCTTTTACCACCTCCTTCACAATGCCCTGAAAGAGTCAACAGGATCAACCAGGATCATCATCACGTACCATATCCGGGAGAACAACTGTGCGATCATCATTGAAGACAACGGGACCGGGATTCCGGATGCGGAAAAAGGCACCCTCTTTGTCCAGCGTGAAGACCGGTACGGGAAGGGGCTCTTCCTCTCTTATGAGATCGTATCCCTCACTGGTATGTCCCTCCGCGAGACCGGTATATATCGGGAAGGTGCACGGTTTGAAATTATCATACCGTCGGAAGGATATCGTATCGAGGGAATGGAGCGGTGACACGCATGGACCGACTTCAACCATTTATTTCAGTATCTTCACCCTCCGTTGAAAACGGCAGTGCTGTGCCTTACGTCCGTGAACTGCGTGCCGCAGAATTTGCCCTTGCCGATAACGTCTGGCTGGATTATCACGATACAACCGGGGATCCTGCTGTGGACCGGATCTTTGCGGTATTCGATGACGGGGAGGTAGTCTCCGTTGCCCGGTGTCGGCGGCATAAAGACGGGCTTGAGGTGGACGGGATCTTCACGACGGACTCGTTCCGGAAGAAAGGATATTCCCGCCTTGCAGTCAGTGGACTGGTGGAAGCCTGCCATAATGACGACCTGTACATGTATGCTGTCCGGCACCTCACCAGTTTCTATCAGCAGTTCGGCTTTGATCCGATCCCGGAAAGTGCACTTCCACCGGTGATCCGCGAGCGGTATACCTGGGCTGGAGGGAATCTTGAGGGAGCCGAGGTCCAGCCGATGCGCCGTCGCGTGGGCTTGTAGGATAAAAAGTCAAGAGCCGGAAAAAGGAATAATATTATCGGGAAATCTTTTCACTTCTGCCGGAAGAGGGGGATCATGGGTTTGAGCGGGTCAAACCCGCTGCCATCAGCGTTTAATTTATATGACCGTGAGAAGGCATCGCCCATCACGTTCTCGAACGTGACAACTGCTTTAACTTCGGCTATCATCTTTTCGAGCGGATACTCGTTGATCTGATCGGGAGCGAGAACAGTTATATCGAACTCGATATTTACCGGTACGAGCGCCACATGCACTTTCACGGCATCGGAATTGCCGGCATTTCGTATGATAATCCCTTTTGCATCCTCCCTGAGTTCCGCAACAACATCCGGCAGGGTTCCGCTGTCCTGCATGATGAATAAGGACATTGCCAGGGTTACAATGAGGATGAAGACGATGCCTGCTGCATAGACATTGATAAAAAAAAACAAAATAAGCGTGAGAATAATTCCTGATACAAGCAGGAGTGGTATCTTCCGGTCCATACAGAATATTGTCCTGAACGGTTCATCTGTTTAACGGTTTTATCCGGAAACGTGCCGGGCATACTGGTCCTCCTGATATCATTTCAGGATCTTTCCGGGAGTTGCCGGATGTTCCCGCCCTGGGGTCAGGATAAACAGTGGAGTTTTTTTAAGAGTGTGATTGTCTCCGTTGTTGTTTTATGGGGGGAACCCGTCGGTTTTTCCGCAGGGGTGCTTTTTCCGAGGGTATCAAAAATTGTACGGATGGACTCGGGATGTGAAAGTCCGTATCCTCCTTCGAGTACGAAGGTGAGGGACCGTTCGGTTGCATCGCGTACCAGTGCGGTGAGCGTGCCGATATCTGAAGGTACCAGGTTCATGCATTCGAGCGGGTCGTCGGAGAGTACGTCCTGGCCCGCGGAAACGATGACCAGATCCGGTTTGAACCGCTCAAGCGCCGGAATAAAAATCTCGGTAAAGACCGGGAAATAGTCGGCCATGCCGGAGTTCCGGACCAGCGGGGCGTTGATCGTGAAACCCTCGCCTTCATGCCTGCCAGTATCCTCGATAAAACCCGTGTGGGGGAACGTATCCTTCTGGTGTACCGAACAGTAGAGAACTTTATTACTGTCATAAAAAATATTCTGCGTGCCGTTCCCGTGATGGGCGTCCCAGTCGATGATCGCGACGCGGTCTACGTGAGTGAGGGCATGTGCGGCCGCAACGGCAGCATTGTTCAGGAGGCAGAAGCCCATGGCACGGTCCGCCTCTGCATGATGACCCGGTGGCCGCACGAGTGCAAAACAGCACTCCCCGTCTACGGACCGGTTTACGGCATCGATCGCGGATCCTGCCGCATAGGTCGCAACCTCGTAGGAGCAGGGATTGATATATGTATTCGGGTCAAGGAAGCCCTGAACGATCTGGTTATTCTCGAGGTAGCCGCCCGTATATACATATTCATCGAGCATGCAGAAGTCGACATGTTTCACGCACTGTTTTTCGAGCCATGTCAGGTATCCGGGAACATGAACGCGCTGGAGGTCCTCGAATGAAGCGGGTGTCGGTGTATAAGTCTTCAGGTTTTCCGGCAGCCGGGTGAGTATCGAGACCAGACGGTCGTGGCACTCCTTATGCCCCTTGCAGTCATGGTTGCCGAAAATATCCCCGGTGATTGCTGAACACTTCATGAGAACGTCCCGGAAAATGGGTACGATACTATTCCTTTTTTCAGGTTTGAATATTGTGGAACTGCCACATCATGCCGGCGGGATGCCAAAACTTGTTGAAAAAAGTCAGATATGCCCGGATCCGCTCGTATTCAGTCCGTGTTCATCAACGCCTTATCTTTTCCTGATGCGCGGTGGAATCAAAATCAAGCCCCCCAAAATGGGGAAATACCTGCGGTTGTTAATATATCGTCACGTCGTTAAACAAAAACTGTGAAAATCAAAAGAAGTTAATGCTCCGCTTCTTTGCACAGCGCTGGCGCGCCCGGATTTTCCCGGGAAAAATCGGTCCTGATCGGCGAACAATTCGAAAATTATTAATAACAACATACAAGAGAATTTGATTAACCTATACGAGACCCGTATTGTTAGTAGCTGGTATAGGTGATTGATTCAGAGGTGTGTTAAAAAATGGTGTTTCATCCACCGGTAGCGATCTGCGCAAAAGCAGGAGACGCCGGGAAGTACAAAGTCGGCCTGCCCGCCTGGAATATGCTCCTTCGCGGATTCATGGCTGGTGCCTATATCGCCATGGGTGCTGCTCTCGCAACAATGTGCAGTGCAGGGATTATGGCAAGCGATGCCGCACTGCGGTATGGTGCCGCGAGTGCAGGTTTTTCACAACTGATCACGGGAGCCGTGTTCCCGGTTGGGCTTATTATCATCGTCCTTACCGGTGCTGAGCTTTTCACGGGCGACGCAATGCTCGCCCCGATGGCAGCGTTCATCCACAAGATCAGCTGGATGCAGGTCCTGAACCTGTGGGTTTTTGTCTATATCGGCAACCTGATCGGATCGATTGTTTTTGCCTATATCATGGCATACGGTCCTCTCGTGTCGTTCGATGCGGCAGGTGTAGCAACCGTTACCGGGTTTGGTTCGCGAGCGATCGCCATTGCAGGTGCAAAAGTCAGTTATGTCGGACTGATGGGCATGTGGTCTGCATTCCTTAAAGCAATTGCCTGTAACTGGCTCGTCAACCTCGCAATCCTGCTCGGAATCTGTGCAGATGATGCGGCAGGCAAGTTCTTCGGCATCTGGTTCCCGATCATGGCCTTCGTTTCCAGTGGATTCGAACACTGTGTTGCGAACATGTATTTCATTCCCGCAGGTATCTTAACACAGGGATTCATCACAGACCCCGCCAAGATCAATGCCGGCCTGAACTGGATAACGATGTTCACAAACAATATCGTCATCGTCACTATCGGCAACATTGTCGGCGGAATGCTCTTTGTCGGTGTCCTGTACTGGGTATCCTTCCGGAAAGAGATCGCAGCGCTGAAGTAATGTCTCACCCCAATCATTTTTATGAAAAACAGAGATACCAATCTCAATGTTTCCACAATCGCAATAGCAGAGGTGATGATTCCTCACCCCTGCATATTGTCGCCTCATTTTCCAGCCCCGTGATCCGGAACCATCTCACCGGGATAAACACGGGGTCCTTTTTTTATTCATACCCCGTATTGTATACTGGAACGTAATCGCAGCACTGAAGTAGGTTAACGGCAAACAGTCTTTCTGATGAAGATCGGAAATATCGATGTGAAGGTCTCCTACATCACCATTGCGGTGTTTGTTATCTTTACCATTTTTTTACTTAGTGCATCGGTGTTCAGTCCTGATGTGAGATCGAATCTCATCTGGCTCATCCCCTGCCTGTTCCTGCTGCTTGTCATTCCCGTTGCGCTTAATTACCTGAGCCGGAGCCAGTATGCAGAGGTAACTCCCCTCTATGAGGCCGAGGCAAAAACGGTGAGGGTCAAGCTCATCAATGAGAATATGGTCGGCAAGCCGGTGCGCATTGAAGGGGTGGTGGAACGGGTGCATTTCCAGTTCCTGAACCGTCCCCAGTACCTTGTTGCAGACCGGTCCGGTGCGATCTCGGTCAAGATGTTTACCAGTCCCGATGAAGATGTCAAGGTCAATGATGTTGTGGAAGTGCTGGGGCAGGTTATTCGCCGTTACCTTGTTGCCGGAGAACCGGTGATCAACTGCGTGTCCATCAGGAAGAAAAAAAAATCCAATGACTGATGTCAGCACTCTTGTCCGGGTCAGATATTATCTTGGGATCTCCGAATCACCTCAGCCGGAAATAATATAGTTATCCGGAAGTCCTGATGCTGAATACAGGTGAAATTATGGTTCAAACACGACAAAAAGCGGGCTCCATGATATGGTTGCTGGAACTGGCAGTACCGGTATTTTCCCTTGGTGGCGCACTGGCTGCCATTATTTTTTCCGGCTCCGGTGGAGATCCCGTGGATCTCCGGTATTTTGCCACCGGGTGTATCATCGGGTCATTCATACTTGCCTACCTTGCATGGATAAGGCCACACAAGGATATCGTTGCACTGACGACCCCGATCTACTCCGTTTTCTTCTTTGTAATGCCCTCGGATTTTTCGGTTGGCATCATCCTGATACTACTGTATGCAGTGAGCCTTACCCTCCTGCTCGTCCGCCTGAAACTCCGGTTTGGTGTGGCACATACTCCGGAAAATGGCGGACAATCCTTAAAAGAACCGTTAAAATCCTACTGCGAGACCGTGCGACAACAGGCTGCGGGGATCCCACTGGAAGCAGCACATGCTGCGGCAGTCACGTTTGCCCGGTTTGCCCAGGGGGAATACCGGGAAGCCGCGCAGGCTGCCGGCGCCGCAACGGTCAGTCTTACGGAAACGAATCCATGTCCACCTCTTGTAACTGCGTTTGCCATTGTCCGGGAACAGGCCCTGTTGCTCGATGAGTCAACGGACCAACCGGAACAATTTATTGAATTTTCTGCATCTGATGCTGCCGTCCTGGCAAAACCACTGTCACCGGCAGACCAGCTCAATGACCGGTTTGAAGTATCGCTCGACAATGCCCTTCTCCTTCTGTTTGCCACTGCGTGGAATGCATCGGCAAAAGATCAACCGGTCCTGCTTCTCGGGCAGAGTTTTGCCCTGAAAATATTCAACCCTTAATAACCCGTGTGGGCGAGCGTGTCCATAAAAACTGAATGCATGCGTCAAGCGCTGTGCATTTGCACTGAACAATCAGGATATAGATCGTGAGTTGGAGACATCGAGTGGATCCGCTATGACCGTCAGAAACAATACGAAAGAAAAAAACCTCACGGGTAATAATTACTATGGGGGGCAGTCCTGATGAATGGTGATATGATTCAGAGGTGTGTATATCAACCAAGGAATAGGCAGGATCATGCCCCACATTTGACCGGTATGCTGTGCGCTAGTGCACAAACACTATGCACAATGTATATGTATAACACATCCCCTAATTAAGCCTTGGCACATGTTTGCGCCGGCAGTCATACGAGCCGGATAAAAAAATGCGATGATATCATGACGAAAAAACCGGGATTATTCTGTCCCGTACCGGAGATCTCCCATGGCTGACATCCAGGATACGGATGAAGCAGCGCAGATCCGCGCAGTACTCCGGGAACACCCCCATGGGATGAGTATCAAGGAGATTTCTGCCACGGTCTCGATGAGCCGGAACTCTGTTGCAAAGTACCTTGAGGTCATGGCAACGGCAGGACAGCTCGATGTCCGCCACGTAGGAAATGCCAAGCTCTACACGCTCTCCCTCCGGGTCCCGGTGGGAGATCTCCTGAACCATGCCCGGGAACTGATCCTGGTCCTTGACAATGACCTGCGGATCGTGCAGGCCAGCGGATCGTTCTGCGGGTTTACCGGGATTTCCCGGGAGACGATCCTCCATTCACGGTTGAGCGCGCTGCCAATCCCGCTGTTGTCGGCATCAGAAGAGCGGGAGATTGTTGTCCTCCTCAACGGCGGCCCCACCTGGAAGAAGGAGATCCATGTTATCCGCAATGGCACGGATGTGTACTTTGACAGCCGGTTCATCCCGACCGTGCTCGAAAATGGCGTGCCCGGCATCACCCTGATATTGGAGGATATCACGGAGCGCACGCACGCGGAGAAAGCGATGGCTGAACGCGACCGGCTCCTCCGCACGATCTTTCAAATCCCAACTTCTCCTCAGTTCTTCATCGACCGCAACCACAAGGTCGTGTACTGGGACCGGGCCCTGGAGATCATGACCGGGATCAAGGCAGAAGAAGTGGTCGGGACGAGCTGTCAGTGGAAGGCATTCTATCCCAATCCCCAACCGTGTCTTGCCGATCTCCTGATCAATGGGGACCGGGATACAATCTCCCGCATGTTCGAAAAAGCCCGTACGGATATCCCTGTTGACGGGCGGTACGAGTACACGGACTTCTTCCCGGATATGAGTGTCGGGGGCAAATGGCTGCATATCACTGCCTCGCTCATCCGGGATACCACCGGCACGATCACTGGTGCCATGGAAGCGGTCGAGGATGTCACTGACAAGAAGAAAGGACACTTCGTTGTCCAGACCTGAATCAGATCTGGACATTTCTTTTCCTGATGTCCTGCATCTTGCCTGGTGGAGGTTTAGGTTTTTTCTGGTTATTGAAAAAACGAAGTCCACTTTGTTTAGGATGAAAGAGCGCCAGCAGGTTCCGAGGAACCCGGTTCCCGGCGCATCGGGCAGACGCTGATCCCATTGAGATCGCCAAGGCAGAAATCAAACCGGTCGCGGATTGATTTGGGGAGCTCCGCTTCCGGAATCAGCCGGAAACCCAGACTGCCATAGAAATTTACCAGTTCGGTTTTTGAGTGCATGAAGAGCGTCTCGTTCCGGCCACACTCCTCGATCAGCAGGATCATGACCGACCGCGCAAATCCCCGGAGCCGGTATTCGTCCAGGACATACACCGCATCCACTTCCAGCCCGTCCTCGTGCCGGGAACACCGGGCAACCCCGATGATTCGCTGGCCGGCAAAAACTGCAAAGAGCCGGTCAACATTCCGGTCCGCTTTCTGCTGGTGGTAATGGATCCAGAGTTCCTTCTCGGCCCGCACCATCTCCGCGGGTGTGAGCTCGCGGACTTCCACGGCTTCGATCACGCGGCCGGGCACCGTTGTTGTCCCTTCGGAGAATATGAATTTCCCGATCTGTTTTATGAATTTTGGATGGATGTCGAGAAATCCGCTGCTTTCTTCGCCAGCAAGGTTGTACAGGGTGAGGAGCGTCAGGTCCTCGTAATAACGATCACTATCAGCCGGCGCGGAGATGGTTGCCATCGTTCACTCCTTCTCGTCAGTTGCCGGGCCGGTACGGCCGTGTGGCATGGAATCACCGGAAATCTGCACCATTGTTTTTTATCAATTATTGTTTATGCACGATAAGGGTAATTGCTACGGGAATGTTATCGGGAGATCGAGGGTAGGTTTATGTCTCCTTTCTCGGGCCTGATGGCCTTCAGCAACTCGAAGAACGCATCAGCGTTCTTCTCGTGCTCCAGGAATGATGTCCTGTCGCATGTCGAAGAATTACTGCGTAATTCTTCTCTTGTCTCAGGTCTGATGACCTTCGACAAATCGAAACATTCTTTCCTGTCCCGGCCAAGTATCAGAATAGGCATAGGCTGGCACAAACCGGCATATGTATAACCAGAGGTGTGTGGCATGATCGATAATCTCTTACTAGGTAACCTGAGGTTTCGGGAATCGGATTTTACCCCGAATATTGACTATTACAAGGAGCTCGCAGTGGGCCAGCACCCGAGCACGCTCTGGATCGCATGTTCAGACTCGAGGCTCCAGTCCGGGCATATCACACAGGCCCGGGCCGGTGAACTCTTCATCCAGCGCAACATCGGCAACATCGTGCCGATCCATGACTGGAACTTTGCAACCGTGCTGGAATATGCGGTTTCCCACCTGAAGGTGAATGACGTTGTAATCTGCGGGCATTCGAAGTGCGGCGCCATCCGCGCCCTTGACCAGGAGAGCAACGATTCCTACATCCCGCTCTGGCTGAACAATGCCCGTGATGCAAAGACGCGGGTGGATGCGAAAATCGCCGTTCCGAAGACTGAACTGGAGAAGGAGGAGCGTTACAAACTGATCGAGCAGGAGAATGTCCGGCTACAGATCGAACACCTGTATACGTACCCGCTCCTTAAGAAAGCGGTTGATGAGAAACGAATTGCGGTCCACGGGCTCTATTACGATCTTGGCACGGGCGCGCTGACCCGGGTAACCTGATACGGCCTCCCCGGCCTTCAAATTTTTGATGTCCGTGAAAAATGACGCGACCGGGATTGTCCCGTTCTTTATAAAAGATGGTTAATCCCGGTACCTGTTACCGGTATCAGGACGACCGCTCATAATATTTCATGGAGCCGCAGGCACCGCAGTGGTCGCCTTCGATCAGGTAATCGGGGACCGTCTCGCCGCAGCCGGGGCAGGTGACGGATTTCCATTTCTTCTTTGGGGTAACTTTCACCCTCACTTTTTCAGATGCGAGAATCGCCCGCCCTGCTTTAAAGATCTCATCTTGGAGTTTATCTTTCATGGTATGCTTGTCATAAGCCGGGCTGTTTGCATACCAGGTATCGATGACCGGATAGGTTTTCAGTTTTGCCAGGTCCACGTAAACCCGTACTGCTTCTGTTGTCTCCGTATCTGAATGACCGTTGAGGGTGATGGCAAACTTGCCGATGGGGACAACCCTGAGTCGGTTGTTGCCGGTGGTGCAGTGTGCCATTACCTGCAGTGCATCCGGAAGGCACTTGGGTGTCTCGCAGACCCCATATAGTTTCAGGTCCGGGCTCATCCCGAGCAGTTCAAGGGCATAATCCACCATGAATGCCCCGATGAGCACTCCCGGTGCCGGGTAGGTGTGGAATGCAGTCAGTTCTTGTATCTGGTCCTGCAGTTGCGGGCTGATGTGATGGGTATCCATCACGGATTTGAGTTTTCTTTCCTGATCATCGTGCTTACCGGTCATGTTAATCCGTGGCATCACATCTGATAAACTTTTTATGATTGGTAACTGGCGTCATTTATCCGGAGGTATTATCCAGACATTGTGGCTGTTACTTTGCGTGCTCGATCTGATGTAACGATATTCCCCGTTACTTTCGATGGGAGTGATCAGAAATTTTGCTCTTCATTCTCTCGATCCGATTGTTCCCGGGTCAGTGGAACCATGGATGGTCGGTTGCATGCCATGAGCACATCCTCCATGTCAAGATGTCCCGGTTCCCGCACGGTCCCGGCAAGCGTTGAGAGAGATACGATCGAAATGGGTATCTGCATGCCAAATACCTCCATGGACGCGACCGCTGGCAAAGGCATCCTTGCATAATGACGGACACTCCAGCGGTCCACCACCACGTCCATCCGGCTGAGCTGCATGGAAACCCGGGAGTAAGGCATAACTGCAGACAGTGACCGGCAGAGATCCACGACCGGCGATCCGATCCGGGTGCCCGGGTAGAACGGTTCCTCCGGGAGGACAATCTTCCCGCAGTTGCGGCAGGAGGACCGCTGTATGATCACGTTGACCGGGCAGGTTTTATCCTCCTCAACCAGGATCGCAAACCGTTTCTTCCGCTCATCATACCCGGACAGTGAGCCGCCGCAGGTACCGCACGTGTTGCCGGGATGGAACCTGGTTCCCTCGCATACCAGAAGTGCCGCATGGATAATGTTGGTGAGGATGGGAGGGAACGGGCGGAGCCTCATAAAACGGCCTCGCGTTTGCGCGATTCACTAGCTGCACAACAATAACGCGTTGCACGGCCACGGTTTTCCCGGTCCACTCTCAAAAACAACCCCTCTGCCCCAAACCAATCACCATTTTTAGGTTGATCTCATAATCTATAAATAACATTTTACCGAGATCAAATATTAAGCAAAATTGATTATCCAATTTTGCATTAAAAAATTCAGAGGTGTGTATAACATGGGCGTCCCCGTCACTTTTTGACCCGGGCCTCCATGAGTGTGGTGCTACCATGAGTGATAGTCTAAATACTCTTAAGTATACAACGACGACATGTCCCTACTGCGGGGTCGGCTGTGGCCTGAACCTTGTATCCAAGGGCAACACGCTCGTTGGCGTAGAACCGTTTAAGCGGTCCCCGATCAACGAAGGCAAGCTCTGCCCGAAGGGTGCGGTGTGCTGGCAATCGGTCCAGAAACCCGGCCGGCTGACAAAGCCCTTAATCAAGAAGGGTGACAAGTTCGTAGAAGCCACCTGGGACGAAGCCCTTGACCTGATTGTCAAGAATTTCACGGAGATCGCGAAGAAGCACGGGCCCAAGGCCCTCGGTTTCCAGACTTCGTGCCGTACCGTGAATGAGGACTGTTATGCCCTGCAGAAGTTTGCACGCTGCGGGTTTTTGACCAACAACGTCGACAACTGTGCACGTATCTGCCACGGACCTTCCGTTGCCGGTCTATCCCTCTCCTTCGGTTCCGGTGCAGCCACCAACCCGTTCGAGGATGTCCTGAACTCCGACCTGATCGTCATGTGGGGTTCCAATGCAGTCGAGGCCCATCCGCTTGCCGGGCGCCGTGTCATGCAGGCGAAGAAGAAGGGAATCCCCATCGTTGTCGTTGACCCGCGTCTCAGTGCAACGGCACGCCTTGCGGACAAGTGGATCCGGTTCAACCCGTCGACCCACATCGCCCTCGCCAACAACATGATGTATTATATCATCAAGGAAGGCAACGAGGACAAGGAGTTCATCAAGGAGCGCACGAAAGGTTTCGAAGACCTCAAGAAGACGGTCGAGAAGTATGCTGACGCTACGAAAATCCATGGTGTCCCTCAAGAGACGGTCCTGGAGTTTGCGCGCCAGTATGCAAAGGCAAAGAACGCGGTTATCATTTACTGCCTCGGTATCACCGAGCTTACCACCGGTACCGACAATGTCCGTTCAATGGGCAACCTCTCGCTCTTAACCGGCAACATCGGTCGCCCCGGAGTGGGTGTCAACCCGCTCCGTGGCCAGAACAACGTGCAGGGCGCCTGCGACATGGGTGCATACCCGAATGTCTACTCCGGCTACCAGGCCGTTGCAGTTCCCGAGAACCGCGCAAAGATGGAGAAGGCCTGGTTCTTAAAAGAAGGTTCCCTGCCCGACTGGTACGGTTCAACCCTGACCGAGCAGATCAATGACTGCGGCGATGTTGTCAAGGCGATGTATGTCCTCGGCCTGAACCCGGTAGTCTCCTACCCCGACTCAAACCATGTCAGGAAGATGTTCGACAAGCTCGACTTCCTTGTCATGCAGGATATCTACTGGAACGAGAGCTGCGAGTATGCAGACGTTGTCCTGCCCGGCACCTGCTTTGCGGAGAAGGACGGCACGTTCACCAGCGGCGAGCGGCGCATCAACCGTGTCCGGAAGGCTGTTGACGGCCCCGGCGAGTCGAAGTATGACTGGGAGATCATCGGCATGCTGGCAAAGAAGATGGGCCTCAAGGGCTTTGACTGGAAGTCTGCACAGGATGTCTGGGATGACCTGCGAGCAGTTACCCCGTCTATGTTCGGATGTACCTACGAGAAGCTCGGTAAACCCGAGTCAGTGCACTGGCCATGTCCGACCGTCGAGCACCCGGGAACCCCGATCCTTCACATCGGCAAGTTTTCCGCCGCAGACGGCAAGGGAACGATGTTCGGTATCGAGTACCGCCCGCCCGCAGAAGTTGCGGATGCACAGTACCCGTACACGCTCATGACCGGCCGTGTGATCTTCCACTACCACACGAGGACCCAGACCGACCGCTGCCCGATCCTGCACTACGAAGTGCCGGAAAACTACGTCCAGCTCAACACGCTGGATGCAAAGGAGCTCGGTATCAAGCAGCATGAGAAGATCAAGGTAACGAGCCGCCGAGGCGAGACGATCGCCATTGCCCGGGTAACGGACGATGTTGCCCCGAAGGTACTGTACATGCCGATGCACTTTGCCAATGGTGCCAACAACCTCACCAACACGGCGCTCGACCCGATGTCCAAGATGCCGGAGCTCAAGCACTGTGCTGTCAAGGTCGAGAAGATTACGGGGGCTTAAACCATGTCAAAGAAAGGCGATATGTTGTATGCATGGACCAATGATGCCGAGATCCAGAAGAAGGCAGAGCTTGGCGGTGCTGTAACGGCCCTCTGGAAACATGCACTTGACAACAAGATCGTTGATGCGGTATTTGTTGTAACGAAGGGCTACGATCTTTATGATGCAGTCCCGGTCGTTATTACCGACTCCAAGGATCTTGCAAAGACGGCAGGGTCACTTCACTGCGGTACGCTCCTGATGGCCAAGCTCGTTAAGAAGTACCTTGACGGCGCAAAGGACAAGAAGATCGGGGTGACTGTTAAAGGCTGCGATGCCATGGGGTTCTACGAACTCGCCAAGCGCAAGCAGATCAACCTTGACAATGTCATCATGATCGGTGTCAACTGCGGAGGGTCGGTCAGCCCGGTCCTTGCCCGTAAGATGATCAAGGAGAAGTACGATGTTGACCCGGACAAGGTCCACAAGGAAGAGATCGACAAGGGCCAGTTCATCATCGAGTACGAGGGAGGCCACAAGGGCATCTCTGTCGACGAACTCGAAGAGGCCGGCTTTGGCCGTCGCCCGAACTGCCGCCGCTGCAAGATGAAGATCCCCCGGCAGGCAGACCTTGCCTGCGGTAACTGGGGAGTCATCGGCCCCAAGGCCGGCAAGGCGACCTTTGTCGAGGTCTGCTCCGAGAAGGGTGCAGCACTCCTTGACGGCGCAGTCAAGAAAGGCATTCTCGCAACCGAAGCGGCGAACCCCAAGGGGCTCGAGATCCGCGGAAAGGTCGAGGGCGCGATGTTCAAGCTCGCCGACAAGTGGCGCAAGCACGACTTCGAAGGCCT
This sequence comes from Methanoregula sp., assembly GCF_023227875.1. Taxonomy (GTDB): domain Archaea; phylum Halobacteriota; class Methanomicrobia; order Methanomicrobiales; family Methanospirillaceae; genus Methanoregula. Next base: position 32,476 of record NZ_JALOCH010000016.1, on the reverse strand, counting down.
CGGCGATGGCAAGGACCGGTTAAAGAAGATCATGAACGAGACCTCCCGGTGCATCAAGTGCTACCAGTGCATCGACGTCTGCCCGATCTGTTACTGTGTCGACTGCACGACCAAGAACCCGGCCATGGTTCCCCCGGGCGAACTGCCGGTCAACTTCATGTTCCACCTCATCCGCTACTCGCACATTGCCGATTCCTGCGTGAACTGCGGCCAGTGCGAGGAAGTCTGTGCAGCAGAAATCCCGAACGCGCTGATCATGCACGCCCAGCAGGTTGAACTCGAGAAGATGTTCGGCCATACTCCGGGCGTCAACATGGAACTTCCGCTCATGGCATATGTCGAGGAGAAGGAAGAGCGTGCCCGGTTGAACAACACCGGTAGCGACATGATCTACCAGAACGTGTTCAACCCGGTTGCAAAGAAATAATCTCTCTTTTTTTTACCGGGCGTTAGCCCGGATTACGACAGATATTGCAGGTATTTTCCCGGATAATTGAATCGGTATCCGGATAATTTTCATCGGAATGTTACCTGATTGAAAAAAGGACCCGGTGCAAGGAATTGCACCGGGGTTTATACGGATGTTACACCCAGATATTTTCGGGAAATGCCATTTCGGTGTAAAGGTCTTCGAGCCGTGCCTTGTGTCCCCGCTCCATGTTGGCAAGCTGGGAGAAGAGCAGTTGGGTTTCCATGTCGTCAGCAGCCTTGGCAAACTGGGTATACATCTGCATGGCCTCAAGTTCCTTCTTGATCGCAAGTACCAGGCCATCAAGCGGCTTTAGGTTCGCGGTCAGCTTCGGTGATGGGAGTGCATCCCCGACCTTGTAGTCATGGCCTGCGGAGAATTTTATCTTGCTCACATCTTTGGTTAAGAATGCCTGGAGGAATTCGCGGTGTTTTTTCTCTTCCCCGGCCAGTTCATCGAAGAGTGCTTTCAGGTTCTTGTCTTTTACCTTGTCGGCAACGTTTCTATAAAACGTGTACGCTTCGACTTCCCTGTCGATTGCGATTGAAATGATCTTCTTTGCATCTTCTGCTTTCATACTCACACCTCGGTTTGAAAATTTTATACTTGGTATTACAGAAGGAGTTATATAAAAAGGATAGGTTGCTGCTAATGGGCAGATGCTCCGGTGAGGCCCCCCTACACCGGAGAGCATAACCCGAAAATACCGGTTTTACTGCCCAGTTTGGTTCAGTGTCAATTATCGTTCACGAACCCCGGGAATGTGCCTGGTCGAGGGGTTACCACATGCCGCCAGGATCTCCAGAGCATTGGGAGGGAATATGTCACTGGAACGGGCAGCGATGTTGGACAGCTCCATCATGCATACCGGCAGCCTCATCCCGAACATATCCATTTCAGGAATATCGGAAAACCGAATGCCCGTATAATTTTTCCAGGTGGTACGGTTCACGCTGATTCCCAGCGAATCAATCACCCGTGCCGCCCGGCTGGGCGGCATGGTCGTGGAGAGGGACGAAAAAAGATCTATGACCGGTGAACCGATCCGGGTGCCGGGGTAGAACGGCTCGTCAGCGTAGCATAAATCCCCGCAGGATTTGCAGGTGAACCGCTTCACCCGGACCCTGATAGTACGTTCTGTTTCATCCTCTTTTATGGTGGCAAACTTCCTGGTTTTTGTATCATATCCTTGTACAGTACCACCGCATTTCGGGCATCTGGTGCATGCCGTGAATTCCAGGTTATCGAACACCATGACCGCGGTCTGGATGAGGTCTTTCATCATGGGGGGAATGCGGGGCGGGCGCATGGGTATATTCTCCGGTTATTGTATGTGCTGTGCACTAATGCTGCGCGTTTTTGGCTTTCTCTGAATACACCTTTATAAATCCCCCAATAAATACCCACCGATAATCATCAAAAATCAGAAATAAACCCTATTCATTTAATAATGGTTTTTTTCCAACTACTAGTGTTCGAGGACAGAACATGGATCTGAAATACGTACCAAGCACGTGCCCCTACTGTGGCACCGGCTGCGGGATCAACCTTGTTGTCAAGGATGGCCAGGTCACGGGCATCTCGCCCTGGCACCGCAACCCGGTCAACGAGGGCAAGGTCTGTATCCGCGGGAACAGGTCGTTCGAGTTTGTCAATAACGTCGAGCGTATCACAACCCCGCTGATCAAAAAGGATGGCAAATTTGTCGAGGCAAGCTGGGAAGACGCGTACAAGGAGATCGCAGGCCATCTCAAGTCCGTCAAGGGCGATGAGATCGGCTGCGTGGCATCGGCCCGCACCTGCAACGAGGACAACTACGTCTTCAAGAACTTTGCGCAGAACGTGGTTAAGACCGCCAGCATTGACTACTGCGGCCGCGGCTGCAATGCAGACGCTGTCAGGGGTCTTGCCGATGCATTCGGCAAGGGAGCCATGACCAACTCCATCACTGACATTTCGGATGCAAAGGCAATCCTTGTCATCGGCAGCAACCCGCTAGACGAGAACCCCCTTGCAGGTCGCCGGATCATCATGGCCCGGAAGAATGGCGCAAAGGTCATCGTTGCCGATGCCCGGACCAGCGCCACAGCGAAGATCGCAGACCTCCATATCGCAATAAACCCCGGTACGGAAGTCGCGTTCCTCAACGGTGTCGCAGCAGCTATCATAAAGGCAGGCAAGGAGAACAAGGACTTCATTGCCAAAAAGACAAAGGACTTCGAAAAATGCAAGGCCGCAGTCGCCCCGTGCACACCCGAAGCAGTGGCAAAGATCTGCGGGATTCCGGAAGGTATTGTCACTCAGGCAGCCGAGATCTTCACTGCATCCAGCCCCGCATCGGTCGTCACTTCTGCCGGAGCAGTATCCGGCGATATCCTCCGCGCGTCGGCAAACCTTGTACTCCTCACCGGCAATGTCGGTGTTGCAGGAGCGGGTGTCAACCTCCTCCGCGCCAAGAGCAATGCGCAGGGTGCCATGGATATGGGCTGCGTCCCCGCGGATAACGGACACGCCGTCCCCGCGATGATCGAAGCGGCAGCAGCCGGCAAGATCACGGCGCTCTATGTCATGGGCGAGAACATTGCTTCCGCCGGTCCAAAAGTCGCAGAGGCTCTCGACAAGGTCGGTTTCATCGTGGTCCAGGACATGTTCATGACCGAGACCGCCGCAAAGGCCCATGTGTTTCTCCCGTCAGCCTCATTCACTGAGCGCGACGGCACCGTGACCAACAGCGAACGTCGTGTCCAGCGCGTACGGAAGGCTGTTGAGCCGATCGGCTCCTCCCGGGCAGACTGGCAGATCATCTGCGAGCTTGCAACGGCCATGGGTGCCGACAAGGGCTTTGCTTTCAAGAGCGCTGACGAGATCTTCGAAGAGATTGTAAAGAACGTCCCGGACTATGCCGGCATCACGTATGCAATGCTCGAGAAGCCCGAGGCCATCCAGTGGCCCGCAGCGGGCGGTGTATTTGGTTCAGCATTCCTCTATGCCGACAAGTTTGCCACAAAAGACGGGAAAGGGACCTTCGCAGCAGTCGGGTACACGGCCGGTGAAGCAGTCAGCGCCGATTACCCGTTCGCTGTTGCGGCACAGTGGCCGAGAGGGACCCTCTCCCTGAACACCGCATCGATCGTCCGTGAATTCCCCGAGGCAAAAGTCACGATCAATAAGGCCGATGCGCAGAAACTCGGCATCAGCACCGGGAATAAAGTCAAGGTATCCGGTAAGGACGGTTCAGTCACCATGACCGCGAACGTAACTACCGGGATCAAGACCGGGGTCGTTTCCCTGCCGCTTGCGGCTGCAGCGGTAAAACTTGAGAAGACGGAGGGAGCATAACATGACAAAGAAAGGCGATATGCTCTATGCATGGACCAACGACGCAGAGATCCAGAAGAAAGCAGAGCTCGGTGGTGCAGTTACCTCCCTCTGGAAGCATGCACTTGAGTCAAAAACAGTCGATGCGGTACTCGCCATCACCAAGGGCAAGGACCTGTACGATGCACAACCGGTCCTGATCAAGGACCCCAAGGACCTGGCAAAGACCGCCGGGTCGCTCCACTGTGGTACCCTGCTCCTGCCCAAGCTCATCAAGAAGTACCTGGATGGCGCCGAAACCATGAAGATCGGTGTTACCGTCAAGGGCTGCGATGCGATGGCATTCTATGAACTTGCCAAGCGCAAGCAGATCAACCTCGACAACATCATCATGATCGGTGTTAACTGCGGAGGATCGGTCAGCCCGGTCATTGCCCGGAAGATGATCGCTGCCAAATATGACGTTGACCCGGACAAAGTCCACAAGGAAGAAATCGACAAGGGCCAGTTCATCATCGAGTACGAAGGCGGACACAAGGGTATCTCTGTTGACGAACTCGAAGAGGCCGGTTATGGCCGCAGGTCAAACTGTCGCCGCTGCAAGATGAAAGTCCCCCGCCAGGCAGACCTTGCCTGCGGGAACTGGGGAGTTATCGGACCCCGTGCCGGAAAGGCAACCTTTGTCGAGGTCTGTTCAGAGAAGGGTGCAAAACTTCTCGATGGCGCCGTAAAATCCGGCGTCCTCGCAACCGAGGCACCTAATCCCAAGGGCCTTGAGATCCGCGGAAAGGTCGAGGGCGCAATGATGAAACTCGGCGAGAAGTGGAGAAAGCACGATTTCGAGGGCCTCGGAGAAGGCAAGGACCGGTTAAAGACGATCATGACCGAGACCTCCCGCTGCATCAAGTGTTACTCCTGCATCTCCGCCTGCCCCATCTGCTATTGCATAGACTGCACGACAAAGAACCCGGCCTATGTAACGCCCGGGGATATACCCCCGAATTTTATGTTCCACCTGATCCGGTTCGCACATATTGCAGACTCCTGCGTGAACTGCGGCCAGTGCCAGGAACTCTGCCCCGCGGAGATCCCCAACGCCATGTTCATGCACGCGCAGCAGGTCGAGCTCGAGAAGATGTTTGGCCATGTTCCCGGCCAGAATATGGAACTGCCGCTCATGGCATTTGTGGAGGAAAAGACCGAGCGTGCCCGGCTCCACAATACCGGCAGCGACATGATCTACGAGAACGTATTCAACCCCCTCAAGGGGCACTAATCTTTTTTTTAACATGGGCAGGAAATTTTCCGGTTCCCGTGTTGTAACCTAAAAAGAATATTCTGTTACTGATCTTTCGAGCTGGCGGCCTTCACCGGGTCTTTCCAGAACAGGACTGCCATGATAAATGGTGCGAGAAGGAAGATGGCGGATGTCGCCGGTTGCCGGAGGACTGCAAGGATGATCCCGATGAGTGCCAGCGCCGGGAAGACGAGCGCCCACTGGAGTTCACGCCGGATCCAGTGCGGTTCCAGGCGGGGGGTAAGGTATGTCCCCCTGCTCATGATATAGATCCACTGGACAAAGGCGATCATACCGATCACGAAGATGTTCAGTTCGAAGAGTATGGCACCGAACATATCGTAGGGGAAGTCACCCGCCACGTTCGTGGTGAACGGGATGAGGCAGACGAACGCGAGGCTCGCGATGTTCATGACAAGGAGCGGGCGGTCGAGGTGCTGGAGGTGGTGGAAGCGCTGGTGCTCGAAGTACCAGAAGAGCGCGAGGATGATGAACGCGATAAAGTAGTGCAGGATATCCGGGAGTACGTTTGTGAGAATGTCCTGCACCGGTTCTGCAATCTCCGTGTGCAGGTACTTGGGCGGAACGCTGATGGTGATGACGAGCAGTGTCATGGAGAACGCGTATATCGCGTCGATAAGATTGCCGATCCGTTCCTTGGGGATGATGTGGGGAGGATGGTCGGGGTGTCCGGTCATAATCGTCTGGATGTAAATTGTATGATAATGCTATTAAACCAGGATGGTCCGTCAGAACCCGGTCGAGAGTCCCTGCCGGATATCCCGCTTCTTCTCCGCATTGAGCGTGGCAATGTAGTCTTCGTACCGGTGGATCCGCGTTGAGACCGGAAACGGGATGCCAATCGTGGAGATGATTGCTTCGCCCCGGTCAAGGGTCTGGATCTCCCCTTTTTCCCGGTGAATCCCCTATTTTTTACTCTTCGTGCCATGCCGTGAATACCATGTCCGCCCGTAGCTATCTTTCGTTTCTGCGAGAGTCCGGTTTTTCACGCATTGTCTGATATATCTCCTGAACAGTTCCTCTGAAATATCGCTGGCCTGCCAAGCTATTGTTGTGATACAAAATTTTCCGCTGCACCGGGTGAGGCATTCATCCAGTTTCTTCGCCATACGTTTTTCCAGGGGTTCGGTCCGTTTCCTGATCCTCAGAGAAGTGTCCGGGACCGCAGGGCCGCTCACAGCGGATGAGTCCCCGCCCTCTTTCCAGATATTCTTGCACCGCTTGCAGCGCAGGGTATCGAGCAGGCGGTAAACTTTATCGCTGGAACAGAACGGACAGTGCGGCATTACTCATTATCCTGGGACCGGAATGCATGGCCGGTCCCTCCTCTCGTCTCACTTTACTTCTTTCACCCGGTTCGAATTGTCGGTACCCATCTCCACCATCAGCGTATTTGCAAACTCTCCTTGGATCTCCGAGATGTGGGAGATGAGGAGGATCTGTGGGAACCGGGACTCCTGCGTGCGCAACGCGGTAAGGAGGTTGTTCCTCCGCTCCTCGTTTTAAGTTAGTACTGCTGCCAGTCATTTTTTCTGTGTTGAGTCAAGACTATAGAATCCTGTTATAAAAGGATAAATAATTCACCAGCAACGATCAACTAAAAAGTGTAGCAGATCTCTGCCGGTAAATGTGTTTTTCCCATGAAGATTCTCCATTCCTCTGACTGGCACCTGGGTAGCTCGCTTTACGGACACAAGCGGCATGAAGAGTTCGAGGCGTTTTTAATCTGGTTGGCCCGTTTGATACAGACAGAACAGATTGACGTGCTCCTTGTTGCTGGAGATATCTTTGACACAAGTACGCCCAGTAACCGAACACAGGGACTCTATTATCAATTTCTTAACATCGTCACTGCAATACCGGGTCTTCAGGTCATTATTACTGCCGGCAACCATGACTCCCCATCCCTGATCAACGCGCCGCAGGAACTTTTAAAACATCTTCACATTCATGTTTTTGGATCGATACCGGATAATCCGGAAGACGAGATTCTTGTAATCGATGATGACAAGGACCAGCCATCACTTATTGTCTGTGCCGTTCCATATCTCCGCGACAGGGATATCCGCCTTTCTGAACCGGGCGAAAGCATTGAAGACAAAACACAGAAACTTGAGAAAGGGGTCCAGGAACATTACCTACAGGTTGTTGGGATTGCTAAAGCAAAGCGGGATGAACTTGGAGGACAAATCCCGATTGTTGCAATGGGCCACCTGTTTGTCTCCGGGGGGAAGACCGTTGATGACGATGGCGTTCGTGAACTCTATGTTGGAAACCTTGCACGAATCAAGGCGGAAAACCTGTGTGACGGGATCGACTATCTGGCACTCGGACATCTCCATGTACCTCAAATCATCTCCGGTAAAGATTCAATGCGATACTGTGGATCGCCGATTGCCCTTGGATTTGGAGATGCGGGCGAGCAAAAACAGGTTGTGATCATTGATTTTGAATCTGGATCCCGGATAATCCGTACTATATCTGTACCAAAATTCCAGGACATCCGTACTCTTAAAGGTGATATCAGGTCTGTTGAAAATGAAATCAGATCTCTCATTAAACTCGATCATAATGTTTGGATTGAAGTGCTCTTTTCCGGGACACATTCCGCATCCACCGTACAGGCTCAGCTTCGCGAGTTAACAGATGGAACCAATGTCGTGCTCATACGGACAAAACCTCTGGATGTGGGAAATTATGAATTCAAGTCTGAAGAAGAAAGTGAATCTCTTGAAGTCCTTTCCGAGATGGATGTATTCCAACGCTGCATAGATGCGGAGAATCTCCCTATTGAAGATCGACAGGAGCTGATGGATGCATTCTTGGAGATCCTTCATGAGATGAACGAGGAAGATACGCTCGCTGAGTGAGGACTGTAAGATGCGTATTCTTTCACTTCGTTTTAAAAATCTGAACTCTCTCGCTGGTGAGTGGAAGATCGATTTTACCGATCCTGAATATATATCATCAGGCATTTTTGCGATAACCGGACCTACCGGGGCTGGGAAAAGCACGATTCTTGATGCATTATGTCTTGCATTATATGGTCACACACCGCGATTGGGAAAGATCTCAAGTAATGCTGGCGAGCTTATGTCACTCCAGACCGGGGAATATTTTTCTGAAGTTGAATTTGAGTCCGACAAAGGTCATTTCCGGTGCATGTGGAGTCAGCGGCGAGCGGACAAAAAGCCGGATGGGAAATTACAACCCTCGAAGCATGAAATTGTTGATGTAAAAACCGGCGTTCCCCTTGAATCAAAACAGGTAAAGGTTCAAGAAAAAGTTATAGCTGTTACGGGGCTGGATTACCAGCAGTTTACCCGGTCCATTCTTCTTGCACAGGGTGACTTTGACAAATTCCTTGATTCAAAGTCTGACGAACGCGGGACGATTCTTGAAAAGGTAACCGGCACGGAAATCTACGGCGAGATCTCGATAAAAGTCCACGAGCGATTTGGACTGGAAAAGGCACGGCTTGACGAGTTGAAGGCAAGAGTGGATACTGTCGGAATGATGACCCCGGAACAGGCTGAAGCATTCCGGAATGAGAAACGGGAGCATGAGAAAAAGATACTGGAGATCTCTGCCAACCTAAAATGTCTTGAGGATGCAACCGCGTGGCTGGGTATCATAGCAACCCTAGAAACGGAAATCTCGGATCTGCAGCGAAAACATCTGGAACTTACAACACAAAAAGAGGCATCAAGAAAAGACCTCGATACCCTCCACCTTGCCCGGAAAGCTCGTGACCTCGAAGGGATCTATTCCGGGCTTTCTACACTACGTGTTCTGCAGGAAAAGGAAATTACAGAAAAGAAATTATATGAAGTTGAACTCGGCGGATTTTGCGTTGCGTATACAAACGTACTTCATGCATTTCAGATTGCATTGGAACATCAGACCATAGCAGTTGATGAAAAACAAAAGGAAGATGAGTTGATCAAGCGAGTCCGTGATCTTGACGGCCGAATCAGGGAGACTCTCGCAAAACGGGATGAGCGCGAGAAGGAAAAACGCCAAGCCGAAGAAGAAAGAGAAAAATATAAACAGGCTATTCAGTCAGCTGAATCCCAGTTGAAGGATATCAGGCCGAGCCTTTCCAACGCAACAGCATATCTGGGAGTGCACCCCCGTGACCAGAAACTGATTGAGTCCCTTTCGGGAATTGAATCCGCCATCCGACAGATACATGGTACCGAGGAGACGGCTGAAAAGAAGCGAAGGGAACTGCACGAGGTCGAGAATGTTCTTGCGGATGCAGAGCAGATCGTATTCCTAAGAAAAACGGAACAGGATAATGTGGCAAAAAAAGTAATGGATATCATTGCTGAATTAAGCCGGGCAAAAAAGGAGTTTGCCGAGATAACCGGAAACCGGGATATTGCTGAGCTGCGTGTACTTGCTGATCGGGAAAGCGATCGCCGGAATCATATCCAATTGCTTCTGGATCTTTTCTCTCGTCTTGAAGAAGACACAGCCGAACGGGGGAAACACGCTAAAACCATCAATACTTCCCGTGCTGAACAGGCAAGGGACCGGCAGAGATACAGTTCCCTGCAAAAAGAATTGGAAAAGGTAGTTCAACTTGTGAAAGTTTCAGAAAAAAATCTGTTATACATCGCCCAAATTAAAAGTTATGAAGAAGCACGGAAGACACTCCACAACGGGGCTCCCTGTCCGCTCTGCGGTTCAACTGATCACCCCTTATGCGCAGGGATCGAACCGGAAACAGATGACGCACAAAAAAAATATGACGAGTATAAAAAAGAGGGAGAAGAACTTCAGAAAAATCTCCGCCATATCGAAGTGGAATTCGCGCGTTACGATGCAGAAATCCGAGCTGGCGAGTCTTCCGTTCAGGGTCTTGTGCTGAAAATCAGAAAGGCAACATCAGACTTAGATGACGGGTGCCGCGATCTCGGTCTTTCGGTCGGGAACAACCCGAAACCTGCAATCGCAACAGCTTTAGTTGAATCGACGAAACTGCTTCAAAAAACCCGTGAGACGTTGATCCGCGCTGAAGAAAAAGGGCTGGAGATACAGAAAGGTGAAAGTCAAGTCGGCAGGGAAAAGGATGTTCTCGCGGAAATCCAAAGAGAATATGAGAAGGTGCTCTCTATCCGCGATGAAAAAGCACGGGATAAAGAACGACTTATAAAAGAAATTGCTGCAACGGACGCGGAATTTAAGCGGCAGAATGCGACGCTCCTTGAATCAATACAAGAATACGATATAATCATCTTCAATCATGCCCCTATTGCTGATCAAATCCTCACAGCGTTGACTGACCGCCGTGATAGGTTCGTGGAAAACCTTTCACGATGTCAGGATCTGCAAAACTCGTTACAGCAATGCGAAGCCATGATTGAAAAGAACCGGTCACTTCTGTTGGTGGCAGAAAAGAGCTTCAATGAGATCTCGGAAAAACTTACCCTGATTGATGAGGATTTCAAGAAATATTCGGCAGATCGGAAGAAACTCTACAATGAGAAAGACCCCTCAGTCGAAGAAGCACGGGTAATCCAAATAGTGGAAAAAGCAGAAGGAAAATTTGCTGCTGCAACTGATGCAAAAAATCTCGTTGATAAACAGAAGAATACCTGTGAGGAACAGATCAAAGCCCTGGCCGCAAAAATATCTGCACGTCTATCTGTTCTTGAGGAAAAAGAGTTACAATATTCAAGTGCCCTTACCGGAGCCGGTTTTTCGAACGAAGAATCGTTCCTTTCCGCCAGGCTGCCACCAAATCGGCTCACTGCACTAGAAAAACTCGAAAAAGACATTGTGCGCGAGGAGACTGAAATTGACGCTGGTCTCAAAGAGCGGACGGTAAAACTGACGGCAGAACGAGAGCGGTCTCTTACTCAGGAAAAACGCGAAGACCTCGCGATTGCCATCGACGATGATAAGGCCCGTATGGATAGACTTCGCATAGATATAGGAAGGATTCAGTTACAACTCGAACAATATGACGAGCAGGTAGAAAAACAAAAGGTTCTCACGGAAGAGATTATCAAACAGAAAAAAGAATTCGTTAGATGGCAGAAACTTAATGAACTAATCGGCTCTGCTAATGGTAAAAAGTTCAAAGTATTTGCACAAGGACTGACATTTAAGACCCTCATGGTGCAGGCCAACCGACATCTTCGGGCTATGAGCGAACATCGTTACCTCCTTATTCAAAATAAGGAATCTCCGCTCGATCTTGATATCATAGACAATTACCAGGCCGGAGAAATCCGTACAACAAAAAACCTGTCCGGCGGGGAGAGGTTCCTTGTAAGTCTCGCTCTTGCGCTTGGACTCTCCGGGATGGCAAGTCACAATGTAAGGATTGATTCTCTGTTTCTCGATGAAGGATTCGGGGCACTGGATGAAGATACTCTTGAGACTGCACTTAAAACGCTCTCATCATTCCAGCGGGAAGGAAAGATCATCGGGATGATTTCCCATGTTACTACATTAAAAGAAAGGATTCCGATTCAAATCCAGGTTGAAAAGATTGGGAGTGGGAGGAGCCGGCTTTACGGTCCGGGGTGCTCAAACCTTCGTTAGCAGGAAAAATTGGAATCGTGAATTTAACATTCAGGTAATGCACATTTACCGGTACGCACATGCCCACTCACCAGATAACTTTTGGACTTCCTGGGGAACAGCTAGAGTCAGTTATTAATAATTTTGCCTCTGAAGCAAAGGAAGATCCGTTCTCAAGCTGGCTTCTGCTTCCCACCCAGCGACTGGTTCTTCACGTCACCGGGTACCTGACAGCGAATAATGTTCCCTTCATTCCCTCCCGGATTTGTACATTGGAGGGATTCTGCAAGATCCTTTTCGAAGAGAATCGCACCACAGAAAGGTTCGTGTCAAAAGGGGAAGCAAAACTCCTGCTCACACAGATTCTCGAAGATCCTGAAATTGAAGTCCCTCTTTTCAAATCCCGTGATCGTGCGTCTTCCGGAACGGTTGACGATCTCATGACCTTCATGAATGTAACACTGACCCGGAAGGTACCGTTCCCTGAATGTCTTTTGGATCTTGAAAGCGAGAAGAGCGATCAGCTCGATACCATCATTACCGAATACCGGAGTCGGCTCAGAAAACTAGACCTTTATGACGGGAACACAATCCTTGAATGGGCTATTGATTTCCTGAACCATTCCGAATCATCCCTGCTCGGCACGGTTTTCATCTATGGGTTCCATGAGCCTCTGCCGCTCGAAAAGGATCTCTTCGAGACAATACAGGTCCATGTCGGGAGAGTTTTCATTTTCATACCGGACGGTATAGATCGGAATATTTTCAGGACCCGGTCTGCTGAAGGAAACCGGCCCGGAATCCCCCCTTCATCTGATGCCTCCTCAGCAGCATATCAAATCAGCGGACTGTTTTCCGAGAGCGGAATCTTTGCAGCAGGAGATTTCTTCAACGTGGAGACATTCCCAACACGTTATGCTGAAGTATACAAGATTGCAGCAGAAATCTGCCGGCTGAATTCGGGGGGGATACCTCTTTCCGATATTGCAGTAGCGTTCCCGGATCTTCGGGGGGATCTCTCACTTATCGAAGAGGTATTCTCCGATTTTGGGATCCCGTGGAACGCGGCGGTCGGCCCCCGGTTTTCACGGGCACAGATTGTCCAGTTCCTTATCGGAATCGCCAGCCTCGCCTCCAGCGGGTATGTGCGTGAGGATGTTGTCCGGTTCATTGGGAGCCCGTTCTTTCATAAAGGCCCAGTACCCGGTGGATCGTCCGGTCTTGATGCAAAAGAAATTGATCTCGTTTCCCGGTATGCCGGAATAGACGGGCCTCATCCTCCCTGGATGAAACAACTGGACTGGCTCCATCAGCAGATGGAGGATCCTGATCGGGCGAAGAATTTCCGGGGAATATCTCTGCACACAGTGAATCGAGTACGAGAGGGAATGCAGATTCTTATTCGTGACTTGGATTCGCTTTCCGAAAAGAAAATACTCCGGGATCACATCCTCGCTTACCAGAAATTCCTTGAGTCATGGGATATCCCATACATGTTCGGTGCACCGGATAAACTCCTTGAGGAGCGGGAGATCCGAAACAGGAAAAAATTCCTTACGCGTCTTCAGGGCCTGGAGCATATCGCATGGTTGCCGGCGGATGAGCCAATATCTTCACAAGATTTTTCCCGGCTGCTCTCTTCTATCTCTGAGGAACCCGACGATACTGCCCGACAGGACGACGATGGTGTTACTCTCCTTGGTATCCGTGAATGTGAGCATATGAAATTCCCGGTCGTATTTATTGGAGGTCTTACGGAGGGAGTTTTTCCCAGTCTGACAACCCGGCTTCCCTTTACAAATTCACTGGAAAATGTCCGGATGGGAACCCGTTCTCTCTCCGAGATCCTTCGGGAGGTACAATATTATTTCATTGCAGCGTTGCTTTCTGCAAAGTCCACAATTTATCTGAGCGCCCCGCTTGCCGATGGTGAGAAGCTCCTGCTCACATCGGCATTTTTCGAACGGGTCCGGATGCGAACCGGAGACTGCCCATGGCCTGCTTCGACAGAAAATCCTGTTGCATCCAGAAGGACTACGGCGATTGATGCAGGGAAAGGGATTCGCGATGAGAAAGTCTGTACCGTTCTCAACCTGATTCCGGATTCTCTGAACATCAGCGATCTTACCGAACATATCAATATGGAACGGTTCTACCGGAGAGCCGAATGCGATTCAGCATATGACGGGATTCTTTCCAAGGATGAATCGATCAGTGCTGCTCTTGCAGAACAATATGGTGCTGATCACGTCTGGTCCCCTACAAGCCTTGAGACCTATGCAACCTGCCCCTTTGCGTATTTCCTGAACCGGGTGATCGGTCTTGAGGCCCTGCCGGAAGTGGAACCTAACCTCTCAGCAAGCGATCGTGGGACAGCCATTCACAATGTCCTGAGCACATTTTACCGGGAATGGCGTGCTGCCGGCAATACGAAGATCACTCTGTCATCGCTTGCGGATGCAACTGAAATGATTATCCATCTGGCAAGTGCCGAACTGGAGAAGTATTCATTCCAGAGCCCGCTCTGGGATGCGACAAGGATCCTGATGCTTGGGAACCGGAATACCGGTCCCGGCTATTTCGAACGATTCCTTGAGAGCGAAACGCAGGAATCCGACTCGCCACTTGTGCCTTCTCGTTTCGAGTTCTCTTTCGGAATGGAAACTGATGCTTTGGATGATCCCGCATCGTCACTGGAACCGGTTGAACTCGCGTCACCGGATGGCACGGAGAAACTGCGCATCCGGGGCCGGATAGACCGGATTGATGTTACTCCGGAGGGGCAGTTCCTCATTTATGATTATAAATCCGGAGCATCGCATCCCAAGGCAAAGGATATCGTGGCGGGAACTGCCCTTCAACTGCCGCTTTACCTGCTTGCCTTCGAGCAGATCACCGGTTTGCACGGGATTGGCGGAGGATATTACAAAATCCGGCGCGAAGTCGAGCGGAATATTGTCCTTGCAGACTCATCATCAAAAGACCTGATGATCTCCCGGCTCCGTCCGTCCGTGGATTTCCCGGGTACGATCCAACACTCCCGTGAATGTGCGTTCGCGTACATTGACGGGATACGGAACGGACGGTTCCCACTCCCCCCGGAAGAGAAATGCCCGAATGAGTATTGCGACTTCAAACGGATCTGCCGTTTCGATCCCTATCGAATCTTAGAGACCGGGGAGGAGACCTGATATGGGCGCGACACCCCGACAGGGTGAGGCAATTACCCTGCATGACAAGAGCATGGTGGTAACAGCCGGTGCCGGAACCGGTAAAACCTACGTCCTTGTCCAGAAATACATCGACCTCCTGAAAACACAGGGAGTGAGCGTGCCGCAGATCCTTACCCTCACGTTTACCGATAAGGCAGCAGCTGAGATGAAGGAGAGGATCCGGACCGAGATTCTCAAACAGGAAGGCCCGCAGTGGGAGAGGGCTGCGGAAGATTTTATGATCGCGCCGGTCCAGACCTTCCATTCATTTTGTGCGCAGGTGCTACGGGAGTTCCCGATTGAGGCTGGCCTGGAACCCGGCTTTGCTGTTCTGGATGAACAACAGGTCTCCCGCATCCACAGCATAGCATACGAGAACCTGATCCATACCCGGCAGGAGGGACCGGTCAATGACGCGCTAGTCCATGTACTCTCCATCACCGATCAGTACAACCTGAAGACGATACTCTCTGCAATGTACGGAAAACGGGAACGATATGCCAGTTTCTTCACAGCTCTTGGTAAAGATGAGAACCTTGTGCTCGATGTCTGGAAGATCGAGGTTGAAAAATTCCGCGATGAAGAGATTGCATTGCTGCGGAAGGATCCTTCGTTCTCATCCCGAATCCACACACTGCTCGATCTTGCATCCATATATGACAGGGTGAATGACAAGGCGGCTGTATTCCTTCATGAGATCCGGCCGCTGCTCTATGTGCTTGAAAAACCCGCAGACTCACGGGAATTCTGTCAGGCAGCGCTCGAACTTGCCAGGAAGAAACCCGGCAATGTCGGGAGCAAGAAGGTCTGGAAGCCTGATGATCTCGATGAGTTCAAACAATCCCGGAAAGATCTTTCAGAGATCCTGGATCGGAAATACTCCCTGTTCCGGATGACGGTTAACGCATCTGATCCGGTCATCACCGGATCGATAGAGTTTCTGAAGTCGTTGTCCCTTGTCTTTTCCCGGTATGCAGAGCTTGTCGGCAGCGGGAAGGCAATACTCGGCGGACTCGACTTCTCCGACCTGATACTCCATGCACGGAAATTATTCCTTGAACAGAGCGGACTTGTGACAAAACACTTCATGCCCCGGTTCCGGTATATCCTTGTTGATGAGTTCCAGGACACAGACCTGTCGCAGTTCGATATCATCCTCGCCATCATCGGGATGCCGTCCCCGAAAACGGATTGTCTCTTCATTGTCGGCGATCCCAAGCAGTCAATCTATCTCTTCCGCGACGCGGACGTGACCCGGTTCAAGGAGGCGCAGGAGATTATCACTGCAGGCTGCAAGGGCCGGGTGGTAGACCTCGACATCAGCTTCCGGAGCACGAAGGAAGTGATCGGTCTTTCGAATCTCATCTTCTCCCGGCTGCTGGCCTCGGCTGAGAAACCGTGGGAGTTCGGGTACGAGCCGGTGAAAATATCCCAGGGCCGTTTTGATCATCACGGCTCGGTTGAGCTGCTCCTGCCTCCAAAAGGTAATGATGCAGCCAGCACGAAACGGAACGAGGCCGATATTGTGGCGAGACGGATCTACACTATCGTCAATGTGCAGCCGCTTTTTGTGTACGAAGAGCAGCCGGATCATACGTTTATCGAACGCCCGGCCCGGTACGGGGATATCGCGATCCTGCTTGAAGCGCGGACCAATCTTTCCTACTACCTTTCAGCTTTGGGCGAGTATGGGATCCCCTTCTATGTCCACGGGGGGACCGGTTTCTACCACCGGCAGGAAGTATACGATCTCTGCAACATCCTCTCGTTCCTTGAACACCGGCACGACAATGTCAGCCTTGCCGGTATCCTGCGGTCCCCGTACTTCGGCCTTCCGGATACGGAACTCTTCCGCATTGCGCAGGAACGCGGGATTACTTTCTGGGACAAGCTTGGAGTTTACGCGGAGAAGACCGGGCCCGGGACTGCATCACACGCACGCAATCTTCTAATCTCGTGGCAACAGTACGCCGGTCATGTTGGGCTGGTCGCATTGCTCCGCAGGATTCTTGCTGAGTCCGGGGTCTACACTGTGTATGCAGCGCTCCCGGCCGGCGAACAGATCCTTGCCAACATCGAGAAACTTGTTGCGATGGCCCGTGTTCGCGAAGAGGATCCGAAAGGATACGCACTCGCGGACTTCACAGCTGATCTCCGGATGGCAATGGACGAGGACGAACGGGAGGGTGAGGCGCCACTCGATACCCTTGCGGAGAATGCCGTCAACATCATGACGGTTCATGCGGCCAAGGGCCTGGAGTTCCCCATTGTCTTCGTGCCGGATATGGGTAATGGCTTCCGTGAGAAATTCCCCCCGATCATGATCGGTGACAATCCCCTCATGGTTGGCGTGAAGGTCCCGAACCCGGATGACAATTACGAGATGACCGAGAGTGCTGTTCTTTTGACTCTGCGTGAACAGCAGCGGCAGAAGGAACGGGCCGAGCGGAAGCGTTTATTGTACGTGGCTCTGACCCGGGCGAGGGATCATCTGTTCATGAGCGGGACGATGCCGGAAGGTGTTGGGTTGTCATACGATCTCGCCCGGTCCCGGATTGAGTGGATCTTCACTGCGCTTGGCGTGACCGGGGATGCGATTGCGACCGGGGGACTTGTGTTGCCGGATGGTCTTCGGCTTGCGATTGTCTCAGATCCGGAATCGATCGCGGCCGAGACCGGGCGGGTCGAACCTTCGCTGGTTGTTGTGCCGGTGGAATGTGCGGGGAAGGTTGGGACCTGGACTCCACAGGAATATTCTGTCGGACCGGAGATCGTGAAGCCAATCTCGGTTTCTGATTTAGAGAAGGCGAGCGAGACGGAGCCGGTAACGATCCGGGAGAAGGTTGTATCGAAGTATTTACCGGACGTTGAAGGGACGAAGAAGGGCACGATCATTCATGAGGTGCTGCGGGGCCGGGATGCTGCAACGGTTCTCCGGGAATATGGCGAGTACTCGGAGGAGCATGTCCGGCAGTGCGAGGAGATCCTGATGGCGTTTTTAAATTCGGATCTGATGAAGCGGGTGAAGCGGTCTTATTGTGAGGTACCGTTTGTTGTTATGATTGACGGGCGGCCGGTGACGGGGAAGATTGACCGGCTGTGTGAGATGGATGATGGGAGCTGGGTTGTGATCGATTACAAGAGCGAGGCAGTTCTACCGGAGGAATATGCTGTATTCACAAAAAAATACGAGAATTCGATTGTGATTTATGTTGTGGCGGGTCAACAGATCGTTGGGGGGAATGTTGTAGGGGCCTTATATTTTACGGAGACTGGGAAATTTTCGCTAACAAAAAATGAGTGATTGATTGAATCCTGTAAGATAAATTGGGAAATATTAAGGTATCCAGTCACAATAAGTAATTTTGAGAAAATAATGATTAAACGAATAAAATCCATCCAAAGCTTCCATATTTTTCAAAATTTTGTATGGAATAATAAAAATTTGGATGACTTCAACAAATACAATTTAATTTACGGTTGGAATGGATCTGGAAAAACCACCCTTTCAAATTTTTTACGTCAAATTGAACTATGCGAAATGTCTCCCGATTGTGGAGCGTTCAATATCGTTACTGAAAACGGAACCATAACCGAAAAGAATATTTCTGAAGTAACATTAAGTCTAAAAGTTTTCAATCAGGATTTCGTGAAAGAAAATATTTTCACAGCGACGGGAGAAATTTCACCAATCTTTTATCTGGGTCGTGAAGATATTGCAACTAAAAAAACTCTGGAATCATTGAAAAAACAACAATACAAACTTTTTGACACTATTGAGAAAGATGAGATCGCTTTAAGTCAACAATCACAGAGAATTGAAAAATATTGTTCGACAAAAGCAAAAGAAATTAAAGATTTCCTGCATTCTGCTGGAGAAAATAAGTATAATAATTACGATAAAAGTAACTTCAAAACGCGATGCAGTCTTTTGGAGAAAGAAGACTTCAGTAAAAAGATTTTACCACCCGATGATGTTGATAAATTGAAATTGATCACAAATTCGAAATCAAGAGAAAAAATTTCTTCAATACGATTAGATATCCCCCGATTAACTGATTTAGAATCGGAATCAAGAATTATTTTAACAACGACGGTCACCGCAAAAGTTATCGAACGATTGAACCGAGATAGTAAATTAAATACCTGGGTTGCTCAGGGTTTATTGATAATTAAAGACAAGAATCTTGAGGCGTGTCCTTTCTGCGAACGGGAATTGCCCTCGGATCTCATTGAACAATTGGACGGTCATTTCAATGATGAATATGAGAAATTTCTCCAGAAGATTGATCAATTAATTTCCAAATTTACATTAATAAAGCAGAACTCGACAATTCTGTTGCCAAGTAAATCTGATTTCTATGATGAAATAACATCAGATTTTGAAAAGAATAAACAAAAATTGACACAAGAACTCTCCGATTATACCACATTCATTGATTCATTAATTAATGATCTTGATGAAAAAAGAAAGAATCCGTTTGTTCGAATGGAGATGCAATACCCACTTCCCGCAATTAAACTCTCTGATACTATTGAAGAGATTAATTCTATAATCAATATGCACAATTCCAAGACTGAAAATTTTACTACTGCAATACTGAATGCCAGACAAACACTCGAAGACCATCTTGTGGCAGAAAGACTGGACGACTATTTTGAGATGTTGATAACCCTTGAAACTACTAGAGAAGAAGATCAAAAAAATAAGGTGCAATACAGTTCAACTACTAATCAAATTGTTGAGTTAGAAAAGAAAATTATTGAACATCGTACTCCTGCCGAGGAAATCAATACAGACCTCAGAAATTATCTCGGTCACGAGGAAATCAGATTTGATCTCGAAGGTGAAGGATATCAGATATTGCGAAATGGAGTGGTTGCGGAAGCATTGAGTGAAGGGGAGAAAACGGCTGTTTCTTTCATATACTTCCTAAAAACTCTCCGTGACAAAGATTTTGATTTTGAAAATAGTACAATCATTATCGACGATCCCATTTCAAGTCTTGATTCAAATTCCTTATACAATGCTTTTAGTTTTCTAAAAAATCGGACAGAATGTGCTCAACAACTAATCGTTCTCACTCACAACTATTCCTTCTTTAAGGAAGTAAAAAATTGGTTGTTGACACACAAATCAAGATCTGAGAAATCCAGTATGTATATGATAAAAAATACTTTTGTCGATAATTGCAGAATAGCCGAGCTTCATCCCCTTGACGATCTCCTGAAAAAATATACTTCAGAATATCATTACCTATTTAGTCTCGTTCATTATCATGCAATTTCACCAAAACAGGAATTAAAGAATTATTATCTTCTCCCTAACATCTCGCGAAGGTTGCTAGAATCCTTTTTTGCTTTTAGGTATCCAACCCAAGTTGGGAATTTTGGGAATCAATTTGAAAAATCAAAAATTAGTAAAGAGAAAAAAACTCGAATTATGCGATATACTGATGCAAATTCTCATAGTGATCATATTCGTGCAGATACAGAGGGAGATTTATCATACTTGGATGAAACCCCTCAAGTATTGAATGATATTTTAGAATTGATGAAAATCGATGATGAACGTCATTATAATGAGATGATGTTAATCGTAAATTAAGATGTGATATTAA
The DNA here is from genome assembly GCF_023227875.1 of Methanoregula sp. GTDB lineage: Archaea > Halobacteriota > Methanomicrobia > Methanomicrobiales > Methanospirillaceae > Methanoregula. The sequence goes on along the minus strand of NZ_JALOCH010000016.1, from coordinate 12,001 downwards.
TCCCATCCCCTTTTTTGTATTAGGATATGTAAAAATTATTCAAGGAGAATTGCGGATTCTAGTTTGACCCATGCATCCTGAACGGAAAGGGGTAATTTCCTAGCCGTTTCTACTTTCAAATTGTGGGTAAAAAATAATTCTTTGACTTGATCTTTTGTGAGATTCAACTCCTCAGATATCTTGTTAATATAATCTAAAATCCCAGGAGCGAGAAACGCATCGACAGAATTATTGGGATTAAATGGAGGATATTCTTTTAATATTTCGGGATAATTCTTTGAACTCCCGCAGTTATTAGGGCCGTTCAGGTCAATGTAACATAATTCGAGATATGAGATTAAGGCATTATGTAAATCCCCGGAAGATTTGAAAACATCTCCTCTGTAAAGAATTGTATTTCTAAATAAACCCATATCGAGATTTTTAAAGTGACGATATCCGATTTGATTAATTATTTTCAATACGACTTCATTGTCCGTTGGCTCCTTACCGGATTTTAATTTTAGATTTTCTTTTGTCTGATCGAATTGTGTTGAATCAGCATTAAGATAAGAGAGAATTCGTTGGATGGTTTTATGATTTCGGATCTCCTGCAATCTCTTTTCAAACTCTTCAATCTGATCCTCCCGTAACAAAATTTTCTTTTTCTCCACAGGATCAGTTCGAACAATAATTATTTTATTACACGATGGGCATTTTTTCTTTGATGGGGGTATTTTGTCTAACAAATTATGACAATATGGACATTCGGGTTTCGGACCTGCATTGTCTGGTTCAGCAGATTTTGGTTGCGGGGCTGATCCCGACTTCCGCATTTCCATAAGGGATTGTTTCACATCACTATGTGTTGTTGTTAAGAGAGTATGAATTGATGATGAAAATTCGGGACTGTGCATCAGATCAGGTAATATTGGAGAACGGATATCCTGATCAAAAGAAATATTCGCAAATGACATGATATGTTGCGAAGGGTATTGCATTTTTAATTGATAGATTGGGTATGAATTTTTTCCGAATTCCTTCATCAGGTTTGATTCAAGTGTTTTCTGGAAAAGATCCGGGTAATCTTTGATGTATTTTTTATTGGTGAAACCAACCACTGTACTAATTGAGATAATTTCACCTGCTGTCAAATCCAAATGCATCAAGAATTTTCCAAGGATACTAACATTACTACAATAACTGATATCGTCAATGAGATCCAAAACTTTGATCAGCGTGTCTTTATCCTTATACAATATGGCTGACAATACGAGCGCATTTGCAGAATATGAAAGAAACGAGGGATGTTTGTGATGTTGACGAAGAGTTAAAATTGTATTTACTGCATCAGAATACTTTCCTGAGACTAAATGTCGTTCCAATCCATAATAATAGATAAAAACGTACCCGATATCCACCGGTTTCGTGATATCACAGAGCCACTTAAGGTAAATAAATCGCTGTCTGGGATTGAGTTGTCCATAAGATGGATAGTAACCTAACTTCTCGACGTTATCTGCATTTGTATTATAATCAACTGGCAATCCAGTGAAAATTAAACTGGGTTCGGTTTGAAAAGAAAAAGTTACCCGGAACAACTCATTTTCAAATAATATTTTTTGATCATTCTCTGGGCTGTAATTTTTATATTTCCCGTCCCCAAACCACAGTAATTGGCGAATATTTTCAGGAATGAGAAATTTACCTAAAAACGGGACAAGTGATTGTGATGGATTTTGTTGATTATTTATCTTGTTTATCAGGAGAATTTGATTATTATTTTCAACGTTCGGTTCTTTTCTCTTGAAAAAGTCAAATATTCCCATTAGCTCTTCCTCAATAACAACGAAATTATCTGCAGCCCTTTACACCTTTGATATTACACTGTGCCATTAATGGGCATTTTCCATTATCATTCATAAATGGTGGGCATGGAGGCAAAGCTAATATCTCTTCATTTTCTTCAGATTTCTCCGTGAGATCAATCATTGATTTTACTTTTCGGTACATCTCCTCTTGATTTTTATAAGTTATTTGGTAAACAAGAACGAGCTTGTTTAATTTTGGAAAAACTCTGATTATCAGTCCTTTATTCTTTCCGTGAAGTGCACAAATTATTCCTAATTCTGCCAGATGGTACTGAGATGGCTTTGTGTATTTCATTTCATCTCTCATGCTGACATTTTCGATATAGGGTACGATTTCCCCATCACGATGTACAGAACTTTTTATTTTTAACCAGCGGAATCCAATTCGGGCTCGAGGATCGCGCAATGATTCAGCTACCGATTGTCTCTCAGCTTTATCCAAATCAATTCCATGATGCCTTTTTAGATTTCCAACCGATGCCCACAAACAGGCTTTATATTCATACACTTCTTCGTTATCGAATGGGGATTCCATGCCAGATACGGTCTCCATGTAATGTTTCCTTGGAACAAGCATATCCCTGGTTGTGAGACAAAAAACATTAGGAATTCCCGACTCTTCCCTAACTTTAATCAATTGTTTAGTGAAGTTTTCGTCGTAAGTAATTTCCACAGATTTTTGAAGAGGCTTCGTATTTAGTGGGGCAAGTTCAGAACATGAACAGAGACTTTGAAGGTGATACTGGCAACCAGTGTCGAAGTACCGGCATCGACCTAACTTTGAGGGATCCTGATTTTCAAAGGCTTCATCGAGAAGATTTATTCGGGAGAGTAAAATTGATTTTATCGTTCCTTTGTCCTTGATATCAATTTTAAACGCTTTAATCTCATAAGGCTTTGAATTTTTCATAAAAACAAGGTAGTTATTTTTTGGACTTGATGGGTGAATTACAGAATAAAATGCAATTTGTTCAAGATCCTGCGGATAAGTTGAAATTATCTCCTCGGAAGTATTAGGAATAGTGTCTTTTGTTTTAAATTCAAGGAGTGAATCACCAAGCCGGTGATCAATTTTACCCCGAACACCTGGAATATTTACCCATGCACTGTCAAGTAGGCCTTCTTCTGCACAGAAATCCGGGAGATTCTTAAACCAGAGGCCAGCAAAATTATGCAACTGTTTTCCATATGCGAGTTTTCTAGCGATCTCTTGAGGTTTTTTAATATCCGGATGAATTCTTGAAAAGTAAGCTTGAGCCGGATTAGTTACATGAGTGATATAGTAATAGTTCCTTGGAGCTGGCTCTTCAGTAAGTTGAGCGTCCATCACTCCTTTTAAAAGAGAAGATAGTGCATCATCGTAAGTGATATTCGCTACAAACCCATTGAGTTCCTTGATAAGCCCCATGATATTTCCTATTTGACAATTTAATAATGAGAATATACTAACTCATTGATAATTAACTCGATTCAATTCGCTAACCCCAAATAGCCCCACACCAGAATACTTCTGATGCTCCTCTTCCTCGACACCGAAACCACCGGCCTCCCGAAATACTCCGCCACCGACCCGACAGAAAAATGGCCGAGAGTAGTCCAACTGGCCTGGTCGCTCTACGACAAAGAAGGCAACCGCCAGAGCCAGAACAGTTTCATCATTTACCCGACGGACTTCACCATCCCGATGGACTCTGCCAGGATTCATAACATCACGACAGAGCGGGCTAAGACGGAAGGTGTGTCACTGCATAAAGTACTCCCGCAATTCAATGCCGATGTTGAGAAGACATCGAAAGTCATCGCCCACAATCTCGATTTCGATCTGCCGATCGTCCACACGGAATTCGTGCGGTGCAGACTGGAAACGAATCTTATGAAGAAACAAACCGTCTGCACGATGAAACCCCGGGAGATCGTCTCGTGGTGCAAGATTCCCAAGGCCAGTGGATATGGATACAAGTGGCCGACCCTGAACGAGCTGCATATACAATTATTTCAAAAGGAATTCACCGATAGTCATAATGCCGGCGCAGATGTGGAAGCCTGTGCAAAATGTTATTTTGAATTACGGAAGAGGGGAATTATCGGGTAGGAATGATAGAATGGGAAAGACCGGTTTGAGTGGCCAGTCTTCATTGTTTTTCCTATGCAACAACCAGATCCCGGGATTCGCACCGTCACAACGAATTCACCAACAATTCTGCACTCAATGCGTGCACAATCCAGATTTCTCCTGCTCAATCCGCTACACGCTGTGTAGCCAATCTCATTTCCTGGCACGTCTCTTTCGCAATGCCCCGTACTGTAACCTTCAATATCCCGGCATCGCATGATTAATATTTACCGGGCGCATATAGATCCGTAACGCTATGACCGTACATGCGAAAATGCCTGCTGACCTTAAATCACCGGTGGCAGCGCCCCGGCAGAAACTCCGGAAGAGTGCCACCGGAAAGGAGACCGGATCCACATCACCCGTTGAGCGGATGCAGGGAAAATTTACGCATATAGATCCTGAGCTCGTCCGCAGGATCATCTCCGATCCGTCCCTGGAGCCGGCATAAATGCCTGGTGGCACTACCGTATTTATCGATGCCAATATCTTCCTGCATACAATTCTTGGGAATACCCGGGAATCTAAACCAAGTGCTTATTTTCTTTCACAGGTTGAAAGCGGCACTTTTCACGGAACGACCTCAGTAATTGTCCTGAACGAAGTCCTCCATCGTCTTCTCATTGCCTATGTGGTGAGTGAATGTAGGATCAGTCCTGAATCAGCCGTCAGTTACTTGAAAAAGAATCCTGCAGTGGTGCGCGATGCAAAGATGGTGTGGGAGCTGACCGAAGATATCATGAATATCAGAAATCTGGACATCTGCGGGATCTCTGATACAACATTTGCGCGATCGCTTCTCCTCATGCAGGAATACGGGCTGTTGAGCAATGACGCCCTTCATCTTGCCTGCATGGATGAGCATGCCATCACGACTCTTGCAACGTATGACAGGGATTTTGGAAACATCTCACGGATCAGTGTCTGGAATCCGTTACCCGTGAAATAATTTTCCGGTATGCCGGCCCGGACTAACCCCGATCCCTGACATTGTAATAGTGTCCCGTCATTTTCTCCCAATCGCCGCATCCGGACAAACCTCCGCAAACTTACAACTCATACACTCGCGTGGTGAAGGCTTTGCAGAGAAATCAGGGTACTCGTAACTCGCGTTCATCTCCGTAAATTCCCGTGGGATCATTTCCTGTACGTCGGATACCTGTTCCCAGAAAAAGGCATATGGTTTCGTCTCGCCGGTCTTCAGGAACACAAGTTCCGTGCGGATCTCATCAGGACTTTTCCGGTAATACTGCATCGCCCAGAGCACATACGTTGCCATCTGGAGTTCTGTCTCGTTCTCATCATCGTCCCTGCCGGTTTTCCAGTCGGTGAGTACAAGCATGCCGTCCGGCATTTTCCCGACAAAATCAACTTTGACGGTTACACCTACATCGCCGATCTTGAAATGATCGAACTCTTCGTGCCGGAGGCATTCCTGGTTCTGGTAACCCATCCACATCCTGAAGAAAGTTTGCAGGCAAGTCTTTCCATTCTCATTGATGGTAGCATAGAATGAATCAGGAATCTTGTCGCCGTTGTGGTATTCAGTGAAGGTCTCGCCGCCAATATTTTTGTAGAGCGAAACTTTTTTCGAGAATTCATTCATCGCTTCGACCAGGTTCATCGGCTTATTGTCGATATGGAGTTGAATCTGCTTATCGATGATATCGTGAATAAGCTGGCCCTGGACAACAAATTTGGAAGTGAAGTTCTTGAGCCACCGGATTTTTTCCGGATCAACAACCGGCTGGGATTTAACATACGGGGCAATGTATTCAAAATAATATTGGCGTTTGCACCGGTTCCAGACCCGGTGTTTGGTGAAGGACCATGAATTTATTTGATGGAAGAAGGGATCCAGTTCAACCATATGTTCCGGTTGTGGACTGTGATGAAATAACTTACTTTTTCTTTTTTTTGGTTTTTCCCTGATCGCGATAAAAAATTTTCATCCGACCCCACCACTCCCCGCATACAATTTCTCAAACGCTCTTTCCGTACACACTTGCTCGCGTGAAACCTCTCCAGCAAAAACAATGGCTATCCGGATGCAATCATCTTCCGGATTCCCGGTTCGTTCACATTCATTTTCAATCAGACCTTGCGCGAAAATTTTAGCCGGACCTTACTAAAAAAATTTTAATCAACCCTTTGCCCTTGGGTAATTTTTTTCAAGCAGGAGATGGAATATTTTTTTTCAAATTTTTTTGAAAAAAATCCCGGAAAATTTCCCCAAACTTTTTTCCGTAAAAATTTCCCGGCCCGTACTAAAACCGGGCACCGTAATCCCCGTCACCTGCGCCGTAAAACCCTCCATAATCCCCTTCCCTAAAACCCATTTTTTCCGGGTTTTGACCATCCCGAATCCGGGTCCTATCCAGGCTCCGATTCACCATTTTTCCGGAACGAAGCCCTATATGGGCCCGTATTGGGATCCGACAACCCCATGTTTGATACAAAACTCCTGGAGTTTTTTGCATAACAGGGGGTCCGGCAGATGTTCACGATTCTTCATCTCCCGTCTGAGAAGTGTTGATTTGCGGGGTATACTGCTCCGAAATGCCCGGGAAACGAAGGGATGGAGAGATCTGGCCGATAAACCTCTGCCCTGACAGGGATCTTTAAAACCCGGGTTTCTTCAACTCCACCCTCCCGCGACCAGAACATCGCAGCAGCTCCCTGTCCTCAAAGGAAACAGGTTCTAAACAGGCCGGTTTTTCTCAGCGCAAAATCGTCCGTTGGCCAGACCGGGACAAGAGCGCAATTTCCCGGAAAACTCCCCCAAAAAAAGGCCGAAACAGGCCGGTCGGGTTTCCACCAAAATAACTGATACAAGGCCATTCTGAACCCGGATTGGAGAAGACGGGCTCTACCCCACCTACGGTGATAAGATGCGACAGTATCATTAAAAATCAGATCATTTCTTTACAACACTTTGCTTTTTTCTGTTTTTTACAAAGATTATTTTTGAGGGAGAATCCTCTTTTTGTCTCTCCTCGATCTCAAAAAGATCAACTTTCCTGATGAGCTCGTAGATCTTTTTATACCCATATGACCGGGAATCAAAATCGCTTTGTTTTTTCAGGATCGTGGCACCGACCGTAGCAAGGTTGGCCCATCCGGAATCATCAGCGGAATCGTCAACCGCTCTACGGAGAAGCATAACAAGATGGGTATCCCCCTTCAACTGGTTCGTGGATTTTCGTTCGATGGTGTGGACTTGGACATCCTCTTCCTTCTCATCGGCTAATTCTTCACTGGGCAGACGAAGGTTTTCAGTAAGAATAAAAAGATCACATGCCCGTCGGAATGGTTCTGGTGTCTTATCTTCACCAAATCCATAAACAACGAGGCCTGCCTCCCGGATACGTGTTGCCAGTCGGGTGAAGTCACTATCACTGGACACTAAACAAAATCCATCAAATTTTCCGGTATGAAGTAAATCCATTGCATCAATGATCATTGCTGAATCAGTGGCATTTTTTCCGGTAGTGTAGGGAAATTGTTGTATGGGCTGGATCGAATAAGTAAGAAGTTTATCTTTCCAACCCGTCATTGATTGCGAAGTCCAGTCCCCATAGATCCGTTTCACACTGGCAATCCCGTATTTGGCGATTTCTTCGAGAAGACCCTGGATTGCAGCAGGCTGGGCGTTGTCTGCATCGATCAGGACAGCAAGTTTCATCTGTCGATCACCAGATTTTAGGAGAAATTCCATACTATCTCAGTAATAGCATGGAGTGTGTGATTATATTCTTTGTGAAATACCTGTCAATTTCATAAGAATTCCCTGTCACCGGCCTAAACCCCATGGAAATCTGCGATCGCTTGTACAAATGCGCCCAAATACGACCTCACCTCCCCGTCATCCCCGGATGCCCAACCTCCCCGCTCTACGGAACCCGGCCCATCCGGGAAAGAAGATGGCGACCCCCAATAAGCCCCATCTCCTGTACAACCCCCATAAGGAGATCCCGGGCCGGAGATTCCGGGCACTGTGCGGCAAAGAGCGTGACGATCCCTTTTCCTCACAACAAAAATCCGGCATGAACCATCAATCATTAGTACGATCACGGCGGTTATCTGTAGTGTGAAATGAATCACGGCGATTATATCCTGGAACTTTTAAAAAAACACCAGGGGACCGGCAGGACCCCTGATCCGGCATTCGGTACGGGAATCGCTCCGGTGTATCCCTGACGGCCTGCACGAGGACGTTCCAATAACGCCGGAAGGGATCGTCCAAGCAGAGGAATTCGGCAGGAAACTCAGAAACATCGTCCCGGACAAACCCCTCCTCCTCGGGTACACCGCCCCCCGGCGCTGTTGTATGACTGCCGAATCTATCCGGCGGGGATTTTCCTCTCCGGACAATACACGGGATCTCGGAATTCTCCCGGACGTTGAGAGTGTTATTGTTGATCCCGGCAATTTCAGTGCACTCTGGGAAGAGTTGGGCTGGCACACCCTGATACGGCAATGGCTCAGCGGGGAGATTCCCGAACATACCCTCCACAACCCGCACCGGTACAGCAACGGATTACTCCGGAAACTCGTATCATTCCCGGGCGTTGAGGATACCGATCTGCTGGTTGTGGTTGCTCACGATGTCACCACCCTGCCGGTCCTTGCCAGTGCCTGTGGCACAACCCTGACCACGATCGACTTTCTCAACGGGATCGTGATCAGCGGGGACCAGTACGGCGCCGAAATCCGGTTCGCCGATCCGGAAAATACCCTGCGTGCGGAATGGAGCCCGGAATAACCGGACACGTTGCCGGACATTGCAGTGAATGGATGGGCAGGGGAGATTGAAGATTCTTTTTTCTTGTGCGGATCAGATTATTTCGAGATGAAAGGCGCTGAATACGGTCTGTATCACGTTGCTCAGATCTCGCATAATTCCAGGCTAGTGCTCTCTTCCGTTGGATAGGAGAACGAATGATGCTTTCCGATTCTCTGCATAACCCCGGGCTTGTTCTTTTGCATCAGCTGGATCAACCGGGCTTTGATTGATATTTTTCCAGCCGCTATCGTTTTCGTGCTGAAAATTTTTTCATTTCAAAATGATCGCGATTAAAAGTTTTTTCAGCGTTCCGTTCCAAAAAATTTCAGCCGCGATCCGGTTGAAAAAGTAAAACGGATCTCATTAGTGAGCCATGACCTCTCTCCACAAAAATTCCCGGAACCCGAATGCTTCACAGCGAGGGTAACTCTTGAAATAAAATAGCACCCGGGGCCTCGTGCGGATGACAAAGGAACGCCTGGTGAAAAAATATCACGTCTGAGCTTCTTTTTCACGCCGGGTTTCTTCCCGCAGGATCTTTGCAATATCTTTCTTAAAACCCGGAATCATGTCCGTGACTATCTCCCAGATAACTTCAAAATCTATGTGAAAGTAGCCATGGGCAATTACGTCCCGCAACCCGGCTACCTGCTTCCACTCGACTGCAGGGTAACGGGCCTTAACGTCATCGGGCAGGTTCTTTATAGCCTCACCGATGACTTCAAAATTCCTGATCACGGCATCCTGGGTGCGGTGATCCGCGAGAAACTGTTCATACGACATTCCTTTCGTATAGTCCTGAATCTTTCCCGCGGCTTCTTTGATATCATCGAGAAAATGAAGATGTGATCTACGCATAGACCACCTCTCCGAGAATATAGGGTTTCAGCCGCTTTTTTATCGACCCCTTCATGACAAGATCGACTTTCCGCCCGAAGAGATCTTCCAGATAGAATTTGCATCCCATATAATTGTCGAAGGTCTTCTTTCCGGTCCGAAACGTGACAAGTACATCTACATCGCTCTCCGGCCGCTCCTCTCCTCGGATGAATGAGCCGAAGATACCAATCTTCGCAACGCCGAACCGTTTCTTCAGTTCCGGTTCATGCTGACGGAGGAGTACGAGTGTGTCCATATCATTCCAATATGATTGTGGTTGGTCTGTTCTTATTATTAATGCATTGACGAGACAGGTTTTTTACTAGTGGTTTTTTGGTTCTCCTGTCTCCGGTCCCCCCTGACTCTCAATAATCAGCTCGTGCCGGGTATCCCAAACCACCAACCCCAAATACCCTCTCCACCAAATTCAAAATCAAATGCTCCTCTTCCTCGACACCGAAACCACCGGCCTCCCGAAATACTCCGCCACCAATCCCACCGAAAACTGTTTGAATTCTCTTCGAATCCAATCCGTAAAAAATGAAGTCCCCCTTCATCTTCCTGAAGTCACTCTCTTTTTCTTTTATTAATCGAAGCCAAAAAGACTCCTGCACTACTGATTGCAATGATCGGCAGGATTCCGGAAAGCGGAGCGGGTTGGATCGTAAGGGTTGCATTTGGCTGATCCTTTGTGGATTCAGTTTTGGACATTCCGGCATCTGCATTTTTTGGTTCTTCAATAATCGTTGTATTACCCCATCGGTTAAAGAAATACACATGATCTTTCGTGCCTGCCGCGAAATAATTCCCGTCCCTTGAGGATATGACGCTCATTACATCGGATGGAGTAGTATAGTGCCAGAGCAGTGCTCCTGTTTTATCGAATAACAATAATTTGTTCGAAGAGCCGGCAAGCACAAAGTTACCACCTTCCGGGAGGGAAACTGCATTGACCCAGCCTTTATCGTCATAATAATTCCAGAGAAGTGCCCCGCTCCTGTTGAATAACCGGACATAATATTGAGAGCCTGCTGAAATGTATTCCCCATCTGATGAAACAGCAACCGATCTGAACCACGGACTGCTGGAATAATTCCACAACAATGTGCCCTTTTTGTCAAATACATAGAGCTTGTTCTCATCAATTCCGGCAATCGTTTCACCGTTACCCGACATCCCGATATCGATAAATGACAAATCTATAGGATAACTGTACGAAACCTTTCCATCCGAATCCACACCCGAAATACTCCCCAATGCGCCCCGCCAGGGACAATGGGAATTGGATGCAACTGCACTGGCAGTTCCGTTATCTGAAATCGCAATCCGGCAGATATCTTTTGGCATCGCAGTGCTGGATAGTATTGCCCTGCTTGAATTAAGCCGGTTGAGCGTCTTATCGATGGATACTACGACAACTGATCCATTCTCCGACATCGCAATAGTATTTCGTAGTTGTGAAATCTGGGGAAGTTTCCAGAATACGGTTCCATTCCGGTTGAAATAAACGGTTTCTCCAATATCAGGATATGGGTGGTAGAATACAGCAGCAGCATATTCTCCTGTGCCGGCAATTGAAACCGATGTGACGGATGTACTGGAATTTCCATAAGTCCAGAGTATTTCCCCCGTCCGTTTATACATCCGGAAAAAACCGTTATTCGATCCCGCGACAACATACCGGCCATCGTGTGAACAGGAAACCAGGATATTTTCAGTCCCGATCAAGTCTGACCAGATTGGAGTTGTTGGAATGCTGGATTCCGATAGAGTGTCAGATGCAGTCACGGTTTCATGTATACCTGATACCGGTAAAACTACGACGAGTAAAATCAATATTATGAGAGGTATATTTTTTATTTGGTTCATTCCAGCATTTTAACAATTATCCGGATTTCTTCAAACGCAATCCGGCAGCAACAATTCCCACCGCAAGGAGAACAATACCCGGTGATAACGGGGTTTCCGTTACCGGAGTTTTGTCTGGTCTGTTACCCGCCAGCTTATCTCGCTTAATCCGTTCGTTTATGACCAATTTAATCTCTTCCGGAGATAAATCGTTAACATTTTTTGATTCGCCAGATGGTAGCACGACAAATTGATCATTATCCATGTGTGCTCCTGTTGGCTTTTCATCAGCTGTTGAATAAACATAGTACAACGGCGTTCCGAACCGGGGGTCGACTATCGCTTTTATGTAAAAAAGCGGTCCATTTCTTTCAGATATCTGTCCTGTCAGGGTATTGTTGTAAAATAACAACCTCAGGTTATATTCTTTATTTCCCAGTTCAGGAATTTTCTCAAGATTCCCGCAATACCTGAGTATCCCGTCTTCAGGATCAGGATCCAGCGGGTTTTTATCCACCCACAACT
>NZ_JALOCH010000008.1 GCF_023227875.1 Methanoregula sp. | reverse complement strand
AAGAATGCCTTGGGTCTGAAGGTATTCTTCGGATTTCTCTTCTGATATCGTGTACTGTTGGAGATCTATTAAGTTCATCCTTCCAACCACCTGAGTTTATCGTGGTGGTCGTTATTAAGGAATCACCAAGAAAAAAAATCTTTGTTCGTACTATGAGGGAAATAATTATTGTGAGGCACATCAGATAGGAACAGGAGAACAGCATGACAAACCGTGACGCGATTCTCGATCTGCTCAGATCCTTAAAGAGTGATCTTACTGCGCGGTATAAAGTCCGCAGCATCGGAGTGTTCGGTTCATTTGCCCGGAGCGAGGCACGGACTGACAGCGATGTGGACATCCTTGTCGATTTTAAAGAGGGTGCGGATCTCTTCGATCTCATCGATCTCTCCCAGTATCTTGAAGAAAAGATCGGGAGGCATGTGGATCTTGCTACCCCCCGGGCACTCCGTCCGGAGATCCGTGACGGAATTTACCGGGATGTTGTATACGCATGAGGGAATACCGGCTTCTGCTGCACGATATCCTGCAGGCAGCAGAAGATATCCGCGATTTTACGAGCGGGCGGTCCAAAAACAATCTTGCTGAGGATAACAAGACCCGTTCCGCGGTACTGTACAAATTCGCCGTTATGGGTGAGGCGACAAAACTTTTGCCGGATCATATCCGTGCACAGTATCCCGATATTCCCTGGCGCAGTATCGCGGGCCTGAGGGACAAGGTGATCCATGGATATATCGGTGTGGATTATTTAGCTCCTGTGGACGACAATCGATACAAAAATCCCTCATGTCATTGCGGGCAGTCATGGTATCCTGGATGAGACTGGCTGAAGATAATCCGGGCAGAATATCAGTACTCTTTTTATCTTTTTGATAATCTTCCGGAAAATTTCACGGGCCGACCGGGGTCCGGAGCTGGCGTGGGCCGGTGTGGTGGGGGGTGTCGGGTTCTGTTCAGGTAAAGTACGTGAAGGGGCTCATATTACCGGGATCACTCAATGGTGAATTAATGTGGGAGAGATTATCGGAGAAACTGGTCTTGATTATGGTAGTAATCGATATAAAATCCAATATAATCCCGCGCAGGTTTTCATTTACGCTTGAAAAAAATCTCTTCCGGCCAATCCCGGTTCATTCTATTTACGATTTGTCTGCCAAAAGTTGACACGTATTTTCGCAAGTCCGAACGTGTAGCTGATTCGGCCAGAAATCATATATATATCGACATTATAAATCGCACATTGTGGATAGCCGGTGGTTGTCCCAAAAGAAGAGGACGGGTCCACCAAGCGACGAACTTCGTTGGACCCGGTCCCGCCCGTAGGCATGAGATTGTTATCTTCTGATCCTATGAAGGTTTTCCCATGCCAGCGAGCGAAGCGCATGGAAAAATGCGAGGAGTTGAAGAAAAATGAACCTACCTAAAACATGGGTCATCCTGCTGGCACTGCTGCTTGCAGGGATGGCGATGGTACCGCTGGTGAGCGCTGATATTTCTCAAAGCAATGAGGAGATCAAAAAACTCATCGAATCAAATTTCATTCCTGTTGCAACAGCGCAGGAACATGCAACCTTAACGATGCTAAGTATGATTGATTCCGGGGCGTTGGACGAAAATTGGATTGGCGGAAAACTCAATCCGACATCCCAGACGATATATGACATTAACGGAGAGAAGTTATTCTATCTGTTTATTGTCGAGAGAAAAGGTGCCAGGGTCGGTGAGATATATGCGGCGGCGAGTAAGGTTCTTGGCGGATCAGTAATAACAATCGGCTCAATTGAAACTCCAGATAAATTTACAACACTTCGAATGGATACGCAGAAAAACATAACTGAAAAGTATCCCGGATACCAGGTATTTGCTGAAAAAAAGGTCTGCTTTGATTATCCGGTTATTGGATTGATGCTTACCTTGAAAAACACAAAAACCGGTGATATGAAAGATATTATTATCGATTCGAGAGATGGATCGGTAAAAAACTGGGAAACCCAGGTTTCATCGTACTACAATCAAATCTCGGTTGAAGATATGAAAAAACATGTAGCAATCTGGGAAAAGCAATCTGTAATTACTGAAGAACTTAAAACTATGGCGCTTGCGGAAGATCCAGAATTTCTCCAGCACTATTCCGAGATGGATCTTTCCCAGGTAAAACAGGTTATGACCAAAGTAAAAACTAGCAATTCAAACATTAAGGCTCTTCTCCTTCAGGACGGGCAAAAAGTCATCTCTGGTTTTACACACTGTACCCAATATACTGATGTATGGTGTGGGGTCGCCACAGCCCAAATTATCTCAACTAAATATATGAGTGACCCCTGGAGCCAGTATCATATTGCTGATATGATGAGGGCCTACTACGCCAACGGTACTCCAATGGGGACTACTCTAGACATGGAATTACGCTATTACAAACCTTTAGTAGCTGATGGAGGTCTGGGAAAAAACAACTCTTATCATATCTATCGACCAGACACCACATGGGAGACAGCTTACGATGAAATTGAAGCAGATCGCCCCTTAAAAATCGGGAGAGATGATCCATATTATCATGCGAGAGCATGTACCGGCTGGCAGGTGAATGGTGGCAATCCGTATCTGTTATTCTACGATCCGGCTCAGTATGGGTGGGTCTATTGGGATTATGTAGCACCGGGTTCGACGTATAATAATTTCATGTACGTCCGCTAAATGTTCAGAGATCAATTTAATAATATTTATTTTTATCAAAATGGAAAATACCGGTGAATTTACATGGGCAAATCAAATCGCTATATTCTGGTTCTCATTTTTTTTCAATTATTACTGACAATCGTCCCATCTGTTTATGGACAGGCTGATTCCGGAACTGTTTCCGGCCCCATCTGGTCAGAACAGATAGGAGATCGAAAGACCACGGTATCCTGTTCTGGCGATGGCCGGTACATGATTGCCGGATCCGATACCGGTGTCCTGAGAATGTACGACCGATGCGGGAACCTGCAATGGGAATACCGGCAACCCGGAAAAACAGTGCGTTCCCTCGCTATCTCTGATAATGGGGATTTCTCCGGGGCAGTATTTGTCAATGAAGATGGACTGTCATCATATGCCGATGGAGAAGCCCTTTTTTTCAACACGACCGGCAATCTCCTCTGGAAGTATTCCGAAGATCCGACAATCGAGCGAATCGCCCTTTCCGGCAATGGCAGCCGGATATATGCTACCGGGTTGCGCTCCATCTATTTGTTCTCACAGGATGGAACGAGGGTTATAAAAAATAGTACAGCAGGACGGTCATGGGCTCTGGATTCTGCCCGTGATGGTTCCTATGCGGTTGCCGGGTCAAAGATCTCCGGGAGCCGGTTGGATGCAATGAATAATGACGGGACCCTTACATGGAATTTTTCGTCCAGGATCGGGTTCGGAACTGTCGATATCACTCAGGATGGAGCATATATCGCGGCCGCCGGGTACTCTCATCTTTATCTGCTTGACCGGAACGGGACATTACTCTGGCAGTATACCGGAAGTTCGGATTTTACCAGTGTAGCTACCTCAACAAATGCGGAATACACGGTTGCAGGTTCCCAGTACTATGCCCTGTTTTTCAACCGTACCGGTTCCCTCATCTGGAAACATGAGTTCGAAGATTTTGTCAATGATGTCGGAATCTCAGATGATGGGAATCGTATCATGGCAGGATCATCACGAGGAGTATTTGTCTTTGACCCGGATGGAAAAATTCTCTGGCATTATGGAACGCCCCGGGGCGTTATTGATATCTCACCGGAACGTAATGGCGATTTTTTTGCCGCAGGAACCACCGATACGGTGTATGTCTTCAACCGCTGGGGAAACACGAGCTGCGATCATGAGGTTCCTGTGGCAACTGGTTCAAACCAGATCAATGCAATGGCCACGGATGCAGCCGGGAAGGGGCAGCAGGAGGCCCTGTTTTATTTCGAGGATGTATCAAGGACTGTTTCAACAGGGAATAATAATTCGGCATTTTTCGGTATTCCCTCAACCATAACCAGATTTGACGTTGTTGAAATTAATGAGAGTAGTGTGAGATCATTACATCAGCAGATTCTTGCAGGCAACAAAATTCCGGTCAGGATCAAAGGGGTTCCAAATCAGTTGTGGGTGGATAAAAACCCGCTGGATCCTGATCCTGAAGACGGGATACTCAGGTATTGCGGGAATCTTGAGAAAATTCCTGAACTGGGAAATAAAGAATATAACCTGAGGTTGTTATTTTACAACAATACCCTGACAGGACAGATATCTGAAAGAAATGGACCGCTTTTTCATATAAAATCGATAGTCGACCCCCTGTCCGGAACGCCGTTGTATTATATTTATTCAACAGCCGATGAAAAGTTACCGGGAGCACGCATGGATAACGATGCGATGATCTTTCTGCCCTCGGGCGAAACAAAAAACCGGGATGATTTATCCCCGGAAGAGTGTGCCTGGCTCATGAATCAGCAGCGCATAATGAAAAAGATCGAACTGGAGAGTCTGTCGGCTAACAAATCTGGTAAAACACCGGTAACGGAAACCCCGTTATCGCCGGGCATTGTTCTCCTTGCAGTGGGAATTGTTGCTGCCGGATTGCGTCTGAAGAAATCCGGATGAATTTTCATTGCGGGAAAAAATTTGAGTCAGACCCTGCAAAAAAAATTTTCAATCAGGGGTCGACTCCGGAGAACCCTGATGGTTTCGGTCGAAGACCTACAGTCTTCGAAGACTTTCAGTCTTCTCATGTCTCAAGTCTGATGACTTGTTCGATTCTCCTGCTTCGGGCCTCACCACGACCCTCATCATTCTCATCCTCTGGGTCTGATGAATCCGAGACCTTCATCAGGAGGTCGAGGAAGAGAAGGTCCGTAGGACCTTCGAATCTGTCGGATGTCGAAGAAACCTGATGGTTTCGGTCGAAGACCTACAGTCTTCTCCTGCTTCGGGTCTCACGACCCTCATCATTCTCCTCCTCTGGGTCTGATGACCCATCGGACGTCGGAGAAACCTGAATGTTTCTCCTTTTCCTCCTCGTCTGATGACAAGTCGGACGTCGGAGAAAAGGTGCATATCGTATCTCCCTTATATCTCATTGGCCTGCCTCCCTCCCGGACTATCACGTGGCCTGGAGACCTGCACCCCCGGTTCTCTCAATCCGGGCACGCAGCAGCCCCGGATCGTCCATATTCATCAATGCCCGACCGGCCTGTTTTTAGGGTTTTGGAGGGAAGTGTTCCGGAAAACCCCGGTGCGGCCCCCTTTTGGGGAAAATGGCGGATCTCCGCAGAGAAAAACCGGCCTGTATAGAACCTGTTTCCTTTGAGGACAGGGAGCTGCCGCGATGTTCTGGTCGCGGGAGGGTGGAAATGAAGAAACCCGGGTTTTGAAGATCCCTGTCGGGGCAGAGGTTTATCGGCAGATCTCTCCATCCCTTCGTTCCCCCGGCATTTCGGAGCAGTATATCCCGCAAATCCGCGTTTCTCCGACGGGAGATGGAGAATCGTGAACATCTGCCGGACCCCCTGTTATGCAAAAAACTCCAGGAGTTTTGTATCAAACAGGGGGGTGTCGGATCCCAATCCGGGCACGTATGGGGCTCCGTTTCGGAAGAATGGTGAATCGGAGCCCGGATAGGGCCCGGATTCGGGATGGTCCGGAACCGAAAAAAGGGGTTCCGTAGGGATGGTTTTTGAGGGGGTTTACGGCGTGAGTGGCGGGGATTACGGTGCCGGATTTTTCTGCGGCCGTGAAAAATTTTCCGGAGAATTTTGTATTTTGAAAAATTTTCGGTCGGGTCGTGCAGGTGGCGAGAAATTTTCTCTTGGGAGTTGCGGGTCCCGGAAAATTTTTGATGGCTAGGGGCTACGGAAAATTTTCCTGGGTCGACCCAGGGTCCGGTCCCGGGCAGAGGGGCCTTAACCTTGTACCTGCAAGGGGCAGCCAAGAGCCGGTGAGAGCGGGGCGTTTGGCACCAACCGGTGCAGAGGGAGGGGAGGAATGAGATCTGTTCAGGCCGAAGTGATATGGACGAAAGTTAACAATACGGTAAAAAATACACTATATTGATTTCACATTCTCCAGGAATTTGTTCACGTGGGCAGCTACGATTGTCCGGTTGTACCTGTTTTCTGAAAATGTTTCAACACCAAAAGAGCCCGCAGAAGTTCCATCGCGGAATTTTCGCTGTATCACTGCGAGTGAATTCCTTGCAAGATCTCTTTTTTCACGAGTAATCCCTTTCCGTGCGAAACCCTGGTTGAAGTAATGGGCTGCCGGTTCAGGCCCCCCGTTGTAGTGAGTCAGTGCAAAAATATCGTATGCATCCTTCAGGTTTTTCCGGCCCCCCAGTGCCTGGCCTTTCAAAATGAGCGATCCTGCTAAATCGAGAACCTTAAAGACCGTGCTGTCGACACCGTTCTCCGGTAATGTTGTCTCTATCTCTTTCTCAAAATTAAAATCAAAGGCGATGTCGGCACCTTCGAACATGAACGCTTCCAGGTCGGGCTGGACCCTGAAATGATAGCCAAGCTCGCATTTATCGCACAGGAAATCGATATGAATTGAATAATATTTTCCGTCAACCGGGGATTTTATTTTTCTTTCGAACCTGAAGTGGTTTTCCTCGACATAGCCGAGATCGGTGACGATCTTCCTGATACTCTCGTACCTGGGCAGGATTGTCGTCTTCAGGACAAGATCGATATCGACACTTCCGCAATGTTCAAAATAGTTTTCCGTAATAAAGTAAGGAGCCCATCCCCCGGACAACACCATATCGTTCCGGTACGTGTGCAGTGCGAGGCCAATCTCAAGCAATGCAGATTTTGATGTTTCCGTGATCTCGCGTGAATACATTATACCCGGTCCTGGGTTTTATTCCAGCGTTTTTCAATGTTCTTCCACAGTTCACCGGCCGCCTCCCTGCCCCGTGCAGGATAGTTGTAGAGATCGACATAGAGCTGGATGTCTGAGACTACCCTCACGCCGTCGATCTCCTGTGCACCATAAAAAATTCCGTCACTGGGAGCGATCGCGAATTTTACGTTCCCGTTCTCTTCAACGGGCATCAGGCCCAGATCGTGTGCCAGTTTCCCCGCATCTGATCCCTTCCGGATGTATATGTGCGTATTTGTCGGCCTGACAAAAGGCTCGACAAGCAGTGCCCCGGCAAGACCGGTCAGTGCATACTCCCCGGCCCCCCGGTATTTGAGCCGGCTTAAGAATTTCCCGATGTCCTGTTCACTGGTGTAGTATTCAACAAACGCGGTGTTTGCGACGAAGTGGGAAAATGTTGCCCAGCGTTTGAGCAAATCTTCCGGAGCCATGAGCTTCAGTTCCGACCGGGCAGAGGCACGGAGTGCGAGACGCTGGCTGATCAGCGTGTTTGATACCCGTGAGGTATATCCAAGTGCTGTGCCGGATTCTTTTGCCAGATCCCGAAGCATCCATGTTTTCGGATAGTTGACCAGCAGGACGCGTATGATGTCGGTGGCCTTTTTCGAGAACAGGTTTGCTACCAGGTCCGGGCCATGTTCACTATTCAACGGATGTTCTTTTTTTGTGAACATACTATCGTATTCGGTATGTTCACTATTTAATCATTGTTCACTTTTTGCGAACATAAGTAACGCATTCCTGCTGTCGTGAGGGGTTTTATTGATAGATCTCCGGGATCACCGGCGAGTACATGCCGTTTGGGACTAACCGGGGATAACAACGTGGAAGGGGAAATCCAGGAGATCCAAAAC
The DNA here is from genome assembly GCF_023227875.1 of Methanoregula sp. Lineage (GTDB taxonomy): Archaea > Halobacteriota > Methanomicrobia > Methanomicrobiales > Methanospirillaceae > Methanoregula. The sequence goes on along the minus strand of NZ_JALOCH010000008.1, from coordinate 136,723 downwards.
CGGCCCTCACCCTCCTCCACAAGATCTTTGATATAATTCCCTGAGCATATACTGCAATAGTATTCCGGGAAAATGGAAATGGCAAAACCAATTGAGACCGGGCTTGTGCTTGAAGGTGAAGATGCAACGGCATTCCGGCATTATTTAGAGCATCCGACATTTACCCGTGAAGGCCTGAACCTTATGCGTGAAGCAAAGCACGACGCTGAGCGTGCCGGGCTGGACTGAACTGTTATTGCCGGGCATGGGAGTTTCTGGAATTCCCTAATTCACAGCCACTCCGCCCGCGCAGGTTTTCATTTACGCCCGAAAAAAACTCTTCCGGTTAATCCCGGTTCATTCTATTTACGATTTGTCACCGAGTACCTTTCGTATTTTCGAATGTGTAGCTGAATTGGAAATAAACCATATATATATCGTTATAATAAATCGCTCATTGTGGACAGCCGGGGGTTGTTCCACGAAAAGAAGAGGACAGGTCCACCAAGCAACGAACTTCGTTGGACCCGGTCCCGCCCGTAGGCATGAGAATGTTATCTTCTGATCCTATGAAGTTTTCCCATGCCGGCGAGCGAAGCGTATGGAAAAAGAAATGAGGAGTTGAAGAAAAATGAACCTACACAAAACAATTGTCGTTCTGCTGGCACTGCTGCTGGCAGCGATGGCGATGGTGCCGATAGTAAGCGCTGAAGAGAAAATTGATTTGAACAAAATTGAGACACCGTCTTTTCAATTTGATGATTCTCAGAAAAATACAGTTATTACCGGGCCATTGAGTACCCAACTGATGAAAGATGTGTATACAATTCCTGAAGGCTCAATTATTTATCATTCAGATGACGGAATAACAAGGATCTTCGATTCGGATGGTAAACAAATTCTTATTGCATCAGATGAATCTGCGGAAAAAGTATCAACGCCAAACGGACTCCAGCCAGCAACTCATGTTCACGCGGTCCCTCAAGGGGCACGTATTCTTGATTCGCCCCTTGATGAAAGCAAGACATATATCCTGACTGAAGACGGAGACCTTATACTGACTGTCATTGATGATTCTTCCAGAAAAGAATCTTCAGTCGTTCGGGCATCAACAATTTCTGGCAGTAGGTGGCTTGCATGGGCTGATGCAACAGTCAGTCAGATCAGCTATTTACGTTCCCGATGGTATACTCCGACCCCTCCGTCAACCAGTGGAGGGACTCCGGGTTTTGCGCTGGCCATCTTCAACGGTCTTGAAAAAACTGCCACCATTATGCAACCCGTGTTACAGTGGAATTATGGGCTGAACAACCCGGTCTGGAAGATCTCTTCCTGGAGATACACAAGCCCGAGCAATTACTATTACAGCCCGATGTTAAGTGTGACCCAGGGAGATCAGATTGAAGGGACACTTCAGTACACAACGGTTGGCGGTGTAACGGGATGGCAGGTCACAACAAGTGATCTCACTGCGGGAACATCCACCTATTACTTCTCGAATGCAATTCCCTCGAACACCAACCTGGAAATCGTAAATGCACTGGAACAGGCCCAGGGACAGAATTCAAATCCGTATCATATGTGCGGGGACATTATATTCAATAATGTTAATATCCCGTCGGTAACTCTGAATTCCGGATCAATATCTGCATCGGGATGGAGCGGACTATTCAACGTCTGGTTCAACCCGAATCCGACACAGGTTACTCTGGACACTCCGTAGGAGTCAGAGCCGGATAAGGATAAGGTGGTCCGAAAGGATAACCTTTCATCCTTTTTATGTGAGAAAGAAATAGTATTCAGATATGGCAGAACAGGAAGGAACAATTTAAAATAAACATATCAAGGACGTTATTGCATGACATCATGGAAAAGACCCGGGATATTCATCCTCCTCGCACTTCTCCTCGTCATAGTTCCCGCAGAAGCGGCGATGGCGGGAAACAATACGACTGTGTCTTCCGGTTCATCAGATATCCGGGGGTCGCCGGTTCAGACACCGTACTGGATCACCGTTGACACCCTCCCGATTGGCACGCATTCCACCGGAGATTCTTTTATCGTCTCGGGAAAGACCAGTTTTCCCTCAGGATACGAGGTAGAGTTTGGGGCATATCAATCCCAGTATCTCCCGGGCAGTCCGGATCTTCTGCCACCCGTCTATTCCGGATCATCACTTGTTGCTGATGGATTAAACGGGGAAAACGAGTGGTCGTTTTTTGTCAACACAACACAGTTCAGAAAAACCCTGAAGAATGGTACAACCATACAATCCGCTGCCCTTGCAGGAGAGTACACCCTGTCCATCGGACCATCCGGTATGGTTATGTATCCATTCACCCTTGTTGAAAAAAATGTATCACCTGCGACAGTTCCCGTACCGGTTAGTTCCGATCACCTGGATAATCCTCCGATGTTTCCGCGAACAACATCGGCATCAATTCCGGTAACGATTCCCGTTACTGCATTGATCATCGGCATTTCCCTGCTTTTACGAAAGCAAGAATAATCTGATGATTTGCGATAATGATCCCCCCTTCCCGATCGGCTTCAGGTCAAAATTCACATCCGTAGCGATTTTGGCTGTGGGTTTTCTGCAAAAACTCTCAAGAACTGCCACCAGATCTATCTTGTGTTTCCCAAAGATTGTTGTGACGGGAAAATTTCCAAAGACATGATTTGCTACACCCTGTGTAGCGGATTGAGCTGGTCGCATGAGTGGCTCCTGATGCGGATGAGGACTCAACTCATGCGATAGAAAAAAAGGATGCCCCCATACTCTGATGGGGGCCGGATCCTGTCGTACCTGATCACCGTAGGAGGGGTGGAGTCCATTTTCTCCAATCCGGGTTCAGAATGACCGTGGATCAGTCATTTTGGTTGAAACCCGACCGGCCTGTTTCGGGGGTTTTGGAGGGAAGTGTTCCGGAAATCCCCTGTGCGGTGCCCTTTTGGGGAAAAGAGCCTGTATCCGCAGAGAAAAACCGGCCTGTATAGAACCTGTTTCCCCTGAAGACAGGGAGCTGCCGCGATGTTCTGGTCGCGGGAGGGTGGAGATGAAGAAACCCGGGTTTTGAAGATCCCTGTCAGGGCAGAGGTTTATCGGCCAGATCTCCCCATCCCTTCGCCCCCCCGGCATTTCGGAGCAGTATATCCCTCAAATCCGCATTTCTCCGACGGGAGATGGAGAATCGTGAACATCTGCCGGACCCCCTGTTATGCAAAAAACTCCAGGAGTTTTGTATCAAACAGGGGGTTGTCGGATCCCAATCCGGGCCCGTATGGGGCTCCGTTCCGGAAAAATTGTGAATCGGAGCCCGTAGCGTGGCCGGATTGGGGATGGTCCGGAACCGGAAAAAAGGGGTTCCGGGGGAGTGGTTTTCAAGGGGGTTTACGGTGTGAGTGGTGGGAATCCTGTTGCCCGGATTTTTCGTATGGGTCGGGAAATTTCTCGGAAAAAAAGTTTGGGAAAATTTTCCGGATAATTTTTCATTGTGGGAAAAATTTTTGAGCTGGGCCCTGCTTGAAAAAATTATGCATGGGCAGATGGATCGATTAAAATTTTGAGCAAGTCTGGTTGATCTGCTCGCGGTTTTTAAGTAAGGTGTGATGACAACGCCCCTTCGTCCCCGGAACTATTCCCCCGCCAGCACCCTCTCCACAATCCCCGCCACCGACCGGTACGCCGGAGACCCAGCAGGAGTTTCAAACAGGCACTTCCCCTGCAAAACCATCCGGGCCACATCAGGATCCGCAGCAATCCTCCCGATATACGGCAGGTCAAGAGCAGCAAGGGCCGCAGGGTCCGGATCGGCAGCAAACCCATACCCCCCGATGACATAGAACCGGTTGAACCGGATGCCGACCTCCTCAATCACCCGGTGCGCCCTACGCACGTGCGCAAACGATTTCGAAGACGGCCCCATGACATCGAAGATCGTATCGACATCGCTTGCGATCTTCCGGTTCAGGTGCTCGAGCCCGCCGGGCGAATCGATGAGAACGTAGCGGTACTGTTTTGTTATGGAAGCGAGGGCATTCTTCAGCGCTGCATCCGGCAGGCAGTAACAACCCTCCACCCACTTGGTGCCGACCGAGAAGAGGTCGAACCGGTCGCCTTCATAGAGCCCCTCTTCCCAGATGCGGTTCTCGATCCTCTTTGACGGGGGGATGCCGACCGTTGTCCCGCCCTGCTGGATGAACGTCTCGGACAGCAGCTCCGCGATCGTCTTCTTTCCCGCGGCTTCGAGATCTACCCCCGCCATCTCCGCAAGGTTCTGGTCCGGGTCCGCATCGACAAGCAGGATGGGGGTCCGGCCCGTGTCGATGAGGTACTTTGCCATCAGCGCAACGAAGGTAGTCTTGCCGGTGCCTCCTCGCCCCATGGTCACGAATGTCTTCATACGTCCATCTCCCTCCGGGAAAATAACCGGGGATCACCGGGCATGGGTATTCTCCAGGCTCTTTGCCAGTCCTTCAATTGCCTGCACGGCCCCGGACGCTGACGGATCGACCGCTTCACCAGTGACACCCGCATCGGCGACCTGCTGGTCGAAGGGCACGAGGCCGAGGACCGGGAGGTCGTGAGCTTCTGCAAACGCCCGGATCGCCTGCTCCTGCTGTGCGCCGGTCACCCGGTTGGCGACAAGGCCGATGGTCCTGATATCCGATCCTTTTGCGAGCCGGCAGATCGTTGCAGCGATCTCCAGGGATTTCCTGTTTGCATCGGTGACCGCGAGCAGGACATCCACGTGCCCGGCCGTGCCCCTGCCGAGATGTTCGATCCCGGCCTCCATGTCCAGGATGACAACCTCGTCCCGCTCGACAACAAGGTGGCGCATCAGCGCCTTGATCACCGAATGGGCCGGGCAGGCACACCCGGCCCCCATCGCCTTCACCGTCCCCATGACAAGCAGGTTCGCGCCTGACGGTGTCGGCACGCCGTACCTGCCGATGATGTCGTCGACCGTGAACGAGAGACGCATGACCCCGGAATAGTCCGTGCCGGTCTTCATCCGGATCAGTTCGCTGTTCTCCGCAACGGGAACGATGCGGGACGCCTCCTCATGAGAGAGCCCGAGGTTTGGCGCAAGGTTCGGCGATGAGTCCGCGTCAATGGCAATGACCGGGCGGCCGGCAGAGGAGAAGTACCCGGCAAGGCTCCCGGCAATGAACGTCTTACCGACTCCCCCTTTCCCGCAGACTGCGATCTTCATTCCGGTCCGTCCTTCCAATGCAGTACCGTTATCCTGACAGATAGAATAATGCTTTGCGGAATTTCGCGTACCTCCCCCCGCGTGCCCGGCCTGATCTGAACCCGGTAAACAGGGAAGGAGTTTTTAACTGTTTGGGGGCATACCGTACAATACTCACCGTTACCGGGAGCAGGGAGTGTTCGTGGAAGAATGAAACTGCCGGGTCCAGGGAAAAAGAGCGTGACGTGCCCGCGGTGCCATAAGGAGGTGCCCCCGGATACGCCGTTCTGCGAGTCCTGCGGAGCGCGAATCGCGCCGCCCCCGGCCTGCACCCTCTGCGGCACGCTTCTCGTGCCCGGTTCCCGGTTCTGCGCTTCCTGCGGGACGATGATTGGGAGCTCAAAGGACTCCCCGCCCCCGGATCTTCCTGATGTCCCCGGTGAGAATGCCGCGCCGGCAAAAAAACCGCGGGCGTCCCGGGCAAAAAAATCCAGACCTGCGGATGCTGAACCGGAAGAAAAACAGCCGGACCCGCTGATGATGGTACCGGACGTTGAACCGGAACCCGCGGAAGAACCCGGGGTCCCGGGCCGGGAATCGCTGCTGAAAAAGACCGTGCCGGTCACGCTTGCGTCGGTCACCATCCCCCCGCCCCGCGACAAGGGACGTTTCCCCCTCCCTGAAGGCATGGCGAAGAAAGGCGTGGCAGTTGCCGTTGTCATCGTCATCATCGCGATCGCCGCCCTCGTGCTCTCCGGTGCCATGCAGATCTACCCTGCATCATCACCGTCAGCGGGCACGGCCGTCACGGCCACGACCCCCCCGACACCGGGACCGGTTGTCGTGGAAACAACCGCCGTCCCTGGTGCAGTTTCAAAAGAAGTCCCGGTCACAACCGCGGAAGTGGTCTCGTTTGAACCCGGCCCGACCGACGTTCCCCCGGACAGTCTCCTTGTCTACTTCGAAGTGAAGCGCGACCCGATCTCGAAGATGGTATCCGTCCAGTACAAGGGCGGCAAGGGCCAGCGGGGTGTGCGGGAAGTGTTCGTCCGGCTCACCCGCTCGGATGGCGAGATACTCACCGGCACCTTCAGGCCGCTCCAGGTCGACAGCGGCATCGAACTCCAGGGGACCGAAAAACTGGACCGGGTGGAAGTGATCGCCCGCTACTACTCCGGGGAAGAATTCAAACTTGTCGACCAAGTATTCGAGTATAAAATACGGATCTGACGAGGATTTTGTTTAAAATTTCCTCTTCGCGATCGAGAGGATCTTCAGGTAATCCGCAGATGGGCACAGTTCCTTTCCCTCTGCCGCTGCTGCTGCGGAGTGTGCGGTACAGAAGGCCCCGGTCTCGAGATGGCGTGCACAGCTGGCGGTACCGGATTCCTGCCCTTTCGTTGGGGCCGTGCCGCTCAGGTTCTTACAGATATAAGAAAAATCTGCCATACATGCTCACGTCCTGTGTTGCCCCTGGGACCTGATAAAGGATTGTCAGGGGCTCCCTTTTAGGCCCCGGGCTCTGCGAGCGGTCCTGCGCAGCGCCCGGGTATTCCCGCGGCCGGAAAAAGAGAAGGCGATAAATGAAGGATAAACCAATAACTGATCGCGAAAAGCAGGATTGGAGAATCAGGAATGCTTGATATCAGGTTCGTACGGGCAAGCCCGGATGTGGTGAAGGCGGATCTCTTGAAACGCAATGATCCGGAAAAGATCGCGTGGGTCGATGAAGTCCTGAAAAAGGACGTCCGGTCCCGCGAACTGAAGGTGGAGACCGACCAGATCCGCCAGCGCCGCAACACCATTGCCCGCGACATCAATGCAGCAAAGAAAGCCGGCAAGGACGCACAACCCCTGATGGCAGAAGCCGCTGCACTCCCCCGGAGGATCAGGGAGTGCGACGCGGAACAGGAAGAGATACGGACTGCGGTCCGGTCCCTCCTGATGCGCCTCCCCAACATCCTGCACGAGAGCGTCCCGGTCGGCAAAGACGACACGGAAAACGTGGAGATCAAAAAGGTCGGGACGCCGAAGACCTTCTCCTTCGAAGTCAGGAACCACGGGCAGCTCGCAACCGAAAAAGGCTGGGCTGACTTCGAGCGGGCGGCAAAGTGCTCGGGCGCCGGTTTCTATTTCCTCAAGGGCAACCTCGTCCTCCTCGACATGGCGCTCCAGCGCTATGCGATCGACCTGCTTGCAGGGAAAGGGTTCACGCCGGTCATCCCGCCGTACATGATCAACCGGACCTCCTACGAAGGTGTCACGGACCTCGGGGATTTCGAGAAGGTGATGTACAAGATCGATGGCGACGATGCGTACCTGATCGCAACGAGCGAGCACCCGATAGGCGCCATGTACCAGGACGAGATCTTCGAGGAAAAAGACCTCCCGCTCCGTCTCGCCGGCATCTCCCCCTGCTTCCGCCGCGAGATCGGGGCGCACGGCCTTGACACCAAGGGCCTCTTCCGCGTCCACCAGTTCACCAAGGTCGAGCAGTTCGTGTTCTGCAAGCCGGAAGACTCGTGGCAGATCCACGAAGAGCTCCTCGCAAACGCTGAGGAGATCTTCTGTGGCCTTGACCTCCCCTACCATGTCGTGAACATCTGCACGGGCGACATCGGCACGGTCGCGGCCAAGAAATATGATATCGAGGTCTGGATGCCGCGCGAGGACGCGTACAAGGAGGTCGTCTCCTGCTCGAACTGCACCTCCTACCAGGCCGTCCGGCTCAACATCAGGGTGCGGGACAAGAGCGATTTCGAATCAAAGCAGCACGTGCATACGCTTAACTCCACCGCGATCGCCACCTCCCGGGTCATGCGTGCGATCCTGGAGAACAACCAGCAGGAAGACGGGTCGGTCACCATACCGACAGTGCTCCGCCCCTACATGAACGGGCGCGAATTTCTCTGATCCCGTGTAAAAAGAGTAAAATCCCCACAAACACTTATTTTATTCAGATGACGAAGATATATTCAGGAACGTGGTTGCATGGCATATCCTGATCTCTACAGTGACGAGACAGTCGTCCTCAATGCACAGAACATCAAAGTCAAGTCCGTCTCCTTTGACGCGGTGCTCACGACACGGCGCCTCATCTTAGTGGACAGCAAGAAACACCTGATCGCCCCCCAGGAAATCCTTCTCGCGACCCTGCGCGATATCGAAGTGGGAGAGAATGCCATCCGCGACCCGACCCTCACGCTCTCCATCATCACCAATACCGGTGCCACCCGGCAGATGATCCTCACGTTCTCCAAGACCAGCGGCGGCGACCGGAGGAGGGAGTGCGATGAGTGGGTGAAGGTCCTCCGCCATCAGATCGCGGCCGGGGTCCAGCACCCGATCATGCCGGATGTTCCGGAACATGAGGCATACCCGGCTGAACAGGAGCACTTCTCTGCGAGAGTGGAAGCCACAAACGTCCCGGTCGCCCCGACGCCGAAGAAGAAGATCGAGATCGCCCGCCCGGGCCCGATGAAGAAGATCGTTGAGCCTGCGCCGTACATGCCGGCACCGGTGGAGACAACCTCACTTCCGACCGGCTCGTTCTGCAACCGCTGTGGCAGCCGCGTGCCGCCCGGGTCGGCGTTCTGCAACAAGTGCGGGACACCGGTTGTTACCGAAGCCGAACTCGATGCACGCCTTGCCGGGGCGGCTGAACCTCAATCGCCCGTTGCCCCGCAGGTTCAGATGCATGTCCCGGCGTACGTTGCCGGGAACGAGAAGAAAGAGCGCCCCATCGAGGACGTGATCCATTCCATCGAACCGCTCATCGAGGACTCGGTCCCGCGTAACCAGCCCTACCCCCTGGTACCAAAGCAGCAGTACCAGCCGGCTGTACACGCGGAAGAGCCGGGCGCAGCACCGGGACAGGACGCCCCGGCCCCGGATACTGCCGAGCTGGCAATGCCCGAAGTAAAATGGCCCGTGCTCGGATCTGCCGCAATTCCTCCGGATGCACCGGGTGCCGCAGCGGAATCCCCGCAGGCACCGCCACCGGTACCGCAAGCAGCACCTCGGAGCAAAAAACCGATCCTTATCGGTGTGATTGCGATTGTCATCATCGCCATCATCGCCGCGGTCTTCATCTTTGCAAACCCGCTTGGCGGGGGGACAGCAGCTCCCGAGGTAACGCCGGCTCCCGTGGTGACAACGGTTACAACCACCGTCCCGGCAACCACGAAAGTCACGGTCGTAAAGACCACCGCAGTCCCTGAATCAACAACCGCCGCCACGTCCGGTTCGCAGATGGCCGTTCCCGCGTCAGGTGTCTGGGTGCATATCCTCTATGTGAATGAGTTCAAAGGAACGGCGGGCACGGCCGGCAACCAGGCAGAAATTTATGGTGCCGGAGAAAAATTCTACCAGATCCCGACCAGCGAGGGCGTTGTCGTGGTATCGATCCAGAAACTGGACGGCTCGTCCGAGAAGCTGACGGTCGAAGTGTACAAGGACGGCGAGATGATATCCTCGAAATCATCGACGGTTCCCAAAGGATTCGTGGAGGTCATGACCGACCTGAAACCGTCGCCGACCCCGACCCCGACGCCAACGCATACAAAAATCCCGGTGCCGGTGAAGACGACCGCGGCCACGAACTCCTCTGCATCCAATACGACCGCGAATGAAACCGCGACGGAATAATTATCTTTTTTAGAAATTTTTTGTAAAGGAATGCGTGAGTGAAACGGATCTCTGGAAAATTGGAACCGATCCAAGACCGGAAAATCTCCTGATGGATTCGCCCCGGTAAAAATTTCATTGCGTGCTGTCTGAAAATTAAGTCAGGAAATCAAACCATCAAAAGAAGTGCTGCTATAGAGCTACTTTTTGGCTGGTTAGAATCCGCTTCATTCCAGCTTTTTTTCATAAAATCCTCCCCAAATTGGGATGATCTCTCTTTACGCGCGATATCCTGATAAGACTTTTGAAAGGGCGGAAATTTCTGGATATTTTGAAGCCGGGTTACCGGTGATAAATGATCGTATTTCGTTGTATCTTACGAAAATTTTCTGAACATTGTTTGAATACTATGCGATCTCTCTTTTTTTTTACGACAACTATTAAACTGGGATCCGAGTCGTCAACAAAATTACCTATAGATAGACTAAATTAACAAAATTCAGACTCATTTTTTTCATTACATTTTTCCGACGTGAGAAATATGGAGAAATACGGATTATATCTACCATGAAAAAAAGGTCTAAAATACTGCAAGATCGTGTAATATAATGATGGTGAGTAATATCTATCTGCACTCATGAATGAATTTTCTAGATACACTTGGAAAGCCACTAAAAACCAGAATAAATGTGATAGGCCATTTTTGTAAGATAAGTTAGGAAAGTATATCTTTTTGGTAATTTTTTTTTCATATGGGTTTTCTCAATTCAATTAAAGAAATACTTGTAAAAACAGGGGAGAGTATGGGATAGTGTCTTCTATATTCTTTTTGAATATTCAAACGATTCGTGTTAAATTGAACAAAAAATAAGGACCGCATGATTTTCGATATATTTATTTACATTGGTATGAGATAACAAAATATGCCACAAGCACTTCAAAAAACGGGTCTGCCAGATGATTTAGTAAAGCAACTATCCGCAAATGAATCAGTATATTTTTTCTCCCCAGTTGTGTTTAAAGGTGGATGCCTCGGTCTTGGTGGTGGTGGGAATTTTTGGGCTGCAATGACTGATCAAAGATTCTTATACCATGCAAAAGTTCAAGAGGGAACATCTTATGTCGAACGGGAGGGTGCTCTACAACTTAAAAATATTTCCCAGGTTGAGATTGTTGAAGTGAAACCTGAAGGTTGTCTCTCTCAAAAATTTTGGCAATTAAGAGTAAATGCACAAGGAGCCGTAGTTGCGCTACCATTCCCCAGTAAGGAAAAGGGAATTGAACTTCGAACACTTCACCACGATCTTTCCAGCAAATAAGCAAAAAACTATTCTTTTTTTTTAATGCCTAGTAAAATGGAAACCACTCCAAATACCTCTAATCATAAAATTCCTTGGTTGAATCGACTTTTTATTTTATTTATCAAAGGTTATCAGTTTGCGACAAAAAAAAGTAAACATAAATGCTTACATTATCCAACCTGTTCGAATTATGGAATACTGGCCCTCGAAAAATATCCATTTTGTAAAGCTATTACTATGATTATTAATCGATTAATTGATTGCAATCCTTATTCAGATCGCGATTATTTTGACTATCCATAAAATTTTAAATAAGTTAGCAGATAACAAGAGTCGAGAACCCGAAAATATCTCATCATATTGAAACAAAAATCCCCTTTTTGATGAAGATCTACTTTGCCATTTTTCCAGATGACTCTTTAAAAATTCCAGATTATTGTCAACAATGTAGAATAAAATCACACGAATTTTTATTAATTGAGATTCAATTGGGTAACGTACACGACGTGCTGTAAAAGTAAAGATGCCCTGTATCCAACAGTGAATTGGAAACAAAGAGGAACAGGGCAATGAATCTAAGAGACATTGTACTAAATTACCTTACCGATAACGAGAAGGGCATGCAGCAACTCATCACGTGGTTCCTGAACGATGTGATGAACGAGGAAGTGGCTCAACAGGCCGGAGTACCCCGTTATGCAAGATCCAGTGCGAGGTGAGCGCACCGGAACGAGTGCCGGCAACGGTCACTGAAGACGAGATTCGGAGAACTCAGTCTTCTGAAACTGCAGTTACGGGAGATCCCGTTTGAGAAGAAAGTCTTTGATCGGTACTCCCGGACTGAGGAAGCCCTGGTGAATGCAATCACCGAATCCAATCTTCAGGGCGTATCGACACGAAATATCCGAGAAAGTTTTCTCATGTCTGGGAGTCAACCAACTGTCAGCCACGTATGTATCGAAGGTTGTTCAGCAACTCGATGAAAAAGTCCATGATTTTTTAGAGAAACCGATTGACACCTACATTCCATTCTTGTTCGTAGATGCTTCATATTTCAAGGTGAGAGACGGAATCCATTATGTCAGCAAAGCTCTTTTTGTTGTAGCCGGTGTGAGACTAGAGGGATACCGAGAGATCTTTATCTTCAGCGTTGCCGATGCAGAACATGAACTAATCTGGGGAGGGATCTTCTCCGACCTTAAGGAAAGAGGACTCGACAAAGTTGACTCATCATTTCTGATGGTCACAACGGTATCCAGACTGCTGCAGAAACGATGTTCCCGGGCTCTTCATGGCAAATGTGTCATGTCTACTTCATTCGTGCAGTCCTTAGAAAAGTCCCTAGGGAATATCACAAGGAAATTGCCGACACTTTGAAGGAATGTCTGAGTGATCCCCATCGGTTGCAGGAGTTTGTTGTTCAGCTCGATGGACGTGGGCTCTCTCGAGAAGCTGACACACATCACCGGTTCAACCATGGGTTGATGAATTACCGATCCTTTCCTCCGGAGTTCTGGAAGAAGCTCAATACTACCAATCTCCAGGAACGAGTCAATAAGAAATCAAACGACGGAGCAGAAAGATCGCGGCCTTCCCAAATGATGCTTCGTTACTCAGGCTTGCCGGTTCGATCCTCATTGATATCAACGAGGAATGGATAACTTGTAACCGGTATTTATCCGTGAAGAGCGAGATGATCTCTTCGGATACGGTGGCTGCTGAATTTACAGCAATATAGATACGTGACCATTTTGAATCCGTGATAATTCAAAAAACACAGTATCTGCTACAAAAAATGGAAATTTACCCAAGATTTTTTTATTCACAGACACAGTATTCGCCATAGAGATCGTTCTCTATCTTTGGTGCTCCGTTTTCCTCTTTGCATCTTCCCGATTGGCAGTAATATTTCTGATAATACGGAATCATCCGGGTTCCTGCGGGCGCTTTGATTTTCGCAGGGATCGACTCGTCAGTCATAAAAATTTCATCCCCCTTATTTCCCAGGGGATAAGGCCCAAACGAATGTACCCACTGACGGGGTGATCCTAAAACAGAGTATTTTGTGCTATCCCATGCAAGCTGCCATTCATCCCTGCATCGAGTATTATCCCCCTTATCCAGTTCTATGCAACTCCACCCCTCACAGTTGGTGGCAAGACAGCACCGATCATGGAGGATGCTTCCAACCGAGACCCGCCCTTCAACTTTACAAGTACTCTCATCCTTCCTGAACGGAACCAGTCCAATACCAAGTAATTGGCTCTGAATAATTCCATCACATTGCGACCCTATGCCGCCAAAACATCGTTCAATACCGGTTTTTTTTGAAAAGTCACAGCCGATGTTAATATAGTCTGTTTTTATCATCTCATCGGACCCTCCCCTTCCCGTTACCTTGAGTTTAATGTCATATGATCCCGCTCTTTCAAAAGTATATTCAGAATTTTTATTGGGGGTAAATTGAGTCCACTGATAGTGTTCGGAATTTAATATATCCAAAGAACTTTCCAGATTAAGTTTATACTGCCATTCATGTGTGGTGATGTCTTTCCCGGAAGATTTATCAATGAACTTCACCTGCATCGGTGCGGGCCCACCCAATGTCGGTTCTGCTTCAAAGTTAGCAACAGGGGGCTGGGTGCACCCACTGGTGAGAACCAAGAGGGATAACATCGCGGTAAGGACAAAAGAAGACAGGTGTCGTACGAGTCCGGATCCTGCAATTTCCATGATGATCTTTTTCCATGCAGTAAATAAAAGAATTGGGTAATGTGTCTGAGTTTTTTCCTAATAAATCAAAGAATGTTTTCTCGATGCAGGATTAAGAAAAAATGGTATGGTGAAAATCCTGATGGCATTTAAGTGTAGAGTGCCACAATTAATGTTCGTTTTGTTGACAGAGTTTATGTCCGCTCAATATACATTTTCTGTTTTTGTTGAAATTGGTTTTATTGTTGTAGACTAATGCCGGAGTCATCCATCCCAGAATCTCCTGCATTCGCCAGTTGTTGTAGAGTTGGTCGAAGTTCCAGAGTTCTCTTCTGAAATGACTCACTGAACGAAATTCCTTGAGGACAATGAGTTCCCGGTAGAGTGTTTTGTGATATCGTTCAATCTTGCCGCGGCCGCGAGGATGATACGGTTTGCCGAAGATGAGTTTAATGCCGTGTTTTTTGGCTAAAGCTTTGAACAACTTTGAGACAAACTGTTTTGCGTTATCGAGATAAATTTCCCGAGGAATCCGGCCTTTTCGGAGTGCCCATTGCAGGACATTAACTGCTGAAACAGCATCTTTGTGAAGATAGACTTTGCTTGTCACGCGATAGCGGGAACAATCGTCAGTGAACCCGGTAACATAGACATTTCCGACACCCCGGATTCGGAACTGGAACGTATCTCCCTGCCACATGCTGTCAACATGTTTACACTGAAATCGTTTACCCGCGGGTTGTGGTTTGGGTTTGATCCGAATAAGAAGCCCATGTTTCTTGAGGATTCGATGGACGGTTCACCAGGATTACGAGAGATCGGAATGATACTTGATTCGTCGGGCTCCCTATGCAGGATATTTCCCTTTGAGCCGGATTATCCGTTGTTCCAATGATGCCGGTATTGCCCGAAAAGACCGGTTCCTTGGGTCCGGCCATCTTCGGTTTCAACTCGTCCACGGGATCGTTTCGATGGTTCTGCGCCCATCGTCTCACGGTTCTTTCGGAGATATTTTACATCTCTCCAATCTCTTTGGCACTTCGTATCCCTTCCTCATAGAATACGACTGCTTTTGTCCTGATCTCCATTGTCGCTTTCACTCGCAAGCACCTGTACGGTGCTCTTGAAAGCGGACATAAATTATGTCACTGTTTTAGGATAGAAACTCTGGCACGCCACAAGTAAAAGAGGGATTCTTATTCAGCGTCAGATGGACCTTTATTTCCGAATAATGGTAACTTCAGGATACCGGCAAACGATCCCCTTTTCCCATTCGGTATAAAATCTCTCATTAACATCAACTTCAAAAAGGACAATTATCAGGCTTTTCCAATAAATTGTGTAGCGATTACACTTATCTGCAATTGTTTTCAGATCTTGTGATTTCGTGGGCCCTTTAACTTCAATTGCGATATCCGAGTCAATTACAATATCAGGACGGGATGATCCGGTCTGATGCTCCACTTTCGCCTGTTGGAAATGTGCCCTTAACCATCCCTGAAGTTCAGTATGATATCCCTGTTCAGAATGATAATTTCTGGATGGTTCAAATTTTTCAATCGCATCGATAACCTCGCGTAACATTTTATCCTGGGTTTTTGTCGATTCAGTTTTTTTCTTTTTGGAATTCCATTTTTTTTCCAGATTACGCTCAAGTTCTTTTTCCTCTGAAATAATATCTGAAATGGCAATTTTATTTGCTATTGCAAAATCCTTCACTTCACTCGATTTAATATGAAAATCGGCATATTCAATAAAATCAGAATCACTCAGTCTCCGCTGTGTTTTACGACTGGTGAAGGGATCGATATTGAATTCTCGGGGACCACCTCCGTACCTGTTACATAACGATCGTAACTGCCCGGTTGAAAAACGATGCAAAATTCTTCCCTTGATTTTTATTCGCAGGTTCCTGCGTTCTTGAGATTCTGCAATATTCTCCCCGGTTTGCACAATAATATCTTTAATAGAATTGAGAAAACCCATAGAGGGAAATTTTTTTCCGATACGAAATACCTTCCTATTTTACACTCAAACAATAAGACAGACCACGGGTAATTGGATTCCCCGCAATCGGCCAGGAACTTTTTTCATTCAGAATCGTCCAGAAAAAATTCACCGATTCGATGTTAATATAAACCAATCACAGATCATAGGAAAAAGGGGGACAAATCTATTATTTTTTTATGAGTTTCTTGAACCGTCCGAATAAAGTATTTTCTCGACGTTCCTGAATAGCATCAGAGATTAATTTTACGTATTCTTTTAATTCATCATTTTTTTCTCCTACCGGGAGTACTTCCTTGAATAGTATGTCTCGCTTACTATCGGAGAAACCGTATGCAATGTCAATGATATACTGCCCAAAGACAGAATGAATTTCTTTTTTACTGTCAGCACAATATTGGATAAACGAGGATATTGGTTGATTGTCGGGGCCATGTGTAACGACATGATCCAACTCTCCAAGGAATTTTTTTTCAAAAGCAGCATCATCCTGGATGAAGTCACCGATAATTCGGAAAAGATTCGAGTAGTTCTCTTTACTGCGCATGTACCATACAAGATTTGGCAAAACCCAGTCGAGAAAATCCATTTTGTCTTCCCTGGGGATACCCCTGATCTCGGGCACAGATAATAAATCCAATCGCTCTTTGATTTTTTGTGCTAATTCCCCTGACTCCCTCTCCTTCTCAATTACCCTCCCGACATTAATCAAGTAAAACTTTGGGGAGACATCACTCCGATTAAGATCATTATTCCCATTATGAAGTGTGTTGAAGAATGATATGGAGTCTTTATCCGGTTTACAGAGGGGTAACATCGAACAGATATGTAAAACTAAATCTCGTTGGATATTGGCGTCTGCGATTGTCGTTTTTATTACATCAACTGTTTCTTTAAACTCATGAGTTTTTTCAGATTGCTTATATGTTGAATTGATTGAATCTATCCTTCCTGAAAAAATTTTGCCTGAATATTGGCGGGAGTACTCAATATTCCCGTGAACATACCGGTTAACATGGTGTAAAAAAACCTCCTTTTTCTTCAAAGATCTATCATATTGGTATTGATATAAAAGATAAATCAGATCGGTTTGCTGATGTGAAACGAAATAATCATACGCCCGATTGTAGCCAACATTATCTGCATTTTGCATAATGTCGGTATACATTCTCCAGGTGTGCAGTTTTAATTCATTGTTGTCGGAGAAGTACGACATAACCTGGCTGATAAACGACAGAAGAATCGGTTGGTTTTTCACCGCAGTTATTGTCATTTTCATACAATGAGATGCAGGATCTGATGACAATAGACCCAAATTCTTATAGATTCGATCTATTAATCGGAAACATACATCGGAATTTTTCAGGGTATCCAAACTTGAAGACTTTCCATTAATATCAACGAGGACCCAGCTCAGGAAAAAGGCATTACAATATTCACTTTTTTCACCAGCAAGGCGGGAAACCAATTCATCCATTCGCTCATATGAATGGAGATAGGAGTCAAGGTTTCCGTTCTGTGTTTTATCAAAGGTGAGAATATCATGATAGAATGACCACACTTTATCATAACTCTCATCGGTTCTAAGTGTACCCAGCGTCGAGAGTAGGGTACTTGTGAAAAATGCATATGCCTGGCCACAAAATGCAATACGATCCTCACTTCCAATTGCGGTCCGAATTAGTACTTTACATAATTCTTGTTTTGAGGCTAGATCGTCTTCCTGAAGGATACTGTTGGATGAAGATGACAATCCCCTAAACAGACCGGCTTTTGTCTTTGCCGTACCATATTTTGAATCAAAATTAACTGCACCAATTATTTTATCCTTTTTCATCTCACGTGCATTTAAATTCACTATTGCATAGAGTGAAACAGCATCATACAATTCTTTATCAGCGTTCGTATACGTGTAATCGGATAAAAAAATATGAAAATGTTCAAGGTTCGTATACGATATCGTAAGCGACAGCCCTAGTAATTTGTATAAGTCTTCATCGGTTGGTAATTCCGGCCATACCCGGTTAACACAATCAAAAATATTGAAATAACGGTTATTATCAACCGAGTCCACGACAAATGATGTTCCAGTTGGAAGTACACCGTTTATGAGGAAATCCGTATTTACCGGGGAATATACGTAAGTACAAAATGAGACCGTGTCAAGATTATGGACAGGAAATGCATACTGTATCGCTGCGATCCATTTTGCAATATTTACTCCCTCATCAAGGATCAGAATCTTCTTCTTCGAGGTATTTTCCGGATTATTGTATTCAAGAATGGCAGCGATCATCGCAAGATAGATCTCTTCACGATCATCACTGATAAATTCTAAAATTGAATTTATATCAAGAATTTCACCGGATTGGATAGTATTTATTTCAGGTAAAAAGTCGGGTTTTTTTGACTGGTTGACCTCCTCGAAATCTAACCTGTCCCGAAATGTTGGACTTAAATAGAGAGAGCAGGGGTATTGGTTGAGTAAAGGTTTATCAATGACGAGAAAATGGCTCATGAAATTTCCGCTTCTTCCGGATTCACCCATATAGTCATGACCAAGATAGGTAGAGAGACCGATACAATATTTTCCCGAGGATAATTTCGTGAACAGGAATGCCGGAGGGAAAAGAGTTTTGATCTCCTGTGGTGTCGGATTGTTTGGCCGGTCAATAGGTGCACGATAACTGGATAAAAGACGTTCAAGTTCCCCCATATCAGTCAAATCGAGTTTCGCTGAATATGACAGAACCTGAAAACCGGCATTCCTGTCATGGATACCAGTTTTGCATGAAGTGTAAATTATTTGGTTTATCATACGGATTCCTTTTATACTCATGTGAGGATTGTGTTCATTTTTTATTTCTCGGGATAATGTTATGGAACGATAACAGCCATAATAATGGGTCTTCAATGCGATGTGGTCGTATGACATCAATACTCTGACCTTTTGGAGTCTTCCCCAACGCTGATAATCCAAAATACGCGTATTTTTTATAATTTAAAGAGAGTTGTTGCGGGAAATCCCATCCTCCCCAATCACTCAGCATTGATTCAATTTCCGCATGGATATTATCAGAGTTAGTCTGATCGAATGCATGTAACGACCGATGAGGACTATCCTCAAGAACAATGCACCCCGGGGGTAACAAAGGTCCAAGTGTGTCAATTTTTGTAAAGGTTGCAGCGATAGGGATGGGTATCTTTTCTGAATCATTAAGGTTATTGGCATCCCGGATTAAATTCGATACTCGCCGGAGGATGTCCGAAGGATCTGCCAGATCCTTGATATCGGTCCCCGAAGACGAATTCACAACAGCCGGATCAATTCTGTCCCGGACCGTCTGGATTTGCATCGGGTCCAGGAGAAAAATAATCCCTGATGATTGACCGATATACTTGTTAACCGTAGACATCGTATCCTCATCGCTAAGATCCTCCCCGGCTGTGTCAAAAAAAGTGATATAAATAATTGTATTACTCCGTTTAAACAGTGATTTGTCACTAATCGTTAGTGAGTAAATGAGGGGTCGTTGAGCGGTACTGCCAGAAACGGTTGAATTCAGGAGACGGTGAGATGCAAACAGCGGGGTGTAAAAGTCATTTTTATATCGCTTTTCATGATCAGTATTGATCGGAGAAAAGGATGCATTGAATGAACTTGAAACATATCTCCTCATCTGATCGATCAGTATTGCAATAAAATGTGATTTTCCGGTATTTTTTGCACCAATAACTGATATGATAATTCCTTTGTGCTGATCGATCTCCCGAGGTAATTCGTTATGGCATTGAGGACAGATCCTTTTATAGGTTTTCTCATGACATCCCGGACAAACTGCATCTGTCGGCATACTGAAGAATCCTTTCGATGAAGGCGTGATAACCTTGCCCAGCAATCGGGCAGAATTCTCATTGCCGGTTTCATATAACGCAATTTTTTTGTCCTGTTCTGCGGGACATTTAATATTTCCACAACGGAAAAGGACATCTGTTATCGAGTTTTTCGAAAAACAATATGGACATATATACGTCGCCATTTGGTTACTCTCCTTAAGGTCAACTAATACGGTGTTTCTCCGGATTTTTGGCAATCAGGGAAAATTCGTCATAATCCTCATTCCTTTTAAAGAAAATTTTCAGTCTCATGTCCCGGATTCCATCTTCAAAGGTGAAATCATAGGTATTGTTTTTTCCGGATAATTTTCCTGCCGGGATCGTTCCAAGAATTGTACCTTGCTCCTTTTGTAGGGGAGTTACACGATCTCTCCCGACTAACACCATTGTGGGCAATTCCCAGGTGGGCTGATCGCATTCTGCTGTAATTGAACACGAATATTTTTTTGAAAAAAATCCTTTGGAAAGCGCGATATCATATTTTACGAGGGCTTTTTTTGACCCTTTCAGGGTATAATTAACTGCATCAGAACAGACTTCTTCATTATTCTGAATATACACTGAAAAAATACTGATATAGAATCTCTTGCCTTCGACATATCTGAATGTAATTGCATTTTCTTTGGCATATTGCTCTTTTGTGATAGGGATCTTAACAGCTGCCGGATCATTGACATCCACGGGGTACGTATCATTGCGATACAAACAACAGACTTTAGATATTTTTTCAGGCCATTCAAATTCAAGTAAAATCCGGTTATTATAGATTTTTCCAGTAAGATTCCTGACACATCCCACTTTTGATATACGCAGAGTGGCTCCAAGAACCGAACTGTTCGGTGTCGTGATTACCGGGACGATATAATTGATGAAATCAACCAGTCTGAACCTGGCGGATGTGGAGGTATGAGACTGGAAAGGGATGGGTTTGTACTGTCGAGTGAGTTCTTCATCCGAAATGACGGACCCATCTCGGGATTCAGCGGTCTTTGATAAATAGAGACTGATCTCTCCACGGGAAACAGGAGTCCAGGTTGCTTCATAGGTATCATCATCGATTTTTGTAATGCTTTTTATTTCAACCGGATCAGGAGGTTGCGATGGTGTGGCAGAGAAGCGGAATCCCGGCGACCAGACCTCGGTTTTCCCGTCCGAATACTTTACACAGACAATATAGCCATAGGTAACATCATTCTGAACGGATGTGTCAGAGAAACTACTCTTTGAGATGCAGCCAACGGGGGTCCCGTCCCCGGCCTTAGCAGGCTGGCCATCCTGCTTTTTCCAGATGCCAATACTTTGGGAATTATTTGGGACCTTCCAGGTTACCGTGATTTTTCTGTTTTCAGGGCTTATGCTTACACTGGAAATATCGGTAAAATTTATTATGCCGTTATTTGTCGATACAGGGGATGAGTATATCCCCGCTCTGAATGAAAAAACGGAATAAAAATAACGAATTCCCGGCTCAACTTTTTTGTCAAGAAAATGACATGAGCGTTCGTCCTGAATTAAATCCCCATCAATTGGGGAGAGTGGCAAGCTGTCCCGTTTACGGACAATCCGGTAGATAATATTTCCTGCTGCTATACTCGCATTCCAGGAAAGGGTATTCATGCATCCACGAGTATCTGCAGAACATGATAACTGTGAAGGCGCAGCAACGGGATATTGTTTGAGAAGGGGGGTGATTTCCGGATGATCTTTGCACTCTTTAAAAGCCCTGGAGCAACAATCAATAATTGTTCCCTCGTCATTTAGACTGCGGGCCTTTTTTATCCACTTTTCAGCTGTGGTTATATGTTCATTAATTTCATTCTCAATTCCTGGATCGGAATATCCGGATACCGTTTGTTTGATTCTTTTCAGTTCAGCTTGTGCGCTATAGTATTGCTTTTCCTGAATCATCCCTTTAAGATTCTTAATGTTATCTTCACACCTTTTTCTCAGGTTGGTAAGGTTTCCAGTGATGGTTTTTATCCGTTCATTCCCCGGCCAATATTCATTGGCTTTTGTTAAATTCCGCTCAGCATTATCAAAATCCATCTGCTCCAGTGCTCTATTGGCAGCATCACACAACCCGCCTACGAGTCGCATCTTGGAAATTTCAAAGGAACAGTTTTTACAATTATTATTACTGTGATCATTGACAGTCCCGCATTTTGGGCACTGTATCACAAGCGGATTCCCACATTTTGTACATTTGACCGCTGTTTGATCCTGAACATATGCAACACCACAAAAAAAACACTGATGAATTTTTTGAATACTGTCATCGGTGGGAAGGGCAAACACGTATTTTTTCTTTTTACAATAGTCAACAAATACTCGTTTAGCCTCTTCGCTGGAATTGGACACCTCAGATATTTTTTTAATAATACTGAGAACGGTTTTCCCATTCGTAAGATTGGTATCACTGATTTTTCCAAGGTCATCTATCTGGGCATAGATCCCTTTCAGTTTCTGGCCTTCCAGATAATTATCATATTTTTTCTTTTCAGTTTCATTGCAAAACAGGACCCCGCATTGGGCGCATAAGTTCTTGATTATGATATTTTCATCGGATGCGGTTCCCGAACGCTGGTATTCCTGAGTCTTTGCTTCCGCATTTTTTCTTAATTCATCAGCTGGTGCTCCCGCCAGTTCGGGTTTTTTTGTGATGAGCGCGATGAATTCATATAACGTATTGATCGGCGGTTCTGTGCTATGGAACTGGTTGTAATTTTTCAGATTATCCTCTACCTGACGGATAATGACCGGATCGGGTTCCTGTTTCTGATCACAACTTGTCGATCCCTGATTCGCAATAATCTTAACAGTGATTCGTTTTTCAATGGTTTTTCTGGCAAATCCAAATTTTTTTGATAGTCCATCAATCTCCTTTTGCTCAATATGTCCCTTAACTGAAAGGTGTGCCAGAAGTGAGTCCAGTTCAGCGAATTCGATCTTGTTTACTTCGTTGAGATGATTCAAACGGGAATTGGCATCGAGCATTACTTGCTTGATTTCATCGAGCTTGCTGACGAGCAGAGAATATTTCTGGGGATTCGGACTACTCAAGGTCAGCTGGTTCCATTCTGCCCGTTTCTTTTCGATTGCAGAAGTGATTACTGCCGTATTTGTTTCAGGTGGATCGAAGGATAATCCAAGCAATTTGAAGTAATTTTCTTTCATTTTCACACCAGTGGGCAGTTTAATTCCGACAGCAAGTTATTCAATTCAGCAAATGGATATTGGTACCAGGTTCATGCTCTGTGATTGCCTGTGCAATCTTTGATAACGATGATGAAAGATCATTAAGACTGGTGAATAATGCACTTTCATCAGTCGATGATATCTTTCTGAGAAACCCTTTATCCGCACTTCCAAAACCAATAGCGATTACCTGAATTCCTGCCATGTGACAGGACTTTGCCTGTACAACAGCATGCCCCTGATCCTGCCATACACCATCTGTCAAGACAATGACGAAGACAGGGTGTTCATTCGGGGATTTCAGCATCAGCAGGTTTTTCATCGCGGATCGCGTCTGCATCCCAAGGCATTCTGTAAACGGCTCCGCATAATTACCATATCCTACCATAGACATTTTCCATGAATCGATGCCACGGGTTATTGCCTTAATATCACGGCTCGGCTCCAGGATAACCCGGACAGAGTCGGCAAACACAATTAATCCGATATTGGTACAGGAAAGATCCATCTCCTTTACAAAATTATGTGCTGCTTTTTTTGCTTCGGCCAGAGGTTGACCGACCATGCTTCCGGAGAGGTCAATAGCAAAAAAGATCGTAGTCATCTCACTTTTTCTCTGTGCAAGCGCCAATTCATTCGGGGACTGGTTAACCCATGACATGTCACCGGGAATTTCTTCGATCCGAAGTGCAAGGGGCTTTCCATTCTCACGTTGGACTGCAGATACTTCGACTGTTCCATTCTGGGTATAATAGTAGGAGATATCCAGTACAGACTTTGATTTTCCTGTGTATTCAATACCAGAAAAAACATATTTTCCCAAAATTGAGCAGTTCAGGGGAAATTCGCTTTCACCTTGAAGCATGAAGACCTCAACCTCATGCGTCCCACCTTTTTTCGTACTGATGGAAAAAGGTCGCGTCTGAGTATTAGGAACAGGTGTGTTCTTCTTGAGGATTATCCGGTTTACAAATTTTGTATTATCTTCATTTGCTGCGATTATTCCAAGACTATGGGAAATTACATCGCGGATTGCCTTTGCCCCCGGAAGCCCATACAGGATTTCACTGGGGCGACTATCCTCTAATAAACCTGAAGCAAGAGACTTGAGTGCCTTCCCCTCCAGGTCAATGTTTGCCCGGATAGCTGCTCCCAGGGCAACGGCTTCATCAACATTTATACCGGATAACGGTTCCCCGCCCGTCATCTTTCGGATATACTCTGAGACCATCGGCATCCTGGTAGAGCCACCAACCAGGAGAACACCATCGATTCCGCTCCAGGTCAGCGGCCCGTTCTGGGACAAATTTACTTCTTCTAGTAATCCTTCTGTGAGACTACGGGTCTGGTTCATCAGATGTGAGGTGAGGTGAGCAAACTGGACCCGTGAAATCTCATAGGTACTGGTTTTTCCTGAACAGGAAAGCGAGATTTTTGTACTTTCCGCAGAACTTAATCGCTTTTTTGCTTTTTCGATGTCCACCATCAGTTCATTATAATCGACAGACTCCTCAAAAATATCGATAGCGTGTTCTTCGAGAAAACAGTTCGCAAGATATCGTGCAATTGCATCATCCCAGTTTTTTCCGCCTAACTCGTGATCCCCATCTGTCCCAAGAACGGTTATTGCATCGGCGGTTACCTTTGCAAGGGTGACATCAAACGTTCCACCACCAAGGTCATAGACGAGGATTGTCATATCATGGTCCTTGTTGTTCAGCCCGTACGCAAACGCAGCTGCCGTAGGTTCATTGATGATGCAGATTATGTTCACCCCTGCCTGTTTCCCGGCACGGATCGTTGCTTCACGCTGACTGTTATTGAAATATGCCGGGACAGTTATCACGGCATCTGTAATCTTTTCAGATATTTGGTTTTCTGCATCTTTTATAAGATTTTCAAGGAGTATCGCTGAAAGCGCTTCGGCATTGTAGTTTTTCCCATAATAGGCGACCTGGAAGTGTTGATCACCCATCCGTCGTTTAAAAAAGGCGATTGCATTTGGATCACCCTGTGACTGATATTCTTTGGCCTCATCACCATACAGAACACAATCCTCGTGAAAGCACAAAACTGACGGGGTAATGTTTTTCCCAAATTTATTTTTAATAATTCTGGGGCGACCTGATTCTTTATCCACATAGGCCACGGCAGAAAACGTTGTCCCCAGATCAATACCGACAGACAGGCCCATAAATATCCCTACTTACAAATAAAAAACCCAAAAAATGGAGATGGATCAGGTAACCATGATACCTTTGTTGCGTTCCTTGATCTCATCCAGCTGGGCCTTGGTAAGACTGCTTTTTCGTTCGATTGTTGCAGTTACTGAACGATTTCCGGTAAGATCCAATGCAAAAATTTCCAAAATCCCATTTTCATTGAGTTTGAAAGTGATTTTAATCGGTGCACCCGCGGGCAGGTTCGGGGGAAGGGTAAGCTCTGTCTGGCCAATTACAAGGCTTTCAGCGTCTTTTGGGAGAGCCATTTCAGAGTCATAACTCGCATGTTCATAAATCTTAATGCTTACAGAGGGTTGGTTGGGATCAACGGTTCCATACGTTCTGCTTACTTCTGTCGGAATGGAGGTGTCCCGCATAATCAGATTTGAGATGAAGGGTTTTTTCTGTTTATCGACTGCTTCAACACCAAACGTCTTACTTGTAACATCCGTGATTGTGGGTAACTGATCGCCATTTCCGTACCGTATTGGAGGCAGGCTGGGTATCGGCTCTTTACTTTCAGACGGGGGAGCGGAATCGATTTCCCCCTTCTTTTTCATGACTGCATATAAAGCAGCACCTTTGGCAACAGCGGCATCAGGGTCCTGCAGTTTGGGATCCATCCCATATTTGCTTTTTACAGCCTCCATAACCTGAGGCATCCGGCAGGACCCACCAACCAGGATTATCTCATCAAATTTACTGATCCCTTTTTCCTGGGCTTGTCTGATTACATCATCTGTCAGAGAAATGACCTGGCTGAGTAAGTTTGCGGTAAGGGTATTGAATTTCTCCCTGCTGAGTTCAACCCTTGCTCGTGTTCCATCATGCTGGACGGTTATGGTTGTTGTCTCTTTCCCGCTCAACTGTATTTTGGCCTTTTCTGCAGATGCCCGTAATGATTGCAGGGTTTCGAGATTCTCCGTGATATCATCAGTGCACCCGGTCTGGTTTGAAAACTCATCTTTGAGGTACCGGATAATGCTGTCATCCCAGTCCTTGCCACCGAGGTTGTAATCCCCGCCCGTACAAACAGTTTCAATGGATTTTCCTACTTTCAGGATGGTGACATCAAATGTCCCGCCACCAAGGTCCAGAACCAGAAGCACTTTTTCTGCCCCACCCAATGTTGCACCATAGGAAAGCGCAGCTGCGGTGGGTTCATTAATAATAGCAAGGACATTGAAACCTGCGAGGATTCCGGCGTCTTTTGTCGAATTCCTTTCCTCATCACCAAAATATGCCGGACAGGTAATCACCACATCCTTCACTGGTGCCCCCAGTTCCTTCTCTGCGTCCTGTGCAACCTTTTTGAGAATATGCGATGAGACCTCTTCAGGAGAGATCGGTTTTTCTCCGAGCTTATATACTTCCTTAACCTTCCCTATCTGCCGCTTCACAAATTGCACAGTCTTTTGTGGTTCAATCTCAGCGGTATCCTTTGCGACCTGCCCCACAACAATATTTTGTGCTGACTCAAAATACACAACTGAAGGGGTTGTTGGTGTTCCTTCGGAATTGTTCACAATTACAGGTCTTCCGGTTTCATCGACATATGCAATACAGGAATAGGTAGTCCCAAGATCAATGCCAAACAGCTTTAATAATTCAGACATGTTTTCCTCCTTAATTCGGTTGAGTTGTCTCATCACCAGGATCAACGTTTTGCTTTGGTTCTTCGAAATAATATACATCCACTTTTTGTGGAGAGATTACTTGGCCATTATATATGTAGCCACTGCATATAGTACGGCTAATAATCCCGGTGAGTTCCTTGTTGCCGGTTGCAACGCGGGTGATCACTTTTTGTTTTATCGGAATGAATGGTGTCCCGGCCTTTTCTTCAAAAATCTCAACGCCATGATCTTCGAGTAAATCTGCCAGATCAAGACTATAATCTGAAAAAATCTTGATTGGAACCATACCATCAGGATATTTTTTATTAAGATCTGTTTCCATCCTGCGCATATTATCCCTGATACGAAGTACATCCCCCAGAACAGGCCTGACCAGATTTTTGTAGAGATCTGATTTCAGTTTCTGTAATTCCTCATGCATTTTGTCAATCATCTTCTCTTTCTGTTCATCCTGGGAGAAACGGACCTTGAACAACCGGTTCTGTTCATTTACCAAGTGAACCAGCTCCTCTTCACGTCGGGCTGATTCTGCCAGTGCCTGCTGTAACTTTTGGATCTGTCCTAAAAGTTTTTCTTCGCTGCCGGGGGTCTGACAAGAAAACTCATGATCAGGTTTCACATCCGGAGCCTGATGGGTACCTGATCCACTAATTGGAGAGGGGGATCCAGTGGTTGTATCAGGATTTATATTATCTCGTGGAGGGGAGTCGAGAATCTCGTTTTCAGGAAAGCCTCCTTTCTTATCGGGAAGGATCTCAGCATCTGTCAGATCCTCTTGTGAACTGCCTTGTTCAGTCATCTTCAGGCTGCCTCCAACTTTTTGCAATATCCTTATCAATTTTTGAAAGAAGCCATCTCATTGGATCCATGACATGCAATGGTTTAAACGATCCTTGCCCAATTGAGTGGCCCAAGGCACTACAATCAAAAAATTTGTGAGTTTTAAATTTCATCTCAATTGTTTGAACCAGATTCCCCATTCCATTCCTTTTAAGGAATTCTCTACAAGCTACATCTTGAGCATCACTATAGTTAAGCTTCTTTTTTGGTGTTCTTGTGATAATTTCTGTTAGAGCAGTTTTATCGAATACGCTATGTAATCCCGCAATATCTGTTTTATTTATAACAACCGCAATTGGAACTTTTGAAAGATCACTTGGAGAAAGCCCGGCAATGTCTTGAAGTTTCTGAATAAAAATATCCAATGCATCATTTGGATTAGTTTGGCTAATTTGTGTTATATCTGAAGGAGAGATTTTTGATGAATAATCGTTCATGACATCCGGACTTGAAAAGGGGTCAATGATAAAAACAACTCCATGACAATACAAATATTGCTTTTGTAATCGGTCTTCAATTTCTCCGCCGAATACTTCACCAGCTATATCATAAATAAAAAATAATTTTTCAGTATGCCAAAGACCGTTTTTACTTTTCAGAAAAAAATTAAATGTGATGGCACTTCTATCGATAGTCTTAGTAACTCTGCCGTCATTGTAATTTTTTATGATACTCTCAATAAGTTTTTCTTTTTCTGGACTATATTGCTCAATCTCCCAATTGCTTGCAGGAACAATCGATTCAACAAATTTCTTTACGAACGCCGTAATAAAAACGGTTTTCCCAACCGCTGGCCCACCAACAACAGGTATACATATCGGCATCGACTCTCTACCATAAATCGGGGCTTTACATTCTGGATTTGGGCATATCGCTTTTAGATCTTTCCTGCCATTGAAAAACGTTGTTGGAAGCAACGTGCCACAGTTACACTCGCGTTTGAGGATCCCATAAACGCCTGGTGTTAATCTTGTATGTTCTCTCCCGCATTTTGGGCATAAATACGTTGGAATGAGGAATTCTGAACTCTTAGTACAAACTGTGCACGGTGAAAAAATCCGGTTCCGGATAAGATAAATTCGATCAATTCCCCAAATTATTGAAAATCCTATATATATTAAAATCATTACACAGATTAATACGAGAATGTGGATGATGCTTATTAAGATCGTAACAATTGTACCAACGATTACAACAGCGAGTGTTGCGAATATATATAATACGGATTTGAAAAGTTTTTCCCATCCACTACAATTGGGATTACTATTTACATTTTTTAGTTCGGACCAATAATGAGTTGCTGATGTCTTGTTATTTGTCCAGGCGCCTTTAATTGTATTAAATAAGTCCGTATACCCCTTTTCAAAATAATAGCTTTTACGTGCAGGTTGAATTATCATGAGAATCACATCAATAAAATAAATTTTCCATAGTTACCGAAGTGCTACATTACTACGAAAAGATTTATAATAATTAGATACTGCAGTGCCTCCCCCAAACAAAGTTCCAATAACGGCACTAATCGCAATGATCACTGAAATGATCATAACAACAATTATCACAATGATAATAGCAGCAATAATTATCCCAATTGCCCCGCCTTCATCTCCCATAGTAGTTAATAATTTATTTAATGATCTATAAACATATCCATTTGAAATAATATCCTTACAATACGGGCGACACAGAGCCATTGCTACACCTCTTATTCTCACTAAAACAAACCCGATGGAATGTCCAAAGGAAGGAGATGGGTATCACTCCCCTCCCCCGCCCTTGGCATCCTTAATGGCCTGCTTCTTCTTTTTGAATGCCTTGAACTTGGATATGGTACAGTGCTTCCCATCACATCCCGTGAGCTCAAGTCTCTTCTGCTCATCAGCGGTGTGATTGGGTTCGGGCTTGGAACCGGATGATGTGTCCGCTGTTTTCACAGGGCATGCATCCGGCTCAAAGACTTCAATAACAACCTTCCCGTCCCTCTTTACTCTGCGCACGGTCAGTGTCACGTCATCCTGCTGAAGGGAATTGTCGGAAATAACCGGTGCCCGCGTGTCTGCGACAGGGGGATTGGGCTGCGGGGTCTTTGACAACGCTTCAGGAGCCGGCTCCTTTACGGAAGTTGCCGGCCCTGACACTATTCGACAAACTAACGTTTCAGGATCCGAGGGATCCTTTGGCTTACACCGGAGTGTAACCTCATTATCTACACTTTTTTCTGTCAATCATTTCACTTCCGTAAGAGAGGTGGAAGGGTGTGGCTCAGGCGGTGTCGAGAGATATCGCTGAGCAAGTCTCCAACGTGCAGGCCAGTGGCTTCCATTCTTAACCAGGATGCCGTCAGTCCGGAGTTTTCCAAACTGCTTGCGGGTGATGTGGCATCTCTCAATGGCGTGACGATAATGGAATTCTGAGCTGCCAAACACCTCTCTGATCTTAAAAACTGCATCGCGTGTGGAGGCCGCAAAGCCTCGTAATCCCGTTGGAATCCTCAATCCCTCCGCTATCTTGGTTTTATCCGTCTGCCTTTGGCGGACGGGGGGACCGAATCAACGAGCTCCCATTCGTCGGGATAACGCTGGCAAAGTTCATCCAGGACGAGCCGATGTAGGTCATCGAGATGTGCCCGCTGTTCGAAGGTTACCTGCCTCGTTTTCATCGTGTTCCCAAGGAGACTTAGCTCGGGGGCAATAATTTATTGGCGGATATTGACGTATTTTTTGAAATATGCAAGAAATTTGTGTCCAATTGCAAATTTAAAAGAATTTGTAGATATTAGATAAGTTAAAATTGTTAAAAATCTAAACATAATGTTTAATAGTTTGTAGGTTTAATTGGGATTATCAACAGAAAATATCTAAATGGTGTTCATATGTCTGAAGAAGGAGAACCCGATGATGAATTAGTACCTGAACAGGACTTGTCACAAAAAGAGGACAAGACCAGTAAAAGAGAGAACCAGAAACGCCGGCAACAGATCATGCGTTTGCTCTTTTGTTATGAGGCCATGGCTGTCAGTCATATCACGGAAATGTGCGAACTCGATGGCAAAGGAAAAGACAAATATTCGCATATCTGGCGCCCCCTGAAAAATCTTAAAGACCGGGGATATATTGAAAAGAAAATTCATTCCGGGGCAAAAGATCCCTTCAAGGGGATGGGGCCGGTTTATTCCATCAAACGAAATTTTCGTGTCCTGTGGGCAATCTACAACGATCCTGAATTCGTTAGTATACAAGAAGATATGCGGGACAGTGACTGGATAGCTGAGTTCATTTACGAGCAGCGGTTTTACAAGTCGGAGAAAATATCTGAAAAAGATCTTTTAACCATGTTAAAGATGTCCAGGGTTTTTTTCGAGTTATGTCTCCAGTATGAAATATCAAGTAATCTCATCCTGACCTTGAAACCATTGTTCCTCCAGCCGATGATCAGATCCCGGGATACAGGACTTTATGATCCCGTCTTAGCTCAGTATTATCTTTCAAATGCTGCGGTTTATGACCTGTTTATCTACTGCATGTTCAAAGAAAACCTCGATAAGATGATGTTGCACGAGGTGCCCGAAAAAACTCGGGAGTTTTTGAAGAAGATGCTCTTGAAACGGGTGCGGTATAAAAACGAGATTACCGATTATCTCAACTCGATAGCAATGTCAGAATTGTTGACAGGGATAGTCGATGCCAGCAGGAAAAATAATAACCAGATTCCTGAACCCGTGCTTGCAAAGCTTGCTGCATATCGGGACGCCGTGGAAAAGACCAAGGATGGTGGGTTTCAGAATCCACGGCTTCGGGTCAAGCCCGCAGAGATACTCCTGAGCCTCAGGGAGGATTTGGGAATCAGTCATGAGAAGGGCAGGACCTTCCTCAAACAATAATTTCTTGAAAAAAAGTTAAGCTCCCGCTGCCAGTTTCTGCTGGATAACCTCCAGCATCATCCGGTACTCAGCAGTGTGCTCAATATCATGTTTCAGGCGCTCCATGCTCATCTGGACATCATCGTTCAGGGGCTTCCCGCACGATTCACAGAACCGGTACGTCGGGGCATTGATAGTATGGCAGTTCCGGCACTCCTGCACGTCCATGGCAACTGAACGATGCTGGTCTCTTTTTGTTATACCTTGCATCGCGAGAACATCATTGTCGATATCTTCGTCGGTCAAATGAAGATATGTCGGGAACATCGTTGTGTTGATGTTACCCCACATGGTTTTCTTGACGGTCGATTCATTATACCCTTTCCTGATCATCTCGGTGATTCTGGAATGTCTGAACAGGTGCGGCGTGATTTTCTTCTGAATGCCCGCGCGTTTACTGATTTTCCGGAGCTGCATTGCAACGGCGGCATACTGGAGCGGCAGACGCTGGAAGGAGATGAAGACCAGCGCATCGGGTGTGGCCGCAAAGGGATAATCGTTCTGCCACTGAATGAGATATGGTTTGGATGAGATGAGACGGATGTATCTCGGCCGCCCGGTCTTCTCGTCGACGTTGACGACCGCGCCGTACTCGTCAAATTTTATTTGTGCCCACGTAAGCCGGCCAATCTCCTCACACCTGAACCCGCCTTCGTACAACGTCGCGATGATCGCTCTGTCCCTCGAATTCTGGCTGGCTTCGATCATGGCACGGATCTCCTCTTCCGTCAGCATCATCTGGGCCGTCTTGGTCATTCTGTCACTGGCAGGTGCCTTGATCTGGTTGATCTTGTCAGGAGGTACGGATGAGTACCCATTTGCCACTAACCACTGGTAAAACCTCTTCAGGATCAATAAAAAATCCCGTCGGGTATTCTGCTTATACGGGGCGCCGTTGTATTGCCGGGCTTCCCGCAATCTCTCGACGCCGAGGTACAGGTCAGATATCGTGTTCGCCTGGAACGGGCCGATGAAACCCCGCCATCCGACAAGCGTGAAAATGATTTTGTTGGCCCTCCCGGCCCCGATGCCTTTTGTGGCCTTGATCTCTGCGATGAACTCACGGATCAGCCGGGCATCGTCAGCGGTCAGTTTTCCCCGGCTGGTGGCGTTAGTGATGGAGTGATCGGCATACACGGTCTTCGGATTGTGGAACGGACGCATATGCCGGGTTGGTGCCTGCTGTTTTCGTGCCGGTGTCACGTCAGACGTGTTCGTGATCGTACGGAAAAAGGTATCCTTAGGGACTCTAACCTGAGAAAAGGATGCTGCTATGGAGCGATTTTTTTCAGAACCAGAATCCCCCTGATTCTGGCCTTTTTTCATAAATGTGAACCTCCTTTGGCTCAGATTACAATCAGCTTGTGATCATATTAACACTTTTGGAGACTGCATTTTTTCTTGGCTGATAACAAGAACGGAGAAAAACGTATTGTACTCAATATTTTTTTCATGATTTCCCTATAACCAGAGTAAATGTAGGTATAAGTGTATGAAATTTTTATGTGATCACTCCGACGTGAAATATACGGAGAGATACGGTCGATAATAGTGGATAAATGTATTACAAATATGATCAATATCGGTATATCCCGGTTCTATATTTTACTTATTACAAAAGAGGAGAAAGCTATGTGGCATTTTGGCATTTTTCAATTTGGTTTTTAATATACCTCTCACCTTTTTCAGAATTGAGATAACTTTCAATTTCTTCCTCAATATTGAACTCTCGATGATCCAAATAAAAGCGAATTGCTGTTGAAATAATATCAGATCGAGTGTTGAATTCCTTATTTGCAATTAGTTTATCCATTTTTAATTCTACATCAGAAGGAATGCGATAACTTAGTTGGTTTTTTGACTTTCCTTTCTGTCGTGGCATTATCAAAAAATACTTGGCATATTTCAATATCACCTTATGTAGGTCATGTGGGATTCAATTGAATACCTTTATTTTTATTGAAAACGTTCACCTTTCTTATGAATATGATCTCAATAAATAAAACAAAAAAATGGAAAAATTCCAGTTTATTTTCGCGCTCCTCAAAGAAAGATGCATTCTATGAATTTTGAAGGGAGATATCTGACGGCATTTTTCGAATATTTATCAAATTGATTGCTATGATTGACTATTATTCAATTCTTGGTGTGTCTCGTGATGCTGATGATAATGAGATTAAAAATACTTACCGAAACCTTGTAAAAAGGTATCACCCAGATGTATGCAAGGAACGAGGTTCAGAGGAGAGATTTAAAAAGATTAATGAAGCATATGAGGCTCTGATGGAAGACCAAAGAACGGTCTCCACACTAATGAAATCAAGTGAGGATCTAATAAAGGCTAAACGATACGCAGAAGCTCTCTCGATGTTTGAGTCTGTCCTTGCCCTTAAACCAAGTAACATTGATGCATTAAAAGGGAAAGGCTCCATTCTTTTTCAACTTGGGAAATATGCAGAGGCAGTTTCTGTATATAATATCATTCTTTCGAAAACTCCAGAAGACCAAGTTATCTGGAACAATAAAGGGGTAGCCCTTGATAATCTCGGTAAATATCAAGAGGCAATTGTAGCTTATGAGCGTGCATTAAGGATCGATCCAAATTATGCAATGGCCACAACAAATCGAAATATTACCCTGAAAAAAATTCAACGTACTGATAACTCAGTCAAATCGACTTCTCATGAGGGATCATCAGAAAGATCAACAACCGGTGTTAACGTTGTAGCAGGATTATCCGCGATTTTCGCATTCATCACCACTTTAACTAGTCAGATTAAGGACGGTGTATCTTTTAGTATCGCATCTATAGTTACGGCATTGATTGTTTTTATTATAATGTATATTATTTTTTTAATCATCACCTATGTAATCTACTGGATTATCAAGAAAGCACATCCTGCAAGTGAAAATTGGGGTGTGTTATCGTGGGCTGCCGCAATTATCGGTGCTCCCATTGCAATAACAATCGTATTGTCAATTTTTGCAGCATTTATTTTTGGGATGGCGGGAAGTGATTCGAACTATCAGTGGGTGAAATACTCGAATTATGGGATATCCTTTAACCACCCTTCATCTCTTCCATTAAACACGAGTGCCGAAGGGTATTCAGAGGCAACATATTATAACGGAATGCTTCAATTCGACAATTCTGATGATGAAGGGATTGGGGTTCTATGGTTCCTAAAAGAGGATTCATTATCGCGTGATTCCGCTCAAAAGATATTTGCATCACTGTATACTGAGCTCCTTGCAGAAAACCCAGATCTCCAAATGAGTTCAATTCAAACGACAACACATTCTGGAAATACAGTGTATTTTGTGACGATGAATGGCCATGATATGACAGAGAATGGGAAAATGAGTTATAATTTCATGGCCATATGGGAGGATCTTCCGAGTCAACGAACTTTTATGATACTGACTGCAAGTTACAAGAGTCAGGATGATGCTCAAGTCCTATTTGACGGGGTTTTGAATTCATTTAAAGGCAATTAATGGAGAAAATGAAATGGTCTTTTCCAAAACAAACTGTATGATTACTAAAAATCAAAAGGGTTTAATGTCGATTGCATGTGTTATTCTGGTACTGTTTTTCATTTTCTCAGCGGGATGTGCGAGAGTTGCAGAATCAGCGGTTGAGTCTAAGGCCGCTGTTGTTGCTGTTAAAGGTGTTCAGCATATGAGTACTTATGTACCCGAGACAGATGTTGCTGATACATCGGTTGTCGATTCGATCCCCATTTTATCAAGGATGATTGTTGTTGAATACGATCACGTAGAGTATTACCTCCTTGCCGGGGATAAGGGGTATACATTTTCGATAAACGTCTCATCTTGTACCTCCCCGGTTGATGTTCTAATTATGGATCAGGAAAATCTCGACATATACCTGAATGGATTTGAAAAGGGAAACAAAGCCTCATTTAAGGGAACCATTCAAAAGAACGTAGTAGCATTCACTCGTAATTATCAGCTTCCTGCGCAAGGAAAGTATTACCTTGTTGTTGAGAATGCACAATTCCTTAATGATGGGGCAGATTCGAAGAAAACTGTGGTGTGTTTTGCAAAAATAAGATTACTTAAATAATAAAAAATTTTAATTATCTAAATAATTTTGCTCGCTAAAAATTTGCATGATTAATAATCAGTCTATCACACTTGCTATTGTGTTGGTGGTATAACAGAATCTGGTTGTAATTGTGGAATATCTTTGATTCCATCGCCCCGCTTCAACTCCTGAATCGCAGCATCCAGAGCAGCCCGCCGGGCTTCCAATTCAGCAATTACCGAGGTAGCCACCTGTCCTGAGGAACCTCCCTCGTTTCCCGGCTTTTCAGCTTCTGCGGTCTTTGTCGTTGCCTGTTCGTTTGTGCTCTCCACTACCGGAGATGTTACGGCCTCCTCTCCAAGGAGCTCCATTGTTCCTACTCGGTCAATGACCCCGAAGATTGGCCCGTCCTCTCCAACACCAACGACGTTCATGAGAACAAGGTCGTTGACTTGTAGTTCTAGTTTGTTTTTTGCATCACCCATCGTTACCACCTTTTAACATTAGTCAAATATCGATCAAACCGTGTTTTCGACTTGCTGCTCATTTCATGATATCACCTCAGGCTTTGAAAAAAAATCAACCGCTTCGAGGATCTGTTGGACAAATGCCTCGGAATGTAGTAAAGCGCGTTTGGAGCGGCGAGGGGCTTGGAGAGTAATCTCCGATTCCAACTCAGCATCATCAGGCAGGTTGCTCCCGATAATTGAGCTGATGGCAGCATCGCTCAGTTTCCATTTGGAAGGCAGCCCCTGGGCTTTTTTGAGGATTAACCCGTCGTAATACAGAGACATGTACGTCTTTCTGTCGAACCCGGGGAGCATGGCCGCTGCCGCGTAGGTAAATTCCGTTGCTTCAAACGCATAGTAGACCTCCATCAGCAAGTCCCACTTGTACCACCCGTACCCGCGCAAACCCGTTCCCATCGTTTCACCTCATTGAGATTGGGATTACATCAAGATCTGACGGTTTTTCTTCGGCGTCCAAGATCAGCTGCCACGATCCCTTCCGAATCAACTGTTCGCAAACGAGCCGATGCAGTTCAGGCAGATGCTGTAATTGGTTCAGGGTAATTTTTGGCATGTAACTCAACAATTACTTATTAGTCCTCTTCCCAAATAAGGCTCATTTATAACGTATTTTCAAAATTTGAGATAGAAATGGGGCTTTTTTAGATCACAAGAATGCTAAAAAAAGTGCGGTATCCAGCATAGATTAGTCCACATTTTTGACTTTCAGACGTTATCCTAAGCAGCATCTCCGTCGGGCGGCATCACGGGTCATTACAACACAAGGTTTATTCATATTGTGGTGTAATGGGGAAACGTGATTATATGAGTGAAGATACGAAGGGCAAGGAACCGAAAAAGAATATCAAGAAGCTGATTGTCGCGTGCTTGCTTGACAACGATGTGGCAAACACCGGCGGGATTGCCGACTATTGCGGTTTTAGCGGTACAACCGATAACAAGTACCGGTATGTCAGCAGACAGCTGGACGCGCTCGTGGAAGAGGGAATTATCGAGGCGATTGAGGATTACCGTCCGGAAGGATCACGATGGCGGAAAGGAACCGGCTATCGATTATACCGGGATTTTGATCACCTAGGAACGGTATGCTATGGTATTGATTACTATGAGGAACTCCGCCCAAAATTCCGGGAAAGCACATGGCTCCGGGAACTGATTATCGACAAGCGGATTCTCGAAGGAGAGGAAAAGAATGAGGAACTTCTCCAGCTTCTGTTACTGGCCTCCCCTACGTTCTTCAAGTTCTGTTTGCTTAATCCAGTTACCACAGAGACGCTATATCCATGGGATACTCCATCAAGCAACATCGGGTGGGTATGCCAAAAATTCTCTCTGAATTTCGATACCAATGAGGTAGTAAGTACTGATAACCGCCTCTTGGAAGTGTTCAGGTTTTGTATTTTTCAGGACTGGATGGAAACCAATCCGGATGGCGTTGTAGAAAGGGATCTTCAGATGTTCCTTTTCGGGATAATGCGGAAAGAAACGGCGGAAAACAAACGGATTCTGGATTCTGTAATGGGGATGGATACAACAACCCGGACGCAACCGGATAAACTCCCTGCACTGTTAAAACGCTATATGAAAAAAGAAAAATCAGCCGGCAACTGAAATATTGTGCCGGATCATTTCCATAATTTTTGCAAATTCCGGGGTCTTCTCAATCTCTCGTTTGATCTCTTCCATTGACAGGTCAATTTCTGCCGTCAGGGGTTTGGCACAGGTACGGCAGTACTCATCGGTGGGGGCATTCACTGTCGAACAGTGGGGACACTGGCGAGCCTCCATAGCTCGCTGTTTCTTCTCGTCCTTTCTGCGGATGCCCTGCTTGGCTAAAACTTCATCATCAACATCGGCATCCGACAGGTGGCAGTACGTCTCGAACATCCCCGTCCGAATGTTCCCCCACATCATTTTTTTAATGATGGTCTCGTTATACCCTTCCCGAACCATCGACGTGATTTTCGAATGCCGGAACAAATGCGGCGTGATTCGCTTCCGAATACCGGCGCGCGCTGCGATCTTTTTCAACTGAAGAGCTATCCCCTCGTAGCGGAGCGGAAGGCGCTTGTGAGACGTGAAAACCAGACCTTCGGATGATATAGCATACGGGTAATCATTTTTCCATTGGGCGAAATACGGCGTAGCAGCTACGAGCCGGACGTACCGGGGCTTTTCAGTCTTCTTGTTGGTATTGATGATGATACCATAATCATCAACCTTGATCTGGCCCCATGTCATTGTCCCAATCTCTTCGATACGAAAACCGCCTTCGTACAACATCGCGAGCAATGCCCTGTCACGAGAGCTCATACAGGCATCTATCATTTTATGGACTTCATCATCGCTGAGCATCATCTCGGCGGTTTTGGTCATCGTGTCCGTCCGGGGCACCTTAATCTCCCGGATATCGTCCTTCATTAGCAGGGAATACTGGTGCTTGATCATCCAGAGGAAAAATCGCTTGATGAAATTCAGAAAATCTCTCTGGGTGTTCTGCTTGTAGGGCCGGCCCTGAATCCTTGCATCTTTCAGTTTGTTGATCCCCAAGTAGAGATCGGTAATGCAGGCAGTTCTGAAGGGTGGAAGGTACCGTCTCCACGTGATGAGCGTGAAAATGATCTTATTCGCCCGACCGGTACTGATCCCCCTTGTAGCTTTCAACTCCGAGATAAATGCCCGGATCAATTGGGCATCTTCCGGTGTTAGGCGTTTTTCTGCTGTAGCCCTGTCGATAGAATGATCTGCATACTCCGCTTTCTGGCAGTGGAATGCCCGGTCTCGACTGGTGGGTGCAGGATCAATCCCTTTTCTCATTGCACCGGCGAAATCCGTGTGCATATGGATTAAGCTGACGCTGGGAGAATGCGTTGGAAAACCTTTGGGGATTCTGGTCTGAAAAGAAGATGCTGCTATGGGGATTCGAACCCCAGTCGTCGGCGTGAAAGGCCGACATGATTGGCCGGACTACACTATAGCAGCGCGCTGTCCTACCTAATTTCTCGTAACGTCATAAATAGGTTATGGAGCAAGCATATCCGGCTGGTCCCGGCAAACAGGGCCCGAGAGGAAATCCGGCAAACGAAAAGAGCAACAAAAAATTATTTCTTATTGATGGGGTAGCCTTCTTTCTCGGTTATGGGCTTGAATGCAGCGGCCAGCTGCCGGAATACCGGGCCGGGTTTCCCGGAACCGATCGTCCTCCCGTCACACCAGGTGATGGGGGCAACTTCTGCTGCGGTACCGGAACAGATCAGCTCGTCGGCCGTGTACAGGTCGAAGTACCCGAGGTTCTGCTCCCGTACCGTGATGCCGAGCGATTTTGCGATCTCGAGCACGACCAGCCGGGTGATCCCCCGGAGGTTGTTGAGCGTGGGGGGCACGATGATCTCGCCGTTCTTGACAATGTAGAGGTTGTCACCGGAACCTTCCGAGAGGTAGCCGTTCGTGTCAAAGAAGATCGCCTCGTCGCCGCCCTTGTAGTTCGCCTCGATCTTCGCAAGGATGTTGTTTAAGTAGTTCAGGCTCTTGACATTCGGGGGCAGGCACTCCGCCGGGTTGCGCCGGACCGAGACCGTGATGGCTTTCAGGCCCTTCTCGTACAGGTCGCCGTACATTGCGCCCCACGTAACGGCAATGACAACGGCCGAGGCCTTCGGGCACTTCCGCGGGTCAAGCCCGAGGTCGCCGACACCCCGGGTGAAGATCGGCCGGATATAGGCATCGGTCAGGTTGTTCCTGCGGAGCGTCTCGCAGATCGCCTCAATCATCTCTTCCTTTGGGACCGGGGGCGTGAGATCGATCGTCTTTGCCGAGTCATAGAGCCGGTCGATGTGCTCTTTTAGCCGGAAGACCCTGCCATTATAACAACGGATCCCCTCGAACACCCCGTCCCCGTACAGGAACCCGTGGTCAAAGACCGAGATCCGGGCCTGTTCTTCCGGCAGGTATTTCCCATCCAGATAAATGATCATGAAATGTGTATGGGGGGGCGGAGGTTTTGTAGTTTTTTCTTTTATTCGCGAGCGTAGCGAGCGGTCGCTTACGTTAGTAAGCGACGTGGAGCGGAGCGACTGGCCGGTTACGCCAGTAACCAGCTCGCGAGCGTAGCGAGCGGTCGCTTACGTTAGTAAGCGACGTGGGAGCGGAGCGACTGGCTGGTTACGCTTATAACCTGCACGCGAACGAAGTGAGCGGCCGGCCGGTCTGATCCATCAGCCGGCGCCGATGCCGGAACAGTGGCCTCGGGTGCACCGTCAACCGGACCGGCATGTGCACCGCTCCCGGGGCAGCACAAATGTTGATATATATCCAGCAGGTTATTTCACACTACAGCCGGTATCATGCCGGAAAGGGATGTGACCTTCGCATGACACAAAAATCCCTGGGACTGATGAGCGACCCCACCTGCACGTTGCCTTCCGGCGACGTGTTCCGGAAGATATTCGAGAAGATCCAGACGGGCATCCTGATCATCGACCCGGAAGCCCACCGGATCGTTGACGCCAATCCTCTTGCCGAGTTCATCACCGGCAGGAGCAAGGAGGAACTCCTCGGCAGCGTGTGCCACGAGTTTCTCTGCCCGGTCAAGCGCGGGGAGTGCCCCACCACCGACCTTCACCAGGAGGTCCGCAACCTGGAGCAGGTAATCATCAACAAGAACGACGAAAAGATCCCCATCCTCAAGACCGTGACGAAGGTTAGCATTAACCGCAGGGAATACCTGATCGAGAGTTTCATCGACATACTCGACCGGAAAAAGGCAGAGGAACGCCATATCGCCCTCATCGCGTACCTCTCGGAATCGATCCTCCGGGTCAAGAAACCGCTGGAACTGATGCACGAGGACTTTAACCAGCTTGCAGTCCTGGTGTCAGGCAGCGACTACGACGCGGAGGATATCCGGATGCAGCTCCAGCTCCATGCCAACAATTTGAGCCAGATCGTAAAGAACCTGGAAGAACTCCAGGCAAAAGCGGTCGGGGAAAAGCCCACGGATATCCCCCCGGAGTTCCGGGACTTTCTGATAGAGAAGTGACCGCAGATGGACGCACAGACACACGCGGACGAACCGGCAGAAAGCACGCTCTGCCTCATGCTTGCCCAGCCGGAGAATGTCCCGGAGATGAATCTGCTGGTCATGAAAAAGATCATAGAAAGTGGCTGTAACCCCCTTATCGTTACGGTCAACAAACCCAACAAGGTCCTTGCCAAGATATACGCAAAGGAAGGCATCACCCCCGATGCCTATTACGTGATCGATGCAGTGACCCAGTATTCCGGCGGGGAATGCACCCCCGGTCCGAAAGTGAAATACGTCACGAACCCGTCGAACCTCACCGACCTTGGCATCGCCATCACGGAACTCATAAAACAGATGCCCGCGGGGAAAAAATGCATCATGTTCGATTCCGTCAGCATGCTGCTCATCCACATTCCTTCAGTAATCGCCTCGAAATTCCTGCATTTTGTTGTCAACAAGCTGAAACTCTCTGATGTATCCGGCGTCTTTCTCTGTGCCGAAAAAGGACTCGACCCCGTGATATTGTCACAGATGAGTTCATTTGTGGATCAAATCATGGACTACGAAAATGTGGGAACAACTACCTGTATCCTGTAATGCTGCCGGGCCGGCCGGTCAGATCTTTTTTCTGCAGAGTTCCGCAAAGTGCCGGAACATCCCGGCACTTGCCACCGGGTGCAGGTGCGTATAACTGCCAATGGTATTACCGGAGACGGCACCGTCAAGGTTGTCCCGGATGCCGATGCCCCGCGAGAGCGTATAAGAAAACTTGGTGTCGTTGCCCAGCACGACCTCGGAATAGTGGAACTCGTGGCCGCGGAACGGTGCGCTGCCCATCGGGGAATCCGGGCCGCTTGTGCCCTCCACGTAACTGACAACACGCTTGGCCGGCATCCGGGTCTCACCTCTGAATACACCGCACATTGCCGAGGTCTGCTCGTCAGCACTGCCCTGCCAGCCTTTCTTCAGCACCATGCGCCCGGTCAGGTACATCAGCCCCCCGCATTCGGCATATACGGGCGTGCCGTTCCGGGAGATCTCGCGGACGGCCTCCCGCATCCGGTCGTTCGCTTCGAGTTCCTTTGTAAAGAGTTCCGGGTATCCCCCGCCGATGATGTAGCCGTCCGCGTCCGGGAGCCGGTCGTGGACCGGGCTGAACGGGACGGTCTTTACTCCACAGGTCGCGAGGATATCGAAGAGGTCGGCATAATAGAAATTGAAGGCCTCGTCCAGTGCAACCCCGATTTTTATGTCGGGTGCAGGGATTTTGTCGAAGAGTGTGGGCGTGTCACCGGCAGGATGGATCTCTTTCATCAGGGACTGGAGCCGGTCAAGGTCAACGTACTGCCCGATCATGTTTGTGATCGTGTCGATGCGTGCATCGAAGTCGCCCCGCCCGGAACCCTCGCGGTACGGGACAAGGCCGAGGTGGCGCATCGCGAGCTGCATCTCCTCCATGCGGGGGATGGCGCCTATGACCGGTACGTTGCAGTAATGCTCGATTGCCGCAACAGCCTTTGCCTTGTGGGACCCGCCCTTGATGTTGTTGAGAATGACCCCTGCGATCCGGACCTTCGGGTCGAATGTCTGGAACCCTTTGACAATTGCGGCGGCACTCCG
This sequence comes from Methanoregula sp., assembly GCF_023227875.1. GTDB lineage: Archaea > Halobacteriota > Methanomicrobia > Methanomicrobiales > Methanospirillaceae > Methanoregula. The sequence continues at coordinate 93,969 of NZ_JALOCH010000008.1, read as the reverse complement.
CGTGATGCTCTGGGCCGAGACCACGAGCACGACCGGCAGGTCGAGTGCCTTTGCAATGGCTGCCGTGCTGCCGGTGTCGTCCAGTGCTTCTGCGCCTTCGTACAGTCCCCGGACTCCTTCAACAAGGGCGATGTCAGCGCCCCGGCACCCGAACCGGAAGATGCCCTGCACCTGATCGTTATTGAGCGTGAAGCTGTCAAGGTTCCGGCAGGGCCGGTGCGAGACCGCTGCAAGGTACGACGGGTCGATGTAGTCCATCCCGACCTTGAAGGTCTGGACCTTGTTCTTCTTCGAGAGGAGGGCCGCAAGGGCGAGCGTAATGCTGGTCTTGCCGCTGCCGGAACGGTCACCGGTGATCAGGACGGCCTTCATGTGAGGCTCCGGAGGACCGCCCCGAACTCGCTCTCCACAATCGAGCGGACGCCGAGGGTCTTCGGGTGCAGGTCGATCTCGACCATCACGTGCCGGTGCCCGATTGCGCGGAGCGGTGCCACCTGCCGCGGGCCGTTCGTGATGGAGAAGCACTCGATCCCGTTCGTGAACTCCGGCGGGATCGCGTGGGGGACACCGGTGATCAGTGCGAATGAGGGCCGGATCTCCTGGATCCGTCTCCCCAGTGCATCGCCGTTTGCGCCGTACTCGTCCAGCGCCCCGACCAGTTCCGCCTTCACGCCGCGGGCCGCAAGTTCCGTTGCGATCCGCTCCGCGTCCGCCCGGGTCTTGGGAAGTCCTCGCTGTTCCAGGTTGACGATGTAGGTCACGTCCGCGTCCGGGCAGACGTCATGGAGCGCGACAAGCGCATCGACAAACATGTACGCGGTCTCCTTCTTCGCGTTCAGGATCGCGACCCCTTTTGCGCCGGAACGTGTAAGCCGGAGGAGTTCCTGTGCAGCTTTATGCTTGAGGTCGCCGCGGGAGGCTTCGATGTACGGCTGTGAGGCGGCACCCCGCAAACGCTCGACCTCGTTTGCCTTGTTCATCATGTACCGCTGCCGGGTCAGTTCCTCTTCCGTGATCCAGCCGGCCTCGCAGGCCGCTTCGAGTGTCGAGATCACGCCGGCGATGTTCTCGATATATCCGGCATGGATATCCACGGCAATGGTCGGTGTAGTGATCCCCGACCCTTCAATGGCTGACTGGAGGTCTTCGCCAATGATCATCGCAACGCAGGTACCCACGACCGCCATGCGTTCCGGGTGGAACGTGTCCTCGGCATACCGGAGCACGTCTTCGAGTGGTTTCTGGCCGCCGAAGATGAACTCGTTGTCGGCAAGGGAGGTGGTGAGGACCCGCATGCCGTCCTCCTCCAGTAGCCGGGCGTGCTTGAACGAGCAGCCGGAGGGGCCGTGCAGGATCGCGACATCGGCCTTGAGGTCGCGGGCAGTATAGAGGGCGGCAACGATCGAACTCGGGCGGGGGTGCATGTACTTCATCTGATCACTCATCTCCAGGTCTTGACGGCAAGGACAACCGATCCCTGTGTTGTTTTTTGTCGTGCCATGGTATAACCTTCTTGAAGTGTTTCCACGCGGGCGGTGGTCTGCGGGACATGACGCGGTTCTTCCGGTGTGCTGTTGTCCGGGACCCGGCCGACCCGTACCAGGTGGACCGGGCGGATCGCTTCGATCGCAGCGAGCTGCTGGTCGTACGCGAATCCTTCGCAGACCGCCCCGTCGCCTTCCTGCTGGCCGATGACCAGCGTGATCTCGTCCCTGCCGGATGCATTCCGTGCGTACTGCGCCGCATCGATGGTCGTGTCAGCGTTCGTCCCGCTGTTCGCGTTATCGACAACCAGCACATCGCCATCATACCGGGCCGACATACGACCGGGGAGCGCGGTGAATGATGCCAGCGGAGCGGGATCGATCCCCATCATCGCGGCTGCAGCGGCTGCAAGCACCAGGGAGTCGCGGTACGCCGGCAGCGCAAGGAGAGGGCTCGTGAACCGGCGGGTGGTACCTTCCCGTGTGATGGTGCATTCCGCTCCCTCGCATGATGCGACATCTTCGATATGGACGACACCCCCCGTGCGGGCGGACGGGATTTTTTCCGCAAGCAGGAGGCGCCGGCAGTGTCCTGTGGATGCGGTCTTGGCCTCGATTGCGGATTTTTTTCCCGCAGCGAAACGGTAGTCATCAGCGGACGTGATGATCCCAAGCGATCCGGCACCGGTGATGCCGAGCGACTCCTCGGCGATCAACCATCCATTGATCTCCAGCGCGAGTTTCACTGATGCGAGCACCGAGCCGGGTGTGATGCTGGACCGGGAGATAAGAATTTTTTCCGGGAACCGGAAGGTGCCGGAGGAGGTGTGCAGGATCCCGTTGCCCGGCATCAGCGAGGCGAGGGCGTGTGCGGTCGTCGTCTTGCCCCGTGCGCCCGTGATCTCCACCATCACTTCAGGTACGTTATTGCCAACAAGCTGCCGCACGGCTTCATGGTGGGTGATCACCGGCACCCGGGCCGCTTTCAGCAGCGGGTAGTCTGGATCGAGATGCACGGGAGCAACGATCAGGTCATAGGGCCGGGAAAGGGCTGTCTCAACAGTGACCGGACTCTCGCCGCGGTACACGTCCACGAGATCGACGTTATCACCACGCGACAGAAAAGCATCGCCGATTGCGTTCCCGCCGTGGATCGTGTCCAGCACCAGGATCTGCATAAAAAAGGTCAGAGGTTGGAGAGCGCTGCATTCGCTTTCTTGACCATGAGGTCGGCGAGCAGGGGGTCGCTGCCAATCGGGTCGGCATACACGAGCGGTATCGTCTTGCCATTGAGCACGAAATTGCCTTTCTTGGTCCCTTCGGGCAGGCCGATCTCGCCGGGAATGTCCTTCTCGATATGAACACCCTTTGCAAGGAAGAGGGGGACGACGACCAGCGCATCGATCGGCTCGGTTTTGAATGCCTCCATCGATTCCTTGATCGTCGGCTTGTTCATGTTCATGAAACCGCATTTGACAATAAAATCGGCATTGTTCGACCTGATGAAGGCAGCAGTCTTCTCAACGAGTTCCTGGTTATAGGGCATCGTGCTTCCGTGCCCTACGAGTAACATTCCCTTCTTGCTCATGTATGTAACTCCGATGTGATGGTGTTCAGGCGTTTTTTTGAATAAATCCGCCTGATTTGTGTTCGACTTCCCGTATGCCGAAAAACCAGCATGAGAAAACACTTAGTATGAAAATATACCTGTAATCGTAATAACTTTCTTGTTTTGATCGCGACCGCGGGGACCTCGTTGCCGGGGGATCCTGATTTCATGTTATTAACCCGTACCAACGGGTTTTTTCTCTGCGGGCATCGCACCGGTAACCAATGAGTGATTTCGAGCGGGAGATCGTCCACTGCCTGAACCGTTTTTTTGTTGCCCACCATATCCAGGGCTTTGCGTACCGGCTCAAGCAGCACAAATTCACGAGCCAGTACGTGGACGTGCTCGTTGATTCGCTCAACCCCTCGTATTACCTGTCGATCGAATGCAAGTCGATCATTGACAGGAAACTCTATTTCTCGCAGCACTTCCATTCCGATAAGAAAAATGTCCACCAGGTCGACGCGATCTCGGACTTCCTTGCAAAGACCGGGCGGATCGGGTACCTTGCCGTGGAGTTCCGGCAGGGGCCGGGAAAACCAAGCGAGGCGTTTCTGATCCCGTGGGCAACCGTTGTCGCACATTTTAAGGAGAACAAGGGGATCACGGTTGACGATGCCCGGGCGGGAGTTGCGCTGTCACGCTCGAAAGGCGGGTACGTGCTGGAGAAGATGTAGGACTCTCATGACTCTTTAACGGGTCGAAGAATAACTTTGCAATTCTGCTCCTGTCCGGGTCCATGCCACTCATCAAATAATCCTGTGGTTCGCTTCGCCTGCCAGCGGGCATGATAACATGCGAACGATATATTCGAAGACCCTTCGCTCGCGGTCTTCGAAGAACTTCGTTCTTCTCCTGCTTCGGGTCTGATGACCCTCAGCATTCTCCAGTCCGGGTCCAAGCCCCTCATCAAATAATCCTGTGGTTCGCTTCACCTGCCAGCGGGCATGATAACATGCGAACAATATATTCGAAGACCCTTCGCTTCACTACGGGTCTTCTCTGGTCCGGGTCCATGCAACGCCTCATAAAATCCCATGCTCTCTTCGTTCGCATGGGATGAAGCGTGCGCATGAACCCGGACAAACCCAAAGTAATTTCATCCGGCATACTCAACGAATATGAATCTATGATGGATGCATTCGATCGCTTCGGGCTGCTCATCAACGACCGTGTGGTCAGGACGCCGGTAGCGATTGCGTCTATGGCCGGCATTGTGGATGCGGCCTACCTGCTTGAGCGGGCTGATCATATCGGTCTTGGTTTTATCGGGGGGTATTCCATTGACCGGCCGACCATGGAGGCCGCCCGGTCTGTGGCATCAGAAGGTGACCGGAAGGAGTTCATTTTCGAAGACCCGGTTGCCGAGCTGAAGGCGCAGGTTGCGAAGATGGCGGACAGCAGCGTGATCCCCGGGGTCAGCCTCCGCGGGAGTTCGCCGGAGGCATTCCGTGCGGTTGCACGGGCACTCGGGACAGCTGTTGTGTACGAGATCGATGCGCACTGCCGCCAGCCGGCGATGGTCGAAGCAGGTGCTGGCGAATACTACCTGAGGCACACGGAGAAACTCCTTGCCGAGGTCCGGGCGCTGAAAGAGGAGGGCGTCACGGTCTCGGTGAAGATCCGGTCCGGTGTTGCGGACGATGACCGGGTCCTTGCAGAGAACCTCTGGCACGCAGGTGCGGACATCCTCCACGTGGACCTCATGGACTCCGGCACGGCAAAACTCCGGCAGATCCGGAACAGCTGCCCGCTGATGATCATTGCCAACAACTCGATCAACAATTTCGACCGGATGCGGGACATGCTCTCCCACGGGGCGGACATTGTTTCGCTTGCCCGGCAGTCCGATGAGAGGACGCTTGCGGGGCTCGATGCCGCGATCACGCGGTATGCGGACGAAGAGGGGTGGTATAATTCCCCCAAGCAGCTCTGCCGCGGTGGTGATATACGGGCGCTTACCTTCTGCTGTATGCCGGTGAAGGAATGCCCGCTCATCCCGATGCTGTCGAGAATCGACCTGCCCCGCGATGAATACATCCAGATGAAACTGAATGGGGTGAAGGGGACCCCTCTTGATACCGGGAGCCAGACCTGTTTTGGCAGCCTTGCCTGGTGCTGCAAGACCTCGTCTCCCTGCATGTTCCGGGACATGACCTTAAAGCAGGCGGGCCTCTCAAGGAAAGAGTATATGCGGCAGAAACGCGATCTCTCTGATACCATAATGGGGCGTATATTCCATGACGTGTCTCCGGATGAACGCAGTTGAACGTGCGCAGCTCGCCATGATGCTCGAGGTCTCGGCCTACCCCAAACCGGGAAACGTGGACCGCTGCCATGATTACCCGGAGACGCGGCTGGAGCACTTTCTTGCGTCCACCATCTTTGCCCGGCCGGCGTTTGAAGAGGCAGAGCGGGGGCAGGGGAGGATTGGCGAGATCATCAAGCACGCGGTCCGCGATACCAACTGCCATGACGGGGGGAACACGCACTTCGGCGCATTCATCCTGCTCATCCCGCTGCTCTACGGGAAGGATATCGCGGGGGCCCTCGCGGCAGTTGCAAAGACCGATTCATCCGATGCCGTTGCGTTTTACAAGGCCTTCGCGATGACGTCCGTGAAGATGCACGCAACGGACGAGCTCGACGTCAATGACCCCCACACGCTCACGCTCATCCGCGAGCGCGACATGTCCCTCCTGGATGTGATGGAGCACTCCGCGAAAAACGACATGGTTGCCCGCGAATGGGTGACGGGCTTTCACCTGACCCGGCGGGGTGCCGACCTGCTCAGGGAGATCGGGCCGGGCAGGGATGCTGTTGTCCGGACGTTCCTGACACTCCTTGCAACCGAGCCGGACACGCTCATCGTCAAAAAGCACGGCGGCGATGTTGCACGGGAGACGATGATGGCGGCCCGGGACGTGCTGGAGGGCAGGAGGTCGGCAGAGGACCTCGATGCGGAGTGCATCCGGAGGGATATCAACCCGGGATCAACTGCCGATATCCTCATTGCGTCCATCTTTATTGCCCTCGGGGAAGGATGGTCATGGGACTCCTGAAAGGCGGGATCAACGAAATTATTGCGACCACGTCGTTCAATGCGGCACCGATGGGCATCCATCTCCGGGACGGAAAGATGACGATGGTGCTCTTTGCCGGGAGCCATACGGCAGAAAACATCCGGAAGGACGGGTGGCTTGTTGCAAACATCATCCATGACCCGGTCCTGTACGTGAAGACTGCATTCGGGGACCTCCCCCATGAAATGTTCGTCAACGAACCGGTAGGTGGCATCACCATGCAGCGCCTGGCCGGGGCAGATGCGTGGGCTGCATTCACCGCAACGATCGAGCGCACAACAACGGACGCGCTCGTGGTTTCCCTCACGCTGAAAAAGGAGATCATCGAAGAAGCGGTCATCCGTCCGGTCAACCGGGGCTTTGGCAATATCATCGATGCAACCGTGCATGCAACCCGGTACCAGAGGACCCGTGACAAAAAATTAAAGGAACTGATCGATTACCATGCCGGCATCATCCGGAAATGCGGGGGCAAACGGGAACTTGCCGCACTCGAACTTTTAATGGGATTTATTGCAAAAAAACCCGAATAAGCCGTTTTTTGCTTATTTTGCAGTCGGACAATCATTAAATATCTTGGATCCCTACTTCTGCATAATCCACTAACCCCGGGAGGATTTCATACAGAAACCATGACAATGCGGCCGATGACCCGGAAAAGGCAGATGCTCTTCGATGTCTGTATCATCGCAAGCATCCTCGCCGCTGTTGTCATCACCTATGCCAGTTTAAGCCGGGGTATTTATGATGTCTTCCCGTACTTTTATCTCATCCCGCTTATCCTGATCGCGTTTGCCCGCCCGAACCTGAGCATATACGGTACCGTTGCTGTCGGCTGGCTGTACCTTCTCCTCGTCGTTCTCATCGGGATACCGGATATCAAGACCTACACGCTTGCCACGGTCTGGTTCTATATCTTTGTCTCGCTGGGCGTCCTCATCTCAACCTATTCCCAGGTCTATCGCAAGGAAGGTGAGAAGAGCTGCGGTGCATACTACAACTCGCAGGCCGGTGTCTTCAGTTATGACCGTCAGAGCTTCAGGATCCGTGACGCGAACCGGAAATTTGCCCACATGATCCGGTACGAATGCGATGATCTGATGACAAAATCCCTGCCGGATCTCATCCCGGACCGGGAGGAGCGGGAGAACTTCATCAACAAAGTACGGGACCTGCGGAGAGTCGGCGATATCGAGGTCCGGTTCCGGGCATGGGACGGGAGCATGCGGTGGGCGCTCGTTTCGGCCGCAGAGACCGGTGAGCCCGGTGTCATCTGTACCGTGGTTGATATCACGGACAACAAGCTGGCACAGGAAGCCCTGACGCAGGCGAACAAGAAACTGAACCTGCTCAACAACGTCACGCGACATGATATCCTCAACCAGCTGACAGCCCTCCTCGGCTTTCTCGAGATCTCAAAACAGGACACGAAGGATCCCAACCTGATGAAATACCTGGTAAAAGAGGAAACGGCAGCAAATGCGATCCGGAACCAGATCCTCTTTACCCGTGATTACCAGAACATCGGGGTATACTCACCCCACTGGCATAATGTAGCCGAGACCGTTGCCCTTGCAACGGCGAGCATCGATTCCCGTGCAATCTTTATCCGTGCAAATATCCCACCCTACGAGATCTATGCCGACCCCCTGCTTGAGAAGGTGTTCTATAACCTGATCGAGAATTCTATCCGTCACGGGGAACATGTGACGGAGGTCTCCCTCAGAACCGTTGAACGGGCGGACAGTCTTGACATCATCATCGAAGATAACGGGGTCGGTATCCCGGAGGCCGAGAAAGAGAAGATCTTCCGGCGGGAATATTACAAGAATACCGGCTTTGGCCTCTTCCTCTCGCGGGAGATCCTGGCAATAACGAATCTTACGATTCGTGAGACCGGGACGCCCGGCCAGGGAGCCCGGTTTGTCATCGGCATCCCCCGGGAACATTTCCGCTCTGTTTCCGAGCATAGTGAACCGGAACCCAAAAAGACCTGACTCTCCTTGAAAAAACCGGAAGAAGATCTCACCCGGAAAATTTGAAACGTCTGAAACAATCAGCAGACCCGGGGGACCGGGTCGCCCATCGGGGGTTCGATAAAGCGTTCGCCACCGATTACAGTTTCCATGATCACGTGCGCCCCTTTGGACACGGTACCGATAATGGTTGCATCTTTCCCGTACTTGTGGGACCGGAGGGCTGCAAGGATTTCCTCGGTATCCGCTGCCGGGATGCCCATGACCACTTTTCCTTCGTTTGCCACTTCGAGCGGGTCGATGCCGAGCATTGCGGCAGCGCTCTTCACGCTCTTCCTTATGGGGACCTGTTCTTCCCTGATACGCACACAGACGCCGCCCTTCCGTGCCATCTCGTTGATGGCGCTTGCAAACCCGCCGCGGGTCGGGTCTTTCATCGCGTGGATGGTGCCTGCCTCAAGTACCTTCTCCATCATGTTCGAGAGCGGGGCCACGTCCGAGAGGATCTGTTCTCCCAGGTCGAACCCTTCGCGGTGGGCCATGATCGCAAGGCCGTGATCGCCCAGCGTTCCCGAGACGATGATCACATCGCCGGGGACAAGCCCGTTGTCCCGGACTATCGTCTTTGCAATGCCGATCCCTGCGGTATTGATCGCGATACCATCGAGTGCACCGCGTTCCACGACCTTGGTGTCCCCCGTGACAATGCTCGCTCCTGCCTCCCCGAGCGCTTCGTCCATGGAGGCAACGATCCGTTCCAAGTCGGTGGTTTCGAAGCCTTCCTCAAGGATCATGCCGCAGGAGAGCGCGATTGGGCGGCCCCCCATCATGGCAAGGTCGTTGACAGTCCCGCAGACCGAGATCCGGCCGATGTCGCCGCCCGGGAAAAAGATGGGGCGGACAACATGGGAATCGGTGGTGAAGACAAGATTTTCTCCCCCGAACGGGATGACGGCCCCGTCGTCCATGGCCTCAAGTCCGATCCCTCCGGCATTATTGTGCGTAAATTTTGTGAGCGTCTGGAGTAGTTCGCCCATCACTTCGCCGCCGGCACCGTGCATCATGTTGACTTTCATGTCAGTCATCCACCTCGATTTCTACGTTTGTGACAACGATCTCCCTGCCCTTCACCAGTTCCGGCAGCGCCCCGCACTTCGGGCAGACATAGATCTCGCTGCCTGAATATCCGCAGGGACATCGTGTCTCCGGCTGGACTTCGTGGCATTCCAGCACTGCCTGCAAAAAAAGGGGATCGTCTTCCTTGATCGTATCGAACAGGTACACGACCTGTTCCGGGTTCACCATCGCCATCTTGCCGATGTCGACATTGATCTTTTTTACTTTTGTTGCCTTGTGTTCGTGCGCTGCCGTACGTGCAGTTGCATACAGGTCATACGCGATCGAATACTCGTGCATCAGTTCTCCAGTGCCGCGTAGACCTGTTTGAAAATTTCACGTGTCTCCAGTCCCTCTTCGCGGGAAAGCCGCTGGATGGCAAACCCGACATGAACGAGCACGAACTCGCCGACCTTTACGTCAACGAGATCGAGCCGGACTTCCTGCCGGAGATCGCCATAGTCCACGAGACCGATGTTTCCCTCTTTTATTTCAATGACTTCCGCGGGAACTGCAACACACATTGATGATCCACTCTTGTATCTGACAGCTCATATGGGCGTTCCAACCACATAAAAACGATGATATCGATACCGCCGTGACCTGCAGGTCAGCGGAGGAGAAACTCATCTAAAAAATACCTGAAACGGTGCAGGAACGTTACCTGACAAAATGTGCAAAACGCCGGGGAAGAGATTTGAACTCTTGAGGTGCAGGGCACCAGTAGCTTTCAAGGCTACCGCCTTCCCGGACTAGACTACCCCGGCAGTGCTCCATATGTTGGTTTCGGGATATAAAAAAGGCTTCTTATATCGAATGGATCGCGGGGCAATTCTGATCCGGTGGGGAGTGAATGCCGGTGAGAGTTTTTAGTCCGCTTTTTTCAGGGCGAGGAGTACCGCTGCCAGTCCCGCCGCGAGGACCGGGATTACCGGAATTACCGGTGCCGCCCGGGGAGTTGTCTCTCCGGATCCTGCGGCCTCAAAGGGGGCAGGCACGGTCGGGCTTATCTCAACGGAATTGACATTCTCGCCATACAGGATCACATTGTCGGCGACCGCATACATATAGGGATAAACTTTGACGTAGATGGTCTTTCCGTTGCCCTGGAATAATACCTTTTCCGCGGTCTGTTCCCCCCGGTCGTTCACCATGTGAAGGACACCGAGATCGTCGATGTACTCGATCACCCAGTCAAGGGATTTCGACGTATACAGCGTGACCGGCCCGGTGCCGGTGCTGACGATAAAATATGCCGGTGAATCGCGTGACGAACGCGATTGTGCAGAGAGCACAACAAGGTTTCCTGTACCGGTTGTTATCGGGGTATATGCCGGGGCAGTTCCCCCCTCGGTGAGGGTTGTAATTGTCCGTGACCCGATGTACCCTTTTGAATCAATGAAACTGACCTCGTAGGTGCCGGGCAAATCGATCGGTATTTCAGCAGCAAAATGTGCGTTATTATCGGTATTGATGTACTGCGGGCCGAATACCACGAGGCCATAGGGGTCGATCACTTCGATCTGGATGCCGGAATCCTCGAGTCCCTTGATCTCCCCGGCAATATAGATCTTCCCGGTAAAACTCTGGGTGAGCGGGTAGGTCATCGTGATCTCTTCAGACCGGTCATACAGGGTAACGAGTCGCATGGAAATGGAATCTCCGCTGCCCGGTGAGGGGACCTCGACCTTATACATGCCCGGTTTCAGGCCGGTGGTATCAAAAATCGCCTTGAATGTTTTGTCGGACTGGACGGTCACCGGCAACCGTTTTATCTGGGACGTTGTCGTCATCTGGTGATACAGCACGACATCGATGGTAGTCCCGACGCCGATTGTAGTTGAACCGGTCACGACAAGGGGTTTTCCGACAGCAAGGGAATCCGGCGCGTCAATATATACCTTATACGCCGAAACCGTGCCCGACAGAAAGAGAAGTCCTATCAATAACAGGACGATCTTTTTCATCTATATCAGATCAACTAATAGGATGTTAATGATTTCTGAATTACCTGAAAAACCGCTTGCCTGCTGGCGGGGAAAAGAGCGGTACGGCAACGAACTGCTCGATTGCCTCACCATTATCTTCAAAAGCGGTGGCTGCAGCTGGTCAAAGTGCCGGATGTGCAGTTACCGGCACGAGCGTTATGGCGAACAGAGCTGCGATGCACTCCTCTCCCATCTCCGTGCCCAGCTGGCCTGGGTTGCCCGGGAGAATAAATCCGAAGAATACCGTATGGTGAAGATCTTCACCTCAGGGAGTTTTTTTGACCCTGCCGAAGTCCCCCCGGCGTTTCTTGCCGATGTTGCCGGGGCATTCCGCGGCAAGCTCGTCATCGCAGAGACCCGGCCGGAGTTCGTGCAGGAAGATACATTCAGGGGATTCATCGAGGGTATCGACGACGGGACCTGGAAGACTCCCCTGTACTGTGCCATCGGCCTTGAGACGAGCAGCGATACGATCCGGGAAAAATGCATCAACAAGGGGTTCAGTTTTTCTGATTTCACTATAGCAGCAAAAACCGCCCACGCCGCTGGCGCCGGCGTGAAGGCATATCTCCTCTTAAAGCCGCTCTTCTTAACGGAGCGGGAAGCGGCAAAGGACATGGAGACCACGGTACAGGACGTGGTCCCCCATGCAGAGATGATCTCCATGAATCCCTGCACGGTCCAGCGGAATACGGAACTGGAATTCTACTGGAAACGGGGTGCATACCGGCCACCCTATCTCTGGACGGTTCTCACGCTCCTGAAGAATTCACCCGTCCACATGACCTGCGACCCGCTTGGCGGCGGCCAGAAACGCGGCCCGCACAACTGCGGCACGTGCGATTACGAGCTTGTCAGCGGGATCCGCGACTATTCGCTCAACGGCGATCGCGATCTTATCGGTGCATTGCTGGAAACGGAATGCGGTTGCAGGGCAGAGTGGGAATATGTCCTTGCCCGGGAAAAGCCGTACTGCATGCCGCTGACACGATAATAAAAGAGAAATAATTATTTTCTGGCTTGCCCGCTCTGGATTTCGAGCTGGCGTGCGAGCAGGGGGAGGAAGGTGCCGGCATCCGAGACGATGCTGATTGCCTGGGTCGTCCCGCGGTCCATCAGTTTTGTCAGGTGTGCAGGATTGATATCCACGCAGACCGTCTTGACGCTGGAGGGGAGACAGTTGCCGACCGCAATGGAGTGGAGGAGGGTTGCGATCATCAGCACCATACTGCACCCCTCGATATGTTTCCGCATCGCGTCCTGTGCAACCATGCTGTCCTGTATCACGTCCGGCAGGGGGCCGTCATCGCGGATCGATCCCGCGAGGACAAACGGGATGTCATTCTTCACGCACTCATACATGATCCCGCCCTTGATGACCCCGGTGTCTACCGCTTTTTTTATCGATCCGGCCCGCATGATCTCGCTGATCGCATAGATGTGGTGCTTGTGGCCCCCCATCACGGGGTTGCCGGTGGAGATGTCCATGCCAAGGGAAGTCCCGTACAGGTTGTATTCGATATCGTGCGTTGCCAGGGCATTGCCGGCAAAAAGGACATTGACATACCCGTTATGGATCATGCCGGCAAGTGCCTTACCCGCGCCGGTATGGATGATCGCGGGGCCGCCAACAACGGCGATCTTACCGCCTTTTTTCCGGATATCGAGGATCTCTTTTGCAATCTTTGCGATCAGGGTCTCGCTGGGCCGTTCTGATGAGACCGTCCCGTGCATGAATTCAAACGTGCTCTGCTCGCGGGGGCGCTCGGGATACTGGACGCTCACGCCCTGTTCGCCGACCACGACAAGGTCTCCTTTCCGGATTTTCCCGAGGGCCACGGATCGTGCAGTCTTATTTTCCGGGTCTACAACGATGAGAAAATCCATCTCGATTGCTCCGACCGGGATCCATTCGCCAGCATATTTTATATTGGTCGGGTGGTTGCTTGTCGTGTAGAACCCCCTGGGGGCGACCCGGTCTGCATCGGCTGCGACCAGGTGGACATCCTTCACCTCGAGCGGGCGGGCGCCGAGCCGGTGCACTTCGGACAGGATGGATTGCAGGTTTTTCCTGCTGGATGCGGTGATGCGGAGACGTGCGTAACTCGGGTCGGTCTTTTCCTTGCCAATATCAAAGACAAGGATCTCGAAATTTCCTCCCATGTCCATGACCCGGTCAAAGAGCTGCGTCATGATACCGGAGTCAATGATATGGCCCCGCAGCTCGATCTCCTGCGATTCCACCATAATACTGTGATCTTGGGCGATGATCCTTAATATGCATTCCTGAAAAATATGGCAGGATTATCCGTATTTTGAGTGGATTGCCGCAAATTGGGATGTAATCAGATTGCGAACAATCTCCGGAAGAGTAATTTTCGTTATTTTATATTCTTCAGGTACGTTTCTACGTCATCAAGGTCTGCGCGTGTGTTCACATTCAGGGCAAGGCATGGCTCATCCAGAAGAAGGGGGAATTCATCCTGGACTTTACCAGCACGGTCCCCGCGAAGTATGTTGATCCCGGCAGGACATGCCTCGATACCATTGATCTGCTCGCGGTACGGCATACCGCCATGACAGGAATGAACCCGGCTGGCCGGGACCCACGTTGACAGGGCATCTCTTCCCGCGGTATCATAAGCCCCTGCAATGGATTTGATTGTGTCCCCGGTGATACACGGTATATCGGAAACGGAGATGAAGAGTGGTCTTTCCTCATCCAGTGCCCGGATTGCATGGACCATATCTTCCACAAAACCGCTGCCCTCTGTCCTGCAGACAGGAATATCCCGGGCCCGGCACCAGTTCGCGGTCATGGGTGTCTTTTGGGACACGGCAACTACCGGTTCGCACCCCGCCAGCTGGAACGCTTTGATCACGTAGGCGATCATCGGTTGTCCGTTGATCAGGATGAGTGGCTTTTCCCCGAGGTTGAGCCGGCTCCCGGCCCCGCCGGCCATGATCAGAGCACGCATGCGGCCAGTGCCTCAATTAGTATCCGGTTTTCATCCCGTGTCCTTACGGCGACGCGGATAGACGTAGGCAGCCCGAATGATGTACAATCACGGACAAGAATTCCCTTTTGGGCCAGCATTTCACAAAGGCCTGCAACGTTCTTACCGTAATCCGCGAGGATGTAATTTACCTGGGACGGGGTGCAGCGCATGCCCAGGGCCTGCAATCCTGAGGCCAGCAGGGTACGTTCCTTCTCAATGACGTCCCGTGATACGGCAAGATCGTCCATGTGCAGGAGTGCCTCCATTGCATAGGCCTCGGCATACGCATTCACGCACCAGGGTGAACGGGCAGTCTCGATCTTTTCTATGAACGCCGGATCGCCAAAGCCGTACCCGAACCTGATCCCCGGCACGGAGAACGATTTGGTGAGCGACCGTAATACAAAAAGGGAGGGATCGATGACGTCAGCAACGCTCTCGCCGGGATCCGCAAGTTCGATGAATGCCTCGTCACAGAAGAGCATTCCCCCGTGTTCTGTGGCTGCATGAAGGTGTCTGAGGACCTCTGTCTTCGGTGTTAACAGTCCAGTCGGGTTATTGGGATTGCAGAAGAAGGTGACCGCAGCAGCGGATGGATCGCGTGCCTGGGTTGCTCCCGCAAGGCTGGCTGACAACGCATATTCACCAAATGTCGGGGGCTCCAGGGAGAAGGACCTGTTATTCGATGAATGCCGGAACAGCACGGAACAGAAGACCCTGATCAGTTCGATCGAGCCATTGCCAACACAGATCTCTGAAGGGTCGCGGTGGAAAACATTGCCTATCCGGTCTTTGAGCTCGCTGTACGTGTCATCCGGATATGCCGCAAGACGATCAGGATCCAGTTCCCATGTGAACCGTGGCGGGGAGGGATTCACGCTCGCGCTGAAATCCAGCACCTTTTTGCTGGTTTTTTCCTGTTGCCGCTTTCCCGTCCCCCCATGCACGACCCGTTTAGGAAAGTCAACAACCATAAAAATCCGCTCTATTTCTAAAATACTTGGATTATCTGTCTTAAATGCGTTGTGAAGCCGTTGCGCAGAGCAAAGAAAAAAGTATATATAGATAGGTGCTTTATTTTGAATCATCTGGTTAAGTCAGACACAAGGGTTCTCTTTGTCTGACATATGGACGACAAAAGCCAGACATATGTCAGAAATGTGAGATACAATGATGCAAAGGATCACGCTCCGGTTACCCGAACAGCAGATCAATCTGCTCCAGCAGATGGTCGACTCTGGGGAGTACCCCAATGTATCAGAAGCGGTCAGGGCCGCGGTCCGTGAACTTGTTGAAAAACGAGCAAGTCGTGTCCTTAAGGAAAGTGACCAGGTTTCATTCAAGGTTTGAGAGGGTAGAAGACATGCAGAGTATTATTAACGACGCACTAAAAAACGCCGAACTTGAAAAAGAGGTAAAACAGTCCGGCAACGCAAGCGCAATGGAAGATGATTTTGTTGGCCAGCCAAGAATTGTCATCATCGGTTGCGGAGGCGCAGGGAACAACACGGTCAACCGTATCCACCACATGGGTGTTTCCGGTGCAGAGACCATTGCGATCAACACGGACAAGCAGCACCTGGACATGATCCAGGCCGACAAGCGCATCCTCATCGGGAAGTCCCTGACCAAAGGTCTCGGTGCCGGTGGCTACCCTGATGTCGGGAAACGCGCAGCTGAGATGGCGCGCCCGACACTCGAGGCAATTCTTGAATCGGCAGACCTTGTCTTCATCACGGCAGGTATGGGAGGAGGTACCGGTACCGGCTCCGCACCCGTTGTAGCACAGATCGCAAAGGAACAGGGCGCAATCGTTGTCGGAATGGTCAGCTACCCGTTCCAGGTTGAGAAGGCACGCCTGATCCGTGCAGAAGAGGGTCTTGAGGCATTTGCAGCAGCAGCAGACTCCGTGATCGTCCTCGACAACAACCGGCTGAAGAACTTCGTCCCGAACCTCCCGCTCGGCCAGGCATTCTCCGTCATGGACCAGCTCATTGGTGAGACCGTCAAGGGCATCTCCGAGACCATTACCGAACCGTCACTTATCAACATCGACTACGCAGATGTCCGTGCCATCATGTCCAAGGGTGGCGTCGCTGTCATGCTCGTCGGTGAGAGCAAGCAACAGAACAAGGCAGAGAGCGTTGTCCGCGAGTGCCTGTCCAACCCGATGCTCGACATCGACTACCGCGGCGCAACCGGCAGCCTGATCCACATCACCGGTGGAACTGACCTCACCCTGCAGGATGCAGAAGAAGTCGCAACCTCGCTCACGTACGAGCTCGACCCCCACGCAGATGTCATCTGGGGCGCCCGCGTCAGGAGCGACATGGAAGGAAAGATCCGGGTACTCGCCATCATGACCGGCGTCAAGAGCGCACAGATCCTCGGGACACGCCAGTCCTACAAGACCATGGTTCAGGATATCGAGTGCAAGCGCTCCAACCCCAAGGCAGTCGAGATGCCCGTACAGCGCAGGAGCGGCAGGGACCAGCCAAGTGGCGGCGGCGTCCTTGAATGGGTCGGTTAAGCAACACCACGCACCATAGAACCAATCACAAAATTCCAAAACCAGAAATCCAGGAACTGTTGGTCCATCCCAACGACCAACACCCTTTTTGAAAAAATTCTCATAGAATGGCTCCGGGGCCGGGAATACAAATACCCTTACGACCCGAAGTCTTGTGGCAGGAACAGGAGTTTCATATGGCATCCCGAAGGTTTGTTACAGAGGATACACCGGTAAGGGAAGTGAATTTGCAGAGTGCCAAGCTCTTTAAGAGCGATCTGGATTTTCTCCAGTCACGGGGAATACCGGTCCGTTCGGTACTGCGTGAAGCGCTTCATGAGCATGTCGTGAAGCTGAAGTCGGGCGTTGTTCCGGTGATGACAAAGGAACAGCGGGCAGCATTCATCATGAACGGCCATCTTCCGGTTGGCAGGATCTCGCAGGACTGATGCAAATACGACGATGACTCCGGCAGGGTGTCATCATGATAGTCTCTTCTTGTGGGGGGAAAGGCATTCCCCCGGCAACCTACGCCATTTTATAAAATTATTTTCCTGCTGGTCCCCCTGTCCGGCACGTTGGGTATGTTCGCTGCCGGTAACCGGCGAAACACTTAATAATCCTCCACTCCTTTAAAATATAGTACATTCGAATTAATCCTTCGCTGGGAGGATGGGGGTGAGATCCTGTGGACGATCCCGCCCCGGTATCGGGAGCTGAACATCATGAACAGAGTGTTGAACAAAGACTTCGATCCGAGGTCTTGCCTGAATTCTGCGCTGTTATCCTTTTCTGGTGTTTTTCGTCCTGCATCCTGTATGCAGAGTTATTATCCGGGTGGACCAGAACGCCGTAATCATACGGATCTTGTGCTCGCAAAAACCTCATACGAAAGAGTGTGCACCTCCTGTGAATGGAGAATCTGATGAGGAGTTGGTAACGCATGTTGAATGACCTGATGGAAAAGAGAAAAAAAACCCTTGCCGAGTCTGAAGAACACAAAAACCGCCGCAACGAACTGAATGCGAATGCAAGCAAGTTCGCCCGCGAGCGTAATACCTTAAACAACCAGACCCGCGAGTTTGTCGAAGAGGCGCAGAAGAACAAGGATCTCAGGGACAAATACAACCAGGAAGTCCTGGATATAAAGGCCCAGCGCAACGAGATGAACGACAAGGCCAATGTCCTTTTTGAAGACATTGAATCGTTCAAGAAAGAGCACGGCACGCAGAAGAACCGCGGTGTCAAGGAACTCCAGAAGCAGATCGAGTACATGGAGTACCGCCAGCAGACCGAGGTCTTCACCACCGACAAGGAACGCGAGCTGATCGAGAAGATCAAGCAGATGAAGGGCCAGGTGCGGGAACAGGAAGCCGAGCTCGAACAGAACAAGGAGATGCGCACCAAGATCACCGAAGCCCGCGATTTTCGGAAGGCCGCATCAGACCTCCACGCAAAGGTGACGGAAGTCGCCGAGCTGGCGCAGAAGCACCACGACCTCATGGTCGAGTCCTACCGCAAGGCTGACAAGTCCCGTGAAGCCGCAGATGCGAGCCACAAGAGTTTTGTCGAGGCACAGGAATCTGCGGATGCAGAACACAAGTTCTTTATTGCCTGCCAGAAGGAGCTCCGCGATTACGATAAGGTCATATCAGGCCTGCGCAAGAAGACCAAGAAAGTCAAGGTCACCAAGGAACAGAAAGCTGTCCGGAAAGAGGCTGAGACCCTTTTTAAGAACTTCCGTGCTGGTGAGAAACTCACCACCGACGATCTCCTGCTCCTCCAGCGGTCAAAACTCCTCTGATTTTTTATTTAATCTCTTTTTACTCTGTGTCAGGAATAATTTAATAGATTTACGGCGTTTTTATAGATATAATGACACAGGGGCGGACACTGGTCCTGAGTGTCGACCGTGACGATGACATCGGCTGGAAGGCAAAAATTGACAGCCCGTGCATTGGCCGTGCGGCATGTCTTGAGGCGGCAAATACACTGGCACTCACCGACCCCGAGGATTCTGATGTCAACGCGATCTTTTCCGCGGTCAAGATATTTGACGAACTGACCGCAAACGGCGAGGATGTCGCCATCGCAGTTATTGCCGGCAATCACCTGCATATGATTGAGGGAGATCGCAGGATTGCCACGTCACTCGCAAAGGTTGTTGAAGAGACCGGGGTAACGAACTGTGTCCTAGTGACGGACGGGGCCGAGGACGAGTATGTGATCCCGATCATCCAGTCCAGGATCCCGGTCTCCAGTATCAAGCGGGTGATCGTTAACCAGATGCCCAACCTGGAAGGCACCTACTATATCCTGAAAAAATTATTCGATGACCCGAAGATCTCCCGTATGGTCTTCATCCCGATCGGCCTCGCCATGCTGCTGTATGCCATCGCATACCTGCTCGACAAACCAGAATGGGCGACCATTGTCGTTATCGGTGTTATCGGGTGTTTCCTGCTCTACAAGGGATTCGGGTTTGACGAACTTGTCCACGGGGTTACCGCTGCCCTCAGGGTTTCCCTGTCACGGGGGCGTTTTTCGTTTGTCACCTATACGACCACGATCCTCCTCCTCATCATCGGGTTAACCATCGGGTTCCAGAATGTCCTGATCTATTATTCCGCTGACAGCAGCCTTGGGCTTGTCACGTACCTCATGACATTCATCTATGGGGCATTTGAGTGGCTCATCTTTGCCGGTCTTGTGCTTTCCGTGGGGGTTATCATTGATGTGTACCAGAACGAACGCGAAAACCTGGGCAAGGTGATCGTGTTCCCGTTCTTTGTCACGGCAATCGGTCTTATTCTCTATGCGGCCAGTATCTACACCATCTCGATCCAGGGAGTACCGGATTTTCCCCTCTCGTCTGAAACCATCTCTCAATACATCCTGTGGTCCACCATCAGCGGGATCATCTCGGCAGTTGTCGGCGTGGCAATCCAGTATTACGTCAACCAGAAGATTGTCGGGCAGCAGAAACAGGAGATCATTGAGGTCATCTGACCTGATCTCTCTTGTAGTTACTATTTTCTTTTTATTCTGTTCCCGGTTCTGCCATTGATTCAGTTGTATTATTTGAGTAATTACCTGATCTATTGTCGGGTTCGGGTTCTCGCCCTGATGTGGAGATCAACGAATTGGAAATATGAATGAATACCTGTCTGTAAAACATCATGAACGGCCACTAATGAAACAGGTTTCAGACGGGTTGTCGTTTACTTCAGAAAAAGTACCGCCATTGGAGAAAAACAAAAAAAAGATCGGGAAATTACCTGACCGATAATTGACATGGATACTTACTGTTGTGGAGGACTGTCCGGTGGGACGTTTTCATCATGGGCGAAATAACCGATCCCCTCGGGGAACTGCCGTACCATGCTGAAATTCCGTGTTACCTGGGGAGATTTGACCGTGAGATTCGGGATAACAACATTGAAGTCGTGAGCGGGATACCAGTAAATCCCGTCACCGTACGAGACCGATGCCTGGTCAACGGAAAATTCAGCACTCGAAAGGTCGATTTGCGTTATACGGGCATCTTCGTAATTCAGGATCTTCAGCAGCTTGTTCTTGAGATCCTGTTTGCCGAATAAGAAGAAGATGAATTGCGTTCCCTCATCAACGGTATAGTTGACATGGATGAGGGCCGTGCCGTTATCGAGCTGGACATCAATGTCGGATATCTTGAGATACCCGTACCGTTCCTCCTCTGCCGCGAATACGGGAGCCGCGATGCATATGGATAGGAGTAATATCAGGGCGACCGCACGGGCTCGCATAGCATAATAATTTCGTGAAGTCGGCTTAAATGGTTTTGGGTTGGAATAACCGGTCCCGGGTCTCTTCGATCAGCGGGGAATGGGCGGTATGGAAAAAACATTATTTGTTATTGGTAAGGATAATTTCGATCGAAGATACGTTGGTCTTGCCGGAATCCGTGTCGATAATTTCCGTGGAGGTCAGGATCTCTTTTTTTGTGACCCCTTCAAGGAAACGGTTCAGTGCGATCTCTGAAGTATCGACCGCCCGTGAGATCGCCTTACCCCTGGCCTTGATCGCCACCTCGGTGGCACCATTGTTAAACTGGGTCACCACGGCAAGCACGTAGTTCATGACGGGCTTGTTTCCAACGAATACTGTGTTCTCTCTTGGCTGCATAGGTTTCCCCCTGTTTTAAAGATACTTCTTCTTCGTGATCAGCTCTGCGTTCAGTACACTGGCACCGGCGGCGCCCCGGATCGTGTTGTGTCCCATGGCCACGAACCGCACACCTTCGCGGAGCCGTCCGACCGAGACGGTCATGCCCCTGCCCCGCATACGGTCGAGCCGTGGCTGCGGGCGGTCCGGCTGGTCCTCCTCAAAGAAGTGGACCGATTCAGCCGGCTGGGTAGGGAGTCCCCTGATGGGGGGCTTGTAATCGCGGAATGCCTTACGGATCTTGTCAAGCGGCTGCCGGATGTCCGCCCAGATCGCCATCGTGTGCCCGTCGATTACCGGGACGCGGTGGCAGCTGGCGCTGACTTTGAAGGGGGCGTTCTGGATCTTTTTGCCCTTCAGCGTGCCCATGATCTTGAGCGCTTCCGTTTCCATCTTCTCCTCTTCCTGGCCGATATAGGGGATCACGTTATCGTAGATCGCCATTGCCGCGACACCCTCGAATCCCGCACCGGAGATCGCCTGCATGGTCGCCACCCTGATATCCGTGAACTTAAACTGCTTCAGCGGGGCAAGGGCCGTCACCATCATGATGGTGGAGCAGTTGGGGTTCGTTACGATGAACCCGTCACGTCCTTTCTCCCGCTGGACATCGATGAGGCCCAGGTGTTCCGGGTTGACTTCCGGCACCACGAGCGGGATCGTTGGCTCCATCCGGTGGGAGCTTGCATTGCTGCAGACCCCAAAACCGGCATCGGCAAATTTTGTCTCAACCGAAGACGCAATGTCTGCCGGCAGGGCAGAAAAGACAAGATCGACATTCTTCATTGCACCCGGGGATATCGAAACGACCTTGATCTTCCCGATATTCTCCGGAAATGGCGTATCAAGCCGCCATTTTACAACTTTTCCATAGGGTTTTCCCGCACTGCGATCGGAAGCGGCAAGCGTCGTGAGTTTGAACCAGGGATGATCCGCTAGAAGTTCAACAAATCGCTGACCAACCGCGCCCGTAGCACCGAGCACTCCAACATTGATCATGATGACAGGTCCTGTGTATGTTTGTTTTCCCCGTTCTTTTAGAATATTGGCGGGTTGCAAAATCCCATTTCACTTAGGATGATAAAAACATTGTTTTTTATAATTATTTCAGGCCCGGAACGACCGGTGGTGCAGGCACACAGGCTCTTGTTGCACCAGTAGATCCGGATCACCGGGAACGGATCGGATTCCCCGGCATGGTGCAGGATCACGCTTAAATGATAAAAAACAGGGCCGGTGGTAACCGGTTTATTCCATATGAATCGCTTCGGACGGGCAGACGTCGACACAGGTCTGGCAGTCGACACACATGTCCTTGTCGACCTTTGCCTTCTCGTTCTCCATGGCAATTGCCGATGCGGGGCATTCGCTGACGCAGGTTTCACAGCCGGTACATTTCTTCTCATCGACAACAGCAACCATGACCCTTTACTCCATGCTGATGGCTTCGGATGGGCAGACGTCGACACAGGTCTGGCAATCCACACACATGTCTTTGTCCACTTTTGCTTTCTCACTATCAATGGCGATTGCGGATGCGGGACATTCGCTCACGCAGGTTTCACAGCCGGTACATTTATCTTTGTCAACGATTGCTGCCAACTCGTTCACTCCGTTCTATATGTTTCTTTTATGGGTAAAAAAAGGGTTACTATTCTTACATACAAAAATCAGGCGGAAAGAAACCAGAAAAAACCTTAAAAAAAGAGGAGAATTACTTTTTCAGGCCGAGCACATCGCTCATGCCGTAGATACCGGGCTTCTTCCCGACAACCCAGCGGGCTGCAACGAGAGCTCCGCTGGCAAAGACCGAGCGGTCGTAGGCCCGGTGAGAGAGCTCGATCGTCTCGAAGTTCTTTGAGTACATCACCTTGTGATCGCCCACGATATCCCCGCCACGGATTACGTGCACGCCGATCTCGTCCTGACGCTCGGTCATACCCTCGCGCCCGTATTGCTTCATTCGGGCACCGGCCTCCTCTTCGATGATCTGGAGGATCGTCTTTGCCGTCCCGCTCGGTGCATCCTTCTTGTTACGGTGGTGCGCCTCGATCACTTCGATATCATAGTCTTTTAAGAGCCGTGCCGATTCCCTAACAAGCTGCTGGAAGATGGCAACCCCGATCGAAAAGTTGGTGGATATGACTGCCGGGACATGGCCGGTTATCGCTTTCTCCATCTCGGCCCGCTGTTCGGAGGAGATACCCGTGGTGCCGACAATGAGGGCGCAGTTGTTCCTCGCCGCCATCTGGACGTTCCCGACAGCCGCGCTCGCTATTGTAAAATCGATGACAACATCCGCCTTTGTCTTCTTTAACAGGGCATCGGCATCTTTTGATTCCACGATATCGGCACCGAAAAAGGAGCTGGTCCTGAGATTGATCCCGCCCACAAGCTCCATGTCCGGTGCATCGTGCACCATCCGCCCGAGGGTCTGCCCCATTCTTCCCGAGGCTCCGCAGATAACCACCTTGATCATGATCGGATCACCTGAGCGTGCGCCGGGTTGTGGTTTTCTTCGGTACGGCTTTTCTGGTGGCTGGTTTCTTCACAACCTTTTTAACCGGTGCCTTTTTGGGTGCCGCCTTCACTGCACCTTTCGGGATCGTTTGGAGGATCTTCTTGAGTTGTTCGGTCTTCTTTGCATCCAGTTCATCGAGCGGGAGCCGGACCGGTCCTCCTGCGAGACCGATCAGTTCCACTGCTTTCTTGACCGGGATTGGGTTCGTATCGATGAACATGGAGCGGAGAAGTGGCGACAGTGCGTAGTGGAGCACGAGCGCCTTCTGGTAATCCCCGTGTTTCATCGCCTCGTACATCGCGACCATCCGCGCCGGGTCCACGTTCGCCGCAACGGAGATGACGCCCGCCCCCCCGAGTGCAAGGATCGGGAGGGTGATATTATCGTCCCCGGAGATGACCAGGAAGTCTTCGTCCTGCGTCTCTTCGATAATCCGGGAGATCTGGCCGATGTTGCCGCTCGCTTCTTTGACCCCGACAATGTTGGGGTGCTGTGCGAGTTCTGCAACAAGATCGGGCTCAAGGTTCTGGCCGGTCCGTCCCGGGACATTGTACATGATCACCGGGATATCGAGATCCGCAAGCTTCGTGTAGTGCTTGATGAGGCCGGACCGGTTCGGCTTGTTATAGTACGGACTGATGGCGAGCACGCCGTCCGCACCGATGTCCTTTGCCGCCTTCGTCAAGCGCACTGCCTCGGCAGTGTTGTTGGAACCCGTGCCGGCAAGCACGGGGATTTTGCCATTGACCTTGTCGACCGTGACCGTAATGACCTTCTCATGTTCCTCGAACGTGAGCGTTGCAGACTCGCCAGTCGAACCGCAGGGTACAATCCCGTGGATGCCACGGGACATAAGAAATCCGATGTTTTGCTCAAGACCCGGGATGTCCAGGCCCATTGCAGGGTTTCTTTTAAAAGGGGTTATTATTGCCGGAAGGACACCTTCGAACATAAATAGGATTATGCGTGTCTTTTGGTATTTATTTTTCTTGTAATGTATCCGGCGATGCGGTTCCGGACGCGTTTGCTGCTGATGACGGCGGACGAGCTGAGCTGCACCTTGTTCTCATCGAAACTGCCCGAGAAGTAATCCCTCTGCTGTTTCAGAAGTTCTGTTCCAATGTTCTTGATATATGACGGCTTAATTCCCATGTGAGATTCCTCAAGAATTCTATAATTTAAATGCGGTTAGAGCAGATAATGATATTGTTTGCAACGCCGGCCGGATCCTCGCCAAGAAGAATGAGCACGGCTCCGGTGTCACGGCTGCCACGGGAATAAATCACGTCGGGGACCTCCTCTTTGCAGCATGAAGCCACCCCCCAGTCCATGGTGCTGATGCCCGGCGGGGCTTTGGTTGCATCAAAGGATACCGCTTCAAGGAACAGGGACTCGTCCAGCACCTTCAGTGCCCGGTCGGAATACCGGAGCAGTGCTGCACATCTCCGGCGGGGATCGAATCGCATCACGGTCAGGATCACCCGGGCGATCTCTTCGTCCGTGCCGAATAAACAGGGCCCGCCGGTCTTCATGGCCCCGGCCGGGCCGGATATCCTGTCCTCAACGGCTGCGATGCCGTTCTTGTCCCGGGCCCCCCGGATCGCGTAGCCGACCTGTGCGCCGGCAGGAGGAACCAGTTCCGGACTCATCGATTGCGTGAGCAGGGCAACCGCATGCTCCAGCCGGGCAAGGACTGCATTGCGTTCAGAGACCGGATCCATCACAGTACTCTTGGAGGGCGAGGTATAATTAAGATGATTACGCCCGAGTTCCCGGAGATGATCAGCTCAGCTCCAGCTCGCCCCGGATCTCCATCATGCCTGAGAGTGCAATACCATAAAATTCAGGGAGAGGAATGACCGGCGCGATAAGAGCAATCCGGTCCCGGTCACAGCCGGCCGCAAACGACTTCTCCTTTGCTTTCCTGGTGATCGTCTTTACCGAGACATCGGAAAGGTGACCGCCCTTCACCAGAGCACAGGCAGTGATGAGCCCCGAGATACTGTCGGCCGCCTGGAGCACGATCTCCACCGGTCGCGTATAGGACCCGTTGAAGAGCAGGTGATTATGCCTCCGGATGATCTCAGCCTCGTCCGGATCGATCCCGTGGAGCAGGAGGATCTCTTTTCCCACAGCACCATGCTGCTGCATGTACGAGGGATTCGTCAGAATCCCGAATCGAGAAGAACCACCCGGATTCTTCGAGTCGCCATGGATTTGTTCGAAATCAATATCATGCAGGATCCCGATCCGCTCCCATGCTGCATCATCCTCCCTGAGATGACGGGCCGCACTCTTCATGATCGCACCGGTTGCACGGCAGTGGCGGACGAGGTGTTCGTCATGGATATGGGTCCGGAGAAGTGCCAGCGAGGCTGTTTTGTCCATGACAGTGATGTTGTACCAGGGAACGATACGTGTTTTTGTAATGGCTGAGGACAGGGGGTCGGTAAACCTATATCCTCCCGTGTCGAAAAGAGTATGAATGGATGCGCGACTCCTTGATGTGGTCATCGGCGTGACCGCCTTTATTATCCTGATCGTATTACTTGCCGTGTTGCCGATGGTGCTGCCGGGTTTTGTATCGCTGGCATACCTTGCGGCAATCATCGGCTTCATGATCTTCCTGTCCGGTGCAGGATACCTGGTGAACGAGAAGATTACGTAGGCGGTGCCGGAGGATTTTCTCCGCTCTCCCCTTCTGCTTTTTTTGGCCCTTTACGGCTCATGTCCCTCTTTTTTACCTTGTAGTAACTGAGCGGGTGGCTGACTTTTTCACAGAGCGTGTCCCGGTTGACGCACAGCCCGGTCGTGCGCATGGCGGCACAGGCCGGCGCCGTATACTCGGTGCCCGACCCGCCCCGGCCCGTGATGTGCTCCACCTGGTACATTGTTTTTTCAGGATCAAAGTCCGGTGAACGGGCATAGAGCCCGGCAATGCCGCTCACGTCCATGCCGATCGTGTGGAGGAACGTGGTGATCGAGAACCGGCCTGCATGGGTCAGGTTGGTGCCTGCGGTCAGTGCCGTGACCAGCGCCTGCATGCAGGGCGGGAATGCACTCTCCTCGATCGCACCGAACTGCTGGAGCATCTGCTCCTGGTATTCTTTTTTGATGAGATTTGCTATTGGAGAAAGTTGTTCGCAGATCCCTTTTGGTACATTGTAGGGGAGGTCCCGCCGGAGGATCACGCGGATGCGTTCCCGTAACAGTTCGAGGAGTTCTCCCTTTTTTATCTGCACAAGCCCGTTTGCAACCCGGCGATTGACCAGTTTGAACCTCGGGTCATGCAATACCGCGACAATCTCGACATAATCGGTAAGGGGCATCTGCTCTTTCGAGAGATCGATCCTGAACTCCGCTGCGAGATAACTGGCTATGGCACTGTTGTTGTCATCATCGATAACGGCGTTCTCGTTCCAGCCTCTCTCGTTCTCTGAGCCGGTCTCTGTATTGAGAAAATGGTAAGCGCGCTCAGCCTCGTACCGGGTCAGCCGGTCGTACAGCTGCTTGTCCCTGATGCATGACACGATGATCCGCGACAAGACGTAACTGGCGATCTCATCTTCGTCGCGGTACTGGAAGTGGGCAACAAATGTCTTTTTTGAGGACAGGGCCTGGTTGATCCGTTTCACTGCCAGATTAACGAGAATCTGTCCCCTTTCTTCTTTCAATAATTGCTCAAGTGGCGGGGAATGCCGGATATGGTCCTGTGCTTTTTTTAAAAAGGGAAAGTGGGAAAGTTCCTTGGTCGTTGGAGCATGCTCCATCAGTCAGCCTCGATACGGGGCGCGAGGAGGTACTCGACATGGCCGTTGCCGCCCGCGATATCGAACGCGAACCGGACCGGGTGGTCGATGCCAAGGAAGATCTCGACTTCGGCCGCATGGCTCATGACCTTGCCCATGTCCTTGAGATAATCGAGGGAGAAGAGCGAGCGGGCCTCCGACGGGGTAAGCGAGACGAGCTCGTCTTTCGTGAATTCCCGGCGGATGTGATCGGTGTCGCCTTCGGCAATGAGATAGAAGGTCTGGTCCTTGGGGTTGATCCCGAGCGCGATCTTGTCCGAGATCACGGCCGCGGCCTTCATCGCGTTGTTGAGGTCCTCGCCCTTGATCACAATCCGGCCCGGCAGGTTGATGGTGGGCGGGTTCGGATCTTTCCTGATCGTGTTCGTGTCGAGGAGCGTGATCGAGTAGTGGTAGCCGTGGACCGAGACCGACATCTTCTGGGCGTTGTCAGCCATCTCGATGCTGATCAGGTCGCCCTTCCCGGCCATCCCGAAGATGTTCTTCATCTTCATGAGGTCGATACCCAGCTGGCTCTGCGTTGCCTTATACGAATCGAACGCTTCTTTCCTGAGCGTGAGGGAGATCATCGCCACGTTTGCCGTGTCAACGGCCCTCGTGGTGAACCCGCTCTCGTCCGTATGCAGGCGGCACTCAGGGATGAGGGCCGAGATTGCTTCGATTGCTTCCCTGAACATGTCTGCATCAATGGTTGCTTTTAACATCGGTTACCCCTTAACAAACTCTAATACAGTATATCGTCATACTTTAATTATAGTGTTTTGGGTTTTAACCCAATATCAAGGTTTTTTAACCGGGAATGATCGGTACCATGGGTTCACAATGGGGATATGACAAGACGCACATCCGGGCGAAACAGGAAGGGTACCGTTCCCGGGCAGCCTACAAGCTCCTCGAGATACAGAAAAAGTTCGAGATCGTGCGGACGGATGACAATATCGTCGATCTCGGTGCTGCACCCGGGAGCTGGCTCCAGGTGGAGCGGGAGCTCACGGGCGCCCGGGTGGTCGGCATCGACCTCAATCCCATTGCCGTACTCAAAGGCGTGGAGACAATCGTTGGCGACCTCAACGACCCCGAAGTGCTGGAGCAGGTCAGGTCCCTGCTCGATGTTGTCAATGTTGTCCTCTGCGATGCGGCCCCTAAGCTATCCGGGCACAAGAGTTACGACCAGGCCCGGATCATCGAACTGAACGAGCAGGCACTGGCATTTGCCTGCAAGGTCTTAAAACAGGGCGGCAATTTCGCGGTGAAATCCTTCCAGGGCACGGACTTCCCGGAACTCTACGCGATGACAAAGGAACACTTTTATTCCGTCAAGACCTGTATTACAAAATCCACCCGGAAGGGAAGCACGGAACTCTATATCGTTGCGAAAAATTTCAAGGGATGAGCCCGCCCCATGGTACTGAAAGACCCCTATGACCGCCCGATCACCAACCTCCGCATCAGCCTCACGTCAAGATGCAACCTGAAGTGTATCTACTGCCACCGCGAGGGCGAGGTGAAGCCCGAGGCCGAACTCCCGCTCGAACAGGTAGCGGAGATCCTCAGGGTTGCGGCTAAGTTCGGGATCAGGAGCGTCAAGTTCACCGGTGGCGAACCTCTCCTGAGGAAGGACATCATTGATATCGTCCGCGCCGTCCCCCCGGGCATGGAGTCCTCGATGACCACGAACGGGATCCTCCTTTCCCGGTATGCCCATGACCTCAAAGCCGCGGGGATGAAGCGGGTGAACGTGAGCATTGACAGCATCAACCCGGAGACGTACCAGAGGATCACCGGTTTTGACCAGCTCGGGAAGGTCTTAGACGGCATGAAGGTTGCTATCGACTCCGGCCTCACCCCCATCAAGATCAACATGGTCGTGCTCGAAGGGATCAATGACACAGAGGTTGATGATTTCCTTGCGTATATCCGGGGGAACCGTGACCTGATCCTCCAGCTCATCGAACTGATGGACTTCAATGACTGCGACCACCACTCGAAACTGAACGGCCTTGAGGACTCGCTTGCGGCACG
Organism: Methanoregula sp.; assembly: GCF_023227875.1. Lineage (GTDB taxonomy): Archaea > Halobacteriota > Methanomicrobia > Methanomicrobiales > Methanospirillaceae > Methanoregula. Next base: position 64,650 of record NZ_JALOCH010000008.1, on the reverse strand, counting down.
CTCAAAAACGATCATCACGCGCCGGATGCACCACCGGAAGAAGTACTGCCTTGACGGTGCCGAGGTCGAGGTGGTCCGCCCGCTCCACAACTCCGAGTTCTGCAGATTCTGCAACCGGCTCCGTGTGACATCGGACGGGAAGCTGAAACCCTGCCTGCTACGGACGGACAACCATGTTGATATCCGCGGGAAGAGCGGGAACGAGCTTGAAGACCTGTTCCGGAAAGCGGTGTCGCTGAGGGAACCGTACTATAAGTGATTATTTTGGCCGGGTTTTTTATCAGACCGGGTTTTTTTGTGAAAAAAATACAGAATTAAAAAAATATGCCAGCGTGATGCAGAAGGGAGACCTAACCAAAAAATCTTCGCAAAACAATACCCCTACTCTGGATGTATTCTTCTCTTCAGTCAGGTTTGGAGATGTTGGCATTATCCTCGACAATGAGAAGGTTGGTAAAAACCAGCCTTTGAAATTTTGAGGATCATCAGACCCGAGAAACGAGAAGAGCCATCAGGCTCTTCGAACCCTGATAACTTTCAGGATTTCCGGGAGTATGATTGATCCCCCGGAAAACCCGGTCCATTTTTACAACGATACCGTCTCCGGTGCAACAGGAGAATGTTTTTACAATCCCGCATCGAACGTATCGAATATGGAAGAAGACAATGAATACCTCGCCGTTCTTGACTACCTTTACAGCAAGTCCCTGATGCTCCAGGACACGGGGGGGTTTGACAAGGTCCTTTATTTCTACCTCATCGACTCCCTCGCCCATATCGATTATACCGCGGGAATCCTTGCCTATAATTTCGGGTCGCCGAAGAATATCATCGGCGCCGAGTACCTGCGCTGGCGGATTGATGAGGAGAAGAAAGGCGACCGGGCAAAATTCCCCGGCTTTGTCAACTGGCTCCGGGAGATCAAGCCGGAAAAATTCAAGGTACTGCCCTCGCTCTGGCAGATGATCTACGATACCGAAGACCCGGCGAGTTACCGGAGTTTCCGGATCGTGCCCGACCCGGACAGCAAGAGACCCCTCTCCCCGGATTTCTTCTTCGCGGTCATCGATGAGTTCTTCGATACGGAATTCCTAAAAAGCCTGTACGCGGATGCCTCGCTTGGCACTCTCTTCACCGCGTATTGTGCCGACCACTGATACTTACTCATGAGCCTTCACCATGCATGTCAGCTGCATCTGTTCAGACCTTGTTAAAATAAGGAGCGAGAACCCCCCGGGCAGGACCGATGAGGCGATCGAATACATACGTGACTTTCTTGATGGCATTGGCATCCGCTCATCTGTCTCCGGCAATGGTGACGGCATGGAGAACCTTGTTGCCATAAAAAAGGACGCCACGCTGATGTTCTGCGGGCATGTGGATGTCGTTCCAGCGCTCGATACCGGCTGGAGCCGGCCCCCGTTCTCCGGTGCGATTGATGAGGGGTATGTCTGGGGCCGGGGTGCCACGGACATGAAGGGCGGGTGCGCCGCGGTCCTCTCTGCCTGTAAAAACCTCGCGGATGGGGGTGAAGAGGTACCGGCAACGCTGGCATTTGTCTGCGATGAAGAGACCGGGGGGGAGAACGGGACCCGCTACCTGCTCGCCAGAAATGTGATCCCGCCATGCGACTGTATCATTGCCGAACCCACGCCGGCCCGTCATCCGACAATCGGGCAGAAAGGGCTCTGCCGGCTCCATATTACGTTCAATGGTGTCCCGGCCCACGGGTCGCTCTACCCGGCGGTGGGTACGAGCGCCATCATGGAAGCGATGACGTTCCTTGCGTACGTGAGGACCCTTTACGATACTGATTATCCGGTTGGCCATCCCCTGCAGGAAATTATTTCCCGATCATCGGAAATACTCGGGCAGGAACTGAAGATCGCGGGCGTGAGCGACGTCCTGAAGAGACTGACCTTCAACCCGGGGGTGATTGAGGGAGGCGAGAAGTCCAATATCGTGGCCCAGCACTGCGGGCTCGAGCTCGAGATGCGGATTCCGTGGGGATGTCCGATCCCGGACCTCCTTGCCGGTATATCAGCCCATGCCGGAAAGGGAACGGTAATAACGCAGGAGTCCTTCGAGCCTTCCATCGCCGACCCCTCGTCGCGGCTTGTTGCCGTTACCTGCGGGGAAATTGAACGTGCCTGGGGCGGGACCGTCTTCCCCATTGTCCAGTGGGCGGCAAGCGATGCCCGTCACCTCCGGAAGTGCGGGTTCAGCGTGATCGAGTACGGCCCCGGTGAGATCTCGGGCCTGCATGCGGTGAACGAGCGTGTCTCGATCGATTCGCTGGAAAAAGCAACCGGTATTTATAGTGGCATCATGCGACACTACGCGGGAGATGTCCCGCTGAATTAACGCCCTGTTTCCACAACGTTCTTCAGTTTTTCCCGGTTCCGGCTATGGATAATGAAACGCTGAATAACCGGTTTCTGGACCAGTGACCCGTCCGGATCCCAAAAAAAGAATCTGAAAATTATTTTCTCTTATTCCCTGCCCTCGCTGCAAGACCGGCAATGACTGCAAGGGCTCCCAGTGCCGTGAGCGGGGAGAGCGGGGCATATGTTGTCTTCGTTTCCACCGTTGCGGTGGAGACCGGTGTCTGCCGGAGGGTCTCTTCTGCGGCCGGGGCAACGGTTGTCATTGTCAGGGACGGGGTTGCCGTGGTATAATAGGTCCCGAGCCGGCTCATCGTGGGGGTGACCGTTGCCGTCTCACTGTAATTGAATGTCTGGAATTTTCCTCGCATGCTCTCCCGGTTATCCAGCGCCTCGGTGAAGCCCGGATCGATCCCGAGTGCCTTACTGAAACATTCGGTTGCATCGGCCGGCCTGCCCAGTGCCGCGAGTGTTTTTCCCTTGTTGTTCCAGACCGTTGCATTCTTGATCGTTATACTGGTCGCCCGGTCAAATGCGGAGAGTGCGTCTTCATATTGCCCCAGGTTCATATACACGATGCCGAGGTTGTTCCACAACTCCATATTCACGGGATCGATGACCGTGCATTTTTTGTAGGCAACAACCGCGCTTACCGACTGGTTCAGCATCTGGTAGGCATATGCCTGTTTGTAGCAGGCGTCCGGGTTATTGATCTGGACGGCGTACAGGTCTTCATAGGCAACCACCGCCTCCTCGTATCTCTGGAGTCTGAAGAGCGCAAGGGCCCTTGCGCTGAGGCCGTTTTTGTCCTGCGACCGGATTGCGAGGGCCTGGTTTGCGGCATCCAGGGCGCCCGTGTAATCGCCAAGTGCATTGAGGGCAACTGCCTTTCCCGACAGCGCCGAGGTAAAATTCTTCTCGATCGCGAGGGCGTTATTAAAATACGTGAGCGCCTCCGCATATTTCCCCGCGTCAAGGGCCGCCAGTCCCCTGGTTGTCCAGTCGAGGGCGTCTTCGGCATGGACTGACGGGACGAGCAGCAGCATGGCAAGAATGATCAGGATCAGTGTTTTTGACTGCATAATCTCATGACGAAATTTCCCCTGATCGCAGATGAATGTATTGTTTTTTAAAAGGAACGGGCCCGTTTCAGGAGGTGGTTGGGGACCGGGCTGCCAAATCAAAAGTCTTGAGTTTTACAGACAAGTTCCGTCCACGGGACCGGAAGAAGCTTATACCCGGACACTCTGATCCAGCCTTACTACTTCTTCAATGGTGCAGTTATCTATTGGGGGAATGGGCAGGCCCCGCCGCAGCCGGACAATAATCCAGCCGTCAACCACTTCCATCAGGTTGGCCCGGCATTCTTCGAGAGTTTTTCCGGTGGCATAGACTCCTGCGAGTTCCGGGATCTCGCCGTAATAGGGTTCATCGTCCCCGATGATCTCATACCGTGCATGACCAAGAGCTTTCTCAATATATTGCAGGATCAAGGTACCACCACTCTCCGGTACTGTTTATTAAATCCTGACCGAAACACCGTAGATATTTGCACTGGTGGCATATCAAAATCTCTTCAGAAAAAATTCGCGGACCGCATTAAGCCGTCCCGTAACATGATTGCCGTGAATTGTGTTTCATGTACCTGATTCATCGCGAAGGAAGCGGCCTCATGCGGATCCTTTTTTCTTCGATTACTGAGAAATGGCCCTCCCAGTCAGTACGTGATTTGAGGATATCAAGAATACATGGTGCTATGTGCGCCGGGTTTTTGAGAGGCAACCTCAGGAGGATGATTCCGGCAGATGGACAGAGATTTTCTTTTACCACCAGTTCGCCAAAATCCTTGTCATAGGTCAGGATAAGCCGGTTATCCCGGCAGGCCAGTCTCATGACGTCCAGATCAGAGATACCGGGTGCCTCGGTCCGAACCCAGAGAATATCATATCCTTCCTCTGCCAGCGCCCTGACGACCGATGATGAAATATTTTCGTCGGCAAGCAGTTTCATCCGGTGCTCTTTCCCTGATGCGGCGTAGCGTATACCCGTTCGTCGCGGACGATCTCCTGTGCATACCGGATGCACGCAAGGATATCGTCACGTCCGAGTCCGGGATATTCGTGCAATACGGCGGATTCAGTCCACCCGGATGCAAGGAGTTCAAGAATAAAATCGACCGAGATCCTTGTCCCCCGGATAATGGGTTTTCCGGCAAGTACTGACGGATCAAGAACAATCCGCGGGACTTCTGTCATGAAAAACAATCGTAGCCTGAGAATATTATACTTATGCTGGGCCGGAAATTTTTCTCTCACTATTCTCCGGAATTTTTCCCGGACCGGAAGAAAACCCGGTCCAGCATAATGCATCTCAACAAAATCTCCGGGCCTGTTTTCTGATGAACGGTTTCTGTTGACATTTGTGAGGGGAGAAAACATGCAGGCAATAGGGATCCTCCGATATCCGGAAGAAATGTTTTTAAATTTTTTACAATGCAAATTTTCTCCGGTGAAATCCCTAAAAATATTTTGGGGAATCTTTTCTCGGGCCCGGTAAATTATCTCTTGTGGGTGGAAAATTTTCCCGGAACTTTTTTTAAAACTTTTTCCGGCATTTTTTCCCTGTCGAAAAAAATTCCGCTGCCAAACCCATTCAAAAATCTGCCGGAAAATTTGTGCACCTCATCCCTGAAATCCCCTCCCCCAAACACTCTTTTTTTGAGTTTACAACCTTCCGAATCCGGGCACGTTACGGGCTCTGATTCACCATTTTTCCGGAACAGAGGTCTATACGGGCCCGGATTGGGATCCGACAACCCCTTGTTTGATACAAAACTCCTGGAGTTTTTTGCAGAACAGGGGGTCCGGCAGATGTTCACGATTCTCCATCTCTCGTCGGTGAAATCCGAATTAGCAGGCGATAATGCCTCCAAATGTCGCGGAAACGGTGGGAGGGGGAGATCTGGCCGATGAACATCTGCTCTGGACACGGGATCTTCCAAACCCGGGTTTCTTCATCTCCACCCTCCCGCGACCAGAACATCGCGGCAGCTACCTCTCCTCAAGGGAAACAGGTTCTAAACAGGCCGGTTTTTCTCTGCGGATATCTGCCCTTTTTTTCAAAAGGGGATCGCATAGGGGTTTTCCGGAACACTTCCCCCAAAAACCCCCGAAACAGGCCGGTCCGGCATTGATGAAAATGGGCGATCCGGGGCTGCTGCGTGCCCGGATGGACAGAACCGGGGGTGCAGGTCTCCAACATTGTGCTGATCCTCGCTAAGTGACGGTGCCGGGATCCCGAGGAGATATTTTTTACGATGTGAAACCCCGCTTCTCCGTTGTAAGCCCAAGGTCGAAGACTTCGTCTTCTTATCGTTCAGCCCTGCCCTGTCATGTTTCACAAAGTCGAAGGTCGGCTTCGCCTCCCCTCTTCTCGTAGGGGTTTCGACGAAACCCCTCCGACCCCCAAAACAGGGGTTCTTTTCGTTTTCCGCTCCTTATGGTCGATCCGGACCCTCTTCGCCCCTCTAAAAGCGGCTAAATACGGCCTCTCTTCTCCGACGTGAAAATGAGAAAAAACGGGGAATTAGTGCCTCATTTTCGGGAATTATTACCTCCCGGAGGGTTGCATCTACATTGCCGGGGGAAGGCCTCCGACGGAGACTCATGATGCGAAGAGTGTATGTCTCCCATGGTCTCGGATCCGGGTGGTGATCTCTCTGACTGTTCTCGCCGCCATCGCCGTTACTTCAGCCTGATCAATTCCCCTAACCTACTCATCGACCCGGAGTCCGTAAAGGCATCACGACGCAAAAGGCGGGCTTGATCAATAAAAAAATTATTGGATTGCGAGAGGAACCAAAAGAAAGATCCTACTTCCTCACCCCCACCGTCACCGCCGCGATCGCCGTCACACAAAACGCAACAAAAAAACCCGCGCCATCCGCAACAATCCCAGCAATAAACGGCAGCAAAGCCATCCCCAGATAACTCATCGTGGAGAACAACCCCATCGCAATGCCCTGGTGCTCGCGGATGCGGGAAAGGAACGCCATCTGGGCGATCATGACAACGCCGGCCAGGAATCCCAGGACAAGGAAACCGAACGGGGAGATGAACGAGGTCATGACGCCCATCACCATCAGGAACGCGGAGACCCGGATCGCGAGGATCTCATCGAACGGGAACCGGGAGATAATGAGCACCGCGATGATTGTCGCTATGCTCATGCCGGCGATCCAGTAACCAAGGATATCAGAGGATGCCCCGGAAAATTTCGGGTAGAGGGAAGTGACGACCCCGGTGATGCCGATCAGGACGATGGATGAATACCAGATCCACCGGTATTCCCGGACGAGCGAGAGGAACGCGGGAAGATCCCGGTCGGTTGCAGGAGCCGCTGCAACACGGGGCTCGTGGGTGAGCAGGCCGGTGATTGCCGGGATGATCGTGAGTGAGGTGAAGAAGATGATCCCGGCCGCGGGTTCATGAAATATCTCTGCCAGCACGCCGGCAACGATCAGGCCGAGGACGAGCCCGGCATTCATCAGGGCCATGAGATAGCCGCTCAGCCGTGCATGGTTCTCGTCCGCATTGACAAAGGACATCGCCGGGGCAACGAACAGCCCGGCACCAATCCCCTCCATGAACCGGGCGGCGAGCGCCGGAACTGTTGCCGTTGTCATGCAGATGATCGCCCCGCTGATGACGGTGACGATGAGCCCGGTGCGCATCATGGCGAAGCGCCCGTACCGGTCAGAGAGGATCCCGGAGGGCAGCGTGCTGACAACGGCACCGAGGAAATACGCGGAATAGATGGCCCCCTGCCATGAGGACCCCGTGGCAAACGCGGGGAGCACCGGGACAATGGCGTTGGACAACGCCATGACCGAGAAGATGCCGAGAAAAAGGGTGATCCGGGATCTCATCACACCATCTTTTCAGACCATACGGTAGGTCTCGAGGTTCATGGGAGAGTGGGTCTCGATATGGTAGCGCTTGTAGATGGAGCTCGCGAGATCGATCGTGTTGTTCTCATCCCCATGGATGCAGAAGATCTTCTCGGGGCGCGGCGAGATCTGGCCGATGTAGTTCATCAGCTGCCGGCGGTCCGAATGGCCGGAGAAGCCGTCGACTGTGACGATCTCGAGGTTGATCGTGATTGTCCCTTTCCGGCCCATCGGCACTTCGCGCCAGCCTTTCTGGATCCGGCGGCCGTACGTGCCGTCAGCCTGGTACCCGACAAAGATGAGCGCGTTCTTCTCGTCCTGCGCAAGGTTCAGGAGGTATTCCATGACCGGGCCGCCGTTGAGCATGCCGCTTGTCGTGATGATGACGCAGGGGTCGCCGGCAATCACGCTCTCGCGGAGCTCCTGGCTGTCCACCTGCTGGAAGCACTCGGCAAGGAACGGGTTCATGCCCTCGCGGAAGATCAGGTTCCGGAGCTCGGTGTTCAGGTACTCCGGGTAGGTGGTGTGGATTGCGGTCGCCTCGCGGATCATGCCGTCGAGGTAGATCTTCACCTTCGGGATCTTGCCCGTGCGCATCCCCTCTTCAAGGGCAAGCATGACTTCCTGCGACCGGCCGACCGAGAAGGCAGGGATGATTACCTTGCCGCCCCGCTGGATGACGGAGTTGACCGTTTCGTACAGCCGTGCTTCTGCATCCATGCGGGGCTGCTGGAAGTCGTTACTGCCGCCGTAGGTGCTCTCCATGAAGAGCGCTTCGAGCCGCGGGAACTGGTTGATCGCCGGGTTGAAGAGCCTGCTCTTCGCATAATTGAAGTCCCCGGTAAACGCGATGTTGTACATCCCGTCGCCGAGATGGAAGTGGGCGATCGCGGAGCCGAGGATGTGGCCGGCATTGTGGAACGTGAGCTTGATGTCCGGTGCAATGTCGGTCACGCTGCCATAGTTGAGCGTGATGGAGTGCCGGATATAGGTCCTGACCTCGTTCGAGGAGTAGGGGACCTTGCGTCCTTCCTTGTTGATCACGTCGAGGTAATCGAGCTGGAGCATCACGGAAAGGTCCCGGGTAGGGGGTGTTGCATAGACCGGCCCTTCGTACCCGTACTTGTAGAGCAGGGGGATGAGTGCACAGTGGTCGAGATGGGCGTGCGTGAGGACAACGGCATCGAGCCCGGAGAGTGGGTAGATCTCCGGTACATAAAGATATGGTGTTCCACCGGCATTATCGGGTTTCTCCCCGCAGTCGATCAGCACCTTGCTGTCCGGTGTCGAGAGGAGGAACGCGGCCCGGCCGACCTCGCGGCAGCACCCGAGCGTGGTGACCCGGACCCACTGGTCTTTCCGGGCGGTCTCGTCTCCCTTTCCCGGGAGGTCCCGGTGGATCCTCCGGCCGATGGTGCGGAGGAACTGCTTGCGTTCCTCGTTTGAGGACCGGAGGTACTGCCGGACCTGCTTGACCGTGGTGCTCTCGATGGGGGGGGTCCGGACAACCTTGGGCGTCCAGCCGATGTGCTTCGTGATGTCCCGCAGCGTTGTGCCGTTCTTTCCGATGACGACGCCGGGTTTCTCGGCTTCGATGAGTACTTCGCCGGTGTCGGCATCAAAAAAGATATCGGTGATGCCGGCCGTTTCCGGGACAACGGACTTGATCTCGTTATAGGCTTTTTCCGGGTCCTCGAGGATCGTGGGCCTGACGACAATCCGCTTGCGCAGGTCGCGGGCCAGGATCTTGATTAAGTCCGCCTCATCGGCAAACCGCTTGGGGTCGTCGGTATAGATGACCAGTTCCGGTCCTTCAAACTCAACCTGCGTTACATTAATGCCGCGGGGCACTTTGGTATTGATTTTTTCCTTGAGCTCTTTGAGCCGTTCTTCAATTTGCATAAAATAATCGTCCTAAAAAAGTTATACGAAGGTTTTGGCAGAATATTTCATGACTGCATCCTCGCTGAGTTCCTGGTACTTATCTTTCGTGATCACAACAACATGGATCCCTTCACCGGATGCGGAATCGCGCTTCATCGCGGATTTCAGGCCGCGGATCGAGAGTTCGATCGCCTCGTCCTCGCTCATGTCCGGCTTGTACCGGTCTTCCAGCACACCGTACGCCATGGGCGAACCGGAGCCGGTTGACACGATCTCCTCTTCCTTTGTCGCACCGCCCATTGCATCAACGGAGTAGACGCTCGGGCCCTTATCGTCAGTGCCGCCGACAAGGAGCTGGACATAGTATGGATACATGCGGTTCTGGTTGAGATAGTTCGAAAGAAGCGTTGCCGTGGCACCGACCGTGATCGGGCGGGACCTGCGGATCTGGTACAGGTTGCATTCCACTGAAAGGATGCGTGCAAGCTGCTGTGCATCGCCGACACCGCCGGCTGTGGTCAGGCCGATCCGTTCTGCGACCTGGTATACTTTCTTGGCTTTCTTGCTTGCGATCATGCTGCCCATGGTCGCCCGTTTCTCGGTTGCAAGGATGACCCCCCCGGTAAAAACAATGCCGATCGTGGTCGTTCCCTTCATGGACTCCTGTAACTGTTCAGGCATATTAACACCCCAAAAACAAATAAACGCCTAAAATTTGCTAAAAGCGCTTTAAAATATTTAAATGATATTGGGAAACTTAAAGGTTTCTAACGGTGCATCACCGCGTGAATTATTTTTCACTCCGCCGAACACTGAAAAAACATTCAGCGCGCAGGATAACCATTTTTTCTTGGAACGAGGGTCGGGGTGTTAATACTAGTATCGGTGAAATTCGCGATCAGCAGCGCTGTGCCGGAAAGGGGCGAGCCGGTGAAGTTGGCGACGGGGACCAGGTCCCGCTCGAAATGGTAAACGTTCGAGATCGTCCCATAGAATGCCGAATGCTGGCGTCCACCCCCATTGTACATGTTCTCTCCTACATGGAATGCGGATGACAGGGAAGTGTCCAGCGCTCCGCCGCCGGTTGCCGGACCCTGTGAAACATTGTTGATATACCGGTTGCCTGAAACAGATGAAAGGAGAAATCTCATGGAGAAAAAATTATATTGATGAAAGTGATTTCTTTGAATCTTCAGTCAGTGCAGGAACGAATTCCTTTACCGGCCCGATTGAAGTCCCGTTCTTCAGCGCTTCCCCTTTGAACACCCAAACCGGTTCGAGATATTCTTCCTTGTACGCTACCGCTGTTGTTTCATATCCCAAGTATATTTCGTTGATCGAGATCGTGTCGGGTTTATCCGGACCGGCTGCGGTTGAAATTCCTTTTTGTTTCAGGGTCTCAATAGAAGATTCTTGGGATTTGACAGGGTATTCTCCGATTGTCTCGTAATCTTTCCAGTTGGAGAAGAACCGGATCACATCACCATGCCCTCCAATCTCGATCTCAAATTGCGTTCCTTCGACCTTCATTCCATTGATTTCGCGGGTATACCAGACAAGAATATCTTCCCAGACCACCGTTTTCGATCCGTTGCTCTTGTTCGATTTGTACACTTTCCGGTGTTCTGTTCCTCCGACAAAGGCACCGTCAGGTAAAAGATCCCGTTCTTTCAGGAATGATGTGGCAATCTTCTTTGCTTCTTCATCGGTGGGGAGATTTTCTGTAATGTCGATCCCATTAGGAGTATCGGATCTTTCTGAATCCCAATACACACTACCGCCATTTTTATATAACATCACACGATATGTCATATTCTTTGAAGATACCGAAATAACTGAGTCTCCTTCTTTTGGTTCGTTGAAATCAGTGATATTGAATTTCTTCGCAAACGCAATGGCATTGGTTTTCGTCACCTTCGGCTGAACCGTCTTATATACGGCAACCTTTTCCGGTGCATTTGGTTTCTTGGCAGTGAATTCGATTTTATAGGATAACGATCCTCCCGCCACTTCACCGGAAATACTCTGGAATTGTTCTTGAAGAGATTCATTGGTCAGTATTTTTTGAGGTGTACTTGATGGCTGAAGCCAGAAAGCAATCCCACAAATACCTGCAATTACTAGAATCAGGCATAATCCGATAACATGTTCTTTTTTCATCATCATCACCGTCTTATGATGTTATACATTCGAAATTCTCCCATTCGATATCGTAATTTCCATTCTGGTCCTTTGTCGGAGATGATGTGCAATAATCCCCGAATCCCGGGAGATAGTCGTTACCGCAGGGATTTGCCCACATGTAAGCCCCCTTGATATATTCTTTGTTGATTGTTTCCTGTAACGTCATTCTCCAAGCATCTCGAATTTTCATTCGATCATATCCCCCACCCAACCCAGTTAACATCTGCGCATATTTCGTTCCCTGCCCCTCGTACAACAACCCATGCGTATCGAACCCGTTCACAATATGCACCCCGTTGAACACGGATTCCCAATTCGTCTGGGTGCTCTGGTTCAGCACATCGCATGCAAAGAATGTAACCCATTTTGCCTGGTTGCCTCCTAACTGCATGTTTGTACGGGATAATTCAAGGGCTGTATTTTGTGTACCGAACACTATCCCGTCATTCCATCCGTGCCCGACAAATACAGAGAAATCCGCATTATCTGCATAACTGCTTGCCTGTTCCGCAGTACTCCAATGTACTGAGCCGGCATTGTCATCGAGGTATATCCCCCGCCCGTACCAGCACTTATCGGTATCGACCGTGCCGCACTGGCCATTAATGAGATTATAAAAATCACCGGGCGTTTGATTTCCCATGCTTAAATCGTCCTGCGTGCCATGGTACATCCCGACCCCCTCAGCATAAACATAAAATGTCGTCTGCGGCGCCGCTACCGTCACATACTCCACCTTCGTCTCCGTATCGCTCCCGCCCGCATTCGTTGCCGTCAGGCTGACATCGTACGTTCCCGCTGCAGTATACGTGTGCGACGAATTCCGGTTGGTCGACGTATTGCCATCACCAAACGACCACGACCAATTGGTCGGCGAGCCGGTTGAGGTATCGGTGAAGGTGACGTTCAACGGCGCGGTGCCGGAAAGGGGCGAGCCGGTGAAGTTGGCAACGGGGGCCAGGTCCCGCTCGAAATGGTAAACGTTCGAAATCGTCCCATAGAATGCCGAATGCTGGCGTCCACCCCCATTGTACATGTTCTCTCCTACATGGAATGCGGATGACAGAGAAGTGTCCAGCGTTCCGCCGCCGGTTGCCGGACCCTGTGAAACATTGTTGACAAACAGTTCCCCTCCCGCGATATTGCTGTACTGCCAGACGATCGAATAATTCGTCAATGGGGAAAGAGGTGATGACAGGGGGGACAGTTCGGCCCAGCTGTGCGTTACATGATTATAACCAAGGACTTGGATGCGCCCGTTGAGTCCTGAGCTGGAGGTTCCGAACATGTACATGTTATAGACCCAGTGTGTACCGTCTGACAGATCACCGCGGTTCACCAGATCGTACGCATAATTCGGGGCGAGAGAATTTGCACGCATTGTGAACGATACATAATGATCGTAGTCCTGGGCAGACTTTGCACCGGAAGGGGGACTGGCAAATTTCCCATTGAAAATGAACGGCGAACCCAACGCCGCCAGACTTGTTGCAGCGGTTGCATTTCCTGTTGCAAATGTAGTATTAGAGGAGGATTCTCCTCCATACGTCGTGCTGCTATTACTCATTGTATCGGATTGGACATTCAACCCGGTAACATAATCAGCAGGTATCATTGTTGATTCGGTTAGACTTTCGTTTACCGTGCCATTTGATAACGGGTCCGCACTGACCGCGGGAATAAGGATCAAGATCGTTATCATCGTTATGAACAGTATGGTGTCTGGTTTCCATGATTTCATGTGCTGATGCCTCCTATTCAGCCCGGCAGAGGCACGACACAAATCTTCATAAGCGGAGGAAGTAAATTGTATTATGCCTTACAGGCAGGAACGGACTCATCTGATCCTCGTAAGATGGGTGAGTCCGTCCTTTCTTTTAAGCGAGTTGAATTAGGCAGTGAATTTCAACTGCCGCATTTGTGGTTTCACGTTCAATAACTATATATATTTTGTTTTTTATTTTTAAAAATGTTAAATGCTATAAAAATTTTAAAGGTTGTTAAAATTATACAATGACGTTAAAATTATTAGTTATTTTAAAATCTCTTTTTACTTTTTGATGCCGGTATAGCCCACGAACATCAGGTCGGCCCCACGTTTCATCATCTCCTCGCGGGCGAGCCTCCATCATCCCATCACCGTTTGGCTTTTTTTAAGACAACTCTGTCAGACCGGCGCCCGTTCCTAAAGACATTTTCATGCTTGCCCACGACAATTTTTCAAGAGACCCGGTAAAGGAATGGCTACACTCTGTAGAGTGAGCATAAGAAAAGAGATAATTTTTATCGCGTTGATGCGGCTCTAAAGGTTTTTATTCAGGCTCTTCGTTGCAGAAGGCCTTGATCAGGTCACGGTCATAGAGCATGGCCACTAGTTTCTTGTCGCCGTTCACGACGGGCAGCTGGTCGACACGCGAGCGGCGCATCTTCAGTGCACATTCGCTCACTTCAGCGTTCTGCGGGACGGCCACGACATTCTTGACCATCGCAAGCTTGACCGGCCGGTTGGGCAGCTGCACCTTGGAGATGCCGAAACTGATCGTGTGGTTGTCCCGGATACTCTCCCAGGTCCACTCGTCATCATCGGTCCCGTTCGAAAAGTCGGAGACGCCTACGGAATCCTCGATGCTCGAGCTCCGGATCAGGTCCCGCTCCGAGATGATGCCCTGCAGCCTGTTCTCGCTGTCGAGGATCGGGACCGCATCGACACCGGAGATTTCCATGACGCGGCCCACGACCGGCAGGGGCGTCTCTTCCCAGAGGGCAAACGTGCTGCTGGTGTACTTTTCCTTGATCTCGTCCTTGATCTTCATCTGGGCAAGGGCATGGATGATGTCTGCGACCGAAAGAAGGCCGAGCAGGTGGTTGTCCTCGACAACCGGCAGTCTCCGGATGTGTTTCGTGACAAGGAGGCGGGCGGCCTCGCGGATCTCCATGTCCGGGTCGATGGTGACCGGTTTTGAGGTCATCAGGAGCCCGAGCTGGGTCTCTTCCGGCTTCCGGAGCAGGTCTTTACGGGTGATGATACCGACGATCTTCTTGTTCTTGATGACCGGCACACCGGAGATTCCCGTGCGCTTGAGGATCTTGAGGACATCATCGCGGTTGCCCGGGATTTCGACGTGGACCACGTCGGATGTCATGTAGTCTCTGACAATCATGTCTGTTATGATCTCACCACCATCGTGGAAACCTTGCTGTGGGTGACGATGAACGTGCTTACCGATCCGATGAGGAGCCGGTCGGTCTGGCTCTTACCATGGGAACCGACAATGACAAGGTCGGCCTTGATCGTGTCGGCAAGGGCGATGATCTCGCTGCCGGCATGGCCGAACTTGAGGTGGGTGATGAGGGTGACGCCATGGGAAGCAGCCTCTGTCTTTGCCTTATCGATGACTGCCTCGCCCTCTTTCTGGAGGACATTGTACATAATCTCCACGGTATTATCGGTCGGGAGCGAGGAGAAGAGACCCGTCTCGACAACGTATGCTGCGTGAAGCTTTGTGTTCCCGGCCTTGGCCATCTCAATTGCCCGGTTGAGGGCATATTGTCCTGCCGGCGAGCCATCGAGTGCTACAAGAATAGTATTAAACATGAAAATCACCCAGAACAAACATGGCTGTTTTATTGGATGTCTGAATTAAAAACATTTGTGCCGATCAAGCCAAATGAAGCCCGTTTAATGATTGAAGTAACAGGATCGCGGCTGAAATTCAGCGCGTTTTTTTCCGGCCGGAACACGAACAAATTTGCCGGTGCACCTTCCCGGATATAAAATGGTTCGCCGGCCAGGGCTGAACCGGCAATAGCGGAACGGAGAGTTGCAACGGGACTGGTCCGGTAAACCGTTGACAGGAACGCCATCTCCCCGAACAGGTCCGGCGGCACGAACATCACGTTGTCGGTCCCCAGCCAGACTGTGCAGCCCAGTTCCTCCATCACCCGGACCGGGGGATGGCGGGAGGAGCCCGTGACACCGAGTGTCCAGTTTGACCGGGGGCATACGACAACCGGGACCTGCTCATCCGCACAGCGCCTGAGCTGCTCTTTTGTTGCATGGGTTGCGTGGACGATGAAGTCCGGGTCGAATGCAAGGGCCGTATCGATGTCCCCTGCGTCCCGTTCCCCGGCATGGAACGCAATTTTTTTCCCCGCCACTCGTGCTGCAGCTACCGTTCGTTCAAGGTCCGGAACGTCACGGGCGCTGCTGATCCCAAGGCCCCCGGCGATTTTCTCGCCACCGTCACGCCCGAAGATCTCTGTCCGGAAGGGCAGCCCTTTACCGGCATCCTGCAGGGCAGTCACACCCTCCGCCCCGCCTTCACGGAAGTCTGCACACCCGGCAGTGCCCGCCGCGACCATCCCTTCCATGCTCGCCCGCATGCCGGCGACCAGGTCCGCCCGGGATGCAGCCCGGAGAAGCCGGTGCTTCAGGCCGTCCGGGGGGGTGACCAGCGCAACAAGATCACCGGTCGCCCCGCAGTCCATCGCGATAGTGTCCCCAAGGTGCGTGTGGGCATTGAAGAACGCCGGGCAGATCCATGCCGGGGGCGCCCGGGGATTCTCCTCGATTGCCGCAATCGTCCCGTTCTCGATAACGATATCAGCGGGAATGAGCGCGAGCTCCTCCCCTACTAAGGCAGTTCCGGAGACAATATGAGGGTCTTTTTTCATAGAGCGTATCTCTCCTTTATATATCGAAAAATGAAATATATTTGCATGGCAAAGAAGCAAGGTGGAAGATTACTTTCCTCAGCAGGACTCGTCAATTATTATGAGAGCGAGGACCGTCGGGCTGTCCATATCAGCCCCGTCACCGTGATGGTCATCGCCGCCGTGATCGGCATCATCATTATGACGTTCAATATCGTGTTCCCCGGATAACCGGGAACCTTTTTTTAGGACCATTCCTTCTTCAGCACGCGGCGCGTGATGTCCTCCTCTCCCGAGAAGTAGAGGTTGTCGTGCCCTGTCCATGCCGGGCAGTTCCGGAAGATGACTGCAGGGACGCCGTTGTCGCTCTCGCCCATCACGAAGTTGGAGAACCCGGCGATCTCGTCGACAACCGCTTCCTCCGTGATCTTCAGCACGTGGCCGAACAGGTCCGTGTCGCCCCGGAAGTCGCGGATCGCGGTCATGCCGCTCCACCCGATCGCGTTGCCGGTCTGGCCGCGCCGGAACGACCTCCCGCAGGTATCGGTAATGATCACACCGACATCCTTGCCGGAGATCTCCTTTATCCTCTTTCGTACATCCTCCGCTGCCTCCATCGGCTCGGGCGGGAGGAAGATCACCATGCCGTCCTCGATATTGCTCTGGTCCACCCCGGCCCTGACCCCGATGTGGCCGAACGAGAGCTCGGAGAGGATGAACGGGTGCTCCATGATGATGTCCGTGGAGGCATCCAGCACGGCCTGCACGAACCGCGGGTCTTCCCCGTTCAGTTTCCCCAGCCGCACCGCCCGTTCCGTGGGCGTGATGGCCGCAAGGGATTTGGTATATCCTTTCGCTTTTGAGTAGATGGTGGAAGCGATGCAGAGGATGTCGCCATCCATGACCGGTAGGCGTTCGCAGACCAGTGCTGCGACATCGTCGCCGGCCTGGATGAGGGGGAGCCCCTGCACGCCAAGCACCTGAATTGATCCTGTCATCACATCTTTATGAGACGAACAGCCGATATCAGGATTTCGGATTGATTGTGGAAGTGGGTGGATTTCGAAAGATTTGGTCGGATTTTTCTACAATCCTATTTTTTGAAAAAAATGATCGGTTCCGTTCATCCTTATGAAAAAGGATGGCTCCCCGCCTCAGGGCCTCTCCGAGGCACGGCGGGGCAAGTGAGTAAAAAAAAATGAGAAATTCATTAAAGAATCGTCATTGAGTGAAGGAAATTGATACGGTCTATTCATTATGGATTTCCCCATTTTTAATTTTCTATAAGATATTTATTACAAATAATGTTTGATTAATGGTAATGAATATCTATGTAATTGTAAGAAAAATTTGGTTAATTGTTCTACTAATTGCATTATGCATAATCGTCTCATCACTTTTCTTTCCCTATGTGATTATTGGATATCCGAATAGTCCCATCATTTCTGTGAATTCTAATTATGAAAAAAACATTTTTCAACCGAATGCCTTTTTCAAGGAAAAATATGTATCTGAAATTTATCCAAAAGGTGAAGAAATCATTTTATCAGAATTACAGAAAGTGAAACAAATAGATGATAATGAATTAAAATTGGATGAAATTTTTAGATGGGAGATGCATGATTGGTACGATCCTCTGTGGGAACCGAATAATTTTTATTACTTCAATCAGTCTATAAATTATATTAGTTATAATAATGAAAGTAATAAGATCCGAACGAATAATTTTTTTGCATTTCATCATTATCGACAACAAACACCTTCTGGTGTTTACTACGGAAATGATCCATATTGGATAGCGTACAATAAAGTTGGTGCCTGTCAAGAATTGTCTAATTTGTTTGCATATATGGCGGCACAATCTGGAATTAAATCGAGAACTGTTCAAACAATATGGGATCATCAATGGGTTGAAGTTGAGATAAATGGAGAATGGAAATATTATGATCCTTGGTGTGCGGTTGAACATGGTTATTACAATTCATCTGATGAGAATTTGACATTCAAGTCAAAATGGTATAATTATCCTGAAAATTTTAGAGATAATTGTCATGGAATGGCCTACGTGAATTTTTATAATGATGTAATTCCAAATCCTGTCGCCACCCAAGTTTATTCATATTCTTATATTTGGCACGACATCAAGAAATTCGAAATTTTTTAAATTGCTTTTCAGTTACTGATCCGCCGCGGGGGCGCCCCGTCGGGGGCGGCGGTGTCTATCGTTGAAGGGGGTATGGGGGTCTCAACCCCCATCATCAATTCCGGCATATCGTGTTTCCGCTCCAAGCGCCAGTATAGCTCCCGGGTAGTAGCGCCGATATGTTTTTATGATGATCGCGTGAATGACCTCATAGGTATGTACCTCATAATCCGGTGTCCGAGCTGCAGGACATTTACTTACGTGGACAATTTCCAGCGCTGGAAACTCTGTCCCACCTGCGGGCACGCCTATGAGGTGGCAAAGGCCCCGACCTATCTCGATGTCCATGACCACCACGAGGCCGAGCACATCGTCCGCCAGATGGAGAAACACCTCCACGCCACGAAAAAGAAGGATTTTTCCCCGGAAGAGACCGAGGAACTGCGCCACCATTACACCACGCACCTGCGCACGAAAAAGCACAATTCCGTGCACTGACCTCCTTTTTTTGTTTATCCTGGTTATCCCGAGGATTACGCGTCATCGGAATGGATTGTCCCGCGCACGTACGAAGCGGCAACGCCGGCCAGGCACAGCACGGTGAAGACAATGAATGCGACCGTCACGCTGGTCATGAGTGACGGGTATATGGCGGGCGTAATGGTCTCTCCCCCGATGAAGACCGTGAAGCAGAACATCGCGATCGCCATCGAGATGAGCTGCCCGAACGACCGCATGGTGGCATTCATGCCGGATGCGATGCTGAGATGTTTCTGCTGCACCGAACTCATGATCGCGTTTGTATTGGGAGAGGAGAAGAGGCCGTAACCAAGGCCCAGCACCATCAGGCTCGCAACAATTACCCAGAGCGGCGTGACCGGCGTGAGGAAGATGAAGAACGAGAGCCCCAGCGTGGTCAGTGCCATGCCCGCGGTCGAGACGATCCGTGGCTCGACCCGGTCGGAGAGCCTGCCTGCGATGGGCGAGAAGATCATCTGGACCACCGGCTGCGCGACAAGGATGAGCCCGGCGGATTCGGCAGAGAACCCCTGGATATACTGGAGATAGAGGGAGAGAAGGACGCCAACGCCGAATGTTGCACCATAGTTGATCATGGCGGCGATGTTGGAGAAGACGAATGTCCGGTTGTCCGCGAATACAGAAAGGTCGATGAGCGGACTGGACGACTTCCGTTCCCACCCGGCAAAGGCAACTCCGGCGACCAGTGCCACGACAATCCATGCAACACCGGTACTGTCCGGGAGGAGGAGCATCCCATAGATAAGGCAGAAGAGCATAATGCCATAGATCACTGCCCCGCAACGGTCAAACATCTCACCGGCAGCATCTGCCCATTCGTGCCGGACGCCCTGCAGGGTGAGTGCGATGGTCAGCAGGCCAAGCGGCACATTGATGAGGAAGATTGACGGCCAGCCGAAGTGATCGGTCAGTAACCCGCCAAGGAACGGCCCGAGTGAGAGACCGGCATAGACCGTTGCGATGATGATGCCGAGCGCCGCCCCGCGTTCTCCCGGGCCATAGACCTGAGTGACAATTGCAAGGGACGTGGCAAAGAGCATCGCACCCCCGATACCCTGGACAAACCGGGCAGCGATCAACAGCCCATCACCCGGAGCAAACGCACATGCCAGCGAAGCAATGGTGTAGATAAGGACACCGGCAAGGAAGACTTTCCTGCGCCCGATGATGTCGGCGTACCGGCCGAACGGCACGATGAAGACCGCAGCGGAGATGATGTACGCGGAGGTGATCCAGCCAAGGGTGACCGCATCTGCATGGAACTGTGCTGCTATCGCCGGCAGGGCAACGGTAATTGAAGAGCCGGTGAACGGGACGAGGAAACTGGCGAGTGCGGCAACAAGGAGGATGGTCTTTTTCTCGCGGTCATCGATCATGGGGGCACCGGTTATGCAGTGATCTGCTGTAGGCACAGTCGCAATAAAAAACTGCACATGGGCGCGTCAGCCGGTGGCGGGTCCCTGGCGGGATGTATCCCCGGACCGGAAATAACCCGGGGGGTGAAGATCTCAAACCGCGCACTGTTGCCGGGGGAACAGTTCATCTGCTATGCACCGGCATTGATCTGTAGGAGTGATAAATGTGGAAGCAGACGTGGTGGTGGCAGGTGCCGGGCCGGCCGGGCTCTTCTGCGCGATCCATGCTGCCGGTGCCGGCTGCCGGGTCCTCCTGCTTGAGAAGAATGAAAAGCCGGGCGCCAAGCTCCTGCTGGCCGGTTCAGGGCAGTGCAACCTCACGCATGACGGGGAGATCCGGGAGTTCGTCACCCATTACGGCGACCATGGCAGATTTGTCAAACCTGCCCTGATGTCGTTCACCAACCGCGATCTTGTTACATTTTTTGAAAGCAGGGGGCTTGCGATGATGACGGAGGATTCCGGGAAGGTCTTCCCGGGGACCCGGCGTTCGGAGGATGTGCTCACGCTCCTCCTTGCAGAATGCAAAAAACATGGGGTGACCATCCGGTGCAGCGAGCCGGTGGAGACCGTGTCCCATGGGGGCGGGACGTTCACGACCACGACCCGTACAGGGCAGTATCATTCAGGAATCCTTGTCATCACCACCGGGGGTGCCTCGTACCCGAAATGCGGGACAACCGGGGACGGGTACCGTTTTGCGGAAGCGCTCGGCCAGCCGGTGACGGAGATCGCACCGGCCCTTGCCCCGCTGCTGGTCCGCCCGTTCCCGTTCGCGGGCCTTGCCGGGATCTCGTTCGAGCGGATGCGTTTCTCGGTCTGGCGTGGCGGGAAGAAACTCGCGGACCATACCGGCGATGTCCTCTTCACTCACCTCGGCCTCTCCGGCCCGGGGATCCTTGACGCCTCGCGGGACATACAGCCCGGCGATCAGGTCCGGCTCTCGTTTGTCGGTGAAATGCGGCGCGAGGAATTTGCCGCCGACATCGCGAAGCGTGCCGCCGGGAACACCGGCTGGCAGGTGAGCACGATCCTTGCAAAGTACCCGATCCCGGAGCGGCTGAACCGGAAACTGCTGAAACTCTCCGGCATTCCGGAGGAGCTGAAGTGCGCCCACTTTTCGGCAGAACAACGGAACCGGCTCGTGACGAACTGCACGGAATTCCCGCTGGTTGTTGAACGGCTCGGTGAGTTTTCGGTTGCGATGGCAACCCGGGGCGGCGTTGCGCTCGACCACGTCAGCCAGAAGACGATGGAATCCAGGATCGTGCCCGGCCTATTCTTTGCCGGGGAAGTGCTGGACATCGATGGCGACACTGGCGGTTACAACCTGCAGGCCGCGTTTTCGACCGGGTATCTCGCGGCGTTGGCGATCTGGAAAAAAATGATGGAAAAACCGGCCTGACCGGCGGATGCGGAACCCGGGACCTGATATATATATCGCCCTCTTTTTAATCCCGTACGGTGAAGAGATTACCATGGAGCCAGAATTCAAAAGGAAATGGGGCCTCATGTTCAAGGCCCTCCTGATTATGCTCGCCCTCCTTTTCCTGAGGACTGCTATCGATCTTGCCGGCTACGATATCATACCCGTCAACAGGGTTGTAGGGGCCTTTATCACCGGCGCTATTTTCACGATAGCGATTATCTTCACCGGCACATTCACCGATTTCAAGGAAAGCGAGAAAGCAGGCAGTGATCTTGCATCGGCACTGAAAGCACTGTACAATGACAGCTGTGTCCTTCCGCTTAACGATGAAGCCCCGGCCCGGGTCTTCCGGCAGCACCTCCGTGACCTCCACCGCACGATCCGTGACGGCCTGCGGGAGAACCGGTTCAGCCTTGGGGAGGTCAACCGAGCCATGGATGTTCTCAACAACGATGTGCGGACCCTCTCGTTCCTGAACGTGGCGCCACCGCTGATCGCAAAACTCAGGAACGAGATGGGGTCAATCGACAGGATCTGCAACCGGATTGAGGTGATCATACGGACCGATTTCATCCCTGCTGCGTACGCCCTTGCCGAGCTCGCGACCGGGGGGGTCATCCTGCTCATGCTCTTCATTCATCTGGACAATATGTTTGAGAGTACGACAATCTTTGCAATCGTCTGCACCATGCTCATCGGACTGTTACTCCTGATCCATGACATGGACAACCCGTTCGAGTTCGGGCCGGATGCGTATGCCGATGTTGACCTGGAGTCGCTGGTCTTCCTGGAGACTTATTTCGATGAACAGGACGCAGCGATGGCGAAGAACCCTCTATCACCTGGTTAAACCATGATGGGGGAGCTACACCCACCTTTTTTTTGCGATATCTCATGAGTGTAACATTCACTTCAGGAGTTATCACACCTCGGGGGGAATGCAGGACCAATGATCCGGCACCGCTGTACTCTTACGTGCAGATGATACGTTGTTAACCGTTTAAGAAAAAAGGGAACTGGTATGACCGGGTATTGTTTTCCGGGATGAGAGAATGCCGGTCTCCCGACAGATTACTCTTCTTTCCTGCCGATCCTGCCGGGACCGATCACGATCCCGGCCCTCTTGATCAGGTAATAGCCTGCAGCAAGACAGACCAGGATCACACCGATCCCCATCATTTCAATGCCAAACTCATAACCGCTCATGGCTGCAGTGGTGGTTAACGTTTTGCCGTCTACCATGGTCGTTGTATACGTGGTGGGATCGAGAAGGATCACTTTACGGGCCACCGCGATGATCGCAAGCAGGACAACGATCTCCACGTGAATCGTGTTCTCGCGGAAGTATGCCTTGATCGTATCAAGCAGCTCGACGCCGATGAGCACCAGCAGGAATGCACCGAGCACCAGGAGCATTTCGTGGGATTCCAGGAGGTAGGGGGAGTCAATCCACAGGGATTTGAAGAGGAACACGAGGAGATCGACAATTGCGGCTATAACAACCACTATGAGCATGATCATCAGCGCAGCATAGACTATCTTTTCAAACTTTTCGACAGGGCCAATAATATCCATTTTCATCCCTCAAACGGTATCAGGTCCGGCAGTGCCGGGTCATACAGGTTCACAACATCCCCGATTACGATCACGGCCGGGGGTTTTACACCGGCCTTCTTTGCTTTACCGGCAATCGTGGCAAGGGTGCCGGCAGTAACCCGCCGGTCCTTACGCAGGCCCCGCTCGATGATGGCGACCGGGGTTGTGTCGGATTTTCCATGTTTCACCAGTACTGCTGCAATCTTCCCAAGGTTAGCAACACCCATAAGGATGACGATCGTCCCGCGGCTCTTTGCCAGCAGTTCCCAGTCAAGGGCCGGCTCTGCCTTCGTCGGGTCCTCGTTGCCGGTCAGGATTGTGACCTGCGAGGCATATTTACGGTGGGTGAGCGGGATCCCGACCGATGCGGGGACGGCAAGGGCGCTGGAGATCCCGGGGACCATCTCGACAGGAATCCCCGCGACCCGGACGGTCTCGAGTTCCTCGCCGCCCCGGCCGAACAGGAACGGGTCGCCGCCCTTGAGCCGGACCACGACGTTCCCCTTCTTCGCACGGTCGACCATCAGTGCTTCGATCTCATCCTGTTCGAGCGTGTGCTTCCTGCCATACTTGCCGCAGTCAATCTTCTCGGCCCGGGCCGGGAGGGAGGCAAGGATCTCCTCACCGGGTAACTGGTCGAACAGCACCACATCCGCGGCATCGATCACTTCGCGTCCCCGCTGCGTGAGGAGCCCCCCGGTCCCGGGACCCGAGCCCACAAGGTACACTTTTCCGTTCATGGTGTAATCCCCAGTTGCCTGTATGCCTCGTCGATAAGGCCCCGCGCCTTTTCCCGCAGCTCGCGGCCCTGTGCCCGTGCCTGCTCGATAGTTGTCACATCGACCTCGATCCGTTCCGTCTGTTTCCCGTCAAGCGAGAGCACCTCGGCGATGAGGTGGCCGGCCCGGCAGTAGATGCCAAGCGGCGTGAAACAGCCCCCGCCCAGCTGCTCCATAACAGCCCGCTCGATCAGCACATCGGTCCGGGTCTGCGGGTGGTCGAGTGCAGAGAGGACTTCCATCAGTGAAGGGTCGGCCCGGCTGACCACCGCTATCGTGCCCTGGTTGGGTGACGGGACGAACTTCTCCGGGGGGAACGGCTCGCCCTTGATCTGGATCCCGAGCCGGGTCACGCCGGCCTCGGCAAGGATGATTGCATCGTATTCGCCGGCACTCATCTTCCGGATCCGGGTGTCCACGTTCCCGCGGAGATCCTTAATCGTGATATCCGGGTCGTGGCGGAGGAGCTGGGCGCGTCTCCGTGTGCTTGAAGTCCCGATGATGCGGACATTCGCCAGTTCGCCCCGGTGGGCAATGAAATCGGCCGGCGAGTCGCGTTTCAGGATCGCGGCGGTGAAGAGGCCGCTCGGCCGGTACGCCGGGATGTCTTTCATGCTGTGTACTGCACAGTCAATGGTTCCATCAAGGATCGCGTCATCGAGCGCCCGGACGAACACGCCCTGTCCCCCGATCGCGTGGAGAGGTACCTGCGTGGTGGTGTCGCCCTGCGTATTGATGATGATCTTCTCGGCCGCGATATCCAGTGATTCCAGCTTCTTTATGACCGTCCCGGTCTGTGCGAGGGCAAGCTTGCTCCCCCGTGTCCCGATCCTTATCGACATGTTCTGTACGCCTGTGCCAGGGCAGTGAGATCGTGGTCGGTGTGCGCTGCGGAAAGGAAGTTGGTCTCGAACTGCGAGGGTGGCAGGAAGACCCCGGCGTCCAGCATCTTCTTCCAGAACGTGTTAAACGCGGCCGTGTCGCACTCCTTTACTTCCCGGTAGTTCTGTGGCGGGCTGCTGCGGAAGAAGTACTTGAACATCGAGCCGAGCCGGATAAACGAGCCCCGGTCGTTCCTGTCCAGCGATTCCTCAAGCGCCCGCGTCTTGTCGTCAAGCTCGCGGTATAATTCCGGTTTCGCATGGAGCCATTCGATCGTTGCCATGCCGGCCGCGAGCGAGAGGGGGTTGCCGGAGTACGTCCCGGCCTGGTATACCGGGCCCTGCGGTGCCACCATCTCCATGATCTCCCGCCGGCCACCGAAGGCCCCGATGGGCAGGCCGCCGCCGATGATCTTGCCGAGCGTGGTGAGATCGGGTTTTACCCCGTACTTCACCTGTGCCCCGCCGATACCGACGCGGTAGCCGGTGATCACTTCATCGAAGATGAGGAGCACGTCATGGGCTTTCGTGATTTCCCTGATATCGCGGAGATAGTTGTCCTGCGGGAGGATGGGGCCGACATTGCCCTGCACTGGTTCAATGATGAGGGCGGCGATGTCCTTGTTTGCCGAGAGCATGGCCTCCAGCGCTTCGGGATCATTGAAGGGAACCTGCCGGGTATGGGCCACGAGATCGGCGAGGACACCGGCGGAGTCCGGGACGCCCATCGTGGTTGCGCCGGACCCGGCCTTCACGAGCACCGCGTCATGCGCACCATGGAACCCGCCCTCAATCTTCACGATATCTTTTTTCCCGGTAAAACCGCGTGCGAGCCGGATCGCGGCCATCGTTGCTTCCGAACCACTTGAAACGAACCGGACCATGTCCATGCCCGGGTGGTCACCGGTGATCCGTTTCGCGTAGGCCGGCTCGAGCGGCGTGGGCGTGCCGTACAGCCAGCCACGGCCGAGCTGGTCTTCGATCGCATTGCGGATTGTCGGGCGTGCATGACCGAGGATCAGCGGGCCGTAGGCCATACAGCAGTCGAGGAGCTCGGTGCCGTCAACGGTCCGGATATGCGAACCTTCCGCCAGTTCCGTGTAGAACGGGTACGGTTTGATCGCACGGACCGGGCTGCTGACGCCGCCGGGCATCAGGGTCTTTGCGAGCTCGAAAAGATCGCTGCTTGCATTATGCTTCATCGAGCCACCCGGCAACCTCGCCCGCAAAATAGGTGATGATGAGATCCGCCCCGGCCCGTTTGATGCAGGTGAGGCTCTCGAGGATCGTCTCTTTCTCTTTCAGCCAGCCGTTCGCGGCGGCGCCCTTGATCATCGAGTATTCCCCACTCACCTGGTACGCGGCGACCGGCAGCCCGATTGTTGCGACTTCCGAGAGCACGTCAAGGTAGAACCCCGCCGGCTTCACCATCAGGATGTCTGCCCCTTCGTCCGCGTCCATCTGCGATTCGAGGAATGCCTCGCGGCTGTTCCCGGGATTGATCTGGTAGGTCGAGCGGTCGCCAAACGAGAACCCGGAGTCCGCTGCTTCCCGGAACGGGCCGTACAGTGCAGACGAGAACTTGGTGGAATAGGACATGATCAGGACTTCGTCATAACCGGCTTCGTCCAGCGCCGTCCGGATGGATCCGACCATCCCGTCCAGCATGCAGGAGGGGGCAACAATATCGGCGCCGGCCTCCGCGTGGCTGAGCGCGATCCGGTCCATCAGCACGAGCGATGCATCGTTGAGCAGGTCCGTGCCGCCCCGGGTCTTCCCGATGATCCCGCAGTGGCCGTGGTCGGTGTACTCACAGGCACAGACATCTGTGATGATGACCATCCCCGGCACGTCTTCCTTGACCCGCCGGACCGCCTGCTGCACGACGCCCTCCGGATCATACGCGGACTTTGCTTCCGGGTCCTTGTCTTTCGGGATGCCGAAGAGGAGGATCGCCCGTATCCCTTTCTTCCAGAGCGCCGATGCTGCACCGGCAATACCGTTGACCGGGTATCGGAACTGGCCGGGCATTGCCTCGATGGGCTTGGGGGTGGTGATCTGTTCATCAACGAACAGGGGGGCGATCAGGTCGTTCTTCGAGAGGCTGCACTCGCGCAGGAGCGGCTGGATATTCCGTGAGCGTGTCCGCCTCATCCGGCGTTTGGGAAAGATACTCGTGTGTGCCACCACCTGTTATTGGTTGAATACATTTTTTGAGATCCATCGTATTTATGGATGCAGTATCCGCGGGCGTGTATGGTTTAATTATCATGGAGTATGAGAGAGACTACTATCGGTCCGTGTCTCCGGCACGGGGGATGGGGAAATGGTATGAACAAAAACCGGCAGGCCGTCATTGACCAGTACCGGAAGATGTGCATCTGCGATCCGTGTCCGACCTGCAATGAGTGTATGCGGGCGGATGATGCCCTGCTCTTCTGCGTGATCGGCAGGAGCCCGACCTGCACATTTGAGAAAAAGGAGTGCCTCTGTGCTGCATGTCCGGTCACCCGGGCCCTTGGCCTGAAACACAGGTATTATTGTATCCGGGGCACAGAACGGGAACAACCGTAATGCGGTATCTGCGGGTACGTTGTCCCCTCTGCACAATCTTTTTCTTCCGGTCGGATTGACCGGATAGTATGAACAATCACGGCTCCCTCATCCTCGCGCTGCTCGTGTGTGCTGCACTTGCCATTGCCGGATGTACTACTACAGACACGAGCGCACCCGCAACACCGGTTCCTGCCGCAACGGCCACGTACTCGCCGGCCACCTCACTTTCTTCGCTTTCCCTCGACCGCACCGATCTCCCGGAAGGCTATGTCCTGACAGTGACCCGGCAAAAGAACGCAACAGAAATGGGAAGCCTTGCCAAAACCCTCGGCTGGCGGGCCGGGTATGTTGTGGAGTACACGGATACAAAAGAGGTCCCGGGGAAATCCCCGTTTGTCGTCCTCCAGTCTCTCGCCACCTACCCGGAGAGCAACATGCCGGATATCATTGAGTATATCAACAGGACAGACCGCTCCTACAGCGACCTCGTGTATACGGACCTCCGGCTGTCAGGGCTGGGTGAGAACTACCGGGGATTTGCCGCGGGTGTCCGGAACCCGGGTCTGCCCCCGGCCGTGACAACCGCCTCCGGGACCTCCGTCCCCCTTTCTGCAACAGGGCTCACGATAGAGAATGCGGACCAGAATACCCTCGGGCAGGATTTTGTCGAGATCGTCTTCTCCAAAGGAACGACTCTTGAAGTGATCCGGATGAGCGGGCCGGTCGTGGACGACAAGGCAGCGATCGCTATCGCACAGAAGGCATATCAGAAGATCCCATAAATGGGATCTTCTTTTGCTTCGGGTCTGATAACCCTCAGCATCCCGAAGATTCCCTGATGGGAATCTACTCCTTCTCGTGGTTTTAATGAACCACGCGAATCTCGCCGATTCCCTGACCGGGATTCCTTTTTTTAAAAAAAAAATTCCGGACTGATCCGGACGTGGATTATTCTTGCGGAGGATTTCCTTCAATAGGGTCGCCTTTCGTGATCGCGTTCACGAGCGCCTCGGCAGCGGCGATGTCACCCACTTCGGCACTGGTGCGAATGGAGAAGGTCGCGTCCGTTAAAAGTTTCTTTGTGAGGACGCGGGTTAAGTCATCAACCACCCCAGCGGTTTTCTCATCTGTACAGCCGAGCCGGACAAGGGCACGTTCACGCTCCCGGACCCGGACGGACTCGGCCCAGGTATGGAGCGTGGCAAGGTATTCGTCCGCGGTCCTGCGGTTCAGGTGCCGGAGGAAGAGGGCGAGCTCGGCCTCAACAAATCCGTGCGCCCGGTCCGCCTCGGCCTTCCGGGTGCTCATGGTCTGCTCGTTCACGGACCGCAGGTCATCGATGGTATAGAGCCGGACACCGTCAACAGTCCCTGCGCCGTCCTCCACGTCCCGGGGCTGGGCGATGTCGACAAGGATGAGGGGGCGGGGGTGCCCCTCGGGTGGCCAGCAGCGCTCCCGCATGGCATGGGCGAGCTCCGTTCTTTTTATGACTGCATGCGGGGCGGCGGTGCAGGAGATCACGACATCCGAGAGCGTGATGTAGTGGTAGAGTTCGTCAAACTTCACCGCTTTCCCGCCGATCTTGCCGGCAAGGATCTCGGCCCGCTTGTAGGTCCGGTTCGCCACGTACATCGCGGTCAGGTGTTTTGCCGCAAGCGCCTGGGCGACAAGGAGCCCTATCTCGCCGCTGCCAACAACAAGGATGTGCTTGCCGGCAAGGGTGCCGATCTCCGCCTCGGCCAGGCGGACGGCTGCGGAGCCGACCGAGACCGAGCCCCGGTTGATGAGCGTCCGGCGCCGGATTTCGACCCCGACATGGACCGCCTTGTTGATGCAGGTCTCAAGGAACGGGCTCGCGGTATTCGCTTCCTGCGCATCCGAGAGTGCCTTCTTGAGCTGCCCTATGATCTGGTCCTCGCCCACGATCATCGAGTCGATGCCGGACGCGAGGGCAAAGAGGTGGCGGAGGGCACCGGCACTTTCGTGGACAAAAAAGTCCCTGCGGCCCTGCTCTTCCAGGAACCTGCGGAGGCCGGCCTCGTCGCCTTCCACCATCACCTCCACGCGGTTGCAGGTCTGGAGGATGATGACACCGGGGAACCGGTCGCGTGCTGTGGTAAGGAACGCCTCCTCATCTGCGAACCGGAACGCCTCGATCGTGGTCACGTTCGCGGTGTGGTGGCTTACTCCGGCAATCACAAGCGGTGCAACGGTTTCAGCCATGCAGGTACCTCTTCTGCACGTCATTCCATGCAGCGGCTTCATCGGTCATGAGCTGTTCCCAGACCGTATGGTCGTCCAGCACGTCCCGCAGGACTGCGTTCCTCCGTATCTGGTCCGGCTCGGACTTCTTCAGCGCTTCCCGGAGTTTTTCCTGCAGCACGATCATTGCGTCCAGCGTCGGGAACTCATCTTCGAGTTCCTCGCGGACGAACCGGGCAACCGCCGGGCTCGACCCGTGCGTGCTGACCGCGATCGAGTAGTGCTCCCCGCCCGTGACCGCAGGCAGGACCACGTCGCCTTTCTCCCCGTCAGCGTTATTGAAGAGGATGCCCTGTACCTTGCAGATCTTTCCGATCCGGTTATTGATCGCCGGGTCGGAGACCGCTGCGATGACAAGGAACGCATTGTTGATGAGCATGTCCAGTTCCGGGTCGGTGAGTATTCCGAGATCGCGTTCCTGCCGCTGAATCGCCAGTTCGTCAAACGCCGGTACGAACGACCGGCTCACCACCACAACACCGGCCTTTCCTGAAAAATAGGCGGCCTTCCGTGCGGCCACATTGCCCCCTCCGAAGATCACGATGCGCCTGCCGGAACAGTCCACAAAGAGGGGGATCATCTGGTATAAGATAGTGCGATTATGCTCAAAAATCCTGTGATGTTCGTCTGGCCCCTGCAGGAAAAAATACTGCCCGCATTTCCCGTTCTTCGCAATACTTAAATCGTTTGACTACCCACATTGTAGAGCACACTGCGCCGATAGTGTAGTGGTTATCACTAGGCGTTGCCAACGCCTAAACCCGGGTTCGAGTCCCGGTCGGCGCACTCTGGTTTTGTTTTGTGTTGATGGGGAGAGCGAAGGCGTTCTTGTTTTAAGAAAGTCCGATTATCCATGCAGCATCCTGTTCTCATGGTCCGATTCCTGTTCTAAAAGATGAAATCTTTGTCCGCGCGACAGAACAGGTACCCCGGTAACGGAGAGTACCGGCCCGGTATTCGTGCTCGTCAGAACTCCCGTCGGATCATAGGAGCACTCGGGCGATTGCAAGGGTCGCAACCAGGAGCAATCCATGACGACGGCAGGTGGAACAGCGAATTCAAAAATCATCTTAAAAGATATGGTATCAAGCTCCTATCGGCCAGAGTGAAGCATCCCCGGACGAACGGAAAGTCAGAACGGTTTTCCGGGAGTATACGAGGATCATAGGTCAGCGTTTCGTTTATTCGAAGTTTTACCGGCTGGTATCCCGGTACAGGGATATTTTAAGAAGGAAAAAAGCAAATTAGAATCAGCCAAAGGCGTAGCGAGGTGATTGTATGCCAACGAGTAAGAAACAGATGGTGAAACTGAACCAGGCAAAGAAGGTCAAGGCAGAAGAGCTCTCGAAGCAGGCTGCTGCGGGTAGCCAAGAGGCCAAGAAGAAGCTCAAGAAGCTCGAGAAAAAGCTCAAGTAAGCCGCCTGGAATTTCTAACTATTTTATTTTCCTTTTATGGGTTAATATAAACGAATACAGCTACGCAGGTTACAAAATGCTCGTATCCAGAGGGTAGCGGAAGGTTCAATTTTCACGGTTAAAAATGTTCTCTCAAAAAAGAAATCGTTACGCCTTCATGGATGGAGATATTCCTCGCGGCATTTCTGCATGCAGGCATCATCGGTCGGGTTACGGGGCCCGGTCGGTGTTATGTACATGACATTCGAGCTGATGCACCCGCCGGTGCACCGGGTGTATCCGGTCATGGCAGTCTTCATGCGTTCCTGTGCAGGGAGGTCAACGGCCGCATAATGGACGCCGGCAACGATACTTCCGGCAACCGAGAGTGCGATCATGAACAGTACGAACCGGGCAAGAGGTGGTTGTGCGGATCCTGGCATTGTTAAAAACATCCTTATGGATCTTAACTGTGAATACTGATATCCGTAATTATTTTCGATAAAGGGAGAGAAAAAATTATTGGGCAACTCACGCCGTTCTCTTCTCCGGCCCAACAATCCCGAACAGCACCCGTACCCCCGGGATTCTCCTGAGGATCTCGTAGCAGGTAAAGGTCAGCAGGATACTTCCGATCACAATGGCCGCGTACTGCAGTGCCTGAGGAATTGCGAGCATCAGCACATAGTACGCAATCGCCACCATTACCGGCTGGTGAATAATGTACACCGGGTACGATGCTGAATTCATGTACGTTGCGAAGGTATTGGAGCGGTCAAGCAGGTGCCGGCCCGTCCCCATGAACGCAAGAACGGCGATCCATCCGGTCAACACGAAGAGAGGAGAGTATCCCCAGAATACTTCGTCATGTCCCATGAGTATTCCGTACGTCCATGTCACGCCAATGACCAGGACAACCCATGCAGCAAGGAGGACTGACCAGTACTTTTCCAGCGTTGCCTGGACCGGATCGCACGCGAGCAGGTAGTACCCGATCAGGAACATCGCGAAGTACGCAAGGATGGAATAGCGTGTCACGTGGTAGCCGACAAGGTTCAGGAACCAGAGCGGGATGAACAGGAGACAAAGAACCGGGAGAGGTACGTTACCGTGACTGAAGTGAACTTGTGGGAGTCGCCGTCCAAGAATGATCAGGCCTATTGCCGCCACGGAGAAGATGAACAGGAAGGCGATGAACCAGAGATGGTCAACGCTGAAATTCCCCATGATCCCGTTTATGCCCGGACTATACCGGATTGAGGTGAAATAATGTACGAATGCACCGGCAAAGCTGCCGGTGTAACCCGTGTGGAATTTTAAGGCATAATACGCAATCACGGGGCAGATAAGGACCAGTCCTGCAAGGAACGGGATAAGGAGTTTCCTGACACGCTCTTCCAGGTACGCACGGGGCGAACGTTTGTGTAACGCGTATCTCGTGCTCAGTCCTGCAATACAGAAAAGCAGCGGCATGATCCAGGGCTCGGAAGTGACCAGAAGCAGGTGTGCAGCCATGGACGAGTCACCGGAAGAGACATAATAGCCGTACCATTCCGCACAGAATATGGCAGCGGCATGGAAGGGGAAGAGCAGGAGGATCGTCATCCACCGCAGATTGTCGATATAATGCAACCGGACCATGAGCTACGTGATATGGGATCTTTTATAATAATATTATTACGGTTTAATTTTTCTGAAACAATGGTTTGGCGTATTCACGATACAGAATGAATTCTCACGCCATCAAAGAGAGAAGACCCTGAACTGATTTTGTATAATTATTTTTTAAGATCTCAATCGATTGCCCTTGTCTCAAACGTTTTAAAAAAAATCGTTATGCCTTCACTTCCAGGTCCATCTCAATACCCCCGGTCGCCCCGAGCACGATGTTGTAGAGGATGGCAATGATTGCCCCGCCAATGAACCCGCAAACCCCACCGATAATTGTCGAGAGTCCCAGCGCGACAAGGCCTCCCATAAACCCGACCGGGGCAACTCCCATCCCGGCTCCCATTGTAGTAACCCCGGCTGCGAAAATGAGTCCCCCAAAAAATCCCCAGACCAGTCCGAAGACCGCAAAGAATTTTCCGACACTTTCGATGCCAAGCTGTTTTATGATGTAGGTTGTGGCTGCCATAGGGATTCATGCATGTGCCGGTGCAAAAAAGATAGCGTTTTTTTATTCCGGTATTCTGGATTATCTGTGGGAATAATCCCGGATTCATTTCACTATTTTTATTTACTCTCACGTTCGACCATCACGGAATGAACCTGGATATCCGGCACCCGGGGATCTGGCTCCTGCTCTGTATCGTACTCTTCATGATAATACACTTCATGCTCAGTAACGGGTTCATTTTTAATCCCGAACCGCACGAGTTTTCCTCAAGCGAGCACTACCAGATGATGATCCATTCAACGGTGCCCCTCACCAACGTGACCCTCTATCTCCCGCTTCCGATAAAGAATGGTTCACCTGTTGCCGGATCGTTTTACCTGACCGAGGAATTCTTCGCGCGGGAGAACATCTCGGTCGCGTTCGTCCGGTCCCCTCCCGGTATGGACCCCAACTGGACAATTTTTGTAAATGGTTCGCAACCGCTGTACCTGAAATTGACCGCTGACCGGTTGTACCCGAACAAGACACACGGGACTGAGTTCCTGCTCATTCACGAAGAACGCACGCCCCTGAATTCCCCGCTTGAATTCCAGGAGACCATCCTTCCCATTGGCAACCAGTCCATCTTCCTGCAGAAAGTAAATTTCTCACCAGAATTAACGGAGATCATCCCCTACAAGGACCCTGATCTCATGAAGTACCGGGAGGTTGTCGTGGTTCCCCAGCACATGATGTTCTACGCTGATTACTCGACATCGCCATCAGCAGTTGTGAATATCGGTTCCCATGTCAGTGTAGAAAACAGCTGGAAGGTGAGCTGGCGCACCAAGAAAAATTCTTATTCTGATGGGTACTCATGGTTCCATACCGGGGAGACACGTGGCTGGAAGATGAGCAACGGGATCTATGGATCAGCCGGAGGTTACTATCCGAACTTCTCCCGCCCGCTCTGGCAAAAAGTCCTGGCCCGGAGCGTACCTCAGAAGTGATGCGGGGACGTGTGCGGGACCGATCAGGCCCCCTCTCCCGGGATTTTTTGTTTTTCCTGATCCATCGGTAGAGTAAATGTCTAGAAATTATATATATGATAAAATTCCAACGAATTTTGATTCAGGGATTTGGTTGTTACATGAATTATAAAATAAACGCCGCGATACCCGGCGATACGATCTTCTTTTCCGGTATCACCGCATGCGCACCTCAGGAAGGTTCCGGTAGTGACCGGGAAATTTTTTCTCCTGTCGGGAGTACGGTCACCATTTCAGGTACCCTGCCTGCGTCTCACGGCATCCCATGAATGCCCGTGAACTGATCGCTGTCGGCAGCGGGCTCGTCATCGCAGTATTTCTTGCCGGGTGCATGGTCTTTGCCTTCAGCATGCTCGGGATCACGGGATTCCCGTCAGCGTCCCTGGTCCCTCCGGTGAATGCCGACCCGGCCCCGGATCTCCCGGCATACGACCGCACAATCCCCCTTGACGTCCCGCTGCCCGCATCCCCGGCAACCGTCCCGCTCTACCGCGTGGTATCCGTTGAGCAGTATTCTTCCGGCACCGGCACGGCATTGACTGTAAAAAAACAGATCCCGTCCATTGAGGAAGCGCCCGGGCTTGCGGAGGCCGCTCTTGCAGCGTACGGCGGGCTCCCGGCCGATGCGGTCCTCGAAAGGACGGAACAGGTCTTCATGAGAAAATACAATATCAGGACGGAAACCGTCGAGGAACAGTACCCGCAGTATACACAGGTGATGTACCGCCAGTACGTCAATGGTTCCCCGGTGATGAATTCCGGGATCTCGGTCCTGGTTGGCGAGAAGGGGGAACTCCTGGATATTTCAAAAGACTGGAGCACCCTTGCATTTTCCGGTGAAGTCCCGGTTATATCCGCAGAAGAGGCGATGGAAAAACTCCGGGCCCGTGACCTGCTCAGGCCGGTCCAGTGCAGTCTTGACGGTTACCACGTAACCCGGGTGCAATCCGGATACTATGTCGGGACGTTCGAAACACAGATCCATAATGCCCCGGGACAGGCAATGCCACCGGATACTGTTATCCCGGTCTGGATCTTTTACGGGATCAAACCGGGAACTGACACCGATCCGTTTCCGCTGCTGATCAATGCCACAAGGGGATGAGCAATGCGGGAGTTGTCTTTTGGATTGTCTGCCGGTTGCTGTTGTTCGGGAAAAATGAGAGGAATATCATGAATTCTCCGGGTAATAAAAAACAAAACTGGATCCTGATTGCTGCGGTTTGTATTATCATTATAACAGGGCTTGGCGCTCTCTTCTGGATCCCGGGACACATGGTCGCGAACATGTACTTTATCCCGGCCGGCATATGGTCCGGCATTCCTGTCGGGACCTTTAGCCCGGATATCATCCCGATGACCGTAACCAGTATGATCACGCCCGCGTTTGCCACGAGCTTCCTGTATGAATTCGGGGCGGGCGAACCGGGGCCGGCACCCGAACTGCCGCGTATGGTGGACTATCTCCCACGCAAGGAGGTCATCGATGGTCTCATGATCCGGGCAAACGTCAACGGGACCGAAGATTCCATTATCGGGATGTATGAGCTTACGGGCTCACGGCTCCTTCTCATCGACCGGGGTACGAGCGTGACAGAGATACTCGATACCGGTGAAGAGATCCATACCTTCACCCTGGTACCCGAACAGGTAGGGAGCCGGCGCATGGGGCCCAACGCGACCGGGCATGCCCTGCAGAAGGGCGTCTATAATTTCACGTCAGATTATGACATAACCATCAAGCGGGTCCACCTGGTGCTCCCGTCACCGGCAAACGGGACTGCTCCGATGTATATTGTGACAAAGACCCAGACTGCGATATACCTCTCTCCTGAGGGTACCGCGTTTGCTACATTCCTGACGACAGGGAAATTTTATGTACTCTACGGGCAGCGGGTTGAACGCGTTGTCGCGAGCCCGGCATACTCGCTCGACCCATCATGGATCATCTGCTCACAGCAGACCATGATCACCAATGAAGACGGCACCATGGGGCGACTGAATCATACGGTCAAGCTGGCACGTGGGTCGGAACGGATGATACAAACACATCTTATCGCCACCGGGCCTTACGTGCAGGTCCACGATGGGACCTCGGCTGGCGCGAGCTGGTGGCTATCCCGCGACAGCACCGGGTGCAGCGGCTGAACGTGAATGGGAGAAAAATGAAAAAATATTCCCTTGTCCTGATCGCGTTGCTGCTGGTGCTCGGAGCGGGGTGTACGGATAGTGCGGGGTCCCGTCTCCTTTTGTTATCTCAGTCCCTTCCGGAAGAATTACCCGCTGGGGCAGGTCCCGATACCGTTCCGGTCACGACAGCATTCAACCAGACCCTCTCCGTCTTCTGGGGCTTTACGATCGAAGGCCCGTACGCTGCGAACCCGGGCTGGAACTCTGCAGCCCTCGATCCCGAACCTGCGGTCATCTACGATGTCAATGGCGCACCGTTATATTACGAATTTTACCTGATAAACAACGGTATTGCCCCGGGATTTTTCTGGACCGTGGCAGACAAACGGCTGGGGCATGGCGTGTTCCGGATCTTTGAGTCACCCCCACCCCGGAACCGGTCCCTCCTCATGTCCGAGGCAGAACTCGTTGTTGAAGAGCAGTTTCCGGGCTACCCGGTCCATGCAAAAACAACGGTCCTCTACAGCGATCCCCGTACCGGCACGATGTTTACGATCCAGAACAAGACCTCCGGCAGCGAGGAGACGTTCGTGATCGATGATTATACCCATGAGATCATCCCATTCCCGTCTCCTCCCGGCTATAAAGGCCCTGTCGTTGCACAATCTGTCCTTGACTGGATCCCGGAGACCGACTTTGCAGACCGCCGCATGCAGTGGCAGGTGCAGGACTCGAACTCCAGCAGGATCGTGGACTATGCACTGGCCCGGGGGATCGATCCCCGTACCCCACTTTCAGGGCAGACTGCAAGTATCCTGAAGCAGTACTACCAGGAAAAATCTCCCGGTACCGAAGCAGGAGAATCAGTGTCTTCAGGTAAGCGCGAGGTGAGCCCGGTCACAGACGAGCTGATCAACGGGAATGTGGTGCCGGCCGGGACCGCCCGTGACCACGCGCTCGTGAAACTCTGGCACATCGTGACCGACCGACCTGAAGGTTATGCCGACCGTTCGTGGAGAAACGCCAGCATGAGCACGAAAGAACCGGCGGTGATAGAGGACTTCGAAGGGAGGAGACTCTATTACATCTTCGGTGTCGAACGGGACGGGGTCCCGGTCAGCGATATCATTGTCACTGCCAATAAAGGACTGTACACGCACCGGTTCGGGCTGGAGACCGCCCATTCAGAATATGATCTCGTGAACGCGACACGGGTTGCCCGGGAGACGGCGGCTCATGACTATCCCGGCAGTATCGTGCGTTCCGTGCGCCCGGTGTATTCACTTAGGGACAACTGCTGCCATAATGTTACGGTCATGCTGGAGATCGATGATCCCGCAACCCGAGAGGTCCACCGGATCCTGGTTGATACTTACACCCTGTCAGTCTCATCCGGAACTGCAATCCCGGGGAACGAAACGGATGCGTATCCCTCTATCTTCTCTGAAGTAACGCCCGAAGATTTTGCCGACAACTGCGAACGATGGGAGAACGAAGATAAAAAGGTGAAGAACCTGACCGGGTTTGCAGAACGGTCCGGTATATCCCGAGAGCGCCCGCTAACCAGCCCGGAGGTCATCACGCTCGGGACATACATTTTCCAGACTGAGACAACCATTTTTCCGGAACTCTTCGATCCGGTGTACCCGGCACCGGGTCCCCGCCCCACTCTTGCACCGTCTACACTGGCATGGCATGAACGGGCGAACTGGTTCTCGGGGTTCTATGTGGATGCCGCGATGAGCGATGCAGACATCGATAAAATCGTCTGCGATTATGTTTCCTCTGGTTACCAGTTGAAAATTTATCCTGCTTATGTCCCTTCCGGAGATTATGGATATTGCCTGGACATTCCGAATGCAGATTACAACGGCACCTTCTCTCTCATTAAGGAAGACGGTGGGGTATACAACTATAACATAAACAGCAACTGGGATTTTGTGCGGGATGCAAAACAAAGAAATGGGAGGATAATCATCCCTCTCGCAATTGCCAGTCCCCATGAGGCAAATATCATGAGGCTTTCGGCTAAGGGCGTGAACCTGATCCCGATGAAACGGGTATATATCAATTATCCTGTAACTGCAGAAGACAAAGCGGAGCAGGAGAAGATCCTCGTGAGTATTGATGCCGATGATCGTGTATTGTTCGCATATAAGGGGTATTGATCGTGAAAAAATACAAGAACCGGACGTGTGCTCTCACAACCCGTTGGGATGATCCATGAACGTGAACAAAATAATCCTGGTACTGGCAGCCATGATTGTCTTTGTCGTGGCGATCATTGCAATGTTGGCCCTGACTGATGAGAGTGATCACTCCCAACAGGTAACCACGTGGATGCAACAGCATGCAGGGCAGGAAGTGACGGCAGAAGAATATCTGGATATCACGAATCCCGGGTACCTTGAATCACGGCCGAAGGATATCCGGGAAGGGTATTCCAAAATGAAGGTACGGGTGCCGAACCTCAGCAACCCGGATGAAGGCATGCAATTTGGTGAACGTAGTGCCGCCATCGCAATTGCCGGTTTCCGGGAAGTGCCGGAAGATATTCAGCCGGTATCCCCGGGGAATTACCTTGGGCAGTGTACATTGAATGAATCCATGATTGCCGTCTCGAATACGCTGGCTGCCAGAGAGATATCGGTTGGAACTTATCTGGAAACAGTTTGCCCGGACTATTTTTCCAGCTTTTCAGATACAGAAAAAACTGCATTAATGAAACAGTCCCTGACCGTATCAATAATCCCGGGCCGTGGGAACATGTCCGCATTTGTCCCGCCACAATCCGTGGCAGTTTTGCAAATGGAGTATCATCCGGATCGGGCAAACCTTCTGATTTATGGAATCTTCGGGGTCGTTATCTTGGCAGCCGGGTTCCTGATCGTACGGAGATGCCGGAAATGACAACGAACGCAGATCCTGTCGTAAAAATCGTTCTCAAGGTGATGTAATGTATTCCGCTTTGTTTGACCCATCCATGCTCTTTGCAGTCCTTCTCATCAGCGGGATATTCCTTATCCCGGCACTTTGTATCGCAGCCCTTGCCTCCGTCTTCTATTGTCTTCTTGAAAAGATCCAAACGATCTGGCTGCGGGTGGTCCTTCCCGTTGCGATAGCGATTGTTTTCATGGTGGGAGACCGCCCGTTCCAGTCGTTCATATATACCTCGCTGAGTGCGAACGACCTCCTCCTGCTGGGCTCGTTCATCAGTATTGTCCATGTTATCCCCACGTTCAGCATCCTCGCGATGGGTGCGATAACGCCGTTTCCTCTCATCCGGGAACAGATCACCCTGAAAAGACCGTGGTATGCAGTCTTTGCGGCTACCACCATCACATTCATCTGCACCAGCATGTTCAATATGTTCATCACCCTGGGGCCGCGTATGGGGACTTATACGGATATCTCATGGATCCCGTATGTTGATGTCGTCACCCAGTTCATCCAGTTCGTTTCAGTAATCGTGATCGCTGCGGCGGTATTCGGTGCCATCCTGTTCCTGCAGCATGTCCGCAGTCTCGTGGCCGGTCATGCCCGGAAACGGTGGATACTGTTCGCGGTTACCGGTTCCCTGATCGTTCTTCTGCCATCTGCAGGTATCGGGGGAGTAGCGATCTTTTTTGGGACGGTCACAAAAAAAATTCCCGGGCGACTGGTCCCCATTGCTCTGTCTGCGGCAGCCATGATTGTGCTCGTTCTTGCAGGTACTATGCTGCTTGGAATTCCCGGCATGAGGATGATCATAAACTTCTCCCTCATTACAATGGTGATTATGGCCTTTGCCGTGCTGGTGCCCTTCCAGTATTTCGGAGCGGAGATTCCAAAAGACTGGCAGCCTGTCATCCTTCTTGCCGGTGCAGTTGCCGCAGACCTTATCCTCTCACTGATAGCGACCGTATTTGATCTGGGCGAGCGTCTCACATCCGATCCGCTGACAATACTGACCTTTGCAGAAGGGGGTATGATTATTGCCGCATGTACATTTGTTGCAGGAAATTACCTTGTCATGCGCCGGGACCCCCGGTTGTCACCGGCCGATGCGGGTGAGGCACCATGAGCAGCAGTCCCTTGGCACTCTGCATGCGGTTGATCATTGTCATGATCCTGCTTCTCCTGTGTGCCGGGCCGGTCCTCGCGGCGGAAGGGCAATTAATCAATTACCGTGGCGTTGTGAAAACGGATGACGGCGGGTATGTCCTTGCCGGGACTTATGAGACGCCGGTAGGAGACCAGATAAATCGGCCTGCCAATGGGGGTGATATAACCCTTGAAAGAAGGAACAGCAACGATATTGTCATCTGGAACCGCTCTTTTGGCGGGGAAAAAAAGGACGAAGCCCGGGGCATCATCGGCTTATCCGATGGAGGGTTCTTGGTATTCGGGTCAACGGAATCGTTCGGCACAGGAGCATGGGTAATCAGGACCGATGCGGATGGCAGGGAACTGTGGAACAGGACCTTCGGTAATGGACGGACGAGTGTGATCAACGCGGTCATTGAGATGCGTGGCGGGGGATTTGCCCTGGCGGGTACGTCCGATGCTTTCAGTGATAAGGGACAGGGGGCCTGGCTCGTCAGAACCGATCGTTCAGGGGTCGAACTCTGGAACCGGACATACGGGGGTGAAGTCTTTGACTCGGCAGAGTCCGTTGCTGAATATCCGAAAGGGGGACTGGTCATTGCCGGTGTCCGGAATACCAATTCAGGGAAACTCCAGGAAGCCCTCCTGATCAGGACCGATTCTGCCGGTGATCTCGTGTGGGAGAAGATGTTTGGCGGAAGCGGGCAGGATGAAGCCCGATCGGTAGTGGTCACCCGCCAAGACGAGATTATCTTTACCGGTTCAACCTTCTCCCCGGGGCTCACTGTCGATGATTTCTGGGTCGTGAAGACCGATGCAGAAGGGAACGAGATATGGAACCGGAAGGTTGCCGGCAAAGGGATAGAGCGCGGGATGGCAATTGCCCTTTCTCCTGAAAAAGGGTTTCTTGTCGGCGAGGCTGTCGCAGCGGAGATGTGGGAGATCCATCTTGTGAATCTGGACAATGCCGGCACGGTGCTCTGGGATAAGACCTTTACCGGGATCGATCCGGAGATCCTGTCGGGGAGCTGGTGTCTGTCCCGGCGTACTGACGGATCGCTTGTCTTGTCAGGCACGGGTGAAGGGTGGGGAGTCTGGTCTATCGAGATGACAGCGGCCGGCACGGAGACCGGCCGGCACATGTATGGGATGACAACGGTCGAAGAAACCGTGATGCCCGAAACCCCCGTTACGACGTACCGTGAACCATACCTGCCAAGCGGGTGGCTTGTTAAGATCGATGCACAGGGAAATGAACTCTGGAATACGACTTTTGGGGATGACCGGATGCAGGAGCCGTTCACCCTGTTGACCCTGGACGGTGGGGGGTATTTTGTCGGGGGATCTGCGGTAAATGATGGCATGCATTCCGATGCGGTCCTGACATTCTTCGATGAAACCGGGCAGAAAACCGGACGGGTGATCCTCGGATCGGACGGGCTTTCAGAGATCCATAGCATAGAGCAGTTGCCTGACAGCGGTTTCATCCTTACGGGTAAACATGATCGGGACGGCTGGAAGTCACAGGCGATGTGGCTCATACGTGCCAATGCGGCCGGGTCCCGGCAGTGGGAAAAAGACATTCCTGACCTGCCGATCGGAAACGGGGCACAGGTCATTCGCTCATCTGATGGCGGGTATGTTATCTCCGGGAGTTTCCAGTCAGCGGAGCACCGTTCCCCGGACGCGATCATCGTAAAGACCGGGGCGGATGGGGCCGTCCGCTGGAAACAAACCTTCGGTGAGAGTGGGCAGGAGGATATCCCGGGAATCGACCGGGCACAGGACGGGGGCTATGTCGCTGTGCTTGCAACCCGGGAAGGATTTATGGCGGATGATTTCACAAGCGCAGCCACGCTCATCAGGCTCGATGCCCGGGGAACCGTCCTGTGGTCACGACCGCTGACAGAAAGCTCGCAGGTAGAGCCGCGTGCGGTCCTGTCAACGTCCGATGGCGGGTTCCTGGTGACTGGTTACGCGCTCAGCGGTGATTCCCCGATTGGCCCGTGGATAGTGAAAACCGACGGGTCCGGGAATGTCCTCTGGCACCATGTCTGGTATTACGGGACGTATGGACTGAAAGGATCGGAACTGGCGGTTGAGACCCCGGACGGCGGCTATGCAATGATCGCTGACAAGGGAGACGATATCCGGCTCATCTGCATGGACCAATCCGGTACCGAGCTCTGGACGGCAACTTATGGCGGATT
Source organism: Methanoregula sp. (assembly GCF_023227875.1). Lineage (GTDB taxonomy): Archaea > Halobacteriota > Methanomicrobia > Methanomicrobiales > Methanospirillaceae > Methanoregula. Next base: position 22,028 of record NZ_JALOCH010000008.1, on the reverse strand, counting down.
GTCGGATGAAAATGCCCGTGCTCTTGCACTATCCTCTGATGGGGGATTTGCGATTGCCGGGACAACGACGTCATATCCGGTTACGAATACTGTACCTGCCAGGCGAATCGCTCCGCTGTCCATCCTTTTCACGGCGATCCTTGCGGCCGGTGTGGTCATCATAGTGAGAAAGGAACTGAAAGGGAGATGTGGTTGATCATGGAACAGAAACGTTTTATTTTTCTTATAATCCTCGCGGTGCTCCTCGCATCCGTCGGGATTGTGACAATGCAGTTGATGCTGACATTCATGATTCTTGTCATTGCAATCTTTGGACTGCTTATCATGGACGGGAAAAAATGGGTGGAGGCGCAGGTTGAAAAAATCGCGGCCGGTATCCATATATCTCGTCCGGAAACTTCCGTGAATGGAGACTCCGTGGCGGCATTGAAAGCCGATATTGCCCGCATCGAACTGCGGCTGGATGCGCTGGAGAGAAGGAAGAATGACTGATGTGCAGCTGGTGATAAATCCGTTAACATTTATTCTTTTTCAATCAACTGTACTGGATAACGAACACCGGTAACACTCTCTTCGGTTCAAGGAAAAATCAAGCAGAATACTGTCCGTTCAGGGACTCAGAATAATAATTTTTCAAAAAAAGTGTTGGGTTAATATGCAACAATTATTTCTTCTTTGCTGCCGCCTTTTTCGCGGGGGCCTTTGTTGCTGCTTTCTTTGCCGGCTTCTTAGCTGCCGCCTTCTTTGCTGCTGCCATGTTGGTATCCACCTCCTACCGGAAAGGGTTATATTTTCTCTCAATCTGTCTATTAATAAATATTTTGGTCGCAATGGCATTTTGAGGCCCAGAATCAGTATAAACCAGCACTTTATTCAAAGAAAAACGGCACTATTTTAATAAAAACTGATTATCAAAGCAATACATCATGAAATGCGCAATCCTTCAGAAAATGCCCGGTTTTAAATTTAGGGCGCGTATGAACAATTAAGTAACCCGGATATGACCAAATTCTCCGGGGTGGAACGCGCATTTTGTGGAGTGCCGGAACACACTGGTCTGCAAAAATACCATTCACCCCCGCCCGTTTACAGGAAGACAACCTTTATTCTTCTCTGCATCCATCGTAAACCTATGAAAAAACAGTTCATTCTTGGGCTGATCGGAGGATTACTCGGAATCCTGACCGCAGTCTTTGTGATCATCTCCGCTGTCGGTAACGAGCAGACACTCTCCGGGGTCCAGACCGCATTGTTCTCCAGTCTCGCCCTGATGGGTGCGGCCATTGCGAATAAGGAGACACGGTTTGCCGGGTGGATGCTGATCTTTGCCGCGGTTTTCATCACGCTCTCCGTCCCGCTCGCAGGGTCCTTAAACCTGCTCTTCCTCTACATGCCGGCTGTAATCATCCTCGGAATTGCCGGAGTGCTCTGCTTCATGGAGCCGATCCCTGAACCGGTGGAACCCGAATAATTTTCTGGGGCTCCAGTCCGATAAATAAAAAAAATCGTTTTTACCCTGTTTTTACTCTGGTTCATTCCGTCACCTGCACAGGTTATGGCAGGAAAAAATTCAAAAAAGTATCCGGTTATTCCTGAATGATGGCCGGATCTTTTATTTCCGCATCAGCTCCCGGGACCAGGTCCGAAATGATACGGGAGATTACCGCACGGCCAGTCATAAGGATAGCAAAGAGGAAGACCGTGTGGATGATGAGGATTGTATACCGCTCTCCCCCTCCTCCAAGAAAACCATTGATCCCAAAGATGACGACTGAAAGGGTGACCAGGATGACACCGATCAGCGTGGCCCGCGATGCCGTGAACATCCGGCTCTTTATATCCGGGAAGATCAGGAGGCCGATAAAACCGAGAGCCACGAACCCGATCCCTCCGGCAAGAAGTATCCAGATGATGATGTCGGCAACAAGCGAGCTCATGCTCCGGCACCCCCGGAGAACTTCGCCTTTCCAATGATGCCGGCAATGCAGAGCAGTGCAAGGATGATGGTGATATCAAGGATGAGCATGGTCCCCATGCTGATACTTACGGTAAGTCCCACTGCTGCACCGGTCATGACTGCGACCATCGCGGCGAGGTACCGGTCATCCCGTTTCGCTGAACGGAACACGCGGACGAGCGCCCCCACCATGAGGAGTGCGAGGCAGAATGCGGCAAAGAGCCAAGTATCGATCATATCTACCATACCTGTGTGAAGGATGGGTATTTATCAATAATCCCCCAACGGGGCATGTCATTACCGGCGTGTAAAGCGATTTTTATCCGGGGCGCAGGCTCATTTTTATTTCCGGAGCACGTATGGGTAGAGAGATGCACCCTTCCTATCTTGGTAAGATCCTGCTCCGCTGGTGCGATGCCTGCCATGCCCCGGTTCTCGCGAAGCGCTGTGGCTGCGGTGCCGAGACCCGGGAAGTCCCGGTCACGCCCCCGGGAGATGCACGACCGGCATTTCCCGATGACATTGCACTGATCAACCGGATCTATAGGGAGCATTTCGGCGCCCCCCTCATACCGGAAGGGCATATTGCACTCCTGAACAAGGTGCCCGACAAGGACCGGATGGAAGAAGTGATCGCGGGCGGCGGAGTTGCCGGCATCATCCGGTATTTCCCGGACGAGCGCCGGTGGGAACCGGTGCCCCGGCCCGAGGCGTGCCGGCTCTTTACTCCCACAAAACGGGTCGTGGTCGTGAGCGACGATGCAGTCCCGTTCATCCGCGACCAGGGCATGAGCGTGCTCGCACCCGGCCTCGTCTCCATTGAGGACTCGGTCCGGGCCGGTGACGAGGTCTTCATCCTTGCCCGGGACGGCACCTGCATTGGTGTCGGCCGGGCAAAGGTCGACGCTGCCACGGCACGGACTATGGGGAAAGGCTCCGTGGTCCGGACCCGGCGCAATATCGGGTCTCAGATAGTGCCCGGTGCAGCCACATGGGACGATGCAGTCCTGGCAAATGCCCGCGTGCTTGAGAATACGGAAGCAGAAGCCGTTGCGTTCATAAAAGCGGTTGCGGAACGGAACCCCGGTCTCGTTGCGAATGTCTCGTACTCCGGTGGCAAGGACAGCCTTGCCACCCTGCTCGTGGTGATGAAAGCGGTGGGCAGGGTCCCGCTTCTCTTTGCCGATACCGGCCTCGAGTTCCCGGAGACGTACGCGAATGTGAAGGAAGTCTCGGAAAAGTACGGCCTTGAAGTGCTCCGCACGAACGGCATCAATACTTTCTGGGAGACGTTCGAAAAGCAGGGACCTCCCGCGGTCAATGCCCGCTGGTGCTGCAAGGTCTGCAAGCTGACGCCGGTCTTAAACCTGATCACGGAACGGTGGGGAGAATGTCTCTCGTTCATCGGCCAGAGGCGGTACGAATCGGCAGCCCGGGCGCAGAGCGAGCGGGTCTGGAGGAACCGGAACGTGCGGGCCCAGCTCTCCGCGGCCCCGATCCATAACTGGACTGCCCTCCATGTCTGGCTGTACATCCTGCGGGAGCAGGCGCCGTACAATGTCCTGTACCGGCACCGGCTGGACCGGATCGGTTGCTTCATGTGCCCGTCCAGTGATATGGCATTAATACACATGATCGCTGAAGACTACCCGGACCTCTGGCAGGGATGGACGGATAAGTTGTCCGGGTGGCAGCAGTCCCGCGGGCTGCCCGCGGAATGGATCACGGAAGGCCGGTGGCGGCTGAAGGAAGAGGGAAACGATGACGCAGATAGCCATTATTGATTATGGTCTCGGGAACCTGCGGAGTGTTATCCGGGGGCTGGAGAAGGCGGGCGCACGGGCCGTGATCACCGACAACCCTGAGGAGATTGCCGCTGCGGACGGGCTCGTGCTTCCCGGTGTCGGGGCATTCCACGAGGGGATGGACCAGCTCGGCCCCCTCAAGTCAACGGTTGTCGAGGCAACCCGCGAAGTCCCGCTGCTGGGTATCTGCCTTGGCATGCAGATGCTCATGGAAACGAGCGAGGAGCACGGGATCCACAACGGCCTCGGCCTGATCCCGGGCCGCGTGAAGCGGTTCCCGAAAACGCCCGGGTACAAGATCCCCCACATGGGATGGAATTCGCTGGTGCCGGAGAAACCGGACCACCCCCTCCTTGCCGGCATCCGCCCGGGCGAATATATGTACTTCGTGCACTCGTTCTATGCGGATACGGCACCGGAATATACGCTCACTTCAACGGAATACTGCTGCCCATTTTCATCAGCGGTCTTTCATAACAATGTGTTTGGCGTCCAGTTCCACCCGGAGAAGAGTGGCAGTGCCGGCCTCCGGATGCTGGAAAATTTTATCGGCATGATCTAAAAACCCGGAAGCCTTTCTTTTGTCCGGGCAATGATATACAGATAATATTTTAATGCCGGACATAAGACCCTCTAGACATGAAAAGGATCTTTCTTATTGCACTGTTCCTGATGTGCATCGTGGGGCCGGTATCCGCGTACGGGCTCTACCTCAACTGCCCCGAAGAGGTACAGGCCGGTCTTCCCCTGAAATGTACGGTTGACAGCGACTTCCCCCCGGGCACAACATTCAACCTTGTCCTGTACCAGTCCGGCTATACTGCAACGCAGATCCGTAAACAGCCTATCACGATCCAGTCGAGCCAGAAAACCATAAATATCGTGACCGACACCACGGGCCTTCCCGGCGGGCAGTACAAGGTCGAGATGCAATATACCGGGTCAGATGAGGAACGGCTCCGCTCCGATTCCAGGACTATGATGCTTGTCACGATCATCGACCGGTCTAATGAGATTGAGATCACGTCCCCGGTCACCCAGGACCTTGATGAAGCACTCCGTATTGAAGGGAATATCAAAGATGGGGGAAATAAAGGGGTTGAGCTTGAAGTCCATGGTCCGGAGGGACGGATTTTTGGGCCGCAGTGGATCCAGACCAAGACTGAAGTCAGGAACAATGCCGGTGTTTTTACCCAGAAAGTGAGTGTCACCGTTGGTGGGGAATATACGGTTGATTTCAGCGACTCTGATGGATATGTCGGTACCAAGACCTTTACGGTAGTCACCCCGACAACACAGACAACGGCAATTCCCACCACTATAACAGTAGCCAAGACAACCCGGACAACGCTGACAACAGCCCCGACTCCGTGGCCAACAACCGAACAGTCCCCACTCTCACCATTGACCGTAATGGGCAGCCTTGCAGTTGCGGGACTGCTGATGGTGCTGATGACACGGCGGGCTCAATAATATTTCAGTAAAAAAAATAAAAAAAAGATTAACTATCTAAAACCTATCTCTTTTTCCAGAGCCATGCTTCATAGCAGAGCAGGATGATGATCACGAGCAGCCCGCCAAAGAAAAATGCAATCGCGGGGTCAAAGGCAGGTGCCGGTGCGGCGGCAATCCCGTCGAGCGATGATTTTAGTACAACATTACCGGCCTCGCGGCTCGCTCCTGCATAGTCGTGAACGGCCGGGGCTATGGCGGGTACGGCCTCCTGCGTCGCAAAGACCTCGTTTGTCTTGCCCCACGTGGCTGCCAGGGGCAGGATCGATGAGATCGCAAGCGAGGCAACGGCAACGATCCCGAAGAGCGATGCGTACTTCAGCAGCATCGACCGGATATCCGACCGGCGCGGGGCAACGATCAGGAGCTGGTTGGTGAGCGAATAGAGTTTCACTTCCCGGCCCTTGACGCTGTATTTTGTATCCTCAACGGAGATGATCCCGGCACCGAGCAGGTTTTCGACATGGTACTTTGCCGTGTTCATCGGGAGGGAGAGCCGGTCCGAGATGTCCGTTAGACTCTTTGGGCCATCCGCCAGCAGCTGGAGGATATCCCCTGCGGTCGGGCTGCCCATCGCCTTCCCGATCTTCTGCGCCTGCTCATCGCCCGGTTCCAGTACAAGGACGTTGTCAGTCATGGAGTGAAGCAAGGATCCGTTCGCGTCCGACTTTCAGTGCAAGGTCCAGCTGGTTGATGTCCGGCCCGCCACCCTGGGCCATCGAGGGCTTGCCGCCCCCTTTGCCGCCAAGGAGGCTGCAGACCTGGCCGATGATCTCACCGGCATTCACGCGGGAGTCGCCGGATGCGAGGACCACGCGTGCGGTCTCTCCGCCACCTGCGACGAGGGCTACCCCGCCCTTCTCCGCAACGGAGCTTGCGAGGGCCGAGAGTTCCTTCTGCGGCAGGTCGATGCGTTTTATGACAACGTTGACACCTCCAACAACTTCTGCTACAAGTGTCCGCGTTTCAAGATCCACCAGTTTCCCGCTCATGCGTTCGACCTCTTTCTTCTGGTCTTTCCATTCCGTGAAGAAACGGGTCACCGTGGCTGGCAGGTTCTCGGGCTGGACGGAGAGGATGTCGGCTGACGTATTGACGATCTGCTCCAGGTGCTGCATATAATAGATTGCAGCAACACCGGCAGTGAACTCTATCCGTTCGATACCGTCCTGGATATGCTCCACCCGGATGATCTTGATCATGCCGACTTCCCCGGTGTTCTGGCAGTGGGTACCGGCACAGGCCTCGATGTCTCCTGCCACCTTAACAACACGGATGTCCCTGCCGGGAGGAACGCCCCCCTGGTAGAGCGAGAATCCGTATTTCTGTTCGGCCCTGGTCCGGTCTTCGATCGAGATCTCGACCGGCTGGCTCGTCATGATCATCCGGTTTGCAGCAATCTCGATCCGGTGGAGTTCGTCAGGTGTGATGTGCTTGAAGTGCCGGATATCGACACGGGAACTATCAGCCCCCTTCTGTGCCCCTGCCTGGTGGATGTGGGCTCCGAGCACCTCCTTTGACGCATGGAGGAGGATGTGGGTGGCTGTGTGGTGGCGCATCAGGGAGAGGCGCCGTTCCTCGTCGACCATTCCCTTCGCCCGTTCGCCGCGCTGCAGCACGCCACCGGTGATGTGGTGGAGGACGACCTCGCCGACCTTGATCACGTCATCGACACGGACCATGCTCTCCGCGGAAACGAGGGTCCCGGTATCGGCCGGCTGTCCTCCGCCCTCCGGGTAGAAAAGGGTCTGGTCGAGGACCGCGTACTCGTCAAAGAAATCGAGGACGACTGCCTCGAACTCGATGTCCGCGGGCTGCTCATAATAGAGTTTTTTCGTGGGGGGAAGTGCCCGTACCCGGTCCATGTACTTCGCGGTCTTGTCTTCCTCGACCTCTTTCTTCGACTCGGAGTGCATATCTGCAACGATTGAGTAGAAGTTGTCCGGGAGATCGACCACCGCGCCTTCCCTGGCTGCGATCTCTTTGACCATCTCCGGCTGGATACCGTGGGAGTCGTAGAGTGTCATAACCTCGGACAGGGGGACACGCTGGCTCTTTGCCTTGTAGGTCTTTGCCACCTTCTGGACGATACGCGTGCCGCGTTCAAGTGTGGCCGCATACTTCTCCGTCTCGCGGTCAACGATCTCGCGGACCACCGCGATGTCCTGCTCGAACTTACGGTTGCCCAGGATCCGGAACTGTTGTTCGATCAGATCGGCAAGCGGTTCCTTGATCCTGAGATCATTCATCAGCCGCAGGGTGCGCCGGATAACCAGCCGGGCGAGGTAGCCTTCGCGGACATTGGAGGGGACGATGCAGTCCCCGAGCATGAAGGCAAGGCACCGGGTGTGGTCGACAATCGCGTAGACTTTTTCGACCGGGGTGATCATTTTGTCCAGCTTGTCCGGGGAGATATCGATTGCCGCAGCCACTTTCTTTCTCAGGTTGAAGAGGTTGGTACCCGAGATGTCCATGAGGCCGGCATATTTTGCATTCAGGGCAAGGATCTTGGCGAAGTCCTTGTTGCCGAGCATGTGGTCGAGTTCCGCGAGGCCCATGACATGGCTGACCATCTCCGGGAAGACCGCATCATAGATCGTGGGGGAGCCCTTTGAGGCCCAGACCAGCCGTTCAAGGCCGTACCCGGTGTCCACGATCCGGAGTTTCATCGGGTAATACATCTCGCCTTTCAGGTCGTAGCCCTTCTCCTGTGTCTTCTGGCGCCCGAGGCTCATGAAGACGAGCGTTGCGATCTCGAGGCCGCCGATCAGCACTTCCACGCTCGGTCCGGCATTACCGCCGCCAATCCAGGGGTTCTCCTTGTAGGTGACCTGGTTGATGTCTCCCCCGATGGACGCGATGAACTGGTCGCAGAGTTCGACGGTCCGGTCCTTCCAGTAGATCTCTTCGGACGGGGTGTTGAAGGCGTGGTGTGCCATCATCTCAAAAGTGGTCAGGTGCCTCCCGGATTTTCCTACCGAGTCGAGGTCATTGAGCCGGATACAGGGCTGGGAGATCGTGAGCGGGTTTGCCGGTGGCGGCACAATGCCCCCGGTCACGAACGGCTGGAAGTCCGCGATGGACGCGATGGTTAAGTAAATGTCGTCACGCCACCGGGCAACGACCGGGTACCGTTCGATCCGGGTGTGTCCCTGCCTCTCAAAAAAAGAGAGGTACGCCTCGCGCATCGTGTCGAGCGTGTGGGGACGGAAGATCGGGTTGCCGATGAATGTATAGGGTTCGCAGGGGGCGTCGCCGCAGACCTCGCGGGAAGCGTCGCGGGTCCAGAACGCCGCGCCGCAGGCTTTACACGTCTTGCGGACGAACCCCTGTGCCTTGAAATAATCGAGCTGGTATTCCTCTTCGAGCATGTAAAAACCACGTATCGTCAGTACTTTTGACTGCAAACGCTAATCTAGGTTTTGCTTGGAGCTGTCTTTTTTACGGGCAAAAAAATCAGCTGACGATGGAACGGTAGGATCCTTTTGGCACGGTTATTTCAAACCGGGCTCCTTTACCGGGAACTCCGGTCTCGGAAATTTTCATACCGGTGATTGCGAGGATCTCGCGGACGAGGAAGAGGCCGAGACCGGTATTTTTCCCGTATTCCTGGTCGAAGATCTGCTCTTTTTCTTCAAGGGGGATTCCAATGCCGTTGTCCTCGTATATGATGACTATGTGGTCATCTATCTCCCGGGTGGTTACCCGAATCTCGGTGACATGGCCTCCATGCCGCAGCGAGTTGTCGACAAGATTGTAAAATACTTTCCTGATAAGAGGATCGGTATAGATCTCAAGATTGTCGGTTTTTTCCTTGAGGGATACTATACCAAGTTCAATGGATTCCCGGACGTCCCGGATCGTGTCGGTAATATCAATCCAGTCCGGGGGGTGGACGCCGACATCCTTATAATCCCGCGTGAAAATGATCAGTTTTTCTATAAGGTTCGCAATGTTTTCCTCTTTCCTGATGATTTCCGTAAGTGTTTCATCGCGTTCATGTCTCTTCATATAGCCGATGTATCCCCGGAGGGCAGTGAGCTTGTTCAGGATATCGTGCCGGGTGACGCTGTTCAGTAACGCGACCTGGTGGCTTGCTCTCTTCAATGCATCTTCAGATCGCTTCCTCTCGGTGATGTCCATGACGGTTACCGTCACTCCTGAGGTGGTATTTCGGGGATCGAACGGGCTGAGGCTGATCATCACGTCAATGATCGAACCGTCTTTTTTCTGGATCCGGGATTCCAGTGTACGGACACCCTTGTAATCCATCGGCTTATACAGGTCCCTCCTGATCCGCTCGTACTCGGCATCATCAATATACATTATCCGGGTATTTTTCCCGGTCAGTTCCTTCTCGGAATATCCCGTCATGTCGCAAAGGGAGTTGTTGACCTTACGAAATACCCGATCAACAAGGAGTGCAACCCCGACCGGTGTGGCGTCAAGCATACTCTGGAGGACCGCATCGTTCTCGCGGAGTGCATCTTCTGCCTGTTTATGCTGCTCGACTTCGGTCTGCAGTTTCGTGGTCCGTTCCTGGATCTTCTCCTCGAGTTCCAGCTGGTAACGTTTCATCTCGGAGATATCTTCCAGTATCATGCCTGCTGCCCGGCCCCCGCTTTCAAATACCAGGGGGATCAGTTTCATCCTGAAATACCGGTCATTGTCACCGATCTCGAAATGGACCTCGTGGGAGGTCCCGGTTCCTTCGAGTGCCTGCTCAAGGGATGCCCGGTATTCTTCCGAAAAATACGGGGCAAGACCGGAATGTTCGATCTTCTTTCCTTTCAGCTCATCTTTTGTCAGGAGGAAAAATGAGAGGAAGGCATCGTTCACTTCCTGGATGAACAGGTCGCGGTCAAGGATCAGGATCAGTTCTGATGAGAGACTCAGCATGTTGATCATCGGGAGACGCTCGGAGAGATAGAAGATCTTCGCCCGGCCAAGTTCGCGCAGCTCAGCCTGCCCGGATATCATCATTGAGTTGAGATATTTTGCCGCAGTTGCCCGGTTGAGTGAGAGTTTTTTTGAAACTTCCTCAATGGTCAGTCCCTTGGGATTATCCTTTAAGAGATCCCGTATCCGGGCCTGCTCGTGTTCCTGTCCCATATTTCCTCAAAAAATCTTACCAGATTATTGTCAATTCACAATATATATCATTGATGGTGGTTGCCAATAATTAACATCAATAATCATCATAGAACGCAACGTATAAATATTAATTTGGGAAAATGGTGATAGTACAATTTATTGTGGTGCAACCATGGGGAAACTCAGGTACTATGCAGAGGCATTTGAACAGACGCTGGGTGCTGTCGTGCGAAACGACGGGGGCCATACACATATTGTATTGTAATGTAAGTGTCACACAACCGATCCCGGTTATAGAAAAACAGTGTATGGAAGAAGGTGTGTGATCATCGAATTCTGATTATTCCTGAGAGGATGTGTATATGTTAGACAATTACATGAAAAAATTCAACAGCCAGAAGATCGGGACCAAGATCCTGATCATCTGCCTGATCCTTGTTATCATACCCACGCTCGTGCTGGGTATTGTTGCGTATATTACCGCAAGCAGTGCTATCAATGAACAGCTCGATTCGAGGCTGACCACGCAGGTCAATGGTATGCGGGCCCTGACCTCCAATTCGTATGACTTGTCAAAAGACCGGCTGAATGGAGACCTTAACCTTCTGCGGAGCAGGTTTGCCGCATATGGGACGCCGTCAATCAGTGATGGAAAGATCACCTATGGCGGCCAGACGGTCAATGATAATTTTGTCGTGGTTGATTCCATTGAGAAGGATATGGGTTCGAAGGCGACCGTCTTCCAGAAGGTTGGTGACAAGGCCCTCCGTGTATCAACAAATGTCATCGGGGCAGATGGCAAACGCGCCATTGGCACATCCGTTTCAGATGCTGTGTATAAAGAGGTCATTGTCAATGGCAAGACCTATTATGGCACTGCTGATGTTGTCGGGAAAAAGTATGCAGTCGTCTATGAGCCGATAAAAAACTCTGCAGGTGAGATTATCGGGATTCTCTTTGTCGGTGTTCCGGAAGATGAGGTATATGGCCCGCTGAAGAAAGAGATCAAGGAATCAAAGATTGGCGAGAACGGGTATATCTATGTCATAAACGGTAAGGGCGATATCCTGATCCATCCCGATGCATCGATGGTAGGCACGAACCCGGACACTCCCTTTTCGAAAGAAATGGTCGCCAACAAGGATAAAGTCACGGACAAGGCTGCAAAAATCGATTATACCTGGAATGGCAAGAATGCCCGTGCGTATTATACCTACTTCCCCGCAACGGACTGGATTGTTATTGCACGTGTCGATCCCGCTGACTTTTCCGGACCCGTAGATATGCTGAGGAATGCCATCATCCTCATCCTTGTGATCAGCATCGGTATCGGAGCATTTGTTGCCATGCGGTTTGGTAAATCGATTGCCCAGCGCATGGAGAGCCTGGTCAACCTGGGCCGCCGGGTCAAGGACGGGGATCTGGCCGGCACCGCAAAGGACCTCGGGACCCGGTCGGAGGACTCGGAGATCACGGATGAGATCAATGATGTTGCACAGGCATTCGGCGGGGTGGTGTCCACCCTCAAGACCCTGAACACCGAGATCAATACCCTGAGTGCTGCCGCGGTTGAAGGCAAACTGGATGTCCGCGGGGACGCCACGAAATTCCAGGGCGACTACGCAATCATGATCAAGGGCCTCAATAACACGATGGATGCAGTCATCAATCCCCTGAATATGGCTGCTGACTCAGTGGACCGGATCAGCAAAGGCGATATCCCCCCAAAGATCACCGCACAGTACAATGGTGATTTCAATACCATCAAGAATAACCTGAACCAGTGCTTTGATGCGGTCAACCTTCTGGTGCATGATACGAGCATGCTCAGTAAGGCGGCTGTTGAAGGCAAACTTGAGACCCGGGTCGATCCCTCCCGCCACAAGGGGGACTTCCGCAAGGTAATCCAGGGTGTTGACGATACCCTCGATGCAGTCACCGGGCCCCTGAAGGTTGCAGCAAAATACGTGGACCGGATCAGCAAGGGAGATATCCCAGAGAAGATTACGGACAATTATAAAGGCGATTTCAACGAGCTCAAGAACAACCTGAACCAGTGCATTGACGCCATCAATCTCCTTGTGAAAGATGCCCATATGCTTGCCGACGGGGCCGTAGAAGGGCGGCTTGACAGCCGTGCAGATGCGATGAAGCACCAGGGAGATTTCCGTAAGATCATTGAAGGTGTCAACAATACTCTCGACGCGGTCATCGGGCCCCTGAACAATGCCGCCGAGTACGTGGACCGGATCAGCAAGGGAGAGATCCCGTCGAAGATCACTGCTGAATACAAGGGTGATTTCAACGAGCTCAAGAACAACCTGAACCAGTGCATTGACGCCATCAACCTCCTTGTGAAAGATGCCCGCATGCTCAGCGAGGCAGCCGTGGAAGGGCGGCTTGACAGTCGTGCCGATGCAGCGAAGCACCAGGGAGATTTCCGCAAGATCATCGAAGGTGTCAACGATACTCTTGACGCGGTCATCGGCCCGCTCCACATGGCCGCTGAATATGTGGACAAGATCAGCAAAGGCGAGATCCCTGTTAAGATCACAGCGTCCTATAACGGGGACTTCAACGAGCTCAAGAACAACCTCAATACCTGTATTGACGGTCTTGGCGGTCTTGTCGAGAGCAATGCAGTCCTCCAGAGGATGGCCAACAACGATTACAGCGTTGCGGTCAATGGGAATTACAAGGGCATCTTTGCCGATGTGGGAACAGCTGTCAACACGGTCGAAGACCGTGTCAAGCATGTGACCGCTATCGCCAACCACATTGCGGTTGGGGATATCAGCGATCTCAGGGAGCTCAAGAGAGCCGGAAAACGTTCCGAGAATGATCAACTCACCACGGCCTTCATCAGCATGATGGAAGCCATCGACCGGATGATCGAGGATGCCAATATGCTCAGCAAATCCGCGATTGCCGGCCAGCTCAACACACGTGCCGATACGTCCAACCACCAGGGAGACTTCCGTAAGATCATCGATGGTGTCAACAACACGCTGGACGCGGTCATCGATCCGCTGAATGAGGCTATGCACATCTCTGACGAGTACGCAAAGCAGAATTTCACCGTCCGCTTCAATGAGGAGCTTAAGGTCCAGGGCGAATTCATCAGGTTCAAGGAAGCCCTCAACAATGTCGGTATCCAGGTCTCCCGTGCGATGGGACGGGTCACTGACCAGATCAGTGAGCTGACTGCAGGTGCACAGGCAGCAAGTGCAAATGTGGAAGAAGTAGCTGCAGGAGCAAACCAGATAGCCCAGAATATGGGTGTTGTCAGCACCAATGCAGAACGGAGCGGGGAAGGGATCAAGCAGGTCCTGAAGGCCATGGAAGACCTCTCATCCACTGTCCAGGAAGTTGCGAACAAGGCCGACCTTGTTGCCCAGCTGGCCCGGAAATCCGAGGAACTTTCACAGAAAGGAACCGATCTTGCCAACCTTGCCGACAAGGGCATGACAGGGATCACCAAGTCATCCACGGATGTCAACCAGATCATCCTTGACATCAAGTCCCAGATGGACCAGATCGGTGACATCGTCATCCTGATTGCAAACCTCGCAAACCAGACCAACCTCCTTGCCCTGAATGCCGCAATTGAGGCGGCCCGGGCCGGCGAGGCGGGGCGCGGGTTTGCCGTTGTCGCAACCGAGGTCAAATCGCTGGCCGAGGAGTCCGAGAACTCTGCACAGAAGATCCGGCAGATGATCGATGTGCTCCAGAGACAGACCCAGCTCGCGGTCGATACGGTCGAAAAATCGAATGAAGGTGTCCGGGAAGGCAGCTCGGCACTCACCCAGACGCTCGAAGTCTTCACCACGATCGTTAACTCAATCAACGACATCAACAAGAACATCAGCGATGTGGCTGCATCTGCCGAGGAACAGGCAGCATCGGTCCAGGAAGTAACGGCAAGTGTCACCACGGTCAGCAGTCTTGTCGATGATACGGCAAGCGAAGCAACCAATGCTGCAGCAGCCAGCGAAGAGTCGTCAGCTGCCATCGATCAGATCTCCAAGGTAATCCAGAATGTGACCACTATTGTTGATTCCGTGAACAAGGAGATCTCGGCGTTCAGGATCGAGATTCCAGCTGTCGACAAGAAACCGCGAAGAGACCGTACCTCCGCTGACAGGGATTATACCCCGTCATGATTTTTCAGGTCTCACATGCCGTTGATATAGAAAATGATCACAATGAACCACGTAAGAAACCATGCCAGAATGATGAGGAAAACAATATACAGGTGTTAAAAAATGGTTGATATCAGAAACTATGAAGCGATCTTTGAACAAACTCCGCTTGCATTGCTGCTTGTTGATAAACAACTGAAAAATATCAAGACCAACGAGCAGTTCTGCACGATTACCGGCATTTCCCGGGACAGGGTGCTTGCCCTGAAAATCACCGATTTCAAGGACCGGGGCCTTATCAAATATGTCAGAGATACCGGAGAGACATTCCAGGATGCAATATCCAAAAAACGGGTTGTTCATGGCCAGTCAACGCTCGATACCCCTGCCGGCAGGATCGAGGTATTACGGACGATCCTCCCCCTGTTTGATGAGAATGGCAATCTTGAGTACGTCTATATTGCCTATAACAATGTCACAAAGAACATCAAAATCCAGGAATTCATGGGAAAAGGCGTTGACGATTTCATCGAGACCTGTAAAGAAGCTGCCACCGGTAACCTGATGGTCCGGCTTGAGATCGCAAAACCCGATACAGATACTCAGGAGGTACACGATCAACTCGTAAAACTCAGGGACGGGATCCGCGGCCTTATCGTCAGTCTCAGGCAGAACATCACAAATGTAAACGACCAGATGCAGAACCTGACAACGACCTCTGACAGCGCAACCCGGAGCGTCGAAGACGCATCCAAGAGCGTGAACCAGATCGCGAAGAACGCAGGTTCTGTTTCGGAGAATGCGCAAAAGGCGAGCGAAGGGATCGAACAGATGGCCAAGGCGATGCAGGATATGAGCGCAGCGGTTGAAGAGATCACCTCAAGCATGGAGAGTGTATCGACCCAGGCCAACAATGCCAACAGTTCGGCCAAGGCCGGTGCCCTCCTTGCAGAAAATGTCAACAAGGACATATCCGAAATATCCGTGGGAACCAACCAGGTCTATGGTGTTGTCAAGGACATCGGGAAACAGATGAACGATATCAGCAAGATCGTTGTACTTATCCGCGATCTTGCCAGCCAGACCAACCTGCTGGCCCTCAACGCGGCCATCGAAGCGGCCCGGGCCGGTGAACATGGCCGGGGTTTTGCGGTTGTCGCCTCCGAAGTCAAATCCCTTGCACAGGAATCGCGGTCCAGTGCCGAAAAGATCGAAGAGATGATCACCCAGCTCAACCTTGCGACCATGAAGGCAGCGGATGGTATGGAAGGAGCCCAGGAGCATGTCAGGAAAGGTGTAGGGGAGTCACAGCAGGCCCTTGAAGTGTTCAGGACAATCCAGAAAGCAGCCGAGACCGTTGCAAACAGTGCCTCCGAAGTTGCCGCAGCAACCCAGGAACAGGCTGCAACAACCGAAGAGATCACGGCAAGTGTCTCTGAAGTAGCGACACTCATTGAACATACAGCAAAAGAAGCCGGTGATGCTGCTGCCGCAACAGAAGAGTCCGCCGCGGCCATTGACGAGATTGCCCGCATGGTCCATACGGTCAATGAAGTTGCCGTAGGCGCGATGGAAGCGAATCGTAAATTCAAGGTGGACTGATGCAGGATGTGTTGCCCATGAGTGCGAAAGCAAGTGAACCGGTTGCAATGACAAAAAAATCCGCAATGTCAAAAAAAGAACAGGGACACGAATCGATCCAGGTCGTGGAATTCGTTTTGGGAAATGAACATTTTGCCATCGACCTGTTCGATGTCAAGGAAGTGGTGGAGTATACAACGATCACGAAATTACCCAATGTCCCGGCCTATGTCCGGGGCATCATCGATCTCCGTGGCGAGATCACGATGATCGTTGATCTCAAACACCGGCTGAAAATTACTGAAAAAAGTAACGCCTCGCTCGAAGCGTCGAGGATCATTGTCCTCGATGACAAGATCGCCACCTCAAAGATGGGAATCCTTGTCGATGACGTGACCTCCGTATCGACGTTTGAGGGTCACCAGGTGGACTATACTTCGGCATCAGTCAACAAGGAAGACAGCGCAATTATCGGCATCATCAAGCGTATGGTGAAGGTGAAAGAGAAAGAGAAGAACGAACTGATCATCTGGATCGATCTCAAACAGCTGCTCACCGATATTGAAGCATCCGTCTGAATGCCGCGATCTCTCCAAAAACGTGTGTGCATCCTGGCACGTCAGGCCATAGTATTTTTTTCTCGGGTAGATCATCGCGAGCCTGACAGGCGTTTCCCGGTCTCCTTTTCCAGCCGGGAATTCTGGTATTAAATATTTTTTTAAGTATGTTTACATAAATACGGATTTTATCACCGGGAATTTTTCAGCTGGTCCTGGTACCAGCTGTCAACAGACTGGTATGTTCCGGTGGCCCGGGCGATCCGGACTGCCAGCAGGTGCCAGCAGGTCCTGCCCCGGTACATGAAGTCGCTGCAGGTGCAGAATTCATCCTCAACAATATACCGCGAAGTCCTTCCCTCAACCACAAAAAAGTCGAGATATTTCATTACCTTGTGGTCATCGATTGCCGCGAGTGCCTTCTTTCCCCGGGTGCCAAACGCGGTCTCGATCTCCCCGCGGATCTCCAAATCGAGCGCCTTCCTCTCCGCGAGGTGCTGCCAGAGATCGTTCATGGGACCGTGCGGAGCACCGGGGTATCATCGATGTAGTGCCACCGGCGCCGGGCCGCGAGCCGTTTCATGGCCGGCGCTTCGAGCGCATAGTGCGTTGCTTCGATGCAGGGGAGGGGAGCAAAACGTGCAATGGAGTGTTTCAGTTCCGCGGAAAGGAATGCATCCGCTCCCTTCTCCTTTGCTTCCGTTAGAATCTCCGGGTCAAACCCGCTGCCGGCAACGACCGCGAGCCGGCCCGGGCGGGTCAGGTTTCCCCAGACCCGCAGGGGACACCCGAGCCTGCGTGAGATCTCTTCAAGGGTGACCGGGCAGGAACCAACCAATCCGAGAGACAGCGGGACCGTATCCGTGAGCGAGAGGAGCTCTGCCAGCGCATCGTTCACACCCTCTTCGGCATGGTCGTAGTTGGTATGCATCACCCAGATATTCATCCGGGCGGAGAGCACGTCCCGCATCAGCGCCGCGGTGCTGCCAGTGACGGAGGTCAGGGGGGTCCAGAGGGGTGTGTGGTGGACAACCAGCATGCCGGCGTTTTTCCGGACCGCTTCTTTCACAACCGCCGGTGTCGCGTCAAGGGCACAGCAGACCGTGGAAAATTCCGGGGCGCCTTCAACAATGAGGCCGATCTTTCCTGCATCGAAGTCCTCGGCCAGCTCGGGAGGTGCCAGCCGTTCCATATCCTCAATGAAGGTATTGACATCCATACAGGATCATCGCTCTCCGGGATTAAATAGCATTTATTACTCAAAGTAATAGCAATTAGTTTAAATATGCATTAAAACATATTTTTGAATATGCAGAAGACTATCGGCCAGATCAATGAACGCATCCGCGAGGGCAGTGCCCGGGTCGTCACCGCTGAGGAGATGCCCGCACTCGTTGCCGAGCTCGGGGAACAGGGTGCCCTGAAGGAGGTTGACGTGGTGACAACGGGGACCTTCGGGGCGATGTGCTCGTCCGGCGCGTTCCTCAACTTCGGCCATGCCGAACCTCCCATCCGGATGGAGCGGATCTGGCTGAACAATGTCGAGGCATATGGCGGGCTCGCAGCTGTAGACACGTATATCGGGGCCACGCAGCAGTCCGATACGCTCCAGGCTGAATATGGCGGGGCGCACGTGATCGAGGACCTGGTTGCCGGGAAATCCGTGGAACTCCGGGCCAGCTCCCACGGCACGGACTGTTACCCGCGGAGGACGATAACGACTGACCTCCTGCTCGAGAACCTCAACCAGGCGATCATGTGCAACCCGCGCAATGCGTACCAGCGCTACAACGCGGCGACCAATACCACCGACCGTCTCCTCCACACGTACATGGGGACGCTCCTTCCCGGGACCGGCAATGTCTCGTTCTCGGGAGCCGGGCTCTTAAACCCGATATCGAACGACCCGAAATTCAGGCTTATCGGCAGCGGCGTCCCGATCTTCCTCTGCGGGGCACCGGGCATGGTGATCGGCGAAGGCACCCAGCACTCTCCTGCAGGAGGGTTTGGCACGCTGATGGTCACCGGTGACATGAAGCAGATGTCGCAGGACTACCTGAGGGCAGCGACCATGACCGGGTACGGGGTGACCCTGTATGTCGGTCTCGGTGTGCCGCTGCCAGTGCTCGACCTGGATGTGGTCCGTGCCACCGCAGTCCGTGATGAGGACATATCGGTCGATATCCTCGATTACGGTGTCCCGAGCCGTTCCCGCCCGACCGTGCGGACGGCAACGTATGCAGAGCTCCGCAGCGGCTCGGTGGAGATTGAAGGCGATGACGTGCGGACGTCCTCGCTCTCCAGCTTCCGCGGGGCACGGAAGGTTGCCGGCGAACTGAAAGAATGGGTGGAGCAGGGGAAGATGCAGCTTGCGCTCCCGACCCGCCCGATCGATCCTGCACGGCAGGCCCGGCCGATGTTCCAGACCGTAAAAGGTCCCCGCGTCCTGGACATCATGAACCGTTCCGTCATCACTATCGGCGAGTCAGAAGAGATCCAGACCGCTGCAAAGAAGCTCCTCAAGGGCGACGTCAACCACCTGCCTGTGGTCAATGAAAAAGGCCAGCTGGTCGGCATCGTCACCACGTTCGATGTCTCAAAGGCAGTGGCAAACCCCGGCAAGGCCCATCTCGTGAAGGACATCATGAAGACCAAAGTGATCACCGCAGCACCTGACGAATCAGTTGATATCGCCATCCAGAAACTGGAGCAGAACAATATCAGCGCCCTGCCGGTTATCGACAAAGACCACCATGTCATCGCGCTCCTCACGGCAATGGACCTGGGGAAGCTCCTTGGCGGGAGGTGGCTGAAATGAAACTTCTCGTGAACTTCTCGAGGGGCAAGGGCCGGAAACCGATCATCGCCCAGGTGGTCCGTGACACCGGGGTCCTGATCAATGTAGAACGGGCAAACATTGACTCATCGGAAGGTGAAGCGCTGATCGATGTCCCCGATGACCAGTGCCAGCTCGTCCGGGACTCCATGACCAGTCTCGGTGCCCGGGTGCGGCTCCTGGACCGTGGTATCAGCTATAACGAGAGCGAGTGCGTGGACTGCGGGGCGTGCATCAGTGTCTGCCCCCGCGAGGTCTTCTCGTTCGATCCGGCATGGAAACTCCGGCATGAAGAGGAGAAGTGCATCCTCTGCGGGAAGTGCATTGATGCCTGCCCGCACCGGGCGCTGACCCTGCCGCTATGATCCGGGAACCGTTCCATTTCCGGGAAACGTTTGCGACAATTCTCGCAGACGACCAGGTGCACGTAAACGCCGCAAAGGCCGGGATACTTGCCGCACGGCAGGTGCTTGAGGCATATATCGCCCGCGATCCGTTTTTTGCCGCCACGTTCAGTCCGTATGTTCCGGATTCGAATGACCAGGTAATTGTTCGCATGGCGGACGCAACGCGAAAGGCTGGCGTCGGACCAATGGCCGCAGTCGCCGGTACGATCGCGTGGGCCGGTGTCGAGGCAATGCAGGAAGCCGGTGCATTGTTTGGTGTGATTGACAACGGCGGCGATATCGCTCTCATCGCGGACCGGCCGGTCAGGGTTGGCGTCCATGCAGGAGAGGCGGCACTCTCCAACCGGATCGCGTTTGTCGTTCCTCCGCAGGACCGGGTGCTTGGCATCTGTACATCATCGGCAACGGTCGGCCCTTCGATCTCGTTTGGTGTCGCGGATGCCGTAACAATTTTCTCGCACGATGTCGCGCTTGCTGACGCGTGGGCAACGTCCGTGTGCAACCAGATCCGGCCGGATGACCGGGGCGTGTTCGACCGCGTGAACCCGGATGAAGTTGACGGGATCTTTACGCTGATGGGCAGCGAGACGGTCCGGTGGGGAGATCTGCCGCCGGTTGTCAGTGCGATGGTGGACGAACAGCTGATCAGTGCCGGGGACCGGCAATGATTGATGAAAAAAAGTTCAAGGCACTAAATTATCGCGAACACTAATTTTTCGGACACAGAAATAAAACATGAAACCGGTAGAAAAGGCAGTCTTCAAGTTCACGCCCCCACGTGTGTGGGGAACTCTCATTGTGTGGAACTTGAGCCGGCCGGTCCCTACGGTTCATCCCCACGCATGTGGGGAACTCAGTCCCGGTGTTCACCCTGCGTTCAAGGTCAACGGTTCATCCCCACGCATGTGGGGAACTCTTGAGCTGGATCGGGGCCATGTCTCGGATGGCCGGTTCATCCCCACGCATGTGGGGAACTCAAGATGAGCGATGCAACGAAGCGGTGGATTACCGGTTCATCCCCACGCATGTGGGGAACTCAAATTTAGCACAACGGAATGCAAATAATAACGCGGTTCATCCCCACGCATGTGGGGAACTCTCGTTGACCCACGCAAACAGTTCAGGGTCTTCCGGTTCATCCCCACGCATGTGGGGAACTCCAGGTGCCACGGAGCCGGGTTTTTCGCGAAACCGGTTCATCCCCACGCATGTGGGGAACTCATCTGCGCAGCGGAGAGGTCTTTCTCGTTGACCGGTTCATCCCCACGCATGTGGGGAACTCTTTCCTCGTACCCAATCACCGTTAATTGGTGGCGGTTCATCCCCACGCATGTGGGGAACTCGATAAAGCAGGGGTTACAAAGTGAATATATCCCGGTTCATCCCCACGCATGTGGGGAACTCATCGCCATGTCTGTTGTCATATTCGCAATGATCGGTTCATCCCCACGCATGTGGGGAACTCGCCTGATACCAGTGGAGTTGTCCCCGATATACCGGTTCATCCCCACGCATGTGGGGAACTCAGAATACCCGTAATGGCGAACTCGACCCCGGCCGGTTCATCCCCACGCATGTGGGGAACTCCGGGGATGCAGCCGTCCCAGCCAGCTGCTGGCCGGTTCATCCCCACGCATGTGGGGAACTCTGTAAGGGCCGTGAGACCCGATCTCTGGGGGCCGGTTCATCCCCACGCATGTGGGGAACTCTCCGTTTTCGTTTTCCGTCTGTGGAGTGAAAACGGTTCATCCCCACGCATGTGGGGAACTCCATGGTATACCAACCCAATGGTTTACCAAGGCCGGTTCATCCCCACGCATGTGGGGAACTCGTTTGCCGCTTGATACACCGACAGCGTTTGTCCGGTTCATCCCCACGCATGTGGGGAACTCCTCTCCGATCGTTAGGTCGTCGAGGATGTGCTCGGTTCATCCCCACGCATGTGGGGAACTCACCGAACTGGACGTGGTAATTCCCTCCCGGAACGGTTCATCCCCACGCATGTGGGGAACTCTGCGTGGTCTGCTTCGCAACGGTCGCCTGTTTCGGTTCATCCCCACGCATGTGGGGAACTCATTTTCAGTCGTGCGCTCATCTCATCAAGTCTCGGTTCATCCCCACGCATGTGGGGAACTCG
>NZ_JALOCH010000015.1 GCF_023227875.1 Methanoregula sp. | reverse complement strand
TGGCATCGTATCTTTAGGAACTTCAACATGGACAACATCCATCCGGATAAATTTACAGGGAACATTCGTTACGTTAAATGATCTTCCCCGTACAGAGATTTGGCTGTATATCTCATTGACAACGGTCTGGTTAACCGGTTCATTTGGACTCAACAGGACAACGATTGATCCATCGCTGTCCTTCACGTAACCGAGAACTCCACCGGGGAAATTATCGGAACCGGTTTCCTTTTCAGATGAATTGATGAAGGCGTCCAGGAGATCTGGATTTTTCAAAAAGACCGTTCGCTCCGGATTTTCCTCGTCACAACCGAATGAAGCGATAACCCAGTCTTCCGGTACATGGGGTAACTCAGGAGATGGAGATACAGAATGTGATGAGTTACTTATGGTCATTTCCTGATCCCCGTTTTGTTTCGTGCTCCCCTGTTCAGAAAGTGGTCCGGTTCGACCGGTAAAGAGATACCAGGGATTACCCTCCAACGCAATGATCTGCCTGAGATCGGCGGAACCCGCTGAAAGGTTGTTCTCCCCGATCAGGCCGAAGTATTCGATGAAACAGTCATCCCTGCTCGGCATGACCGCTTTTTTTATGACAAAAAAATACCCCGCTGTATCATTGCTCTCGAACGCTGTACCTTCCAGTGTGGATGGAGGGGCCTGCCTGCCTGCATAGTTCCAGGACTGTATCTCTCTGGAAAGATCGAGTGAGACGGGTGTGAGTTGTCCTTGGGTTTTCAGGTACCTGGACAACTGCCCTTCCGAATTGCCGCATTCACCTGAATTCTCGAAATACCAGATTGCAAAAACGCGGGTCTGGTTCGTCCCCGGTTTCCGGAACACGGCATAGCTCGCAGTCGCATAACCTGCAGTCTGAGTCAGTGGCGGAAATTGCGGGTAGTTTCCTGAGTTCCGCTGGCTGATACAGAGATCGGGTCCCGGGGTATTCGCACGATCCGGCGAGTCGCAACGATGTCCCACGTTCCAGATAATCCCGGTGGAAAAATCCTGGTGCTGCGGCAGTCCGGGACCGATTGGGTGGATGAGAATAATGTGAAAAACCAGAATATATCCTAAGAGCAGGATAAAAGGTATTGTACCCCATATGATCCATCGTTTCAGGTCTTCCGTTTCTTTCAAAATTTCAGCTCTCCAATCAATGTTGTATTCTTACGAAGGTCTCACATAGGTATCTCTTGCCCGGATACTTCCTGACAACTTGGATGGCCCTCTTCCTGCAAAGGTATTTTTCGATGCTCGTTCAGTCTGAACACATGAAGCAGGAAAAGAACACATCAGCGTTCTTCAATCGGACCTGCAGAACTTCCCTTCCCGTAAGTATATGTATTCCGGATCATTTCCCGGAGAAAATCCGTCTCTGGTGCAAGAAGTGCAGGTTCCGCCGTCCCATAATACACAATATAATGTTCAGTGTCTCCATCAGGAATCTGTTTGCGGGACGGGTCGGCAGGCGCAGAAATTGCGACCGTGAAAAACAGGCCCGATGTGTTCGGACCTTCGTACCCGGTGGTCGTGAGCCGGGAAGGCAACCAGTCATTCCCCACATCATTCCGGCTGGCATTACCGGAATGATCTCCCGGTTCCGGAATCCCGGAAAAGTCCAGTCCAAGTTCTGTAATCGTTCCAGAATGTCTCAGGAATTCATGGAGGGTTTTCTGCGATTCCTGGAATCTTCGGTCATCGCTGAAATACCATACGGCTATAACATATTTTCTGCCGGTGTCCCGCTGTGAATAATTTTCATAACGGCAGTAGGGCGAAATATCCGGGAACCCGGAGGCTGGACCATCCCTCCATCCGGTAAGAATGAGTTGTCCGCCCGGCGACCGGTTCGTTCCCTGCCCGGATGCCGGCCAGACAATATCTTTCTGGGGCAGGTACCAGCCGGCCCGGACTTCCGGAGGTGTCGGAGCTGTCCTGAAATTATTGAAGGTGACAGAAATGATGCCGGTACTCAGGAGTACCAACGCAATGAGAATCATGACCTTTACCCGGCTTGAAATCGTCATGGTTTTCCAAAAAAAATTAAGATGGTCGGGAATAATCCGCAACTGCGCCAATCCAGTCGTCGAATGCCAGGGATACTGCTGTCAGGGGTGTCCATGTATCCTGGATGACGACATAGTCACCGGACAAATAGGATTCGTACCCGATAACGGCGACAGTATGTTGTCCATAAGCCTGGGACCGGCCATATGCCGTGCCTCCCCCGATCATATTGAGAACAAAGGGTTTGTTCACATTGATTTCTGTGGTAACATCAGAGAATGTGACCCAACTGTCCTCAGTAAACGTAAGCTGGCTCCCGTATCCATGATTGGAACTGACAGTGTTCATACCATCATCCACGTTGTAGATATAGGTCCCGGTACTCGTTGATGTGCTCATCGCTGTACCGAGCTCAGTGATGAGAGTATATGAATTGTCGGGAATGCCTGGGTATCCGTGGGAATCCCAATAGGAAAGAACCATTCCTGCAGATGTCGGTGCACAATAATTATTCAGGGGCTGGCTGTAGAGGGGGACGCCGGGAATGGATTTTGATCCATATGTTGTGGCAGCAAGGGCGGCCGGCACTGCGACAGAGGCTGCATTACCGGTCAATGACTCCCACTTCTGGTTTGCGCTCTTTACTCTCGCTGCATCACGGGCGATCTGTTCATCAGTATTGACCGGGTATTTATTCTCCATTTCCACAAGGTCGATGACAGAATTATCAGAAAGATCGACATTCTTTATGCTAATGGTATTCCCCCGAGCATCGGTCACCGGGTACTGGGCAATATAAAATGTCCCGCCCAGGTAGAGGAGTTTCGGTGACCCGATGTTTTGTGTTTTTCCATCAATGGACGACAGGGCTGCCTGCCGGGACAAGGATAATTTCTCTGCGTCCGCGTCCGGAACTGTTCCGCGTGAGAATTCCAGGACCGGATAATTATCCCGCGTTGCAGATGTGAGAATATACCCGGAGTATTGTCCGTCTACATAAACGTTGAACAGGTAAGCCGCCTTCTGATCGTTCAGATTATAATATACCGTAGACGGCTGAATGGTTCCTGTTGTCCATTCCTTATACATTTCCGATGATTTCGCTACGGTTTGCATATGCATCTCCGCAACGTGTTGTGCAGTTACCTGATCAACACCGTTTTTATCGTCCACCGCGCTCACCATCGGTACCATCGCCATCGCTGCCAGCAGCAGTGCCAGCAGGACGACAACTGTTTTGTGTAGGTTCATTTTTCTTCAACTCCTCGCATTTTTCCATGCGCTTCGCTCGCTGGCATGGGAAAACCTTCATAGGATCGGAAGATAATGTTCTCATGCCTACGGGCGGGACCGGGTCCAACGAAGTTCGTCGCTTGGTGAACCCGTCCTCTTCTTTTGGGACAACCACCGGCCGTCCACAATGTGCGATTGAATATTCATCTATTAATAATTTCTAGTACATTTGTTTACACGTTCGAAAACGCAGAGGGTACCCGGTAAGAAAAGGAAAAAGAAATGAGCCGGGATTGGCCGGATGAGATTTTTCCCGGCGTAAGGGAAACCTGCGCGGGGAAACTCGTCACTTTTCATCTCATCATTCCGTTTTTATTCTTTGCAGGATCTCCGGCCGCCCCCACCGGCCAAGCGGACAGGGAAGGGCGAGGGGCATCGTGACAATGTCTCCCCCTCCTCACTACACTTGGCCTCGCTCGCCCCTCACCAAATCCCCGCTGGGCCAACTACCTGCAATCGCCCCGCCGCCAGAGTATACTCCAGGAGGAGGCGGCAGTCATCGCAATTACCCTGCAGCCAAATAAAAAGTCCGGCAGGGGGGTTTAGCCGGCACCCCCCCGAAAAAATCAGATATCGTGTGATGCGCTGCCTACTTCCCGCCGCTGATCATCCGGACTGTCGCATCATTCGTAAGCAGGGTTAACTGGTGAATCGCTATCATGTTGAGCCGGGCGAGGCGTTCGGCCTGGGGAAGGTTGTCGCTGATGAAATGAGCGTTGAGGTTCTCAAGATTTGAGAGACAGACCAGCTGGGAAATATCCGCGTAGTCCCGGATATTTCCTTTCTTATCCGGATTATTATCCCGCCACTCTTTTGCACTCGTGCCGAACAGAGCCATGTTGAGTACATCGGCTTCGGACGCATATACAGCATTGATCTGCGATCTGGTCAGCTCAGGAGGGACCAGGTTTTCCTGCACGGCATCGGTATGGATCCGGTAATTGATCTTCGCAAGGTTTCGCCGGATATCCCACCCAAGCGTCTGCCGCTCATTATCTTTGAGACGCTGGAATTCCTTGATAAGGTAAAGTTTGAATTCAACCGAAATCCATGATGCGAATTCAAATGCAATATCCTTGTGTGCATATGTCCCGCCATACCGGCCCGGTTTTGAGACAATCCCCCGGGCATGCGTCTTTTCGATCCACTGGCGGGGAGTGAGCGTAAAACTATTCAGTCCGGCCTGTTTTCTAAACCCGTCGAATTCGACGGGATTAAAATCCGGGTTGTTCAGTTGTTCCCATATGCCAAGAAATTCTATTGTGTTGCGGTTCCGTATCCAGCTGCGGATGAGATCGTCCGTGCTGTCAGGATTCTTGTAGCGTGCAATATCGGTGATACAGATGAAATCTTCATCATTCTGCACATACACCGCAACTTCCCTGTCAAGAACATGTATCTTTGTCATTCTCTTCCGCCCGTTTTGAAATCAGGATTGGATTTGCATACCCCTCAGAGTGCATTTTTTTATGTAACGTAAAAACCCCCGGTGCGGGGTGTGAAACTGTATGACCTGGAATAAAGTTTTTCGGCAGACCTTTCAGGAATCTTCGAATTGGGGTGCGTTCATTGCAATTCCTGTGTGGCCGAATAACTCTCTCGGCCACATCATCCGGATTTCACTGGGCCAACTGCCGGCAATCGCCCCGCCGCGTGAACTCCCCGGGAGCGGCGGCAGCCATCGCAAGATACCGATCTTTCCCGGATAATTCATCATTATGATTCTTCCCCTTCCCTGCTAACGCAAGGAGTCGCATGGCCGTCCCCGCCCTGGAAAAAGTGAGACTCGTGGAATGCCTGACTCATGACGAAAACAGGAACCGGTATTACAAGATAACCAAGACCGGGAAAAAGGGTGTTGAGATTATTGAGGGCATCAGAAAATTTTTTTTGAGAACCTGCATTTATCTGAAATCATAGTTCCTTCTTCTGCATTTCCTGAATCTCCTTACAGATCTCATCGAGATCATTGCTGAGCCATTGCCGGCGTTCTTTTGTATAATCGCCTTTTCCCGAATCGAACATCTGGATGAACCGGATCATATCGACGGGCCCGAGTCTTTCCCGGAGTGCATTCATGCCTTCATCATGGATCTCATGTAATGTCTTCGCTTTCATTTCCCGTCACCTCCTCGTACCATGCAGCGGGATTTACGATTCGTATAGACATCGTATCGTTGTGGTGGCTCATAATATTTTTCAATACATCATCTGTTGTAAGAAATACCGTCGCTTCCGACTTTTCAGCGCAGGCCACATGCAGGGCATCGACTGCTTTAATGCCCCAGTCCATGAAAATCTCTGCCCTTTCTCTGATGTTTCTGTCAACAAGGACATTCATTTTTGTTTTAGCTGCAAACGACGTAACATAATGTTTCTTCTGATGATCCGAAATTTTTGCTATCTCGTACGTAATTGCCGAACTCCAGATAAGCTCCCAGTCCTGTGAACACCGGTTCAGGATAGCGATGATTGCTTCGCTCTCGTACCGGATTCGAGAGACCAGTTGATCGTCAAATGGTCTGCACAGGCAACAGACATCCATGTAGATTTTCATTTTGGATTTCCTTGAACAATCTTTTATCTTCAATCCGGATTTTCAGACTTTTATATTATGGTTGTATGGTGTGAAAATGAGGCATATGAGTATCTGCGAATTATCAACCGCCCGAGATTCTGGCGGTCCCCTCGAAGCCTGATGGCTTCTGCGAATCAGACATTACTGCTACAATGTCTGATACTCACCAAATCCCCGCTGGGCAGATTCCCGGCACTCGCCCCGCCCCACTAACCCCCACGGGAGAGTGGCGGCAGCCATCGCAGAGAAAAGTTATCCAGGTTGTATTGGGGGGAGCGGTCGTTCCTCGGAGCGTGGCGGGAAGGAGGAGGATGATCTTCGACCCTGTTATCGGGTTCACCATAATGCATTAATTCTGGTATGGTGGGGGAATTTTAAACGGTGCAAATCATTAAGAGAGTTTTCTGCTGACAAAAACGTAATTATCTCCATAACAATTCCCCTCATGGCATCGTATCTTTAGAAACTTCAACATGGACAACATCCATCCGGATAAATTTACAGGGAACATTCGTTACGTTAAATGATCTTCCCCGTACAGAGATTTGGCTGTATATCTCATTGACAAGGGTCTGGTTAACCGGTTCATTTGGACTCAACAGGACAACGATTGATCCATCGCTGTCCTTCACGTAACCGAGAACTCCACCGGGGAAATTATCGGAACCGGTTTCCTTTTCAGATGCATTGATGAAGGCGTCCAGGAGATCTGGATTTTTCAAAAAGACCGTTCGCTCCGGGTTTTTCTCGTCACGACCGAATGAAGCGATAACCCAGTCTTCCGGTATATGGGGTAACTCAGGGAATGGA
This sequence comes from Methanoregula sp., assembly GCF_023227875.1. GTDB lineage: Archaea > Halobacteriota > Methanomicrobia > Methanomicrobiales > Methanospirillaceae > Methanoregula. Next base: position 55,442 of record NZ_JALOCH010000015.1, on the reverse strand, counting down.
GATACAGAATGTGATGAGTTACTTATGGTCATTTCCTGATCCCCGTTTTGTTTCGTGCTCCCAGGAACAAGAATACAAAGACCAAGAATCACTCCCAGAATTATTATCCCGGTTATCACGTTCCAGTTCATTCGTTTTTCACCATTTAAAAATAGGGATTATCCGGTCAATGGAGTAATCCAGTTAAGATCACGCCTGACGCCCTGTACCGGGGAAAAAATCGAATACCCAGTATCGTTCGATTCTCCCATGTGAACCCCTACAACTACCGTTTCACCCGTGTTGACCATTTTTCAAACATGATGCTCAGAGAGGTATTTTTTCATATTACATGTGATCAAATTTTTGCTTAATTCCAGCAATAAGTTCTAATGTCTGTTGAAACAGTCCTTGACCAATTCTCGAAATAAAACAGGGCCTCCTGCTGCCCCTTCCCGGTGAGATCAGGCGCCGGGACCGGTTTTGTCATGGAGGCATTGGTGGGAGACACAATAAAAAAGCGCAAGAACAAGGATAATTATCAGTACGTCAGTTTTCCATTTCATGGGTATCACGAATTCCGCATATAATTACTCTGAAAAAAACGGTATAGCCAGCAACAATGGCTTTTGTCTCCCGTAATCTCCTTGAATTCTATGGAGCAACCACAGGGTTGCGGATGTATATCATGGATGTTGAATTTACAACATGTTTTTCCTGATCAACATATACAACCAGATACACATCTTTTGTTTCAAATTCAACTCCGGTGAAACATGATTTGTAGATGTTCCCATCACCCGGTGATTGTTCATAACAAAGCGGCCCCACATTTTTCAGGGTGTATCCATTTTTGAGGTAATCATGAACCTCACGATCATTCAGGGCAATATCTATTGCTTCGTCTCGCTGATTACCAGTAAGCGTATCCTTTCCCGTTATCATCTGATTATTTTCTGAGACCTGTTCCAGCAAGCATCCTGATACCATACAGAGTGCCAAGATAGAAAAAAAAGAGAGTGTGGATAGCAGTTTAGGGAATCCACATCTGCCAGTCATATGCATTTCCGGATACTACCCTGCTTTCAGAAATACTTGATCCTACGGAATTAAAGTTTGTCGGGACGTTTGTAGCCCACCTGTCATTCCCGCTGCTCTGATACAAGGTACTGTCCTTGAATTCGGTTATACTGGGATCTGAAGAGAACGGATTGGAACCATCAGCCCAAATTTCATTCGCCTGGTCAATGAAATTTTCTCTGAATGCAAGGTGACCCGACCGGACCCAGGCGCTATCGAGCCAGATGTGATACTTATACCCGGCGCTTTCCTGAGTACTGGTTACATAGATTTCATAATTACTTAATGTAGATGCACCTGCATTTCCATGAAAACTCCAACCGCCCTCATCGTTGTCGTAGGTGAAGTAACGTCTTTGGGGATCCGCAACAGAATCTGCCACACCGGCTTCTGTCCAGCATTCTGTTGATGGACTTGGTTTTCGTCCAACATGTGTTGTGACTACATGCTGGTTCGTTCCGGAGGAGCTGGTAACCATTTGTCCGGGTTTCATGTAGTCATTCACCCCAAAGTATGTTGTTCCAGAGGTAGTTTTCATCTGCCGGTACTCCTGACGTAGCGTTTTGATTCCAAGTGTTGACTTTTGAACATCACTTTCTCGGTTGAAGGGAGAATAATCCTTTCCACGAATTTGATTGATTACTTTTAGTTCTGCCTCTGTTGGTGCAGTACCTTTCCAACATGCTCCCGTTTTTGGATCCCAATTATATTCCTGACTTTTCAGTACCGTGGTGATCTGACTTTCAGAATATCCCCTGCCTTTCATCTTTTCAATGATTATTTCCGCAGGACTTTTGTAACTGTTCAGGAAAGTCTGGTTATTTTCACCAGCGGGAATGTTATCAACAGACTTAGCCGATTCAATAATCGCATTTATCGCGGGATCTTTCAGCAGTTCAACTGTTGAAACGGAAAGATTGTCCGTCAATTCAATTGTATCTTTTTGTTCCGCATTCACCATCGGTACCATCGCCATCCCCGCCAGCAGCAGTGCCAGCAGGATGACAACTGTTTTGTGTATGTTCATTTTTCTTCAACTCCTCGCATTTTTCCATGCGCTTCGCTCGCTGGCACAAGGAAAACCTTCATAGGATCAGAAGATAACATTCTCATGCCTACAGGCGGGACCGGGTCCAACGAAGTTCGTTGCTTGGTGGATCCATCCTCTTCTTTTCGTGGAACAACCACCGGCTGTCCACAATGTGCGATTTATTATGATGATATATATGATTTCTGTCCACATCAGCTACACGTTCGAAAATGCGAAAGGTACCCGGTGATAAAAGGTAAATAAAATGAACCAGGATTGGCCGGAAGAAATTTTTCCCGACATAGGAGAAACCTGCGCGGGGAAGTTTGTCACTTTTTATCTCATCTTTCCGTTTTTCATTTTTTACAGGGTTTCCGGCCGCCTTATCGGGGACTGCTTGGCAACGCCCCTCATTGAGCATGACTGCGGACAGCCCCACGCCAGCGCATCGTGACGATGGCCTCCCCCACCCCCTCGGGGGTCGCCCGGACTATTTCACAATCACGGTCAGGTTGAACCGGGGATTCCATTCATGCGGCGTGCCGCCCGGTGCGACGCCAAATATGCCGTCAATGAACGATGTTCCAGGGTTTATCGCCCGGTACCGGGCCCGGTAATGGCCGGACTGGTTCCAGTAATCACCGCCTCCGGAATAATATCCGTCATTCAGGAGCTCGATCGAGCAACCTGAGACCGGCATGTACCATTCCCATGCAACACTAGGGGCCCACCGGAGGGTCATCTCAACAATCTCTCCCTTCTCAAGCACGACAGTTCGGCCGGTCTCACTCTCGTTGAAAGAATAGCGGACCCCGGGCATCGGATCCCGGACCGCGATGGCACTGTCGACCGGTTCCGGGACATGGGGATCCATAGAACATCCGGTCTGGGGATCCTGTGTGAACCGGGGCGAGGATACAGCCGGGGTTTGTGAGGGGGACGGGGTTGCGGTGATGGTTGATAACGGCGGGTGCCCCGGGGGCAGTGTCGGTGTTTCAGCTGGCGTGCCGGTTAATGGCGAAGAGGTCGTGTCCGTAACACAACCCCCCGTAAGGATAATGATAACGAGCCCGATGAGAATCGTCAGATAATATACGGACAAGTTCCATTTTTTCATCAGGTAATGCACTCCTCGATTCCAGGAAAAGAATTCCCCGGTTTTTGAATAATTCGCTCAATAATAGTCATCTTTATAATAATTGAGCATAATGGTTGGCACCAAATATCCGTGGGGAAAAAAGGGAACATATCAGGATTATTTACCGGTCTTCGAGTCCCGACATTTATCAGAAGATGAAGTGGTTATTTTCCCTGCCCGTCCTGCAATCTTCTTCTCCTGAGATCGGACCCGTCGTTCCAGTTTCATAAGATCTTCTTCCGGCGGCAGGGCCTCGGGACGAATTCCCCTTTTCAACAGAAGGTCACGCACATCCTGGTTGTTCTGGACATGCTCGATGGTGATCGGATCCTCGCCCTTCATGTCTTCCTTGGTAACATTGAAGTTCGTGATCTCCGTTGCGAGATTCTTTGCCGTGATCGTAACCGTGGGAAGAAAATCTGCAAGCGGCCGGCTGTCCGGAACTTCCATGCGTGCTTTCATCACGTGAGTTGAATAGCCCCCGAAGAGAGCCACATCTCCTTTGCTCCGGATCCGGGCAAAACCCGATTCATCCACGCCACGTTCGTAAATATTCCGGGATAATTCCTTCTCGGAATCCTTCAGGTGTTTTCTTGCCTTCAGCCGTTCAGCAAGCCGGATGTGGTCTTCGATGATCTCCTGCTTGCGGGTCTGCACTGCAAAATAGCTCTGGGCAAAAGCGATCTCTTCCTTGCGTGGATCCCCGTTCTGGGCAATGAGGTAGCAGGCATAACGGGTGAGTTTAATATCTTCAATACTGCGCTCAGTGCCTGACCCGATAACTACCATTTTGCTGACGTCAGCAAAATGGTCTGAAATTTCGTGATCTGAATTCTTGCACGACTCTTTTGCTTTATCGATTACGTTCAGGAGGTTTCGCCATTGAGTATAACCGAGAAGTATCTGTAAATCCCGTGCAAACCAGAATTCAACGCCTTCCTGTACGTGAACATAATCCTCAAAATTTTTATGAAGGCGTTTGATGATGGCTGGTTTCATGTACCCGGTCCCTGAATGAAATATTATTCTCTGTCGATATATTTCAGAATACTGACAGATATATTCTACCGGCGCAGGGTGAAAATAATCCCGCCTGGATATTTCCCGGCCGCCTCATCGGGGCTTGTAAGGCAACGCCCCCCCTACATCACATGCGGACATGCCCGAGCGTGGGGCATCGTGATAATGGCACCCCCACACTGAACCCAGTCTGCCACCCATTCAACCAACAACATATTATTCAAATATATCTTTCCTTGGACAATCAAAATCACCGCATTCCCTTCGGCTCTCACAACCCCGGGAAAGCGGATCAATCTGTACAGACCAGGGGACTACAACCAACTCCCCACAACGGAGATGAAAGTATAAGTACAACCTTCCGTGAAAAAACCCGGCCGGCCGGGATATTTTCCCGCGAGCCGGAATCAAAGAATGCATCGTTGAACAACCCGCAGGTTCCGGGATGGACTCGCGGAATCTTTCGGGGCCGCTCCTCATGACCCACCGCAGCGCCCGTGCCCACCGAGCACTCAGGGACGCGATCCCGATCGCCAAAGCCCGGGGTCTCATCCAGCTGGCGATGGGCGGACCGGAACGGATCTACGATCTCTCCATCGTCTCGAAGATCCCGATCGTGTTTGCGACCATCATGTTCGCACCGAAAATTCTCGCACCGGTCCTTGAGCTTGCAGAGTATTATGGGAGCGATCTCACCCGGCTCCGGGTCATCGCCCGCGACGCTGCGGTTGTGATCGAGATCTGGATACGGTCCCGGCACGGCACGTGGAGATTTTTCCAGGTCACGCCGTCCACGATCGTGGAGATCGACCGCGATGGGAAACGGATCGAGTCCGGGAAGACGATTGAGTACCTTGCCGGGGTCGCAGAGAGGGAGCAGGGCGGGGGAGTTACCCCATCGGTGTAATGCCCCCTTTTTTACCCCTGCTTACGGGTCTGACAGGTCATCAGAATGTCGAAAGTCGTCAGACTTGAGACAGAAGAAGAACCTGAAAGGTTCTTCGACCTGGAAGAGGAGAAGATTCCAGACGGAATCTTCGACTGTAGGGACTCCGGGCCCGTAAAATGCCCGGTTGTACGCGTTTTGCCTCAACGCCCTTTTTTGATGAGGCAATAATTCCGGAAAACACGGTAATTCTTCCGTAATAAACCGGTATTCTACGACGGGAATGGGGGAGGTCATACGTAGCAATGCTACAATCGCAGTTGGCCGGGGCACCCCCTGTTTCTGTTCAGTAGCTGACCGGCCGGGGGGTGTTCCGGACTCCCCACCGTCGGAAGCCCATGCGGGCCCCCCCTCCCCCCAGAGGCAACGGTTCCTCATGCTGGACAACCGGACCGGAAATGGTGGGGGGCATTGCATCACCCATTCAGACCATGCACAAAGTTTTCCCGGCAGGGTCCGGCAAAAAATTTCACGTTGGGCCTGTCTGAATATCCCAGATCAACAAAGAAAAAAAGATCTCACTCAGCACGGCATGGCAGAGCCGTGAACATACCTTCGGACATCTACTTGGGCGCCACTTTTTGCCATGCGTTCTGCTATTGCGAGGATCTCGTGGGCCACATGCTCATCCACATAATCCTCCCCACAGTTGGTGCAGACCTGGGCGGGGACATCTTTCACGACAAGGGTCATGCCATTGCGATCAAAGGTGACCGTTGTCGTGCCCTCTTTTGTCTCGCCGTGTTTACAGATGACGCACTTCATCGTATTCACTAAAATTATCCCTTCAGTGACACTTCGCCGGCGGGAAGCGGACGCATGCATAGTTTTTTCGCTTGGGCGTCCCGCATGACACCATCGATTTTCCGGGAAGTTCCGGTCGTGTAATATGCCTCCCCGCACTGCTCGCAGACATATGCCGGAACATCCTTGATCACGATGACCTCACCGGCAGCATGTGCCATAAATTCCGTTGTTCCCTCGTGGAGTTTTCCTTTGCAGAATCTGCAATGATCCGGAATCATAACAACTCCATGAATTTTTCAACGGTCAGATCTGCATCCTTGATGATGATCCGTAATGTCCCTCTGGCAATTTCCGTATGGTTGGGAACGGTCAGTGGTCTTCGGAAGGGATGCCGGAGGTGAATGTGACTGCCTTTCTGGTCATTGATCGTATATCCCAGTTTGGCAAGTGCTTTCACCACATCCTTTCCGGAAAGGAGCGGGAGTTTGTCCATCATATGTCGACAGCGACGAACGTTTCTTTGGTACCGGGGCGATTGTAGAGCGGGATACCGTCGCGTGCAAGAGTGGACAGATGAAGCTCAATGGCTTCTGCAATATTTTTCTTCGCCTCCTCCTCGGTCTTACCTTGGGAGACGCAACCCGGAAGTGCCGGCACAGTGACGATGAACCAGCCATCTTCATCTTGTGAAAGAGAAATTTTAAAATCCATATCTGCTCCCTGATCTGTATACTGATATTATATTCCGGTATTTAAGAGGGTTTATGGTTCTATTCTCCTTTCGGAACCATTATCGTTTTGTTGATATCAACAAAATGATCGAAAGCCGGATATTTGTAGATCGTGTGGACCTGGCTGTTATCCAGTTTTTTCATTTTTTCTTATGCTGCCGGAACCATGGGGACCATGATTCCTTTCCTGAGTGTTCCTGCAATCAGTGAGGTTGAGTCATGATATTCTTCGGAAGTGAGCGTGATTACATCAAGGGGGACTCTGAATTTCTTTACGGTACGCATCTCCGCATCTTTTGTCAGCAGCGCCCGTTCAAAAATATCCCGGTCTGTAAAATCATCGGAGATGATTGCAATATCGATGTCGCTTCCGGGCGTTGCAGTGCCCGTGCCTGATGAGCCGAACAGAATGAGGTTGTTGACACGGATTCCCTTTTTCCGGACCTGTTCACTGAAATAATTCACTGCTTCGAGGACTTTTGCATCAACCATGTAAGGACCTCCTTTGTTTCGGCTATGATTTTTTGTGTCTTCACTTGGGAATATTGTTCGAGGACATCATCAAGGTTGTGGGGGTAGCGCCCGGTCACTCCGATCCGGTTGATGACAAACTGTGAGTCCAGATAATTTTGCGGCAGTTCCAGTTCAAGGAGTTCGACCAGATAGACAAGACTGTGGGTTTTTTCCGGGTTGTCGTTGAATTTTTCCACATATAATGCCTTAAGCGCTTTCTCAAGTGCCAGGTGACAGAAAAATATCGATGGGGGATACCGCCCGGCAGTGACAAGGGATTCGGCAGTACCCAGATCATACTGCGCCTGTCGGAACCATTCGCCGGAGTCACTGGTCATGTATGGAAAACCTCTCCCTGATCACTATCTTTGCGTATAGTGTCAGATGAATATATTGGTTTATTAACAATCCCTTCAGCAATCTCTTTTTTACGAGTATCCCCATTCCCGCTGCGCGTGGAGTCGCTCGGCCACCTCCCCAAATTTCCGCTGGACACATTCTCGATAATCCCCCCGCCGCGAATCCCCCGGGAGGAGGAGGCAGCCATCGCAACCAAGAACCATGACAGACCCCCCGTCCCTTTTCAATATGAGTATTCCCCTCCCGGAAAAATAATCGGAGGGGGGTATGCCGGACACCCCCCACTCCTTCACCGTAGGCAACGGCACACATGCAGGACAAGCGGACAGGGACGGGCGCAGCGAAAAACCCGAAGGCGTTTTGCACGAAGGGCATCTCAACGAAATAAAAAAAACAGCGATCAATCATTAATGCAAAAGAAACTTTGTTCATTGAATGTAAGTTTTAATATTACCTGACCGATAGGTAAATTCATGAAAGATTTTTCTGAGCGGGAATTAAGAGATGGGTGTCCGAATATGGAGCCGAGAGATACGGTTGCATTCTGTCTTGAATGTCTTTTCAAAGATAAAAAGCACAATATCACCGATCGTGTTACAGATCGACTTACCTATGAAGAGTTGATCGGAGCGTTGTTGCAAGCGGAAGATATAATCCGGAATGTTGGAGAAGAATAAAATCAGGTGATTATTGTGTCCGCTCTTTCCGGGAAATAATCAGAAGAGTTCCGAGTATTGCAACAAGGCACAGGACAGTCGTAAATCCGGAAGCGGGTTTTGTTGTTGGTTCCAGTATGAAATCAACGGTATTGACATTTTGTTTAAAGGTCATCTCTTTTGTAACATTTGTATACCCCTTTTTTTCCACACTGATCTTCTGGTTGAACCCGTGTGCGTTGTTGATACGATACGAGCCATCGGCTTCTGACTGCATGGTAACCGATTTTGTATCATAGGCCCGGTAAAATTCCGTTCGGACTGTCGCCCCCTCCACGGGATATCCATCCGGTGTTGTTATCTTCCCGGATATGGTTATCCTGGGTGGCAGGTCTGGCATGAACTCTTCGTTTGTAGTGGAAGCTCTTACTACGATAGTTTGGTTTCCTATGGGATCGATCGTTATAACCGGTGATGTAATTGATGTTTCAGTTACATTTTCAGCATAGACAACAGAGACAATTGTTATTGCTATAAGTGATGTAGCAATAAACGCGAGAAACATTATATTCGGTTTCATTCCAGCATCTCAACAATCATCCGGATTTCTTCAAACGCAATCCGGCAGCAACAATTCCCACCGCAAGGAGAACAATACCCGGTGATAACGGGGTTTCCGTTACCGGAGTTTTGTCTGGTTTGTTACCCGCCAGCTTATCTCGCTTAATCCGTTCGTTTATGACCAATTTAATCTCTTCCGGAGATAAATCGTTAACATTTTTTGATTCGCCAGATGGCAGCACGATAAATTGATCATTATCCATGCGTGCTCCTGTTGGCTTTTCATCAGCTGTTGAATAAACATAGTACAACGGCGTTCCGGACAGGGGGTCGACTATCGATTTTATATAAAAAAGCGGTCCATTTCTTTCAGATATCTGTCCTGTCAGGGAATTTTTGTAAAATAACAACCTCAGGTTATATTCTTTATTTCCCAGTTCAGGAATTTTCTCAAGATTCCCGCAATACCTGAGTATCCCGTCTTCAGGATCAGGATCCAGCGGGTTTTTATCCACCCACAACTGATTTGGAACCCCTTTGATCCTGACCGGAATTTTGTTGCCTGCAAGAATCTGCTGATGTAATGATCTCACACTGCTCTCATTGATTTCAATGACGTCAAATCTGGTTATTGTTGAAGGGATATCGAAAAATGCCGAATTGTTGTTTCCGGTTGAAATTACCTTTGACAGATCCTCAAAATAAAACAGGGCCACCTGCTGACCCTCCCCGATGGGATCAGGTGCCGGCACAGGCTTTGTCATGGATGCATTGATGGGGGACACGATAAAAATCGCAAGAACAAGGATAATTATCAGGACATTTGTTTTCCATTTCATGGGTATCACGAATTCTGCATACAATTACTTTGAAAAAAAATTAGGTATAGCCAGCAATACTGGCTTTTGTCTCCCGTAATCTCCTTGAATTATCACAGGTTGCATTTCCACGAGTTATACCCCCAACGGGATCATCCGATGAGAAATATGTCGGATCCGTCGTTACAGAGGAATACATCAGGGTATGATATGTAGTACCACTGATATCATAGGTTGTCGCACGATTGTATGGTTCCTGCGGAATTGGGGAGGAGGGAACTTCATGATCTGCATCTAACATATGGCCCACTTCATGCGTGAAAACATTGGCCCGCTCCTGGGGATTTGCACCATACCCTCCTCCGGCTGAGCTCTCATACATCATTACACCATGCCTGTTAAATCCATAACCATTATCAAATATATTACTGCTTCCAATATAGTTTGTGAACTGGTTGCCACTCAGGTACATGGCAATGTCGGTGTCTTGATCATCGAGATAGGAATAATTTACGTACTGTGTAAATACTTCGAGTGGTGTTGTAGCATTGAAATTATTACTTAAATCAAACCTTCGAGACGCATCATACGTCGGGACCAGCCGGATCTTGATATCAGAATAACTCATGGCGGTATTCGCATCGCTGACAACCGATTGTGCTCTCTTCACCCAGTTGGAATACCTGTTATACATCTGGTTATCGCAGACAACGAGGATACTAATATCATACCAGTCCAATTCCCCTGTGATCGTGGCAGGACTTTTTTGCCTCTTTGGGGAATCTGCAATAAATTGCCTGAGTTCTTCATCAGATAATCCGGTAATGGGTTTTGATTCACCTGACGGTAATATGACATACCGGTCTTCTCCCATGGGACTTATGGTTTGTTCAACATCTCCTGAATAATATGTATATTGTATCGAGCCGGGTAATGCGGAACTCCGGTCCCCCTCAATCTCGTCAATATACCAATAGGTGAACGGATCCAGAGAGATCTTGCCGATTACCCCGGTATCATCCATAGTGAGATGGATTTCACTGTCGGCTATCGTGTTTCCATCGTTGATGCTCTCAAGATTTCCCGTGAATGTATAAACCCCGGTTTCAGCACTTGGATAAATTGTATCTTCATGGAGATTCATGACATAGGGAATCCCTTTCAAATGAATCGGGATTTTTTGCCCTGATTGCAATTGTTTTTTTAGGGTGCTTACATCGATAGTGATAATCTCATATTTTTTTATCGATGGCGAAATTGATTTAAGGTCTGTGCCTCCGAGACTGGTCTGCGCGTCTTTTTGTGAGAGCCCGTCAAACTGTACATCTGGACTACCCCGGTTGAGTGATGTATCCACATTCAACGCATCTGAATTGTTTTCAAACGCGCTCACCATCGGTACCATCGCCATCCCCGCCAGCAGAAGTGCCAGCAGGATGACAACTGTTTTGTGTATGTTCATTTTTCTTCAACTCCTCGCATTTTTCCATGCGCTTCGCTCGCTGGCATGGGAAAACCTTCATAGGATCAGAAGATAATGTTCTCATGCCTACGGGCGGGACCGGGTCCAACGAAGTTCGTTGCTTGGTGGACCCGTCCTCTTCTTTTCGGGACAACCTCCGGTTGTCCACAATGGGCGATTTATTATGACGATATATATATAATTTCTCTCCCAATCGTCTACACGTTCGAAAGTACGAAAGGTACCCGGTGACAAAAGGTAAATAAAATGAACCGGGATTGGCCGGAAGAGATTTTTTCCGGCGTAAGTGAAAACCTGCGCGGGTTGAGTGGCTGTAAATTAGGTAATTCCAGAGCCCCTCAAGCCCGGCCATAAATTCATGGAAAATCTCGCACGATTCCGGGAAGGAGTGGATACGTGCAGTCCCCCTTGACCATCAGCGGCGATTTTCCTCCTCCATTGGGGCTGACGCAGGAGGTTGAGAAGAACCCCCCCTTCTTTGAAGTTGGGATGTACGCAATATTGCACGCGTAATCTGTCACGATCTTTTGGGGTCGTTCCGACGGAGCGGCCCGCCCGGCAGCCTACCCGGATTTGGTAAGGGGGGGTCGGTTTGAGCCGGAGGGGGGGTGGGGTCGGCCGGTGATCCCCCCCGTGGGGGTGGGGGGGTTGACGGGTTCTGGTGCATTGTCGTGACGAGATAAATATTAGACCAGTAGTGATCATGACGATCTCATTTCCTTCAAGTATTGTTAACGCACCAGAATCCATCGATCCATAATCATCTCAAAAAAGTGTGTTTTTGTATGTTGCAACATTTTAAAGGTACGGTACGACAATCATCGGGGAAAGAAATGAGCTGCAGTATCCTCATTTCCTCAAATATCTAATCGCTCCTGTTGCTCCAAGTGCCGATGCAAAAATGGTGATAATTAACGGCACAGCTGCTGGCTTTGCTGTCGGTAGCGACCCGGGAGACCCACTGGAAAAAATTGATGAGGTTCTTCCTTGCGATGGTTTGATAATTGATAAATTCCCCTGGGAATTGAAGAGATAGAGCCGATCGGAAATCGCGGCAATATATGCTCCATCATCCGATACAGCAACGGGAATTATCGTTTCATTGGTCGTATATCGCCACAGGAGCGTTCCCGTCCTGTTGAGAACGATCAGATCTGTACCTGTTCCCGCACCGATGATATCCCCATTTCCTGAAAGTGAAACACTATAGACCGGTTCAGTGGTCTTGTAATCCCAGAGTTTTTCACCACGATTGTCAAGCATCTGAACATGGTCGTTCGTACCTGCGAGAACATACCTGCCGTTTGTGGCCAGTGCCATTACTGTTCCAATATCTGCAAACGAATGCTCCCAAAGAATTTTTCCCCCGGTATTTAATGAAAAGGTATTCTGTGCCGGATAACCTGATATCATCAGGTTTTGTTCATCCGGGGAAATTCCAAGAATGTTTTCTCCTCGGAACTGTTTCTTCCAGAGCAATACTCCGTCGTTTGTAAAAAAGAACACATCATTTGTGTATTGCCCCCCAACGTTGATTCCACTTGCAAGAATATGCTCTCCATCAGCAGATATTTCAATCCTGGATATCGGGCTGTCCGTCGGAGAATTCCAGCGAAGTGTTCCGTCCCGGTTAAGGCAGGAAAGTGATCGTGTTTCATATCCAACGAAAATATCGCGACCATTTTTTGAAATGGCAATAGACTGCGGGGGCTCACGTGTGGAGTAATTCCATAACATATGACCCCCGGTATCGAATAAAATAATCTGGTTGGATGGAGTTTCTGTTACTATCCCCCGACAACATCCCGGGAGCATTACGGAAATACCGATGAGTGAATTATCCGATGAGATTGCAATTCCGGATATTACAGGGTTTTTCCAGTCTTCTGTGGTTTTTTCCGGGGTATATTTCCAGAGCAGGGTTCCATTTTGCAGAACTGTGAATATCTCCGATCCATCAGGATTGCTGGCAACGAGATACTGGTTGTCCGGAGATAGTTTAGCGATTCCATTAAAACCCTGATGAGAATCTATCTCCGGAAATGACATGTTCCAGATCGGATCTGCTGCCTGGACGGGACTTGTAAGGGAAAAAATAATTACGAAAGCCAGGACGGGTAATATTCCTGAACTCGTTCTTTGTTGCGGTGTCATGTCATCCTTCTGTCAATAATCAAATAGTTGTGCATCACCAAAAAAAGGGTTTTAATTCCTGACAAGGATCGATCCGATATAGGTATTTCGTGACTGGTCAAAATCCTCATAATAGACAAATCCATAGTTGGCTGGCCAAGGATCAAACATCCGTAAATACTTAACATTTACATCGCCGGTATATTGTTGCCATCCCCCGATTGCCCGGGTGTGGGTCATTGTACTGATTGCAACGGGCCTTTGAGCATTTATCTCAGTTTTTACCGTATTAAATAATGTAGTTGGTCCCCCCGTTACGGTCGTTGATCCGGACTTACCTAATCCACCATAGGATTGAGATCTTTCTTAGATCTTTTGGTCGGGTTCTGGTTCTGTTCTCCTCATTCACCGCATTTCTACAGGTCAGGAAAAAAAGAGAGAATTTTCACAATGTGCTACGATCTTCGTGCATCAACCAGGTAAGGATATGGCTGCCCTCCATTTTTAGACCCATAAAAAATCCAAACCGGCGAATACATTTCCTGATCATGCTCCCGGTCTTCAGCGTAATATCCAAGTTTCACTTCAGATATTGTAATGCCTTTAAGGGACGACTGGGGAACGACCAGAAGATCCCGCTTCTCCAGCTTATCAAATGCCTCAGTTGCGGAAATTATCGGAACATCACCGCCATACTCAACATGGCGCCATGCCTTTTCTATCTGGAGCATGTCCCCGTTTTCACCCAGGCAGATATTAATCTCTGCTCCCGGGCCGATTACAGGTGAACCATTGATTACCTGATTATAAATTACCTGGGTAAATTGTGGGTACCGTTCTTCAACTGACTCTGTATCAGTGTTGTATTGTTCAAGGAATACCTGATCAGCCTTGACAAGAACTGCATCTTCAGGCAGACCTCCATACGACTCAAGAGTTTTTTCTGCAAGGGCGGGGGCTTCTTCCGTGGTCGGAATGATCTTTTTTGTTGTCATCAGTTTTTCAGAACCTTCAAATATCGATTCCTTTTTCATTACGTGATACGATGGAGCTTCTGATCCTGATTCCGGAAGCGCTCGTTCCAGAACGAACCCGCTAGCCGATCCCTGAGGTGCTGATGTGGCGGGGTTTTTCACCAAAGGCATAACGATTATCACGGAACAGATGATGGCACAGATGAGAACAATTCCGGTAAGTTTCCATTTTGTTTCCATTTCATTCACCTCAATCAACAGGTCCAGGTACTAATATACTTCACGTTGTCATCCGGGTACTCATTTGCTGCAACCGTTCCCTGTCCGGACAGATGGTCATTATCGAGCTGGTCATCCGTATCGAAAATCACCCGTGCAGTTACGGTGCTGCCATACGTATCCTGCGTGGCACGCTGCCAGGCATAGGCAATTGTATGGTCATTATCAATGGTGTTCTGCAGGAATCGATAGGGAAGATCTGTACTGGGTGTTTTTTCCGTTGTAAATCCAAGTATCCCATGCGAATATTTCAGTGCACTCCCCCAATCCAAATCCGATAATAGTGAGCATGCATCCATAATCACCCATTTATTCACGGAATCCCATTTCTTGAAAACTTCGCTGGGGTATAATGAAGTCGTTGGCCAGTAAACGTATGGCAGATAGGAATGAGAACCGTCATTTCCTCCATGACCGTAATGATAATGGAGTTCTGCAAGATTCAGGCCCTGTCCTGTCGTACCAAAATCTGTGTCATCGACCCAGCCATTACTTTCATAAAACCGTTCCGTCCATCCAGGAGTCCCTGTTAACCATGTGGAAAGGGTAGAACGCATCTCGGAACGATAGGGTAACATAGGATAGGTCGCACCATCATTGTATGCTGTTACACTTGTCATCGAATACTCATACGCCGATACAGGCAGACAAAATACAGCACATACTATTGTCATTGCGACAATAGTAATTCCTGTTTTACGAATTTGCATTTGAATCTCCTCGCATTTTTCCATGCGCTACGCTCGCTGGCATGGGAAAACTTCATAGGATCAGAAGATAAAATTCTCATGCCTACGGGTGGGACCGGGTCCAACGAAGTTCGTTGCTTGGTGGATCCGTCCTCTTCTTTTGGGACAACCTCCGGCTGTCCACAATGAGCGATTTATTATGACGATATATATATGATTTCTGGCCGAATCATTTACCTATCCGAAATTGCAAAAGGTACTCGGTGACAAAAGGTAAATAGGACCTGCCGGCCGCGGTCATAAAGAATCAAAACCCTGCCGTGCGTGATATCTGTGCGGGAAAATTCTGAATATTTGTTATTCCATCATTCTGTTTTTTCACCCTTTGCAGGATCTCCGTCCGCCCCCTCTCCCCCCATGGGCAACGCCCCCTCCTCCGGCCAAGCGGACAGGGAAAGGCGGAGGGCATCGTGACGATGGCTCCCCCTTGCCGCTGATGCGTGGAGTCGCTCGGCCGCTCCCCGCGTCTCCTCATGTTGCACGAAAAGCGATTATATCATCAGGAAAATACAACGTATATTCAGGAATCTGTATGTCAGCTGCGGAACAGTATGTCGTGGACGAGAACGGCAACAAAGTTGCGGTGATCCTCCCCATCCAGGAATACGAGCATCTCCGGGAAGACCTCCACGACCTCGCGATGGTTGCCGAGCGGAGGGACGAAGGTACAATCAGCCTTGCCGATCTCAAGAAACGCGTGATGTGAAACGTGATTATGGATCCCTGCTCAGTCACGTTCAAGAAGAGCGCTGAGAAGGATCTGAGAAAAATCCCAAAAGAAATTCTCCCGCACATTTTTCAGCACATCGAAAACCTGGCAGCGGAGCTGGTCCCTCATGATGCCTACAAGCTCGCGAGTGCAGAGCACCTGTACCGGATTCGTGTTGGCGATTACCGCGTGATATATCAAGTACTGCACGAACGTCATGAGGTTATTGTCTATTATATCCGGCACCGGAGCGTAGCGTACCGCGGGTTATAGTTCTGTGCACTCCCCCGGCCGCCCCCCCATGCATCGGGCAACGGCCCCTCTTCAGGAAAAGCGGACAGGGTGGGGAGGGGGTACCGTTACGATGTCTCCCACTCCTCGCTGATGCGGAGAATCGCCTAGCCTACTTCACGATCACGGTGAGGTTGAACGTAAGCATCCCGCTTTCTTCTGGTGTGAGGACAAGTTTTCCGTTAAGGACGGATGTCCCGGAGCTGACCGCACGGTACCTGGCCCGGTAATTGCCGGTGTTGTTCCAGAAATCGCCGCCAGAGGAGTACGCACCGGCATTCAGGAGTTCAATCCCGCATCCGGATCCCTGGACGATCCATTGAAAAGGCTGGCCTGATGCATAACCGAGATTAATCTCAACAACATCTCCCTTCTCAAGTACGATTGTCCTGCCGGATTCGCTTCTGTTAAAGGAATACCGGATCGCGGGCATTGGATCCCGTACAGGGATGGATGTATCGACCGGTTCCGGGACAAGGGGATTCATCGGGCATCCCGTTATGGGATCTGGCGTGAATTGGGGTGAAGACGCGGCCGGGATTTGCGTGGGGTACGGGGTTGCTGTGATGGTCGATAACGGCTGGTGCCCGGGAGGCAGGGTCGGTGTATCAGCCGGCGTGCCGGTTGCAGGGGGAGATACTGAGTCCGTAACACAGCCCCCGGCAAGCACAAGGATAACGATCCCGATGAGGATTGCCGGATGATATACGGATATGTTCCATTTTTTCATCAAGTGACACACTCTTTCCCATATGTTGTCAGATATTACCTGTCCTTTTTCATCATAACCGACAGGAGAAAACACAACCCCAGTGCCATGATTAAAACAAGTGGTGAGTGCGGTGCAGCAGATGTCGGCTGCTGCGGAACATCTCCTGACGGAGTTACTGATCCGTTAAGGCGTATGTTTTCCCGTTTGACCTGTTCGTTCCGGTACCATTCAATCTCCTCCGGTGTCAGTTCGTTGCGGAGTTTGTTCTCCCCCGAAGGCAGCATAACCCACACATCGTTATCGAGACGTGCGCCGGTCGGCGTTTCATCAGCGGATGAATACACATAATACAGCTGCCTGTCCGGGGGGGAGTTAATGATCGGCTTGACGAATGTGAACGGTCGATCGGCTTCTGAGAGAATTACTGATAGCGTGTTATTGAAAAAATACAGGTGCATATAATAATCCGGATTCGACTCTCCCGATTTGAGTTCCAAAAATCCCTGGAACTCGGTCTGTCCGGTAATTTCATTTGTGAACGTTCGGTTTCTGTCAGGCACAAACAGGAATGTGGCTCCCTTCACGGAAACCGGGATCTTCGCTCCTGCAAGGATCTGGCGGTTCAAGGATTGTAAACCGCTTTCGTTCATTTCGATAACGCCATATCTTGTTACTGTCACGGGAATTTCAGGAAATTCCGATCCGGTATAGTCAGACGTAATATTTTTTGAAACACCAATGAACAGGAACAGGGCATCCTGCCGGATCCCTGTCGGGGTATCCGGTAGCGTTTCCGGCCGGGCCATCGCCGCGTGGACCGGCATAATGAGAAAGAAGGCAACCAGCAGGACTGCAATTTTAATATTAATTTTTTTGATCATTGAGATCACATTACCCGGAAATCATACAATTATAAAAAAATATTTAATAGTAGCCCGCAACTATGGCTTTCGTCTCGCGTAATCTTTGGGCATTGTTATGCAGCGAATCACCATGATATATGGTACCATGGAGGTTATCTGATGAATAGTATGTTGGATCCGTGGTGATATATGAATACATCAATGTGTGGTAATCAATTCCACTGATGCGATAGGTTGTTGCACGGTTGTACAATTCGGTTTGACTCGAGGCAGTTTGATGATCCGCATCAAACAAATGGCCTACTTCATGAGCAAACAAATTGGCCCGTTCCTGTGGGTTTGCACTATATCCTCCGCCAGTTGCCGCTTCATACATCATTACTGAATGCCTTCCCAGGGTGGATCCCGCATCAAATCCATAACTTGCCCCAATAAAGCCACTGAACTGGTTGCCACTCAGATACATTGCAATATCGGCACTTTTTGAATTCAGGTATGCATTGTTAACATACTGTTGGAATACCTGGAGGGGGGATGCAGCATTGAAATTGTTGCTTAAGTCGTACCTTTTTGAGGCATCATATGTTGGTACGAGCTGAACTCTGATATCATCATAACTTATCGCGGCATTTACGTCGCTGACTACCGACTGAGCTATCAGTACCCAGTTTGAATAGCTGGAATACATCTCATTGTCGCATACCACCAGGATATTGACATTATACCAGTCCGATTCCCCGCGTGTTACCATCTGGTTATTTTGCCTTTCTTGCACGTCCGCCAGATATTGTGTGAGTTCTTCCTTCGATAATTCGTTGAGCGGTTTTGATTCTCCTGACGGCAGCATTACATAACGATCTTCACCCATTGGAGAAATCTTTTGCTCGACATTCCCAGAATAATACACATACTGGGTTGGTCCCGAAGACTTGGAAATATCGGATGTTTCTATCAAGTCAATATACCAATAGGTGAATCTGTCCGGGGAGATTTTTCCAATTACCGCAGAGTCATCCAGGGTCAGATGAACTTCACTATCTGTGACTCTTGTTCCGTCAACGCTATTCTCAAGATACCCGGAAAATGTGTAGACTCCCGTTTTTTCACTGGGATAAAACGTGTCTTCATGCAGGACCATGAAATAGTTGGTTCCTTTAAGGCGAACCGGGATTTTTTGGTTTGCCAACAACTGGTCTTTCAGCTTTTTTGCATCCATGCTTATCAAGTCATATTTTTTAATCGAGTCTGAAATTGGCAGAGAACCTGATTTGTCTATACCTGTTGTTTGAAGATTCCCGGATATGCCAGCAAATTCAACTTCAGGTATTTTTTGTTGGCCGGTGGATTGTGAAGATAAATCCGTGGAACGATTATCATCAGCACTCACGTACGGTACCATCGCCATCCCCGCCAGCAGCAGTGCCAGCAGGACGACCCCTGTTTTAGGTAGGTTCATTTTTCTTCAACTCCTCGCATTTTTCCATGCGCTTCGCTCGCTGGCACAAGGAAAACCTTCATAGGATCAGAAGATAACAATCTCATGCCTACGGGCGGGACCGGGTCCAACGAAGTTCGTTGCTTGGTGGACCCGTCCTCTTCTTTTCGTGGAACAACCACCGGCTGTCCACAATGGGCGATTTATAATGATGATATATATATGATTTCTGTCCCAATCATCTACCTATCTGAAAATGCGAAAGGTAATCGGTGACAAAAAGTAAATAGGACTTATCCGTCAAGTCATAAAGAATCAAAACCCTGCCGTGAGTGATATCTGCGCGGGAAAATTCCGAATATTTTTCATTCCGTCATTCTGTTTTTCATCCTTTGCAGGATCCGGTCGCTTCGTCGGGTCGCGCTGGGCCAACTGCCGGTAATTGCCCCGCCGCCAGAGCATCCCCACGGAGGAGGCGGCAGCCATCTCATTTTGTCAAAATCAGATCCCGAAAATCTGTGCCCCGTTCCATCCCAATCCAGGGTTCCCATCCCCGGATTCCCAACCGGGAAATTTATTCAGCCAAGCCCATTTCCTTTGGCAGTCTCATACATTCTGTCACGGGTAAGTCAGGACAAAGAGCAGGACGGGACAGGAAAATGAAAACAGAGCACCCGCCGGAGGAACAAATTTGTTCCTTTTAAAAAACGCGGGTAACAAATCCCAATCCATATAAGGCGCCCGCAATGCGTTCCGTTTTCCGGAAAGATCGCGTTATAATAAAAGCGCTTTAAGTATCCAGATCTATGAGATTGATGTCACTGGGCCCGATGACACCAAACACAGCGAAGAACCCTGACGGGTTCTTCTCGTCTTCCTGGTTCGAAGGTTTATCAAAACCTGAGAACTCGAAGGGAGGAAAACGACCTTCGATGTTCTGATGAACCAGTCAGAAAAACGAAAAGGAGGCACACACATCATGAAAAAACAGATCAGAAAAATGAGGAGGCCCGTCCCATGACCCGCGGCCCCCGCCCGCACCGGGCGCTCGCGGACGCGATCCCGATCGCGAAGGCCCGCGGCCTCATCCAGATGGCGACAGGCGGACCGGAGCGAATCTACGACATCTCCATTGTCTCGAAGATCCCGATCATATTCGCCAGCGTCATGTTCGCGCCGAAAATTCTTGCATCGATTCCGGAACTCATCGAGTATTACAAGAACGATCTCGCCCGGCTCCGGCTCATCACCCGCGACGCCGCGGTCATGGTCGAGCTCTGGATACGGTCCCGGCATGGCACATGGAGATTTTTCCAGGTCATGCCGTCAACGCTCGTAGAGATCGACCGCGACGGGAAGCGGATAGTGTCCGGGCAGACGATTGCGTACATGGCCGGGGTCGCTGCCCGTGAGCAGGAGGGGGGAACCGCCCCTGCGTCGTAGATCCCCCGTTTATACCCCATCTGCGACGGCGAGCAATACGGGCCCCTATGGGGCCCGGTTGTACGAGTTTTGCCTCACCCCCCTTTCTCGCAGAGGCAATAATTCCGGAAAACACGGTAATTCTTCCGGAACAATTCGGCTTTCTCCAGTGGGAATTGGTGAGGCAATATGTAGCAACGTTACATGGGCTGAAAGATGGTTCGGATGGGGATGGGGAAGTTGCCGGGGCAGGTGGAAGGGTTAAGATCCGGTCCTTGTCGCTCATTCGCCCTCTTGTGGGACAATGGCACCGATACAGGACAATCGGATGGGGAAAAGGGTGTATGGTAATATTGAATCTCCAAAGAGATGAGATACGAGAAGACCGCAGGTCTTCGAGTGACCGCTTCTGGCCCCGATATACTATGAAATCCGGCCGTGTACAGATCACGGAATCAGCCCGTGTTCATGGTTTCATCTTAACGAGATTCACTCAGTTGTGAAATTACGTCCGGATCCTGGGGAAAACCACCTTTTACAAGGAGCGTTGTAAGAAATGTCGCGTGGGCCCGAATATCGGAATCGTTCAGAACCCCGTAATACATGACGATATAATCCTGGCGGTCACGAATCAGGGGTCTGGCATAGGTTATAAAATAACCAGATGTCACATTGCTGGTATACTGCGAAACGGGAACAGATGTGAACGAATATTGTACATTGTCTGCCCGGAGCGCTGATATCCGTTGAAATTCCGGATTCAGATCCAGACTGATATCCGATACTGTGCCGGATCGTTTCAGGAAATCGTTCAGCTCATGTTCAGCATCGGAAAATTTTATAGCATCGTTGAAGTACCAGCTGATTACGATATAGTGCGAGTCCATCCCTGAATCATTTGCATAGAATCGTTCATATTGCGCCTGGATACAATCGCTGGAGAGAACCGGGAACATTTCAGGACATATCCGACTGACCGGTCCGTTCATTCCATAGTGTTCTGCACCGGTATTCGCAAATATCTGTGTTCCATCATTGTATCGTCCGTCAGGTTGCGGGAAATACCAGCCATTGATCGATGGAGGCAGGCCGGGGCCAATCATCCCAAAATTACAAAACCATCCAATGACGACGCCAAAGATGGCGACTGTCCCGATTCCCATCATGATACGTTTCCATTCTCGTTTCATAATCCCAGATCTCCAAAAAAGAAAATGGATTAGTTATGGTCTAACCCAATCCGACATCGAACCTCCCCAGTTCATGTTTGCAAGAAGGCGGTAATCATTGAGGGGATAGTTGGGAGGACTATTCCATGTGTCGTGAATTGTAAGATAATTCTGGAGTGATCCGACATATCCAACAACAGTCACACTGTGCTCGTCATAGGTATCCGGTTTTCCAAGAGCCGCACCCCCCGCGTACATTGACAGGACAAACGGCCGGCCGGCATCAATTTCTGCTGCCATGTCCGTGAAATGGTCACTGCTAAACCAGATATTTTCAACCGAATTCAGACCTGAATATCCATGGTTTGCCGCGACCGTCTCAATTCCATCGTCAATAAAGAGCGGGAATGTCGCGCCTGTGAACGGCCATGTACTTGAAGTCCCCATAGCATTCCCGAGTTCATCGATAAGCGTGTTTGCTGTTGGATAATTGGGATAACCATGGCTTTGCCAGTAACCAAGTACCATAGCTGCCGCAGTTGGCGAACATCCGCGGTACCATGCATAATACGGAACGTCATAGATATAGTTTGAAGATCGCGTCATGGACGACACAGATGCCATAACTGAAGGGGAACTCTCAAGACTCCAGAGTCTTTCGATATCAACTGGTTTCGCTACATTTGCCTTCAGACTGCTTTTATTGATTGCCATCTCCTTTTTCATATCCTCCGAATTGAACAGCCGGCTGTTTGTTAGATCAACGTATGCATAATCAACGACATTTCCTGTTTTATCAGTCATCGGATATGCATCATAATAGAATGTTGCACCAAGATAGACCGGGACAGGATTCTGTATTACCAAATCTTTTGTCTGCGATTCAGAAATTTTCGTTTTGGAACGGGAGACAAAATCCGTGCTTGCTGTCGGGAGATGCCCCCGTGAACATTCAAGTACCGGGTAGTTATCCCGCTGAGCAGATATCAGGATATAACCCAGATAATCGCCATTTTGCGTTACATTAAATGCATATGCAGCTGGATTTCCGGTTAGATCAAAATACATCTTTGACAGAATTACTTCGGAATCATGCCATTCCGAGAAACCCGGTGCTGAATTTGCAATGTCCTGAACGTTTATCAACGCCACAGAGCTGGCTTCATCAGTATTGACCATTTTTGAGGGACTGCTTAATTTGGATTCCGCCGCACTCACCATCGGTACCATCGCCATCCCCGCCAGCAGAAGTGCCAGCAGGATGACAACTGTTTTGTGTATGTTCATTTTTCTTCAACTCCTCGCATTTTTCCATGCGCTACGCTCGTCGGCATGGGAAAACCTTCATAGGATCAGAAGATAACAATCTCATGCCTACGGGCGGGACCGGGTCCAACGAAGTTCGTTGCTTGGTGGACCCGTCCTCTTCTTTTCGGGACAACCTCCGGCTGTCCACAAGGGGCGATTGAATATTTCTCTATAAATAACTTCTGTTACAATCATTTACTAATCCGAAAATGCGAAAGGTACTCGGTGACAAAAAGTAAATAGGACTTATCCGTCAAGTCATAAAGAATCAAAACCCTGCCGTGAGTGATATCTGCGCGGGAAAATTCCGAATATTTTTCATTCCGTCATTCTGTTTTTTCATCCTTTGCAGGATCTCCGGCCACCTCATACGGGCCTCGCCGGGCAGATTACCAACAATTGCCCCGCAGCAGTGACCCCCCGGGACCGGCGGCAGCCATCGCCACCTGGATTCTGCAAGGGCAGCCCGGGTTAGAGCACAACTTTTATCTTAACTCACTTACAATACTGTAAGTGCTTACAAAACTTAAATAACTGTAACCGACTCGTGTAATTATAACGTGACCATAACCTACCTCACCGCTACCTTACCTAACCGGAGTGAAATATATTGACTGAAGTTGCAAACAAGAGAATTCCCGTAACTGAAGAGATTTGGGAATCCCTTGCAGATCTTAAAAAACATGGTCAGACGTATGATCAGCTCCTGGCTGAAATGATCGCACTCAAACAGGAACGTGATTTTCTGGCGCATATTGAAGAAATTGAAAAGAATGGCGAGTTTGTCAGCCTGAAAGATGCAGCAAAACAGCTCAACATCCAGAACATCTGACTGACAGAATAAGCCGGCGATAAAGTAGTCTTCCTATAAAGTTGTTAACGGCGAAGACGAGGATGTGAAAGAGTGGAAGTCAGCATTGAGAAGGGCGTTATTAAGACCCTTGAGAAATTTCCGGAGAAGATCCGGGAACATATCTTCAACCACCTCTGCAAACTTGAAGATCCGTACAGCGCACCCGATGTAGAATGCCTGCATCCCAAAGTGCAGGTATATCGCATGCATATCGGGCGGACTTATACGGTAATTTTTAAAATTTACAAAGAGACGAATTGCGTGGTTGTTCTTGATCTGATGACCATTGAGCAGGCACATAAGAGATATGGTCGCTACTACTGATAGCTGAGACCAACTTTTTTTTTAATTTTTTTTAGTCCGCATGCGGTGCCGTCGACCATCCCAATCGCCCGCCCGTGCCGTCAGTCTACGGGTTCACCAGTTGATGCAGCTGCGAAATAGCCATCAGTGTTTTATACCCCTTGTCGGTGATGATGTAGTCCCCTCGCTCATGGCGCTGGAGGATCATACCGGCATCGGTGAGCTTCCGGACATGGAAGAGGAGGTTGCCGCCCCGGAGACCGGTCATCTGGGCGATATCGGAGAATGTCCGGGTCTGGACCGAGAGGGATTTGAGGATCTCGAACCGCTGGATATTTGCCACGGGCTCAAGGAGATCCTTCACAACCGACTCGCCGGCAATTTCCCCAGCCTCTCCGGCCGGGTCCGCGGTTTTCTGGTAGATCCCAAGCGACTGCATCAGATCGATCTGTTTCTCAAAGAGCCGGTGAACTTCGAGAAAGCAGGTGTCGCACCGGTCATGCGTTCCCCTACTTCGCATGGTTTTCATCTGCTCACGGTAGGACTCGATGATCTCGTTCGACACGTCCCCGTCTTTGATGTGTTGTGAAGTGTTCTGTAAAAATTCCATGAACACGCCGTAACATTTTTCCCGCATGGCACAGTTGTCCGTCATGTGGGCGGAGAGATCTGTCTTTGCGGTCTCTACCTGGTGATCCGCGAAGAGGCCTGCATAATTTTTCTTCAGGTCTCCGAGCACGCCATCGATGTGCTGCTGGTTCGCCCGCTCGATGAATCGCCTGAGATCGGTCCGGAGCCCGGTGATCTCCGTCTTCAGTTCCCGGATTTCCGTTAATGTACCCAGTGCCGCTCCCATGATTCTCCCTTCTGTAGTGTTGAATGCATCCAGATGAACGCGAGGGTCATTATTATGCACCAACCCGCTTTGTATATTTTAATGACGCTCAAGTATATATTGATAATTTAACCACCGTTATCTGGTGAAAGTATTATGGTGAAACTAACCGCAGAGATGAAAGAAGCGTTCGGAAAGATGAAGATCTTCCCGGTTGCGACCGCGTCAAAAGACGGGACCCCGAACGTGGTCCCCATCGGCGTTGTTGAACTGGTCAGCGACGATACGATCTGGATCGTGGACAACTTCATGCACAAGTCCCTGGAAAATCTTGCGGCCAACCCGAAGATTGCCCTCTACATCTGGGGCCCGGAAATCAAGGGCTGTTTCCAGATCAAAGGAGTGGCGACCATGAAGACAAGTGGGAAGGATTTCGATGCGATGAAGGCGAAGATTAATGCGAAGAATCCAGCCCTGCCCGCACGCTCCCTTGTTATCGTGAAGATCACCGAGGTCTTCGAATGCCAGCCGGGCCCGAAAGCCGGCAGCAAAATTCTTTGATTTACCCGGGAGAAGATCGGAATATGCCCGGAACCTCGCAGGGTGAGGTTCCGACTCACAACCTCGTCAACGATCCCGGTAAGTGTGTAGCGCCATCCCCCTATTACTTCCCGCGTCAGCCCTATCCCCGCGCTGAGGCCAGGCCCGGACTTCTCGCGCTTGCGATTCCTCCCCCTCCCCGCGGAGTCGCTCGCATTCCTCGAAGCCTGATGGCTTCTGCGAATCAGACATTACTGCTGCAATGTCTTATACTCCCAAAATCCCCGCTGGGCAAACCCCCGGTAATTGTCCCGCCACGAATACACCTCAGCGGAGAAGCCGGCATCTCATCACCTGTTTCCCAGAACTGAGTCCGCCATTTTCAGCCGCATATATGCAATCATGTTCCTGGTGCTGCCCGGACTAACACGGACAGGTCTTATAACACGCGTAAACCTCTGCCAGGCAGTTGTTCCCGTCGGACTCGACACAATGTCCCATGACCCGGTCGCAGGTCTCGATGCATAAATCGCAGGGATTATCATATTCCCATACATTTGACGGTGTAGTAACTGCCTGCTGCTGCGGCAGATCCACCGCGTAATAATGCGCCCCGGCAACAACTATGCCGGCAACCGATAGGCAGACCATAAACAATACAAGCCGTGCAAGCGGCGGTTTTGCAGATTCTGGCATTTGAGAAAAACACCTCTTCTGGAATTAATCGCTCATTTCCTGTAGAATCTGATGGTATAATAATTCTGGGAAAATATCTCTGCCCCCTGCCAGATACGATCCGGCAGAGGAGCTTGGGAGAGGACCCGGCCCGGTCCATCAGGTGATTTCACAATCAGCCGGGGTGGTGCAGCAGTCCTTCCAGCAGCATACCTTCATCCAGTGATAATTGTAGTAGAGATCTTTACACTGCCCGTACGTGTAGATGCAATAGTTTGCCGGCGCCTGCACGCTCTGCTGCTGCGGGAGATCGATCGTGTAATAATGTGCCCCTGCAATAATGCTCCCAAGAACCGAGACGCAGATCATGAAAAGCACGAGCCGGGCAAGTGGCGATTTTGTTGATTCGGACATTCTCATCCCATCCTCTCGAAGTTGTGGTTCTTTTCCGTTTGGGCGGAATGGTATATATACGGTGATCATGTGAGAAAAGCAGGGAGCCGGTCCTGGTCCGGAACCTCCCCTTCCTCGTCATTTACGGCCGGAGATACGTCATTACCGGTACATCCTGGTCAAAATTCCCCGTACTGATCATGCGGACATGCGAGCCGGTCACTCTTGCGTACGTAGCGGGATAGAGGTCCCGGAATGTGATATTTTTGTCTGTGCTGATCGTGCTGAGGACGCCTGTGGTGAACTCGTCCGAGAGCCACTGCTTGATCTCTAAATCGTACACCGCCCCGAGGGAGGGCTCGTTCCTGTCCGACCCGGTAAGGTACAGGATACCCGGTGCCGTCAGGTTGGCGGCAACGCTCTCCCCAAAACAGGTGTCCACGAAGAAAGCCATCTGCCGGTACCGCCGTTCCTGCCCCATCGAATCCGTGAGGGCGCCAAACTCTTCCGCGGTCAGCACCGAATTGCCGGTCCCGAATACGATCCAGCCCGGTTTGCCATGACTCGCAATGAACACCAACACATCGGTGCTGGCGTTGCTCGTGAGGACCACCGGAGTGGACGCGGTTTTTGTACCTGTCATAATCTCCCTGAACATTGCCGCGGTCACGTTTACACCGGAGTAATCCACCTGCGCACCGGATCGGATATTCGGCCCTTTGGGAATGTTATGGATGTTTCCCCAGAGAGGATTTTCCGGGGCGGTGGGGATATCGTCATAGAGCATGAGGATGATGTTGTCGTCGGAAACCCCGTTCTCGCGGAGCAGGGTATAGACGGACAGGGCATCGGCCTCGTGCCGGTAATTCTTCCATCCCCGCGAGGGGCCAACGATCACGGCCTGAAAACCGGTTCTCCCGGCAGGGGTGCTAAAGTTTTTTGGGAGCGCAGACGAGGAGGACATGTATCCGGCCGAGGCCCGGGACAGCCCGGCCGACTGGCGCCCGGTCATCTCCGTGCCGGCGGGGTCCCGGGAATTGATGACCCTGACGGTCAGGAACGTGCCGTTGTTCACCTGCCAGTTGGCGTAATACGTGGCGGTCGGGTCCACGCCCAGCACTTCGTCATACTCAAGGCTGCTGCTTGCGCCGGTAATCCGGGGCATGGACCCGTGCAGGATATCATCGATCGCCGTGCGGACTCCCGATGCATTCCAGCCGGTGACCGCACCGTCCCCTGTTACTACCTGCCGGACCGACTCCCCCGGAGTTTCAAAGGGGTTTCTCTCCTGGCGGGCTTCGGTGAATGCAGCAATCAGGAGGGCATCATACGCTGTTGCTGCGAAATCTGCCGGGCGTTTCTTAAACGTTCTCTCGTACGCACCGGTGAATCCCCCGTTCGGATCGGCCGTGGGGTTGGTGCCCTCGAGCCCCTCCGCGGCAGCACCGAGCGAACTGACCAGGACCGGGGTGGCTGCAGCATCGGTGAGGAACAGTTTTGTCCTGCTTCCGGACCGGTCGATCGCCCGTTTGATCGTTGCAGCATCTTCCGGCCCGACGGCTGCAACGATATAATCCGGGTCCGCCTTAAGGGCTTCCGTAACGTCCACATCAAGCTGGTCCGATCCCGCGTCGACCTGCCGGATGAAGGGGACATCGATACCATATTCGGTTGCAAAGAACCCGGTCCAGTCATAGAATGTCTGCCCGTACGTACTGTTCTCCACAATCAGGGCGACCTTTTTTACCTCTTTCTCTTTGAGGATCGTGAGAATGACCCGTACCTGCGCTGCGTCTCCCTGGGTGGTCCGCCAGATATAATACCCGTTCTTGCCAAAGGCCCGAATGATATCGCCGGATGTCGCCGTGGGGCTGATGAGCACTTTCTTTTTTGCAATGAATGCAGGAGCGAGCGCGTACATCTCGTCACTGGTCGTGGGCCCGATCACGATCCGGACAGAATCGTCGTCCAGAAATTCCTGTGCCTGTTGGGTGATAGTGCCGGTCGTGGTGTCCTTGTACACAAGTTCAACCTTCCGCCCTCCTATGCCGCCCCCGTTGTTGATGGTGTCCTTTGCCCATTCGAGCGGTTCGGTGAAATCCACATCCCCGGTTAAGGCGAGGAGGACACCGACACGTACCGGCGTATTAACGTGGATGGCCGTATATCCGATCCATGCGCCGGCGGCAAGGATAACGATGATGAGAGCGATGCGCCCGAAGGTTTTCCTGTCGATGGATATCACCGTTGTCGTTAAGGAAACCGGGCATGCCTGAAATGAGACCGGACCGGTTTTGTGTACCAAGAGATGGGAATACCAGAAAGATAAGGATAGTCATCCTGCACCACCGGCGGTAAAACCCGGGCTCCCTGCAATATCCCGTTCACCAGCCGGGGCAACGTCCCCTCCTCCGGCCAAGCGGACAGGGAATAGTGAAGGGCATCTTCCCGCGATGCACCGATCAATCCAAAGCCCGGCCGGAATTTTAAAAAATTCCGTTTAATACCATGCCGGCACATACGTAGTTACCAATGCTCGCCCGCAAGGTAACTCCGGAACTTGTCCGTCAATGGAAAGAAGAGGCTGAGGCCTTTTGTCCCCGGCTGAGCCCCAACAAAAAAACCGGTCCCGAGATCCTCGCGTATCTCACGGGGAAATATCCCGTGCGGGAACTTACCACGGACTCCCTGCGTGATGTTGTCAAGGACAATATTCTCTCAAATGAGTGCCATGCGAGAAAGATGCCGGCGGGTACAATGCCCGAGGTGTCCGGGTTCGTCATCGATAATACCGGTACCGGAAAACACCTGTACGAAAACCAGGATGAAATGTTCCGGGGAAGAACTATTGTCGCAGCCGTGGAGCTCCACTCTGCGTATTTCATGGTCGAGGGGAGCAGCCTGCTCTGGGATGAACTCTGTGCGTTCCGTGGTCTGGATGAAGAGGACCTGGCAAATTACTATCTCGTTGCGGAATATGTGGAATGTCTCCGGCGGTTCGATCTGCTGGACAGTGAACTGTCCCGAAAGGCACTGTGACTGTACCTCCACATTTCACTATGTTTATCACTCCACCGTTCCCACCGGAGATCACCTGGTGAACTGCAGGATGGTCTTCTTATGACACTCCCCGAACATTCCCCTCTTGCCCGCCTTGTCCTGTTTATGATCTGCCGGTCCCTTTTCGGTGCGTTCGCTGCCCGGGGGATTGTTGTATACGACTGGCCCTCAGCACCAGGATATCCAGCCCCCGCTCAACAGCGGAGCCGGCTCCGTGTCTTTATCGTGCATGAATGAATGCTACAGCAAGTATTGCAGCGATCGCCCGGCCATGCTGGTGACGTTCTGCTATCCAGAGTATGTCACCCAATGCTTTATGGAGTGTCAGAACCGGTAAACCCGGGGAGGCCGGTCCCGGCACCGCCGACGGGTAGCCGACAGCGTTGCCGCACATGGACAGAACTGCCTGCCGGATCCATTACGCGAGGAGACCCGACCGCACTACGGGGAGGGCCCGCATAATCAGGCCGTGCCTGACGCTCCCTTACAGTCGTACAGCGTGGTGGAAGCACCGGAGTCATCCGTAACGGTCACGGGCGTACAGCGGGAACTGGCCCAGCTGAAGATACTGCTGGTCCCGCCCATGCCTCCGCCCCCGCCACTGCTGCCGGTCTGGAAGTACCGGACTTTGCCATCACGGACATACTGCTGGAGTTTTGTAAGACTGATGGCATCGTCGCTTCCCATGAACCCGAAGCACATCACGGGTTTTCCCGTGGAGATGATCAGGTCTGCTGCCGACTGCGCATTCGGGACCACGAGAATCCAGGTTTCGGTGGTGGTATTGGCCAGCAGGAATTGTGCAAGGCTTGCCGTAGAAACACTACCCGAACCCATGCCTCCGGGCCCGCCGCCCGTTCCCGATCCCCCGTTATTCCGGCTGACTGACGGGCCAGCAGAGGCTCCCGCTCCTCCGGTAGCAAAACCCGTACCGGATCCCGGCACAGCCGAACGGTCAGAGAGACGGGTTGCGGTCCCGCTCATCCCGTATACGTCGCTTCCCTGCCGGCTGATTGTATCTGTCGCATCACTATCGATTATGGCACCATACCCGACATTCCCCGGGCCTGCCATACCAACGACGTTCGACTGGCCGGGCCCGCTGCCCCTGCCTCCGGACGGGCCTGCCGTTGGCATGGTCCCGCCGTTCCCGTTTATCATGGGGGTGAATGACCAGACCAGGGGTGCAATAAAGAGGAGGGCAAGAGCAACGGCCACGATCTTTGTACGGTGGACCGCGTGGGGAGTATCTCTCCGGATCTGCATCCATGAAAGGAGTATGGTACATACGATCGTCCCCGCAAGCACGAGGGGGAGGAGCGGGCCGGCCCACTCCCCATCGTAGGAGAGGAAGAGGGCCTGGAGGAGACCGGTGACGAGGATTGCGGCAACCAGGAGCCAGCCGGCCCGGCCGCCTTCAACGTACCGGTCGTACATTCCAATCACTCCGATCCCGATGAGGCCGGCGATGGGCGGTGCTATCGTGGCGATATAGTAGTCGTGCCAGAACCCGGAGGTGAAGCTGAAGTACACGAGTCCGGGGACCAGCCAGAGGAGGAACGCAAGGATGACAAGCCACCGCTCGCCGGTGTAGCCAGCCTCGTCAACACCCGCAAGGGAGAGGGACTTTAGCTTCCGCAGCCAGGCCAGGACCCCGATGAGGGCAAAGACCAAAAGCCAGGCAATGTCCCCGGCAAGGCCGTCCCGGAAGATGCGGAAGAGCCCGGGGCTCCCGCCGCTGTTCATGCCACCGCCACCATTGCCGGAGACGGAGAACAAGCCAAGGATACCTGACGATGACTGCTGCATCCCGGACGGGCCCTGCCGGGGCCCCTGGCCGGATGCCGATGCCCCGTCCTGCGGACTGCCCGACATGCCCGGGGACTGATCCGGCGCCCCCGCTGTACTGCCGGAACTGTCCGGTATCCCCGGGGGTGTCCCCGTCATCCCGGTCGCACTGCTGCCGGGTCCCGTAAACGAAGACGTGGCCGGGCCCGAGGCTTCTGCCGAACGGTTCGTCCGGTCTGAACGGGACATCCCGGCGACGGAACTGCCAAAAGAGCCACCCGGGCCGCCCCCCATGCCACTTCCTCCGATGCCGAGCCGGTGGATGCCATTATAGTTAATGACGAGACCCAGGACCGTGTTGTCCCCGCTCCCGCCGATGTGGGGGCGCTGGTCCGCCGGGATCGCGTCGACCACGAGGGCCCAGGAGAATGAGACTGCCAAAAGGACGATTGCTGCAAGAACGAGGTGGAGAACCCGCTTCTTCCAGTCCAGGCCCGTTGCGCCCCAGAGGTATACACCAAAGATTGCCGGTACGATGATGAATGCCTGGATCATCTTGATATTGAACGCCAGCCCGACCAGGGCAGCCGCGGCAAGAAGATACGGGAGCGACCGCTCGCGTGCCGCCTTCAGTACTACCCAGACGGCAAGGAGGATGACGAAAATCATCTGGGCGTCCATGGTCTCGTTCCGGGAGATCGTGACGAAGATGGGGGTGACGGCGAGGGCCAGCGCCGATATGAGCCCGGCCGGCTTCCCGAACGGGCGGGAGACGATGAAATAGACCAAGACAACGCAGCCGATCCCGGCAAGGGCCTGGGGAAGGACGCAGATCCATTCCTGGTACCCCAGCACCGCGGCAAAGAGCGCCTGGACCCAGATGCCGACGGGCGGTTTGTCCACGGTGATGAACCCGGCCGGGTCAACGGAGCCAAAGAAGCCGGCCCACGGGTTGACGAGTGCGCTCCTGACAGCGGCCGCATAATAGGCGTTCCCTCCCTGGTTCCAGAGGTTCCAGAGGTTCAGGAACGCAGACAGGAGAACGATGCCAACGAGGCATATCTCTGCACGGTATGTACGGATGAAGTCTCGATCGATCAGATACATTCCACCTTTGAGCGGTACATCCCCCTTTCCATGAGAGAAACGTCTATCTGATCGAACATGATGCTACTTAATTATTATTGATACCGTTCGGCGATATAATGCCCCCGATGGTGATTATATTCATGGATGAGTTAACATAATCGTTATCGACCGGGCAAAGACCCCTCCCTCTTTTCACGTTCACCCGCCATCTTCGTTACTC
The DNA here is from genome assembly GCF_023227875.1 of Methanoregula sp. Taxonomy (GTDB): domain Archaea; phylum Halobacteriota; class Methanomicrobia; order Methanomicrobiales; family Methanospirillaceae; genus Methanoregula. Next base: position 22,580 of record NZ_JALOCH010000015.1, on the reverse strand, counting down.
GTATATCCCCCCATCGCCACCACTATTCAGGGAATCTGGCTCGCATGCAACCGTCCCGGCTCCTGCGTGAGCAGCACCTGGTGGCTGCGGTGCGGCCCGATCCGGGGGAGCAGAGATGGAGCGCCGGCAAGCAGATAATGACAGGGAAACCTCTGCTCAGCGAGTTAGGAACTGGGCTCCTCCTTTGGCAGTGTCCCCGCATCCGGAACCATCTGCGAGAGCGGGACTCCGCCAACGCCAATAGCGTCACGCGGGTATTCCCGGACATACACAAAGAACGCGGATGGCGGAAGCTTTGTGATTTCCGATGCGGTTGTTGTCAGGTCCCGGATCAGTTTTGCTCGTACTTCGGTGCTTACCGGCCACAGGTCAATCGTGATTACAGGCATTTCCTTACCTCATTTTTTCATTTTTCGAAAAATCCGCTCACATCCTGCAGGTATTCCCGGATGGGAAGATGCTGTGGGCATTTCTCCTCGCACTCCCCGCACTGGACACAACAGGATGCATAACCCGGTATTCCCCCGGTAAACGTACCGTTGAGGGCCCAGAGGTACACACCCTCCGCTTTCTCCTTGGCATCGTAGGTGTACGCCTGGTTGTAATACATGAAGCACCCGGGGATATCGACGCCGTTTTCGCACGGCATGCAGTAGCGGCAACCGGTGCACGGGATCTTCACGCGGGAGGCAAACGTGTCCCGCATCGTTTCGATAACGGCAAGCTCATCGGGAGAGAGAGAACCGGGGAGGTCCTGCTCGGCGCAGGCGAGGTTTTCGGTGACCTGTGCCATCGCGGACATACCGGAGAGCGCGACCGTGACTTCCGGGTGGTTCCAGACCCAGCGGAGCCCCCATTCCGAAGGCGTGCGCCGGACCGGGGCATCGCGGAGATGCTGGTGGATTGCGGGCACGTCCCCAGAGAGGAGACCGCCCCGGAGCGGTTCCATGACAACGATGCCAAGACCCCGTTCCGCTGCGTACTTCAGCCCCTGCGTGCCGGCCTGGTTCTGTTCGTCCATGTAGTTGTACTGGATCTGGGCAAAGGTCCATTCGTAGGCATCGACGATCTCCTTAAAGACCGCAAACTGGTCGTGGAAGGAAAATGCAGGGTACCGGATCCGGCCGTCCGCTATGGCGCTGTCAAGGAATTCCAGCACGCCCAGACGGGAAAGGTTCTCCCACGTTTCGGCGCCGAGCCCGTGGAGGAGATAGAAATCAATATGGTCCGTGCCGAGCCGGGCGAGCTGTTCGTCCAGGTACCTGTCCATGTCCTCCCGGCTGGTGACGAGCCAGCTCGGGAGCTTGGTGGCCAGAAAAACCCGGTCGCGGTACCCGTCGCCAAGCGCCCTCCCGACAACCACCTCACCCTCCCCGTTGTGGTAGGGGTAGGCTGTATCGATGTAATTGACCCCGGCGTCAATGGCGGTGCGGATCATACGAATTGCCTGCGGCTCGTCAATCTTTCCTCCGGCCGGCTCGCCCTCAGCGGGTGGCAGGCGCATACACCCGAAACCGAGGATCGAGAGGTCGTGCGGGCACCGCGGAAACTTCCTGTACAGCATCCTTTCACCGTTCTCCCGCTTAAAAAAGATCCTGCGGGGATAAATAGGGATCAGGGACAAAAATGTCAGCAAGCAAAGGGCAAAAAAGCAGCGAGCCCTGTTGGCAGAACAATCGATCGCAAAGATGGGAACAGCCCGGTTAATGACACTCTTCGATCTGGTCTGCCAGCTCCGTATCAGCCCAGTCTTTCAGCGACATGAGAATCGGGATGACGGTACGCCCACGCTCGGTCAGGGAATATTCGACACGGGGAGGTATGCCGGGATACTCCGTGCGGGAGACCAGGCGATCTGCTTCAAGGGCTCTGAGCTGCCGGGTGAGCATCTTCGGGGAGATCGCCGGCAGTTTCTCCTGGATTGCCCCGAAACACAAGGGAGCGTCCTTGATCTTCCAGAGGATTGCGGGTTTCCATTTCCCGCAGATCACGTCGATTCCTGCATCGAGCGAACAGACGTACATCCGTTTTTTTGGCATATGCCGGTATTCCGTGCGCCGGAACATTAACGGTTGTGTTTTGTTTTTCTCTTTCGTGTTTTTATGACGGGCAACGATGTATCGGGAACGATATGGCAATACTTTGCCGGTTTCTTTTATATTTATAGAGACGATAGAATTCTGTGAGTTGAGAGACATGGAGACGGAAACTTCTGAACAGGGAACGAAAAACTGGTGCGGGTCCAAAACTCACATGATGAAGCATATGTGTTGCCACGGATCGGGAGGCGCTCTGTACGGGCTGGGTTTCCTCGGTGCCCTGTTCTATTATCTCACCACGGCCACGAGCCTGCTGGGTGGAATCCTGGGTGTCATCAAAGCGCTTCTCTGGCCGGCCTTCCTGGTATATGGCGTGCAGAAATATCTCGGGATGTAACACCGTGCACCGGCGGATACTCACTTGTTATTTGCCATGACCGGTCTAACGCTGGTGAGATGCGGGATTGCCTTTTGAAGGATCCTGTTGACGCTCCCCCATAGAACCAGGGAGGTCACCCTGCCGGAAAAAGGAGAAGATCAGATCTCCACAATCTCCCCGTATGTCCCGTTAACAAAACAGTTGTAGGCGACAGCATTCATCGTGAGCCGGGGGCGGGAGCGGACCGTCCCGTCAGTGCTCCACGATGAGATCAGGGCAGTGGTTTCCAGGTACCTGCGCCCCTCGGAGGAGCCGGGAAGGACCGGGTTTTCGCTGTCGCTTAATCCGCCGTAGTTGTCGATGAGCAGGAACCTTCGTTCCCGTTCTCCGGTACGGGCATTGAGGAAGTACCCCAGTTTATCATTGTAAGGTATACAATGCCGCTGTCGACTGTCGCAATGATGGTATCGTCCGGGAAATCCATGTGCCGGAGGGACAGGTTGTCACTCTTGTTCACGATATGGACCGTGCTTAGATACGGCGCCTTGGAGTAATCGATCATCGCGACCACGGCGGTCTGTTCACTGCCTGCAACCATCACGCCGGTCCCAATGCCCGGGAGATTGTAGACAAGCGCGGGATTTTCCTTATGCAGGCTGCCCACTGTCACATTTCTGCCGGCCTATGCACCATGCTAAGGCATATAACCTCATTCAGAGAAGAGTCCACATCAAGTCTGGCAAATTCAGCCAGGCAGGAGATTACCGATGGGCAATTATCATTTTTGCACGGATTGTGAACACATCAAAACCAAAATGGTCCCGGGACTCAATGGATCGGCAGTTAAAGAAATGTCATGCCCGGCCCGGTTCAACCCGCGGGAAGGGAAGTGGATTCCGGCGAATGGGGTGAATCCGCACGAATGCCCGCGGAATGAAAATTTCATGCGAATCCAGAAACAGGGCGATGAACGCAGACTCCGGTGAATGCGCAGTACCGATAGGTCCTGAAGGGTCAGCAGGGTAAATGTAATCCATATGTCTGATGAAATTTTTTATCGCAATTCAGCCGGATTGTGGCAGCGTTTGTTGCTGTCATCCCGTCTATATGCACAATGTTTAAATACCGAACTGCCATTCATGTAAAAACTATCAACCGATCCTTCACCACTTTATCCATGAGATTGTGTGAACGTTGTCGGACGGGCTGTTGAGCATCCAAATCAACCGGATGCTCATTATGGTGTCTGACAGAGACCGGCAGTACCTGCATTATAACGAGGTACCTGACCCGAAGTGATGATAGCCGGCAGGATCCCCGATCCCTGAAGGGAATGCCGGTGGCCCGTATGCCACCGTCAACTGCCGCGGGAACATGCACGGCCCGGCCCCATGAAAAACCCACCACCGGGCAACGGCCTCATTGTGGATATGCCGGTTCCATGCAATGACCATACGAGACAAAACAATCATTAAGAGAAACGTGAATGCAGGAAATTGAAAAATTAAAAGTCCTCCAGTCTGAGCGTGAATCGTTCAAATCACGGACGAAAGTGAGAGAACAGGAGAAGAAAGCGGAAAGCCAGACCGAGACTACCTGTCCGGAGTGTGGCAACCGTGTGCTGGTCCATGACCGTGAACGGGCAGAGCTGGTCTGCCAGAGTTGCGGGCTGGTGATTGATGACGAGTTCATCGACCGCGGTCCCGAGTGGCGTGCGTTTGATTCCGAGCAGCGGGCGAAACGGGCCCGTACCGGTGCACCGATGACCCTCACGATCCACGACAAGGGTCTCTCCACGATGATCGACTGGCGCAACAGGGATTCGTACGGCAGGGCGATCTCATCCAAGAACCGTGCCCAGCTCTACCGTCTCCGCAAGTGGCAGCGCCGGATCCGTGTCAGCAATGCGACCGAGCGGAACCTTGCATTCGCACTCTCGGAGCTGGACCGCATGGCCTCCGCACTGGGCCTGCCGCGGAACATCCGTGAGGCCGCAGCGGTGGTCTACCGTGATGCAGTCGACAAGAACCTGATCCGTGGCCGGAGCATCGAAGGCGTTGCAGCAGCAGCGCTCTATGCCTCCTGCCGACAGTGCAGCGTGCCCCGCACTCTTGATGAGATTGCGGAAGTTTCCCGTGTCTCGAGAAAAGAGATCGGCAGGACCTACCGATTCATCTCCCGTGCGCTTGGCTTACGGCTCCTGCCAACCTCCCCGATGGACTATGTGCCCCGGTTCTGCTCGGGCCTCACCCTCCATGGAGAGGTCCAGAGCCGGACTATTGAGATCCTCCGGCAGGCCACCGAGCGTGAACTGACGAGCGGCAGGGGGCCGACCGGTGTCGCGGCTGCGGCGATATACATCGCCTGCATCCTGGGCGGGGAGCGGCGCACCCAGCGCGAAGTAGCGGAAGTTGCGGGCGTGACCGAGGTCACTATCCGGAACCGGTACAAGGAACTGGCAGAAAAACTGGATATCGAGATCATTCTCTGAATCCCGGTTTTTTTATTCGGATCGTGATTACCGCGTGTAAACCGGTACTGAGATGGTTACCCCGGTCCTGTCATGCTCTCATGAGGGACCGGATATCCGATTCGCCGGGATTGACGATCGCAAGAGTGCTCACAAAAAACGGTTTTCCACACACGTTTCCGAGTACTGCGCTGGAACCTTTAAAGGTGTGAATGAACGGGTTCTTGTTTTTGGTAATTTTTGTTTTGATATCTGCCGGGCAATTACCCGCAATGACGATCATCCGGGACCTGCTTTTAGAAAAGAACCTGCATATCGTTCTTTCTGCCCTCGAGATTATTATCGCCATTGCAGCAGCGGGCGGGGAAGAAGCGCTTATCAGTGACGGAGTAATCGCGTGCCTTGATCCCATGCAGGATAACAGGAATCCCGCGATCCAGAATAAGGTACGGGAGGCCCTTTCTCTCCTCCAGCCCGAAGTAGATGAGGTGGTCACATCAAAACCCCATGATGATTATTAAATCCCTTTTTGTGCACGGTACCGGGAGCCTCGTTTTGAGCCGGTCACCCAGGATCTTTCAGTGACCGTCCCCATTGGTACGTTCCGTTGTTTTATTATTGCGGGAGTCAAGAAGCATTCATCAAAGGAAACATGGATGAGCGTTTTCCGGTTTGAAAAAGACTCTGCCCCGACAGAGGGCCAGCGCGAGCGGTATATGATCGGGGAGATCGATGAGAAACACTTCGGCCCCGGAGGGAAGATCGTGCTAATCGAATACCCTGAGGCCGTGTACCTCAGGGACGAACTGGAACATACCGGGGTCCTCTACACCGGGTCCAAGGATAAACACAAGGCCCTGGAAGAGGTAACACGGCTGATGGTCCGGCACGACCACGAACGTCATACCTCAACAGAGACGGCATAAAAAAACCTGGTGGTTCAGGCATTTCCAAACACCAGCTTCCCGTCCTTCTCGTCAACCACAATCTCGTTCTCTTTGTGTACGGTTCCATCGAGAATCATCTTTGACAATTCATTCAGCAGGTTTTTCTGGATCACCCGTTTGATCGGCCGTGCACCGAACTGCGGGTCAAAACCCTGGGTGGCGATGAACCGGACCGCTTTCTCTGTCGCCCTGATCCGGATGTCGCTCTTTTTGAGCATTTTCTGGACGACACCCAACTGGAGTTCGACAACCTTCTGGATCTCATCCCGGGTAAGCGGCCGGAACATGATGATCTCATCGATCCGGTTGAGGAATTCGGGACGGATGGTCTTCTTAAGCAGCGCGAACACTTCCTGTCGGGTGCGGTCGAATACCTCATCCCGGTTTTTATCGGTCACGTGCTCCAGGTTTTCCTGGATGAGATGCGATCCGATGTTCGAGGTCATGATGATGATGGTATTCTTGAAATCCACCGTGCGGCCCTTATTGTCGGTAAGCCGGCCATCGTCAAGGACCTGCAAGAGGATATTGAAGACATCCGGGTGGGCTTTCTCGATCTCATCCAGCAATACCACGGAATAGGGTTTTCTCCGGACCGCTTCGGTCAGCTGCCCGCTCTCTTCATAGCCCACGTAGCCCGGAGGTGCCCCGACCAGCCGCGAGACGGTATGCCGCTCCTGGTACTCCGACATATCGATCCGGACCATACTGTTCTCGTTGTTGAAGAGAATTTCAGCCAGGGCCTTTGCCAGTTCCGTTTTGCCCACGCCGGTCGTCCCAAGGAAGATGAACGACCCGATCGGGCGTTTTGGGTCCTGTAGCCCGGCCCGGCTCCGGCGGATAGCATCGGCAACTGCCCCGATGGCTTCATCCTGGCCTACCACACGCTTGTGGAGTTCGGCTTCAAGACCCAGTAGTTTCTGTTTCTCGCTCTGCAGCATCCGGGAGACGGGAATGCCGGTCCAGCGCGAGACCACTTCGGCAATCTCCTCGGCATCGACCTCTTCGTTCACCATCGCGGAGTCCTTCTGCAGCACGGTCAGTTTTCCCTTGAGCTCCTCAATGGTCTTTTCAGCGGTCGGGATACGCCCATAGCGGATCTCTGCCACCTTCCCGAGGTCGCCTTTACGTTCCGCACTCTCGGCCTCGAACTTCAGGGTCTCGATTTCCGCTTTACGCGCCTGGATCTGGTCAACAAGATCTTTCTCAGACTGCCACTTGGTCGTCAGGCGGTTTCGTTCCTCGGTCAGGTTCCCGATCTCTTCGTTCAGGCCTTTTAATTTTGCCTGGTCTTTCTCACGCTTGATGGCTTCCCGTTCAATCTCCAGCTGGCGGATCTTCCGTTCAATGATCTCCAGTTCTTCCGGTTTCGAGTTGATCTCGAGCCGGAGTTTTGATGCTGCTTCGTCGATTAAGTCAATGGCCTTGTCGGGAAGGAAACGGTCCGAGATATACCGCTGCGAAAGTTCAACCGCGGCAATGATCGCCTCGTCTTTGATCCGCACATGGTGATGAGTCTCGTACTTCTCCTTGATACCCCGGAGGATGGAGATGGCATCGAGCGTATCCGGTTCATTGACCGTCACCGGCTGGAAACGCCGTTCGAGCGCCTTGTCCTTCTCGAAATATTTCTGGTATTCCTTTAAGGTCGTAGCGCCGATGACATGCAGTTCCCCCCGTGAAAGCGCGGGCTTGAGGATATTCGCTGCGTCCATTGCGCCCTCGCTTGCGCCGGCCCCGACCAGCGTATGGATCTCGTCAATGAACAGGACGATCTCCCCTTCAGCGGATATCACTTCCTTAACCACGCTCTTTAACCGTTCCTCAAATTCTCCCTTGAACTTGGCCCCGGCGATCAGGGCACCCATATCGAGCGAGAAGATCTGCTTGGCCTTCAGGTTGTCCGGTACATCCCCGTCAATGATCCGGTGGGCGAGACCTTCGGCAATGGCCGTCTTTCCCACGCCCGGTTCCCCGATGAGGATCGGGTTGTTCTTGGTTCTCCGGGACAGGATCTGCAATACCCGGCGGATCTCTTCGTCTCGGCCAATCACCGGATCGAGTTTACCGGTACGGGCCAGGTCATTGAGATTCCGGGCAAACCGGTTCAGGGCGTTATAACTCTCTTCAGCGTCCTGGTTCTTGACGGTCGAGCCCTGCCGCAGCTGGCTGATGGCCGTCTTTAAGCCTTTCTCGTTAACCCCGTTCTCCTTCAGCAGTCGTGAGGTGTTGTCATTAACCGAAAGTATTCCGAGGAGCAGATGCTCGATTGAGACAAATTCATCCTTGAACTCCTGGGCAAGTGCGGCGGCTTTCTGCAGGGCCTTGGTGGCATCATTGGAAAGATACTGATCTCCCCCGCTGACCTTAGGGTATGTTTCGATGATCCCGTCAAGTGCCGGTGTGAAACGATCGAGGTTCACATTCATCTTTTTAAGGAGATATGGGATGACATTCTCGTCAACCATAAGCATCCCCTTGAGTACATGGGCCGTCTCGATTGCCTGGTTCTCGTGTGCCGCTGCAATCTCCGTTGCTTTCCCTACGGCCTCCTGCGATTTGATGGTGAATTTATCGAAATTCATATTATCGGTCGTCCGTTTTTTTGTTCGAAATTCCCTATTCGATATGCGTAATAGAGTTCCTTCCTGTCAAATAGCTTGGGAATACGGCAGGCCATCAGGCCTGGCGTTGGAGAAGAAACCCACCGGTTTCTTCGACTTGCGGCCGGCCCTCAGACCCGAATCAGGAGACAGATGAGAGTCATCAGACTCGCGATATGAGGAGAAATCCTCCGGTTTCTTCGACTTGCGGCCGGCCCTCAGACCCGAATCAGGAGACAGATGAGAGTCATCAGACTCGCGACATGAGAAGAAACCCACCGGTTTCTTCGACTTGCGGCCGGCCCTCAGACCCGAATCAGGAGAATGCTTCATCCATTACGGATGAGGTAGAATGATTAGAAAAATCCCTCTTGTCGAAAGTCATCAGACTCGCGATATGAGAAGAGCCTCCGGTTTCTTCAATTTATTATTCATGGTTACCGGGAGGAATATGCAGATCGCTCTGCGGGACAAGACACTTGATCTGCACGAAGGAGAGCTGTTCGACATTCCCCGTTGCGTGAACTACAAGCCGGTCTGTCCGGAAGAATGTACGGTTCGCCTGTGGGAACCAAAGGGGACCTGCAACACCGGGAATGCCGCGGGGTATTGACCGATACTGTGGTGGAGTGGATTTGGTTTTTTAGATTCGCTTGGATGTTGATGATGTCCTAGGCCCATGAGAGCTGCTCTTTGAATTCTACCTCTCCGGTTATTGGATGGAGGACGCCGATACGGACCGGTGTGTTTGCGTGGATGACCGTGTACCCGGAACCTTTCGGTCTCCTGCATCCATCTCCTCACGCCTTCCCGCCATGAACCCAATCTCCCTTTATACAAACGATCCACACTATTCTAACAGGAGCAGTGCAACTATGAGTCCCCCAGATCCATCACCGTCATTTTCCTGGAACGCCGCTGATTATCACAAGAGTTCCCCGGCCCAGCAGCAGTGGGCAAAGGAACTTATTGCTAAGCTCGGCCTCGTCGGGAATGAGCGGGTACTGGATATCGGGTGCGGGGATGGGAAGATAACCGCAGAGATCGCCTGCAACCTGCCGGGAGGGGCGGTGACGGGAGTGGACAGCTCGCCGGATATGATCCGGTTCGCGTGCGATCATTATCCGCACAAAGAATACCGGAACCTCTCGTTCATGCAGGCGGATGCCCGTGCCCTGCCGTTCTCCGGCGAGTTCGATATAATATTTTCAAACGCGGCGTTGCACTGGATTCCCGATCATACACCGGTGCTTGCCGGCATTGCAAAGAGCCTGCGGCCGAAGGGAAGACTGCTTGTCCAGATGGGCGGGAAAGGGAATGCAGAAAAGATACTCGGGGTTCTCGATCTCCTTCTTGAACAACCGGAGTGGCGCCAGTACTTCAGCGGGTTCTCGTTCAACTTTGGCTTTTTCAGCGATACGGAGTACCGCAGGAAGCTGGTTGAATCGGGATTCGAACCGTCACGTGTCGAGCTGATCGGTAAGGATATGACCTATGTCTCCCGGCAGGATTTTGCCGGCTGGATCCGCACCACGTGGCTTCCCTGGATGGCACAGGTACCGGAGAACCGGCGATCAGAATTTATCGGAGCGATCATGGACGAATACCTGAAAGATTACCCGGCAGATGCCGATGGGACGATCCATATCAGCATGGTCCGGCTTGAAGCCGAAGCAAAAAAAACCAGCGTGATGCCGGTCCGCCGGTCGTTTCCTGCCGGAAATTTTTTTGCCGCACTGACCGCTGCTCCTATCGGTGTTGCGATCGCAAAGAATGTTTCTCACGTCCCGGGCGCGAGTGCATAAGAGAAGCAATAAAAAATCTTTTTTAGAGAATGGGTACGAATTGGTCCACCATCTTATGGGGATAGGAACAGCTGCATACGGCCGGGAATTACTGTGCACCCTTAAACGGCATCCGGTGAGTCAGTGTGCGGATGGCAAATTTCGTAAATTTGCCTTCCCGTTCCGTGATGTATTTACCTAACCCGTCGGGATTGATCACGTCAATGTATTTGTCGATCCTCAGGTCGGGATGTGAGCCCTCAAGAGAGATGATCACGCACCGGATTTTCGGGTTCATCTCGTAAATCTTGTATTCGTCTTTTAAGTAACACCAGAGTGCATAGTTGACAAACCGCACCTGGCGCTTCAGGTCGCCGGTCTTGATCTCGATATCCGACCCCTTCCAGTTCTTGATCCCCACGAGGAACAATCCCGTGGGACCGATGACGATGAGATCGATCGCGCAGTACCCTTTCTGTTCCTTTCGCTTGAACCAGTAAATGGGATCGAAAAAATGTAAGTTGATGCCGTTTATGATATGGTATTCATCCGGTAATAGGGAGAGATCACGGATGACCTGTTCTTCTTCCAGTGCATCAACGAGTAATGAATGGTTCCGGGTGAGAAACTGCTCTGACTCGGTGATGCACTTACACGCAGACCTGATGCCATTGATTTTATCGGCAACCGCTCGCTCTTTTTGTTTGCGGAGTCTCCATAAACTCCAATTCAGGCCGGTCAGTGGCAGGTTGATCCGGAGGGAACTTACCAGGTTTGCTCCCCAGAATGTGATGAGATACCAGAGGATGACGAAAAAAGATTCGCTTGCATCGATCCGGTCACTGATCGCAAGAATATGGGTATACACGTCCCTGGTGCGGGTATTGATATTATCCTTCAGCTGCTGGTCGAGTGCTTCCTCACGTTTTTCTATTGCCTGGATGATCTCGTCCTGTCGTTTCGTCTCCACCATCTCGGCCTCAGCAAGGATCTCCTGGTAATTGTCCAGGAACCGGATGATATCTTCGAGTGTTGCCAGTCGTTTGCCCTGCACCGGTCGGGTCCCGTTCAGAAGGTGGCGGGTGATACCGGAGATCCCGTGAATTTTTGCCATGGTGTTTCCTGTAGTTTGATGGTATGTTCGTAACGAAGGGAGGAGCCAGTGTAGCCTGAATATGTCTCGATATTCCTTTCCGTTAATGCAACAATAAATTATAGGGATACTAAAGATTTCCTCGTAATTATTACTGTGGAGATCCGAATAGTGAAATATTTATCGCCGTCCGCAGGGAATGGCACTGCCGGCCTGCACGGCTCCGACCCGCTGGGTATATAACTTATATACCGCTATTTTTCATTACCTGATGCGGACCCCCGTCGTTTCCGTATCACGGAGCGAGGGATTATGACACCAAAGGGAAAGAAGACCGTGAAACGATCCGCAGCAAAACCTGCGGCTGCAAAGAAAGCGGCTCCACAACGTACAAAGAAAACCCCGGCAAAGGCCGGGGCCGTGACCATCGAACAGCAGATCGCTGATGTCATCAGGCTGATCCCTGATGCGACCATGGTGATCGACCCGAAGGGAAACGTGATGGCCTGGAACCGTGCCATGGAGAAACTCACGGGCGTAAAGGCAAAGGACATCATCGGAAAAGGAAACTTTGAGTACTCGTTGCCGTTCTACGGGGAACGTCGCCCGGTACTTGCCGATATTGCACTCAAGGATGTAAGAAACCTTAAGAAAAAATACACGTCCATCACCCCGTGGGGCAATACCCTCGTGGCAGAGGCGCGTGTGCCAAGCCTTCCCGGGGGCCCGGCAACGGTATACGGTTCGGCCACGATCCTGAAATCGTCCCAGGGTAAATTGATCGGCGTGCTGGAACTGGTCTGCGAGGTCAGGAAATAACCGGGCCCCTGCACGAAAAGAGTGCATGTATCATGTTTTTTTGGCAGGCACTTCTCATTTTTCCGGGTATGAGACACGGTTAATTCCCTTTGCATGAACGTATCCCGGTAACCGGGGGTTTTGGTTTTGAACATCAGGATAGTCAGAATCAAAATAGAAATAATAAAATAATGAGTTGTCATATGTGCATTTGATGTATCCCGGTTGAAATACCGCAGTGAACCAGAGGCCGGGCAATAAAAAATATCATGGAATTATTATGTCGTCCCGGCGCATCGCTCTTGCAGGAATCATCATTGTCCTGCTCCTGGGGACTATTATAGTGGGTACCTATAGCCCGCCCCGTCAGCCCCGTCTGGCACCGTTAATGCCGGATGACCAGCTGGCAGAAATAATGACCCGCGGCAGGCTTGTTATCGCTACCGACGCTGCATATCCTCCCAATTCCGCATTGATACCCAATGCCAGCCGCACTGCGGGCACGATATGCGCCCGGAACGAGTATACTGCAGGAGAATTCACCGGTTACAATATCGCAGTCGCGGTGGAGATCGCAAAGGGGCTCGGTGTCGAACCCTGTTTTGTTACTCCGACAAGGACCGAGATCATCAGCGGCATCTGGTCCGACCGGTGGGACATCCATATCGGGTCGCTGGCCATCACGCCCGAACGCATGGAAGTGATGTACTTCACGCAGCCGTATTATGCCGGTCCGGTGAGCCTGTTCGTGAACAAGGATAACACGGCCTATGCGGACGCAGGCGATCTCTCCGGAAAGAAGATCGGCGTATGCGCCGGCTGCATCCCGGAACATTACCTGGAAGGAACGCTCGACCTGCCCGGCCAAAAGATTGATTTCGCGATCAAGAATGCCACGATTGTTGCGTACGAGAATGAAGCAGTTGCCTTAAAAGACCTTGCTTTCGGGGATGGTGTGAAACTGGATGCGGTTCTCACCAACCAGCCCCTTGGAGATGACGCGATGAAAAATGGCATGCCCATCCGGCAGCTGGGCGAGCCCGTTTTTTATGATTATGACGCCGCCGCAGTAGACAAAAACAGCGGCAGGGACCCGGCTTCTTTTATTGAACGTGTGAATGAGGTTATCCAGGAGATGGATCAGGACGGCACACTGCTTCGTCTCTCCCATCACTACTATGGGCGCGACCTTGTTTCAAAAACAGCCCGGTTCAATGCCAGTGCCCTCGGATAGATCGCTGGTTAGGGGGAGACCATGAAGAGCACCTGGTTCTGGCGCCGGAATCTGACCGCCCGGCTGATATGCTCGTTTCTCGTCTTCTCCCTCTTAATCGTAAGTCTTGTGGGGATTATCGCCTACTTCCAAGCCACCCAGGCCCTTACCCGGTCGGTAGATGACCGGCTCGATGCTGTGGCCACCTTAAAAGAAGGCGTGCTGAACAACTGGGTTGATGACCAGACGCAGAACGTGGTCATGATAGCAGGGATCCCGGGAATCCGAAAGCAGTCCACCCTCCTGATCTCATCGCCCGGCACTTCACCGGAACGAGAACTGGCGTATACCGAGATCTCCGGTTTTTTGCCCCAGGTGATTTCCCGGACAATCTATACGGAAGAGATCAGCATTATTGACCTGAATGGCACGATCGTTGTCTCAAGTGATGCGACTCATGAAGGGCAGTCGGTGGCCCGTGATCCGTATTTCCAGGAGGGCCGCTCCAAAACGCTTTCAACGACCGTATATCCTTCAACTCCTGACGAAAGACCGGCCATCATTATTGCAACACCGTTGTTCACTATGCAGGGAAAACGCATCGGCGTACTCGCATCCCGCCTTTCCTTCACTCATATTGATCGTATTATCCTCGAACGCACGGGCCTCGGAACGAGCGGGGAGACCTATCTGGTCGACCGGTCCAGAAAAATTGTATCAGAAACCCCTCTCATGAACAACGGGACCCCGTCGCGTTTTGTCCAGTCTGAAGGGATCGATTCCGCACTCCAGGGTAACGATGGCTCCGGCTTTTACCGGAATTATGCAGGGGTACCGGTGGTCGGGGTGTACCGCTGGGTGGAAAACCAGGACCTGGCCCTGATTGCGGAGATGAGCCAGGAAGAGGCACTTGCCCCTGCACGGGACCTCGCCCTGACAATTTTTTATATCGGGATACTTCTGTCTGTCATCATGGGAGCCGGGATGTACCTGCTGGCCCTCCAGATCACCCGGCCCATCCTGGAAATTGCAGACACTGCTGCCCGGGTCACGGCAGGAGACTTGAGCCGGGAAGCACCCGTCCTGACTGAAGATGAAGTAGGCCACCTTGCCCGTGCCTTCAACCAGATGACGAAACAACTGCGGCAGACCCTGGAGGGTCTTGAGGGAAACCTCCGTGAACTCAAAACAAAAGATGACGCCCTGCAGAAATCTGAACACAAATACCGGACCCTTCTTGAGAATATCCCGCAGAATATCTTCCGGAAGGACCTCGATTCCGTGTTCGTTTCCTGCAATAAGCACTTTGCTGCGACCCTGAACCTGCAGCCCGAGGAGATGATTGGAAAGACTGATTTGGATCTCTATCCCCGCGAGCTTGCAGAAAAATACCGGCTTGATGATAAACGGGTGATGGTAACGGGGCAGGCCGAAGTGTATGTCGAGCAGTACCTGCAGAACGGGAAGGTGCGCTGGATCAATACCATCAAGACACCGGTAAAAGAGATTGACGGGACAATCACAGGTGTCCAGGGAATATTCTGGGATATTACCGAACGGAAAGCCGCAGAAGAGGAACTTTTCCGGCTCAATAATGAACTGGAGAAACGGGTTGAAGAACGGACTGCCGAACTCCGGCAGGCACAGGAGGCATACCGGCAGGCAAATACAAAACTCAACCTGCTCAGTTCCATCACCCGGCATGATATCCTGAACCAGCTCACGGCACTCCTGGGCTATCTTGAACTCTCCGAATACTCGCTTGACGATCCTGATAAACTGCGGGAGTATATCACACGGGAACGGAAGAGCGCGGAAACGATCGAACACCAGATCCTCTTCACGCGGGAATACCAGAACATCGGCGTGAAAGCCCCGGTATGGCAAAGTGTCAGCATGAGTATCATCCGTGCAAAAGGGGCGCTGACCCTGGGGAACGTCGATGTTCTCATCGACCGGTCGGACCTGGAAGTGTATGCCGATCCACTCTTCGATAAAGTCTTTTATAACCTGATACAGAATGCACTCGTGTATGGCGGCGAAAAACTGACAACCATCTGCATCTCCAGCCGCGAGACAGACCGCGGGCTTGTGATCGTCTGCGAGGATGACGGGGCGGGGATTTTAGAACCCGAGAAAAAACGGCTGTTTGAGCGGGGATTCGGGAGACATACCGGCCTTGGGTTATATCTCTCCCGCGAGATCCTGCTGATCACCGGCATTACGATTACCGAAACCAGCCAGCCCGGTTCAGGTGCACGGTTCGAGATCCTTGTGCCAAAAGGAGCGTACCGGTTAAAAGATACCCGGTAATTCCGGTTACTCCACCGATCCAAACCGGGTATCGTACCCCCGGGCAATCACCGATGCGCCAAGGAGCGGTGCAAGACCGGAGAGACTGCTTACGGTGATCCGCGGCACCGGCAGGTAATGATCGACGTATCGTCCAATTGGGGTAATGATCAGGTCCGGGTTGTTCAGTACGACGGACCCGTCAAGGACAATGGTATCCGGGTCGTAGGCAACGACAAGGCCCGAGATCCCCCGGGCATTGATCTTTCCGAGTTCATCAACAAAACCGGGATTGCGGCCCTGTCGTACGGCGCTGAAAATATCCCCGGCCGTGCTGACCTGCGAATCGTCGGATTCACTCACGTTTCTCTTCCGCCACTCGTGGTAGAACCGGGGCAGGAACCGGCCGGATGCATATCCTTCCCAGTGTCCCTTTCCCCCGCACCCGCAGGTCAGGTCATATTCGTTATCCACGAACAGGTGTCCGATCTCCCCGGCGTTCCCGTCGCGGCCAGAAATGATCGTCCCGTTTGAGATGATCCCGGCCCCGATGCCGGTCGACATGGTCACGTACACAAAATTCCGTGATCTCGTTCCTTCGCCGAAATATGCCTCGCCAAGAAGCCCGGCACAGCAGTCATTGACCAGTCGGGCTGGCAGGCCGAACTCATCGCCGATTGGGCCGGAGAGGGGAATGGTCTCAAGGGGGATGTTTGGGGGGTGCACGATCGCTCTGCGTGCCTTGTCAACCGGTCCCGCTGCCCCGATACCGATCCCCGCGAGCGTCCCGGTCTCGTGGTCCGGCACCAGCGAGTGAATGGTCTGGATGATTAGATCGGTGATGATCGTGGCATCGCGCAGATCTTTTGGGAGTTCCACGGAACTCATCTGTTCGATGTGGCCGGCTGTGGTTACGAGTCCCACCCGGAGGTTGGTTGCCCCGAGGTCGACTGCAATGGCACGACCAGTATCTCCGGTCCGGTTATCGGGTGTCACGCGAAATCTCTCATTTCAGATATCCCTGCATGGGTAATCAGTGTACTCATTGGTCCGGGAAAGATTCTCCGGAATAATTATTTAAAAACCGTCCCGTGCGCCATTGTCGGGCCGCCAGGTGATACCTCACTTTAATAAGTCCGGGAAATCAGTATTGTTTAATACGTATAGTCTGATGCAGGGATCACTGTTCCTGCGAACAGATCCGATCAGCAGGAGAAACTGATTACACTCATGGAATTTTCAGAAACCGGAATTTCGGAAGAGCGGATCGCTGCACTGGAAAAGAAGGTGCAGGATATGGACGCGCTGGCCAACGGGCTGCTCAATGAGCTGCTCGACTTAAAGAAGATCATGTCGACCATGTACCGCCCGGAGCCAAAAAGCCGCGGGAAGACGGTCGTGCAGGTATCCGCCGGGCGGGAAACAGCATCAACGGAACCGAAGGTCATACCTGATGCAACCTCAGACGACGCCGGTTCAGGGCCCAGTATGGTGATCCGGCCCAAGAGCAAAAGCCAGCCGGAAGCTCCGGCAGAGCCAGAGATGGTCAGGATCATGCAGTCCGATGGCACAATGAAGATGGAACCCCGGTACGGGGATGAGAGGACGACCGATCCCTCAAAGCGATCCGGGCAAATGAGGAAGAGCACCGCCCTCCGGGGCAAAAAATCTTCGTGATTTACTCATATGGTGAACACTGGTCCGGCCTTCCGGGAATGATGGTGCACGAGTGCCCGACGGCACTACTTTTTTCAGATCACCCGCTTAATATAGCGATTGTGACGCTGCCGGTCTTTCGGCAGTGAGCACGTACGACCCATGATAGAGATCGCAATCTCCACGATCCTGCTGGCGCTTGCCTTCACGTTTACCAATGGGTTCCAGGACGCCAGTTCGATTGCCGCCACCTTCATCTCCTCGCGGTCGGCAAGTCCTAAGGCGGGCATCCTCATAGTGGCCGTAATGTCCTTCTTCGGTGCTATCCTCGGCGGGAGCGCGGTCGTGTTCACGCTGACCGGCCTTGTCAGCCTCCCATCGTCTGGCCAGGAGATCATTGTCCTGTTTGCTGCGCTGGTCGCAGCGACCGCGTGGAATATCGTCACGTGGAAATACAGCATGCCCTCGTCGTCTACCCACTCGTTGATCGGCGGGCTGGTCGGGGCGGGGATCGTGGCAGCCGGGACCGGCAGCGTCTTCTGGGGAGTCAGCGAATTGCTGGGCCCCGCCCACGAGCTCGCCGGGTTCACCAAGATTATCTTCTTCTTCGTCATCTCGGTCATGATCGGTTTTGCCGGCAGCTTCCTGATGCACAGGATCAGCGCTCTCGTCCTGCGCAATACCAGAAGGACCGCAAACCGAACGATCATGGGGCTGAACTGGTGCGTTGCAGCCGTCATGGCGTTTGCCAACGGGGCGAATGATTCCCAGAAGCAGATGGGCATGATCGTAATGGTCCTTGTTGCCTCGGGGCTCGCCATGACCGCAGAGGTCCCGCTCTGGGCCCGGGGTGCCTGTGCCGTCCTGCTTGCCCTTGGGACGATCAGTGGTGGGTGGCGGATCATGAATACGTTGGGGCGGCGGATCTTCCGGATCGAACCGGTCCACTCATTCGACTCCCAGTTTTTCTCTGCGTCGTCCATTGCCTTGTCTACCATTGCCGGGGCGCCGGTCTCGTCCACGCAGGTCATCACCATGTCGGTACTGGGCGTGGGTGCGGCTGAGAACCCGAAGAAAGTGAAGTGGGAGGTCGGCAGGCATATTGTGACCTCGATGGTCATCACGATCCCGGTTACTATGCTGATCTCCGGCATACTCTATCTCATTATATGGACCGTAACCGGAGGATGAACATGGAATGAACAAAAAAAAATGGACACCGGAATCCGGGGAAAAACGGGGGCTGTTTGCCTCGATATTTCCCCGCGAATACGATTTTGAATGCATGCTGGCCGTGCAGTCCGACCGGACAACCGCCGGTGTGCAGGCGTTTGTTGACTGGCTGAATATCACCCCGCTGACGAGCCCGGACGGGCTTGAGCGGATCGAGAACGAGGTGGACACGATGCGGCATGACATGGAATACAAGCTGATCCAGTCGTTCTCAACGCCGTTTGACCGGCAGGACATCTACAGCATCTCCCGTCAGATGGACTATATCATCAATTTCTCAAAAGAGACCGCAAAAGAGATGCAGGCCTTTTCCGTAGCACCGGATCGGTATATCCATGACATGGCCCGGCAGCTCCTGGCGGGCACGGAGTGCATCGGGCGCGGGATCAAGTCCCTTGGCTCGGATAAGGACCGGGTCGAGGACGAGATCCGGCATGCCCGGTACGCGTACAACACGCTGGAGGAGATCTATATCGCGGGGATGGCCGAGATTCTAAAGACGGATGATGCAATGAACGCCATCCGTACCCGGGAGATTTACCACCACCTGAGGGATGCCGGGCGGGCCATGCGGGACACACTGGATATCCTGCACAATGCGGTTATTGACCTTGCGTAAAAAAGAGTGAATTATTTCTTTGCTTTACGGATAATGGTCAGGTCGCCGAGAGTTGGGGCAAGGGACCCGGGGACTTTCTTCTCCACTTCCGTTTCCGGGGCATCGATCAGCCGGATGCCAAGGACCTTCTCCAGTTTCTTCCGGACGTTCTCCTCGGGGATCAGGTCGTGGTTCTCGATCTTCTGGATGAGGTGCTCCTTCTCCTTCATCTGCATGGCAAGGTCCTTCTGGGAGAGCCCCTTCTCCATCCGTGCATGGCGGATCCGCTCATGGTAATCGTCGACAACATCGCCTTCGATGAAATCAAACATGTCTCTCTTCCGGTACTGGGACGGTGCTGCTGACGGGGCCCTGGGGCTGCCCTGACGTGGAACTGACGGGCGCACGAGATCGGTGCGCCGGACCTGCTGGACCGCGGTGCCGAACCTCTCGCACTTGCTGCAGACCTGCATCTCGGCTCCTTCCACCCGTACGAGCTTGGGTGCACCGCGAATTGTTTCTCCGCACATTTCACACTGCATAATCTCACAAGAAGGTCGACTCAAGACTATAAATGTTCACTGAATGCGGCGGGGCATGTATTCTGACCTTGCCTTCTTAACAAACACTTTATATGCAGTTTCCCTATATAGCTATTTGAGGCACGAGATGGCCGACACCCTTCATCAGTCACCGGAACCTCAGACTCCGGAAGAGCTATACCGGTTATACCGCACACTATCGGAACAACTCCGCGAACAGCTCGCACAGATCGAGAACGACAAGCACGATCTCGAAGTCCAGATGATGGAGCGTGTCGGTAACCTTGAATCCCGCAACCTCGAGCTACGGGAGCAACTCCGGCAGGTTGAGGCGGACAAGCGGTACATCGAGACCCAGAAGATCCGGTACGAGCGGGAAGTGAGGAAGCTCAAGAGCGAGAGCGAACAGCTCCGGAGCCCGCCCCTGATCATCGGCACGGTCACGGATGTGGTCGACACGTCCCGCGTGATCGTCCGGAGCAGCGCGGGTCCCCGGTTCCTGGTCCGGAGTTCGCCGTCCATCAATGCAGACGACCTGAAACCCGGTGCACGGTGCACCCTGAACCAGCAGTCGCTTGCGATAGTCGAACTTCTGCCGAGCTCGTTCGATGCGCAGGTCTACGGCATGGAACTGGTGGACTCACCACAGGAGAACTATGCGGATATCGGTGGTCTTGAGCAGCAGATCAACGAGATCAAGGAAGCAGTCGAGCTGCCGCTGAAGCGCCCCGACCTCTTCCTGAAGATCGGTATCGACCCGCCCAAAGGTGTCCTACTTCACGGTCCGCCGGGCACGGGCAAGACCCTGCTCGCAAAAGCGGTAGCCCATGAGACCAACGCCCATTTCATGCGGGTCGTGGGATCGGAGCTGGTCCAAAAGTATATCGGGGAAGGGGCCCGGCTCGTCCGCGAGCTTTTCGACCTGGCGAAGACTAAGGCCCCGACCATTATCTTCATCGATGAGATCGATGCAGTCGGCGCCAGCAGGACCGAGGCAAACACCTCCGGCGACCGGGAAGTCCAGCGCACGCTCATGCAGCTGCTGGCCGGCATGGACGGCTTCGAGAACCGGGGCGACGTGAAGATCATCGGCGCCACGAACCGGATCGATATCCTCGACAAGGCGCTCCTGCGGCCCGGCCGGTTCGACCGGATCATCGAGATCCCGCTGCCGGACGAGATTGGCCGGCTCTCCATCCTGAAAGTCCACTGCCGTTCGCTTACGGTTGACGATGATGTTGACCTTGCGGAGGTGGCAAAGCTGACCGACGGCAAGAACGGTGCGGACCTCCGGGCGATCTGTATGGAAGCCGGTATGTTCGCGATCCGGAAGGAACGTCCCGCCATCACCCAGGAAGACTTCGTTGCGGCCATCACCAAGGTCGGCCTCGATTTCAACCGCGGTCCGCTTGATGCCGAAGGCGCAATGTTCGCTTAAATTTTCTTTTTCA
Organism: Methanoregula sp.; assembly: GCF_023227875.1. Lineage (GTDB taxonomy): Archaea > Halobacteriota > Methanomicrobia > Methanomicrobiales > Methanospirillaceae > Methanoregula. The sequence continues at coordinate 1,482 of NZ_JALOCH010000015.1, read as the reverse complement.
TCGTTTCATTTTTTATGTAACCTATCGGTTCAATCCATGTCCAATTGTGTAGTGCAAACCACCTCCGGCCATTTGGCCAATATATATCGTGATCGCACAGACTGTCTGGTATGGCAGGACCGGTGACCGGGCACCGGGAAAAATTCCGGTGAACCCCGCGTCCAGATTGCGGTCCTGTAATTGTCCAAAGGAGTAAAAAGAATGACTGTAACGAAAAAAATGAATGACTATACCGTCTTCCTCCGGGCCATTGAAGGAGTGCCGGTCCTCATCTTTCTGATCATCTGTGTGGCCGCAAGCGTGTTCCTGAAAAGAACATCCGTGTTCTGATCGGGAAGTTTTTATTTTCCTTTTTTATTTTTTATCCAAGGAGTATCGCTGGAATGGGACGCCGGGAAATGGTATGGATTTTCCAACAAGGAAACAGCAGATATCTTTCAACACCCGTGAGTCTTGAATGATTATCGCCGGTTCACCTTCTACAACAAGGACATCAGGATAATCGGATTGATTGTTATTGTATCACAGGTGGCAGGTTTCCGTTATCGTCATCCGGCCCGCCCACCAGTTCGCCTTCTTCCACCTCGTCTTCCACGCACCAGATCTCGAGGGTCGTCTCGGCCCCGATGTATTCCTGGTGGTATTCCTCGGTTGTTGAGCCGGGTGTCATCGGGACCGAACTGATCAGTTTCCCGTCACGGAAACTGTAGAGCTTGCGGAATTTCCAACCCGGGCCGAGCACGACAGTCCTCTCATAATAGACGTCCTGTGCCAGCTGGTGGGTGAAGTAGATCCCCTTCTCGTATTCAAACAGCGGCTCGCGCACGTACCTCCGGATATACCAGCGGAGTTCCGCAACCAGCGATAGTGCGCTACTGAGCGTTGCGCAGGAAATGTAGACCCCGCAGGGAAACTTCTTCGGGTGGTAAAACCGCAGCACGTGTCGGCTGGTCTCTGAAGAAAAAAGGGTATGGTGGAGATCGATTCCTTCACGCTGGATCAGGAGGACATTCATTCCTGTCTCCGGGTTATGTCAGCAGAGTGCCGCATTGAGCGGGACTCAGGTATACATGCGGGTGTCAGCTACGGCCTCGTTCTTCACCTTGTGGACCGCATCGGTGAAGTCAACCATCCCGACCTGTTCCGCATCGCGGCGCACGGCCATCATGCCCGCTTCGCGGCAGACCGCTTCGAGTTCAGCACCGGTGGCCTTCTCGGTCATGCGGGTAATATCGTCAAAGTCCACGTTGCCGAGTTTCATCTTGCGCGAGTGGATCTTCAGGATCTGGAGCCGGGAGTCCTTGTCAGGCAGCGGGATCTCGATCAGCCGGTCGAAACGTCCCGGGCGCAGGAGTGCCGGGTCGAGCATGTCGGCACGGTTGGTGGCGGCCATGATCCGGACATCGCCCCGGTTGTCGAACCCGTCCATCTCGGCCAGGAGCTGCATGAGCGTGCGCTGGACTTCGGCACTGCCGCTCGTCC
>NZ_JALOCH010000003.1 GCF_023227875.1 Methanoregula sp. | reverse complement strand
CGGGAGTGATCTCAAAGCTCGACGATTTCTTATACAACTGAAAGAAATCTCCTTGAAAATGATTGTCTGTAACCTTCACAGGTTCTTACAATTTTTCTTCGTGAAGGTTTTCTACAGAGCAAAAAAATAAAAAAATTACGGCTCTGTAGAATTCCTCAATAAAAGGAGAGCGCACAAAGAAGAGATCATTTTTGAGATGTTGTAGAGAATCACTTTGATTTTAATTTCCTTGACCTGTTGCCGGTATTGACGAGCTTTGAGAGCTTCCCCGAACTTTCGTTTTAGGACAGAGAAGACGGTTTCGACTTTGTTTCTCTGATGGTATTTTTCCTCGTCAAAAGATTGAGCGATCCGTTGACGATAATATCCGGAGATCCGCTTCCGTTTTCTGTTTCGGACTGGGATAAGCGAGCAGGCATTCAGCGTATCCCAAACGAGTTCATGGATCTCTTCGGAGTCGTATGCTTTGTCCATGACATAGAGGTCAGAGGGTCTGGTCCTGTGACATTGTTTGAGGAGAGTTCTGGCGTGAATGCTATCATGAACCGGATGTTGGGAGATCTTCAGACCGGTAATAATCTGTTGATTTGTATCGACAGAGACAGAAGTTTTCAGGAACCGTTTTCTCATTTTATCCGTTCTCCAGGAATAGTAGTGGCTGGCATACGAGCTGGTGAACCCTGAGGAATCAATTGCAGTACTGGGAATCCTCTCACCCCAGTCGTAAAACATTTTTACAAGTCGGTTCAGTATCCGGGTGAATGTCGTGGATCTTATCCGTTGACTGAACTTGTGGATTGTTGTAAAATGAGGTACGTTATCGAGATGGATCTTTGCACGAATTAAATCCATTATCTCCGCAAGTTCAACCGCATCCCGATAATCTTCTGACAAATACTCTTTCAGGAGAAGGAGCGTGAGTAACTGATGTTGCGTATAGGTTTTCTTCGAGAACTTCGATGAAAAAAGTGGAATGCGGGAGTCTCTGATTAGGCCAGAGGATAATTCAACAAACCTGATATACCGGTTTGCCGACATTAGTTTGCCTCCTTATCGTTAGTAGCATAACAAAATAAGGAGGCACTGTACCTTAGATCTTTCTGTCACTGTTTTACTTCTGTGAACTCAGCATTTCTACAGAGCCAAAATTACAGCGCTGGCTTCTTCTTCAGCGCAGCGACCAGCAGCTGCACCGCGGCCTCGAGGTCCCGGAGATCGAGGACTTCGACCGGCGAGTGGATGTACCGGGTCGGGATACTCATCGTGGTGCTCGGGATGCCGCCCTTCGTCAGGTGGATCGCGGTGGCATCGGTTGTCCCGCCACTGCCGACTTCGAGCTGCATCGGGATGCTCTCGTTGTCCGCCGCTTCCTTGAGCCAGCTCACGACCTTCCTGCTTGCAATGAGCCCGCGGCCGCTGGCGTCAACAATCGTGACGACCGGGCCTTTCCCCATCTCAACCGGGGCGTCCTTCATCTCGATGCCCGGGTGGTCGCCGGGGATCGTGACATCGGTGGCGATGGCGCAGTCAGGTTCGAGCGTATAAGCGCTCGTCCTTGCTCCCTTGAGACCGACTTCTTCCTGTACCGTGAAGACCGCACAGATCGTGAGCGGGGATTTGACCTCCTGCATGGTCTTGATCAGCATCGCAACCCCGGCCCGGTTGTCGAATGCCTTGCCGGTCACGCGGCCGTACCCGAGTTCCGTGAATTCCCGGTCAATGGTTACCGGGGTCCCCACGTCAACACCCAGCACTTCCACTTCCTGCCGGTTCGTGGCGCCGACATCGATAAACATGTCATCGATCTTGACGCCTTTCTTGCTCTCTTCGGCATCCATCATGTGCGGGGGTTTGCCTCCGATGACCCCGTACACCGGGCCCTTCGTTGAGTGCAGGACCACGCGCTGGTTGTAGAGCGTGGGGCCGTACCATCCGCCCAGAGCAACGAACCGGAGAAATCCTTTCTCATCCACGAACTTCACCATCAGGCCGATCTCGTCCATGTGGGCGGCGAGCATCACCTTGAACTTGTTCCCTTTCTTAATGGCGATCAGGTTGCCCATCGAGTCTTCGCGGATCTCGTCCACGTGGCCCTTGAGTTCCTTCTTTATTATCGACAATACGCTGCCTTCGCTGCCCGAGACACCGTGGGCATTGGATAATTTTGCCAGGAGTTCCTTTACCATGATATCACTTCACGAGTTTTTCGATCCGTTCAAGAGCGGTCATTATATTCTGTCGCGATGTGGCATAACTGAAACGGGTGTACTCCGGCGCATTGGCGCCGAATGCGGAGCCGGGGACCACGATGACGCCCTTTGCGATGATCTTCTCCGTCAGTGCCGGCTTCATCGGGACAAAGGCATAGAACGCACCTTCCGGTTTCGGGAAGGGCAGGCCCAAGTCGGAAAGGCCCTTCCAGATGAGGTCGCGGCGTGCCTCGTACTCGTCCCGCATGACCGCAACCGCACCCTGGTTGCCCTCGTACGCGGCAAGGGCCGCATACTGGGAGATCGACGTGGCGCAGGCCTGGCAGTACTGGTGGACCTTGAGGCACTGCCCGATGATCTCGGGCGATGCCGCAAGATAACCGAGGCGCCAGCCGGTCATCGCGTAGGTCTTGCTCGTGGCGTTGATGGTGATCACGTTGTCGCCGAATTTTGCAGCGCTCACGTGCTTCTTGCCGTAGATGAAATGTTCGTACACCTCATCGGATACGACCGTGACGCCCTTGTCTGCGGCATACTCGACAATCGCCCTGACCGATTCCTCGTTCTCGACTGCACCGGTCGGGTTACCGGGGGAGTTTAAGACAAAGAGCTTTGTGCCACCCATCAGGGCCTTTGCCTTCTCGACATCGATATGAAGGGTCTTTGTGAGCGGGACGCTGACCGGGGTCCCCCCGGCAATGGTGGCAAGCGACGCGTACGAGACAAAACCCGGGTCGGGGCAGAGGACGCGGTCGCCGGGGTTGAGGAGCGCCTGCATCACGATATGGAGTGCCTCGCTTGCACCGGCCGTGACGATGAGCTGGTCCGGGTGGTACTTGATCCCGTTCTCGTTTTTGAATTTTCTGCTGATCGCAGCCCGGAGTTCCGGGAGGCCGTTGTTCGTGGTGTACCCGGTCTTTCCGTCCTGGATCGCCTTGATCGCTGCATCCTTGATATGCTGCGGGGTGTCAAAATCCGGCTGGCCAAGCCCCATGTTGATGGAGTCCGGTCCTGCCGCTTCGAAAATTTTCCGGATGCCGGAGATCTCGATCCCCGCCACCCGTTCAGAGAATTTCATGCCCATAGGTCACTTCCTGTCTACTCGATATTCGTATGCCGGTTCTTGAGGGCAGTCTCGTCCGTCTTCGTTATTTCCATAAGCCGCGAGATGACGGCATCGGAAAAGATCATGGACGCGGTCTCGAAGAGGGTGCCGAGCGGTGCAAAGGACTTGTGCTCGCCCATCATCTGCCGGATCTCGAACTCCACGGTATCGTCTTCGACTTCGTCGCGGTGGTGCTCAATGATGACGATGCAGTCCGCAATCTTCCCGATCCGTGAATCCGCGTTGGAGGAGATGAGGCAGATGTGGGCCCCGATGTCCTTTGCGGTCTCGGCAATATCCGCCACGGTCTTCGTCCTGCCGGAGCCGGAGAAGATCACCATGACATCCCCGGGGCTCAGGGCAGGCGTGATCGTCTCGCCGACCACGTACGCCTTCAGGCCAAGGTGCATCAGCCGCATCGCAAACGCCTTGGCAACGAGTCCCGAGCGCCCGGCGCCGATCACGTAGACTCGCTTTGCGTCCAGCAGTTCGGCAATAAATTTCTCGACGTCGTTGTCAGATATTTTGTTCGCAATCGCCCGGATCTTCGATGCCATCAACAGCATCATTTCCTGCACCCTGTGGCTGTCCATGCTTCTCGCACAAGAGATGCACCCACATAGTAGATGAGAATTTCTGATGCCGGAGCCGGTATTTTCGTTACTGACGCGGGAACGGGGATAGATCTTTATGCAATGTTCTAAAAAGTTAGTCTGTGATTGCCCCGCTCGTGAAATGCTCGCCTTTTATCAAATGGGCCGGCGGAAAGCGACAACTTCTCGTGGAACTGGATCAGCGCCTCCCCCCGGCATGGAACACGTACTACGAGCCGTTCATTGGCGGTGGGGCACTGCTGGTCAACCTCGATAACCACCAGCTCATTTCGCGTGCGGTGATTGCCGACCTGAACAGCGAGCTCATCAACCTGTACCGGGTGGTGCAGGACAAGCCGGAGTCGCTCATCGCTGCACTGGAGGACGATGACCTCCGGAATGATGAGGCGTCGTACAAGGCATTGAAAGAGAAGTTCAACACCATCATCGGTAGCCCGTTGCATGAGATCGAACGGGCCTCCCTGCTCATCTACTTAAACAAGCACGGGTTCAACGGTCTCTGGCGGGTGAACCGGAAAGGGAAATTCAACGTGCCGTTCGGGAGCCACAAGAACCGTTCCATCCCTTCGGGTGCAAGCATCATGAAGTTCTCCGCACTGCTCGCGAAGGTGAAGATCCTGAATGCCGACTTCGAAGCGGCGGTAAAGACCGCCCGGAAAGGCGACTTCATCTATTTCGATCCCCCGTACCAGCCACTCTCAAAGACCGCGAACTTCACGGATTACAATTCCAGGGGGTTCCGGTTCGAGGACCAGGAGCGGCTCGCCCGGTTGTTCCGGAAACTTTCGAAAAAAGGGATCCGGCTCATGTTGAGCAATTCCAAGGTCCCGGCAATCGAGGACCTGTATGAGGGGTTCCGTATCGAGACCGTCACGGCCAGACGGTTCATCAACTGCAATGGCGAACGCCGGAGCGGGATCGAGGAAATTATTGTAACGAATTACCCGTACGACTGACAGGTATTAAGTTCCCCTGTTTTGTAAGATGGTGATGGACCGGTCTCCGGCAGGTCCCGGAGAGATCAAATCACAAGATTTAATGTCAGAGAACTATATCCATCAGCTTGCTTGTGCTTATGCCGATAATTGACACCGGAGTTACGGATAATCTGGAAAATGCCAAAAAAGGAGTCCAGCAGGGAGTCCAGTATTTATTCAAACGGGAAATGGTGAAATTCCTGAAATTCGGGATCACCGATCAGCCCCGGACGCAGTTAAAACAATTCGAGAAGGACGGCCTTCGGTATAATCACCTGTTCCTGATTTACAAAACACGATCATTTGCCAGCGTGAACCTGCTTAAAGAGTATGTCCTGGATACCTACCCGGAATATTGTGACAACGAGATCAGGAACTATGATGAGAAGAGTGGAGATACTCCCTATTTCCTGTATTGTGCAACCTATATCCCCCCAAAAAAAATGTAACTTCTTTCAATCTCAATCGTGTTGACGGGCGTATTTTTTCCGTATGGCCCCGGCCACCCTTCACTCGCTTTTCCCGGCCCGGTACTCGTCAATCTTTCCGTACTGAACAAGTTTCCCGTTCTCGAGCACCGAGACCGCCCCGTGCCCGCCGCAGATGAGGCAGCGCCGGCCGGCGGGTGCGAGCGCATTGTCCGTCTCCTCTGCAAGAGCCGTCAGGGCGATACGCTCCTGCTTTGCCCGGTCGCTGTCAACGTTGACAGAGGTGACGAGGAATGCCGCAAGCGAGCTGTAGTCCGCCCGCTCCTGTGTCAGGCTCCGGAAATTGATGACGCTGTCGGCCGCAAAGATCAGGCCGTGGGTTCTGGAATAGAGGAAGACCTGCCCGAAGGTATGTCCACCCAGGCCGTCCAGCACGTCCAGTTCCAGTCCGCCGATGGTGACCGTCCCGATGACCGGGAAGATCCCCCGCGTCGCACCGGTCGGCCCGGAAAAACAGTGGATGTCCGACGGAATGGCGAACCGCGAGAAGAGGTTGATCATCTTCGTGTAGAACGCCTCGAGCACCGACTCCTGGCTCCGCGAGCCATAGCCCCGGTTGTTGGTCCGGATGATCTCAAGGGTCCCCGTGTGCATGTACACCGGCACGGAGAAGTGGCCCGCGGCCCCGCAGTGGTCCGCGTCCGCGTGCGTGACGATGATGCGGGTGAGTTTTCTCATGTCCACCCCGTACCGGGAGAACATGGTCATGATATCGTCATGGTAGATGCCGTAACCGGTATCGATCATCACCAGTTCTGCCGGGGCCTGGATGAGGAATATGCTCCCCCCGCAGGGAGGCTGGAAGCAGTACAGCATCGTGTCTGGTGTGATCGCGAACTGCTGAACGGCGGAATAAAAATTATCACCGGAAGTTGCATTCATGGTCCGGCCGGTGGCAAGCACGCTGTCGAACACCTGGTGGGGGTTGCAGCCCCGGTCCATGAGCTCCTGCGCAATATGGTTGGTGTCCGCAAGGAACGAGAGCAGGAACGCATCCTCGGATTCGCCGATCAGTTCCCGGACTTCCTGGGCGTACCGGACATAAAAAACCGTGTCGTCAAGGTGTTTCCCGGTCTTGTCGTACTCGACAATCTCAAGCCGGTACCGCGACTTCAGCTGGTCGAGGAGGCGGTCGATCTCCCTGCTCTGCTCGAGGTTGAGGCTGACCGTGAGGCGGTCGGGGTGCCGGCCCTTGTCATCGAAATCGATCAGCGCGATGTTGGCTCCCGCCGAGGTGATGTACCCGAGGAACTCGTAGAGCGCCCCGGGACGGTGCGGGAGGTACACGCAGAACTTCAGGAAGTCAAGGGAGACGAGCGATGTCTGGAGGTACCCGATCCGGGCAAGGTCTTCGGTGATCTTCCGGTAGGCATCGTCCGATGCGGTCACTTCGTAAAAGACGGTCCCGGGGTCGATGCGGCGGTCAAACTGGATACGGTTGATATTGCCGTCATATTTTTTGATGATCTCGGCTGCCCGGTGCAGTGAACCGGGCTCGTCCGGCATATGCGCAACAAAAGAAAATTTTCCCATGATCCACCGTTTGCGGGTATACCGTTGTTGCCGGACTTCGATATAGGTTATGGTTGGCGGACCAGTGTTTTAAAAAAAAGGGATTATCAGAAATTATGGATCTCTTCGTCCTGCCGAAAAGGCCACGAAGAGGAATCCCGCGATGAGGAGCCCCGCACATGCGGTGACGGGAGAGACCGGCAGGGAGAGCGGGTTCTTAACAAGCGTTGGCGAGAGAGAGGTTGTTTCCGCGGGCTTTACGGTTACCTGGACCGAGTAGGCAAAGTAGCCGGGGGGTTTGATCTCCACAAGGTGGTTGCCCGGAGTAATGCTGCCCAGCGTAATCGGGGTTACACCCACGGATACCGAGTCAAGGAAGACCGGTGCACCGTCAGGGGTGGATGAGACCGACAGCGTGCCGGTCCCGGAGGAGGTTCCCGGGGGGACCTGTCCCGGAACGGTTCCGGGCAGGGTGCCAACAGAGGTTACCGGGGTTTCTGATGGCGCCGGAGTCTGGGGAGGGATGACCGTGATCGTGGTACGGAACGTGTTCTTCACGGACGGGCTGGAGACCGTGACGTAATATTCACCCGGCTGCATGTCCACGTGGAATGCATAGGTGAAATATCCTGACGCGGTTGCACCGGTCTCATAGGTATGGAGGACGTTCCCGTTTCCGTCACTGACCTGGATCCTGATATCCGTTGTTCCCTGTTCAGCGGTACCGAGCAGCTGGATGTAATTGCCGGTCTCCAGCTGGTCCGGGTTTGCGACAACGTAAAAGTCCGGTTTTTTCATCATGACCGATGTGGTTGAAGACTGTGTGGGATCGTTCAGGTCAAATGCCGTGATGTAATACCGTGCCGTCTGCATCTGGTCGATTCCCTTGATGGAGGACGTATACCAGGAGAAGCGCCACGTGCCATCAGCGTTCATCGGGACAGGATTGCCGGTCCCTTCAACGCCATTCAGGTCATAGATCGGGACACCGCCGGCAGGCAGTCCCGGGCCGGTGAGTTTCAGGACCGTGACATTCCCGGCATTATTGAACCCGTCGAGGGTGATCGTATCGCCGATATAATATCCACCGGGACCGCGGTATGCAATAGAGATCGTTTCATTTGCTCCCAGTGCCGGTTGTATGCAGACAGCAACGGCAGCAAGCAGAATAAGGGTTGAGATGCCCCTTATGAACTGGACCTTTCCCATATGTACCTCTCGTTATGAAGAATATCGTTTAAAACGTATATATTTCTTTATTGTCAGATTTCTGTAATAATTGCCCCAATTGCCCAAAATCGCCAGATTACACAAATCCGGGTTACCCGATAACGAAACTATATCTATATTACCGCGTAACCCTTGATACGAGGGAAACAGACGATGCCCGATGTTGAGTTGGCCAAAAAACATGGCGAAGACCTGCTGAAAACGAGGATCTCAACACTCCAGAAATCGTTTTCTTATGAAGATACCGCGTATCACCTCCCGATCTCCTATGCACTGACCGGCATTGCAGTGCATGACCAGAAAGCAGCGGCAGAGGTGTTTAGTAAGACCGCGAACAACCCGATCGTTGCATCCGAGTGCCTGCTTGCAGAACAAACCGCGGTGTCCGGCAAGGAGCCGGCACCATACACCGGTTTTATCAATGACACGGTCATCCGCAAGCTCGGGTATTCGCTCGTTGACGGGAGTATTCTTGGCCTCGCGCTGGTTGTCGGCTCACCTGGAAGCGGGGGGAGTGCTGCGGCCATCTGCCGCGAACTGCAGGAAAAATACATGCTCACGTTCCTTGCCGGAAACATTATCCCCACGTTGTCCGAAGCCGGCGTCCGGCTGGGCCTTGAATACCGTCTCATCCCCCTTGGTTCAACACCCTTCCACGGCATCCATTTCGTTGACATCATCGCCCGCGTTGCCATGATGTTCGGCGGTGTCACGCCCGGTGACGCGCACCGCCTGCTCGCGTATGCGACCGAACGTGCCAAGGCGATTGTCATTGTCTTCCCCGGCCTGAGCGATGAAGAGATCGCGCTCGTTGACGGCATGCGGGTGCTTGGTTTCTCCATCCTCTCGGTCGGCGGATATGAGGGCGGGACATGGACTCCCGCCACACCCGAGGACGTGGTCAGGCTGGGCATGGACCAGAAGGGCATCCGGGTCAATATCACCGCGATCCCGATCCCCATGGGATGTTCACCCGCATTCGAGGGAAAGAGCATACGGAAGGAAGAGATGTACGTGGAGTTCGGCGGCGGCAGGTCGCCGGCGTTCGAGCTATTAAGGATGCGCCAGCCCGGCGAGATCGAGGACGGGAAGGTAACGGTCATCGGCCCCGAGATCGATGCACTGAAAGAGGGATCCGCAAACCCGCTCGCGATCATCATCGAGGTCGCCGGCAAGGCGATGAAGAAGGACTACGAGCCGGTGCTCGAACGGCGGATCCACAACTTCGTCAATTATGGAGAAGGCTCCTGGCACGTGGCCCAGCGGGACCTCATCTGGGTGCGGCTCTCGAAGGAAGCCGTGGCAAAGGGCGTAAAGATCGAACACATTGGCAAGCTGCTTGCAAGCAAGTTCCGCATGGACTTCCCCCAGCTGCTCGACGCGGTTGCGGTCACGCTGATCACGGACAGCGCCAAAGTCACTGAAGCGAAGAAAGAGGCGGAGCGGGTGTACGATGAACGCGATGCACGGATCAAGGGGATGCGGGACAGCGAGGTCAGCACCTATTACTCCTGCACGCTCTGCCAGACGTTTGCCCCAAACCACGTCTGCGTCATCACCCCCGAGCGCCTCGCCCTCTGCGGCGCGATCAGCTGGCTCGACGGGAAGATCGCGTACGAGATCGCCCCTTCCGGAGCCAACCAGCCGATCGAGAAAGGTGCGGTCCTCAACGCCCAGACCGGGGAGTTCGAGGGTGTCAACCGCTTCGTGAAGAAGGCAAGCCACGGCGAGATCGAGCGGTGCTCACTCTACAGCGTGATGGAATACCCGATGACCTGCTGCGGCTGCTTCGAGGCGATCGCCCTGATGCTGCCGGAGGTGAACGGGATCATGGTCGTGAACCGTGAACACACGGGAATAACCCCGTCGGGCATGACGTTCTCGACACTCGCCGGCACGATTGGCGGCGGGGCCCAGACACCCGGGTTTGCCGGGATCTCCAAGAACTATATCCTCTCGGACCGGTTCCTCCAGGGGGAGGGCGGGATCGAGCGGCTGGTCTGGATGTCGGCCGCCCTCAAGGAGGAACTCAAAGAACGGCTCGTAAAGAAGCTCGCGGAACGCGGCCTTGCGGGGTTCCTTGAGAAGATCGGGGATGAGACCACCGCGGCAACCATCGAAGACCTCATGGTGTTCCTCGAACGCGTCGGCCACCCGGCCCTTGGGATGAAACCGCTGGTGTGAGCACGATGGCCTTCGACATGAATTTCGGCTGGACGTCAACGATTGGCGAAGTCGTGCTTGGAGCAACAAACGCGGACGGGGGCACGCGGAGACGCTCGTACCGGATTGGCGGGGGGACAACGCTCCCGTTCATGGAAGACCGGGCTGGCTCGCCGTCCCCGCTCATCGCTCTTGAGATCTGTGACTATCTCCCGTTCTGGCCGCCGATCGTGACGAATTACTGCGGGGACCTGGTCAACAACGTGGGCGAGTGGGCAAAAGCCGCTGACGGAACGTACGGGGCCGACCTTATCCGGCTGTACCTGACCAGCACGCGGCAGCGGAATTTTAGCGATATTGCCTCGCTCGGAAAAGTTGTCGAAGATGTGCTCGCGGCGTCCAGCCTGCCCCTGATCATCGAAGGGAGCAACGAGCCGAAGATCGACAGCGAGGTGTTCCAGAAATGCGGGGAAGTGGCGCAGGGTGAGCGGCTCCTCCTCGGCACCGCGGAGGCGGGGAAGTATCGCAGCATCGCCGCCGCTGCCCTTGCCTACAACCACTCCATCATCGCCCAGTCGCCCATCGACATTAACCTAGCAAAACAACTTAACATCCTCTTAAAGGAGATCGGCGTCCAGCGGGACCACATCGTGATCGACCCGTATACCGGGGCGCTTGGGTACGGTTTCGAATATTCTTACTCGGCGATGGAACGGATCCGGTTCTCTGCTCTCAAGGGCGATACCGATCTTGCCATGCCCATGGTCTGTTCCGCGATCGATTCGCTCACCATCAAGGAAGTACGGGAGGCAGAACCCGCGGTGCAGGACGAGATGGCAATCCAGTGGGAGTTCTACACCGGCATTGCCGCGGCGACCGCCGGCGCAGAGATCATCTGCGTCCGCCACCCCGGCACCATCCCCCTCCTCCGGAAGGCATTTACTGACATGAAAAAACCCGGGACAGCAGCGGAGGTGCGATAGGATGGCACTCAAGGCACTGGACATCTACAAGCTCCTCCCCAAGAAGAACTGCAAGGAGTGCGGCGATCCGACCTGCCTCACGTTTGCGATGAAACTCGCCGGCGGGAAAGCGGATGTCGAGCTCTGCCCGTACCTGAGCGACGAAGCAAAATCGGTTCTCGGGGCAAGTACGCGGCCACCCATCCGGCTCATCAGGGTCGGGATGGGCGAGCGCTTCTTCAAGGTGGGAGAAGAGACGGTCCTGTACCGGCACGAGAAGACCTTTTACCACCCGCCCGGCATCGTCTTCCGCGTCAGCGATACGCAGGCACCTGCGGAGATCGCGGCAGTCACCCGCCGGGTGCGGGACGAGACCTTCACCCGCGTTGGCACCGATCTCCGCTTCAGCGGTATTGCCATCGAGAACACGAGCGGATCAGCAAAGACCTTTGCAAAAGCTGTTGCAACCGTGGAGCAGGAGCAGGCCCACCTCCCCCCGGTGCTCATTGCAAAGGACCCTGCAGCGCACGCGGCAGCCCTGGTCCACTGTGGTTCCTACCGGCCGCTCCTCCATGCAGCGACCGGGGAGAACTTCAAGGAGATGTGTGCGCTTGCCAAAAAGTACGGGTGCCCGCTGGTCATCCGGGCGGCAACGCCCGATGGTCTTGCCCGGATGGTGAAGGACTGCACTGCCGAAGGAGTGCAGGACCTTGTGCTTGACCCTGCACCGGAAAACCTCGGGGCATTCCTCACCCGCTCCACGCAGATACGGCAGCTTGCGATCACGCGTTTAGTCCCGGAACTCGGCTATCCCGTGTATCTCGATGCCACCGCGACCGGACAGCAGGACGCGGCGGTTGCACTGGGTATCGTAAAATATGCCTCGGTCATTGTCACGGACCCGCTCTCACCCGGTGCCACAAAGGCCTCGCTCACGCTCCGCCAGAATATCTACACGGACCCCCAGAAACCCATCCAGATGAACCCCGGGCTGTACCGTGTCGGCACACCGGACAAGGACGCACCGGTCCTGATGACGGTGAACTTCTCGCTCACGTTCTTCACGCTCCAGGGTTACCTCGAGTCTACCCGCATCCCCTGCTTCATGCTGATCGTGGACACGGAAGGGCTCTCGGTCCTGACCGCCGTTGCCGCCGGCAAACTCTCCGAGATGCTCGTACGGGACTCGATTAAAAAATTCGGGGTCGAGGACGAAGTAACGCACCGGAAGCTGATCATCCCCGGGTATGCCTCGCCGCTCTCCGGGAGGATCGAGGATGCAACCGGCTGGAAAGTCCTCGTCGGTCCCCGCGATGCCGCGGAGATCGGGGAATTCCTGCACGAGGAGTGGAAAAAGTAGATGCGGACCGTTACCTTCCTCCCCAGTTACCGCAAGATCGATGTCGAACGCGGGACAACAGTCCTCGACGCTGCCCAGCGGGCCGGCCTCTCCATGAACGTGGTCTGCGGAGGCCTGGGCAAGTGCGGAAAATGTATTGTCTACATCCAGTCCGGCCGGGTGGACTTCGACCGCCAGAAGTACGGCCGGTTCTTCACGGAAGCCGAGCTGCAGAAGGGCGCCTGCCTTGCCTGCGAGACAACAATCCAGGGCGACCTTCACGTGGTCGTGCCGGAGAGCACTCTCATCCAGGAGCAGAAGATCCTCGTGGAGGGACTGGACCAGGAGATCGATTTCCGGCCGTCCGTGAAGAAATACTATGTCCAGCTCCAGCCACCAAGCCTTGCCGATCCTTCCCCCGACCTGTCCCGGCTCCTGTGGGGGATCCAGAAAAGCGGGGGGCCGGTGGCGGAGAAGATGTACGTCCCGCTCGAGGTGCTCCGCGAGATGCCGGGAATCCTGCGTCACAGCGACTGGAACGTGACTGCGACCATCGGGCTCGTGCCCGGAGGGTACCGTGTCATCGATCTCCAGGAGAACGATACCTCGAAGAGGGTCTACGGCGCAGCAGTCGACCTCGGGTCGACAACCGTTGTCGTCTACCTCTGGGACCTGGTCACGGGTAAGGTCGTCTGCGTTGCATCCAATTACAACAAGCAGATCAGCTGCGGGGAGGACATCCTGGCCCGGGTCAACTTTGCCCGGAAGAACGGTCTTGTAAAACTCCAGGCCCTTGCCGCGGAGAGCATCAACCAGGCCCTTACTACCGCGTCCAACACGGCAGGGATCGACCGAGAGGACATCTATGAAGTGGTCGTGGCCGGCAACACGGTGATGACCCACATGCTCCTCGGGATCGATCCCGCATACATGATCGCCGAGCCCTATGTTCCGGTCGTCCGCCGGGCGCTCTCCATTGCTGCCAGCCGGCTCGGTATTGCCTGCAACCCGAACGGGGGCGTGTTTGCCTTCCCGGCTGTCAGCGACTTCATCGGCGGCGACATCATCGCTGATATCCTTGCCTGCGGCATGGGCGAGCGGGAAGAGATCTCGCTCCTCGTGGACATCGGCACGAACTTCGAGGTCGTGCTCGGCAACAAGGAGTGGATGTTCTCCTGCGCCGGTGCTGCCGGTCCCGCACTCGAAGGCGGGGAGGTCCTCTTCGGCATGCGGGCAAACCCCGGGGCAATCGAGAAGATCGCGATCGACCCCGTCACGCTGGACCCGAAGTACTCGACCATCAACGGCATCAGGCCCCGGGGCATCTGCGGTTCGGGACTGATCGACCTGCTCGCCGAACTCCTCATCGCCTGCGTGATCGACCGCACCGGCCGGATCAATATGGAGATCAACAACCCCCGCATCCGCAGGAATGCCCACTTCCCGGAGTATGTCATTGCCTGGGCAAAGGAGACGGATATCGGAAAGGACATTGTCATCACGGAGAACGATATCAAGAACCTGATCATGAGCAAGGCCTCGGTCCATGCTGCGTGCCTGAGCCTGATGAAGGAGGCGGGGGTGACCCATAACGAGATTTCCACGATCTATTTCGCAGGTGCATTCGGGAACTACCTGGACAAGAAGAACGCGACCATCATCGGGCTCATCCCGGAGATCGCGATCGACCAGATAATAAACATCGGGAACGGCGCCGTGGCCGGCGCAAACATCGCGCTCATCAACCGCAGGGCGAGAAAGACCCTCGATGATATCGCGTATAAGATTGCTTACATCGAGCTGAACGCGGAAAAATCATTCATGGACGAGTACACCGGCAGTACCTTCCTCCCGCACACGGACCTTACGCTCTTCCCCGGCGTCCAGAAACTTCTCGAATCCTGCCGCACCAGGAGGGAGTAGGCAGCATGGCAAAGATGATCCCCTCGCCCCATTCGCTCGCAACCGGCGTTGGTGCACTGCCCCACACAGACCCGAAGCAGGCGTGCGACGATGTCCTCGCCCTCTTCCCTGATTTCCCGTACATCCCGACCCTCCCGGACCGGGGCCAGCTCGAGAGCATTGTCTTCAACGACTCCGAGCAGCTCCCGGGCCGCCTCATCCGGGAGGACCGGCTCCTCTTCGACAGCACGAAAGACCAGACCGCTGCTATGGAGAAGGTGTACATGGACTTCGTTGAGGGGAATTCTGCCGGTTACGGCCTCCATGTGGAATACGCCTCGGCATTTATCGAGATGCTGTCCCGGAAGGTCCCGCCAACGATCGTCCTGAAATGCCAGGTGACCGGGCCGGTCACGTTCGGTATGCAGGTGGTCGATGCCAACAAGCGGCCGATCTATTATGATTCCCAGCTCGCGGATGTCCTTTCGAAGATGATCGCCCTCAAGGCCCGCTGGTGCGAGCAGGCGATGCGGGATCAGACCGGAGCACAAGAGACACTCGTTGTCTTAAACGAACCCTACCTTGCATCGCTGGGATCGTCCGTTGTCCCGGTAGACCGCGAGACCGTCCGGTCCGGATGGGACGATATCGCTTCCCTTATCGAAGGCGGCCTTGGCATTCACTGCTGCTCCAACACGGACTGGGAGTTCGTCATCGGCCTCTCCCCGTCTGTCATCTCCATGGACGCGTATGCAACCTCAACGGAGTTTCTCCTGTACGCGGATTCCATCATCTCCTACATGGAGAAGGGCGGGGTTGTAGCATGGGGGATCGTACCCGCCGAGCATAAGGTCTTTGCAACGGAAACGGTGGACACACTCAACGCAAAATACCTCGCGATACGCACCCAGCTCTGCGCCCGTATGCCGGAGAAACTCTTCGATGCACAGTCGCTCATCACGCCCAGCTGCGGGATCCGGTTTGCCGACCGCAACGGGTCGCTTGCGATCATGGGAGCGGCAGCAGAGATCTCCCGGCGCATCCGTGCCGGGGAGACGGGCAGCCGCACCTGAAGGACTGACACCATGCCTCCGCACCCGTTCACGATCGCAGTCTCCGGCAAGGGAGGGACCGGCAAGACAACGATCAGCTCCCTTCTCCTCCGCTCGTTCATCGCGCTTGGCGAAACCCCGGTCCTCGCTGTCGATGCCGACCCGAACGCAAACCTCCACGAGGCGCTGGGCGTCGCCGTCCACGAGACCCTCGGGAGCATGCGGGAAGAGGCCTTCTCGCGGAACATCCCTCCCGGTATGAACCGGCACGACTATGTCCGGTTCCGGTTCCGGCAGGCGCTCGTGGAAGCGGAAGGGTTCGACCTCGTGGCAATGGGACGACCCGAGGGGACGGGGTGTTACTGCTTTGCGAACGACCTCCTCTCGGAATGCATGAAGCAGCTGGAACGCGACTACCGCTTCATCGTGATCGACACGGAGGCCGGCATGGAACACATCAGCCGGGGGACGATCGGCAAGCCCGACATGCTGCTCATTGTCAGCGACCCCGGCGCCCGGGGACTGCGGACGATTGCCCGGATCCGGGAGATTGCCACCCAGCTCGGGCTTGAGAAAGAGAAGATCCACGTGGTGTTCAACATGTACAAGACCGGGGCTGCTCCTGTGGATATTGGCGGGGAGCTGCCGATTGCTGTTGTGCCTGAAGATCCCTCTGTTGAGAAGGCGGACCTGGCTGCATCTCCGGTTTCTTTGATTCCATCGGATTCGCCTGCCCGGGTTGCGGTGCGGGAACTTGCGGAGAGGATCCGGGGGATGGCGGGGGAGAGGTGATGGGGATGGCGTTTACGGGAAGGTGTGATAAAAGATGTTACAGCTTATTGCGAGAATGCACCAAATTAAAAATAAAATCACGTGCAATTCTCTGATTTTTACCGAGAGAAATTATCTCGCTTAATTTTTTGCTTATGTTGAATCGCCCGTTCTCCCGGCCACTCACACCTTCGTGGAATAAACCCGCTCATATTGTAAAACGAGATTGCCCTTTTCTTCTTTGACGACAAGCCGGAAGACATCGCCGGGATTGATCTTCTGGGACTTGGCAACTCCAGAGGGGATAGTAAGATCAAGAGAATTAGATCCATAATGAAACCGGGACTTAACGATATTTTCCTTCGCAGGCATACACTCCAGTGTGGGATATGCACATTTAGGGATTAATGTATGCAATGTGCATAAATTTATTTTCTCACCCACCAACATCTCCACCGGTGCCAGGTGAACACAGACAGCACAAGCCCGGATGCCGGCCGTAACAGGGAGCGACAACCTTCGGAACTAGACCTCTTTTCAGATGTGGCGCTCCTCTGCATCCAGTATAATCCGCCAGGCCTCGCCATCATGGCCTCTGAGGAGACTCTCGTTTTTGCCCACCCGGTGCCCGGAGAGGAGCCCTGCTTTTATGTCTGTTACCGGTCCGGGCCTTCAGGCAAGCCGGATGTCTTCCCGTTAGCAGATCGAAACGAGGCAGCCGCATTCATCATCGGGATGACGGACATGAATCTCCAGGGAGCGACAGACGAAGAAAGCCAGCGGATCCGGGAATATTTCCCGGACTTTTTCGGGAGTGGGGACGGATGAGACGAGGGGGGACCGGGTCCGGGGAAATTAACAGGATATACAAAAAAGTTAGCCCGGTCCCGGCTGGTTCCGGATCAGGGCAACTGATCTCTTCAAAGAGGCCGTGGCTTTTCTTCAATATACCTCATCGTGATGTGCAAAGTCCACAAGTGTGATCTGTTCTTTTTTCTTATCCGGTTTATATGTCAGCACATAATGCCCGATATACAGGCGCCGTAAATCCTGCATGATGATTATCAGGAAAACGATCCATTTTTTATATGGTTTCTCGTTCAAAGCTCTGCACGTTGAAGTGCTCAGTGACGTTGAGACTCCATAATTCAGGGAGGATAAACGGCACAGCTGCCGAAGGTTTTTTTTAGAAAAATTTTGGGACTCGGTTTTTTAAGTAAATTCGAGGGCTCCCCGCCTCAGGGCCCCTACGGGTCACGGCGGGGCAGGGAGGTTCCGGCACAGTCAGTAACCGATCCGCCGCGGGGACCGCCGTACGCCGTTGAGAAGATATCAGCCTTCGACTGCATCCCTTCGGGAACAGCCACAGGCTGTAGAGAAGTGATAACTTCGAATGTGGCGGCGTTGCTCATAATTATTGAAAAAAGATCTAAAAAAATAGAGAAAAATTAAAGAAACATTGCCACGGCAATTGTCGTTGTCCAGAGACCGTTCTTGTCCCCTTCCGCTGACTGGCAGATATTCTTGGTCTTGATGATCTTGCCACTTGCCTTGTAGGTCTGTTCGCGTTCCGACCACGCGGCATTCACATCGAACTCGATACCGAGAGTCGTGGCGAGCATGGTCGCCGCGAGGTCTTCGGCATATTCCCCGGTCTTCTTCTCGGTTTCTCCGTACGCGTGGTGTTCCGAAAGGTACCCGTACTCTTCCGAAGCGCTCGGGAGGGCAAGCCCGATGGCCGATGATACGAGACGGTTGGGCTCGTTGGTATCGTTCCTCGCCATGACGCAGAAGGTGATCGCACCGGGTGCAAGTTTCCGAAGACCCGCAGAGCGGGTGATTTGTTTGCATTCAGGCGGGAAGATGCTTGAGACGTACACGAGATTACATTTTTCAATACCGGCCTTTCGCAGGGCCAGTTCAAAAGAGGCTAAACGATCTTTATGGACACCTACCCCTTTGGTGAAAAAGATCTCTTTCGGAACGTACATAGCTCTTATTTTACCGGACACATTTTTTAATTTATTGCTGAAACTGGATTAAAAACCAGAAATACTCGTATTTTTTCCGGAGTTTATGCTATCGCGCCCGCCCATATTGCCCGTTTTTGCCGGAAAAACCGGGTGATGATCAGGACCGGTTGATCTGGTCGATGATGACCGGGAGCTCGTCAAGCCCATCGATGATGAAATCCGCGCCGGGATCCCTGCGGCCGTCCGCAAACCGGTCCCCGTACCGGGCATAGACCGTGCGGATCCCCAGCCGGGCGCAGGGCTCGATATCGCGCCGGATACTGTCCCCGACAAGGAGGGTATTGTCCGGGGAGGCCCGCATCATCTCAAGCGCGGCGAGGAACGGCCCCGGGGCGGGTTTTTTTACCTGCACCAGATCGTACGCAATCATGCCGGTGAAGAACGGCAAAAGGTCGATCTTTTCAAGGCGCAGGGTTGCATCACGGGAGTGCGCATCGGTGACGATGCACATCGGGTACCCCCGTTCGTGCAGCTGCCTCAGGGTCTCTGCGACGCCGGGATAGGGTGAGATATGCCGGAGTTTTTCGGTCTCGTAGATCCTGCAGGCTTTCTTAAAAGTACCGTCGACCGGGATAGTGCGCTCTTCCATGTACTGCCGGATATTTTCATGCGACTCGAACCCGTGCACGGGCCTGAGGAAATACGAGAATAATTCCTCCCCGTCATCATGCCCGAGGAACCGGACAACCTCGCGGCAGGACGCGACCTGTGCCTCAACGAGGTCGAAGAGGGTGTTGTCCATGTCGAAAAAAATCGTGGATACCGGGAGTGAGGGCATACTCATACGTACCGGATTGTTGGCGTGGTATCGTGATGAGGATATTGTTTGCGGTAACGCGGCACCCGGGCCAGCAGGTACCGGAAGCGGTAACCTTTAATTTGACGGGCGATTACCTAATTGATACCATTTGGGGGAATTACTATCGCAGAACCAGTCATGGTACCGGTCATCGCCATCCTTGTCGGGGCTCTCCTGATCGCGATCGGCATCACCTCCGCATCCCCGCTTTCTCCCGGTATCGGGATCATCCTTGGCATCGCGGGGGTTGCAACCGTCCTTGTCGGCATCATCATGCTCTTTGGCCTTGCCAACAAAAAAGAATAATATCCCGCTCTTTTCTTTCCATTCCCCGGTACGGTACCTGCCGGAGTCAACCGGATTCCATTATAACCCGGAAGACCGACAATAAAAAGTGAGTGTGCGGTCTGGACCATGAATGACATATACCTTGTGGAGATCCGGCTCGGCAGGACCAAGTGGCGGGTCCGCCAGACGGTCGCCTCCATTGCCCGGGTATTCGGCATCGGGCAGTTCATGGAACGGCACCCGCACGTGACGCTCTTTGGCCCGATGGAACTGCTGGAGGGCGTCAGCCAGCAGCAGCTCATCGATGCAATCGGCACCGTTGCATCGCACTATGGTCCCGTCCCGTTTACCCTCGACGGTTTTGAGAAGCGCGAAGGCATGCACGGCAGCGTCATTGCTTTTTCTGTACGGCCTTCCGACAGCCTGGTGAGGCTGGTCGCGGAGATGGCCGGGGCATTATTGCCGATCTGCCGCAGCCATAATGCATGGGACGACCGGCCGGAACTGAAATGGTACCATGTGACGGTCGCAAACCACCTGGAACAAAAGAGGGCTTCGGCAGTGTTCCAGGCCCTGCCGGGCCCGGATACCGGGGATGGACAATCAGCGCAACCCGGGGGTTTCCTCTCCGGTCTCCGCACGGCATTCCGTTCTCTCTTTGAATCCGTTGAGGCCCGGAATATCCGGCCCCTCCTCATTGACGAGACCGGGCTCCGGATCTCGCTCATGCACGGGGAAGAGATCCTTGCCGAGTACGATCTCCTGGAAAAATGCTGGCTGCATGACAACCACCGGCATGACAGCCGGTCCTGGAATGAGACATTATCGCGGTTCCGGAAAGATGCGGGGTTCGAGCGCACGGAACCCCGGCTTCAACAACCCGGGGACACCCTCCTCATTGCCGACCTCCACCTCGGTCACGCGAACATCATCCGCTACTGTTCGAGACCGTTCCTCTTCTCCGATCCCGGCGGGATGGATCGGGTCCTGATCGCGAACTGGAACGCCGTGGTTACTCCCGGCACCCGCACCTATCATATCGGTGACCTGTGTTATGGCAGGACTGCCCGTCCCGAACACGAATACCGGGAACACCTTCACGGGGAGGTCACATTCATTGCCGGGAACCACGATGCCCCCGGGCCGGGGGCATGCTCCTCAGCCGTGATTGAACATGCGGGAACGCGGTTCTTCCTTGTCCATGACCCCGCAGACGCCCCGGCAGCGTTTGACGGCTGGGTGATCCACGGCCATCACCATAACAATGACCTCCGTCATTACCCGTTCATTGACTTCGAACACCGGAGGATCAATGTCAGTGCGGAAGTCGCAGGATATGTCCCGGTGAGCCTTGAGGAGACCTGGACGCTGGTACAGTACCGGCTGGCCTCGGGGAACACAAAACCGGTGCTTCTCAATTATCCCGGTACAGAATAAGCGCGGGAGGATCTCATTCTTTGTTTACCGTTTTTTCCGGCATTCTGTCCTCCGGCAACAACACCGCGTTCAGTCGCGTGGAAAGAGGCGGGCTTCTGGATCAAACGCTGAATACTGCTCTTTTTTGTATAAGCACCAATTGAAAAGGTTTATTGTCTTACGTTGGGAATCAGGTTTGAGTGACTATGGAGATCATCAAGATCCCGCGGATGGACAAAGTGGAATATGACAAACTGATCGAGAAAGGGTACATCTGCCGGATCGCATTCCAGGGTGAAAAATACCCGTACATCGCCCCGTTCCTGTATGTATTTGACGGTTCATTCCTCTATTTCCTCTCAACAAAATATGGCAAGAAGATCGAGTATTTCCGGAAAAGCCCCTATGCCTCCGTTGAGATCGAGAAGTTTACCAAGGACCTCTCGTCCTACACGTTCGTCACGCTCCAGGGATACCTGGAAGAAGTGGGCGATTCGATCGAGAAGAAGATCATACGCGACAAATTTGTCGACCTGATTGTCGAGCGCAACCTGTCGTGCAATATCCTTGCCGCACTCGGGCATTCCCCCATGGACGCGCCGGTGGCGATTGCAGAGGAGGACCGTTCCATTGTCTGGAAGCTGGTCGGCGTCAAGGACATCGTGTCGCTGAAGAACCTCTGATCATATCCCCGCTTTTTTATCGTCAAGGGCTTTTTCAAACGCGTCCGGGTCCGTGATCGGCACGGAGCATGCATGGCCCGAACAGAGATAGGCGGTCGTTTTTCCTGGGGTCCCGGCCAGGTCTTTTGTGAACGGCGCAAGGGAAACAAGCAGAGTGTCCGGTCCCGGTGCGGGGCGGAAGATGACCGTGCTGAGGGGGAGGTACCGTGCACGCACGGCAGCAATCATCCGTTCCGTATCCGGCGTCCCCAAATCTCCTGCAATCACGATCTCCTGCGTGGGCCCGGTCGCCCGGTCAACCGCACAGAGGAAGTACCCGTGAGCCGCGGGTTGTTCCTGCACCATCGTCCCAAAGGAGCGGGCGAGCTGGTGCGCATGCTTTTCATGGACCGGGTCCCCGGTGAGCCGGGATAACCGTACCAGGTTGTCGAAGGCAACCGCATTTGACGAAGGGAGTGCCCCGTCATAGATTTCTTTCTTCCGGGAAAAGAGTGACTCGGCTGTATCGGATACAAAGAAAAATCCGCCATGCCGGTTGTCAAAAAAATGTGCCATGAAATGGTTATTGAGCGCGAGGGCATCCGACAGGTATCGCGTATCAAACGTGGTCTCGAACAATTCGATGAGCGCAGTGATGACAAAGGCGTAATCGCCGGCAAAGGCGGGGATCGCTGCTTCGCCATCGCGGTACCGGTGCCAGAGTCCCCCCTCGGGGTCCCGCATGCCGGAGAGCAGGAACGCGGTCGCCCGTTCCGCGGCTGCACGATAGCCGGCATCGGCAAATACCCGCGAGGCTTGCGCCAGTGCAGCAATGAAGAGCCCGTTCCAGTCGGCGAGGACCTTATCGTCGCGTGACGGGCGGGGCCTCAGCCCCCGTGCAGCAAAGAGCCGGGCACGGATGGACGAGAGCCGGGCGTCCAGCTCCTGCCCGGGAATGCCCATGGAGGCAGCGAGGGCATCGGGAGGCAGGGTCCGGTACAGGATGTTTGCCGGACCGTCCCTGCCATCGCCCGGGAAATTCCCTGAAGGCCGTACAGTGAAAACACGGGCAGCGAGCCCCGCGTCGTCCGGCCCAAGCACGGCATCCAGCTCGTTCCGGCACCAGAGATAGAACGCCCCTTCCCCGCCGGGACTGTCCGCATCTTCCGCGGAGAAGAACGCACCTTCAGGAGAGCGGAGATCGCGGAGGACATAAGCAATAATATCCTCAGCAGTGCGCCGGAACCTCTCGTACCCGGTTGCCTGGAACGCTTCGGTGTACACCATCAGGAGGAGCGCCTGGTCGTACAGCATCTTCTCGAAATGCGGCACCCGCCATCCTGCATCCGTGGAATACCGGTGAAACCCCCCGCCCACATGGTCGCAGATGCCGCCGTCCCGCATCGCGTCAAGGGATTTTATCACCATGTCAAGGGCACGGCTCTCCCCGGTGCGGTTCCAGTACCGGATGAGGAAGAGGAGGACATGGGGTGTCGGGAACTTCGGGGCGGTCCCGAACCCCCCGTGCTCCGGATCGAACCGCAGGACCAGTTCCTCGTACCCATCATCGAGGAGCGTGGCATCCGGCTCCTGCCCGCGGGGGGCCGGTTGTCCTGCCGCGAGTGCGCTGATGATCTTCTCCGAAGACACCATAAGCTCGTCGCGCTGCCGGTGCCAGGCCTCCGCGATACGGGGCAGGAGCTCGATGAGGCCGTACACGGAGAAACGCCGTTCCTTTGGGAGATACGTGGCTGCAAAGAAGGGCACCTTATCCGGCGTCATGATGATGGTGAGCGGCCAGCCGCCCTGGCCGGTGACCATCTGGCAGATCTCCATGTAGGTGCTGTCGATATCGGGACGTTCCTCGCGGTCCACCTTGATGCAGATAAAATCCCGGTTGAGCAGCTCCGCCACTTCATTATCCTCGAACGACTCGTGTGCCATCACGTGGCACCAGTGGCAGGTGGCATACCCGATGGAGAGAAAGACCGGCTTATCCTCCTTCCGGGCACGGGAGAACGCCTCGTCGCCCCACGGGTACCAGTCAACCGGGTTCGCTGCATGCTGGAGAAGGTACGGGCTCTTCTCGCCGGCGAGCCGGTTGGAACGAGGGGGTGGCACAGGATTGTTCTCCGCTGACGGTCCTTCCCGCTGCATACCCGCAGATGAGGCGTATGACCATATCAGGCTTTCAGCCGTACCATTCCCGTCTCACAACAATACCGGAGGACTCCAAAAAAGCGGGCGGGATGGGAGGGGACCGGCATTCCGGTCTGCCCTTCGCTGGCATTAAGTGTCATCTGCCCTAACCACTCCTCCGGGATTCCTGATCCGCATGGAAGCACTCTCGTTCTTCATCGTCATTGCAACCGGCATTGTCGTGATGCTCATCTCCACGATGCTGGACCATCTCTGGGCGCAGGTGCTGCCCATGCGGGTCTTCTATTACCTTATCCGGGCACCGGGCGTTGTCGTCCACGAGTGCTCCCACATCCTCGGCTGCGTCCTCACCGGGGCAACAATAACAAAGGTCGTGCTCCTCTCAAAAGACGGCGGTTCGGTCACGTACACGCGGCCGAAACTCCCGGTGCTCGGGGACGTCATCATCAGTTCGGCGCCGCTCTTCTGCATACCGCTCGTCCTGACCGGGCTGACCGGATTCTTTTCCGCGTACCTCGGCTGCACCTTCCCCGCCTTCCCGGCACCCATTGATTCGGCAGGCACGCTGCACAGCCTCGGGATCGATATCGTGGAACTCTTCCGGCAGAACCTTGTTGCGGCCTTCCATCCCTGGTTCCTGCTCTACCTCTACCTCACGCTCAGCCTCGTCCTCTCGGTTGCACCAAGCCGGCAGGACATCAAAAACGCGGCCGTGGGGATCGTCTTAATCGCGCTCTTCGGGCTGCTCATCTTCATGAGCGCCGTCCCTTGGGCAGTCAGCACCCTCTGGCAGGTCACCAGCGTCATCGGCACGGGCTTTGCCCTCGGCCTCGCGTTCGGCCTGGTCGCGTTTGTTATTTCCCTCCCCCCGCTCGCATGGTACGTCTGGACCCACCGGCCATAGCACCGGGAGGATCGATCAGATCGGTATTAATTGATCCGGAGGGATACCTATCAGCACGATATGGTACGCGAAGCCGGGGCTGACAGCAGGACAGAGGACGAGAACGGCACCCGCCTGACTCCGGTCATGCGGCAGTACCGCGAAGCAAAGGAGCAGCACCCGGACACGATTGTCTTCTTCCGCATCGGCGACTTTTACGAGACGTTCGAGGCCGACGCGGAACTGGTGTCCCGGGAGCTGGAGATCGTGCTCACCTCCCGTTCACGGAGCGGCGATAACCGGATCCCCCTTGCCGGTGTCCCGTACCACGCGGTTGACGGGTACATTGCAAAACTGATCGGCAAGGGCTACCGGGTGGCAATCTGCGAGCAGGTCGAGGACCCGAAGACCGCCAAGGGGATTGTGAAGCGCGAGATCGTGCGGGTCATCACGCCCGGCACGGTGATCGATTCCGCGCTCGTCCCCTCGGTCGCGGCCACGTACCTGATGGCGGCATCCCCGGACGCAAAACTGCAGGAATGGGGCATTGCCCTCCTCGACATCTCCACCGGGGAATTCTTTGCAGCCACCACGGCCCACGACCCCGGGCTCGAAGGGCTCCGTTCGGAAATTGCACGGTACCGCCCGGCCGAATGCATCGTGCCGGCATCGCTGCCGGAGCCGGCCCGCCAGCGTATCCGGGACACCGGTGTTGTCGTGACCGTATGCCGGGACGAGCTGTTCGGAGAAGACCGGGCTCGGCAGCACCTGTGCGGGCATTTCCATGTTGCATCGCTTGGCGGATTCGGGTTCGACGGGGCTGCGTGCGCAACCGGTGCTGCGGGCGCCGCGCTGGCCTATGCACAGGAGACGCAGCACGCAACCCTCCCCCACATCAGCGGCCTCTCGATGCGCACCTCCGGCCAGTCCCTGGTGCTGGACGCCGTTACGCTGCGCAACCTCGAAGTCCGTGAGAGCATCCGGGCCGGCACGAAAGGGGCAACCCTCTTTGCCTCGCTCGACCTGACACTGACCCCGATGGGGAGCCGGCTCTTAAACAGCCACCTCACGCGGCCGCTCACGGATATTGCCGCAATCAACCACCGGCTTGACGCCGTGGAATTCCTTGCAGGAAAAACTGCCGCACGGCTCTCCCTCCGGGACCAGCTCAAATCCTGCGGCGACATCGAGCGGATCGCGGCACGCATCGCGTACGGGAACGCCGGCCCCCGTGACCTGGTCGCACTCGCGGAAACGCTCGCTGCCCTTCCCGGGCTCAGGCAGTGCGTAACAGAGATCAACAATGCCGGCCAGCCGGCCCTCGTCTCCGAAGCCCTTGCAGGGATCCGGGATTTGCCGGAGGTCATCGATCTCATCGGGAGGGCGATCACGGACGACCCCCCGGCCATTGCCCGGAACGGGGGGGTCATCCGGACCGGCTATAGCGGAGAACTCGATTCAATCCGCGGCGTCCTGCATTCGGGAAAGGACTGGATCGTCGAGCTGCAGGAGAAGGAGCGGGAAGCAACCGGTATCAAATCCCTCAAGATCGGGTACAACCGCATCTTCGGGTATTACATCGATGTGACAAAGCCCAACGTCCCGCTCGTCCCCCCGCGGTACGAGCGCAAGCAGACCACGGCGACCGGTGAGCGGTACACAATCCCCGAACTACGCGAGAAAGAAGTGCTCATCACGAATGCCGATGAGCGGGTGCTCATTCTCGAACGGGAATTATACTCACAACTCCTCGATACCCTGCGAAAGAGTATCCCCGCATTCCAGTCCATAGCAAACGGGATCGCCGTGCTCGATGTTGCAGCGGCACTCGCGGAAGTGGCACAGGTCCGGAATTACGTGCGCCCGCAGCTCGATGACAGCGACACGATCACCATCCGCGACGGGCGGCACCCGGTGGTCGAGCAGGGCGTGGCAGGAGGATTCATCCCGAACGATACGGAACTCTCCGGCAGCGCCACGCAGATCATGATCATCACCGGCGCAAACATGGCCGGCAAGTCCACGTACATGCGGGCAACGGCGCTCATCTGCATCATGGCGCAGGCCGGCAGTTTTGTCCCGGCACGCCACGCACGCATCGGCGTCCTCGACCGGATCTTCACCCGTGTCGGGGCGTTCGACGACCTGGCGAGCGGCCAGAGCACGTTCTTTGTCGAGATGCTGGAGCTGGCAAACATCCTCAACAACGTCACGCCAAGGAGCCTTGTCATCCTTGACGAGATCGGGCGGGGGACGAGTACCGCGGACGGGTCGTCGATCGCCCGCGCAGTACTCGAATACCTGCACGGGAAATCCGGCGCCGGCCCAAAGACTCTCTTTGCCACGCATTTCCACGAGCTCATTGCGATGGAAGAGCACCTCAAACGGGTAAAAAATTACCACTTCGCGGTGAAGGAGACAAAGGACGAGGTAGTCTTCCTCCGGAAGATCATCCCGGGCGCCACCGACAAGAGTTACGGTATTCACGTAGCGCGGCTCGCCGGCATCCCGAAGAAGGTGACCGAACGGGCGGAGGCGCTGCTTGACGAGAACATGAACGGGCCGGTCAAGGGAGGTACCCGCCCCCAGCGGTATACCCAGATCCTTCTCGTGGATGATCAGGCAAAGGCCCCGGCGGACACGCCCCACCCGGTGCTGGAAGAACTGGGGAACATGAACCCGGACGAGATGACCCCGCTCCAGGCACTCTCGAAGATCACGGAACTGAAGCGGAATCTCGAAGGCAACGGGAGTAACGGATGAAACACGGCAGCACCACACCGGTCATCCGGGTCCTCGACCAGGCAACGGTCAACAAGATCGCGGCCGGCGAGGTAGTGGAGCGGCCGGCCTCGGTTGTCAAGGAACTGGTGGAGAACGCGATCGATGCCGGCGCTCGGTCGATCCGGATCGAGGTCCTCTCTTCACGGACCGACATCACCTCCGTCCGCGTCACCGATGACGGCGCCGGCATGTCGCCGTCCGATGCGCTGCTCGCGTTCACCCCCCATGCAACGAGCAAGATTGTCGGCATCACCGATCTCGACACCATCAGGACCATGGGGTTCCGGGGCGAAGCGCTGGCGAGCATCGCGGCAGTCTCCCGCGTCACCCTCTTCACCCGGCCGAACAACGATGACCTTGCTGCCGGGACACGGATCGTCATCGCCGGGGGAGACGTGATCGAGAATGTCCCGGTGGGTGCGCCCGGAGGAACGAGCGTGCTTGTCGAGGACCTGTTCTACAATACCCCGGCCCGGAAAAAATTCCAGAAGACCAGGAACACGGAACTTGCCCATATCCACGACATGCTGGAGGGCATCTTCCTCGCAAACCCCAAAATCGCGTTCCGCCTTTCAGTAAACGGGTCGGAACTGGTGGTGACGGACAAAAGCCCGTCTTCCCTTGACACGATTGCCCGGATATTCGGTACCGCAGTTGTCCGCGACCTCGTCCCGGTGACGGGAAGCGGTTCGCTCCTGAAGATCACCGGGCACATTTCCCGGCCCTCGCTCTCGCGAAAGGACCATGCCCGGATATTTATCGCGATCAACGGGCGCTACGTCTCCTCCCCGGCGATCACGAATGCGATAAAGGAAGGGTACGGGACCCTGCTCCCGAAAGACCGGTTCCCGGTCGCGTTCCTCTCCCTTGAGACCGGGACCGGCCTGGTCGACGTCAACGTCCACCCCACAAAAAAACTGGTCCGCATCTCACGGGAACCGGAGATCACCCGGGCGGTATGCGATGCCATCAGGGATGCCCTGTCCGGCCACGATCTCATCCCGGACATCCGGTCAGGCCCGGCACTGGCACCGGCCATCACTACCGGCACGTCCCTGCCGGAACAGTCCCGCCCGTACATATATTCATCCATCCAGCCTGGCATTGTCAGCGAACCCACGCATACGGGAACAACAGCCACCGACCGCCAGCTCCGTCAGACCGAACTGGCGGCGGGACCCGTCCCGGCAGGCAGCCTCCCTCCCCTCCGGGTCATCGGTGAATTCGGCGGGATCTATATCCTTGCCACAACCGAGACCGGGGAACTCCTTGTCATCGACCAGCACGCGGCGCACGAACGGATCCTGTACGAGCTCGCGGGCAGGAAAGACGGGAAGGAGAAGCGCGTCCAGGAACTAATCGCCCCCGTGATCCTCCACCGGACTCCCCGCGAGAGCGCGATTCTTGCCGACCTCCTGCCGGCACTCGCAGAGGAAGGGTTCCATATCGAGGAGTTCGGCAGGGACACCTTCGTTGTCCGTGCGATTCCGGTTGTGCTCGGGAAACTGGAGGACACGTCGCTTCTCGAGGACATCATCAGCGACGTGACAAGCCCTGAACGGGGCCAGCGGGTCGATAACCGGGAACGCATCACCCGCATTGTTGCGTGCCGGGGGGCAATCAAGGCCGGGACGGTCTGCACGCAGGAGCAGTGCCAGCGTGTGGCCGACCAGCTCCGGCTCACGAAAAATCCCTTCACCTGCCCGCACGGCCGCCCCACGATGGTACGGTTTTCGAAGGTTGATTTGGATGGGATGTTTAAGCGAACCTGAAGGTTCGCTATAAACTCCTCCGGATGTTTAAGCGGACGTGATGGATTGGAAATTTTAGTCCTGTTGAAATCCTCGATTTATACGCAGTTTGGGAATCCTCTGTGGTAGTTATGAGGGTGACCCCCTCTCTCCCCCAAAGGGGGAGGCAGCCCAAGGGGAGCACCCCTTGACCCCCTTCCGGCATACATGTTTTCCGATTAACCATCTTGCCCAGCGAGGGCCCGACGAGGCGCCCGAGCGACCCCCGTAGGGGGTGGGTGGAATCGTAATTTTATAAAAAAACCTTGACTGTAGCGGCGTTCATCGTTTCGGTGAATACATTCCGGACATATTGTCACATTTTAGAGTTTCCGGTTACATAATCACAGAATTTAAAATCAATATTCCTAAAATGAAAAATCTCCCGTTGCCCTTACCTTCAGGATTATACCCTCTCCCATATTACCCGGGAGTACGAAAAATGCCCGCCCGCAAGAATAAGCCAGAGACTAAACAGATGCATCTCGATGGGACAACACCACCCATTTCTTTTGAAGACAGCGAGCAGGGCATTGCCGCGTTCCGGCAGATGGTACTCTCGCACTACGAGCAGTCCGGCCGCCATGACATGCCCTGGCGCCATACCACCGATCCGTACCATATCCTCGTCTCGGAGATCATGCTCCAGCAGACGCAGGTCGAACGGGTCACCATAAAATACCCGGAGTTCATTGCGGCATTCCCGGACTTTACGGCACTTGCACACGCACCGCTTGCGGATATTCTCCGCGTCTGGCAGGGGATGGGGTATAACCGGCGGGCGATTGCATTGCAGAAATGCGCCATCCGGGTTACTGAGGAATTCAGGGGCATCCTTCCCCGGGATGTTGAAACCCTTGCCACGTTTCCCGGCATCGGCCATGCCACGGCATCGTCCATCGCCGCCTTTGCCTTCAACCTGCCCGTTGTCTTCATAGAGACGAACATCCGCAGGGTCTTCATCCATTATTTCTTCCATGACAGGGACGCGGTGCGGGACGACGAGATCCTCCCGCTTGTCGGAAAAGCGCTCTATCTCGATGACCCGCGGGTCTGGTACTGGGCACTGATGGACCTCGGCACGTTGCTGAAAAAAAGCGTCCCGAACCCGAACCGGAAAAGTGTGCACTATACAAAACAGTCCGCATTCGAAGGCTCCGACCGGCGGATCCGCGGGCAGGTACTGAAACTGCTCCTGTCCCGGGGCGGGACGGCTCCCGCGGCAATCGTCCGGGAACTGGGGGAAGAGAAGAGCCGGGTACTCAGGATCCTTGCTGAGCTCGAAGACGAGGGATTCATCCGGAAGACCGGGACGAAAATTATGCTCGTCTCCTGATTGCAGGCAACGGCAACCAGCCATACGGTCGGACCTGTCTTCTGTAACCATCCAACAATTGATAATACCGGTATGCAATACAACGATCAGGATACGGAGCTTTCGATGATCGGCCTCAGGGATATTCCTGAAGAGACCCGGTGGCGGCTTGCAGCACAGTTCGCCGCACGCCTGCCTGCCATGTACGATACCGCATTCCGCCCGGTTGTTGGCGAACGGTACGACGAGATCGAGCAGGAGGTCTGGATGGGACTCTCCCGTACCGCGTTCACGATTGCCCGGGACCTTTCCCTGCCGGTGGGGAGTGCGCAGGACCTTGCCGAAACGATGCGGATGGTGCTCGTGATTTTGTTCGGCCCCGGCTTTGGGGCCGAAGCCCTCGAAATATCTTCAGACAGGTCGGTGATTATCATCAAGCGGTGCCCGTTCCTGGAGCACGGTGACACTTCCGGGAGTACCGTAAACCCGGCATTCCGGCGGTGCATGGCATTCACCCTGACTGCCACGACGGTCCTCAACAAAGAGTACACCGCCCGTTTTGTCAGGACCATGTGCACCGGGAACCGCCAGTGCGAGATCAAGATTGAAAAGGCAGCGGAACCGAAGGCCGGAACAAAAAAGAAAACGTGATCGTTACTTGAGATAATACCCGATGGCCATGAAGATCAGCCCGAGGTAGAACATCAGCGCAAACGGCCAGGTGAACCCGAGATTGATCGTGTCGAGCCGTTTTAAGTCCTGGACCGCGATCATGACAAAACCGAGAGTAAATAATCCGATGCTGAACTGTGTCCTTGTTGCCTTGTCCATGGGAATGATACCTCCCTACCAGTAATTGACACGGTTTGGGAAAAAAGGTTGTTGTCGGGCTTTTTCCGGCCTGACGATTTTTTGATCCGTCAGAAATTGCCGATGACAAGCGAGTAAAGAGCCGCCGTGGTCCCGGGGGGTGTCTCTACCGGAGCGACCGCGATCTTCTCCTCCGGGTACCCGAGGTTCTCGCAGACCGCGATCTGCAGGGGAATGGCGAGGCGCTGGAGCCGCGAGTACAGTTCATTGACATCGAACTTCGGGTCCGCAAGGAGGAAGACGATCTTCCCCCGTTTCAGTTCCTCGACCGTGTCGGTCATGCCCTTCTCGTGGCCCCGCCCGTGGGCAACGACCACGGATACCCGGGAGAGGGGGATGTGGAGGCGGGAGGTTGCGAGCTGGAGCGAGGAGATGCCCGGGATGACCTCGCCGGTCAGGTACCCGAGGCCGGCAAGCATGGGGTCGCCGGTCGAGAGGATGACCGAGTCCTGCGGGAGCCTGTTCAGGCTCTTGAAATCGTCGATGGACTTGACCCGGCAGGTGGAGCGGAGATAGGGCTTTGCCAGCTCGATTGCCCGCTCCGACCCGTACGCACTCCGGGCCGCCTTCAGTTCCTTTATTGCCTGTTCCGTGAGCAGCCCCGGGCCGCAGCCGACACCAATGATCTTCATGGACTCTCTCCTATGACCTGCCCTTCCCGGTCCACCAGCACCACGCTGATACGGGGATACCGTGCCTTAAACGCGGCAAGGTTCACCTTTACGATCGCAGGAAAGGCCGGGGTGACCGACAGTTCCTCAACGGTCGCGGACCCGGTCCCCTCGAGGACCTGCGGGTTGATATACCGGAGGATGAGAGCGGGGAGGCCAAAAAGGATCGCATCGCCACGGACCGCTTCAACAGACCGTTCGATCTTTCCCCCGATGAGTATCACCTCGCGGTCGGGATACATCAGCCGGGCAAACCGGAGGCCGGTGCGCCCGGTCGTGAGGACCGGGTGTTCCGCAGCCGAGATCCGGTAGATGGTGGAGGAGGTGAGGTGGTCGTCCCAGGGTTCGACAAGGCCCGTGGTGCCGAGGACCGAGATGCCTCCCACGACGCCGATCCGGGGGTTTAAGGTGATCTTCCCGATCTCTTTTCCCTTGGGGATGTGGAGCCGCACCTCGATGCCGGGCTGGCCGGTTGTTCTGAGGGCCTCCTCAACGGATGCCTCGATGCAGGCCATGGCCGGGGGGCTGACCGCAGGAGCGCCGGCCCGGTAGCGCGGGGTATCCCGGGAAAACCTCCCGATGCCTTCCAAAAATGAGAGATGAATGCCATTTTCTTTCCTGACCGCCTCGGCAACAAAGAGGAGGCCGGCCGTGACATCGCCGGGATAATCCCCGGGGATTTTCCTGGCAGTTGCCCGCCCCGCAGCACCCTCGGCGGCAACATCGACGGTCAGCCCGCAGGGGAGCGTGACCGGGACGGACGTGACCGCTGCACCCCCAAGCGAGAGGACCGCTGCCTTGCAGGCCGCTGCGGCAGTCGTGCCGGTGGTGAACCCCCGCACAAGGACGAGGCCCGTTGAGGTGAGAACGGCAAGGCCTTTTTTTACGAGCGCCAGCTTGTCGGGGTCCTGGCACCGCCCGACCCACGCGTCCGGGTATTCAAAGCCGGTGACCGGGTCCCGCATGACCTGAAGCCTCGATATACATGGTGATGCACTCGTTGACCGCGGCAACGGCAACCGGTGTCCCGCCCCGCGTCCCTTCCGAAGAGATCGAGGGGATGTCAAGCGCCCGCAGCACTTCCTTGGACTCGGCGGCGTTGACGAAGCCGACCGGCGCACCGATGATCGCGGCCGGCCGGATGCCGTCGCGGGCCATCGAGCAGAGCGAGAGCAGCGCTGATGGGGCATTCCCGATCACGACAATCGACCCGGGAAGCCGGTCTTTCAGCGCGATGAACCCGGCCGAGCTCCGCGTGATCCCTTTTTCTTTGACGATATCGGCGCCGAAGTCAAGGGCGCAGAGCACTTTGCTCGTATGCCCCTTCTTCTGGATGCCTATCTGGACCATCCGGATGTCGGTGATAATGGGGGCTCCCTGCCTGAGTGCTTCGAGGACCGCTGGGACGGGGTTGTTCACAAACCGCATCAGGTCCGCCATCGCAAAATCGCCGACCGCGATCGAGCACCGCTGCTTCACGCGGTCTTCGGGCGTCTCGTTGCCGATCGCTTCTCGTGCAAGTGCCCGTGACTTTGACGAGATCGCAAAGCCTTCCTGTGTGTCGGCACCAACGTCAATATACGTATTTCCGGTGGTACCCGCGTGGCGTGATGATTCCTTTGACATCGTCTCTCATCCTCCAGATCCTGCTCTCTGTTCCCCCGATGATAACCGTCGTGTGCATGTCAACGGCGTCCATCGATTGTTCCATTGCCCCGAGCGTTGTGACGAGCGTCTTCTCGTCCTCGCGCAGGGCATTTTTAACAATCCCGACCGGTGTCCCCGGCCCAAGATGTTTCCGCGCAATCCCGATGGCCAGCGCAAGGTTGTCCGGCCGGCCCCGGCTCTTCGGATTATACAGGACGACCGGGATCCCGAGCGTGAAGACCGCGTCAAGCCGCTGTTCGATCACGTCAAGCGGCGTGAGAAGGTCGGAGAGGCTGATCACGGCAAAGTCCCCGGAGAGGGGCGAGCCTACCCGGGACGCAGCGGCATTGGCCGCGGTCACGCCCGGGACCACCTCGACCGGGATATCCACGCCTTCGCGCTCCAGCACTTCAAGGACAATGCTTGCCATGCCGTACACCCCGGCATCGCCGCCGGAAACGATCGCGACATGGTTTGTCCGGGCGAGTTCGATCGCCTTTTTTGCCCGGTCCACTTCCTTTCCCATGGTACTGCTGATGACCTGCTTGCCGGCAAGCAGCGGTTCGAGCGGCTTGAGATACGTGGAGTGGCCGAGCACATATTCGGCTTTTGCCACCGCTTTCATGGCACGGGGAGTGATGTACTCCAGCAGCCCCGGCCCGAGGCCGACAATGGCAAGGGTCCCTTTCTCTCCTTTAACGTGCGATGGCAACGGTCACTCTCCCGAAAACTTTCTTTCCCATGACAAGGGTCCTGCTCCCTGACACGGCAAGGGCGCAGGGCTCGGCAACACCAAGGAGCCCGAGCCGGGTTGCCCGCGAGGGGCCGGTGCCTGCCTGTGCGTTTATGGTATCGTCATCAAGGAATATTAAATTCCCGGAAAGCGATGCGACCGCCTCGACAAGGCCGGTCTCGTTGAACTTTTTTTGCGTGGTCGCGTAGATGAGGACGTCCTCCGGTGCGATCCCGTTCTCCGCAAGGGCGGTCCGGACCGCATCCGAGACTTCCTCCGGCCGGATCCCTTTCCGGCACCCGATGCCGACCGAGTACACGCCTTTCCTGACGAGCAGCGAGACGCCGGGACCCGCGAGCACGATGGCAGGACCGTGGACCGCATGGACCGGGATATCGTTCTCCAGCAGCGCTGCGTTCACCTGCCGGGTGGAGTCCCGGTTCAGGACTTCGGTGCCTGTCCGTTCCGCAATAGTCTCGACAGAGTCCCGGCCCCGGGACTCCGTTGCGGTGGTGATGACCGGCACAAGGCCGAGGCCGGCCAGTTCCTTTGCAAGCGAGTTTGCCCCGTGGTGCCCGCCGAGGACCGGCACCGCGAACCGGAGGTCCGGGCTCACGACCACAACCGCAGGATCGGTCCACTTATCGTCCAGCAGCGATGCGATCTTCCGCACCACGATCCCCATCGACATCAGGGCAACGATCCGTTTGCGGCCTGCAAATACCGTGCTGAAAATATCCGACGAGTATTCCACGATATCCGCATTAAGAAATGCCGCGATACGTTCTGCATCCGTGCGGGAATACGGGAACGTGATGACAACCGTGTCGTTCATGAGTAGAGGTGCGATCGCGTGTAGTCGCAGGCGGTCCCGAGCACGGCGTGCCCGACAATGAGCAGGGCCGACCGCGTGATGCCGGCGGATTGTGCTTTCTGTGCGATATCGGCAACCGTGCCCCGGATGATCTGCTGGTCGGGCCACGAGGCGTGGTAGATGACGATCGCGGGCGTGTCTTTCGGGCAGGAGAGCTTTTCCGTGATTTCCGAGAAATGCTCGCTCCCCAGGAAGAACGCGATCGTTGCCGGGACTTTCGAGAGCTCGGGGATGTAATCCACTTCAAGTGTCTTACCCGCAGGCCGGGTGATGATGAGCGTGTCCGCTACGCCCTTTGGCGTGTACTCCGTGGTGAGGGCTGCTGCCGCAGCGAAAACCGATGAGACCCCGGGGACGATCTTCACCGTGAGCCCGGCTTTCTCCAGCTCTGCGATCTGCTCGACAATCGAGCCGAAGATCGCTGAGTCGCCGGAGTGGAGCCGCACGACCCGCTTTCCTTTCTGTGCCCGGTCGATCATGATGGCAACAATCTCGTCGAGCTTCCGGTCCCAGCTGTCCACCTTCTCCTCTGCCGGGCAGGTCTCGACAAGCGCCGGGCTGACGAGCGAGCCCGCGTAGACCAGCACCTCGGCTTTGTCCAGCAGCTTCCTTCCCTTGACCGTGATCAGTTCCGGGTCGCCGGCCCCGGCGCCAACGAACCAGA
Source organism: Methanoregula sp. (assembly GCF_023227875.1). Classification (GTDB taxonomy): domain Archaea; phylum Halobacteriota; class Methanomicrobia; order Methanomicrobiales; family Methanospirillaceae; genus Methanoregula. The sequence goes on along the minus strand of NZ_JALOCH010000003.1, from coordinate 226,411 downwards.
TCACGTTCGCGTCATTATTTACGGGCATACATCACGCTCATGTAATCACTCTTCTCCGGCAGTTCATCGTTCCGGTACACTTTCATGTCATCGAAGAACATCCGCTCGACCAGCACGAACTCGCAATAGTCTTTGGCCCGCAGGCTCTCCGCGGTGGCTTTCGGGTGCCGGACTTTTAAGAGAATCATCGTTTCCGACACCGTACCGTCCGAGACGGTGAAGCCCTGGTTCACCGGCACACCGGCAGCGGCGGCAAACGCGGTGATGGAGCTGATCCCCGGCTCGGTCCGGAACTCAACCTTCGGGTGCGTCTCCGCGATCACGGCACAGAGCCGAGAGAACGTGGAGAAGAAGTTCGGGTCGCCCAGGATCCCGAAGACCGCGAGGCCGTCCTGCGCAACGGGCGCGATCTTCCGTGCGTTCTCCTTCATGCACGAGCGGATCTTTGCCTCATCGTCCGTCATCGGGAAATCGAGCATGACGGGTTCGCGGTACGGGGCCACGAGGTCGTGCGCAATCCGGCCGGGCACAAAGACGGTATCGGCTTCCTTCAGGAGCCGCACCGCACGGAGCGTCAGGAGCTCCGGGTTTCCCGGCCCGAGGCCAAGGCCTACGAGCATGCAGCACCCCGTGCGACAATAATAAAGACGGGATCGATGGGCTTGAACATGATACTGCCGGCAATCCCGTGCGACCGCGAGACCTGCACCTGCACAACTTCACAAAAGAGCCCGAGGTCTTTCAGGACCGTGACTGCGTCCGAGACCGTGGAGAGGAGCACAGCGTTTACCACGATCGTCCGCTTCACTTTCTTTGCGAGTACCGGAAGGATCTTTGCAAGGTGCTTTGTGCCGCCGAGGAATGCGCAGTCGTACACTTCGTTACTTTGCAGGAACGCTGTTGCTTCGGTGCAGGAGAAATTAATATTTTTCACGCCGGCCTCCTTTGCCGTCTTGGTTGCGAGCGTGATCGCTTCGGGGCGGATGTCGATGGCGATCACGGACTTTACTTCGCGGGCCATCGCGACCGAGACCTTCCCGGTGCCGCAGCCGATTTCCAGAACAGTGTCTGTGCTGCGGAGTCCGAGCTTCTGGAGCGAGACTGCCATGATCTCGTCCTGGGTCGGGCCGCCGGGGAGTTTTTCGGGAGGCATTCTGCTCAAGTTTTGTTTGGGGAGGGTATTAAGGGTTGTTTTCGGTTAACGTGCGGTTCGAAATAATGAATCCATCTTACGACAGGTAAAAAATCATAAAGCAAATTTTATACCAATGGCGGGAGTAAAAAGCAAATAATTATTTTGAGGCCTCAATATGCGAATTACGTCAATTAAAATTCAAAATAAGCCCCCTATTGACAATTTCGAAGCAACAAATTTATCAACGATTATAGTACTAGCCGGACCCAATGGAATTGGAAAAACACGTTTAATCCAGCAAATCATTGGCCTTCTTCAAAATCCACAGGCAGATCCGTCACGTTCTCTCAATATTGAGGCTACTTCATCTGGTGAAAGAGATTCTTGGAAAAAGAAATCACTTAATACACTTGATCAAAACGATTCAAACTTATTGCGTCAGCACCTTCAAAAAAACCGGAAACGGGGGAAATTTGAAAGTAGTATCTTGAATTTTGATTCATCAAGAACGTTCGAACAAATTGCACCGTTTCAATGGAGCTGGAATTTTCCAGATCCTTTCGATGAAGATGTTGTGTGGAATCTTATGATGAATCCATTCAAGAATAGATATCAGGATACAATTCACGCATTATACAGGAAAATTGGTCATTATCGAACAGAAGTTTCCCAAAGATATGAAGAGTTAAGAAAGGCTGGCAAAAAAGAAATGCCTATTAATCCTATTGACCCATTAGAGAAATTTAAAACTACATTTGATTTATTGTTGTTTCCAAAAAAACTTGCAGATATTCCATTAAATAATCCTGTTATACAGTATATAGAAAATGGGCAACTTCTATCAATTGACACATTAAGTTCTGGCGAACGGGAAGTATTCACAGTTGTATTTGATTTACTTCTACATGATCCAAAGGATTGTATTATTTTTTTTGATGAACCAGAAGTGCACCTTCATCCAGAACTGAGTTTCCGTCTTTTGAGAGCCCTTGAAAATGTTGGTGAAAGAAATCAATTTATTTTTTGTACTCATTCACCGGACATCATTACGCAATCACTGAACCATTCTGTAATTTTTATCAAACCAAAAAATGGAGGGGAAAATCAAGCCGTATCTGTTTTTAAAGATGATGAAAAAGCGATAGCACTTAATTTGCTTGGACAAAATTTAGGTGTCATCGCACTTGGGAAGAAGATAGTCTTAATCGAGGGTTCGGAATCTAGTTTGGATAAGCAAACATATGGTGAGATCATGGGATCTCACTTCCCTCAATACGTGCTCGTTCCGAGCGGTAGTAGACAGACCATTTTATCATTCTCAAAAATAGTTGAGGGTGTATTGTCAAAATCCCTATGGGGCATAGATTTTTTTATGATATCAGATCATGATAGCAGTCTTCCAGAGAATGTAATGACCGATTTAGTGTCGAAATCTTCAAACCATCTCGCATTCCTTCCACGGTATCATTTAGAGAATTATTTCCTAGACGAGGAAATTATTGCGCGAATGGTTTGTAAAATGGAGCCTCATGACAGTTGGCTTTGTGACCCGGTAAAAATTAGAGACAAACTCAAACAAATCGCTCGAGAATCAATCCCATACACCATTCGATTAGAGTTGGATTCTCTCGTTCAATCAAAAATTGGAAATGTTGGCCTTACCGTTAAGGGAATCAATGATATTGATCTATCAGATTATTTGAGTCTCTTGGAAAATTCATTTTTAGTTGAGCAAAAACGTGTAAATTCAGCATTTTCATTCGAACCTATTAAAGAGCACACTGAACGAAGATGGATTTATTTGAATGATCTGGTAGATAGAGACGATGATGAATGGAAAAAAGTGATTCCTGGACGAACATTATTCAATAAATTATCAAGTGCCGCGAACGTGAGCCCGGGACGATTTAAAACAATGTATATCAATCAAGCCAAAGAAGATAATTTTTCACCATTTGAGGAAATAATTCAAATTTTTGAAGAATTTGAGCATTCAACTAAAACCTGATTGGTATCGAGATAAAATCTTTTTCATTTTAAAGAGCGATTCGTTTTTCCTGCATACAGTTTTTCTGCAAGATTGTAGCGACTCGGAAACATCCTTGATCACGCAAACGTATAGGTAAGTGCGTAGCGCAAAACCCGACTAGGCGTTTTGCGCGTGGGCCATCGCACCACTCTATAAAAATAATTATAACTTAAACTCCATCGGAGTGTACAACTTTTCAAGTCCAAGTATCTTTTCAAAGGATTTGATGATTATCAAAACTGGTGATGGCAGAATGGGCATTCTCTGGTCGGACTAACCATTTGACCCGAATATGCTGTACTTACAGGTCTTCCGCAATTTGGACAAAAAGACAATATTCCCGTCAGACCTCCAGAAATTCTTGCCCCTACAACACTTTTAGCTTCATTACTTCGAACAACTATCCCAACACCAGAAAAAACTGTTGGGCTTTGAACATCCAATCCGATAACGTCTCCATCCACTTTATTGCCTTCAACCAAAATTTGAGTGTCCTTTAAAACAAAAGGTAAAATTTTTTGTTTTTTCAATTTCTCGGAGATTATCTGTTCGTGTTCAGTTTTCATTTGTTGGAGAACGGAGATTGTATAAAGTTCTGGATTATCATCGACAAGTTTATGATGGACATTACATAGTAAAATTGCGTTCTTGTAGGTTTCTTTATCTTGAAATTTTTCTTGATATCTCGCGGCGCTCGGTTTTTCTCCGATAATGTGACACTCTTCACCTAAGTTTGTATCCATCTCTCCATTTTTTGTAAATAACTTTCTTTCACAACTCTCCCCATTAAAATGATAGGAGCATATTCCAGCTGCTGCACTCCATAAATTCTTACGATCCTTAATTGATAAGTCCATAGATGATTGGAATCTTTATTGACATGTGTATATAATTATCTGAATTCCGTAGCGTCACCCTCCGGCATTTTCCCGCGTCAGGCATCGCATCGAAGTTACCCTAACAAGATTTTCAATTATATTCGTCAAAAAAGAAAGATGAGGATTAAGGCAGATTTACTTGGATTGGTGAAGTACCAGGTGGCGTGATATCATTCCACTCAGGCTTATACGTTTGGTAGAGGTATAGTTCGATCCCGTTACGGTTGGCTTGTGATCCAACTTCCGCTGTACAATATCCACATCGAAATTTCGACACTCCCGATTTAATTGAAGTGTTCGACTCCGATGAGGAAATGTGTTGGTAAAGTCTTTGTTCAAGATTCTCAGCTTGTCCAGTGTAATGACATCTCCATTTACCATCTTTGAAGTGAACCCATATCACATACACCCCAGAGGATGTTGGGGCATATTTCGAGATGTCACCGGAGTTAAGTTCGTGGATTAAAGACCATTTTATGTCCATTTTTTTCTCCAAACTTTTTCCTTTTGCATTCGGCTCAATGTTACACGCATTGAGCATCATGATACAAAGTAAATTTTACCGGCATATATACTCCCGGATTGCGCGGGGTGAAAGTGTTGTTTTCGTGTATTTTTACATCTGTATGGAAAATTAAGCAGAATTATCTGTCAATTTCCATGGTCTTGCTTTCATGATTTGCGAACAGGAACGTGCGTAGCCCCACCCCCATCATTCCCCCGCGTCGGGCATCGCAGAGCGGGGGATGGTTCGGAATCCGGGTACAATTGACCGATAACACCTTGCGATCATCATACCTACTTACCTCTCATGAGTAAGGAAAAATCCAAATCTTCTAAGATTGTGAACAGTGTTGATCCAGAATCTGTCTCCGATGCTATTGATATCGAGGTAATTTCCACGAAAATCTTTAAGGAAGGACCGGCCATCAACACCGTGTCATCTCTCTTGGTATACCGACAGGATCTCAAACTTGCTTCTGAATCCAGGGAGTACGCAGCTCTCGTGATAACATCCATCGAAGAGAAAGAAGATGGATCGATCTCGGTTAATCCTCTCGCTCTTGCAGCTACAACAATGGATCATGTCAGTCAGTTTTCCGGGATCGTTGAGTGGATCCACCTCTGATTCCGGGAAAGTCTCCGGAGCAGGAGATTCTGACGGCGTATTGAACTTTGTATTCTCCACAGGTGAATTTTAACCCGGTGAGACTCTGGGATAATTAACCGATAACAACTTGCGATCATCATACCCATCTAACCTTCATGAGTAAAGAAAAATTTCAGTCACCTAAGATTGAGAATATCGTTGCTTCGGGATCTATCGCTGATTCTATCGATCTTGTTGAACTTTCAGAAACGGTTGAGAACTGCGAACTCAACAAGAAACGATTCCCCGGTGCAGTATTACGACTTCAAAACCCCAAAATCACGGTACTCGTTTTCTCTTCCGGGAAGGTGGTAATTACTGGGATCAAAAGTCACGATGAATTTGTCCGTGGTCTGGATAATCTCATCCAGAGAATGAAAAAGGCCGGAGTAACCTGTCATGATGCACCTGAGGTGGCCGTTACCAATATCGTCTGTTCGTATGACCTCGGGAAGTACATTAACCTGAATAAGGTAGTTATCACGCTTAACATGGAAAAAATCGAGTACGAACCGGAACAGTTTCCCGGGTTGGTATATCGTATACCAGATCCAAAAATTGTTGCTCTTCTCTTTTCATCAGGGAAAATAATCCTGACAGGGGGAAAAACGATGGATGATGTAGTGAGAGGAGTTGCATTCCTTGAACAGATGTTAGGTAACATTTGATTATACTATCTGGAATGAAATCTCCCTGCCCCTCACAAGAAAATTTTGCTGAGTCCCCCACCCCCTCATCATTTTTTTTCGGTGACCCCCATGACCCCTCATGATTTCCCGCACGCACAAACACGACGCCCCGTCGTAAACCGTTTCGAAAACAGGGGCAGACCCTCACGGAAATTTTTTGCTGAGGGGGGGTACCCCTCACAAAAATATTTTCGTGACCCCCCGTACCCCTCAGCAAAATTTTCTGGCGATCCACTCATCCCCTCAAATATTTTGCGTGTGAGGCATCGCAGATTATGATTGCTCAAAGAAAAATTTCCAAATTTTTTTACTTCCACAATCCGCAAAAGATTTTCCAAAAATATTTCACCGCACCGGAAAATTTTCTCAAAAAAATTTCCCGTACCTTATCTCCCCAGGACCCTTCCTGTCTCCGACGTTACCGACGTAAATCCCAGCTCCGGAACCCCCTCTTAGATAGTGCAGATCCGGACTCATGCAAAATACCTGTGACAGGTCAGATACCTGTCCGATGCACCTGACCTGTCACGGGTCAGATACCTGTCACAGGTCAGATGACCCGTATTAGGGACCCCTAAAACTGCGATCCAAAACGGGGGTTCTTTTCAATTTTCGGTACCCTAGCCCGTTTTGAGAGAGATCAGCCGTCCAATAGCGCCCATTAGCGCATTTTTTATTCTTCGACGGAGAAAATCCAATCAGGGCCCGTATCGCCCGATAAAATCTCCTCATTGCGCGGTTTTTTGGGAATAAGGCACACTGAAGCGGGTCCGGGGGGTCTTTCTGGCATGGGTCTCCGTCGAAGAGTCTATGACTCTTCTCCTCCTCCAGGTCTGATGACCTGTCGGACGTCGGAGAATTAAGATCTGCTGAGGGTAAATCGGGAACTGAATTCGGCAGACAGTGTCTGCCCAATTGGTGCTTTCGCCGGGCCGATTGCCGGAGATTACCCAGACAGTGTCTGGGGAATCTGTGGGGCAACCTCATGATATTCGACATAAAAGCGGCGTATATACTCAAGATTTGTTGAGGAGAAAACTCGCCCGGGATTTTCTGTCAGTCTGGCCGGGAGATCCTGTAACACATGCGCTCCCTATCCGGCCCGCCGGCTCCCATGCGCAACAGAAACAAAGGGACGATCTCCTTAATATTTCCCGACACCAATAAAATATCAGGAGCGGGACAATCCATGCAGCCTTTCAAGATTATTGTCGAGAAACACCAGGACGGCTTTGTAGCATATCCTGTCGGCATGCGGGGAGTGGTCGTTGGCGAAGGCGACACCTATGAAGAGGCGGTGGCAGATGTCACCTCCGCGATCCGGTTCCATATCGAGACATTCGGCAAGAATGCTTTTTCCGATGACGATATCGTAGATGCACGACTGGCCGAGGTCGTCATCTGAAATGAACTTCGAAGATTTTATAAAATCTTCTCGATTTGTGGAAAACCTGTAACTCACAACCAATCTCACACTTCGTTGTGAGATTGGTTTAATTTCTGGGATTTCCACAAATTTTTCCTCACGACGTCCCCAAACAGCGGGTTCTCCACACGTTTCATATTCTTGGATTTGATGTTGTCCGGACCGGGAATCATATTGCACTGGAACGCATCAACCCGGACGGAACGAAAACTCCTATGACAATCCCGAATCACGAAACGATCAAGGGATCGACCCTGCGGACAATCTGCACGCAGGCCGTGATTTCACGAGACGCATTCCTGGAAGCATTTGAAAAAAGTTAAAGACTGACAGCAGATTTTCGTAGTACGATTCCTCCACCATCTCTGCTCCTCATGGACTCTCCGCGACGCCCCCTTCTCACTCATCCAGGCAAGGTTACGAATCAAAAAAATTTCGTAGCGCCATCCCCCATCATTTTCCCGCGCCGGGCATCGTAAATTAAAAAATTTCTGACTCATTTAAAAAAAATGCCGGATTGGTTTAACGATTATTCCCGGGTCCGCCCAATGACAGGGCGTTGGATAGGCCCGACATCTTTTTTAGAGACCCACAGGCAGCATTGTCCCGGTAGTGAAGTAGTGGTCAAGGCACCGCTTGAGCATCCCCGTCAGGCCGGAGAAACGCTCATCGAGCATGGTGTCAACAAACCGGTTCCCCGCTTCGGAGAGCCCGGTCACCGTCCAGGTAACGGCAAGATCGGTATCACCCGGTGTGGGTTGAGAAAGATCCATCTCCCAGTGGATTGTTATCAGGCCGGGCGTGACCCGGGAGAACACAACGCGCCGGTCGGGCATGTGTTCTGCACACATCCAGATGGTCAGCCCCTCATCGGGAAGCGTGGTGGTAAAGACACAGCCGGGCTCTGCGTAACCGGACTGCGAGTACACCATCGTATAGTCCCACCCGGCAATCCAGTCGCGTTCGCGCTCGGGGCAGAGGAGGGGAAAGACCCTTGAAGGGGGTGCATGAAGATGCAGCACGGCTTTTTTTGTGGCCCGGCTGCCGGATCCATACGTAGGCTGGCTCATGCCCGTCCCCTCGCGGTAAAAAATTCCTGCGCTGCATCGTCCTTTGTCCCTGCAGATTTTTTCATTCCCCGTTTGAAACAGTGATGTTGCATACCGGAAAAGTATTACCCGATCGGATAAATAGTTTGTTAGGGTGAACTAACTAATTTCCGACAGGACTTATTCGCCCGGCTCAAGCGGGCTCTCGACCATAATCCGGAACGCCCGGGTAAGGATCTTCTGCTCATCCGGTGTCGTGCATTGCTCCAGCCGTTCGATAAACTGCCGGCATGCCCGGTGCTTATGCACGAAAACTGCCTGTCCCATCTCTGAAAGGGAGAGGTGGAATTTTCTCTGGTCGACTTTGGACTGAGTACGGATCACAAAGTTGTCACTGATCAACTTGGTGATTGCTGCCGTGGCCGATGGCTTGGAGACCCCGATGATACGTGCAAGTTCGGTCAGCGTGATATTCTCATTGCGCTGGACCGCCTGCAGGTAAAAATACTGGTTGATCGTGATGTCAGGAAACCCGGGTGTCGATCCTGGTTCTGATCCGTCAGCTTCAATGAGGATATGATGATATCGTTCGATGACCTGCAGGAACAGATCCCCTAATTCCATGATTATAGTGGAGCACGGCCGGCGTTTAAAGATGTTGAAAGACCACGGGTCAGGGCAAGTGCCTGGCGCAAACAGTCCCGGCATTGCACGCGTAAGCCCTCGCAAATTCTTTTTTTTCTGACTCCAGAAAAATTAAAAAAAGTTCCGGGCGGCAAAATTAAAAAAAAAATTTCAAAAAAAATTACTGCACCGGGATCTGTTCCATCGGTGTGCTGATAATTTCATTGTAGGATGCCTGCGTGATGTACGTTGGCGTGTACGTCCCGCCGTACGCGGTGATCCACTGGTTGAGCAACCGGAGATTATTACGGGCGGACGCAAGCTGCTGCCGGTAGATGAACTGCAGGTCGCTGTTGTCAGTACGCCCCATGGCACCCTGGAGGTCTGCGATGTGCATGTCCTCGAACGTGGCGCTTGACGTCAGCGCAGTGGTAGCGGATGCGTAACCGCTGTTGATATCTGCCGTATACATCTGCTGGAGTTTCTGGTTCGTAAAGACTCCGGCAGCCTCGTTCTCCGGTGAGGGGATACCGTACCGCTGGAGGATCACGTTGTCGATCGCCATGTAGACCCCGGATGCATTGGCGATGTGCAGGAAGACCGGGATGTCGCTGTGCATGCCGTAGAGCGCGGTATTGAGATCGTGATCGAATTTTTCTGCTTCCTGCAGGTAGAGGATATCCGTAGTCTCAGTCTCATTGAGCGGTGCCTGGGGCATGGAGAGGAACGCTTTTTGCGAGGCATCGTTGTCAGGGACCGCAATGGTGACCGCGGGAGTCACAACGGTCTTGCTGCCCTGCTGGCTGGTGCATCCAGCGGCAACCGCCAGCATGCATACGACAAACAGGAGTGCGATGAAAGGAGTATTGCGCATATCTCTGATTGTACCTGAAATTCTTTTAATGGTTTTCCTGCATGCGGTCAATATCCTGACGGGTACGCAATCCTCTGCTGCGCTATTCACCAGGCTCCTTTGCGGATACCCTCATTCGTTCCTGCTCCCGTCCCGCAATAAAAATATCCCGGCTCACGCTCCCAAACACATTTGTACTTTTCTGACGGAATATCAAACAGGAATATTATGAAGCACGAGATCATTGGCAACAACCTGCAGATGGTGAAGATCGACCTCCAGCCTGGGGAAGGGATCTTTGCCGAAGCCGGATCGATGGTGAACATGACCGGGTCGTTCACGATGGAGAGCCAGCTCAAGGGCGGCATCATCTCCGGCCTGAAACGCGCTGTCACGGGCGAGAGCATCTTCCTCACCCGGTTCACCGCGGGCGACACGGCCGGGTTCGTCTCCTTTGCCGGGACCATGCCGGGGAAAATTTTCCCGGTGACGGTCAGCCCGGACAAGGATTTCATCGCCAGCAAGGAGTCGTTCCTCTGCTGCGATGATGGCGTGGACCTCGAGATCGCGCTCACGAATAAGATCCGTGCAGGGCTCTTTGGCGGGGAAGGCTTCATCCTCCAGCGCATGACCGGGCAGGGCACCGTCTTCCTCCACTGCTGCGGGGACATCATCGAGATGACCCTGAAACCCGGCGAGGTCGTCAAGGTGCAGACCGGGCTCGTTGTCGGGTTCGACCACTCGGTGAGTTACGATATCGCGCTTGTCGGCGGGATCACGACCGCGATCTTTGGCGGGGAGGGGCTGTTCGTCACTACCCTGACCGGCCCGGGAAAGGTCGTGCTCCAGTCCATGGACATCGCAAAACTCGCTGCCTCCATCATCCCCTACCTGCCCAAGCCGGAAGTCGTGCAGGTCAAGGCAGTCTGAAACGGAATCGGGAATGAATCCCGTACTCTTTTTTTAATCCGGATCCCACCTCGGCCATAGCCATTGTATCCAAAAAGGTACAGCAGGACCATCCGGCCTGACAAGTTGTGATGACAAGGTCAAATGTTACACACGTTGCCAAATCTGAATTATCGTAAAAAAAATGGTTACCGGAAATAATTGTTCAGGACCCCCGCAATCGGCCGGGCGGCAGGGAATTACCAAGAAAAATTCTTGAGAAAAATGTTGTCAATGGATTGTAGTTTGCTGGCTGGTTATTGATTTTCTGAATATATCGAATGGGTAAACGTATGATTGGTATCTAATCGTACTGGCGCCAGGTGTGACTGCATTCCGTGCAGCGGAAGAAACGGACCTCGCTTTCATCAGCAGCGCGGAGCTGGCGGAGCCACCAGATTGCAAGGTTGTTCTCGCACTTGGGGCACTTGATCTGGATCGTGGGCATGGTCTTGATGTTGGTATCTTCATCGTCCACGATGGTAATCTCGTTCTCCGTGCGCTCCTTCCTCATTGTCATCTGGTCGTTGCTGTCGATCTTCCTGATATAACCGCACTTACGGCACTTCAGCTGACCTCCGGACGACATCATAAGAGTCTTACATTCAGGACAAAACATGTGCATTACATGGGTCACTATAGAAGATTAACTCTCGTGTAATGCAGCTCATGATTTCCAGATTCGCAATGGTTCCGGCCGGGTCCGGAACGGACCACGGAGACCTGAAAAAAAACCGGCACTTCAGAATCCTTTTTTTGGTACTGCGTGGATAATTTACTAATGATCGAGTATCTGGTCCTTTTATCCTGTGCCGGATTTCTGGCATTCCTCATACCCGGTCGACATCGGAAGTATGCAGCTATCACCGGGTGGATATTCATTGTCCTGACCCTGTTTGCCGAGCTGCCGGAATTTTTTAAGGAATACAATTTCATGTATCCCCTGATCGCGGCAATGTCCGTGCCATTCCTCGCGATCACCATAAAATACCTCCTTATTAACGATGAACGGGCGATCAACATATCAAGGGCGGCGGCAGTCGCGTTCCTCATCTACGCCCCGTTCGGGTTCACGCAGGTGCCCCTCTTTGCCTGGCTCGGGGACCAGCTCATCTCCATGGTTGTCGGGCAGGTCATCTGGATACTCGAAGCCCTCAACTACACGGTCTCGCTCACCTGCATGAACGTGGCCACCGAACGGGCGATGGACCCGGCCGCATGCGGGGACCTGCTCCGCGACACGATCACCCGCAACGGGTACAGCGTCCAGATCGTCCTTGGGTGTACCGGCATCCAGAGCATCGCGATCCTGCTGGGTGTGGCCGCGGCAGTCCCGACAACAGTACGGCAGAAGTGCTATGCCTTCCTCATCATCGTGCTGCCCATCTATTTCCTCAACCTGCTCCGGAACGCCTTTGTGATCATGGCATACACGGACCAGTGGTTCCCGTATTACCCGGATATCGCAAGCAACGGCGAACCCGGGTACGAGAGTTTCTTCTGGGCGCACAACGTGATCATGGAACTGCTGGCGCTCGTGATCCTGGTCATGCTGGCGTACTGGCTCTTTACGCTGATCCCCCGGCTCGGGAAGTTCGCCGACGAGTTGTACCAGATGTATACCGGCGAGATCAGGAAAGCGTTCGGTAAAGGTAGATAATCCGCTGCAGCGCAGAAAGGTTCGTGCAGACGGCAATAATGATCACCGCTGCCCAGATAATCCCGAATACTCCGCCGGTAATTAAAACAACAAACGTCTCCGGCCGGCCGAAGAACCCGACCCCCTCGAGGGGGTCGTCGATCTTTCCTTCGACTTTTTCCCGGTACCCGATCTCCGCGTAGACGACCGGTTTGATAAACGTGTTCATCAGCGAGCCGATGATGGCGAGCGCGACAATACAAAAATCTGCCACCGGGGGAACGGGATAAAACTGGCTGACGATCTGGATCCCGGAGAGGCCGATGCCGAGAATGACCAGCGCATCGACATACTTGTCCACGATCCAGTCAAAGACCGCACCGAAGTTGGTGTGGGCGCCGGTCTTCCGTGCAACACTCCCGTCAATGAGGTCGAACACCGCGGAGAGGAGGAGGAAGAACGCACCTGGCAGGAACTGGCGCTGGAAGAAAAGGACCGCGCAGACGATACCGGCAGCGAGCGAGAGCAGCGAGATCTGGTTGGGCGTGATCCGGAGCCGGACAAAGACATCTGCCACCGGCTCAAGATACCCGATGAACCTTGGCCGGAGTGCAGTAATATTCATAACTTAAATTCATGCGCAGATCAACAATTAATAGTTGCTCATCCGGCGTTGATCTGCCATGCTGGAGGGGTTTTGGTCCGCCGCTATCGCCACGTTATTTATATTTGCCACCCTATTATTCCGGAGAAAAGAGGCTCACATGACCACTACTTCAGACCGTCCGCACGTGCTCATGATGTCGGAGATCACGGCGGATGGCAAACTTACGCTCAAGAAAGGGGCATCCTCAAAGATCCTGATGAAATACATGGCGCACGAGACCGAGATCCTGCTCCACGAGACGCGGGCAGAATACGATGCGATCATGGTCGGGGCCAATACGATCCGGATCGACAACTCGTACCTCACGGTCAGGTACATCGAGGGAAAGAGCCCGCTCCGGGTGATCCCGTGCAGTATGGCCGATCTCCCGCTCGATGCAAATGTGCTGGGCCCCGACGCCCCAACGGCCATCGCTGTTTCGGAAGCCGCTCCCAAAGACCGGGTCGAGGCGATCAAAAAGAAAGGCGCCCACGTGATCGTTGCCGGGAAAAACCATGTCGAACTCCCGCTGCTCATGAAGATTCTCCGGGAAAAATTCGGCGTGAAGAAGCTCATGATCGAAGGCGGGCCGACCCTGAACTGGCACATGCTGCACGACCGGCTCGTGGACGAGATCCGTCTCATCCACCTCCCCTTCATTGTCGGCGGGTCCGACACCCCGTCCCTTGTCGGCGGCATGCACATCGATAACGAGAACGAGATGATCCGGCTCAACCTGAAAAAATACTATATGTGCGGGAGCAATCTTGTCTCGGAATTCGATGTGCTCTACACTCAGTGAGGAACAATGGACATTTTCGAAGAACAGACCACAACTGCCGGTAAAAAACCGCATTCAACGCTGAAACTCGCCCTGGGAATTGCTGCCGGGCTGCTCCTCGTTGCCGGGCTGATGCTCGCCACGTATTACATGACCCACTCGGACACCCAGGGAGTGACCGTCATCCGTATGGAAGGGGCGATGCAGACGGGGGATGTCTCGGACGGCGAGACAATCGGCAGCGAAGTAATCGGGAAACAGTTGCGCGATGCCGCTGATGACCCGCTGGTAGAAGCGATCGTGATCAGGGTGGACAGCCCCGGCGGCACCCCGGCCGCGGCACAGGAAATTATCGGCGACCTCGAATACGCAAAGACAAAAAAACCGGTTGTCGTCTCGATGGGGGACATCGCCACATCGGCAGCGTATTACGTGAGCGCCCATGCCGACAGGATCTATGCGAACCCGGATACGTTCACGGCCGGTGTCGGGGTCATCTGGCAGTTCTCCGACATCAGCGGCTGGATGAAAAGCGAGGGGTATAATATCAGCGTGGTGAAGTCCGGCAGCAAGAAAGACATGGGCTCTACCTCCCGCCCGCTGACCGACGAAGAGACGGCGTATGCGGAGAAGATCGTAAAGGACAGTTTCGAGAATTTCATCACGGACGTGACCACCCAGCGGGCGATCTCGCGCTCGGATATCGAGGACGGCAGGGTGATCCGTGGCGCCGATGCACTCACGATGAATATCGTTGACGAACTCGGGAACCTCAACAACGCGATTGAAGGCGCAAAAGAGCTTGCAGCGTCCCGGTCTAGATCATCCTGACCGGGTCTGCCTTCATGAATTCGCGGCACACGGTTGTCGCGTAGTGGCCGGGCGGCAGGGTAAATTTCAGCCGCACACTGGTTTCTGCAACGGTTGATTCCAGTTCTGCCCTGAGCGAGATCGGGCGGAACGCTCCCTCGAATTTTGTCCCGACAAACCGTGAGGCCCGGTAAAAGTCGTCCGGGGTGATCCCACGCTCCGCAAGAAGGGCATCCATCACCGGTTCGGCCGGACCCGCCCCGCCGGCTTTCTCTTTTCCGGGCATGAAGAACGCGATGCTGCACCGGCCCCGCGTTATGTGCATGGCCGCGGCGGTCACATTTGCCGCTGTCACCGTATCGGTCCGCCCGTTAAGAAAGACCAGGTGGTCGCCCGGGACGGGCACGGTGAGCTGGTGGCCGTCATCGAACCGCTGGCTCAGGGCGCAGTTGAAGAGCCATGACTGGAACGCGGATATGAACATGGAGAGGAGCTTGGGCGGCAGTTCGCGGAGGGCTCCCGCGTAGTCGCCCGGGTGGTTGTGGAGGTACTGCAGCATCGCCCGCTCGTAGTTCATCTGGACCGGGAAGTCCCGGAGCGCCGGTGCCGGGTCGCGACTTTCGAGGAACGCCCTGCGGGTTGCCGCCGTATTCTCATTTTCCGAAGGGAACGGGAGCCCGATGTAGGTGAGGACGGCCTGTTCGTAATTGTCCCGGAGGATCCATTCCCCGACCGTGTGGGTGACCGGGCGGATCGCGCCGAAACGCTGGAGGCCGAAATAGTTCGGCACGCCTTCCCGAACGGTCTTTGTGATCGCATCCACCCGCGTCACGAAGTCCGTCTCTTCAGTGTCCCGTATGACAAGGTCGAACCGGTTTCCCAGCAGGTCGCCAAGGGACAGGGCTTCGTTCGCGTTCCGCACCGGCTCAAGGACAATGTCCTTTAAACGGACAGCGGCCACCTGTTCCGCGGTGACATCGTAGATCGAGATCCACTGCTTCGTGATCGCGTTCCGGTCCTTGGTGCCGGCCCAGCCGATGCGCCGGTGGCTGATGCCGAGCCGTTTTGCGATCTCTTTTACCGCGTGCTGGAGTTCCCAGTTGGTCTTTTCCAGGGTGCAGATGAGGTACGGGCCGGTTGTCCCTCCCTTGCCTTCAGGAGGGATCTCCTCGACAATAAAATCCTCGGGAGCCGCCCGGAGCCTGCCACCGATCCCTTCGGCATCGCTCGCATAGTACCGCATGCCGAGGTCGCATTCAAGCGGGTAGGTGCTCTGTTTCATAAGAGGGTGAGCGAGCCGGTGATCTTGTCGAGGTCCTCGCTCTTTGCCGGGCCAAGGCCGAGTGCGGTGATCGTGCCCGGCGGGATCTCGGTCATGCCGGCGTCCTGGATCAGGGACGTGGAGATGCCGTTCCGTTCGGCAAGGACTTTGAGTTCAAACAGCGTCCGCTCGTCGTTTGCCTTGAGGACGACCTTCTTCTGCCCCTCGGTGAGCCATGCCTTCTGCAGGGACTTGTCCGCACCATTGAAGGCGCCGATCGCGGCGTGCCCGGCCTGTGCGCACCGCTTGCCGCAGCTCATCTTGACATCGTTTCGTATGATAAGGCACTGCTTGTACCGGAATTCGGGCTCGGGAACCATTGGCGTATACTTGGTTGCCGCACGTCAAATAAGTATAGCAGGAAGGCAAACGATCCATAACAATGCCGCCCCCCGTCCCTGAAGCAAAGGCCCATTATGACCGGTTCCTTGCCGGGCATTACCTCTGGATGGCCGGGGGATTTGACGCAAACACGGTCCGGAGCCGGCAGTTTTTTTCTGCACATCGCATCCTGCCCATATTCAGCGGGACGGCAATTGATCTCGGTGCGGGGTGCGGCTTTGCGTCCATCCCCCTTGCGGAAACCGGCTTCCACGTCACTGCCGTGGACATCTGCCAGCCGCTGCTGGACGAGCTCCGGGGCCGGATACCGGGTCCGGGCATAGAAATGATTGCCGGAGATTTACTTGACTTTCCGATCTGGACGGGACGCAGGCCGGAACTTATCACCTGCATGGGGGATACGCTTACGCACCTGCCGGACCTTGATTCTGTTTGCAGGTTGATCCGGCAGTGTCACGTGGAACTTATGCCGGGAGGAAAACTCATCCTGTCGTTCCGGGATTATTCCGGAGAACCGGACGGATCCGTGGTGATTGTCCCTGTGCGGAAGGATGGCAAACGGATCTTCCTCTGCCGGCTCGAATACCTGCGGGAACATGTCCGAGTGACGGATATTATCTATTCCCAACTGTCGGGAAAATGGAAACGGTCAGCAAGTGAATATGCAAAACTCCGGCTGGCGCCGGCATTGGTGAGGGAGATGATGGAGCAGGCCGGGTTCAGGATTGAATTTATAGGGCCGGAGAACGGGATGATTGGGTTAATCGGGATAAACGAAAATATTCGAAAAATTTGAAACCAGTATAACGATCGAGTTTACGATGTAAACAGAAAATGGAAAAATATTTGAATTTACGATGGCTCCCCGCCTCAGGGCCCCTCGCGGGGATTGGGGGGTTTATCAGAATCCCGAAATTGAGAAGAACCTTCAGATTCTTCGAATCACGGCGGGGTAGTGAGTGTTCTCATTTCTAATTAGTTCTTGAACCGCCGCGGGGGCGCCCCTCCGGGGGCGGCGGCGTTCATCACACTGAGAGAGTTGAGTTATGGGCATCTTCTATGGATTTCAGCAGATCGTTGAGATCC
Source organism: Methanoregula sp. (assembly GCF_023227875.1). Taxonomy (GTDB): domain Archaea; phylum Halobacteriota; class Methanomicrobia; order Methanomicrobiales; family Methanospirillaceae; genus Methanoregula. The sequence goes on along the minus strand of NZ_JALOCH010000003.1, from coordinate 209,005 downwards.
ATTTGATTTTTCACCCACTCCGGCATACACTCAGGTGACTCTGATGACCAGTGAAAAGCGTAACTTCGACTCCGTGAACGCAGTGAACGGGGAGAAGCGCAACTTCGACACTGCAGCTGCAACATGGGATGACAAAACGCGCCGGCTGAAACTGGCAAACGACGTTTCCCGGGCGATCTGCGAGACCATCGGGCTTTCACCGGAGATGGACGTGCTGGACTTCGGGTGCGGTACAGGCCTCCTCACCCTTCAGATCCAGCCGCTCGTCAGGAGCATCACGGGCATCGACAGCTCGCAGGGCATGCTCACCGTGCTTGAAGAGAAGATCAGGACGCAGGGGCTCACGAATGTAACGGTCCGGAACATTGACCTGGAACAGGGCATGGTGCCGGAAGGGCACTATAATCTCGTAGTCAGCAGCATGACCCTCCACCACATCCGGGACGTGCGCCGCGTCCTTGAGATCCTTGCACAGGTCCTGAAACCTTCCGGCGCTCTCGCCATCGCTGACCTTGACAGCGACAACGGAAAGTTCCACGACACACCGGAGGGTGTATTCCATAACGGGTTCGACCGCTGCACCATGAAGAAATATTTCGAAGCCGCGGGGTTCACGCAGATCCGCAACCGGACCGCCGCCATCGTGGACAAGGAGTCCCCCTCCGGGGAGGTACGGCCATTTACCGTCTTCCTCATGACCGGCCGGAAGAAGAATGAGGAGTAAATTCTTTTTTGGTGTTTACAGCAGGTATTCTTCCCTGACCGGGTAAAAAACCTCGATTGCCACCGAATCTTCATGGATTATTGCCGAATGCCCGACATTCCCGGGGATATTCCAGCTGTCGCCCGGCCGGATCTCCGATTCCTCATGCTGGATCCGGAGGGTCATGTGTCCCGAGACGAGATACCCTGTCTGCTCGTGGGGATGGGCATGCCGCGGGAGCTCGGTTCCCCTGTCCAGCCGGAACTCGGCCATCAGGGTGTTCTTCCCGGAGACAAGGGTCTTCTGCGTGATGCCGGGCAGTGATTCGCGGTAACCGGTTTCAGTGTGACGGGAAAACATAAAGGGTCCCGATCGTGACGTTGGCCGGGTGAACCAATAATGATAGCGCCGCTCTTCATGGCGCGAAGGGAGGGGCTCATGCAGGGTACGATCACTGGTTTCATGTATTACTACCCGGAATATCTCCGGTATGGAACAACCGGGTCCCGGCAGCGATGACACAATCATCCGCGTGGAGAATCTCGAACACCTGTACGGTGATTTCAGGGCCGTTGACGGGATCAGTTTCACCGTGAAAAAAGGAGAGATCTTCTCGTTCCTCGGGCCCAACGGTGCCGGCAAGAGCACGGCCATCAATATCCTAATCACGCTCCTCTCGCTCCAGAAAGGAACAGCGACGATTGCCGGCTATGACGTGACCACCGATGCCCAGAAGGTCCGGGAATCCATCGGGATCGTCTTCCAGGACATCACGCTGGACCGGGACATGACGGTCTGGGAACTATTGGAGTTCCACGGCAGGCTGTATGACATGCCGGTGAAGGAGCGCCGGGAACGGATCGACGAGTTGCTCATACTCGTCCAGCTCGAAGCAAAACGGAACGAACTCTCCAAGAGACTGAGCGGCGGCATGAAGCGGCGGCTCGAGATTGCACGCGGGCTGATGACCCGGCCTAAAGTCCTCTTTCTTGATGAGCCGACCATCGGCCTCGACCCGCAGACCCGGATGCGGATGTGGGAGTACATCAAAAATGTGAACCGCGAAGGCACGACCATCTTCCTGACCACCCATTACATGGACGAGGCGGACCAGCTCTCGGACCGGATCAGCATCATCGACCACGGGAAGATCATCATCTCGGGAACATCGGATGAACTGAAAAACACCCTTGGCCGGGACCTGATCTACCTTGATACCGACAATAACGGGAACGCGATGAAACTGCTTGAACAGGTACCGTCGGTCCGGGAGATCACGGCCAAGGGCAACAGGATCGCCCTCATGGTGAACGAAGACGGGACAAAAGTGCTGCCGGGCATCATCGATACGCTCCGCAACGCGGGGATCGAGATCTCCACCATCAACTTAAAAAAACCCACCATGGACGATGTGTTCGTTTTCTATACGGGCAGCGAACTCCGTGACGAAGGACAGGCGCCTGCACGCCAGATATTCCTCCGGGGAGGGAGATAACATGGGGTACGGCTTCCTGACGGTCTACTGGCGCGATATGATCCGGTTCTTCCGGTTCAAGACGCTGCTCATCTCATCGCTCCTCCAGCCGGCACTCTGGCTCGCGTTCTTCGGCATTGCCATGTCGAGCAACTTCGACCGGCTGATGGCTGGCATGCCGGTGCCCGAGGGGGCGTATGCTGTCGGGTACCTCACGTTCATGGGCGCGGGCATCATCGCGATGACGACCCTTTTTACCAGCCTCTTCTCCGGGATCGTGATCCTGTTCGACAAGAACTGGGGGCTGATGCGGGAGATCCTTGCAAGCCCGGTGAACCGAAACCATATCATTGTCGGCATCGCCATGTCCGGCGTGACCAAGTCGTTCATCCAGGCGATCATCATCATGGCCTTCGGCATCCTGATCGGCGCTGCGTTCTTTGCCGGTTACACGCCCGTGCAAATCGTTATCGGCGTCCTTGGCGTCCTCGCGTTTGTCGCCATGTTCGCTCTCGGTTTCCTCTTCCTGTCCGCCGCGATCGCAATCTCGATGGAGAGTCCCGAAGGGCTCCAGGGCGTGATGACGCTCCTGACCATGCCGATCTTCTTTGCAAGCAACGCCTTGTACCCGATCGACACCTTCCCGGAGGCCCTCAGGATCATCTCGGCTTACAACCCGATGACGATGCTCATCAACGGGATCCGGTACTTCGCGATCGGCCCTGATTTCTACGCACTCGGCCAGCACTATCTCTTCACCCCGGGGGAGGTCCTCCTCTCGTTCCTGGGGCTTGTGCTCTTCTCCGCCATCATGTTCACGCTCGCATGGTGGAGGTTCCGGCGGGCCGTGGTGACATAGCGGCATTCCTTTTTTTCCCTGCATCCGTTCCGGCAGCACCATTCAATACGATTGCCGAAGAATAGTTTCATACTAAGGGGAGCACGGGATGGGACACGTACTGGTATCGCCACTGAACTGGGGACTTGGGCATGCCACCCGGGACATCCCGGTCATCCGGACGCTCCTTGCCCGCGGCCATGACGTCACGATCGCGGGGCACGGGAATGCCCTCTCCGTACTGGAACAGGAGTTCCCGTCATGCACCTTCCGCGACTTCCCGGATTATTCCGTCCCGCTCAGCGCGAACAATTTCTTCCTGGCCCGGTTTGTTGCGTCATCCCCGCTCCTTCTCAAGGGGATTGCAGAGGAACGCCGGAACCTTGCCGCGATCCTCAGGGAAGACACGTACGACCTCATCATCAGCGACAACCGGCTCGGTGTATACTCCGACACGATCCCCTCCCTCTTCATCACCCACCAGCTTCATTACCACCTCCCCCTGATTGCATGGCCGCTGGAACTTGCAATCGCATGGCTCAACGGGCACCTCCATGAAAAATTCAACCGGATCATCGTGCCGGACAATCCACCCGGACCGCTCTCGCTTGCCGGGAAACTGTCCCGGGGAGAATCGGACATCACCCGTTCCCGTACCTATTATGCCGGTATCCTGACCAGTACCCGCAGGCGCGAAGTCGGACAGGACCTCGATTACCTGATAATCATCTCCGGGCCGGAACCCCAGCGGACCGAACTGGAGAAGATCCTGCTGCCGGCTGCTGCCGATCTCCCGGGGTCTGTTACCATTCTCCTCGGAAGCCCACGGGCTGCCGGGGGGACGGGGCACGCTGATCGGTGCAGGGTCCTGTCGTACGCGTCAACGGAAGAGAAGGAGGTCCTGATGAACCGGGCAACGTGCATCATCTGCCGGTCGGGATACACCACCATGATGGAACTGGCCGAACTGAACAAGCACCGTGCCCTGCTCATCCCGACACCGGGACAGCCGGAGCAGGAGTACCTTGCGGACTATTACGAACAAAACGGCTGGTTCCATGCACAGGAGCAGCACCGGCTGGACCTCGCAAACGACCTCCGGATCGCAGACGGGTTCAGGGGATTCCCGGAAGTGCCGGTAACGGATGAGAACGTGCGCCGGCTCTATGACGATGTGCTGGCGGGGTACCTGGAATGAAACGCTGCGCGAAGCAGGTGAGGTGCGTGATACACGATGGATGATATCATTCAGTACGGGATGAAGATCATCCTCGCACTCTTCATGGCGACCGTGGTTTTTCTCTGCGTGGTTGCCTGCCTGATCATCGTGGAACTGCAGGCACTGGCTGCCGGCGATGCAGGATTTATTCTGGCCAGTATCGCAGGTGTCCTGCTGGCATGTGCCGGGTATATCGGCACCGGATTCTGGCTGCGCAGGACCGGGCGGATATAACGGGGAACACCGCACGGGGCATAAGTCCCGGTAAATACCCACATTCTTTTAGACGAACCTCACCAATATACCTGATAAGTACAGAAGAGAATTCCCCATGAAAGAAGACCCGCTGATCCCCTTAGAAAAAATAGAAGTTCTGGTTGGTACCTCCGGCCTTTCCTCCGGCCGTGTCGGGGAGATGCGTACCCGGTACGGCGCCAACATGATGACACCCCCGGTACGGGAACCATTCTGGAAGCAGTACCTGGAAAAGTTCGACGACCCGATCATCAGGATCCTGCTCTTCGCGGTTGCCATATCCATGGCGGTATCCATTGTCAGGGGCAGCGGTCTTTTGGACACGCTCGGGATCATTGCTGCAATCCTCCTCTCAACCGGGATCGCCTTCTTCAATGAATACCGGAGCAGCAGGGAGTTCGATGTCCTGAATGCGCACCGGGACGAGATGGTGGTAAAAGTGGTCAGGGACGGCCACCCGGTGAATGTGTCCTCGCGGGACATCGTGGTCGGCGACCTGGTCCTGCTGGAGGCCGGGGATGCGGTCCCCGCCGACGGGTGGATCCTCTCTTCGGACGGGCTCGTTGCAGATGAGTCTGCCTTTACCGGAGAGAGCGAACCGGTCCGGAAGGACGAGAGCGAGCGCCTCCTGAAAGGCACGTATGTGACTGCCGGGAAAGGCCGGATGATTGCAGCCGCGGTGGGCGACTCCGCACAGATGGGCCTGATCGCCGCCTCGCTCGGCATCGACCATGCCACCCCGACGCCACTCGAACGGAAACTCGGGGAACTGGCCGGGGTGATCAGTAAGTTCGGGTACGCGATGGCGATCCTGATCTGCAGCACGCTGTTCATCCGCGGTTTTCTTACAGGTGAAGTGAGCGGCCTCAACATCGATACCGCCAACAATATCCTCCACTATTTCATGCTCGCGGTCGTTATCGTGGTCGCGGCGGTCCCCGAAGGGCTTCCGATGAGCGTGGCCCTCTCGCTCTCTCTTGCCATGCGGAAGATGACCCGGGCAAACTGCCTTGTGCGGCGCCTGATCGCCTGCGAGACGATCGGGTCGGCTACCACCATCTGCACCGACAAGACCGGCACGCTCACCAAAAACCAGATGCTCGTTGCTGCATCATCGGCCGGCAACCCAACGATGCCGGATTCAATCCCCCGGACACCTGTTGAGTGGATCACCATCAACGCTGCCGTGAACGGGACCGCATACCTTGACATCCACGGGGAGAAGACCACCGTGATCGGGAACTCAACGGAAGGGGCGCTCCTCCGCTGGCTGAAGGAGTACGGCCTCGATTATGCCAATATCCGGGCGGAGATGCACGAGACCAGGCAGTTCCTCTTCGACGGGAACCGGAAACGGATGTCAACGGTCGTCATCATCCAGGGAAAACCATTCCTCCTTGTGAAAGGTGCGCCGGAGATCCTTGCAATGCTCTGCACCGAAACACCGGAACTCGACGGGATCATGGCACTTGCATCGCGGGCAATGCGGACACTTGCCTTTGCCCACAAAGAGATTGTCAATGCCGACGACAGTGAGACCGCTCTTGTGTGGGACGGGTATGTCGGCATCCGCGACCAGCTCCGGGACAACATCGGCGAGTCGGTTGCCACCTGCCAGAAGGCGGGCATCCGGGTGCGGATGGTGACCGGGGACAACCCGGAGACTGCCCGTGCCATTGCACAGGAATCGGGGATCCACAAAGGCGGGACGGTCATGCCGGGCCCGGCCTTCCGGGCACTGTCACCGGAAGAGCAGGTGACTGCTGCCCGTGACCTCGATATCATGGCCCGGGCCGAGCCCATGGACAAACTGCTCCTCGTGCAGGCGCTCCAGAAGTCCGGCGACGTGGTCGCTGTGACCGGCGACGGGACCAACGATGCGCCGGCCCTCAAGCACGCGAACGTGGGTTTTGCCATGGGCATTGCCGGAACCGAAGTGGCACGGGAGGCAAGCGACATCATCCTACTCGACGACTCGTTTGCCTCCATCACGCAGGCCGTCTGGTGGGGCCGGTCGCTCTACGAGAACATCCAGCGGTTCCTCCTCTTCCAGCTGACCATTAATTTCTGCGCCTGCATCCTCGTCTTCATCGCGCCGCTCATCGGGCTCCCGGAACCGTTCACCATCATCCAGATCCTCTGGATCAACATCATCATGGACACCCTCGCCGCGTTCGCGCTCTGCTCCGAAGCCCCCCATGCGGGACTCCTGAAACGGCAGCCGATCCCGCAGGACACAACGATCATCACGCCGTTCATGTGGCTCTCGATCATCGTAACCGGCGCATTCCTGATCATTGCCGGGATCCTCCAGATGGCGACCGGCTTTCTGGGCGGCTCGACACCGGAAGAGATCACCACGGTCTTCTTCTCCGCGTTCATTGTCGCCGCGATCTGGAACGGGATCAACTGCCGGGCCCTTGACGGGAAGATGCCGCCATTTTTCAAAGGCAACCCGATGTTCTTTGTCATCATGGGGATGGTCCTTGTCCTCCAGATCGCACTGGTCCAGTTCGGCGGCAAGATCTTCTCAACGGTCCCGCTCTCTCTGTTCCAGTGGGCAACGATCATCGTTGCATCGGCATCCGTACTCGTGATCGGGTTCCTGCTGCGGGTATCGTTCCGGTATTATACCGGCAGAAAAAACCCGGTTTCCACGGATTAACATCACACTTTTTAATTCCGGCTCGTTCATCCGGGAAACGAGCGGAAACAGGAAATATTCTCCCGGGTTGAACACCCGGGCTTACAAAAAGGTTTATACCGGGAGATCGGGAGATGCCGGCAACCGGGAGTGATCAGGTCTTCTTTTTTGTTATTGACCAGATAACACGGCGGAGCTCGGCAAATTCCTGGTCCGGATCGCCGCCCCGGTGGAGATAATAGTCAGCTCCACAGTCAAGCGCAGTTCGTATGTCGGTATTCATGGTATAACCGGAATAGAGGATAATATAGGATGAACACCCGTCGTTACGCAGTTTCCTGACAAGGTCAGTACCAGTCATGCCGGGCATGCGCCAGTCTGATATGATCACGTCATACAGCTGCTTTCTGACTTTCTCGATCGCCTCTGCAGCGGCATTCGTGATATCTACCGAGTTCTCCGGGTCATCTTCGAGATCGAGACGCATAATATCAAGAATGTCCCGGTCATCATCGACAAGAAGAATCCGTGGCATGGTAATTACCCTCTTATACAGTATTTTGTTACAGGACGGTCGTATTTATGCATTGTCCTTTTTATCAGGGATATACATCAGGTAGATAAAAAAGATTTGCATAAAAAAGATCAAGATAAAGGAATTAGATTTGCGTTTCCTGCAAAAAGCGATAGTAAGTCTCCGGAACCTGTATCTCAAACCGTGCACTGGTTCCGGGTTCACCGGTCTCTGAGAGCGTGATATCGGTCAGGGACAGGATTTCCCGGGCAATGAACAGGCCCCGGTTTCCGGAACCATCGTTCTGGATATCAAAGAGCTGGTCTTTTTCTTCAGCAGAGAACCCGGGGCCGTTGTCATTGAAGATAATCATAAGGGCACCGTCCCTGATCTGGTAGCTCACCTGTATTTCCCGGGGGGGTTCACCCGTGCCGGTCATTTTTTCCATAAGGCGGTCAAAGACCCGGTCCAGCTGGGCGTCGGCAAATATCTCCACTTCCGGAAGGTCCGATACAATCCTGACCGATTTCTGTTCGTACGGGGTTATGATTCCGGCAATGATCGCGGGGAGATTCTGCCATTCCGGGGAGCGGAGCCCCATGTCCTTGAAGTCCCGCGTCATGTTGATCTCGGTCCGGATGGCTTTTACGGCATGTTCCTGCCGGTTGAGATATTCGAGAAGCACGGGATCAGTCATGGCTTTTTTGATCCTCCCAAGATACGCGAGCACGATGGTAATCTTGTTCTGGATGTCATGCCGGGCGATACTGGTATAGACATTGATCTTCTTGTTGGCTTCCTTGAGCGCCCGGTCCATGCGGATGCGCTCTGACAGGTCACGCGACGAACAGTAGACCATCTCCTTGCCCCGGAACTCCAGGTAGGTGAGCCGGACATCGACAGGGATACCTGTGCCATCCTTTTTTACCAGGTACGTTTCACGGGAGACCGACCGACCGTTCTTGAGGTCCTGCCAGAGGAGGTCCCATTCCTCCAGGGAATAAAACGGGACAAGATCGCCAAACTGGCAGTCCAGCAACTCGATTCTGGAATACAACAGACCCTCCGCGGCAACATCGTTTGCATACCTGATCCGGGCATCCTGGTCGATCCAGAAGACCATGTCCGTTGCCCGGTCCATGGCAAACTGGGCAAGGAGGAGCTGTTCCTCCATCCGTTCCCGTTGCGCAATTTCCGAATAGAGCTGGCGGTTGATCCCGCGCAGTTCCTCGGTCCGGTGGACGATGGACTCCTCAAGGGTTTCCTGGGTCTTTTTCAGTTTCTGTGCGGTGAGGACCTGTTCGGTGATGTCGATGCCAAACGAGTTGATGGTGTCCAGTTCCCCCCGCGAATTGAAGAGCGCCCGGTCCTGCCACCGCTGGTACCGCAGTTCGCCGTTCGCCATTACGACCCGGTATTCGATCGTACCCACGGGATATTTGAGAGAAAGACCAGCGAGATGGATTTGGATCCGGTCCGCATCTTCCGGGGAGATCAGTGGCTTGAAAGGGCGGCCGATCAGTTCTTCCCGGGTCTTTCCCACTGCACGGCAATAGGTCTCATTCACGTACCGCGTGATCCCTTCCGCAGTACGCCGGACAACATATTCCATCTCGTCATCCAGCAGTGCAAGGATGTCCGGGGATGTCGTATCTTTCCGGGAGATATCTGCGGACGGATTATCGAGATCGACTATAACGGAAACCCCGGGCCTGCCGTTCTCAAATACCACCGGGACCATGAGGAGAATTACCGACTGGATTTTTTCTCCCTGCCGTACCTGGGCACGGATCCGCTGTTCAGTTCCTTTCAGTACGGCCCGTACCAGTTGACCGGGCTGGATCCCGTCCAGGTACCGTAGAGGCAGGTTTTCGAGGGGATGGCCGGATACTTGGTCTCCCGTCATCGCCACAAGAGTGCAGAAGTCCTGGTTCTGGTCGATGATCATTCCTTCATGGTCGATGACAAAAAACGGGCGGGTGCAGATTTTTCTCAGGGAGGTGACCGGGAGACGTTCGGACTGGTAATAGACTTTTGAGGTCCCCCTTTTGCGCCCGTCAACGGCTCCCTGGATCTGGAGAATATCCATGTATTTGGCAACAGTATTACGGTTCATCGCCAGCACCGTGGAGATCTCCGTTATACTCATCCCGTCAGGATGGGTTGCCAGTAATTCCCTGATACGGATAATCTCTGCATGATTCTCTGCCATATCCGTCTCTGTACACCTGAGTTCGTCTGCTCAAGGTATAAATGCATCGAATATGCCGTGCATATCTGCAAAGCAAATAAAATCCTTTATAAAAAAATTATTGCAAAATGGGTGTATCCCAACAAAATGCTTGGCAGATTAGGATTGTGTTGCAAAACTTTGGAGATGAGAATGGTGGAACACTCGACACAGGCATTGAATTCAGGGATATATTCCCCCTCCCGCAAAGGTGAACGGAACGGGTTGCATGATCAAAAGGAACTCTTGTCACAGTTATCGGTAAAACTGGACGAGTACTTTGCCTTGCGAAACCTGGGCACACGGGAGTAGGAAGGGGAGGAAGCAGTCATGATGTCTAACGATTTGAAGATGAGGAGCCCGGCGGGATTCTGGCGTGACATGCCGATCGTGATCGGGTCTACTTCTTCCGACGCCAGCCGGGCCCAGCTCCTGTATGTCTGGCTGCGCTCCACGGGTATGGATGAGATGAATGAAATCAGAGGAATGTGGTGAATGAAACATGACAGAAACAGTTGACGAAGTATTCAAGAACATAATAAAAATTTCTGATACAACGGCAAACCCGGGCGTACTGGGCCTGCTGGCTTTCGGGATGACTACTGTCATCCTTAACCTGCACAATGCAGGATTCTTTGCAATGGGATCCGTGGTCTTTGCAATGGGCATCTTCTTCGGGGGCATTGCACAGGTCATTGCCGGGATCATGGAGTGGAAGAAGAACAACACGTTTGGTATGCTCGCGTTTATATCGTACGGGTTCTTCTGGATCGTGCTGGTGTTCATGATGCTGATGCCGGCTCTCGGGTGGACGGGAGCACTCGACAAGGTATCGCTCGTATCGTACCTTGCGCTGTGGGGGCTGTTCTCGCTCGTGATGTTTGTCATCACGTTCCGGCTCTCGAAGGCACTCCAGGTCGTCTTCGGCCTCCTTGTGCTGCTCTTCCTTCTGCTTGTCGTAGGCAACGCACTGGGCAACGAGACGATCATCCACATCGCCGGTTTTGAGGGGATCCTCTGCGGGCTCTCTGCCATGTATACCGGCCTTGGGGAAGTAATGAATGAGGTATACAAAGAGAAGGTAATCAACCTCGGGTGATGACAATGGTAGAACTAAACGAATTCAACGAGATGTTTGAGAGAAATCCGCTCTCCCAGGTACTTATCGACGCCGATCTTAAAATGCTGATGGTAAATGAGGCGTTTTGCAAGATGGTCGGGTATAGCAAGGACAGGCTGCTCGCTATCCGGATCAGCGACCTCCGGTCACAGAACATGATTAAGTACCTGGATGATAAAGGGCAGTCCATCCAGGATGCTATTACTACAAAAAGGGTATCGCATGGCGAGAGCACCCTTGAAACCCCTTCGGGGACGCACGTCATTGACAGGACAAACATCCCCCTCATGGATGAAAAGGGGAATGTGAAATACGTCTATGTCACGTACAATGAAATCACGAAGATCGTCAAGAACGGGAAGTTCATGGCAGAAGAGGTGGAGATCCTGTCCCAGGCATATGCAAAGATGGCAGCTGGTGATCTCACCGTCCGTGTGGAACTTTTAAAACCCGATGAAGACACCAAAGATGCGCATGATAATATCGTCAAGCTCCGGGATGCCGTGAGGGGGATTGTCATCAGCCTCGAGAATAACATCGGTGATGTCAACAAGCAGATGACAAACCTGACCGTCACAACTGACAATGCGGCAAAAAGTGTCGAAGACGCTTCCAAGAGCGTCAACCAGATTGCCAAGAATGCCGGTGTCGTCTCGGAAAATGCCCAGAAATCATCTGAGGGCATCGAGCAGATGTCCAAGGCAATGCAGGACATGAGCGCCGCAGTCGAGGAAATCACCTCGAGCATGGAGAGCGTTTCCACCCAGGCAAACAAGGCGAAAGACTCGGCGAAGAGTGGTGCACTCCTTGCAGATAATGTCAACAAGGACATGACGGAGATCACCAAGTCGTCAGAGAATGTGTACGGTATCGTCAAGGATATCGAGAAGCAGATGACCGACATCGGCAAGATCATCGTCCTGATCCGTGACCTCGCAAGCCAGACAAACCTGCTGGCCCTCAACGCCGCGATCGAGGCGGCCCGTGCGGGAGAGCATGGCAGGGGCTTTGCTGTTGTCGCATCGGAAGTCAAGTCACTGGCCCAGGAGTCCCGTTCAAGCGCGGAGAAGATCGAGGAGATGATCACGCAGCTCAACCTTGCCACCAAGAAGGCAACTGAGGCCATGGAATTATCAAAGACACTTGTCAACAAGGGCTCCGAAGAATCCCAGCAGGCCGTCGAGGCATTCCGCCAGATCCAGAATGCCGCCGAAGCGGTTGCAAACAGTGCTTCCGAAGTCGCAGCTGCCACTGAAGAGCAGGCCGCAACCACCGAAGAGATCACGGCAAGTGTACATGAAGTTGCAAAACTGATCGAAGAAACCGCCAAGGAGTCCGGAGACACCGCTGCAGCAACCGAAGAGTCTGCGGCAGCAATTGACGAGATCACACGGATGATCCAGACCGTCAACGACGTTGCTGTCCAGGCCATGGAAGCCAACAGGAAATTCAAGGTGGACTAATAAGGGAGGGAATTGCCCATGACAGCAAAGGTAAGCGAACCTGTTGCAACGGCACAAACTTCCGTTCCTTCCGAGAAACTGGCCGAAACGATCCAGGTTGTAGAATTTGTGCTGGGAAGCGAGCACTTTGCCATCGATCTCTTCGATGTCAAGGAGGTTGTCGAGTATACCACAATCACCAAACTCCCCAATGTCCCCTCCTACGTGAGGGGAATCATCGACCTGCGGGGTGAGATCACCATGATCATCGACCTCAAGCACCGGTTGAACATTACCGAAGAGAGCAGCACGTCTCTCGAGGCGTCCCGGATCATTGTTCTCGATGAAAAAATGGCCAAGTCGAAGATCAGTATCCTTGTTGATGATGTGACATCCGTATCGACATTCGAGGGAAACCAGGTCGATTATACCTCGGCATCCGTCAGCAAGGAGGACACCTCGATCCTGGGGATCATCAAGCGCAAGATCAAGGTCAAGGAGAAGGAGATCAACGAGCTGATCATCTGGATCGATATCAAAAAACTGCTTGGCGATATCGATTCAACCCTGTGATCGGGAATGTGGAGGAGTGCACCCCTCCCCATCCCGCATGGGGATGAAGAACCGGACCTGCCGGACCAGGGAAAAACCCGGAACGGTCCGGCAGCCCGGCGGTGGAGACCCCAGCATCTGCACACCATGATTATGGAAATGCTGGCACATTTCCTTTTTTAATAACTTGAAAGAACGAGATCCCTCTTTTTTAAGGTAATGGTACACACGGTTAAAAACCGGTTCCTGCCAACCGGCCCCCGCCGGGACATTCACGCCGGGGATGTGAAAATAAGAGCACCGATAATAATGACCGATAGGACGAGAGCCCCGCTCAGGACAAAGAAGAGGGAATAATCTGATACGGTACTTTTCTTATCCCGGGGAGTCTTCCCGGTCCCCTTTTTTTTACGGTTCTGGTTCATTCCTGCATCCTGTTAACAGACTGTGAATGGATATGCGCCACAAAAACATAAATGTACCCAGGGGTATGAGTATACCCTCCGCAGAATAACCGGATACTGCACTTAAAAAAGAATTTATGTGAATTATCAGGTAAACCGGTAGCCCTGTTCCTTGACGAGGACGATCATCTCCCTGACCTGCTCTTCCTGCTTATGAGTGAGTTTCCTGCCTTTCTGGATCAGCCGTCCCATCCGCACGATCTGCATCCGCTGTTCCTGGGTGAGGGTCCCGGAATGATGCGCCCATTTCAGGATATCATACCACTGTGCCCTGTTGAACGCGATGCCTGGGGGGATATCGGTACCATATTCGCCGGATTCCGGCGAGGGTTGCTCTTCATCCGCAATCTCGCCACGTTCATCCTCACTCTCTTCCTCTTCATCCGGTTCGTATCCAGGCTCTCCGGGTCCATGTCCCGGGGGCGTGGTGCTGAAGGTATCGGGGCTATCATTTGCCGTTTCGTCATCGTCAGAAGGCTCCCGGATAATCGAAACCGCCGGTACATCCTCCGTTTCGGGCTCGCCAGCGGATCCCTCCTCTTCGAAGAGGTCTTCAACATTGGTTATACGGGGTACCTGCGGTTCTGTACCGCCCGTGCCAGGATAAACATGCAGGGACTGGCCGGGCGTTCCCGTTATCACGGGGAGATCCGGCCCCTTGACAATAAGGGACCGTTTCTTTGCCTTTTCAGATTCCAGGTCCCCGGACTGCTGTAATGACTGTTCCAGATCCTGTTTTTCATGGACGGCAACATCAAGGCGCTCCTGCGCATTCATGTGGTCTTCCCATTCATCCGCAAGTGCCGCCCGTGCCTGGTCAATCTCATCCGAAAGACGGGACATCTTATCTTCAGCCAGCTGTTTTTCCCGTGACAGTGTGGCTACCTGCTCTTCAAGATCCCGGCGGATTGTCTGCGATGATTCGAGGTCGGCCGAGAGTTCACGGACGGTTGCTGTTAATGAGGATTCATTGTTCTTCCCCTCGGTTTTGGCAGACGAGAGCGCTTTGAGGAGATGTTCCTGTTCGGATTCAGCTTCCCTGCGCAACTGTCTCTCGCTCGCAAGCGCCAGCTGCAGGGATTCCCGTTCCCGTGATGCGTTCTGCAATTCCAAGAGAACCAGTTCTTTTTCCCGGTCTTCACCATGGCTTGCTTCTTCAATCCGTTTGTACTGTTCCCTGCTCTCATCAAGGTCGGCATGTGCCTGTTCAAGCTCGTCCGTGAGAGCCCGTACCTGCTGGCCGGCCTCGGCACTGGCAGACAATACCGCATGCAATTCCGATTCCAGGTCATGGATTTTAAAGGTGGCTGACTCCAGGCGGGATTCAAGATCCGAACGGACGGCGATGACTGCTTCGAGATCGGTCCTGGACTGTGCGAGGGCACTTTTGTGTTCTTCAAATGCGGTATTGACCGTCTGGTGCTCCCCGCGCAGCGATTGCAGGAGAGCATCGCGTTCCCGGATCTCGCTGGTCAACCGTTCTTCAGTTTCACGGTGCTGTTCTTTCTCCTGGTCAAGGGAGGCACTCACCGAACGGAGCTCTTCTGCGAGCGCCTGGAGATCCCGTGCGGTTTTATCCCTGGCTTCCCGGGTCTCCCGGACTGCCGCGTTCAGCGATTCCACTTCGCGTTCCTTGTCTGAAAGTTCGGCACGGGTCTTTTCAGCATCTGCCCGGAGATCGCTCTGCGCCTTTTCAGATATCGCGGCGTTGTTGCGCAACTCCGCTTCAACCTGTTCTTTTTCCGTCGTGACCGTTGCCAGTTGGTTCTCCAGGTCATGGATCTGTTTGTTCGCATTCCCGAGTTCATCTCTCTGGCGCAGGAGATCTTCACCCAGCTGTTTTTCAGTGTCCTTCAGCTCATCAATAGTACGGGTGAGGGCTTGTTCGGACTCGTTTTTTACCTGAGTAAGGGTCTGGATTTCATCTTCTGCAGACTGGGCATGGGCTTTCTCCGCGTCAAGGGAACTGCGCAGTTGTTCGCATTCAAGGGACAGTGCCTGCACTGACTTTTCCGATTCTTCCTTCCGGACCGTGGTCTCCAGCAACCGTGCCTCAACATCGATCCTCTGGGCAGTCTCGCTTGCAAGGGAGGCCTTTACGGACTGGAGGCCGGTATTGGCTGTTTCAAGATCTGCTGATACATGCTGGAGCTGCTGCCTGAGGTCATCGATCTCTGCTGCATGCCGTTGTGCAAAGTCTTCTGCCTCACGGATGAGCCGGGAGATCTGGTCTTCTGCCCCGGCAAGAGAGGTCTTCCCGGATTCGATCCCGGCATTGAGCCGTTGGATCTCTCCGGCATTCTCCGAGAGCTGGCGGTCTTTTGCCTCTGCATCGGCAATGAACGTACTGATAGCCTGATCTTTCTCCCTGACAGTCGCATTCAGGTTTTCGATTGACCGTGCCCGGTCACGGGCACGCTCTTCGGACTGGTTTAAAGACAGGGAAAGATTCTCCTTTTCCCCGGTGATCCGATTAATTTCAGCTGACCTGTTGACGGCAATTTCAAATGAGGAGAGGAGGAATTCCAGTAACTTCCGGCGGTCGGCAGTGACTACGAACTGTTGTTCATCATGCTGGATCTTGAACTGGGTCTTGATCTGTTCGGGGGTCTGTCTCTCGACGGGAGTGGCGAGCATTCCTTCAATCAGGGAGGAGAGATATGAGGGATCATACGGGTACGAGATGAAATTGTCAGCATTGCAGTCAAGCACGTGGAGGAGATGGGACAGGTTCGATGCGCCGGTCAGTACAAGGACAGGGACAACCCAGAGATCATAATCCGCCTTGATAGCGCGGCAGAGACCGTATGCCTCTTCCGGGAAGGTCACCGAATCACAGATCAGCAGGTTCGGTTTTCCTGACCGGAGGGTTTCAAAAAGGTTTGTTCCATCGGTGAAAAAGGTCACCCGGTATCCCGGTTTTTCCAGGTCTGCCGCCTGGACCGGGGAATCGGATGTACTTGTACTCAGAACGAAAATATCAACGATATTCTCATTCCCATCTGACAGGGAGTTATTCATTACAATCTCTCACATGTGACTGAAATCTCATCCAGCTGGATGCCTAGTGTAATAATTTTATATTCTGGATTATAGTATTTCTGGTCAAAAACGCCCTGTCCCTGCCACGAAACTGCCAAAAACGGGTAATAAATCATGTACCCGGACAGTGATATGACGTTGCAGATATACCGGGTCACGCCGTGAGAACGTTCAAAACCGGTGTCCCAATACCCGGAATCTTCAAATGCGCAGATTACCTGGAGGATTATGCCCGTCTGTCGGTCCCTTCGGCGATCCACCAGTCGATGAGTGCCCGTGAAATGCTCATCCGCGAGGGCAGGTCGGGGAGATGGTCGCGGTCAAACCAGCCGGCAGAGATGATCTCGTTATTGTCGATCGCGATCTCACCCCCGGCATAATCGGCAACAAACCCGATCATGAGAGAGTTCGGGAAGGGCCAGGGTTCACTGCCGAGATAGCGGATATTTGCGATCTCGATGCCGGTCTCCTCCCGGACCTCCCGGTGCACGGCTTCATCGAGGGTCTCTGCCGGGTCCACAAAACCGGCGAGAATACTATGAAGGCCCGGCGGAAACCGGGGAGATCGTGCGAGAAGGATTTCATCGTCCTTCCGGACAAGGACGATGATTGCCGGGGATGTGCGCGGGTACGTGACCAGGCCGCAGGCATCGCATACCTTCGCGCGCTCCTGACGCGACGGGCGGGTTTTGGCCCCGCACTGTCCGCAGAACCGGGTTGTCCGGTTGAAATCAACGATACGCACGGCAAGCGAGGCAATGGCAAGCTCATCATCGGAAAGGACGCTATAGAGTTCGCGGATATTGGGATAAAAAGTGCCAACGGAAACGGCCGTCCCGGATGGCATTTCTGCCGCATAATATACCGCAGTCCCCCGGTGCCCAAGGTACTGCACATGCTGAACCGGGAGGTCCAACTCTCCATAATCCCACCCGGGAAAAAGAGTTGCCGGAGAACCGGGAAAGATATACACCCCATTGTCCCTGACATACACCATGTTCGTATTTTTTGTGAGCACATCCGGTTCCGGGTACCGGGACTCAAGGAACACTGTTGAGAACATGGCCGTATGGTCGAATGGTTTTCCGGTAGTATCGTGAATCATTGGCAGGTTCCTAAGTTTAATCCCTGATCTCAAAAAAGCAATCTGTTACCCGGATAATAAGGAAAACTGGCGGACACCAAGATGTTATTAAACGTCCCCGCGGATAACTGATCACCCCCATCACCGGCGGTGAATTACCATGCCCTATCGCATCTCCCTCATCACCCTGGAAGAAAAAGATCGCCTGGCTGCCCGTTTCACACCTAACGTCAGGTACGAGATCAAATCCGAGATATACGGCTGCTGCATCAAGCTCCTTTCGGATGACCCCGTGCTCAGGGGTACCTGGCAGGAAAATTTTTACTCGATGTCCCAGAACATCCGTTCACATGGCAGGATGTATGTATTCAGGGACCCGGACTACCCCCCTGATTCGGTTTTTTATGAGCCGCAGTCCAGGACCGCGTTCCTGCTCAATGTCAGATATTACGGGTGGATCAAGTCCCTTGCCCTCAGTCTCACCAGCGATATCCTTGAAGATGAGCACGCAATCTTCTCGGTACACGGGGCCTGCATCGATATCGCGGGCAGCGGGCTCTGCCTCATCGGCACTTCGGGAGCGGGGAAGACAACGCAGACATACGGGCTGCTCCGGCAACCCCATACGCGCATCATCTCCGACGACTGGTTCTTCTCCCGGGTCTTCGGCCCGGAGATCCTTGCCTATGGATCGGAGAAGAACTTTTACATCCGCCAGGACCTTGAGACGGTCTGGAAGGAGTTCGGGGGGCTTGTCAGGGCCGAGGAATATGACCGGGACGGGCGTGCGGTCGCCGATATCCGCTGGGTGATTGGCAAAGGGAGGATGCTCCCCATGACAACGTTGAGGACCGTCATCATCCTCAAGCGCGACCCGGCCGATCGCAATACCGTGCAATCACTTAACCCGGATGCTGCGCTCGCGTTGTTCGAGCGGAACAATTTCTTTAACCCACACTTCCTTGTCAGCAATCCCTACAAGACTGCGATACGGATGAAATATATGAAGGATCTCCTGGACCGCACAGTTATTTACGAGGTAAATACTACCGGCACACCGGAAGGGACACAGAAGATGATCCGGTCCCTTGTCGCAGTCCCGCAGGCTGGATCCTGAAACGAATGGCAAAAACAAAGTACCGAATAGGAAAGTATAGGGAAAGGCCGAATTTGCCATTCAATTTTACTTACATTAAAAAAATATCATTCAATGGTCACTATTTTGTTGAGAATCGTCAAACCTGATAATTGAATCGCAACATTATTAACTCCATAAATATTACTAAAATTTGCAATTGTATTACTCTGGTGTTCACATGCACATCCCTGACGCATTTATTCCAATCTGGCAGGGCGCGATCTACTGGATCATCGCCCTTGTCTTTATCGCTCTTGCCCTCAGGTGGGCAAAGAACGAGATGAACGAAGAGAAACTCCCGCTCGTTGCGGTCCTTGCAGCCGGCATCTTTGCCCTGCAGTCATTCAACCTCCCCGTTTCGATGGGGACCAGCGGGCACCTCGTAGGCGGGGCGCTTGCCGCGATCATCCTCGGCTCTCCGTTTGCGGCAATCTTCATTCTCACACTGGTGTTGATCGTCCAGGCCATCCTCTTTGGCGATGGCGGCATAACCGTGCTGGGTACAAACATCATCAACATGGGAGTGATCGGGGGCTTTGTCGGGTTCTACTCATTCAAGGGCCTGATGGGCGTGACTAAAAGTATGCCCGTCTCGGTCTTCCTCGCAGCATGGCTGGCATGCCTTATCCCGGCACTTGCATGTGCAGTTGAGATGTTCCTTGCCGGAACCTTCCCGCTTACAGAAGGTCTTGTTGCGATGGGTATCTACCATGCCATCATCGGAGTAATTGAAGGGATCGTCACCGTGGCTGCTATATACCTGATCACCACGGCAAGGCCGGATCTTGTAGATATCGGGGTCAAAACTCCATCGGGGGCCTGAAAATCATGATGGACAACAAGACTTTCATTATTGCCGGTATTATTGTCGCACTGCTCATCGGAGGAATTGCAGTCTTTATGGCATCCGGAGATCCTGACGGCCTTGAAAGCACAGCGCTTGTTGTGCAGGGACAAAAGGATCTTACCGGGGCTACACCGGAAGATGCAGAGATCCACGAAGACTTAACCGGAAAATTCTCCTACTCATCTCCCATGCCGGATTACTCTCTTGGCGAATCTTTCGGATCACTTGGAGGTCTCATCGCGATTATCGTCGGTACATTCCTTGCAGTCATCGTAGTGCTCGGGCTTGCGTACGGCATCAAGCTGGCTGGTAAACCAACCAAGTGAAACCAATAGCATTTTACCTTTTTTCACCCAATTTCCTATACTCATGCACCTTATCGAAACCCGCAATCTCTGCTATATCTATCCTGGAGAAGTCAAAGCGCTTCACAATATCAATTTCATTGCCCCGAGGAATGCCCGTATCGCGGTAATCGGATCGAATGGTGCAGGAAAGAGTACCCTGTTCAAGCACTTCAACGGGATCTTCAAACCCACCTCAGGTTCCGTACTGGTCCGTGGGGAACCCATCACCAAGCAGAACACCAAGGAGATCCGGAAATTCGTCGGTATCGTCTTCCAGAACCCGGATGACCAGATCTTCGCCCCAACCGTTGAGCAGGACGTGGCATTCGGCCCTGTTAACCTCGGGCTTGATCCCGAGACAATCCACCACCGGGTGCACGAAGCACTCAGGGTCGTGGGAATCGAGCACCTTGCGAACCGTGTCCCCCACCACCTGAGCGGGGGCGAGAAGAAACGGGTTGCGATTGCCGGGGTGATCGCAATGGAACCCGAGGTGCTGGTTCTCGATGAACCAAATGCAGGACTCGATCCGCGTGGTGTTGCTGATCTCAATACGTTCATCAACTCGCTCTCGAAGAAATACGGGATGACCGTCATCTTCTCCACCCATGATGTCGGGCTCGTGCCGGAGATTGCGGATTACATCTATGTCATGGACAAGGGACGGATTGTTGCCAGCGGGACGGTTGACGAGATCTTTATCCAGCCGGATATGCTGAAATCCGTTCGGCTGGATGTTCCGGTCATTCCGAAACTTCTCAAATCGCTCCAGGAGAACGGCGTGGACGTTTCAATGGCATATACCTACGCAGATGCAGAGGCCGCCCTGCTCCGCTCATTCGGCAAATAACCATGATCGAAAGTCTTTTTCAGATAGAACGTGATGCCAACAGGGACAGCGTCATCCACCGGATCGATGCCCGGGTCAAGATCGCCATTGCATTCGCTGCCATCATCGCGCTTGTGGCTGTTCCATACTCGACAATGATCTATACGGTCGGGGCTATTTTCTTTGCATTTTTCTGCATCCTCTGGTGCTTTACCGGGCTGTCCCCGTTAGTCTTTGTAAAACGTGCACTCGCAATCATACCGCTCTGGGGAGTCATCATCTTCTTCCAGATCTTCTTAAAGAACAAGTATTACACTACCTATGACGTGGTCCTGAGCCTCCCCTTCGGGATCAATATCTATGCCCAGTCCATCGAGTTTGCGTTCATCCTGCTCGTCAAGTTCGCGGTCTGTATTTCGTTCATCATCCTGCTCTCTTCGACAACCAAGATGCAGGACATGCTCGAAGGCGGGGCCCGTATGGGCCTTCCTGCCGAGTTTGCCCTAGCCCTCGGGATGATGATCCGCTACCTCTTTGTATTCGGGTATATGTTCCGCAAGATGAACGAGACATTGAAGACCAAATGTTTCGACGCCTTTGACCGCCACCTCTCCTACCGGTACCGGCTCCGCCAGCTCGGCTATATGATCGGTACGATGTTCATCCGGTCCTACGAGCAGGGTGAGCGGGTCTATACCAGTATGCTGTGCAGGGGGTATGGCAGGGAAAGTTTCCTCTTTGTGGAAAGAAAGTCCCTGAAGGGACCGGAGTGGGCATTCCTCTCCTTCTCACTCCTCTTCATCATTGTCGTACCGGTTGCAGTCTGGTTCGGCCAGTACCGTTTTTTCTGATTGTGCCGGCCGGAACGTTTTAGCCCTCCTGCCACCATCATCTTCTCATGGAGCACCCGTTCGGTCATGGATTTGTAACGAGCATTACCCTGATCGCAATGCACTTTGCCCTGCCACCGGATCAGGCCTGGCACGGTGCCGGCGATCATGTTGAAGGCCTTGTCCTGCCGGAGAAATTCCGTGGAACTGAAGTCGAAGAACTCACGACCCTGCTCCGGAAGAAAGTGATCTGGCACCAGCCGGGTTCGATGGACAAGGAGGATGCCCGGGAAGTGTTCTTCACCCTAAAGCGGCTCGTAGTTGCCATTGATCATGAACTTGGGATCGGGGATGCGGAGATCGGGGAATTTAGGTAAGCGGGATCTCCATGGATTTCCTCTATCTCCTGATACGGTAACAGGGCATGAAAAACTGTTTTTTCCTGACGGTCAGATTAAAATAGAATCATTTATTTGTCAACGTGGTTACATTTACATGATATAATAATCATTGTATGTGCGGTGAAGAACACGTGACGGAACGATTAACCCTTGCACTTGTTGCAATTGCCCTGTTTACCCTTCTGGCAGTCATGCCGGTATTGGCAGAATCTAACCTGACTGATGAACAGATAGCTGCCATCATGGCCGCCAGGCCTTACATTATGGTCATGACAGCCGGCGACCAGAACTACGACGTCGGCGAGACGATCGAGTTCTTCGGCAACAACACCATATCCGATATGACCTACCTGTTCATTACCGGACCCGGCCTGCCCGAAGATGGCGCACAGATCAACAACCCGGACCCGGCACATTCGCCCCTCGAAAACGACAACCCTGCCTCCTACCAGCAGGTAAGTGTCAAGAGCGACCACACCTGGTCCTGGAAGTGGGACACCACCAACTATGTACTTGAAAGCGGTATTTACCGCATCCATGCAGTACCCCGACTTTACGACAAGGACCAGATTACTCCAACCGGCACGGCCCTGATCACCATCAAAAAATCCGCTGGATCAGCAACTTCAACCACGGCAACACCAACCCTGTCCGGAAACGAAAAGACCGTCCTCCCGGGCGCAGTCACCATCATCGCAGCCGGTAACCAGAACTACAACCTCGGCGACGAGATCGAGTTCAAGGGTACCAACACCGGGACCTGGAAGACCTACCTGTTCATTGTCGGACCCAACCTGAAGAGCGCTGGTTCACAGATCCAGCGGGCAGACCCCGGGAACTATGCAGTCCAGAACAATGATACGACCTCATTCAAGTCCATTGATGTCAACGGTGACCACACCTGGTCATGGAAGTGGGGGACTGCACACTATGCACTCGATGCAGGCACCTACACCATCTACGCAGTAAGCCAGCCCTACGACAAGGAAAACCTTGCAAACGCAGCATACGGCACGGTTTCAATCACCATCGGGAAGCCGCTCGAATCAGCAACCACATCCCCGTCAACTGCAATACCGACAACAACTACAATAGTGACAATTACTACAATAGCAACCCCAAATCCGTCAGCCCCCATCACGGCCCCGACAAAGTCGCCCGGCTTCGGTACCCTTGTTGCCCTGATCGGCCTCGGAGCAGTTGCATTCATTGCCATACGCAGGCACTAAAACCAGAATCTGAACATCCTTTTTCTGCACGGAACCTGGGTAGCTGACAACCCTGTTCTTCTGGAAGGTGATCTGGCACCAGCGATGCCGGTATGGGTAAGTTCCGGTAAGATCATCCCCTAAAAATCGTAAAAAAATATTTTTCATATAATCACTGTCACAGCGCCTTTTCTCTGAATGGAAAAAATACCGGGTTTCACGCCTGAAAACAGAGCACCACGCTTATATGGTCATGACGCCAATAATACATGTGAAAATTCTCTCGCAATTTTATCAGTTTTTTAACGGAGGTTTTACTTGACAGACACGTACGATGCATCACACATCACCGTGCTCGAAGGGCTCACCCCGGTCCGCGAGCGTCCGGCGATGTACATTGGCAGCACCGATACCCGCGGACTGCACCACCTCGTTTACGAAGTCGTGGATAACTCGATCGATGAGGCCCTTGCCGGGTACTGCAGCCGTATTTCCGTGGTCATCAACCGGGACGGCTCCCTCATGGTCGAGGACAACGGCCGGGGCATCCCGGTCGACCGTATGGAGAAGAACGGCAAGAGTGCTCTCGAGGTCGTCTTAACGGTCCTGCACGCAGGTGGAAAATTCGACAAGGAGTCCTACCAGGTATCAGGAGGTCTCCACGGTGTCGGTGTCTCGGTGGTCAATGCCCTCTCCAACTGGCTCTCCGCCCACGTGTACCGCGACGGCAATGTCTACGAGATGCGGTTTGCCCAGGGCAAAATGACCTCTGCGCTCACGACACGGGAAGAGACCTTAAGCGAACTGATTGCCCGGTACAAGCAGTGGTACGGCGCAACGGCGCAATTCACCCCCGATGATGTCCCGGACCAGGCCCCCACGCCAGGCCAGACCGCCCTCTCCTCCGCATACATCATCGATCCCGGCAGGAGCGACGAGGAGAACCGTCGCGTCTTCCTTGAGCAGTTCAGTAAGAAGATGTCCGGTACCCGGATCCATTTTGTCCCGGATGCCACCATCTTCGAGACCACCACCTTCGACTACGATGTCCTTGCCCACCGCATGCGGGAACTCGCGTTCCTCAACGCAGGGCTCACGATTACCATTACTGATGAACGGACCAGTGACTCCGCCACCTATTGTTACGCAGGGGGGCTTGTCGAGTTCGTGAAATACTTAAACGACGGTGCCGACTGCCTCCACCCGGTCCCGATCGATATCACCAAAAAGGATCCCGAGAACAAGCTCGAGCTCGAGATCGCACTCCAGTACACAACCGCATACGACGAGAAGATCTACAGTTACGTCAACTCGGTCAATACCCGCGAGGGCGGCACCCACCTTGAGGGGTTCCGCAGCGCCATCACCCGTACCATCAATACAGTTGCAAAGCGGAACGGCCTCATCAAGGAGAACTCCACGATCACCCTCCGCGGCGAGGATGTAAGGGAAGGCCTCACCTCCGTGGTCTCGGTCAAGATGGCCAACCCCCAGTTCGAGGGACAGACCAAGATGCGCCTCGGGAACAGCAGCGTCAAGGGTATTGTCGACTCGCTCGTGTACGCAGCGCTCAGCGAATATTTCGACGAGAACCCGAACGTACTGAAGACCATTATCGAGAAGGCGCTCTCCGCGGCAAAGGCACGCGAGGCTGCCCGTAACGCAAGAGACCTTGCCCGGCGCAAGAGCACGCTCGAAAGTGGCGGCCTCCCGGGAAAACTCGCGGACTGTTCCGAGCGTGACCCGGCAAAATCCGAGATCTATATCGTGGAAGGAGACTCTGCAGGCGGCTCGGCCAAGGGCGGACGGGACCGGAAGTTCCAGGCAATCCTTCCCCTCCGGGGTAAGATCCTCAACGTGGAGAAAGCCGGCGAACACCAGATCTTAAAGAACGCAGAAATCCAGACGCTCCTCTCTGCCATCGGCACCGGGGTCGGAGAGAAGTTCGATGCCGAACGGGCACGCTACCACCATATCGTGATCATGACCGATGCCGATGTGGATGGGGCCCATATCCGGACGCTCCTCTTGACATTCTTCTACCGCTACATGCCCAAACTTATCGAGCTGGGATACGTGTACATCGCCCAGCCGCCTCTCTTCCGGATCTGGAAAGGGAAAGAGGAACATTACGTGTACAAGGAAGAGGAGATGCAGAAAGTATCCGCGGCCATGGGGGAGAAAGGCGTCTCCGTCCAGCGGTACAAGGGTCTTGGTGAGATGAACGCCCAGCAGCTCTGGGACACGACCATGGATCCCGCACACCGTATCTTCCGCCAGGTGAACATCGAGGATGCGTATGAGGCAAACGAGATCTTCAAGACCCTGATGGGAAAGGATGTTGAGATCAGGAAGAATTTCATTACCCGCCATGCAAAGGAGGTGACCAACCTTGACATCTGATAAGACCCTCCCGGCAGGCACTCCCGAGACCCACCGTGTCGAGCCGATCAGCATCGAACAGGAGATGAAGACGTCCTTCATCAATTACGCGATGTCGGTCATCATCAGCCGTGCCATCCCCGATGTGAGGGACGGCCTCAAGCCGGTCCACCGCCGTTCGCTTTACGGCATGTGGGACATGGGCAACACGAGCGACAAACCCACAAGGAAGAGCGCGAGGGTGGTCGGTGACGTCATGGGTAAGTACCACCCCCATGGTGACTCTTCCATTTACGATACCATCGTCAAGATGGCCCAGCCCTTCAGTTACCGCCACATGCTCGTACAGGGGCAGGGCAACTTCGGTTCCATCGACGGCGATTCTGCGGCAGCAAGCAGGTACACCGAAGTGAGGCTCTTCCCGTACGCCGAAGCGCTCCTCGAAGACCTCGACAAGGACACCGTGAAGTTCCAGCCAAACTACGACGAGTCGCTGCAGGAACCAACCGTACTTCCGGCAAAGATCCCGAACCTGCTCGTCAACGGCACGGACGGTATCGCGGTCGGTATGGCAACCAAGATGCCCCCGCACAACCTGCGGGAAGTCTGTGACGCGGTCGAGCACTACCTCGACAACCCGGAAATTTCTGTTGAAGAACTGGTGCGTATCATGCCCGGTCCGGACTTCCCGACCGGCGGCGTCATGATGGGCGTCGAAGGCGTGAGGAACTACTATGAGACCGGGCATGGCCGGGTCATTATCCGCGGTGTTGCGACCATCGAGGAGTCCGAGGGCGGGAACCGGGGCGACCGGATCATCGTCACCGAACTCCCGTACCAGATCAACAAGGCCCAGTGGATCTCAGGGATTGCCGACATGGTCAAGGACAAGAAGATCGATGGCATCTCAGATATCCGCGACGAGTCCGACAAGGATGGCATACGGGTCGTCTTCGAGCTCCGCAAGGGCACGATGTCGCCGGTCATCCTGAATAACCTGTACAAGAACACGGCGCTCGAGTCCGGCTTCTCGGTCTCGAACATTGTCATTGTCGACAACCAGCCCAAGACCCTCAACCTGCACGGGCTTCTTAACAACTTCGTCCACCACCGGATGGAGATTATCCGGCGCAGGTCCGAGTTTGACTTAAAGAAAGCGCAGGACAAGGTCCATATCTTAAACGGCCTCCTGATTGCCCTCTCGAAAATCGACGCGATCATCAAGGCCATCCGTGCATCCGACACGGTCGACACTGCCCGGAATGCCCTCATTTCCCAGTTCGGGCTTGACGAACCGCAGGCAAATGCGATCCTCCAGATGCAGCTGCGTCGTCTCGCAGCGCTCGAACAGAAGAAGATTACAGACGAGAAGAGCGACCTCGAAAAGGAGATCACCCGGCTCAACACCATCCTCTCGAGCGAGGCTAACATCAAGGACGAGATCCGGCGCGAGACAAAGGAGATCGCCACAAAGTTCGGCGACAAGCGCCGGACCCAGATCGCGCTCGACACGAGCGACCTCTCCACCGAGGACCTCATCGAGGACAAGACGGTGCTCGTCTCCATCACCTCGGCGAACTACATCAAGCGCATGGACATCGACACCTACCGCAAGCAGCGCCGCGGCGGCCATGGTATAACCGGCATGACTACAAAGGAGGAGGATGTCGTCGACTCGGTCTTCATCGCCAGCATGAAGGACTACCTCCTCTGCTTCACGAACCTCGGCCGGGTCTACTGGCTCAAGGTGTACCAGATCCCCGAAAGTTCACGGATAGCGAAGGGCAAGCCGATCGTCAACCTCCTCAACCTCAAGGAGGAAGTGGTCACGACCGTCATCCCGATCCGCGAGTTCCGCGAAGACCAGTTCCTCATCTTTGCCACGAAGTTCGGGCAGGCGATCAAGGTCCACCTCGACGAGTTCTCCAACCCCCGTTCCACCGGGACCAACGCGATCAAGCTCAAGGAGAAGGACCAGCTCGTTGACGTGATCCTGACGGACGGCAACAACGAGCTGATCCTGACCACCCGGTTCGGCCAGAGCCTCCGGTTCCACGAGGAGAGCATCCGCATTGTCGGCCGGAATGCGCAGGGTGTCCGGGGCATGAAACTCAAAGGCGATGACACGATCGTTGCTGTCACGCTCTTGGCAAAGGACCACCTCCTCACGATCTCCGATGTCGGGTTTGGCAAGCGGAGCGAGTTCGACGAGTTCCGCGGGCATGGCCGGGGCACGATGGGTGTCCGGAACATGCTGCTCGAACGCGATGCCGTTGTTATCGAATCACGGGCGGTTTCCGACACGGACGAGATCATTGCCATGACCGCAGAGGGCGTCGTCATCCGTACCCCGGTCAGCGAGTTCCGGATCATCGGGCGGGGCACCAAAGGTGTCCGGGTGATGCGCCTCGACGACAAGGACAAGATCGTAGGTATTGCCATTCTCACTGAGGAGATGGCCAACGGGCCAGAAATCGCAGATCCGGAAAAACCGGAAGAGTAATTTTTTCGTTTTCTTTTTTGGCAGTAACTTTCGTATCCTTTATCTGTCCGGCCTCCGACATCCCTGTCAGGGGACTTCCATGTACCGGAAAGAGCTGCATGTCACTTCGGAACGCGAAGGGGATATCATCGACCTGACTCAGGAGGTCAGGAAGGCCGTAAAGGAGAGCGGCGTAAAGGAAGGGTTTGTCCATCTCTTTGCGCAACATTCAACCGCCGCGCTCACCACCATCGAGTACGAACCTGGCGTCATCTCGGATATGCAGAGGGCATTATCCGTCATTGCCCCGGACACGATCCCGTATGCGCATAACACCCGGTGGGGGGACGGGAACGGGAGGTCCCACGTGAAGGCGGCACTGGTCGGCCCGTCGCTCACAGTACCGGTGGCAAACGGGGAGCTGATGGCCGGCACATGGCAGCAGATCGTGCTGCTCGAATTGGACGTGAACGCAGGCCGGACGCGGACGGTTATCTGCAGCGTCACCGGGGAGTGACCTCATGAGCAACGATGACCTGAAGCAGAGTGTGATCCGGAAATGTGCGGAACTCGATATTCCCCTCGTGGGTTTTGCTCCCGCGGACCGCTGGGACGTGCCATTGTTCGAACCGTGGGTGCCGGAGGAGTTCCGGCCGCGTTCGATCTACCCGGACACAAAGACGGTGATCGTCATCGGCATGCCGGTCAGCCTGCCGGTTGTGGATACTGCCCCGTCGATCTGGTACCATGAATTGTACAAGACGGTCAATGCCCTGCTGGACCAGAACGGGTACCGGATTGCATCCGGCCTTACTGCACGGCGGATTCCTTCCATCTGGATACCCCGTGACGGGTATGGCTCGATCAGCGTCCTGAAGGAAAAACCGGTTGCATTCTTCTCCCACCGGCATGCCGCGTTCCTTGCGGGACTGGGCAATTTCGGCATCAACAATGTGGTCCTCACGCCGGAATTCGGGCCCCGGGTCCGGTTTGCCTCGATCTTTACTACCGCAGAACTGACCCCGGACCCAATCATCACGGATCCGCTCTGCACCCACTGCATGAAATGCGTGGATGCCTGCCCGGTCAATGCCCTTGACAGCGATGAATACCCCGCCGGCCTGACCGACAAGAAGACCTGTGCCACCCGTTCGGAAGCGCTGAACAACCGGTTCATCTCACCCTGCGGGATCTGCATCAGGGTCTGCCCGGTCGGTGAGGACAGAAAACGCTACCAGCGGGAAGACACCTCAATATACGATGAAGCCGACAGCCGCCACGCTTCCCATCACCGTGCATGGAAACACGTGAGGTCATACGGAGGCCGGTAACATCGGGAAGATACCATCCGGATAATTCAGGGCAGTTTATATACAAACAGCCCGAAATCACGGATATGAAAGTCCTCACAGCGGGAGTTATTACAATTGCCATCCTTGCGGTACTATTCGCGGGATGTACCAGCCAGGCACCGGCATCATCGGGTGCCGTCACGCCGGTTGCCGCCGCACCGGCCACAACAACAAGCGTGGCCCCGGCATTTCCACCGCAGCTTGCGGGAGACTGGGTGCTGACAACGATGGGAGTCCAGGAGGGCACGGCAGTCACGTACCCGACAACTGAGATCACCCTTTCCTTCAGCTCTGACGGGAATGTCTCCGGTAACGGGGGATGCAACAACTATTTCGGACCATATACCCTGACCGGAACAACGACCACGAAAGGCAGCGGCATTACCATCGGGCCCATTGGTTCGACCAAGATGTACTGCACTGATTATTCCAAGCAGGAATCAACGTACTTCGAGATGCTGCAGGATGCGGCGGCGTATGATGCGGACTCGACCCTCCTTACACTTACCGGTTCGACCGGAGATGTGCTGGTGTTCAGGCCCCCATCCGCGATCCCGGTCCAGACCGAAGGCATGTTGCCGGCCTGATCTTTTTTTTTAATCAGATAGCGATTATATCCACCATACCAAGCCGGTCGCGCCAGCAATGGGACAGGAATGACCGTATCTCATGCAGGGGAGTAATTGCAAACGTGTCAGCTCACGGCGAATCTATGATCCGGATCCCCGGTGTCCCGTGGGGGGTTACATAAAAAACAGTGTAATTATTACGGCCTGATCTTTTCAGGAAACCGGATATTTTTAATCCAATAGTAATTAAAAGGATACTGGGTATTTTATACATTTACCAGAGGAGATCAGCGGATGGTTAACGATATCAGGGGAGAACACACGTATATCCCTTCACCGGTAACTGCATTCACGGAGGTGAGGGAAGCCAATGGTGAACCTCCTGTCATCTCTGTTCTCTACGTTGATGACGAACACGCCCTTCTTGAGCCAACAAAACTATCCCTGGAGAAGCGGGGGAATATTTCGGTCGATACATCCACCAGTGCACGGGAAGCGCTGGAAAAAATGCAGACACGGACCTACGATGTCATCATTTCCGACTACCAGATGCCCCGGATGAACGGCATTGAGTTCCTGAAACAGTTACGGGAGAGCGGCAACCTCATCCCGTTCATCATTTTTACCGGTAAGGGCCGCGAGGATGCCGTGATCGAGGCGTACGACGCCGGTGCGGATTTCTACCTGGCGAAGGGTGGCAACCCGAAAGCGATGTTCCTGGATCTCACCAACAAGGTCGTGCAGAGCGTTACCCGGCGCAGGGCCGAAAAGGCACTCCGGGAGAGCGAAGAGCGGTACCGGAAGGTCATGGAGCAGAGCCATGACGCCATCTTCATTGTCCGGGGATCGAACTTTATATTTGTCAATAACCGGGTCTCTGTGATCTCCGGTTATTCGAAACCGGAACTCTACAAGATGGAGATCTGGGACCTCCTCCACCCGGATGACCGGGACCGCGTGATGGAAATATCCCGGAGCCGGGCCGCGGGAGGATCCACTCCGCCCACGTACGAGACACGTGTCATTGTCAAAAGCGGCGAAGTGCGGTATCTTGAGTTTGCCGTCACGAACGTTGTATCGGACGGTGAAAATGCACTCCTGTGTTCAGTACGGGATATCACGGAACGGAAAGAATCGGAAGAAGCACTCCGGAAAAGTGAAGAAAAATACCGGAACATTTTCACCACGTTCGATGATCTCTACTACCAGACAGATATGGAAGGAAACATCGTCACATTATCACCATCATGCAGAAAGATCACGGGGTGGGATCCCTCCGAACTGATCGGCCTCCGGGTACAGAATCTTTACCCGTTCCCGGAACAGAGAAAACTGCTTCTCGATAAGATGTTTGCCGATGGCGCAGTCAAAGACTTTGAAGTAATCCTGAAGAATAAGACAGGCACTCACCTGAATGTATCGGTGACCAGCCATGTCGTTCACGATACGTCGGGAAATCCGGTAGCTATTGAGGGAACGCTGCGTGATATCACAGAACGGAAGCAGGTAGAGGAAGCGCTTGCTGCAAGCGAGGATAAGTACCGGACCCTTGCCGATTTCCTTCCGGTGATGGTATTCGAAGCCGGTCTCGACGGGAGATTGACATTTACCAACCGCCTTGCCTACCCGACATTCGGCATCAATCCAGCCGACATAACATCGGGAACCAGCTTTATGGATTATATCGTTCCTGAGGAACACCGCATTGCACAGGAGAACATGCAGAAGGTGCTCCGGGATGAAGAACGGGAGTCCAGTGAATACACCATGATGCGGAAAGATGGCAGCCGTTTTCCGGGAATGATCAAGGCCAGTACGGTCATTGACAAGAAAACCGGCACCATTTCCGGGATCAGGGGCGTGATCATCGATCTGACAGAACGCAACCTGAAAGATGAAGCATTGCGACAGAGCGAGATCAGTTATCACGGATTATTCAATGCAGTCAAGGACGCAATCTGTATCCTTGATGAGACATGCTCATTTATTGATGCCAACAAGGGTGCCGAAGACATGTTCGGGTATCCCCACAAATTTTTTGTGGGAGACATTCTTGACCGGATTTCTGCCCATGGCCGTAATGACCTCGCGCAGGTGAAGGAACAGGTGAACAGGGCATTCCATGAGGGGCCCCGGCAGTTTGAGTTCTGGGCACGAAGAAGCAACGGAAGTGAGATTCTTACCGATGTCCGTGCATACAAGGGGACATACTTTGGCAAGGATGTTGTCATCGTTCTTGCGGTCGATATCACCGACCGGAAGCGTGCCGAGGAGGCCCTGCAGAAGGCATATGACGGACTCGAACAGAAGGTCGCGGAGCGGACCCGCAAGCTGAGCGAACTGACGATTAACCTGCAGAATGAGATCGCCGAGCGCAACCGCATCATGGAGGCGCTTGCCGCAAGCGAGGAGAAATACCGGTCCCTCGTGGAACAGATCGGAGATATTGTCTTCCATATGGACCAGGACGGGATCATCACGTATGTCAGCCCGCATGTCCAGGCAATGCTGGGGATAAGCAGCGAGCACTTCCCGAAGATCGATGTGTTCGACCTGGCATCTCCGGTATACCGGGATACCATAGCAAAATTAATTGATCCGGCGCTTGCTTCCCACGGGCCGGTCTCAGGTCTCGAGATCGAGATACCGGTTTTTTCACCTGGCGAGAGAAGGATATATGAAGTGAACGCCAGACCGACGTATGATAAAAACGGGACGTACTCTGGGTATTCCGGAATCGCCCGGGATATCACCGAACGCAAGAACCTTCAGAATGAAGTGGCCGCCTCGCTCAAAGAGAAAGAGATTTTGTTAAAGGAGATCCATCACCGGGTAAAAAACAACATGCAGATCATCTCAAGCCTCCTGAGCCTGCAGGCAAAACTGATGAAGGATGAACCAAGCCGGGATGCGATCCTGGAGAGCCAGACCCGGGTCATGTCCATTGCCCTGGTCCACGAGAAGTTATACCAGTCCAAGAGTTTCGCTGAGATTGACTACAACGATTACTTAAAGAAGATCGCTGATAACCTGCTCCAGTCCTACGGGATACCCCGGGGGAAGATCCGTATTGAAATTCACGCGGACAAGATTGTCCTCCCGATCAGCAAGGCGATACCCATCAGCCTGATAATCAACGAGATGCTCTCAAATTCGCTGAAATATGCGTTCCCGGGCGAGCGTACCGGGGTGATTGTCGTGGACGTGCAAAAAGCCGGTGATAAGTATACCCTCATTGTCAGGGACAACGGGATCGGGCTTCCCGTAGAGATCGACCTTGAGCATATCGAGACCCTGGGGCTCCAGCTGGTGAACTCGCTTGTTGCGCAGATCCTCGGCACGATTACCCTGGACCGCAACGGGGGAACAGAATTCCGGATAGATTTTACCCTTGAACCTGCCGGGGGGGAGACGGTATGAGTGACGTGAATATCCTGATTGTTGAAGATGAAGCCGTAACCAGCATGGATATCAGAAAAAGCCTGCTCGAACTGGGTTATTCCGTTTGTGCCGTCGCCACAACGGGAGAACTCGCCGTGAAGAAGGCAGGCGAACTGCACCCGGACCTCATCCTCATGGATATCATGCTCGCCGGTAAAATGAACGGTATCGAAGCGGCAGAGGAGATCAAAAAACAGTACCGCATCCCCGTGGTCTACCTCACGGCATACAGCGACGACAGTTTCCTTGCCAAGGCGAAACTCACCGAACCCTTCGGGTACATCCTCAAACCGTTCCGGGAACTGGAACTCAAGACAACCATCGAGATGGCACTGTACAAATTTGCCATGGAACATGCGCTCCGCATCAGCGAGGAGACGACCCGCGTGCTGCTCAATGCCACGGAGGATTTCCTGTTTTTGATCGACACCAAGGGCCGGTTCCTGGCCGTGAACCAGGCCCTGGCCCGGAGGGCCGGCAAAGACATCGCGGGGTTCGTTGGATCGGATATATCGGACCTCGTCACGCACGGGTTCATATCACCCCGCATGGCGGCCTGGAACCTGAACCCCACCCAGAAAAAACCGATCCATTTCCAGGAAGAGTTCCGGAACAACTGGTATGATACCTCGATATACCCGGTCACCAGCCCCGGGGGGGATATCGTATTGTTTGCGGTCTCGGTCAGGAATATCACGGACAGCAAGAAGACTGAAGAACAATCACGGCAGAATGAGGAGTTCTTCCGCTCGCTTATCGAGGAGACATCCGATATCATCTCCGTACTGAACAAGGACGGGACGATCCGGCACGAGAGCCCGTCCATCACCCGGTCGCTCGGTTTTGAACCGGCCATCCTTATGGGAAAATTGTTTTCCGATCTTGTTCACGAAGATAATGTGCCAGAATTCAACAGGCTCCTCACCGAGATCCTTGAAACACCGGGCATGGTCCGGCCCATACGACTGAAAATGAAAAATACGACGGGGACCCCGACGGTCATGGAAGGGATCATCAGCAACCTGTACGGGAACCCTGTCATCGACGGGATCATCATCAACGGCTGGATCCGGGCGGAATGTTAAGTCCCGGTAACCACGGCCATATCAGGGAATACCGGACCTCCCCTTTTCCCTGTATATGGGAAGATTAAACAAAAAAAATCAATAAAAAGGTGGTCCGTGTCCTTGTGAGTCAGGCTGTTTTCGGGATCGCTTTTATCGATTTT
This sequence comes from Methanoregula sp., assembly GCF_023227875.1. Lineage (GTDB taxonomy): Archaea > Halobacteriota > Methanomicrobia > Methanomicrobiales > Methanospirillaceae > Methanoregula. The sequence continues at coordinate 174,370 of NZ_JALOCH010000003.1, read as the reverse complement.
GCATAAAAGAAACCCACGATACCAAAGGTGATCACCGGGGAGACCCAGAACGGGATGTGGACACCGAAACTGTCCAGGATCATGATGATGCCGAGGAAGAGAATGGAGTACATGGCGCCATTCTTGAGATAGAGATATTTTTTGATATTATCGATGTTCCGTATCGTCAGTTCCCGAACAACAAACGCCCCGAGACCGTTTCCGATCAGGATCAGGGGCACGGCCATCGTGAACGCAAACGCCCCGATAACCCCATCGATCGAGAAGGTGGCATCGATCACTTCGAGATAAAAGATCTTGCTGAGATCCGACATGTCGCCGTGAAGCATCTCCATCTCGGCCTTTTCGGCATTCTGCCGGAACCCGTGGACAATGAAGAAGGCTGTGGACCCGACGACCGCACCGAACGCAACCATGGTGTTGTAGCCGAGGGCGATCCAGACCAGGGCTGCAAGGATTATCGAGACTACCGCAAAGAACCAGACACCTTTGCTGACAAAGAACCGCTCGCCCTTAAGGCCGAAGTTCTTGTCTTCGAGGAAAAGCCAGTGCAAGAAGAGGAAGAGGAGGAACGTCCCCCCGCCCATCAGGAGGACGGGTGCGGACTGTTCAATAGCGGCGATCACCAGCGGGTCGCTGGAGAACGTGGCCATGAATGCGCCGACGGGGCCGAGAGACGGCGCAGAGAGCCAGACGATCAGCCACGGGAGGAGGCCGCGAATGGCAAAGACCGCAAAGATCAGGCCCCAGAGCAGGAACCAGCGCTTCGCCCGCTCGCTCATCGTCGAGAGCACTTCGGCGTTGATGATCGCGTTGTCGATGCTCGTGATCGTCTCAAAGAGACAGAGCCCCGCGATGATCAGCACAATGGAGAGGATGTCCATGAATCAGGATCATATGGGGTTTGCCCGGGTAATAACAGTATTCCGTCCCGGTCGCCTGCACGATGAGCCCGCCGTAAGGAACGGCAGAGGTAAACCCATCACCTATTTCTGGTGCCGAAGAAGACATGTATCATCAGGCTGTACGGGATGACAGGCACCGGAAAAACCCTTGAACACGTCGAAGCGGACCATGCAGAGAGGGAGATCCGCGAGATCGCGGAGCGGATGCAGTCCGCCCGGACCAAAGGCGACCTGGGCATCATCGTCACGCACGAGGTACAGAAATATTCCCTGTTCGACCTCCAGATCATCGGGGGAAAACTCAACACCGAGATCGAGAGACTACCCCCGTCGTACCGGGACGCCATCCGCCCCTGCTTCCGCGAACAGCTCTTCGGAAAACACCACCTCCTGCTTGCAATGTACCGCAGCAGGGCGTTTGAACGGCTCACGACACCCATCCACGACCGGGAGCGCTTCGACGAATTCTGCGGGATGGTGCCTAATGGGACGTTTGCATGGGATGACTCCAGCGAACGGAACCCCTACTTCAGGAATCCGAAGAACCGCCTCTTCTATTACCTGATTGCCGCGTTCACCATGTTCGTCATGGAGGAACCGGGGCACCCGGTGGGCATGCCGTTCCCCGGGGGGTTCAAAGTGGAGCAGCGGGGACGGGACTATTACTGCCTGATCCGGGACAAGGAGAAAGAGATCTTTTATTCCATCTGCAACTTCTGCCCCGCACTCCAGAGCGAGGAGCCCGGCACGGGAGAACATCTATCATAGAATGACAGCCCGGTGAGAGAAAGCATATCCCGTCCTGCCAGACAAATGTACCCATGTCAGAAAATCACGGGGTACTGTATCCCCTTGCCCTCTTCAAGCAGCGGTACGTCCGGGGGTCTTCGTGGACCCAGATTGTGCTCAACTTCGGTATCATTACCGCGAATGCAAAACTCTTCGAGGACTTCTTCTACATCCATCTCGGGCTGACCCTGCCCATGGTTATTGCTCTCTCGGTACCCTGTTACATCATCATCTGTTATCTCATCGGGTACTATGACGAGAAGAGCGGGTTCTGGCAGATCGAGAACAACCTGAGCTACCGTGTCACGCCCTACTCGGAAGAAATGCTGACAAATATCCGCGAGATCAAGGAACATCTCAGGAAGAACAGCTGAGGGAACGACCGTCACGCGCAGGTATTACAGAATTCTATCATACGTTTGAATGCCGGTATGCGGCAAAAAAAACAGAAATTTTCTTCTTTTAATCCAGCGGGATCGTCTCCAGTTGCGACACGAGTTCCCAGATCCGTGTCCGTGCATGGATGGGCATATTGGGATCATTGGAGATCTCATCGATCTTTGAGATGGCTTCCGCGGCGCGCAGTCCCATCGCCTTGGAATTATTCGTGAGCAGCGTCCGGGTCTCATCAGCAACGCGCCGGATATTTCTCGGTATTGAACCGTCCTCCTGGATGTGCTGCAGCATCAGGATACAGTTTTCCATGGTCTTTTCTGCTGTTGGCATAGTATCGCCTACCTGTGTACCTGTAGTTAATATGCGGAACCGACATATATACTTTAAATATTGATCAGACGGTGACCCCATGGCTCCACGAAAAGAAGACGAGATAATGGCTGAATGCCTCCTCAAAGGGGGGAAAATGCTTGAAAAGACCTGCAAGACCTGTGGCTGCCCGCTCTTTGACGTCAAGGGCAAGACGCTCTGCGTTGTCTGTGCAGAGAACGAGACGGCGGCAAAACCTGCCAAGGGTGCAGCTGCTCATGCTGCCGCGGAGCCCCACGTCCATCACCATGAGCACGGCGCCGGTTGCGGGTGCGGCGTGGACCATGACGAGGAGTCCTGCACATGTGGCGATGACGAGGAGGGGGGTATGCTGGCCGAGGAGATCGCAATGACGATCCATTCCCTCTGCGAACGGGTCCACAACGAGAGGGACCCGGAGAATGTCCTTGCCCTCATGCAGGCAGTGAAGGCCGGGACCGAGTCGCTCGAGATTTTGTGCCGGTTGTAAGGATCGTTCCCGATCCTCTCTTTTTTTTTTGGTTTTTTTTAAGAGTTCGCTACGATTGATCCACGTCCGGATGGGAGCCCTCTCGTCCATTATGGTCATCGGCCATTCTGCCGGGCCGCTCGTCACCGGTATCATCATCACCATTGCCGGTTACACGCAGGGGTTCTTTGCAGGCTTTGTCCCTGCTCTTGTCGTTGCCGGTATCTTTACGGTGCCGGTAAGGGACCGGAGCGGGAACATTGCCCATTAAAGGGGGGGTCACCCCTCCTCTTTTCCTGTGCCGGATCCGGCGCAGGGGACCCCCCCTCGTACTAAGGGAGGGGTGGGTACCCCTATGGGTACGGGAGGGGGTACCACCCCCCCTGGCCCGCTCCGGTCTTCCGCATGAAAGACATCCTGTCAGACGTAGACTCCAGAAGAACTGCAACTGGCGTACGTGTAAAAGCAGAGGGGGGTACCCCCTCCGGGCATGGCAGGGGTGGGTGGGGGTCCCCGGTTTTAGGGTTTGATCTGGCACCGCAAGGACCCCTCGCTCTGAGAGAGGGGTGGGTACCCCCATAGCATGGGAGGGGGGGTTACCCCACCGTGTTCGTGCCATCCGGTTTATAAAAACATGACTCTTACGTCGGAGGTTCCCCATGTACCACAGTATCAGCAGGTTCAGGGGAGGGGGGTACCCCCTACCCGTACGCTCTCCGGCACAACTCAAAGATCTTCTGCGCCGTCTTCTCCCCAATCCCCGGAACCGCAACCAGCTCCTCCATAGAAGCATTAACCACAGCCTGCACCGACCCGAAGTGCGCCAACAATAACCGGGCGTTCCGGAGACCAATCTCCGGGAACGCCGAAACGACATATTCCTGTTCCTCCTTCAGCGAACGCTGGGACTTGTGCGGGTGTACCTTGCGCTCGCCCCGTTCGCCCTCCTCACGTTTCGCGATGACATAGAGCATCTGGGCGGTGTCCTGCTCGTCCTTCGTGAAGATGAGCGAGATGCCCATGTCAATGGTGATGGCAGCGAGCACACCCCGGATCGCATTCGGGTGGATGTCCCGCTGGGTGTAAAGATCCGCTCCCTCAACGATCAATACCGGGCGCGGGGCAACATCGGCCATCTCTTTGAGCTGCCCAAGCAGGTCGCGGTTGATGAGGGTGTCGGCGAAATCCCGCGAGGTCTTGCGCTCGATGAGGATACGGTCGCCGACGGCATAATCCCCGTGTGGCAGGCGTTCGAGCCGGATCGCTGCCCCCATGGTGGAGAGGACCTCGACAACTTTTGAGGAGGTCTCGCGGTCATCGATGACTATTTTCACACCCTGCGGGGTGAACTCCTCGATGCTGGCCTGATCTGCGATGATCGGGGTCTCCCGCGGGGATGAGAGCACCGTGTTCAGCGTCCGCATGCTCTTGTGCATCATCTTCTCCTTGGCCGTGCTGACGTGGCGGAAGACTTCGTCCGACGTGCCTTTGGTGATAAGGACAACAACCCGCCCTGCACCCGACCGTCCGGTCCTCCCTTTGCGCTGGATCGATCGGATCTCGGACGGGACTGCCTCGTAGAAGATCACGAGGTCGGTGGAGGGGACGTCAAGGCCCTCCTCTCCCACGGACGTGGCAACAAGGACTTTGAACTCCCCTTCACGGAACCTGGTCAGGGCCGCGATCTGTTTCTTCTGCGAAAGCCCCTTCTCCGCATCCTTGGTCGCCTGCCCGACAAAGCGTTCGCTTACGATCCCGTGTTTCGCAAGGTAGTCCACGAGGAGCTGCACGGTGTCCCGGTAGGTCGCAAAGATGATGATCCGGCTGTCGGGCGAATCCGCGAGCTGTTGTTTCACGAGGCCGAGGGCGACTTCGGGCTTGGGGTGAAGCTCGTGCGTCCATTCAACCGAGCGTTCGAAAAGTTCGCGGAACGAATGGTCCTGTACAAGCCGCTGGCTGGCCTTGCTGCCCCCCGCTCCCGTACCCTCTGCATACAGCTTGGCAAGATATCCTTTCAGCACCTCGCTCCCCTGCGACTCCGCGAGGGTGACCGCGTGCTTGAGTTTCATCAGCTCCGCATACACCGATGCCGCCGAAAACGCAGCCGAATCGCGGTTCGCGATCCGCTGCTGGATCTGGGCATTGATGGCGGAAAGTTCCCGCATGGAGAGCTTCTCCCGTTTCGGCACCGTGAAATGGAGTGATGCAAGGATGGCGAGCCGGTCGTCAGTGAGGGCATTGATCGTCTGGATCGCTGCCTTGAGATCGGGAGGGAGATTAATATTGATGTATTCGAGCTCCCGCTCAAAGACGTACGGCCGCACGTCCGCATCGTTCTCCGTGCGGGTCTCCACGTGTTCGATCCCGAGATTCGCGCAGACTTCCTGTACCTTCTCCTGTACACCACCCGGGGACGCGGTCATCGCGAGGAGGAGCGGTTTGTCCGCGGTCGCGAGATACCGCTGGGCGAGGAAGACATAGGCATAGTTGCCGACCGCCCGGTGGCACTCGTCAACAATGAGGAGGGACACATCCGCAAGCGTGTATCGCCCGGCAATGATATCGTTCTTGATGACCTGCGGGGTGGCGAGGATCACCGTTGCCCGGTTCCAGTCAGCGGTCCGCTCCTCGGGAGGGGCTTCTCCGGTGAACATGACAAATGGCGAGGCATCGGAACCTTCGGGGCTCTTTGCCAACAGGTACTTCTCGAAATACCGGAGGTGCTGCTCCACGAGAGGTTTTGTCGGGGCAAGCATCAGCACCCTGCCGCCCTCATTGTAGAGCCGGGACGCGGCAACGAGCAGGGCAACGGCAGTTTTGCCAAGACCCGTGGGGAGGATCACCATGGTGTTCCCGTCCAGCGCCTTCATCGCTATGGAGAGTTGGTACTCCCGCTTCTCGATGGCGTCCGGTTTGATGAGGGGGTGGCTGATGAAGTTCATTGGTTGGTGAGAGATTTGGTGCCGGTGGGTAATAAGGGGATTGTGCGGAGAGGAAAAGTAGAATAATAAATTGCATTGTGGATTACAGGGATATAATTACGGGATATCCCAAATTGGCCACAGAGTTATGAGCCTTCCCACCCCCTTCCGGGGTCGCTCGGCCGCCTCTTCGGGGCCTCGCTGGGCAGATTATCTAATAGGAAAAGTGAAGGCAATTGAGGCCGCCGCGGGGAGGCAATCGTCGCATCAGCGATGATTGACTGGAGAAGAATCCATCAGGATTCTGCGACTTCGCCCTTCGGGGCACCGAATTCCGCAGGAATGAGATGGCGAGAAGACTCTTCAGGTTCGTTGAGGCGGCGGCAGCCATCGCAAAGGGGGTATGGGGGCATCAGCCCCCATCATCATTCTTAACAGAATGGGAACGTTAGTTCTCATTTCTATATCTGAAGAATAGTCAAAAAAATATTGAGATATTATTGGAGCGACGCAAACGTAACGCTCCCTTCCACAAGAGCACCAATCGTCTCCGGCAGCTTATCAATCGCAATCCGCACCTGCTTCATGCTGTCCCGGTCGCGGAGCGTAACGGTATTGTTCTCCTTCGTATCGTAATCAACGGTAACAGCGAACGGTGTCCCGATCTCATCCTGCCTCCGGTAGCGCCGGCCGATTGCCCCCGAGTCATCGTACTCCGCGAGGATCCCGGCCTTATGCAGTTTCCGGGTAATCTCATCGGCGATAGTATCGAGACCGTCCCGCGTCATTAAAGGAAAAACCGCAACCTGTACCGGGGCTACCTTCGGGGAAAAACGCATGACCGTACGCTTCTCGCCATCGGCCTCATCCTCATCGTAGGCCTGTTCGAGCACCGCGTAGCACATCCGGTCGATACCGTACGAGGGTTCGATCACGTGCGGGACGATGTCCTCGCCCCGGATATCCACGACCTCGTCGCGGACTTCGAAGAGATCCGCGGGGATATGGATCTTCTCGCCATCGACAACGACATCAGCACCATCAGCGGTGGGAGTTGAATTCCCGAGTGCCTCGAAGATCGCCTTCGCCTTGTTCCGGTACTGTTTCCCGAGCACACCCATGTTGGGGATGATCCGCCGGCGCTGTACCTTCTTCGGCTCAGCGTACTGGATGAAGACCGTCATCGGGGTACCGCTCTCCTTTGCATGGGCGTTGAGGTCGTAATTGGTGCGGTCGGCGAGGCCCACGGTCTCGATCCAGCCGAAACGGTCGGACAGGATCTCGGCGTCCCAGCAGTCCGTTGCGTAATGCGCCCGCTCATCGGGGAGGTGCTGCCGGAACCGGAGGCGTTCCGGTTTTATCCCGATGGAGACGAGCAGCTCGTGGGTCAGGGCCACGTAGTAGGCGAGGTATTCGTTTGCGATAACGCCCTTGTCCACGGCCTCCCGCATCGAGAGGGAAACGGCCTCTTCGCATTTCTGCTGCTGGCCATAGGTCAGGAGCGGCATCCGGTAATCCGCGTACCGGTGGAACGTGGGGTGACGGTTCTTCTCGTCCGGGTGGACGAAGATCTCAGCCTCTGCCTGCGTGAACTCGCGGAGCCGGATCATACCCTGCCGGGGGGAGATCTCATTCCGGTAAGATTTGCCGATCTGGACGGCGCCGAACGGGAGCTTGTCGCGGTAGAACCGGAGGAGCCGGGAAAAGTCAACGAACATGCCCTGTGCAGTCTCGGGACGGAGGTAGCCGACCCGTTTCGTGTCCGGGCCAATGGAGGTCTTGAACATCAGGTTGAACCCGAAGACCTCGACATTCCCAAGCACCTCTTCGCAGGCAAGGCACTTGCAGGTGGCAAGGGCGGTTGCGAGATCCTGGTTACCCATGGTGGACGCATTCTTTACCCCTCCACCTTCAGCCACATGGTCTGCTCTCAGGAACTCCCTGCAGTGCGGGCACTGGCACATCTTGTCAGCGAACCCGGCAACGTGGCCGGAGGCGATAAAGACGGCCTCCTGTGCGATCGTGGGGCATTCGATCTCGTAGTACCCTTCACGGATGACGTAAAAATCCCGCCAGATATTCTCGATCCGCCGCTTCATCATTGCGCCCAGCGGCCCGTAATCGATGAACCCTGCAACAGCGCCGTAACACTCGGAGGTTGGCCAGATAAAACCCCTGCGTTTTGCAAGTTCCATCACGTTCTCAAAGACATCGCTCATGGTGATCACGAATTCGTTCTAATACTGTTGAACGACTGGCGACAAAAAGACTCTGATAAAAATGTGCACCGGGACATGAACCTGTGAGCACACGTTTGCGATCATTCTCTATTCCATCAGCTCATTACCGGGTCCCCCGGGAGTACCGGCGATTCTCCCCGGATTGCACAATCAGGTTCCTTTTCGATCGAAACTGGTACAAAAAAACCACAATGGCTTAAAGGATTTAAAACCAATTTATACGTCTTTTGGTCAAACAACGCGTAAAGATAGCATTAAATAGTTGGTAAAGTATTGTATATCCTAATCCCAATACGGGGTATGCAATGACCGAAGACAAACGTAAAGCACACCTTCTGAAACTCTTCAGTTCCATGTCGGGCAAGACCAAGATCGTCGAGCCCATGAAAAATATCCATGGTACCTTAAGAGACAGTGACGCAATAGAACGCGAGGTCGCTCTCGTCATGAGAGAGATCACGGAACAGGGGATCTTCAAGACCTCCTTAAAACCGATCCAGCTGGCAAAACTCGTCACCTCATTCTATGCAGACAAGAATGACACCGAGATTGCACGCGAACTCGGGGACGAGAAACTGTCAAAGACGGTGGCACGGGCACGGGTACGGCTCAAGCTCTTCCGGGAACTTGACTTCAAGATGCCCTTTGACAAGGAACAGATGGAGGAACTCGTCGAGTCCGGGAAGACCATGAAAGAAGTATCCGAAGAGCTGGGCGTAAGCCCCTCGACCCTCAGGGAATACCGGCACGTAATCGAGGAGCAGGAAGACCCGACCATCGACCCCTATATCGACCGCATCCGCGATGTGATGGAAGACCGGGACCTCTCGGAGCAGATGACCCGGAGCGCCACTGCCGACAGCCTCGGTGATTCCATCGATATCACTGAAGCTGAACTGATCGATGTGACATAAGGGCTCGTTTCCCCGGCCGGCAAGCCCCCTTTTTTTATCCGAGTGGTTCGTCAGAACCACGAGGAGGAGAAGATCGTATCAACGTTCTTTGACTTCTGACGGATCACTCGCTCCAGGTCCACCGCCTGCGTCCGGAGGGTAATGTTCATTCCTACGTAATCAGATCTGCATATATGCAACTCACCTGGCTCGGCCATTCCTGTGTGCTCCTCTCCGGCACAAAAAAAGTCCTTATCGATCCCTTCATCGAAGGGGGGAGCGTCGCCGCCACCAGTCCCGATATTGTTGCCGTCACCCATGGTCACAGCGACCACATGGGAGAGACCGTGTCAATGGGGAGAAAAACCATTGCCATCACCGAGATCGCAAAATACCTCAAAGCCAAGGGCGTCCCGGTCGAGAGCATGAACATCGGCGGGACACTGGTAGTCGATGGTGTCTCGTTCACCATGACGCAGGCAGTGCATTCAACGGCGATCGAAGAGGCGGGGCCGGGGTTCACGGGAGGTGTCCCGGCGGGTTTTGTCATCGGGATGGATGGCGTGAAGGTATACCACGCGGGGGATACCGCCCTCTTTTCCGACATGAAACTGATCGGGGAACTCTATCACCCGGACGTGGCGCTCCTCCCCATCGGGGGAAGGTATACGATGGGCGTTGCCGAGGCGATGATCGCAGCAAATTTCATCGGAGCAGGGACGGTCATCCCCATCCATTACAATACGTGGGACCGGATCGCTGCCGATCCGCTGGTCCTGAAAAAGGCAGTTGAACGGACAACGGACCTGAAGGTGCAGGTAATGCAGCCGGGCGAAACCTTTGAGATCCTCCCGTAATCCATTCACCGTTCCCTTTTTTCCGGGATCATGAGAACATTATAATGACCGGGTCAACTATTTCGTAGCCGTCCCGGACCGGGGAGTGCCATGCCGGACTATCCGAAGTGCGGATAGAAAAAGAACGAATGGACGAACTGCAGGACCGTCAACAACAAGACGATCGTGGTCGTTGCCTGTTCCGGTTGTGGCCATACGTGGGAGCAGCCGCTATAATCCATACCTGTATACAATGCCCGATGGACAGATCGAAATTTTTTTAGAGTCTCTGTCCCCAGTTCAGTACGAGGATGCATCGTGGCGCTGGAATGGGATCCTATACTCTTTGTTAACCTGCTGTTGTGTATTGCGATCGTCATTCTCGGGGTTCTCTGCTTCCGGAAGAGCGGTGAGATGCTGCCGGCATTCATCGGGGCAGCATTCGGGTTGTTCGGCATATCCCATGCAGCCACGCTGGCCGGGCTCAAGGTAGCCCTGACGGTCCCCCTGATTATTATCAGGACCCTTGCCTACCTGCTGGTGCTCATCGCGCTCTGGCAGCACCTGAAAAACAGCATGCTCCAGAAAGAGACGCGGCAGGCGTGGGTGGACTATTTCAAGGGAGAGACTGAGCAGGCAAAAGAGGAAGAGAGCGCCTGACCGGTCACGGTATTTTCTGCAGCGCCTCTTCCCGGGATTTACAGATGGTAAAGATGCTCGTAAACCCTGCCATGTCGAAGACCTTGTACACATTCGGGTGGAGCTCGACAAGGATGACCTTCCCGCCGGCTTTCATCAGGTCACGTGAGAGCTGGAGCATTGCCCTCATGCCGGCACTGGCGAGATAATTCGTCTTCGAGAAATCGAAGATCACGTTTTTCTGGTGTGCATCGGCAAGGATCTTCCGGAGATCCGTCTCCATGCCCGGTGCAGTGCTGCCATCGAGGCGCTCCGGGACCAGGACAATACAGGTCTCTTTGATGGTGGTTGTTTCTAACGTCATACGTATCCGTACGGTGACTTGGTTCAGGAAGCATATAAATGACGCCAGTCTGTCACGGGCTGTTGTTTCCGGGAGCGGGAATGACGTTGTGCCGCACCAGGGAGAAAAAAACCCCGGCAATGCAGAGCACGGCAAAGATGCCAAAACAGATCCGCATGCTTCCGATAAACGCCGGGTAGAGCGATTCGGTGATCTGGGCGTCGCCGATATAGATCGCCAGGATCATCATGGCAATGCCCATCGAGAACATCTGGCCGACAAGCCGCATCGTGCCCAGCGTCCCGGAAGCGACGCCGTATTTCTTCCGGTCAACCGAGCCCATGATCGCGTTGGTATTCGGCGAGGAGAAGAGGCCGAGGCCGGCGCCAAGGATGACGAGGATGAGGATGAACATGGAAAACGGGGTCGATGCATCCACGGTTACGAGAAGGACGAGTCCCAGTGCAGTCAGAGCCATGCCTGCCGATGCGATCTTACCCGGCTTTACCCGGTCGGACAGGCGGCCTGCTGCCGGTGAGAAGAGTGCCATGACCACCGGCTGTACCACAAGGAGCATCCCTGCATCCTGCGCGGTGAAGTCCTTGACATACTGGAGGTACAGGCTCAGAAAGAACGTGACCGCAAAGGTTGCGCTGTAATTGATCAGGGCGGCCAGGTTCGAGAAAGCAAAGACCCGGTTTGCGGTGAAGAGGGCCATGTCCAGCAGGGGATAATCGGTGCGGAGTTCCTGCAGGACAAACCAGACAAGGATCGCGCTCCCGGCAACCAGCAGGACAAAACCCGTGATCCCGGGGAGCAGGGAGAAACCGTACATCACGCAGACAAGGCCGAGGCCGTACCGTATCGCCCCGCCAATATCGAACGGCTCCCCGCGGCAATCCGCCCACTCATCCTTTAAGAACAGGAGGATCATGGCAATGGCGAACACCCCGATGGGGATATTGACGAGGAAGATACTCCGCCAGCCAAGATACTCCGTCAGGATCCCGCCGAAAAAAGGCCCGGTCGAGAGCCCCAAATAGACCGCGGTCGTGTAAATCCCCAGTGCCTTTCCCCGCTCATGGGCCGGCGTCACGGACGTGAGGATCGCAACCGCCGTCCCGAAGATCATCGCCCCCCCGAAACCCTGGAGCATGCGCACGAGGATGATCATCAGCGACGATGTGGAGAAAATCATCAGGACAGATGCCAGCGTGAAGATGAACAGCCCGCCGGTAAATATTTTCTTACGCCCGTAAATATCCGCGATCCTGCCAAACGGCAGGAGAAACACGGCAGATGCCAGGAGATAGGCCGATGCAACCCAGCCCATCTCGAGGGCGTCCATCGCGAACTCCCCGCCAATGGAAGGGAGGGCGATATTGACCGCGGAGAGGTCAAACGGCGTCAGGAAGCCGGAGAGGAGGGCGATGAAGAGGGCGATCTTCCGGGTATCGGGCATGATGGGTATACACCGTTTAGGAAGGACTGGCACAAAGAGATTGTGAAACACGCGGTTCCCGGGAATGCCAGGGTTCCCCGTAGAAGGTGGGGAATGGACGGATGAGCCGGAACAGATACAAGGCCCTGGAGGGACATGCATACCTGAAAGAATTAATGGGACCCGGTACAATAACAGATCTGATATATATGTCCCGTTTCCGCAAACCAGTGATGATGACCCTCGTCCTGCTCGCCTGCCTGCTCCTTGCCGGCAGCGCCTCAGCGGGAGTGAGCATCCAGGCATATTCGGGGGACACGATCCCGCTCTCCGGGTATTCCCCGACCAGCAATAACGTGTACCTCTACCTGACCGGCCCCAACCTCCCGTCAAACGGGGTTGCCCTCAATGACATCACGAAACTTGCAGAGGACGGGGGGTTTACCGTCGTGCAGGTAAACGGGGAAGATGACAGCTGGAGTTACAACTGGCATACGAACAACATCAACGGGCGCCTTGATGACGGGACCTACACGATCTGGGTCGTCAATGGCCCGAACGACCGCTCACACCTGCAGAACGCGGAATACGGCACCATATCCGTTACGCTCGGCAGGCCTTCCATCTCCATCAGTACACCACCAACACAGGCCGTGCCCGGATCCCTCCTCATCATATCCGAGCCGGCCGATGCGTCGGTGGTCGTTAACGGGCTGTACCAGGGAAAGTCCCCCCTCACGCTGAACACCATCGAGCCGGGGACCTATACCGTCAATGTCTCGAAATTCGGGTTTACCCCGGTCATCGCGACCGCCGTGATCCGCTCCGGTGAACAGGGGGAGATCACTGCGGTTCTTGCCCCCGAGAGAGGGACGCTGGTCGTCAATACCACCCCTGCCGGCGCCAATGTATCCCTTGACGGAACCCTTGCCGGGATATCCCCGGTCACCATAACGAACATCATCCCGGGCAACCTCACCGTTGAGATCGTAAAAGACGGGTATGTTCCCATCCGGCAGGAGGTCACGATCGCCGCAGGCACAACCTCTCCCCTGGAGGTCACCCTCTCGCCATCATCCCCCATATCTGCGCTCCCGCTGAAAACGCCGGGGCTCACCGCGGGGGCCCTGCTGTCACTCTGCGGAGCCGCCGCATCGGTTGCATATCTCCGGTCGCGGCCCCGGTAATATTTTTTTCACACCCTACCCGGGCCGGGTTTTTTGGATTATCCGGACACGGGTTTATATCGGAAAACAGGCAACCGGATAAAAAGACACCATGAATACCTTCGACATTCTCATGATCATCGCGCTCGGCACCTTTGCAGGGACGGTTATCGGCCTATTCATCGGGTATGCAGCGAAACGCCAGCAGCCCCGGTGGTCAATGATGACAGACCGGGATAAACTGGTCAATATCGCTCTTGTCCTTTTCTTCTCGGCCGTGTGCATTGCCGGCCTTGCATTGTATGAGATGATGTAGACGAAATTACCCGACAATGCAACTCAAAGACCGCCTTAAAGGTGCTGTGCCTGATGATGCCCTGAACCGGTTCTCCGGCCATTTCGATGTGATCGGGGATATAGCCATCGTCTCGATCCCTCCTGGACTGGATGAATACAAAAAGACCATCGCAGAAACGATCCTTACCGGCAGAAGAAACATTTACACCGTCATCAATAAGGTGCACAAGGTCCGGACGGATGCGAGGACCGCATCGTACGAGATCCTTGCCGGCGATACCACGGTCACCCGGTACCGAGAGTTTGGTTTTCAGTACCGCTTTGATGTCACGAAGGTCTTTTTCAATATCCACCTTGCCTTCGAGCGCATGCGGGTCACGAACCAGGTCGAACCCGGGGAGGCAGTCCTCGTCCCCTTCTGCGGGGTCGGGCCCTTTGCCATCCCGGCCGCAGCCCGGGGAGGCCGGGTCGTTGCGGTTGAACAGAACCGTGACGCGTATGCATGGCTCCAGGAGAATATTGCGCTGAACCATGTCCGGAACGCGATGACAACCATCATGGGCGACGTACGTGATACCACGCTCCTGCCAGAGAGACGGTTTGACCGGATCATCATCCCGACACCGTACGGCATGGATTCCATCCTTGACGTGCTCTCACCCTTCGCGGCTGGGGACGGCATGATCCATTTTTACACATTTAAAGCAGGGAACGAGATCCCTGCACTGGTGGAGGAATTTGCCGGGAAAGGTTTCGATCTCACGTACCAGAACACCTGCGGTAACGTAGCCCCGGGCATCAGCCGCTGGGTATTCGATCTGGTAAAAAAGGGTTGACAGGGTATCGGATCCCGGAAAAAGTAACGGGAGGGGCAAGATGCCTTCCCGACGCGCCTCAACCGCTAACGTTAATCTGCCTTTCGGATAGATATTTCCAGAGAGCTGCAATTATCCATGCACATCATCACACCCTCCGCCGTGCTCCGTGACTGGACGCAGGAAGATGCACCGTCCATTGTACGGCATGCGGACAATCCCCGCATTGCATCCATGCTCCGGGACGGTTTCCCTTCCCCGTATATCCTTTCCGATGCGAAGCGTTTTATTGCCAGGGCAACGGAACCCGGCGGGAAGAACCTCTTCCTCGCGATCGTGGTTGATGGCGAGACCTGCGGGGGGATCGGCATCCACCCGCTGGAGGATGTTCACCGGAGGACCGCGGAGATCGGGTACTGGCTCGCCGAACCTTTCTGGGGACAGGGGATTGTGACCGGGGCGGTCAGGGCGATTATACCGGTCGCGTTTGACCGGTACGCCATTGTCCGGCTCCAGGCCGGGATATTTGCGAACAATCCCGCATCCATGCGGGTCCTGGAGAAATGCGGTTTTGTCCGGGAGGCAGTCCATAAGAATGCCTTAACAAAGAACGGCACAACGATGGACGAAGTCATGTACGCGATCGTGCGATAAAAAAGGGAATTAAACCGGGAGGATCTTCCTGCCGAAGATCTCGTTGATGACCTGGCCCATGCCCATGTAGAGCGCAAGACCACCGGCAACGAGACCGGTCACGCCGCCGACAGTCAGGATCAGGGCGCTGCCGGTCAGGTTTGCCGCAACGAGGAAGACGACAAGGAGCACCACGGCTGCCAGCGTGATCTGGAGGAGACGGTGCATCGCAAGCGTGCAGATGAAGAGGCCAAACGCGAATACACCCCAGATCGCAAGGAAGGCGGCAAGCTCAACCGGCGTTGGGGCCTTTGCAAGACTGAGGGCCGGCAGGATCAGGATTGCCGCGAAGGTGATCCAGAAGAACCCGAAACTGCCAAAGGTCAGCATCCCGAAGCTGTTCTTCTTCTTCCATTCCATGAGCCCGACGCAGACCTGCGCAATGCCCCCGTAGAGGATCGCCATCGCGATAATGGGACTGGAAAGCCCAATGAAACCTGCATTGTGCAGGCTGAGCAGGAGGGTTGTCATACCGAATGCGCACAACCCGAGCGGTGCCGGGTTGGCGGTGTTGTCATTGAGAAAAATATTGTTCCTGTTGATCTCATCGATGTGTTCCATAATTACCTCACGTGAATACGAATACTGTGTACGGTGCAGTGTAAAAGTGCACCAGTAAACGGGTGAATTACACTGATAATACACCACTTTCTAAAAGTTGTGGTGCGCAATATTAAACAATTTTGATTTGCTTGTTCGATTTTTGAGATAAATGCACCGCATTTGGGAGATCTCCACTAAAATATGCACCACATCGGACACGGAATAATGTGATGAACGCCTCATTCCCTGGGGGAATTGCAGGATATACTATTGAAAAAGGGAGGGATGACCGGTGCACCTGACCATGCCCCGGCGTATACGGTTGTTCCTAATCGCTCCGCAGCGCCTCGATGGGATCGAGGTTTGCCGCCCGCCATGCCGGGTACACTCCCGAGAAGACACAGATGGCAATGCCGATCGCCATCGATACCGGGACATAGATCAGGCTCTGGTAAGTAAAGAAATACTTCGTTGTCCCTACCATGGCGAGCACCACGAGCCAGCCTAAGATGACGCTCATGATCGCCCCGATGATGGCACCGACCAGGCCGAGGATCACCGCTTCATAGATGAACATCCGGAGCACCTCGCTCTTCCGCGTGCCGATGCTGCGCAGGATACCAATCTCCCGGATCCGTTCAGTTACCGACATCATCATCACATTGAAGATCGAAGTCGCGGCAACCAGGAGCGAGATACCGGCAATCGCCATGACAAATGTAGTAAGAGTACTGACGGTCGAAGTGATGCTCTCCATCATGCGGCTGCTGTCCTGCACGGCTACCTCGTCCTCCTTGCGGTTCAGCTTGTCCTCGATGGCTTCAGTTGCCGTGTCTGCGTCGTTGATGTCGTAGAGAATGACGTTGACCTGGTCATACTCGCCTTCCCCGCCATAGAGGCCATTATAGGCCTTCTCCGTCATGATGATCGCATTGTCGCTGTTGAGATCCATGGACATGCCCTTCTCCTCAAGGATACCGACGACCCGCACCTTCTGGATGATCGCTTCTTCATCGTCCTCGTCACCGATGGTGATGCGACTGCCGATCGTGAGGTCATTGTTCTCTGCAAAGGTCGGGCCGACCACGACCGAACTCGATGTTTGGGGGAGTGACCCATTTGCCACCGTCAGGATCGTTGCCATGTCCTCATCCCGCATTCCGTAGATAGTTGCCCTGCGGTCATCGTCCCCGATCGTGATCGTATCGGACTCCTGGTAGAGCGGGTAGACATTCCCGTACTTCCCGGCAGCCCGTTCAATATCATCAAACTGATCCTTGTCGATATAATCGTCATCGCTAGAGCTGCCTCCGCCCCCCATCATACCGCCACCGCCGCCACCACTGTCCGGTTTCACGACCAGCACGTTGGCCATGGCCGAGAGCTCTTCGGTGACCGACATGGTCATATTCGCGCCCATCATGCCCATCGAGGATATAGCCACGACACCAATGACGATGCCGATGGCTGCGAGCAGCGAACGGAGGAAATTCAGCCGGATACTCCTCACCGAAAGCTGGAGGATGATATCGTTCTTCATGCGTCTGCCACCTTCCCGTCCCGGATCCTGATGATCCGTTCTGCCTGTTCACCCACGGACGGGTCATGGGTGACGATGATGACGGTCCTGCCCTGGTCGTGCAGGCCGTTGAGCATCTCCATGATCTGGCCACCCGTCTTTGTGTCCAGGTTGCCTGTCGGTTCGTCGCAGAGGAGGATATCGGGGTCGTTGACGAGCGCCCGTGCAATGGCAACCCGCTGCTGCTGTCCCCCGGAGAGTTCGGCCGGTTTGTGCTTGGCCAGGCGCTTGTTGATCCCCACATCGGCAAGGAGCCTGCTGACCCGGCCTGTGGTATCATTGCACCGGTGCTTGAGGATGTAGGGGTACTCCACGTTCTCGTACGCGGAGAGGAGCGGGATCAAGTTGAACTTCTGGAAGATATAGCCGATGGCGTTGAGCCGGAGATCGGTGAGTTTGTCATCGGACATCTTCCTGATGTTTTTGCCGGTGATGCGCAGCGTCCCGGAAGTCGGGACATCCAGTCCTCCGATCTGGTTGAGGAGGGTGGACTTCCCGGAACCTGACGGTCCCATGATGGCGACAAACTCGCCCCGCTCGATTTTGATCGAGAGATGATCGAGCGCCAGCACGTCGCCGGAGGGAAGCGGGTAGATCTTGCTCACATCGGCCAGTTCAATGACCGGTACGGTTGTCATGGTTCTGCCATCGGTAAGACCGGTTCCTTACTCCTGCTCTTCGCTGTCATCCGTTTCAGGTAATGGGTCCTTGCGGAACTTGTTCATCAGGCGTCGCAAGAGTCCCTTTCTCCACGCGTAGATGAGGATGACAAGGGCAATGAGAATGACAACGATCTCGGTCACCGGGATCTGGCTGAAACCGGACCCGAACGATCCGAACATTCCGCGACGCTGGCTGGATGCTCCGGCAGGTGCGCTGTTCATTGCTGATGAGCCGGGCATTGCCGAACTGTTGGAAGCGGCAATGCTGAAGGTCTCTCTGAATGAGTTCCCGTCGGCATCCTTATAATCGACAATCAACGGGACTGCCCCGTTGCCGGTCATGGTATAGGTCACTTCAAAACTGGAGAAGTCATCCGGTTCAAGGTTACCGATTGCGTACACGGGGTTCGGGTTGACTGGTGTTGCCGCTCCCCCCACCGTGACAAGGACCGACTTCGCATCGGTCAGTCCGTTGTTGGTCACATCCCCTTTCAGGGTCTGTGTCATGCCGGAACCGGAGCTTTCGATGTTGTTGACCACGATCTCCGCCCCGGTCTTGTCATCGCCGATGTTCAAGGGGAGGACCACACTGGTCTTACGGTGGTTGTCCCCGTTGTCGAATGTGACATTGAACACTACATCTTCAGGGGTCTCTGGTGTGATCTGGAATGTGGTTTCAGCCTTGCTGTTGGCAGCAATAGTCCCGATATACTGTTCCCAGGGGGATATCTCTGCACCCGTGCCTGATGCCATGACAATAACATTGATGATCTCGTCATCCCTCGGGTTGATGACACTGACATTCACGGTGTCCGTTTTCGAGATGGCGAAATTGTCAGGTTTTTGAGAGATGGTGACCCGGGCATCGGTTGAATCCACCTTAAGGGTCAGGACGGAATGGATCGCGTTTGACCCGGGAACATTCGATGACACGGTAAACAGCGGGAAATAGGTCCCGTCGCTGCAGTCAGCCGTGACAAGGAAGGTATAATCAACGGTTGCGCCCGGGCCGAGGTTCGTTGACGTGGCAAACGTGTCCTTGTTGCTCACGTGGAGGTTCGGGCTGATGAGATCCGGCTGGGATATCATCACCGATGCATTGGCAGCATTCGTGACATGCACGGTGATCGTCCCGGACTCGTACGGGTAGAAAACACCGGGTTCCATTTCATAACCGGACACATACACGAGCGCTGCGGCCTCGGTCTGCGAAGTGGCAGTGATGGTATTGCCTGCCGCGCTCACGGATACGATACTCATGATGAGGAGTACAATCCCCAGAAAAACTGATAATCTCTTCATATATCCTCACTTGATGGAATTTTCGTTGTGCAACACACCATGGTCATAGTAAAGGACCGCAACGTATGTTTTTCACAAATTGTTAATTATGTTTAACATTTTGTATATTATACCTTCTCATTGCGCAGGTAATCCGATGCTGATTATACCGTCGCTACAGGCGGGTGAAAGACACTGACTTCACGCTGCCGCGCACTACCATGAGTGAAAAGGGAAAAGGAAAAATGTAAAAAATCTGTTTACGGGGGCCACGGATGCCGCAATTACCTCTCGTCAACGGTACGTGCTTCCGCGTCGTAGGTGAACACCTCTTCAATATTCACCTTGAAATACCGTGCAATACGGAAGGCGAGCTCGAGCGAGGGGACATACTTCCCCTTCTCGATGGCAAGGATGGTCTGCCGCGTGACACCGATTGCCTGTGCAAGGTCCTCCTGGGTGAGATCGTACATTGCCCGGAATACCTTGATCTTATTCTTCATCGGTCTCCCATTCCCCATATTTGCGGGCATAGTACATCCTGAACCCGACATACAGGAAGATTGTCAGGCAGAGGAGCCCCAGCTGGAAATACCCCATCATACGGGGGGAGAGGATTTCAGGCGGTCGTGTGAAAAAAATTTCCCTGGGGAATTGCGGGACATACAGGATCTGCATGACCGCCCCGATCGAGATCGCACAGAACCCGACCCAGAAGACCTGGAACGTCCGGAGCACGGCCTGTTCGGTGATCTTTGCGCTCCGCTCATCTTCGATGAGATCGGTCACCCGTTTCCTGGCCAGGTATGCACCCACAATCCCGACAACGAAGGCGATCTCGATGAACAGGGGATTGTGGACCTCAACTGAATACCAGAAAACCGCAAGCAGGACGAGTGCAATGCACCCGGCCATGAGATAGAACGTATTCTTCTTCATGCAGCCCCTTTGTTATTGGTTTTTATCATTGACGCTAATTAATGTGACTGTAATTTCCTATTCACGAATAATATCATCCACTGTTCGTAGCAGTACATCATGATACGATATGGATATCCTGATATCCCATGAAGAAAAAACCGTATGCCACGAGGAGTGGAGAAGTGGGGGGAGTGACCGTCGGGCTCATCCAGATGGCGATGAGTCCCGATACGGATGAAAATACCGAAAAGGCACGCCGCAGGGTAGTGGAAGCCGCACAAAACGGTGCGAAGATCATCTGCCTCCCCGAGCTCTACGCGACCCGGTATTTCCCGCAACACCCCGGCACGGACGCATTGTCGTTTGCCGAGAGCATTCCCGGAACGTCGACCTGCCTGTTTGCTGCAATCGCCCGTGAATACCAGGTTGTCATCATTGTCCCGGTCTTTGAAAAAACCACTGACGGGAGGTTCTGCAATGCAGCCGTGGTCATCGATGCGGACGGGAGCCTCTCGGAGCCGTACCGGAAAGTCCACATTCCCCAGGACCCGGGCTTTTATGAGAAGGGGTATTTCTATCCCGGCGATACCTACCGGGTTTTCTCCACGCGGTACGGATGCATTGCTGTCCTGATATGTTTTGACCAGTGGTTCCCGGAGGCGGCCCGGTGTGTGGCACTGGAAGGGGCGGAGATCATCTTTTACCCGACGGCTATCGGGCACCCGGGACCGGACGAACCTGCGGAAGGCAACTGGCAGGACGCATGGGAACTGGTACAGAGGAGCCACGCGATCGCAAACAGTGTCCATATCGCTGCGGTGAACCGGGTCGGGACTGAGGGAGAGACCCGGTTCTTCGGGGGTTCGTTTATCGCTGATGCGTTCGGGAAGATCCTGGCACGGGCGGGCGATGGCGAGGAGAACCTGGTTGTCCCGGTCGACCTGTCCATGAACGTCGACGTGCAGGATTCCTGGGGGTTCTTCCGTAACCGGCGCCCGGAGACCTATGGCCGGATCACTGTGCCATTCCCGGGCGACGATGGCGCATTCCCCGCCCTGCGTCCCGGGGATACCCCAAGGAACCGGGGGTTCCATATGCCGGCCGAATGGGAACCCCACGAGGCGGTCTGGATCGCGTGGCCCCATAACCCCCGGACATTCCCGGACATCCCTGCCGTGGAGCGGGCATACTTTGAGTTCATCGCCCATGTCCATATCTCGGAACGCGTGGAAGTCTTTGTCCCGACAGCCATCATTCACCGGAAAGTGAGGGCAAAACTGCGGGAGATGGGTGTCGACCTCGAACGGGTAATCCTCCACACCAGCGATTACTCCGATGTCTGGATCCGCGACTATGGCCCGACATTTGTTGTCAGCCGTGCACTCGAGAAGATCGCAATGGTGCGCTGGGAGTTCAATGCCTGGGGAGGCAAGTATGACGACCAGCTCCGGGACGGGAAGATTCCCCGTGTGATGAACCGGCGGCTCATCCTGCCGATCTTCGAACCCGGTATCGTCCTTGAGGGGGGATCGATCGATACGAACGGCAGGGGGACCGTGCTGACAACCCGTGCCTGCCTCCTCAATCCCAACCGCAACCCCTCTCTGTCGCAGGAGCAGATCGAAGACCTGCTCTGCGAATATCTCGGTATCGAGAAGATCATCTGGCTCAACAAGGGGATTGCCGGGGACGATACGGACGGGCATATCGATGACATTGCACGTTTCGTCGGCCCGTCAACCGTGGTATGTGCCGTTGAGACCGATACGACGGACGCCAATTATTCCGCACTCAGTGAGAATTACGAGATCCTCTGCCAGTCACGCGACCAGGACGGCCGGCCCCTCACCGTTGTGAAGTTGCCGATGCCGGGGAAAGTCGAGGACGAAGAGCAGCGCTACCCGGCAAGTTACACGAATTTTTATATCGGGAATACAGTCGTGATCGTCCCGGTCTTCAATGACCCGAACGATGCCGTGGCATTGAAGATCCTGGAAGGACTCTTCCCCAACCGGACCGTCATCGGGATCAATGCCCGGGCGATGGTCGAGGGTTCCGGCACATTCCATTGCGCCACCCAGCAGCAGCCAAAAAAATAGACCGGGGCCATCACAGAAAAAGGGACCGATCACAACTTGCGATCAGGTGCAGGAGATGGGCAGGGTGTCCCGCCCGGCACGAGCCCGTCCGTGGGCACGATGCTGACAGAACTTTTGGGAATATTCTTCTCAAGAGATGCCCGGATCCGGTTAATACTCTCCTGCACGTCGGACATTTTCCTGTTGCCATCGAATTCAAGGAAGATCTCGATATAAACGTTGGCGCCGGAACGGCGCGAGCGGACACCGTGGAGTGCAGTATAGTCGTCGAAGAATTCGGCTAGGTGGCGGACGATCACCATCTGGAGTTCCTCGTCCAGCGTCTTGTCGAGGAGGTCCGGCAGGGAGGACGTGATGACCCGGTACCCGGACGTGAGCAGGAAACCGGCGATGATAAAGGACGCCAGCGGGTCGATGTACAGGGACCAGGCATAGTGCGAGAAGGCCAGGGTCGCGATCAGGGACACAAGAACCGAGAAATCCGAGAATGCCTTGGTGCGGAAGAGGCGCCACTGGGAGTCGATGATCGGCGACGGCTCTTTCTGGAACAGCCGGTAATTCTTCCTCCAGAGCCAGCTGTTCATGCAGACACCGATGATCATCAGCACGATACCCAGATAGGCCCCTTCGTGAACAAGCTCTGCCGGAATGACGATCCGGTAGACCGCGACAAAGAAGACGAGGGCAAGCGAGACAAACATCACGGCGCCGGTGACGATGGACGTGATGGTCTCGAATTTTCCGAGGCCGTAATCATATGACCCGGCCCCTCCTTTTGCCATCTTGCAGAGGGTAAGATAAGCAAAGAACGTGGCAAGAATTTCATTGGCACACTTCAGTGCATCCGCGAACAGGACAATCGATCCGGAGAGCATGGCGGCGATGATGTCCGGGATCCAGAGGACAAAATCCACAATCAGGCTGACAAGGACGGTCCGCTGTTTTGTGGCGAAGGATCCTCCGTCCGACTCATCTGTTGCACATGCATGGGACATGATTTGTATAGATCAATGCTCTCTGTTTCCAGATAAAGACCGGCGTGCATGACCCCGCCGGGCCGTATCACGCACAATGAGACTGGAACAGATTTAAGGGAAAAAACCCACATGTTTTACTGCAATCTCATTCACCACCATCATCCCGTTTCCATCACTCCCAATCCCAAGGATTGCCCATGACTCCCGCTGCTACCGATTATATACGGCACAACCTGCAGAAATTCGAACGATCGATCGATGATACAGCCGAGCATTTCAGCGAGCCGGGGGATCCCGGCCCGGGGTTTGCCAGCGCACCCTATTTTGAGAAGTGCTTGGTCCTGACTCAGCTCGACTCATTTGAGGGAAGTGAATCCGACTATGCGGCACTCGTTAAGGAATACCACCGGATCACGCAGAGACTGGACACCTTCAATAAAGAGAAAGGGAAGGAATTCCGCGACCGGTTGTTCAGCGATCTCCAGACGTTCACCCACCGGTACCACGCAGCAGTCTGCCATGTGTATCTTGGCCAGATCAAACCGGATGATGCCTGCGATATCTCCCGGCGGGATCTTATCGGGGAATTATGCAGGGAACTTAAAGGAGATTACGACATCCCGGGGATTGAGGCGCTCATCACGATGCTGGATGACAATTTATCCGGGGATGGCGGACCTTTGCCGGAGTGTATCAAGGAATTCAAGGGGGCACGTTTCCCTGACAGCAACCTGTCCCATTCCGACAGGGAATACCCGTTTACAGAAAAGAAGACCGGATCTGCTCATTCAGAATAACCCCCCGGACTCCTGTGCGGGATGAAGTACAAAGCGGCTGTAAACTGAATACCACGAGTCGTTCAGCGCACACGGATCAGGATAAGGGTGATGTCGTCCGATTGTGGTGCCGTGCCGCAAAAGTCCCTGATATCCTCGAGGAGGGCGGCCATAATCTCCTGCACGGGGAGGGACGTGTTCCTGCACACGGATGCCACCAGCCGTTCCTCGCCGAAATATTCATCCCGCTCATTAAACGCTTCGGTGACACCATCCGTATAGAGGATAATGAGGTCACCCCGTTCAACTGATATGGATGATACCGGGATACTGACATCGTCCACCACCCCGAGGGCAATCCCATGGTTTTCGAGAATCTCAGCTTTAGGGGGGTCGCCCCGTACCAGCAGCGGGGGATTGTGGCCGGCATTCACGTACGACAGGGTCATCTTCTGCGGGTCGAGGACACCGTAAAACACGGTGATGAACATGCTCGACCTGCCGTCTTCGTAGATGAGCCGGTTCGCCTTCTGGATCACGACCTGGGGATTGTCCTGTTCGGTGCCGCACACGCGGATCAGGGTCCGGCAGAGCGCCATGTACAGTGCAGCACTCACGCCTTTCCCGGACACATCGGCGATCACAAATCCCCAGCGGTCCCCGGTTACGGGAATAAAATCATACAGGTCACCACCGATCTCCATGGCCGGGATGGTGGTCGCTCCAATCTCAAACCCGGGAATCACCGGCACGGATTCCGGGAGGATCGTCACCTGGATCTCCTTTGCGATCTCCATCTCTCTCTGGTAACGCTCCTTCTCGACGTTCGTGCGCTGGAGGTCATCGATATTCTGCCGGAGGTCCGCGGCCATGTGGTTGAACGAGTGTGCCAGGTCCTCGAATTCATCGCCGGTGCTGAGGGTGACCCGGTGCGTGAGATCGCCGTGGCCAAGCGCGAGGGCCGCTTTCTTGAGGGCGTCCACCGGTTGTGTGATGATCCGCGACAGGTAGATGGCCAGGGCGATGACAATGGCAAGGATGATGCAGAAGAGGGCGGAGAACAGGACGGCAATCTGCCCGGTCCGCTGGTCGATGCTCTGCCCGGCCTCCACCGTTGATCTCGCGATCTTCGCCCGGGTCGCGTCTACCGGTGCGGTCACCTCGTCCACGGGCATCGAGACGGCAAAGCTCCAGTTCATGGATCTGACCGGGGCATAGGCGACAAAGGCCTCCCGTTTGCCAAACCACACTCTCTCGACACCGGTCTTTCCGGTGGTCATGTTCTTCCCGAGGGAAATAAGGGCAGGATTGCTGCTTTCAAAGATATTTTCCTGGGAGAACGGCTGGTCCCAGGAGAGATTACCGACCGACAGGCCCGGGCGGCTGACGATATCCCCGTCGCTGGCAAGGAGGACAGCATACCCGTTGCTTGGGATAGACGTATTCAGGAATGCAGAGTTGATCACATCAACTGTCACATCAGACGCGATGACCCATGTGCCGTCAGGAGTTGCAACGGCTTTGGACGAGGTCACGACAAGCCCGTGCTCGGCGGCGTCCGGGTACGGTTCGGTCCAGTACACATCGGGAGTCTTCTTCGCCCCGGTGAACCAGTCCCGTTCGCGGGGATCATAGGTATCATCCGTCAGGTTCCGCCAAGGGTACGTACGCAGGATACCGGAGTCCGTAGCAAGATAAACTGAGGTCAGGTTGGCATCCGCGACAAAGGTGCCCCTGAGGAGGTCATCCATCCCGGCGGACCTCCTGAATTCCTCTGAATCCAGGGGGAGCGAAATCCCAGGTACCAGCCGGTACAGGACTGCGGAGAAGGGATCTGCCGGGGAATCGTCCCCGCCGTAGGAAGAGATTACAGGCTGGAGGGGGGGATTCTTCTGCAGGGTGGCGGCCTGTACCGCGATGATCTCAAGCTCGGTATCCGTGTCCTCGAACAGGACATTCGCGATCTCTGCCTGATCCGATGCGATCTGGACAAGGTGGTCCTCTGCCGATTCCAAGAGGGCGGTCGTCGTCACATCGATCGCCTCCCGCCCCAGGTTGATACTGCTGGACTCGGCCGACCGTGCGACATCCGCGATCGTGAACAGCGCCACGTATCCCGTAATCATGAGGGAGATCAGGGCGAGTGCCAGGAACATGACCAGGATTTTTGTCCTGACATTGAGTTTTAGCAACGGGGATCGCGGGAGGCTCATGGAGGATCACGGGAGAAGATGGCCCGGTACAACAGAATCCGGGCACTATCCGGTATCTTCTCATTCATCCCGGAACATGATAAATTGTCAGGAATGATGTGGCAGGTATCCGCATACGGTTTTGTTACCGCCGATCCGGCTCCACCTGACCGTGGCGCCGGTCATCCGATGACCTCTATGGATGGATAATAACGGACGATCGAACAGGGATTATGCCCGCATTACTCCGGCCGGGTAATCACGCTGATCGTACCGGTGATCCTTATCGGCTTGTCGTTCTCATCCCGTTCAATAATCATCCCGCGGGCAGCCATCCACTTCCAGCTGCCATCATTATGACGGAGACGGAATTCGGATTTAAAATACGGTGTTTTCCCGTTCAGGTGCTGGTGGAATGCAAAATAAACTTTCGGGAGGTCAGCACTGTGGAGGTGCGACTGGCACATATCCATCGTAACAGCATCTGCTACGAATTCATACCCCATGGTCGTGGCAGTCCATTCATGGATATCACGGACGGTCATGGTCCGCATATCAACATCCCAGATGCCGATATCTTCCGACCGTAGGGCAAGCTTCAGCCGCTCCTCGCTCTCGTGAAGTGCCTGCGCCTCCAGCTTGCGCTGGGTCAGGTCGATGATGACGCCCCGGAGACCGACGGGAGTTTTCGTCACGGGGTCCATCACCGGCGCCCCATAGATGTGGGCGGGGAAGGTACTGCCATCTTTTTTCTGGAGCAGGTATTCCTGGCCTTGGGTCGCCCCCTGCATGGCAACATTCTGGATATCCGCGGATGCCCGCCGTCGATCCTCCGGGACGATATAATCAATGATGCAGATACTGTTCTGGAAATCTTCACGAGTGAGGCCGAAAATCTCGAATGCCTTGTCGTTTGCAAACGTGAGGATGTAGTTCAGGTCCATCTCATAGACGCCAACCGGCAGGATATTGGCAAAGCCGAGATTCGCGTCCCGGGACAGGTCGAGATCATGTTTTATCTGGTGGGTCTCGGTGATATCCCGGATCGTCTCGATGGCTCCTTCCACCATCCCGTCCGGATCACAGAGCGGGCCGGCATGGATCGACAGGTAGGCACCACGCCCCCCATTCAGGGCCGGGACAAAAAGGTCCTGTGAGATCTTATTCGTATAGAGCCGGAAGCCAGGACCCGGCGTTTCCAGGGCAGGGGGCTCCTGGAGCACGGTATCGATGATCAGGGGCCGGCGTCCCCCTAAGAAGGGGAGCGCATATTCGTAATCGCCTTTCCCGAGCATATCTTCCTTCCTGACACCGGTCATCGTCTCGATCGCGTGGTTCCAGGCAATCACCCTCCCGCTGGTATCTATGACAAAGGTCGCATCCGGCAGAAAATTGATGATATCGGTCAGCTGCTGGCGGGATTTTTTCAGTTCGTCCCCGGTCTGATTCCTCTCGATGGCCCGGTTGATCTTGTGTTTTAATTCCGCCAGCATCCCCTTGATATCAGGCCCCTTCTGCACATAATAATCGACACCGTTGTTGAGCGCTTCCATCACCACTTCTTCCCGCCCTTTTCCGGTGAAGATGATAAAGGGGAGATTCCCGTGGCGCATACGGACTTCCTTGAGGAGTTCGATCCCGTCCATCACGGGCATCTGGTAATCGGAGAGGATCAGGTCGTAATCGGCTGAGGCAATCCGGTCCAATGCTTCGTGGCCGGATGTGACGATATCGACCGAGTATTCACCGGTTTTCTCGAGAAATATCTTGTTGACGCCAAGCATGGCCTCGTCATCGTCAACATACAGAAGTGAATACATGAAAAAGTGCCCGCCGTTCTGTTACAATACCGGATTGTTCTTAAGGATAATCCCGTGCCAATCCCAATATATTACAAAAAGTGTACTATATATTAACTGTGATTTGCGTGTATTAAATAATCAGAACGCGTTTGAAAACGCGCCCGGATATTCCGTAAACACTATGTATCGCATATTTCCAGAAAAGGATACTATAAATAACGGAAGGGATTTTTTGCCAGACCCGGAACAATCCGGCACGGTCCTTTTTGCTGAAAAAGACCTGCATGGCATTGCCATCAGAAGTGACACAAAAAAAGGAACCGTTAGCGAATGTCGGCTGAATGAAAATCGTTACCTTTATCGGGTTACTGATCTTTGAAAAAGTCAATGAGTATTTCACAGGTTTTTTTCCGATTCAGCCTCCTTGCGGTGGCAATAGTGTTAATGGTACCGTGCGCATCGGCATGGGTATTCGGGGGCTGGTCGGACTCTACGCACCAGGCGCCGGTCCAGCCCGGCACTGATGTCGTAGTAAGTTACCGTTTCAGTTTCAGCTCCTTTGAGACCGGTTCGACATTCGATAAGGACAACACGCTGGTCATGTATACGGATCTTAAAGACCCGCACTGGGTGGTGACGATGATTGAGACACTTGACGACGAAACCACCCAGGCAACCGAGCTGGAGTCCCGGAATGCTGCACAGGTCCGGCTGGATGGCTGGGACCTCAGTTTTTCCCGGAAACAGTTCGATGTCACGGTTAACCTGAACGGGAAGGTCCCGGCCCTGAACCAGTCGCAGGAGATCATCCTCGCACGTATTCAGGAACTGGACCCCAGTGCAACACTCGTCAAAGGAACACTGATTAAGAAAACAGCACAGGTCGTGGTCCCGACCCCGGAACCGACCCCGGAACCCGCGGTGGAGGTGGAAGATACGATTCTGGTGATCACACCGGAACCGGTGACAACCGAGATACCATCCGTCCCGACGGGAAAGACGACATATTCTCCAGGCCCCGACCCCCTGCAGGTCTGCGGGATGCTCGCGGGATTATGCCTGATCACTGGAATGTCACGGCGCAGGGACTAATCCCTTCTTTTGGCAATCATACCGGAATGAAAATTTCTTCGGATGCCGAAAAAGGAGTCAGATGAACCTCGACATCCAATCAGCGTTCTCATTGCCGGAACCGGCATGCTGCAAGCGATTACCAGATCATCGATGCGGATCCGTTTGCGATATGCGAAAAATCACGCTGAAATTCACAATAAACGGAAAATTTGACTCAATTTCTAATAAAACTATGAAAAATGCGTTAGATTAACAAAAGATACAATTAAATATTTAATGAGAGGAATAAGAGTATACAAAAACAGGGAGCGTGAGATTACCTGGAGCATGGACGGTTGTGCATTGAACAATGATGCGGCTCGTTGTCGGAAACCCGATGACAGAGAATTCCCGCCGGCAGATCCCGGTATGATGGAAATGACTGTGGGAATCTTACAGAATACAGAACTACCAACTTGAACGGTATGAAAAGGAATCCCTTCGTTACATTCGGACTCGTTCTGCAAGCGTCATCAGCATTTCAATGCCGGTGGAACCGGCAGTGAAATATGCTCAGGAACGGGAGACTTCCACCAGAGGAAGAAAACATATTCCCAAAAAACCTCAACCGGACCAGGTGCCAACTGACCGCTTAAGGGAAAGCATGGCCGGCCTGGCATCGCTCTTCTTTTCCCGATTTGCCAGAGGGAATACGCCACGGGCTGATAGCACTTTTTTCATGAAACCGTATCGATAGACGACAGGCCTGTCCGAATACAGGACCATTGCATCGCGTATCAGCGGACCTGTGACACCCGAATGCTAAACCGTTTCACCACCGGTACTTCCGCTGCCTCTTCTCCTTCTCGTCAAAGGGCACGATGAAGTAACTGTGGATGCAGCGACGGTCATCCAGCTCGATCTCAAGATAGAGTTCCATGGCAGCGTGCTCAAATGCCATCGCCACCTGGTCAGCCCCGAGTTCGATAAATCCCAGCGAGAGAAGGTCCTTCTCCAGCATGCGGAGGGGAAGATTTCGTTCACGCGTGACGAGTCGTTCGACCAGGCGCTTCATCCGAAGCTGCCAGCCTTTATTAACCATGTCCTTGCTTCATCCTCCCGTGATGTGCGAGTATAGTGGGGGTTTGGGTGCCGTGTGAGATTAACATATGGAACAGGGCAGGCCAGAAATTAAAAAAAAGTGCCGGTGGAATCGCGGCCTTACTTTTTCGAATACTTCTTGCCGGCGGAGAACGCGTTCTCTACCTGCTTACCCACATCGAAATACCCGGCCTGGGCGTACACGATCGGGCGGATCTTCGCAATATCCGGTTTCCCGTCCGTCACGCACGCCTTATCCGCATGGATCTCCGCGATCTCGCCGATGTACAGCAGGTGGCTCCCGCATTCCACGGATTTGAAGAGCCTGCACTCGATATTGACCGGGCATTCCTCTGCCATCGGCGCAGTCTTCAGTTTCCCGTAGAACGAGGCAAAGACCTTCGACTTGTCCCCCTGTGCACCGGAGACGAGCCCGCAGTAGTCGGTTTCGACAACCTGCCCGGTTGACGCGACATTCAGGCTGAACGTCTTGTTCTCCTCGATTCCCGCTACCGTGTAACGCGATTTGTTGAGCGCCACGCAGACCATGGGCGGCGCCATGCAGGCAACTGTTGCCCATGCGGCAGTCATGTAGTTTGCTTTCCCCTTAACGTTTGCGCCCACGAGCAGGGTGGGCATGACACTCATGTACGGCATCGGGCCGAGCGTGATCTTGTCCATGATGGTTTTCTCCGGGATGAGGTTAGTGGGGGTGGCGGATAAGAGTTTCTTTGCCGGTCAGAAACGAGCTGGAAAAAAACAGGGTTTTTTTTTCCAAAATCCTCAACATTTTATACTGCATGATGCAAGCATGATGGAAGCCCCTGACAAGTCCAGGGACGGATAAATGGCTGACAGCAGCCGGTACCCGGGCATCTCCATTTCAGGGGGATACCAAAAGGGTCCGGATAACGGCAGAAACCATTTATCAGACCAAATAAAAATACCATGATACGGGATCTCCGCGGGGTTCTGGGAATGAACCGTGGATCAAATACCGCGGAGAAGGGGCAGGGCTATTACTGTCCGGATATGCATAGCACCGGTCCCGTACATGCGGCACTCAGGGCCCGGGGAACCGGGCTGTATGGAATAACGATATGGACGTGATACCATGAACGAAGATATTGTCAAGCTGACCAGTGTTGCAAAGACTCATGTCGGCACGCTCGACGCGATCCGGAACGAGATGAAGACCGTTATTGTCGGGCAGAACGACGTAATTGACCGGCTGCTGATGGCGCTGTGCGCTGACGGCCATGTGCTCCTGGAAGGCGTGCCGGGCATAGCGAAGACCCTGATGATCCGCACGCTCTCCCAGTGCGTTGACTGCAGTTTTACCCGGCTCCAGTTCACTCCGGACCTCCTCCCGGCCGATATCATGGGGACCAAGATCTACAACCAGAAGGACTCCAGTTTCGCGACCGTGAAAGGCCCGGTGTTTGCTCATTTCATCCTTGCAGATGAGATTAACCGGGCCCCCCCCAAGGTCCAGTCCGCACTCCTGGAGGCAATGCAGGAGAAACAGGTCACGATCCAGGGTGACACGCACCCTCTTTCCCGCCCGTTCTTCGTGCTCGCCACACAGAACCCGATCGAGTCTGAAGGCACCTATCCCCTTCCCGAAGCACAGGTCGACCGGTTCATGTTCAAGGTCCTCATGACTTACCCGGAGAAAGCGGACGAAGTGACGATTCTCGACCGGTTTACCGAAGGGATCACCATCACGCCGAGGAAGGTGATCTCGGCAGACGGGATCCTCGCGGTTCAGGATTTCACGAGGAAGGTATATGCCGATCCATCCATCAAGCGGTACGTGAGTGAGATCGTTGATGCGACCCGGAAGCCCGCCGTGTATGGGCTTGACGAGGCCCGGTATATCGCGCTCGGGTCATCCCCGCGGGCGTCCATCTTCCTGATCCTCGGGGGCAAGGCCCACGCCCTGCTCGCCGGCCGGGGATACGTGATCCCCGAGGACATCAAGGCAGTTACCCACGATGTCCTGCGGCACCGGATCATCCTCAATTACGAGGGGGAGGCAGACGGGATGACAACGGACGCGATCATCGACCGCATTCTTTCAACGGTGAAGGTCCCATGAAGGACGGCACGGTTCCCGTAACAGGAGGAAGTAACACCGGTCACTGGTACAGCCTCACCATTAACGGGGTGAACGGTATATGGAAGGCAGAAACGAACTGATCCGGCAGATCAAGAAGATCGAGCTCAGGACCGGTATCCTCGTAGAAGGGCTCCAGTCCGGGCTCCACCATTCGGTGTTCAAAGGCCAGGGGATCGAGTTTGCCGACATCCGCGAGTACGTGCCCGGCGATGATATCCGGTCGATCGACTGGAAGGTGACTGCCCGGTACAACCACCCGTTCATCAAGGAGTATACCGAGGAACGCGACCAGACATTCTACTTTATCGCCGACATCTCCGGCTCGGGAACGTTCGGGTCGAGGACGACAAAGCAACAGAAGATCCTCGAACTTATCGCAAGCCTGGGGTTTGCCGCGCTGAAGAATAACGACCGGGTAGGCCTCTGCCTCTTCTCGGACCGGGTCGAGAAATTCATACCGGCCAAACGGGGGAAAAAACACCTGGTAGGTATCCTCAATACCCTGATCGACCACAAACCGGTCTCGGACAGGACTGACATCGGGACAGCGGTAAAGTTCCTCGTAACGGCACTCTCCCGCAAAAGTTCGGTAATCATCCTCTCGGACTTCATATCGCCGGACTTCATGCTCCCGCTCCGGATCCTCTGCCGGCGCCACGAAGTGATCGCGCTCCGCATATCCGATGAACGCGAACGCGAGCTCCCGGATGTCGGGTATATCGAGCTCGAGGACCCCGAGACCGGCGAACAACTCCTCGTGGACACCTCTGATCAGGCATTCCGGGAGCGCTACCGGACCCTGGTGGAGGACGCCGAAAAGACACTGCACCACGAGTTCATGAAGAACCGCATCCACGAACTGGCGCTCACAACAGACGAACCCTACGAGATCCCCGTAAAGACGTTCTTTGCAGGACTGGCAGGAAGGAGGCGATACCATGACGGGATTCTATGATCCGGCCTGGCTGTCCGGCCTCATCCTCATCCCCGCGCTGGCCGGAGTATATGTCTGGATCACCAGGCAGAAAAAGCAGGAGGCGATCCGGTTCTCCCGGCTCGCGTTCGTGAAATCGGCACTCGGGGATGCGAAAAAAACCCGGCGTTCCCATATGCTCTTTGGCATTGCACTTTTCGCAATCGCCCTCCTGCTCATCGGGCTTGCAGACCCGCACATCCCGCTCGAACAGACCAAGGAGGGGGTCAACGTTGTCCTCGTCATCGATGACTCCGGCAGCATGCAGGCAACCGATTACCAGCCTACACGGATCGAGGCGGCGAAGAGCGCAGCCGGTATCCTCATTAAAAGCCTCGATACCAAGGACAATGCCGGCATCGTCATCTTCGAATCCGGTGCCACCACCGCAGCCTACCTGAGCCCGGACAAGGACCGGGTCCGCGAGAAACTGATGGCAATCTCCCCCCGGTCCGGGCAGACTGCCATCGGAGACGGGCTGGCGCTCGCTATCGATATGGCAAAATCAATCCCAAACCGGAAGAACGTTGTGATCCTGCTCTCTGACGGGGTAAACAATGCCGGTGTGATCTCGCCGGAAGAAGCCGTCGGGTTTGCAAACTCGGCCGGCATCCAGGTGTACACGATCGGCATGGGTTCTGACCAGCCGGCGGTCCTCGGGTATGACTGGCTGGGCAACCCGCAGTATGCCCAGCTCGACGAGACAACGCTCCAGTCGATAGCCACAAATACCGGCGGGAAGTATTTCAAGTCCGTTGACGGGCAGACCCTGAACGAGATCTACGGGAACCTGAACCAGCAGATCAACCGCGAGAAAGAAGAGACGAGCATCAAGGACGTGTTCATTGCCGGGGCTCTTATCCTGCTCCTCCTTGAACTCTACCTCAGGTACGGCAGGGGGCGGATCATCCAATGAGACGGATACTGCTTGCCCTCATCCTCCTTGCCGGCCTCGTCATCTTCCCGGCCTGGGCAGCCGGGATCACGATATCTGCCGACAGCAGCGAGTATTATTTTTCCCTTGGCGAACAGGCGGATATCCCCCTCGGGGTCACCAGCAGTTACGATCATGACATCACCGGCACGATCCAGTTCACGACAACGGAGCAGCTGCAGAATGCCGGTACGGTGATGATGAGTACCAAGAACCGGGTCTACACCCATACGGTTGTCCCGGGCGAATCGCAGATCGGCATCAGCGCCGGCACATCGGATGCCGAAAAGAGCGTGCGGGTGCAGGTCACCTACGATTACACGGACACCTCCCCGGTCCAGGTTACTCTCCCGGAGATCGTCATCCACTTCGTTGCACAACCCCCGCAGTCCGGCAGTCCGCAGTCTCCCGTAGCGAGCACGAGCGCACCCGGTACAGGCAATGTCCCATCATCGAGTTCCGTCCAGATCGTACAGCAGTCGGTCTCTGTTCAGCAGCAGGCGGGCAGGGACGGGACCGTGCAGCAGTTGCTCCAGGACAACCAGCAGGCGCAGGACGCAAATGCACTGAAAGAACAGCTGCAGAAAGAGGCAGAGCGGACAGCACAGGCAAAGGAGGAGTTTTTGGCTGCCCTTGACCGTGACCCCCTGCTGGCATCGGTCAACGAGACCCTTGCTGCCGACGGGTTCTTCCGGGCATCCCAGGCCACGAACCCGGAGTCCGGCACGACAGGCACATTCTCGTTGGAGTACCGGAATGTAGCCGGCGAGACGGCGACCATTGCCGGGACCATGGAGAAGGGGATCGTGCCTTCTGTGACTGAGACCTCTGCCGCACCGGTCAACGTCACGGCACCGTTGGCGTCAAACACGAGTTACCAGTCCGTAGTACAGCAGCTTGGGGAACACGGGTTCTCCCGCAACGGGACCGCGATGAACATCTCAGCTGCCGGGTCAACCGTCAACATCACTTACCTGGACCCGCAGGAAAGATGGGCATTCATCAATGCCACTACTGACGGGAAGAACGTAACCCGGCTGACGGTTGCAACCGAGCCGGCAGCACCGTTCGATTTCCTCCCCATCACTGCCGCCATCATCACCATGGCGGTACTCCTTGTCATTGCATGGGCCCTGTACCGGAGATATCGTCGGGCGGGCGCACCGGCAGTGATACCGGCAAGGTTTACGAACCTGCCGGACCCGTTCGATCACCGGAAGGCAGCCCGCGAACTCCTTGACCGGGCCGGAATCGCATATGCAAACCATCAGTATGCCGATGCATATGGCATGGCCGGGCAGGCCCTCCGGCTCTTCCTGTCCTGTGAGAACGGGGCACGGTACGAGATGACCAACACGGAACTTATCGCGTTCCTCCGGTCCCTGAACAGGGATTCTCAGAAGATCCATGAAATACTTGACCGCTGCACCGATGTTGAGTTTGCAAAGGGCACGGCCGGAGAGGGAGAGTTCCCCTCAATGGTCGCGTATATCCGGAATCACGTTGACGAAACGAAATAACCGGCATTATCTCTTTTTTATTGTGGACCAACAACCCGGGAATAACATGAACCGTGTCCCGGATATCGTAACCTGATCAAATCCCACGGTTGATATAACCAGAAGGAGCATCAGGAAATTTTTACAGAATCCTTTCAGAAAAATGAAGAATTTCCGGAAATTTTAAAAAAATAATCTTACCCGGATCAGTATACATCATACCAGTTGTCGCCACTCATTGCACCCGGGACCGTGCCCGTAAGGGTCACTGTTGCAGCATTGGAAGGCTTCACTTCTACCATAAACTTGGTGTTAAGGCCCATATCCGTTGAACTGAACGCGGTTGTGGTGATCGTTACCAGGACCATCTCCCGGGGGTTGAGCACACCGGTATGGATTCCATGGTTGCTTCCTGTCCCCGAGGCTTCTTTAACCCAGGTATACTCCGCTTCGCTACTTGAGTACGTCTGGGTCTTCTGGGGAGTGGTCACCGTATACGCAACGGTTCCCATATCCGTCCCGGTACCTGCAGCAGCGAGCTGGAGGAAGAAGGAGAGCTTCTGGACACCGTTGCCGGTACTATCTGCCTGCATACTGATCTGCCCTGCCGGCTGGATTCCGGAGGTTGCCTGGCCGATTGCAGTGTGAACGGTTGCCTGGGATTTCTCGGTTGTTGCAAACCCGGCACCGAGCATCACGTAAGCGAACACTGCAGCAACGACAATGAATGCGACAAGCACAATCGCGGCTTCGAGTCCGGTGAATGCGTTTTCATCTGATCGGGATACTGTCATACGTACACCTGAGTGAATGACTGTGAGTAATGGCTCATCGACGTCTTATTGTGGATTTGGATCTTATTTTATTTAAACATTTTTCCGGTTTTTTTTAAAAAAATACACAATTTACTATGAAATTTAAAATTTCTGCCCACAGATCCTTTTTTTAATAACTTAGGGAAATGCTGTGCATCACTTATAAGTCCGATGGGGGAAATGGCAGACACAGATCCAGCAATCTTTTTTCCTGTACCACACCAGGGCCAGGGCATCGATGAACCCGATTATGGTGAATGTGATTCGGAAAATAAATCCGACAGCGTACGCTGTGTAATTACACTTAATGACACTATCGGGTTGCCATCAAAAATAGACCGGCGCGGTTAAATTCGCGGCTCGCAGGATGCATGATTTAATTACTTTGAATAATTTTTATGCTGCCGGATAAGTCAGGCAACATGGCGTGCTGCACAAAAAATGCAATTATTTACCATTTCCCGTGGTCCCGGGATCTCACGGCTCCCGTTGCACACAGGCCGTTGCCATGTCCGGGAGCGAGCCGGACTCGACATAAACACGGTTGGTCTCCGGGCATGCGCTGTGCAGATCGGTCCCGATGCGATGGATTGCCTCGTGCACCTGCTCGGCCGGGATACTTTTGAAAAACATACCCCCATGTTCACGAGCAGGTCGTGCAGGCCCATGTACATGGTGAAGATCTCACCGGCGCGTTTGATCTACGGGTCCGACTCCACGCGCCGCCGGATGTCCGCAAGCTGGACGGGGTTCACGCCCTCACCCGGCAGCAGGCCCATGGCCCACGACGCAAGGATCCCGGCAACGCTTATCAGCAGCAGGCCGATGGCGACCGGGGCTAGTCCATCAAGGAAGGGGATGTTGAAGAGGTGGCCGAGGAAGATCCCGAGGAACGCGAAGATGAGACCGGGCAGGGTGGCGTGGCTTTTTTATTTCTCCTTCATTTTTCCCCGTTGGTTGAGGAGCCGGTCCACCCTCCCGACAAACCGCTCGCAGTGGATCTTTGTGGAGGGCAGGAGCCAGGGCATGAACCGTGCGGTGATGGCCGCCGCCGTGAGCATCTTTGACCCGAGATGGTTCTCCCGACCAATGACCGTTGCCCGGCCGTGTTTCAGTTCGTCAAGAAAATCCGCGGGGTCTGCGGACCGCGTGCAGGTGACCGCACTGCCGAGATCGAAGATGACGTGCCCGTCCGTTCCCCCGGTAACGGGAAGCCCGAGCCGGGTTGCAAGGGAGATTGCCTTTTTGTTCTCCCGGCGGGCCATATTGGCGCAGATCCCTTCGATCAGGTCGCATTGCCGGTAAAGCGACTCGTCAAGGTAACCCTTCTCAATACATTTCCCGAGCCCCGAGTTGAAGAGGAGGTACCCGTAGGGATGGGCAGCGCCACGCAGGCAGGCATACCCCTCCGCTGCATCAAGCACTTCCTGGCTCGTCAACGTCGTAAGCATCCACGGGCTCTCCCGCCGTCGGTCCCGGATATGCCGCACGAAAAAATCCTCCAGGTCCCCGGGAGATGAGAAATACACGAGGATGTGCGGACCATCTGACGTGCTGATCTCGATGCCCGGGATCACGAGAAGTCCATCCCGCTCCCTGCACGCGGCAAGCGCCCCGGATACCTCGTTGTGGTCGGTCACGGCGCAGCCGGCACCGTGCTTCCGGATCCACCGGAGCAGGGTTCTGATACTCACCGTCCCGTCGGAATGGACTGTGTGGAAATGCATGTCTGCCGGGTGATAGCCATCGGCAAGGATCCGCTCCGGGTACGGCCGGGCAAACCGGACATCGGGAGGATGCGGGGATGGCAGGGTCATGCCCCCTGTCGCGGCTGTTCACGCGGGCGACCGGGCATCAGAGCACCGGGGAGAAGAGCCGGGCGATCGGCCCCCAGATCTTTTCAAGGAGCGGCCGTTTCTCATACGATTCGGGCGTGATCCCGGTGCAGTGCGTCAGGTCGTCTTCGAAGATCTCCTTAAGTTTCTTCGCATACCCCGGGTTGTAGATCAGGGCGTTGGTCTCGAAGTTCAGCTTGAAGGAACGGATATCCCAGTTCGCACTCCCGACCGAGGCGACAACGCCATCGATGACGAGCGTCTTTGCGTGGATGAAACCGTCATCGTACGTGTATGCCTTCACGCCCGCATCGAGCAGGTCGCGGATCCATGCATGGTTCACGGTATAGACAATCGGGTGGTCGGGCTTGCACGGGATCATGATCTTCACATCAATGCCCGACTGTGCGGCCATCCGCAGGGCATCGATCAGGCTTGCATCCGGCACAAAATACGGGGTCTGGATGTACACCGATTCCGAAGCGGTGTTGATCAGCTGCAGGTAGGCGAGCTTGATCTGGTTGTGCTGGTTGTCCGGGCCGCTTGAGACGATCTGGACAGCAGCAGAGCCTGTACCGTTTGTTTTTGGGAGATAGCGTGAGGATAACTCATAATGATCTTCTGATGCAAAGTTCCAGTCCATGAAGAACCGCAGCTCCAGCAGGTGGGCTGCGTCCCCGTCGATCTTTACGTGTGTATCCCGCCAGAACCCGAGCTCGCGTTTCCCGACGTACTCGTCCCCCACGTTGAACCCCCCGCAGAACGCGGTCTTCCCGTCGATCACCACGATCTTCCGGTGGTTCCGGTTATTGAACCGGAAATTGATGAACCCCAGCAGTCCCGGGAAGAAGACCGCCTTTTTCCCTCCCGCATCGAGGAACGGCTTCCAAAATGACGGGGGGACCACCGAGAAGGGCAGGCCGTCAACAAGGACCCGGACCTCCACGCCTTCCTTTGCCTTTCTGGTGAGGAGCGCTGCCATCTCCGTGCCGAGACCGTCGGCCGAGATGTAATAGTACTCGACATGGACGAAGTCCTTTGCCTGTTCGATGGCGGAGAAGAGGGCACGGAACTTGTCGTGCCCGTTGGTATAGATCTCGATCGTATTGTTGTCCGAGACCAGCGCACGGTTGCTGACGAGCAGCATGCGGATGACCCGCAGGAACCTGTTCTCGCGCTCGTCCCCGCTTACCTTCTCGAGCCGGGCAACCTCGGTGAGCTGGCCGGCGACCAGTTCCTGGCCCTTCCGGTCATCCTCTTCCTTCACCTTGAAGAGCCGTGCCCGGTAAAAGTTCTGCCCGAACGCGATATAGACGAGGAATCCCAGTACCGGGATGAAGACGAGAAGGGTGAGCCAGGCAAGCGCGATCTCCGGGGTCTTCCGCTCAAAGAAGACGATGCTGATCCCAAAACAGATGTTCAGGATCGCGATCGCGAGAAAGATCAGGTCCATAGTAAACACTACCGGCTTTGTCCGACCATGCCTTCAAAGTTCCCTTTGTATCAAAAAATAATCTTTTTCTGGTGGATCACTGAATCATTAGTGTGGACGCACACCTATGCCGGACCTGAAAATACTCCCGGAGAAAGCAATCATCCTGCTGAATGAGAGAATCGAGGCGATCAACGCGATCAAACAGAACGAGTACGGCCTTTTGGAGTATTACGACTTTATCGGCTGGTGCTCGAAGACCTGGTCGGCGGTTGATGAAATATACGGGGCGGATGATTTCCATCCCGAAGAGGTCCGGAGTATCGGGCTCTCGAACTGTTCCTGCGATTCAACGATCGCGGCACAGATCCTGGTCGACGTGTACCACGCCCGCCTCCAGGATTACATCAATGAAATTCAGGATTCGATGAAGAGTGTCCCGTAATACAAATCTGAATTATTAAAAGGATCAAAAAGAATGTAATCAGTTTTTCTCTTATTTGTTCAGGGATTATTTGAAAAAACGGGATCTCACGCAATATTTTTTCGCGGGCCCGCAATACCGAACAGCACCCGTACAACCGGGATCCTCCTGATGATCTCGTAGCAGGTGAACGTCAGCAGGACGCTGATAACTACAATGGCTGCGAACTGAACTACCGGCGGGACTGATATCATAAGGACATACCAGGCAGTTGCCACGAGGAACGGCTGGCGAAGGATATACACCAGGTACGACGCCGCACCCAGATATGCTGCGAGGTTGTTCGTCACATTCATCAGGTGCCCGCCCGCCCCCAAGAATGCGAGAACGCCGATCCTCCCGGTCAGCGGGGATGAGATCACATCAACGAGCGTGAGGCTCCCTGACATGAGCCACGGCATGGTCGAGACGATGAGCCAGAGTGCGGCCGTGGAGGTATACCCGGAGGTCACGTAATAGCCGAACCACCCTGCATACGACCGACGCATGGACCGGGAAGAGCAGCAGGATGCTCATTCACCGCAGGTTGTCGATGTAGTACAGCCGGACCGTAACGCTTTTTTGTATGCTCTCTGCGAAGGTAAAATTTTATGATCGCGTTTCCTGTCGCAATTGTTTTTTGCCAGAATGACAACACAGATAGGATACCGTCATGACCTACCTGAACTGGGGGTGCGATCCCCTTGCAGCAGAATGCGAGTCCTGCCTCGATGCACTCTGTAACGTGTGCCTGGACGGATCCAGGAAACGACCCGGAGTCCTCGAACATTGTGATGGCCCGGGAGGTGATTACCCGGAGTCCCCTGAACTGGATTGTGACAACTGCGATCTGGAGAAGAAGCCTGACTGTGTTCACTGTGAAATAATTTTCCAGGTCTGCCAGGGCTGCGGGGAGAACCAGACCTGTGAGTTCAGGATTTCCGGGTAAGCCAGGCGCTTTTTTAAAATTCCTTCTGCGAATACGCGTCCGGTGACGGGGGACATTATCAGTCGTTCTTCTTCCCTGCCCGGTCTTCAACCAGTTTTCTCTCGGTGATATCGGTATTGATCCCCACGATCCTGACCGCATTGCCACCGGCATCCCGTTCAACAACCTTTCCCCGGGAAAGGATCCATTTCCAGCCCCCCTCCTTTGTCCGTACCCGGTATTCCGCCATATGAGCTTCCATTTTACCCTTGATCTGATCGCGGAATATCTGTTCCACGGAGCCCAGATCGTCCGGGTGGAGCAG
The DNA here is from genome assembly GCF_023227875.1 of Methanoregula sp. GTDB lineage: Archaea > Halobacteriota > Methanomicrobia > Methanomicrobiales > Methanospirillaceae > Methanoregula. The sequence continues at coordinate 132,867 of NZ_JALOCH010000003.1, read as the reverse complement.
GGATTGCCATGTGGCAAACGAATCGTCCAGCTCACCGGGTGCATAACCAAGAATCGTATTCAGGTGGGGGGAAAACATCCCGACGCCATGGGGGACATCCAGTTCCCAGAGGGCGTCTCTTTTGGCATCCAGCGCAAGCCGGTACTTCACCTCGCTCTCCCGGATGGCTTTTCGTGCCCGGACATTCTCGGTAATATCCCGGATCGAACCCAGGACCCCGTCAGGTTCGCCCGATGCACCGTACCGTCTCCGCGTATTGACCGAGACAACGACCGGCGTCCCGTCGCGTCTCTTCAGTGTTGCAACAAATCCGGAAACGACCGGATAGAGTCCCAGCTTTTCGAGAAGTGCCGTGCGGTCCCGGGGGTCAGCATACAGGTCAAGAATGGATTTCCCCCTGAGTTCCCCGGATTGCCATCCGGTCAACGCATACACGGACGGTGAAACGACCCGGAGAATACCATCCGCATCGGCCTCGTAGTAGGTATCGACAAACGACTCAAAGATGCACCGATATTTTTCCTCGCTCTCGTGAATTGCCTGCGCCATCCGCGTACGCTCAGTGATATCCCGGACAAAACAGATCTTGTGCTCCTCCTCTCCCCGCGTGACATAGACCGAGCCGACCTCCACATCGATGATCACGCCGTCCTTGCGCCGGTGCCGGCTCCGGAAGAACTGCCGCTTGCTCTGCCTCGCGTCAGCGAAATGATCTTCCAGCTGCTCCGGCCCGAGATCCGGGACCAGTTCGGATATATGCATGGAACAGAGCTCTTTCTGCGAATAACCGGTTGTCCTGCAGGCCGCATCATTGACGTACAGGATATTACCCGCCATGTCCAACCAGAAGACTTCATCATAGGCATTGTCCACCGAGATCTCTAGGAGCCGGAGGTGCTCTTCCGACTGCTTGCGTTCGGTGATATCCCGCACAAAGAAACAGCAGCTCTCGCTGTCGTCAAAGAACAAAAAATTTGCCAGCACTTCTACCTGGAGATTTTTACCTGACCGGCCCTCCATGATCGCTTCGAACAGGGCACACCCGTTCTGTTTTGCGGACTCCCGGATCTCGTGCCAGGGGACCTGGTGCAGCGAACCTCCTGCGTCCTGTTTCATGAAACAGGGGATATCACCGGCATGGAGGCCCAGGGTGATGAGTGCAGACTTGTTTTGTGAGGTGACAGCCCCGCTCTCATCGGCCCAGAGGATCATATCGCTGGAATTATTGACACAGAACTGTGTCCTCTGCAGGTTCCGCTCGGTCTGCTTGCGCTTCTGAATCTCCCCGAGCAGGACCTGGTTGATCCTTATAAACTCATTTGTCTTCTTCTGGATCAGGGTCTCGAGGTTCTCTTGATAATACTGGAGCTGGTTTTGGGCCATCATGAGTTCCGTGATGTCACTGCCGCATGAATGGTACTCGATCAGTTTTCCCTGCCGGAAGATGCCGCGGTTCTTCCACCGTATCCACCGTATCTCGCCAGAGGGGGTGATGAAACGGTGTTCAATGATCCTTTCAGGATTATCGGGGATAATTGAACGGAAATGTTCCTTCACAGATGGGATGTCCTCTTCAGGGATTTTCGACCGGTACTTTTTCCCGGTAAGCTGGTCCGGAAGGACCCCGGCAAGGTCAGCGAACGCCGGGTTTGCAAAGAGGATCGTGCCATCCTTTAATGAATGGACGATGAACTCCGACTGGGCGCTGGCGAGTGACCGGTAGCGTTCTTCAAGAAGGGTGATCTTCTCTTCAACCGTTTCGCGGTCCGTGATATCTTTTATCAGGACCGCACAGCCGGTAGTGCAATCCCCAAAAACCACCGGTATGCTCCGGATTTCATAGATATAATCCCTGTTTTTTTGTGTGCAGGAGATCCTGACCGGTTCACACGTGGAGGAGATGCCGGTTTTCGCCATGTCCCCGATCAGTGATCGCTGGAAGACCGGGCCTGCCAGGTTCTGGATCGGTCTGCCCAGGATTTCTTCGGGAGTACTTCCAGTCCATGCATAAAACGGGGTATTTGCATCAACACAGTTCATGTTCCGGTTAATGCCGACAACATAATCAGAGGATAATTCTGCAAGAACCGGGAACGGGACACGTTTCGAGATCGTGAACACCTTTGCCTTTCCGATATGGTGGATGTCAACCTTTCCCTGCTGGAAGAGAATTCCCAGATATTTTGCCATGGCATTCCGGTTCAGGCAGAGTTCCGCGGCAAGATCCTTCATCATCCGGCCTTCCGGGTGATCGGAGAGGATCCGTATTATTGAGGAAAGGTGTTCACGCATGCGATGCATTATTCTCACCTTTAATCTACATTCGTAAATAAGACAGGTCAAATGTTCCTGATGCAACGCGTTAAGGTAATGCCATTGGGTGATTTTATTAACCATCTGATTCTTCGGGAAGTATTGTTGTGATCAGGATCGCACCGGATTGGTTGAGAACCCCGTATGATTACGTTGTTCATTCTGCCTGTGCAGATAAGAGGATAAGGATCCGTTGAATCCGGCACAAAAAGAAGAACAAGACGATCAACGCTCATTATCGGGGATTGTAAGTTCAACCCGATGGGAAATGAAACCATGGAACGCAGGGATGCACCACGAAAATCCAATGCATTCTGGATCCAGCAGATTGATTTGATGGTCGAAACCGGCATGATTTCCGATTGGGCCGCTCATGGAGCGTGCGTGATCCAGGATAGGGCAGAACTCCCCTGTCATGCTCGCGTGATGGACGGATTGCTGCAGGGTGCCGGGGAGGATCCGGGTGCTTGTTCAGAAAAACCGGTATGTTACCAAAAACATGCGGACAAGTAGAGGAGATTAATGTGACGGATAGAGAACGAACAGAAACAAATATTTCAGTAAACGTTCAGGACAGGACGGCAAATCCCACCCCGCTGGGTCTTTTGGCCTTCGGCATGACTACGGTAATGCTGAACCTGCATAATGCGGGATTCTTTGCGATCGGATCAACAATATTTGCAATCGGGATCTTCTATGGAGGGATTGCCCAGATCATCGCAGGAATCATGGAATGGAAAAAGAACAATACCTTCGGGACAACGGCATTCATCTCGTACGGCTTCTTCTGGATCTCCCTTGTCAGCCTGTTCCTCATGCCGGTTTTCGGGTGGAGCCCGGCCGTACCGAAAGAAGCACTGGTATCATTCCTTACGATCTGGGGCCTGTTCACCCTTGTGATGTTTATCATAACCCTCAGGCTCTCGCGGGCACTCCAGGTGGTTTTCGGACTCCTCACGGTGTTGTTCCTGCTCCTGGTCGCGGGGAATGCTCTGAGTAATACGACAATTCTCCAGCTCGCGGGAATCGTTGGGATCATCTGCGGACTCTCGGCAATGTACACGGGTCTTGGGCAGGTATTGAATGAAGTCTATAAGGAACCGGTTATCCGGCTCGGGTGAGAACCATGATCGAGACAAAAGAATTCGAACAAATGTTTGATTATACCCCCCATGCACAGGCAATTGTGGACAGGGATCTGAAATTCATTAAGATCAATCCGGCACTCACAAAGCTCTTCGGGTATCCGAAGGACCGGCTCCTTGGCATGAAGGTCACGGACCTGGCGTCCAAGGGGCTTATCACCTATCACCGGAACACGGGCAAATCATTTGCTGACGCGGTTGAACTGAAGGAAAGTGTTTTTGGGGAGGCCACGATTGAATCCCCCTCCGGTATCCACGTCATTGAACGGGCAACGATCCCCCTCCCTGACGGGAACGGTGACATAAACCACATTTACCTCATCTACCATGAGATCAATGCGCTGGTAAAAAACCGGGAATACCTGGGACATGAGATTGACGAGTTCATCAAGGTTTACGACCGGATGGCAGCCGGCGACCTGACCGCAAGTCATGCCGTAGAAAAGCCCACGGACCCGGATCTTGAGGGGACATTTGCGACACTCGCAAAATTGCGGGCATCCGTGAGAAACATCATCAGCGCACTTCAGGTCAATATCAAGGATGTCAACCGGCAGATGGCGGACCTCACATCCATAACGGATAATGCCGCACGGAGCGTGGATGATGCATCCAAGAGTGTCAACCACATTGCAAAGAATGCCGGCATGGTCTCGGAGAACGCCCAGAAAGCCTCCGAAGGCGTTGAACAGATGACCAAGGCGATGCAGGACATGAGCGCCGCTGTTGAGGAAATTACCTCCAGCATGGAGAGTGTGTCGTCCCAGGCACAGACAGCAAAAGAGTCTGCCAAGAGCGGTGCCGTCATGGCGGACGAGGTCAATAAGAATATGGCTGAGATCACGGACTCCTCGAATAACGTGTACGGGATTGTCAAGGATATCGAGAAACAGATGAATGATATCGGCAAGATCATTGTCCTGATCCGCGACCTCGCCAGCCAGACCAACCTCTTGGCGCTCAATGCAGCCATCGAGGCGGCCCGGGCCGGCGAGCATGGCAGGGGTTTTGCGGTCGTTGCATCGGAGGTCAAATCCCTGGCACAGGAGTCCCGCTCCAGCGCGGAACGGATCGAGGAGATGATCACCCAGCTCAACCATGCCACGAAAAAGGCGACGGATGCGATGGAAGGGTCCAAGGTTCTCGTCAACAAAGGTCTCCAGGAATCGCAGGCTGCACTCGAAGCCTTCCGGCAGATCCAGAAAGCCGCTGAAACTGTTGCGAACAGTGCTTCCGAAGTTGCCGCGGCTACCGAGGAACAGGCTGCAACCACGGAAGAGATCACGGCCAGCGTCCATGAAGTGGCAGGCCTGATCGGACAGACCGCAAAGGAAGCCGGAGATGCGGCTGCAGCAAGCGAAGAGTCGGCAGCAGCGATCGATGAGATCGCCCGGATTGTGAAAGCCGTCAACGAGTCGGCAGTCCAGGCCATGGAAGCCAACAAGCGGTTTAAGGTGGACTAAACCGGGAGGGGATTTTCCATGGCAGTAAAAGCAGGTGAACCGGTCAACACCGTAAAAAACCCCGTTGCATCCGAAACGATGCCCGGCTCGATCCAGGTCGTGGAATTTGTCCTGGGCAACGAACATTTCGCCATCGATCTCTTCGATGTGAAGGAAGTCGTGGAATATACCACCATCACCAAGCTTCCCAATGTGCCGTCCTACGTACGCGGTATCATTGACCTGCGGGGAGAGATCACGATGATCATCGATCTCAAACACCGGCTGAATATCACCGAAGGGAGTGCCGCACCAGTCGAATCCTCGCGGATCATTGTCCTCGATGACAGGATTGCCCGGTCAAAGACCGGCATCCTCGTTGACGACGTGACTTCGGTCTCGACCTTCGAACGCGACCAGGTGGATTATACCTCCACGTCCGTGAGTCAGAACGAGTCCTCCATCATCGGGATCATCAAGCGCAGTGTCCGGGTAAAGGACAAGGAGGTAAACGAACTGATCATCTGGATTGATATCAGGCAGTTACTGGGTAATATCGACGCATCCGTATAACGTGACCGGCCCGGGGGGGATCCCCCCTCGTGATATCCCGGGCCGACAGAAGATTTCCTGAGGATGAGATAATACTCCTTTTTTACCCAGCTGCATCCCATACGTACCTGAAGAGATCTCCGGAGAGCTACGATGCGCTACAAAAAATCCGCCACGTACATCCTCCGCATTGACCGCGGGGAAGAGGTCATAAGCACGCTGAAACAGTTCTGCACGGAACAGAAGATCGCGCTCGGCACCGTGCAGGGGGCCGGGGACAACGTCGTGATCGGGTTGTTTGAGACGGCAACAAAAGAGTACCACACCACAACCCTCACGGGCGACCACGAGATCACGTCGCTCCCCGGCAGGATCACTACGATGGGCGGCGAGCCCATCCCCCTTCATGCTACCCTCTCCGATGCATCGCATCACGCGCTTGGCGGCCACCTGACGAGCGCTGTGGTCAGCGGCACCTGCGGGATATTCATCCAGGTGATTGACGGACGGGTTGAGCGGACGTTCAATGCCGGTGCCGGGCTGAACGTATTCGATCTCTCTTCCCCTTTTCTGAACGGGAATTGAACTTACGGGTTCCAGCCGGTATCCGGATCCAGAACACGGGCAGGCTTTTATCCCCCGCCCGACAATTCTTTCCAGAGATCCATGCTCTTCCTTTCAGAACGGGAACAACACGAATGGAGAGCGTACGCGGATGAGATCTTAAAAGACCGTCCCGCACCCGCCGGTTATGATACAAAAGTCCGGCAGAACCTGGTGCCGGCCTTTCACTTTTACATCGCAACCTTTCTTGCCGCACACGGCGCAGGGGAACAGGCGCTCGCATGGGCAAAGTCCGCAGTCCTCGAAGAGGAGGACGGGCTCTTTGGTCTCGCGTTTCTCGCGGGGTTCCTGGAGCGGTACGACAACCGGCTCACGAAGCCGGCACAGGTCTTTGCTGATCCGCAGCCGTTCATCCACTTCACCACCGTCCCACTCATGAGCAATGCACGGGTACAGTTCGTCCGGCACTGCGGCCAGTCGCTGCCGGTCTTCGACCACCCCGTCCGGTTCATGGATATCGGGTGCGGCAACGGGGCGCTGGCTGTCGCGGTCCTCTCGCACCTGCGGGAATGCGGGAAGATCCCCGGCTTTGACGAGATCCTGCTCGTGGACCCATCGCCTGCGATGGCAAACCTTGCAGAGAGTACCCTCCGTGCCGCATTCCCGGATGTCCCCATCACCACCGGGGTCTGCAGGATCCAGGACTGTTCTGGCAGGATCGATAAGAAGATCGACATCGCGATGAGCTCGCTTGCGTACCACCACATGCCCGTTGAAGACAAACGCATCCACTTAAAAAAACTCAAGCCATGGATCGACCACTTCCTCCTCTTCGAGATGGACGCCGACATCGACACGTCCGACCGGTTCTCTCCCGCCCTTGCCCTCGCGGTGTACCAGTCATACGGCCGGATCTTTGACTGCATCTATGCCCACGATGCACCGGTGGAAGTGGTGAACGAGTGCATCGACCAGTTCCTGATGACCGAAGTGATCTCCATCCTCACCGAGCCCCGGGGAGAGCGGAGCGATTACCACATGCTGCGGGGCCAGTGGAACACGCTCCTGGCCGAGGTGCTCGGCCCCGAGTTCTCGCTCCTGTGCGATTCGTCCTGCCATGCCGATGATTACATGGGGCTCATCACCCTCCATTACGGCCGGACCGGATAACCACAGGAGATCCGGAGGACCGGGAATAATTGCGGTTCCCCGGTGATCTGGCAAACCTTTTTCCTTACGCGGGGGCATGCATAACCATGAAAAGCCAATCCTCTGTTTCCCTATTCATCCTGGTGGCCGTGTTCATCATCCTCTCCGCAGGTATTGCAGGATGCGTGTCGCAGACCCCGTCCGCGCCACCGGTAACACAACAGAAACTGTCAACGATCGAACCCTCGCAGATGGGACTCGAGCCCCCGGATGTCCCGGCGGATTTCACCCTGGTGGAGAAATACGAGCGAAATGCTTCTGATTTAAGTGACTGGGCGCTCGAACACGGCTGGAAGAAAGGGTACGGTACCTACTACACATCAAATGGCCAGGATGTCCGTGGCATGGATCAGGTCATCTCTGTGTATCCCGTTGAAAATATCTCCCTGGTAATACCAAGTACCCTGCAAAACATGAAAGACTGGTCAGCAGAGGAAAATATGTCCATTGAAGTATTGCCGGCCCCCTCGGTCGGGGATTCCAGCAGCGCACTGAGAATGTCCGAAGCAGGCGATCCCATCGACCTGTACATGATCGCATTCGTGAAATACGACGTGTACGAGGAGTTGTGGATCAACGGGACCGCACCTGAATACGACACGCTCAAACAAGTTGCGCATACCGCAGCAGCGAAGATACAATAAAAAATTCAGATCCTTTTTTCACATTTTATTCCTCTGATCTCCATTCACTATACTCACGGACCTGCAGTTTATGCATTGCGTGACGGCAGGAAACACCACCGGGAAAAATGTCGCAGCCCGGGTTTTTGGAAAATATCAGTTCAGCGTGACCGCGAGCGGCCCCTGGACCGTTGAGATCTCATCATCGTATTTTTTTAATACCCTTTTTTATTATTCCCGCTGCTCACAAGGTCCCGTACAGTCGCAACACGGATATAGTGTAACACCCATATGGAAGACTAATGGCCGATAAGATTTGCGTCCTCTACGTCGATGACGAACCCGACCTTCTTGAACTGGGTAAACTCTTCCTTGAGGACGTCGGCCAGTTCACGGTAGATACCTCAACATCGGCAGAGGAATCGCTCAGTTCCCCTTCACTGGTGTCATACGATGCGATCATCTCCGATTACCAGATGCCCGGCATGAACGGCATCGTGTTCTTAAAAGAGGTCCGCCAGCGTTTCGCCGCTCTTCCCTTCATCCTCTTCACCGGCAGGGGCCGCGAGGAGGTCGTGATTGCGGCGATCAACAATGGCGCTGACTTCTACCTCCAGAAAGGCGGCGATCCCACGGCACAGTTTGCCGAGCTGGTGCACAAGGTGCGGCAGGCGGTCTCACGCAGGAAGAGCGAGAGCGAGATCACGAGCATCTTCCAGGCAGTCCCGGTCGGGATCGCGGTTGTTGCAAACCGGGTCTTAATCCGGGTCAACGAACGTCTCTGCACGCTGACCGGTTACCCGCGGGAAGAACTGGAGGGGAAAAATACCCGGTTCCTGTACCTGGACGACGAGGGTTATGCAGCGGTCGGGAGGATGCGGGAGCAGGCATACCGGGACGGTGCGCCGGAGGACGTCGATGTACCCTGGCGGCGAAAGGACGGCACGGTCATTGATGTCCATATCACCGCAGCTGCGATCGACCGGTCCAATCCCGGGGCGCCCATGACGTACAGCGCTCTCGACATCACCAGGGCAAAACGGGACCACAAGGAACTCCGTGCGGCGTATGAGCAGCTTACGGCCACGGAGGAAGAACTGCGCCAGCAGTATGAAGAGCTGGCAAAGAACGAGCGGATGCTCCGGGAGAGCAAGGAGAGGCTTGAGTCATTCATGGACTCGGCCACGGATGCATTCACGATCTGGGATGCACACCTCAACCTTGTCGATCTCAACCGGAAAGCCCTCTCTTACCTTCCTCCCGGGACAAAAAAAGAAGATATCATTGGCACGAACTATGCGAAGTTCATTCCCGGTTCGCACGAAAGGGGAGAGTATGACCGGTACCGTAACGTGATCAAGACTGGTATCCCGTTTTCCGGTACGGAGATGAGGCCGGAGCCGCAGTCCGGCAGGCAATGGTTTACCATCAAGGCGTTCCGCGTGGGCGACGGGCTTGGGATCAGCACAACTGATATCTCCCAGGTAAAAACTGCAGAAGAGGAGCTGAGAGCCGCGTATGAACATCTCAAAATATCGAAACAGACACTGCGGGAGCAGTACGGGGAGATTGCCCGGAGCGAAGAGCGCCTGAAGAAAAGCGAGGCAGAGATCTCTACCATCTTACGTGTTGCCCCCGTAGGTATCGGCCACATATCTGCTGACCGGGTGTTCCTCCGTGTCAATGACCGGTTCTGTGCAATCACCGGATATTCACGCGAGGAGCTGCTCGGGCGCAATGCACGGTTCCTGTACCCGGACGATGACGAATATACCCGGGCGGGAAGGTTCTACACCCTCGGCAACAGAGAGGGCAGCTTTGATACGACAGAGACCCGGTTTCTCCGGAAAGACAAGACACTCCGTGATATCCGGTTCTTCGGGACCCAGGTCGATCCGTCCAGGCCCGCAGCCGGCAATATCTTCATCACGATTGATATCACGGAAGAGAAACGGGCCCGGGAGAACCTCCAGGCCGCATATGAGAAGCTCCACGAGAGCGGGAAAAAATAACGGCACTTAACGGAAATCACCAGTGACGTCTTCTACCTGATGGACCATGAGGGCCGGTTCACGTATGTGAGCCCCCGTTTATCCCGGTACGGGTATATACCGGATGAAGTCCTCTCCAAAAATTTTGCCGGGTTCATGGCAGAAGAAGATTTGCCGGTCGTTATGGCAGATGTGGAGAAGACCGTGCTGAAAGGGATACCCGCGATCACCCGGCTTGAGGATCCGGGACAAATCCGGGAACCTCCACCCGGTGGAAGACACCACGGCCCCCATTGTTGATCCGACAGGCGCCGTGATCGGTATCTCCGGTATCCTGTGTGATATCTCCGGCCGCAGCGATGCCGGAGAAAAACCGTAAGAAACGCACAATGATCGGTGGATTACGGGAAATTTTTAAATGAGGTAAAGAACCGAAAGAATATTTTCCCCACGCATCAACCGCGTGAGGATTTGAGCTCGGTTTCGGTATCCCTGAGGTGCTTGTATGCGTCTGAACGCGAGACTACGCGGATGACTGCCCATAACACGGCCAGACAGATCCCAAATGTCATCAGTATGATGGAAAGGATGTTGTCGATCAGGAGAGAAATTATGAACCCGGTTACGCTCACGATGATCGCAAGGGACGCAGGACCGACAATACTCATCGTGGCATCGTACTCTTTTTTCGCCCAGGCTAATTCTCTCCGGGTGCAGAGGTCCAGGTTATACCCGAACTGCTGGTCCGGCGTGAGTCTGTCGTACTCCTCGTCCGTGATCTCCCTGATATAGTAATCATCTGCCATGTGTGGCACCACGTGATCCGGATCTGGTATGCGAGATATTAGGCATTTTGATCTGTTCTCCGGTTTTTTCCATTCCTGTACGGGAGAATTAGAACGACGAGAATTCCGGATTGTTTAGTAAACCTGAAAAAAAATTTAAGTATACCGGTTTTTTTTAATTTTTAAAAAATGATACCGGAAAAATTCTTTGAACCCGGTCCCGTTTGTGTCCGTGACCATCCCGGAAAAATTCCGGGGTTACGGAGTATTGCCAGGACCCGGATCATTCTCTTTTTTCGTGAACACCGGTGACTTTTTTGCCCGTAACCACTCATCGAAACTGCCCACAACAGAGAGCGCTGCCGGCATGATGAAGATAGCGCCCATCAGCGAGAACGCGACGGCGATGAGGGTCGAGATACCGAAGTTGCTGATGATGGGGAATGTCGCAAGGCAGAGTGCGGAGAACCCGAAGAAGGTGGCAAGGCCCGATACCGTGATCGCCGTGCCAATTTTCTGGACGCTCTCCTGGATGGCGGCGATCGGGTCATGGAGCCGCTCCTCCTCTTCGGCGTACCGTTCCATGACAAGGATCGTGTATTCCGCGGCCACACCGATCGTCATCGACCCGAGAGTTGCCGTGAGCGGGTTGTAGGTGAGCCCGATCAGGTACATCATGACTGCATTCCAGCCGACCACGAAGATGATCGGAATGATCGGCGAAACCGCGTGAAGGTGCCGGTAGACCAGGACCAGGAAGACGAAGACAAAGATGAACCCGAGCAGGGTCATCGTGTCCTTCGAATCTGACATCGCCTTTAAGAGCGTGGTCGTCACTTCGAAGTTCCCGGCGGGTTCTACCGAGATCCCGACAGGGGGTTCGAGGAACGCGATATCGTTTTTCACCTGCTCTTTTAAGGCGTTCTGCTGGGTGATCGAGATTTTTTTGGTGCTGAACCGGATGATCCCGCACATCGGGTCACTCAGGACGGATTTCTGTGTATCCCCCGGTATTTTCGCAAGCACAGTATTGAGCTGTGACTGTGTCTCCGGCATCACGCCGCCGTTATACTGGAGGATGTACGTGACGATGCTGGTCGCCCCGGTTATTTCCGGATGGTGCGAAAGTTCATAGTCCTGGAACTCCCTGATCCAGATCACGGTATCGAGGTCGGTGACACGCGATCCCTGGACCAGGAGGTCCGCAGTACTGGTTGCACCGATGACGCGGGTGACCTTCTCCATATTGATCTTGGCCGGCATATCCGAGGGAACAAACGCGTTCTCATCAGAACTGACCGGGATGGTCGGGTCGATCTGGAACCCGATCAGGGCGATAAGACCGGCCAGGAGCAGGACCGGTACCGGGTTCTTTGCAATTTTTACGGAGGTACTGGTGAGGAACTCCGCATAGGAGAAGGAACTTTTCTTTGCGTTCTTCTGCTTCCCGATGATCGTATCGCATGCATCCGTTCCCACGGCATAGCACTGCCCGGTCTTTTCGGGCTTGGGCTGGTAATTCAGCAGGAGGGCGATCGTAGGCATGCCGATACAGGAGACCCAGAAACAGGTGTTGATGCCGATGATGGAGACGACACCGAACGAGCGGATCATCGGGACCGTTGAGACATACATGGCCACAAATCCCATGGATGTGGCGAGCATCGCATACATGACGGCAGGGCCGGTCCTGGTCACGGTCATGAAAACCGCTTCATCAAGCGATCCTTTCCTTGCCTCCTCATCGAACCTTGCATGGAACTGGATCGCATAGTCGATCCCAAGGCCGATGAGGACCGGGAAAGCCCCGATCACCGCCATGTTCAGGCTGATGCCGGCAACGCCCATCAGGCCAAGAGAGGTGACAAGGCCGATCGCAACAAGCAGGACCGGCAAGAACCGGTGCCGGACATACGCAAAGAGGACCCCCATCGTGATTACCATCAGTACCATGGCACCGCCGATGAGGATGCCCATGTTGCTCATGAGTCCCTCGCTCATCTGCTGGGAGAATGCCGGCGAACCGGACATTTCAACGGTCACACCGGCCGGTGCAGCAGACGTATCGACAACCGACTGCACGTTGGCGAGGACGGACTTCTGGACCTTCTCGGACAGGCCCGGCGTGAGCTTGATCTGGACGAGGGTCAGCACGTTGGATGGATAGAGCATTGCACGGGTGCTCGCGGGGAGTGCATCGGCAATGGCGAGCGACTGTTCCTTCGACGCGGGAAGTATCCCGCCATGGTATGCTTTCAGTACATCCGTGATGCTCTGAACGCTCTCGATATTCTGCTGCTGCCGCAGGTCTGTTTCAAGGTCTTCGATATAAGCGAGGACATCCGGAGCGAGCGGGTCACCAGCTTCGATGATGAGGATGATCGTATCCGACTTGAAGTCCTCATTGTATTTTTTCTCAATGGCCCCGGCGGGGGAGTCCTTGAAGACATAGGTCTTCCATCCCGTCTCCATGCTGAGCATGGTCGTACCGTAAATACCGATGCAGAAGAGGGCGAGGATACATACCGCAACCAGTTTCGGCCTCCTGATGATCGTGTTCGCAATGCCTTCAAAGATCTCTTTTATCATCGGTATTCCTCCTGATCTGACCGTCATCCGTCAGGACTGCGGGAGAGCCCTGTTGTTTTTTCGTGATGCCCCCCGCTATTAAAAAAAACCTGCCAAAACTTTTTAAAAAAATAACCGCTGTCTTCCCCCGTATTTTTGGCCATGGTGAATTATTTTTCGCGTGCAGTAATTCAATGTGAATTATGTTGTATTTAATCATCCGTAAGAACGGTTATTGCCTGGCAACAGTCAGGGTGAACCAGGGTAGAGAGTATACTCCGGCAGGGAGTCATCCGCAATGGCCTCGCCCGGCTGAACGCCAGGGGAAAACGTTCGCATTCGGTTGACCCGGGTGCGGCCTCCTGAACGATTACGGCAATGAGCTGCACGTTATTCAAAGAAGATTTTCATGCGGGTTTCGTAAACCTGAATTTTCCGTTTGGTACCAGGATCTCGAACCGGACGCCCTTCCCGTACGCTCCCGATTCTTTAATGGAGAGTCCGGTGATGGCAAGGATCTCCCGCGTGAGGAACAGGCCAAAGCCGGTATTCTTCCCGAATCCTTTCTCGAAGATCCGCTCCTTGTCCGATTCCTGCACGCCAACCCCGTCATCTTCATACACGATCGCGAGGGTATCCGGACCGGGTTTCATTGAGGAGAGGGTGATGTGCCGGACCCGTTCCCCGTGGCGACGCGAGTTGTCGATCAGGTTCTCGAAGACTTTCTCAAGAAGGGGATCGGCAAAGATCTCAAGACCCATGACATTAACCGAGATCTCGATCTCGCCGGGAGGAAGGTTGGATCGCAGCGCCACTAAACACCCGCCGATATCCTGCCACGCAGGGGCGTTGACCCCGAGGTCCTCGTAATCTTTCGTGAACTCGATCTGCCGTCGGATGGTCTGTGCTGCGATATCTTCCTTATCGATGAAATGCATCAGCTCCGGATCCGTGCTCTTCATTTTCGAGAGTTCGATATAGCCCATGAGTGCAAGGAGCTGGTTCTTGATATCGTGGCGGGTGATGCTGGAGAGGAGATTGAGTTTTTTATTGGCGGTCCGGAATGCCTCCTGGGATTTTTCCAGCCGGGTGTTGAGGGAATACATCTTCTGGTTCGCATCAGACAACTCACGGTTCTGGAGAATGATCTGATCATAATAACAACGCATCTGTTCCACGATGGAACCGACAACAACTGCCACGATGAGCATTATACAGCCTCTCATCAGGGCATCCATAGAGAGCAGCCCGGTGAGCATATAGGTGACGGTCACGTGGAGACTGCCGAAAAGGAGCGCAACCCAGATCGCTTTTCTCCCGTACCAGAGGCCGGCGATGACAATGATCAGGTAAAAAAACTGCGTGTAGACGATGGTGATACCAAAATAGTAATGAACAACGAATTCAAGATCAAGACCGATAAGGACCAGGAATATGAACACGACCGGGTGGGGCCGGTTAAACGATTGCCACCATGATTCACCAGCATTGCATTTCTGCACGACTAAAACCTCGTTCTTTCCTGTGTTTGTAAATAATCCTGGGAGATATGGATCAATAATCACGCTATACAATCATCCGGATCTTTTGCATCCACTCTGAAATGTTTCCGGATATTTTTGAAATACATCCAGTGCAGGAGCATGTGGATGATGAGCAGGGCGGCAAAGGCAAAACTCACAATATCGTGCCAGAGGACCCAGTCATACCGGGGTATCCCCATCCAGGTTACCCAGCTGCCCCCGCGGCCTGCGCCGGATGGCAGGAAGAAATACAGCACCAGCCCGGTGACGAGCGACAGGATGAACGTGATCAGGCATCCGATATCCACGAGTGCGTTGATGGTTACGCGTTTCATGAGAAACCTCATGGTTCTCTGAAGATGTTCGGACTATTAAACCCAGCGAAACGGGACCATGCGGCTCATGCGTCGCACAGGTAACAAAAAATTCCGGGATATTTTCCGGTGAATTTATAAAAATTTTCAGGGAATTGCGGACGCCGCAGCCATCAAACGGACGATTGACAGGATTTTACCGGAACCGCAGTGATAAAAAAAAGAACCGGGTTTTCCCGGTCACGCGTGCTGCTTTAAAAACGAGAGGATCTTTGCCTGCGTCTCGTGGACCTGCGGCGAAATCCATGCACAGAGGTGAGAACCCTCGCGTACCCACAGCTTCTCCGCACCCGGGATGTTCTCCCAGGCATACACGCCATGGTAGAGGAGGACGTCGCTGTCATGGGTGCCGTGGATGATGAACACCGGGCACCGGATTTTGTCGACCGGGAGATCGTTCAGTTTTGCCAGCCCGTCGATGTCGTTGTCCACACCGGCACTGCGTTTTGAATACTCCGAGAGGGAGCGTGAGAACCGCAGGAGGAGTCGTACCTGGTGGGGGTCCTTTAATGCTGCCTCTACCTGCGTATCGATCTGTTCGGGCCGGAGCACGGACTCCTGCTGGAGGAACTCGTGCATGGTCTGCTTCGGGAAATGTTTCGTGAAGTAACTGACGAGCTGCTCACCGGGGCCGCTGAGGAACAGGGCCTGGGCAACGGGCCCGGCATTGGCCGGCATGAGGTATTGTGAGACCACGGCATCGGCAGCGACAAGCGCCGTGACCCGTTCGGGATAGCGGATGGCAAACTCATAACTGGAGGCGCCCCCGGCCGACCCGCAGATGATGGCGACCTTGTCGATCCCGAGCGTGTCGAGAAGTGCGGCATACAGGTCTGCCTGTTCGGCAGGCGACTTCCCGCTCGAAACAGGCGTGCCCAGATATCCCGGGCGGCTCGGCGCAATGAGCGAGAACCCGGCTTTTGTCACCCATTCAAACAGGAGAAGGCCCTGGTCGAACCCGCCGGGTCCGCCATGGACGGCCAGCACAACCGGCCCCTCGCCGATCCGGGCATATTCCACCGGGCCTTTTGCCGTCATTGCAACCTTGCCGAGTGCGACAAGTTCGTCCTGGCGTGCAACCTCGGCCCGGACCCAGCCGGCAAAATCGGAGGTAAACATAGAATCGTACGGTTCTTCTGTCATGAAAATCCAATAAAACCGCACGGTTAAAGTATTTTCTGATATGCCATCAGGTTCTGGTTGTCTGGCGGGAATGGATGGGGATGTGACGACACGGCATGCCGGCAGGATCTGATCATATCCGATGGGATCTCACGTGAGCCGGAAATTTTTGTACAGGAAAAAAATCCGGGAAACTTTCCGGAAAAATTTAATAAAATGGTTCAGGCCGGCCCGGTCGGGCCCGATGCATTGGCAGGCACAGCGACGAACATCTCGATCTCCATCCGGTCAGCCCGCTTCAGGACCATGTTCATCGCAGCCTTCTCATCCGGGGCTTCGAACATGACGACCGTGTCGTACTTCCCGGGCGTCCACCAGGCACCCTTGTACACAACCTGTCCTTTCGTGTCGGCCCCGATATCCTTCATATCCTGTTCGACAATGTCTTTTGTCCGGGGTTTTTTGAATTTTGCCGGTGCGAAGAAAAGCATACCAATACCTTGTTTGTGTTCTCGACAGGTAACTTACGAACCGGTGTTATTTAACGAGGCCGGTTTGACGTCCCCGGGTCACGGAGGGGGTCATTTTCCGTCGGAGACGGGAGATGGGAGACCATATCCCGTTCCGGCACGGCAGCCCGGGGGGTGGCTGTGAGCGTCCGGTCCGCGATTCACCTGTTTTTCGTCTGCAGGCGATCCTCTGAATTTCTGGGGGAATGATCTGAATGAAATTTTCGCCCATGGCGGCCTCCGGTAAGGCCCGGATTTCCGTAATTGGGGGTTGGCTGTGTAATTTTTGCGCATTTTCTCCCGCCGCTAAAGAGCACGGTTTTTTCAGAGGGAAAAGGCTTCGTTTGCCAGAAATCGCGATTATAAGAGAATTTTCCTCGGGTGTTGGCACCGTTTCCACTGCCGAATTTTTCGGCCCATAGCGGCCCGGGACCTCTTCGTCGGAGAATCGATCGCGGGGGAGATGCCCTCTCCCCACCTCACCCCGTTTATAAAGGAGGCCTGGCACCACCCGTGACAAGGGGTTCAGTCCCTCGCATACCGGTTCACGTACCCATCCGGGTCCCAGAACCCGATCTCGGCAACCGCGAGGTCGAGGACCCGGAGCCTGCGGAAGGTGCGCTCGTGCTGGGTCCGCAGCCAGATCTCGCGGGGCATCCATTTCGGGAACGGCAACCCCCGTACTTCGCGGAGATCGTCAGCCAGCAAATCTTCGTAGAAGCAGTCCGGGTCGATATGGTGGCGCACCACCCGGACTTTTAAGAGAAATGCGTAACCAGTCTTGAAGACCTGGAGGTCGTAGCCGAGGTCCGGGTTGTCGGTGTTCTCCTGCCAGTTGTAGCCCATCTTCTCTGCAAATTTTTTTGCATCGCGGATGGCTGCGAGGGGTCGGTGGCCGCGGGGCATCGTACTGAGCCGGGTTGGCGGTGGTGGTTTAATGGGGTTGTGGTTGGGAAATAATCAGCCGGACGTATTCCGGATAATCCGGTGTTCAGCGGTCACTTCCCCGACCTCGGCAAACATCGCGGCGATCGGGCAGAGGCGGGTGAGTGTCTGGTCGATAATATTTTTCACCATCGCGTCGTCCGCATCGGCTCTGAGAGTAATCTTCAGGTGGACGTGGTCGAAGTACGCGGGCATAGTCCTGACCCGTGTCCCGTGGAACGCGATGGCGAGTTCGTCCGGCACGATACCGTTGTCGCCGAGCGCCAGGATGATCTTCACGCCAACGCACCCGCACATCGAGCCGATAAGGTACTGGATGGGGTTGGGAATTTTGCCGTGACCGCCCATGCCGACCGGGGCTTCCATCGGGAATTCGATCTCACCGGATTTCGTGCGGGCGGTGAATGCACCATCCCCGTTGTAGGTGACGGTCATGTCGACCGGTTTCCACTCTTTCCGCGATTCGTCCCAGGGGATCTCCGTGCTCATGGGGGAGTGGTTGGGTGGGATGGATTAAGAACGTGTGGCAGGGGATGTGGAATGGAGGGAGACGCGTAAAACGCCTCATCGGGTTTTGCGCTACGGATTGCCATACTCAGCTCCCGCCGGTCCAGAACCCAGCCCAGCCAGGCCCCTACGAGACGGCCAAGCGACCCCGAAGGGGTGGGGGGAATCGCTCCGTGGTCACGTGAGCAGGAGGGGGTCGGGCGGTGTACTTTTTACAAGTGGCAGAAATTATATGGAAACCCGCCGGACCTGGCATTCCGCACAGGAAAATTTTCGGGCTCTTTTTTTCAATTCCGATCGTTTAAATATCCTCCACTCGCACATGAGGAATAACAGCAAGGAGGTAAATTTGTCAATGGAGGAATCCACAAGGTCACCGCTCGCCCGGCTCGTTCTCTTCATGGTCTGTCTCTCGATTGCAGGGAGTGTTGTTGCCGCGGCACACTATTACGCCATCGACATCCCGGAGCAACAGGATGTTCAGCCACCGGCCAATTCGGGCGATTTCTGCTTGGATGCGGTGGCGCAGAACATTGTCTGCTCCTGCATGAACAACAGGTATGGTTCTGCGGGATTTGCCGTCTGCATGGAGGGGGGACAGAAAGCGTACTCGTGCACCATCAATGCAATGCAGGTTATAGGTATGTCGTGCGGCTGATACGTTTACGTCATACAGATTATACCCGGGGGATACCATTTTTATCGCCTGATGCAAACAATACCAGTCTTCCCCCGGCAGCGACAGAATTCTTTTTACTCCGCCGCCGTTTCGCCATCCTTATCGGCAATCACGCAGGCGGGCTCGCGGCCATTGGTCATCAGAGAGTATATGCCCGCCACGCCAACCAGGGGGTAACGAGGCTGATTCGGTATCATTGACCGCACCACACACGGAAAAATCGCCACTCGCCCGGCTCGTGTTGATTATGGTCTGCTGAGTGATCGCCGGTAGTTTCTTTGCCGGAGTACACTTTTTCGTCATCGATCTCCCGGCCCAGCAGGACCTGCAGGCACCGAGAAACGAACGTTCCATGGTCTGGCTGGAATGCTTGAACCAGTGCATACCTGCCGGCAACAGCTGCGGGTTCTGCGACAACGTGTGCCGGAAAAGTGTACCTGTTCCCTGATGCGGCGGGGACGTACCGGGGAGGTTCATGCCCGGCCCCTCCGTTAAAAAAAGAATTCCCTCACTCAAGCGGCGACTCGTCCATGCCGAGGAAATTGAGAGCATTTTCCCCGTACTCGACCGGGGCATAGTGCGACCCGACATGCGGGAGTCCCCTGAACCGCACGAGCCATGAGCCATTGATCTGCCCGGCCATCCGGACCGTAACCGGGTCGGGTGTCAGGACATCTTCGGTGCCCACGACCAGCATAACATCCTTCTGGATCCCGGAAAGGTTATCCCAGGACCCGTTCCATGCAAGGTTTGCCCGGGCTTCCTCCCGGACGCCGGCCGTCTGCGTGGGATCGGTTGCAGACTCGTTGATGATGGAGAACAACAGCTGGGTCTCGGGGACCCGGATGCTGTAGGTCACGGAGTCCAGGACCAGTTTCCGGACGCGCTCAGGGTGATCGATGACCAGCTGCTGGGAGACTGTGGACCCCATCGAGGCGCCGTACACGTGCATGCTGTCATACCCGAGAGCCGTCATCAGCCCGGCGGCATCTTCCGCATACTGGGAAATTGCCGGCGTTGCATCGTTGTCGCCGCTGTATCCCATCCCCCGGTGGTCATAGGTATAGACATGGTATTGGGTGGCAAGGATCCCAAGGAAGGTCTCGTTCCACGCAGTATCCATGGTGGCGCCGAATCCCGGGACGAGCAGGAGGGGTTCACCGGACCCGAATTCCCGGTATGCCAGCGAAATACCGTTGACTTCGGCATACTGTACGGGCGTTGCATTGATCGATACGGTTGGGTAGTGCGGGGTTGTCTGCACTGCCAGGCGGGTGGCCGGAGGGGAGGCATTCGTGCACCCTGCCGTGGCAAGGAGGCAGAGAGTGACAGCGATTGCCAGGATTACCATCAGGGTCTTGCTCATGAAAAACCTCGTAACCGATATATCAGCATCGGATACTGTGCTGTCTTTTAATTGGGCGGGTCCTAAAAAATAATTTCCTGCGATTTTTTTGCACCGGGAACCGGTTCTCCCTATATCCGCACCGGCCTTCTCGTGCATCCTTCACGACATCGACACGGATGTCGCCGTCGGTCGCAATGAGCAGCTTGCCGCCGGCTGCCTTCTTGATCGCCGGGATGTCGCCTCATGCATGGGCGCTCTCGTTCCCCGCACATGCGGTAATAAAAATGATTTTACCGGGTGAAGATCGCGAAATCTTCCCGTAGTTCTTGTGCGCAAGTTCCTGGCTCATGATGTGATCGATGTATACCGTATCATCGACAACGTAATAGAACAGCACGAACTTCGAGGAGATATGCATCCTCCACCGGGGCTTCCGGGTCTTGAGCCGCTTGATATTGCCCTGTGCATCCGGGTGTTTTGTGAGCCGTTCGATATGTTCGCCGATAACCCGCCGGTCTTTCTCGGGCCTCTCCCGGATGAACGCCTTTACCTCGTCTTCGATCTCTATTCGCACGGTCTGCCCCGTTCAGAGGCCGAGATCTTTTTTGGCCTTGTCCCAGGAAACGTAGTGGGCGTTCTTATCGATCGCGTCAAGATCGCGTTCGAGCATCCGGGCCTGATGCTCCGCTATGAGATCTGCAACAGTCTCCCCGAATGTCTTCCCCGGCTTTTTCAACCGTGAGAGAGCAACCCAGGTGCTCTCGGTGAGGGCCACCCTCTTGTTCGCAACTTCTTCCTGCCGGATAACTGCCTGTGTCATATTCTCCTTCACCATATCATGATTGATGCCCTGTCGGGAGCTCTTGCCCCGGCGGGATACTAGTGCAAGATTGTACAGTTGTACAACCTTGGATGGTTCTGAAAATAAATCTGGCGTTTGCACAACAGTTGCAGGAGAGATCCCTTGCATTCACGGGTGAATAGCAAAATATTCAGATGAACAACAGGCTGGCAATCTACCGGAAGATGAAAAAAGATTGCAGATTTAAAAGTCAGTCATCACCCTGAACTGGTCGATCTCTTCCCGGTTCAGCTGGTCGAGGAACTCGTCGGCTGCGTGGCCGATGTCCTTCGAGGCGGTGATGGCACGGCCGACCACGAGGATGTCAGCGCCTGCCCTGAGTGCATCCTTCACGACATCGACACGGATGCCGCCCGCAGTTGCAACGAGCAGCTTGCCGCCGGCCGCCTTCTTGATCGCCGGGATGTCGCCCCATGCATGGGCGCTCTCTTCCACATCGATCGCACGGTGGAGTTCTACGATGTCGGGCTTGACCTTCAGGGTCGCGATCAGCTTTGCCGGGCTTGTCACGTTGAGCATGTCCACGATGGAGTAGATACCGACCTTGCGGGCTTCGGAGATTGCCTTCTCGATGGTCGAGGTCGGGGCAAGGCCGGAGACCACGACCGCGTCAGCGGTTGCATCGGCTGCCATCCGGGCCTCGAGGTTGCCGGTGTCGAGGATCTTCATGTCCGCGATGATGAATGCATTCGGGCGGAGCTTGCGGATCTCGCCAATGACCGAGAGGCCGAACTTCTTGATCAGCGGGGTCCCTGCCTCGATGATCACGTGGTCGTTCTCGGGCACATCCTTTAAGACCTGGGCGACCTTGCCCATGTCCACGAGGTCCATTGCTACCTGGAGGTACGGCGGGTCCCAGAGGCGCTGCACCTTGAATCCCATGATGCCGTGGGCCGCACGGTCTTTCTCGAACACGAGCGTCTTTGTGTCCGGGAACTTGTCCAGCGCACGGTGGAGAGCGAGCTTCGTCGCACCGTAGTTGTACCGGTAGATCCGGTTGTAGTCCTTTGCCTCCGGGTGGACAAACGCGGACACGAGGATGACGACACTCTCGACATCGATCCCGGCAAACGCGTTCTCTTCAACGCAGTCCGCAACCGCCTTTGCGACCGCAGCCTGCACCGGGCCGAACATCTCGTTGACCTGGGACATGTCCTTTAAGGTGACCTTCGGGATGACGACCGTTGCCGGTTTCGTAAGCAGGTTCGGGCGGACAACCGCAAGGAGCGGAGTGTGCCCGACTGACAGTTGTGAAACCGCATTTGCAAAAGCCGACCCGATCGGCCCTTCCTTATCTCCCATTAAGAGGTCGATGTGCGCCAGTTCCGCGCCATCGCCAATAAGTGCTTCTCCGACAAGATACATGGAACTCTCCGTACTGTTCAATTATGTGCCGCTAATCTATGATAAAGTTACTAACCGGCGGCCATCTCACGCAGTGCGAGGCCTTATCATCCGGGACTCCCAGCACTAACGTATCCTGGGAGTGTTCACGATGCAGACAAAGAACCCGTTTGATCTCTTCCGGCGGGAATGCCCGGAACTTGCCGAGAGGTTCGAAAACCTTGTTGAAGTGCAGAAGTCCTTATGCGGTCTTGACCAGAAGACAAAGCAGTTGATCAATGTTGCCATCCAGACCGCGACCCGGAACCCTGAGGGGGTGAAGATCCACGCGATGATGGCGCAGGACACTGGCGCAAACAAAGACGAGATCGTGGGCGCAGTCGTCATGAACCTGCACCTGACCGGGCTCGTCACGGTACTGGAGTGCCTGCCAGCTGCGCTTGCCGGGCTTGATGACGCGAAGAAACCAAAGCGGCGGTAACGCTGCACTTTTTTACTACCACGGGGCAAGTTTTTTTTAAGAGGGTCGTTGATTTTGGGATTTTTGTTCCCGGGTTACCCCTTTCATCGAATTCCTTTTCTCATACCAGTGTGAATACCCGCATATGGAATGAGATGCAGGATAAACCGTGACGTCCGTTAAAATGAGAAAAAATCCCGAAGGAAAAATCACCAGTGTTCCCGGGAATATTACCTTGTTTCCTGTCGGGACGGGTGCCCCCTGATGCCAGCTCTTGACATAGAATCCGTCAAAGGACTTTCCAGTGCCGAAGCAGCTGAAAAGATCCGCAAGGAGGGATACAACGAACTTCCCGAATCAGGTAAACACGGCATCTTCGGCATAATCGTTAACGTGATCAAAGAGCCGATGTTCATCCTGCTGGTCGTCAGTGGCCTGATCTATTTTCTCCTTGGCGATGTGACTGAAGCCCTTATGCTGATGAGTTTTGTCTTCCTCATCATCGGCATCACCGTGTATCAGGAACAGAAGACTGAACGGGCTTTAGAAGCGCTCCGGGACCTCGCGAGCCCCCGGGCACTGGTGTTCCGCGACGGGGAACACAAACGGATTGCGGGACGGGAAGTAGTGACCGGCGACATGCTCATTCTTGTCGAAGGCGACCGGGTCGCGGCGGATGGCGTCCTCCTCTTCTCCAATAACGTCTCCGTGGATGAATCGCTCCTGACCGGGGAGTCGGTTCCGGTCCGGAAAATTTCCTGGACCCCGGGCATGCATGCATTACGACCCGGGGGTGATGACCAGCCGTTCGTCTATTCCGGGACACTGGTCGTGCAGGGCCATGGCCTTGCTGAGGTCAGGTCTACGGGTGCCCGGACAGAGATGGGAAAGATTGGCACCGTCCTGCAGACCGTGGAACGCGACGAATCCCGGCTCAAGGTCGAAATTTCCCGCATTGTCCGGTTGATCGCCATCGTGGGCATTTTCCTCTGCATCATTATCGTTGTTGTCTATGGCCTGACCAGGGGCAATTGGCTTGAAGGGCTCCTCGCCGGGATCACCCTTGCAATGGCAATCCTGCCGGAAGAGTTCCCCGTAGTCCTGACCGTATTCCTTGCCCTTGGCGCATGGAGGATCTCGCGGAAAAATGTGCTGACCCGCCAGGAGCCCGCAATAGAGACCCTGGGTTCGGCAACCGTGCTCTGCGTGGACAAAACCGGCACCATCACCGAGAACCGGATGACCGTCCAGTCCTTTTTTGCCGGGGGGCAGTTCTGCGAACACGATGCCACGGGAAAAAATTCAGTGGCGGAGATCTGCCATGAGCTGGCCGAGTTTGCCATCCTTGCCTGCAAGAAGGATCCTTTCGACCCCATGGAGAAGGCACTCGTCCGGCTCAGCGACGGGGATTTTGGGAGGACGGAACATATCCACACCGGCTGGGAACTGATCACAGAATACCCGCTTTCCCAAAAGCTCCTTGCAATGTCCAATGTCTGGCGCTCACCGGATGGGAATGACTATATCATTGCCGCAAAAGGCGCACCTGAGGCTATCGCAGACCTGTGCCATTTCAATGCAGCGAAACAGCAGGCGCTTGCCACACATGTCAACACCCTGGCTGCACAGGGACTCCGGGTCCTGGGAGTGGCAAAGGCATCGTTCACCCGGCACAGGCTTCCCGAAGGCCAGCATGATTTCACGTTTACGTTCCTTGGCCTCGTGGGATTTGCCGACCCGGTCCGCCCGCTGGTGGCAGAAGCCATTGCCGAATGCCGTTCAGCGGGGATCCGTGTCGTCATGATCACCGGGGATTACCCGCTGACCGCAAAGAAGATCGCACGGGAGATCGGTCTTGACGGTGATGACACCTGCATCACCGGTGCCGGGCTTGATGCGATGAGCGGACAGGACCTCCAGAAGCAGATCCCGTCGGCCAGTATCTTTGCCCGGGTGGTACCGGAACAGAAGCTCAGGATCGTCAATGCCTTCAAAGCCGCCGGTGAAGTGGTAGCGATGACCGGTGACGGCGTGAACGATGCGCCGGCCCTGAAATCGGCGGATATTGGTATTGCCATGGGCGGGAGGGGAACGGATGTGGCCCGGGAAGCTTCCTCGCTCGTGCTGCTCGATGACAATTTCACCTCCATTGTTGCAGCAGTACGCCTTGGCCGGAGGATATTCGACAACCTGAAAAAAGCAATGGCATACATCATCTCCGTTCACCTTCCCATTGCAGGCATGTCCCTCATTCCTGTACTCCTGAACCTGCCCCTTATCCTGCTGCCGGTCCATATCGTTTTTCTCGAACTGATCATTGACCCGGCCTGCTCGATCGTGTTTGAATCGGAAAAAGAAGAAACTGGCGTAATGGCCCGCCCGCCCCGGCATAAAAGCGAGGGGCTGTTTACAACAAAGACGCTCGGGATCAGTCTCCTGCAGGGATTCGTCGTCCTTGCCGTGGTCCTGGTGATTTACCTGGATGCACTGGCCCGGGGACTCGGTGATGCAGAGGTGAGGACACTGACGTTTACCACCATTGTCATTGCCAACCTCAGCCTCATCGTGACAAACCGGTCCTGGTCGGATATGATCGTTACAACCTTACGCACCCCCAACCGGGCGATGGCCTGGGTATTTGCGGGCACGCTGATCTGCCTGGTCCTTGTCCTCTTCATCCCGTCACTCCAGGATCTCTTCCGTTTCGGGGCCGTATCTCCTGTTGATCTTCTGCTCTGTACCGTGGCCGGTATAGGGAGCGTGATCTGGTTTGAGTGCTACAAATACCGGAGCGGATCGGGCAGGTGATGGGAAAATGCAATTACCGGCCGGACATTATCCCGCGGTAAGATGCGTGAAGAGAATATTCAGCCCGATAAGGATGAGGATGAAGCCGCCGACGATCTCAATCCGTTTCCCGAGTATGGACTTGAGCCGCATGCCGGTAATCACGCCGATAAACGAGATGATGAAGGCCACGATCCCGATAATGAGGGCGGGCGTAAGGATGCTCATCTGGAGAAATGCAAACGATACCCCGACTGCGAGCGCGTCGATGCTCGTGGAGATTGAGAGGACCATCACCGGCACGAACTGAAGGACGCTGAGCATCTCCTCCTCATCCTCGTTCCCGAGCCCCTCGTGAATCATTTTGATGCCGATGATCGCGAGGAGGAGGAATGCCAGCCAGTGATCGGACCCGGTGATGAGACGGGTGAACCCGGTGCCGGCGGCCCACCCGGCGAGCGTCATACCTGCCTGGAAAATGCCGAAACAAAGCGCGATGATGAGCGCTGCTTTCAGGAGTTTTGTCTTTGTCGATGTCCCGATGGCAAGGGAGACGGCAAGACAGTCCATCGCGAGCGCAATACCGATAAGGACGGGGGTGATGAGGTTCATGAATTCCGTTATTGTAGGAGCCGGGGAATGATAAGGACTATGGAGGGGAAAAACGGTTCAGCCCGGTTCCGGGAAATGATTAAAAAGTTACACGAGAAGTTTTCCCGAAAACACGTGGACCGCGTGGCCTTCGAGGATGACCCGGTCGCTGTTCAGATTCACGCGTACCGACCCGCCCCTGCCTGAGCACTGGAACCCGACCAGTTCCGTCTTGTTCAGCTTCTCTCCCCAGTAAGGCCCAAGGCAGCAGTGGGCCGAACCGGTTACCGGGTCTTCCGGTATCCCCGCGGATGGCGCAAAGAACCGGGAGACGAAGTCGAAGTGCGGGAGGTCGGATGCCGCTGTCACGATGATCCCCCGTGCCTTGATGGTGGAGAGGGCGTCCATGTCGGGTTCAAGGCTGCATACATCGTCCGCAAGGGGCAGTTCCACGAGGATATCGAACCGGTTCCGGCCGGTATACAACGGCTCGATCCCGAGCGCCACGCCAAGACCGGGGATCGCCATGGATGTAGCGGCCGGTTCTGCCGGGAAATCCATGCTGATCCAGTCCTCTTCCTGCCGGACGGTCAGCGTGCCGGAGAGCGTCTCAAAGACGATCGCCTTGTCCCGGGGAACGCGGCCGGTCTCCCAGAGCACGAACGCGGCGGCGAGCGTGGCGTGGCCGCAGAGTTCTGCCTCCTTTTCGGGAGTGAACCACCGCAGGTTCCAGCCCGCTCCTTCCGGGAAGAGGAACGCGGTCTCCGAGTGCTTCAGTTCGGCAGCCACCTGCTGCATCCACGCCGCATCGGCCGGACCGTCCGGGATACAGACACCCGCCGTGTTCCCGCGGAACGCGGAGCTGGTGAAGGCGTCAACGAGGTGCAGTTCTGCTTGCATGGAAGAGAGATTGCATGCCGGGGGAAATAAAGGATCGGAACAGCGCAATGAAACCGGGTCAGAAAGATCCTGTGTCAGGGCGCAGGTGACCGGGAACGTATTATGGTATCACACAGATACCGGCATTATGCGATTGGCAGCATTCCCCCGGCCCGGCTGGTCTGCCGTCATTGTCCCGGGAATCCTCTTCGGGATCCTGTACCCGGCCATATTTTTCACCGTATATGGGTATCTTGAATCAGCCGGCCTCGGGGGACCGCATACCCTCCCGGTTAGTGTACTGATACTGGCCATCCCTCCGGTCCTGCTCTTCATCACCGGGGGCATAGCGGAACAACTGAGGAGCAGGGAGGGGGGTACCGGCAGAACGGCATGGACCTCATACCTTGCCGGGTTCCTCGGAACAGCGATTGCAATCCTCCTTCTTGTGTTCGGGTCCTACATAACAAGGGATACACCCGGCATGGCACCTGGCCTCATATCCCGTCTGGCATATGTGGGCAGCATGGAGATCCAATGCCTGCCGATCCTTCTTGCGGGCAGTATCATTTTCGCCGTGTTCGCCCTCGCAGGTGGCGTTTTCATGTACGGGAGATCAAAACAAACAGCCACAGGCTGACAAAAAAGCGGTAAGAGAAAACGTGGGGTTGGTGAGATTTGAACTCACGATCGACTTTGTCTCTCCGACATGCATCAGTGCTCCAACGGGTCATCATCAATAAACCTGAATCCGGGTTTTAATAACGAGAGACAGATATCGGGAAATATATTACGAACATTATTGAGAGATTGGGTACGAGGAGTTAGTAATGCCCATAAAACCGCACATGAAAGCAATAATTATCCCGGGACTGCTGTCCGGGTTCCTCATCTGGCTCCTCTTTTCCACAGGCCGGGATTTTTTCTTATCTATGTTTGGCGAATTTCGTCCGGTCATGACCATCATCATGGCATTTATCATCGTCCCGGTCCTGCTGGTGATCACCGGGGCGATATCAGAGAAGATCCGTAAGCGCGATCCTGTTGCCGGCCGTGAGCTGCTCGTCCCCTATTGTGCCGGCTTCCTTGGCGTATTTGTGGCGTGCAACCTGATCATGGCGGTATCCTCCGCGAACCAGTATGTCCCGTACCTGGAACCCGGTCTCATGCCCCGGCTGGCATTTGTGACGGGATACGCCATTTTTATTTTTCCCGTCGTGATGCTGGTGAGCGCAGTATTTGCCGGTTTCTCACTTGCCGGGGGCTGGCTTATGCACCGGAGATCAGGAGCGGCTGAAAAAACCAGCACGATAAAAGAGCAGATATGAGAAAACGTGGGGTTGGTGAGATTTGAACTCACGATCGACGGGTCTCTCCGACATGCGCATCAGTGCTCCAACGGGTCATCATCCAAGTCGAAACTCGTAACCGAGTTTCTCCTTGCCCACACTGGCTGATGCCAGAATGGGCAATTAGTCAGTAGACCCATTGTTCATCATCTGCGAGCACAAAGAACGCAAAGACCGCTGGAGCCCGTCGCCATACCGGGCTAGGCCACAACCCCTTACACCAGCAGGGACGGTATTCCCGTGCTGACTCAATAAAATCGCAGTGTATAAACTTAAGAGTTTTGCTCTTGTACGTGGGGCAGGGCTCAGGTGCACCACATTCCGGACAAATCACCACGCATATAAAATCTCGATTCTTAGTACTGATGCAATGATTGAGGGCAGTTATATTTGCGGGACTTCAGGTGTGCCCCTGCTGGGCATGACCATCAGCGAGATGGTCGACAGTATTGCAAAAAAATATCCGGACACCGAGGCGGTCGTTTCGGTGCACCAGAATATCCGGTACACCTACCGGGAATTCGCCGAGCAGGTGAACATCGTTGCCCGGGCCCTGATGGGCCTTGGTGTGGAGAAGGGCAACCGCGTCGGCATCTGGGCGATGAACTATGCCGAGTGGGTCGTGGTGCAGTTCGCCACCTCCAAGATCGGCGCCATCATGGTGAACATCAACCCGGCGTACCGCACGTACGAGCTCGAGTACGTGCTCAAGCAGGCCGAGATCTCGACCCTGATCGTGCAGGGCCGGTTCAAGACTTCGGACTACGTGGGAATGTTCTACGAGGCCTGCCCCGAGGCCTACGAGTCAAGGGCCGGTAAGATCTCCAGCGAGAAGTTCCCGTACCTGAAAAATGTGGTCTTCATGGGCGACACCGTGTATAACGGGATGTTTACCTGGAGTGACTTTTTGAAAAAGGCCGAGGAGATCAATATGGACGAGGTTGCAGAACGGGGCGAGGGACTCTCGTTCGATGACCCGATCAATATCCAGTACACGAGCGGCACCACGGGGTTCCCCAAGGGGGTTGTCCTGACCCACCACAATGTCCTCAACAACGGGTTCATCATCGGCGAGGGGATGAAATTTACCGAGAAGGACCGTCTCTGTATCCCCGTACCCTTCTACCACTGCTTCGGCATGGTCCTCTCGAACCTGGCCTGCGTCACCCACGGTTCGACCATGGTGCTGCCCGCACCGGCCTTCGATGCCGAGGAGGTCTTAAAGACCGTTGAGAAGGAGCACTGCACGGCCCTGCACGGTGTCCCGACCATGTTCATTGCCGAGCTCGCCCACCCTAACTTTGCCAGGTACGACCTCCGCTCCCTCAGGACCGGTATCATGGCCGGCTCTCCCTGCCCGATTGAAGTGATGAAGGAAGTCAACACCAAGATGCACATGAGCGATATCGTGATCGTGTACGGCCAGACCGAGACGAGCCCCGGCGTCACCATGACAACGACCGATGACCCGGTCGACCGCAGGGTGAGCACGATCGGGAGGGCGTTCCCGCATACCGAACTCAAGATCATCGACCCCAACACCGGCAAGATCGTGCCGACCGGTGAGATCGGGGAGATCTGCGCACGCGGCTACTGCGTCATGAAATGCTATTACAACAATCCCGCGGCCACGCACGCAACCCTCGACAAGGACCACTGGAACCACACGGGAGATCTCGGCACTATGGACGAGGAGGGCTATTTCAAGATTGTCGGCCGGCTCAAGGACATGGTAATCCGGGGCGGGGAGAACATCTACCCGCGTGAGATCGAGGAGTACCTCCACCACCACGAGAAGATCTCCGATGTCTACGTGGTCGGCGTCCCGGACATCAAGTACGGCGAGGAACTCTGTGCCTGGGTGAAGATGAAAGAGGGCCAGACCATGACCGAGCAGGACGTGAAGGACTTCTGCAAGGGGAAGATCGCCCACTATAAGATCCCGCGGTACGTGATGTTCGTCCAGGACTTCCCGATCAACATCTCCGGCAAGATCCAGAAGTACAAGATGCGGGACGAGTCGATCAGGGTGCTCCACCTCGAAGAGGCGGACAAGGTCCAGACTGCATAATCTTTTTTTTTCTATTTTCCTGAACTTTTCGCGTGCTCAAGGGTGTTCGAAGAAGTGCTTCGCACTTCTTCTCATCCTCAAGGCCTGATGGCCTTTCGGATTTCGAAGAAGGAGACAAGGTCCTGACCGTGTATCCCTTTTTTATGCCTCGCCTATGGTAAAAAATTATTTCCGACCTACCAGTTTTCCTAAAACTGCCATTACCCGGTCCAGGATGTTCCACTGCTCCTCA
The DNA here is from genome assembly GCF_023227875.1 of Methanoregula sp. Classification (GTDB taxonomy): domain Archaea; phylum Halobacteriota; class Methanomicrobia; order Methanomicrobiales; family Methanospirillaceae; genus Methanoregula. Next base: position 102,093 of record NZ_JALOCH010000003.1, on the reverse strand, counting down.
GGTTTCCTTCCTTGTTCTGCAGGTTGCTCTCCGGGCTCTGCGATCTTCGTATCAGAATCCATGGTTGGAGAGAGGGTGGGAGATACAATTGTCACCCGGGTGGTGGTGGGTGGTGTCATGGTGGGAGTTGCAATTGTCGCTGGGGAGGTGGGTGGTGCGGTCATAAGACTGGTTGTTGGGGTAACCCGGGGTTTTGTCTGTTCTACAAAAACCGAAAATGTGGTGTGCACTCCCGGGGCGGAGGCCGAAGGAGAAGTTGGATCGCGGGTCCCGTATTTCCCAATCTTCCAGTGAGGCCCGGACTGCCATAGGGCGTATATCGTGCCAGACGGATCTACGGCAACATCGTTAGTGGTCGCGCCGGTATCGCAGGTTGTTAAAAATTCCCCGGCAGGGTTAAACTCCTGGACCCGGGAGGTGAGATCGGCAACGTAGACATTACCTTTGGAATCAACTGCGATACCGGTGGGGGTCGAGAACTGCCCCTCGCCGGTCCCCTCACTACCCCATTTTGCGAGAAACGTTCCGTCCGGGCTGAATTTTTGTATCCGTTTGTTACCGGTATCAGCAATATAGACGTGGCCGGATGAATCAACGGTTACATCCATCGGTGCATTGAACGACCCGTCGGGGGTTCCATACGATCCCCAGGCCATCAGAAAAGTTCCGGTTGAATGGAATTTCTGGATCCTGTTGTTGCCCGTGTCAGCTACATACACGTTACCGGAGGGATCAACAGCGACACCGGCAGGGGAGGAGAACTGCCCCTCGCCGGTCCCCTCGTTACCCCAGGTGGTTACAAAACCCCGTGGGGTGTACTTCTGGACCGTGTTGTTTTCACGGTCGGTAATATACACATTGTGGGATGAATCAACGGCGATACCATAGGGAGAGGCAACATCCAGCTGCCCGGGTTCGGTCCAGTTGAGATTCCATCTGGATAGTATTGACCCGTCGGAGGAGAATACCAGGATCCTGTTGTTGCCCGTTTCGGCTACGTAGACCTTGTCGGAAGCATCAGTAGCAATACCGTTGGAGGTAGTGCCGGATCCTCCGTCATACGATCCCCACATTTTGACAAATGTACATGGCGCTTCCGCGGCAACTCCCTGGACCAGCACGAGGAACAGGAGAAGACACAGCACAATCGATACCGGATGCGCGAGGTTTTTTTTATTTTGCAAAATATCCCAACGCTCCTGATCGTTCTTTGTTCTATACTGATAATAAAATTAGTAATATGTTTTGATAAAAATATGCTCTTCACCTTCCGGATTTTCAGTTTTTTTTGTTTTCATGAGATGAAACAGCGCATGAAAACGTCATTATCCGGGGCAGTACCTAAAAAAGGAACGCCAGGCCTTCACGCTGTTTTCTTAATAGGCTCCGCAGGGCGCATTCCCACGATAAACCCGGCAAGCGCGAGGAGGATAAACCCAAACTGCGATGCGTTGATCATGTTCACATCGAAGATTGCGGCTAGGGAGAGCTCGATCGCATCGATGATCGTGTAGAGCAGGAGGAAGATGAGGCCTGCGTAAAATTCTGTCTTCTGCCATTTTATGGCAAGAGCGACTGCAAACAGGGCCACCAGAACGTTCACGTACTCAAAGAGTGCAAGGGCAAGGGGCAGGACCATATCAGACATTCATATTCACCATATGGGGTAGTGGGGCAGAACCGGTACATAATGGTTGGGGACGATGAACCCTATGAAACGCAAGGTAAGACGGCACAAAAACACCCTGGTTCTTCGACTCAACGAACCCTGCGGAACACAGGGTGAGGTGGGAGAAGATCTTAAAGGGGTTCTTCGATTCGACGAACCCTGCGGAACACAGGATGAGGCGGAAGAAGAACCTGAAGGGGTTTTTCGACTCGACGAACCCTGCGGAACACAGGATGAGGCGGAAGAAGAACCTGAAGGGGTTTTTCGACTCGAAGAACCCTGCGGAACACAGGATGAGGCGGAAGAAGAACCTGAAGGGTTCTTCGACTCGAACGAACCCTGCGAAAAAGGGATCTGTCCGTTCCCACTTACACGATCCGGTAACACCGGTAATCCATCTGCACCTGGATCTTCCCTCTCACTTCCGCACCGGCAATCTTCTCGCAGAGGTACAGGCCGAGGTCGATAGCAGCAGTTACGCCACCGGCCGTGATGATATTCCCCTCGTCAACGATCCTGTCGGTCGATACATCCCCCACAAAATTTTCCAGGATATTCATCAGCCGGGGGTGTGTTGTTGCCTTACGGGTACGCAGCAGGCCGGCAGCGCCGAGCAGGAGCGAACCCCCGCAGACCGCTGCAACCGTTGTCTTTTCTGATGCAACGGAGATCCAGCGCAGGAACGCCGGGTCCTTCATCAGCTGCTGGATCCCTTCGCCACCGGGAATGATCACGTAATCGTAGGATGAGAGGTCGCATCCCACCCGGTCCGCACTTAGTTCAGCGCCTTCAGCCGACCGGATACATTCCTTCCGGGCGCAGATATCGTACGTGAGGTCCGGCATAAATCCCATTGTTTTGAGACGGGTCAGCGGGTCGTATGCACCGGCAAAATCCAGCAGGGTGACGTTGTCGTAGATCACAAAGGCAATCTTCATTGGTCTTCCTCATCAGGGATAAATTAAAAAAGAAAAATTACAGGACGCCAAACCACGCGATATAGGACGTCGAGATCATGATGATCAAAAGCACGATCAGGATCTTGTACCCGCAGTTCTGGCAGATCCCGAGGAACGAGTTGTTGTGCTCCGTTGAGTATTCGGTCGAGCAGAACCGGCATTTCTTTGAGGGTTCGGTGTGGGCAGGATGGTCATGGTGCTCAAATGCTTCATGGGACATATAAGCGCCATTGGATCTCCTACAGGAAAATGGTGTCGCTCCGTAAGACCCGCAGGGCCGTGAAAGGAGTGGCGGTTACCGGCCCTTTTGTTCCAGTCGTTGTATGAACCCGGCGACCCTCTCCTTTGCTTCAGCGGTCGCAGCATCGTCCCGCACGATCGTGACGGTGACAATATCGCCCTCACGGCAACCGGGTGGCAGGAATGAGACGGGCAGGTGGAATGGCCGGGCATCGCCCTCGCGGGGGACCATGACCGCGATCCCTTCATCGATCTGATCGACCGTGGCTCTCATGCGGTCACGTCCTCTCCTTCCCGGTCGATCACTGTACCCGAGCCATCACGGAGGATGGCCGCATCCCCGCTGTTGCCAAAGAGCGGTACGGACCGTCCCATGAAGAGCGCGGTATCGTTCATTGTGCCGCTGCCGGAAAAGACCGTCACGGACGTGGACGGCATAAGGAGAACGGCGGGGAAGGTGAACACGGGAGAACCGGTACTGTCTGAGAGCGTCCAGCCGGCAATAAGCACCGGGCCGTCCCCCCGGTTTGCGATCCGGACCCATTCGCCGTTCAGGTTCTCCCGGTCATCCCCGGGCGCATCGAACTGTATTGCGCTGATGTACACGGACGAGGCATTGCCGATCTGCATGGGAGGCAGTGTTTCCGGAATCGTGATATTCGAGGGGAAGGCCGGGATGATACCGGTCAGGTTCAGGGAAATATTCTGGAGCGGGGCAACCGTCACGGTGGTCGTGGGAGGAATGAAGACCGGCACTGCGGTTGTCGCCACATCCCAGATTCCCGATCCGCCCTTCTCCGTTGTTACCGTGTAGGTGGTCCCGTCGCTTCGGACAAGGATCGTCCCGTCCCGGTCGGTCCGGTACACGATTACACCGGATCCGGAAAGCCGGTCGAGTATCTGGTCGTGGGGGTGGCCGTAAGGGTTGTCCTCAGCAACGCTGATGATCGCAACACCGGGGTGCACGCGGGAGAGGAATGCCGCGGACGTCGAATAGGTGCTCCCGTGATGGCCGACATTGAGGACCTGTGCATCGGCCGGGTACCCGGTCTTTGTGAGTGCTGCCTCCGTTTCGCCGCCAAGGTCACCCGTATAAAGGATGCTCACGGTGCCGTACGAGACCCGCAGGACCACCGAGTTCTGGTTCGGGTCGCCATTCAGCCGTTCCTCGGGTGGAGAGAGGACGAGGATGCGCAGGGCCGGGTCGAGGTCGATGGTCTGGCCCTGTTTTGCCACCATGTACGGGATCTCTTTCCGGTCGATCTCCATGAGGAACTTCTCGTAAATCGACGATGATGACGGCACGCCGCTGTCCAGCACCAGCCCGACCGGGAAGGTGTCCAGCACGTTCTGCATCCCCCCGATATGGTCCGAGTGCGGGTGCGTGGCAACGAGGAGGTCGATCCGGGTCACGCCCAGCCGTTCCAGGTCAGCGACAACGCGGTCGCCCATCTCCGTCTCCCCGGCATCGATCAGGATCGTCTTATTCCCAAAGAGGATCAGCTGCGAGTCGCCCTGGCCGACATCAAAGAAGTAAGCCGCAAGTTTCCCGTCACGGACCGGCTGGGAGGAGGGACCCGTCGTTGTGCCGGGCAGGTCCGTGCACCCTGCAGCAACAACAATCACGATAAGAAAAAGGATGACGCAGGTGATCGATGCTGCACGGGACCGTGCCGGGGATGCTGAACGGGGTTTCATAGGTTACGCGGTCTTTGCCCGTTCCACGAGCCCGAAGGCGGCCTCTGCCGCACCGTTCACGATATTCGCCTCGTCCGGGATGCCACGGTCGAGCATCAGGACCCGGCCGTTGCAGATGGTGGTCTCGACAGAACAGCCGTTGCAGGCATAGACCAGATTCGAAGCCGCGTTGTGGAGCGGGACATTACAGGCATCCCGTTTGCTGACAAGGATGATATCGGCAGGTGTCCCGGCCGCGAGCCGCCCGGTCGCAAGACCGAGCGCCTTGGCCCCGTTTTCCGTTGCCATCGCAAGGGCTTCGGGCGCCGGCAGGATCGTGGGATTGTTCCAGAAGAACTTCTGGAGGAGGGCCGCGATCTTCATTTCCTCGAACATGTCGAGGTTGTTGTTGGAGGAGCAGCCATCGGTCCCGAGGCAGGGGTTTGCCCCCGCAACCGTGAGCGCCTGGTACGGCATCGCCCGGTTGGTGGCGAGTTTCATGTTGCTTGCCGGGTTGTGGGACACCGAAACGCTCCGTTTCCCAAGGAGCTGGCACTCCGCGTCGTCCAGCCAGCAACAGTGGGCGGCGACCGTCTGCGGCGTAAGGAGGCCACAGGCATCGACGTGGGCGGCCGGGCGTTTGCCGTGCGCTGCAACACAATCAGTCACTTCCTTCTCGGTTTCGGAGAGATGGATATGGATCCCGCATTTCTGCGCCTGCGCAAACTCCGCACACCACTTCAGCCCTTCAGGAGAGACCGTGTAGGGCGAGTGGGGGCCGACCGCGAATTTGATCCGCGGGTTGTTCATGGCCTTTATATCCGCTGCCAGTTTCTCGGTGGCCTTGCACTCCGCTTCGCGCTTCTCCACGCTGGACAGGTCGATGAACCCGTACGAGAGTACGGCCCGGATGCCGGCCTCGTTCACGGCTGCTGCCGCCTGGTCCATCATGAAGTACATATCGTTGAACGCGGTCGTGCCGGACCGGATCATCTCGAGGCAGGCGAGTTTTGTCCCCCAGTACACATCTTTTTGGGTCAGGTGCGCCTCGAGGGGCCAGATCTTCTGGGCGAGCCAGTCCTGCAGGATCATGTCGTCGGCATACCCCCGCAGCAGGCTCATCGCCGCGTGGGTGTGGGTGTTGATGAGGCCCGGCAGGGCGAGCGCCCCGTTCCCGTCAATAAGAAAGTCCTCGTCGCCCTTCCACTCTTTTCCCGCGTTCTCACCGAGGGAAGAGATCATTCCCTTCTCGTCAATGACAATCTCGACCAGGCGGCCGTCCACCATAACGTTCGTAATCATCAGGGAGTGGTTCTTGCCAAAAATCCCGTTCGTGTCGTAATCCATCATACTCGTTCGTCCTCCTTTAGCTCATGTGCGTTATTATCGTATTCACAATCTCTTCCGTCCGATCTTTGTGTTTCCGCGACACGTCCACGATATGCTCGTACGTCAGCACCTCATCCCCGAGCCCGTTCGCGTAGTTCTCAACCGTGCAGAGCGCGGCAAAGTCTATGTTGAGCTCGCACGCAAGGGTTGCCTCGGATGCAACGGTCATGCCCACCACGTCAGCGATACCGGCAAGCGCATTCACCTCCGCGATCGTCTCGATCCGGGGCCCCCGGGTCTGGACATACACTCCGCCAAACCGGGCCGAGGGCACGATCCCTGCAAGGTTCTTTGCCAGGTCTTCCGAAAGTTCCGGCCGGACATGCTCGATCGCGTGGTCGTGGATGGACGGGATGTCGGACATGCTGACATAGTCCGTGGGGATGAGCATGGACCCGGGCGCAATCTCCTGTTTGAGCGAGCCCGATGACCCGAACGCCACGATATGCATCACACCGGCAATCGCCATGGCCGCAAGGTTTGCCCGGAAATTGATCCGGTGAGGGGGGCGGTTGTGCTGGTGGCGCATCAGCATGACAAGGTTGTCGCCGCAGAGCAGTTCGGCGTTGCCAAAGGGTGTCGCTACTTGTCGCTTCTCCAGTTTCGGGAGCGTTGAAAAGAGCAGGCTCGTGCCGCCGATAATCCCGAGCATCAGTGCCACCCCGGGGCACAGCCGGTTGCCGTTGTGTATATACCCGTCATATGATCCTTCGCAGGAAAATGTTGGTGAGGGAACACTAATAACTAGCGTCCACCAGTGTCCAGCGTTTTTTTAAAGAGCCGGTGTCGCGGGGTCCGGGTGTAATGGGTCGGGTCAGGCACCGGACAAACAATTCTTTTATCCTATGGCAACCTAGTAGATAGGAGCGGGCCGGTAGATCAGTGGTAGATCGCTTCCTTGGCATGGAAGAGGCCGCGGGTTCAATTCCCGCCCGGTCCATCCCGTTCTATTTCTATTCTGGTTTCCTGAACACGCTTCACCCGGTTCTCACCTTCGCGCCCTCCCCGCCAGCACGGCTTCATATGGACTCTTGCAGGATCAATAATATATCACTTATATACCAGCAAAGGGATATCCGGAAGTTGCGATGATTAATAAGACAGGGGTTGCGGGCCGGAGGATCCTCGTAGTTGAGGACAGCCGCACCCAGGCGGAATATCTCGGCCACCTTGTCGAAACAAAGGGATACCGGGTGACGCTGGCAGCGGATGGCCGCGATGCGCTCGATAAAATCGGGAACGAACAACCTGACATGGTGCTGACCGACATCATCATGCCGGAGATGGACGGGTACGAGCTCTGCCGGGCGATCAAGTCAGACACAACAACCGCGGGCATCCCGGTCATCCTTGTCACGCAGCTCTACGATCCCGCCGATGTACTCAGGGGTCTTGAGGCAGGAGCAGACAATTTTATCGTGAAACCCTTTGATCCCGGACAGGTCTTTTCGCGGATCATGGACACGTTTGAAGCCACCGCAGCCCCCGATCCCGATGGTCCCAGGACCGGCATCGATATTGTGTTTGACCGCCAGCCGCACACGATCACGGCAAGCCGGTCCCGGATCCTGAATATCCTCCTCTCCACGTACGAGTTTGCCGTGCGGAAAAATACCGAGCTCTCGGAAGCACACGAGCATGCGAGTTCGTTAAACGAGGAACTGACAACAACGATCGAGGAACTCCAGGTGGCAAACCGTAACCTCTCGAACGAGAATGCCGAGCGGAGCCGGGTGGAGAAGGCGCTCGCGGATGCAAACCGGAAGCTCAACCTCATGACGAGCATCACCCGCCACGACATCAACAACCAGATCCTCGCCCTCCAGGCGTACATTGAGCTCCTGGAACTGGAGATTACCGATCCGTCCCTCCTCCAGTATATGAGCAAAGCGAGGATTGCGGCGCTGACCATCCAAAAGCAGATTGCCTTCACAAAAAGTTACGAAAATGTCGGGGCGCAGGCCCCCCGCTGGCAGGATATCAGGAAGATCGTGGAACGGTTACAGCCCTGGCTCAAGGGGGCGGGAATCGGGCTCGTGACCCGGGACCTCGCAATCGAGATATATGCCGATCCTCTGCTCGCAAAGGTCTTCGGGAACCTGGCAGACAACTCCATCCGCCATGGCAGGCATGTGCAGCAGGTCACTATCTCCGCGGAACGACTGGACACCGGCGGGGTTGTTATCCGGTACCAGGATGATGGGGAGGGGGTACCGGAGATGGACAAGGAGAAGATCTTCCAGAAGGGGTTTGGGAAAAATACCGGGCTTGGCCTGTTCCTGAGCCGGGAGATCCTGGGGATTACGGGTATCACGATCCGGGAGACCGGCGTCCCGGGCAACGGGGTATTATTTGAGATCATCACACCTCCCGAAGAGGTCCGGAAAGCCGGAAATAATACTGCTTCAGGACCCTCCCGGTGACCGGGGAATGACCTCGCCTCCAGTCCCCCACGGGCCACATCAGACGTTTTCTTCGCTTTTCTATCAGGTCGTGGACACACCCTTTTTATCCTTGGGAATTAAGGGTATGTCTGAAGACCATGCGCATCCGTGACCTGATCCTTCCCGAGGACAAGATCTTTTTCACGCTGTTCCATGAGATGGCGGAGAAGATCAATGAAGCATCAACCACCCTCAACGAGATCACCCACGAGCTGCCCGGGGGGACCGAGAAGGCCCACAAGGTGCGGCAGATCGAGCACCTCGGGGACGAGATCACCCGGAAGATCTTCGAGCAGCTGGACGAATCGCTTATTACCCCGCTCGAACCGGAGGAGATCGCACGGCTCGCCCCGGCATTCGATGATGTTCTCGACAAGATCGACTGGGTCACCCACCAGTTGTGCAACTACGGGATCCCGGCAACAAACGACGTGCTTAAAGAATATTCCTATCTCATCCTGCTTGCCAGTTCGGAGATCACCCATGCGGTGGAGAGCCTTGCCACGCTGAAGAACCCCGAAGATGTGAAGACCCACTCTCTTGAGATCGGCCGGTTGTATAATCTTTCCACCGAACTCCTCTCACGGGCAGTCCTTGATCTTTTCAAGACACAGGATCTCCTCCTGATCATCAAACTCAAGGATATCTATGAAAGTCTGGCCAAGGTGATGGAGAAGTGCAATGATGTCGGGCACGCCCTCAACGACATCTCCATGGCCCACGTATGATCGGTATGGAACCCATCGTCCTGTTCGGCATCATCCTGGCCCTTGCCCTGAACTTTGTCAACGGGCTCAATGATGCCTCGCATTCAATTGCTACCGTAGTCGCAACAAAGGCCCTGTCACCGTTCAAGGCTGTCCTCTATACAGGGATTTGCAACATGATTGGGCCGTTCCTCTTCACGACCGCCGTTGCAGCCACTATCGGCACGGCTATCGTACATGCGAGCGGACTCACGCCGTTATCCATCGTTGTCGCCATGGGCGCCGCGATCGGCCTCGTCTTTGTCGCAACCCGGAGCGGCATCCCCATCTCGAGCAGCCATGCGATGGTGGGCGGGCTGCTCGGTGCCGGGATAGCCGTCGCGGGACTGTCAGCAGTGATCCTCCCCTCGATCAGCACGTTGGAGCAGGTCGCCTTTTATGGCCTGATCGGGGGAGTTATCGGGGCGATCATCCTTGGCCTGTTCACCGCCTCGTTCAAGGAGGATATCCGGCTCGGTGCCATGCTGGGAGCAGTCTGCGGTGCAGCCTTGATCATCCCGGTCCTGATGCTGAGCGGGGCCCTCAAGATCTCCGGACTCCTCGCAATCGTACTCTTCATCTTCATCTCCCCGATCATCGGAATCGTGGGGGCATTCCTCTTCGACATCCTCATCTCCCACCTCTTCCGGTATTCCCGCCGGAACCGTATGAGGCGGATCTTCCAGCCCCTCCACGTGCTTGCCAGCCTGCTCCAGGCAACCGCCCACGGTGCGAACGACGGACAGCATGCCGTCGGGGTCATCACGGCCCTGCTGGTATCCTCCGGCCTCCTGCTGACTTTTGATGTACCACAATGGGTCATTCTCACATCAGCTGTTGCGATCGGCCTTGGCACCTGCTTCGGCGGGTGGCAGGTCGTGGACAAGATGGCAAAGCAGATAACGAAGATCCGCCCGTACCAGGGATTCTGTGCGGCAACCGCGAGCAGCGCGATCCTCGTTGCCATTACTGAAGTGGGTATCCCGGTCTCCTCGACTCATGCGATCAACGGGGCGATCATCGGGGTCGGTGCAACGCGGGGAAAGAACGCGGTGCAGTGGAAGGTAGTGCGAGAGATGATGACCGCATGGATTATCACTATCCCGCTTGCCATCGCGGTTGCCTGGGCCGGGTACTTCGCGGTCTCGCTTGCCCTGACGGTATTATGAGCCCTGTGGAATTCCGTTATATTTTTTAAGATTCCCCACTGATTACCTCTGGGTTTGTGTTTGTTATGGGCTTGCGGGAATTGCTGATACCTCAGGATAAAGTGTTTTTTGACCTGTTTGAAAAACAGGCGGGAATTGTGAAAGAGGCGGCGTGGCAGCTGGTTGCCCTCACTGAAGACTTCTCCAATGTCAAGGATAAGCGTCATGCGATCGAGAAACTCGAACACAAGGGCGATCTCTTAACGCACGACATCTACAACCAGCTGAACACCACCTTCATCACGCCGCTCGATCCCGAGGAGATCTCCCGGCTTGCCTCGAGCCTTGACGATGTGCTGGACTTCATTGACGGGGCGACCGAGAAGATGCTCTATTACGGTATCGAATGCGCCGACTCGCACATGGTCGAACTCGCAAAACTGATCCATATGTCCTCAGTCGAGATCGAGAGTGCCGTCAAGGGTATCCGGTCGATCAAGGACCCCCGCTATATCGAGGAGCGCTGCATCGAGGTGAACCGGCTGGAGAACCTTGCCGATGATGTGCTTGCCCATGCGGTCACCGAACTCTTCAGGACCAACGACGCGATCATGATCATCAAGTTCAAGGACATCTACGAGCACCTCGAGACCGCGACCGACCGGTGCGAAGACGTGGCAAACGTCCTCTCCGACATCGCAATACGGCATTCATAACCATAATTTAAAGGGGACTTTGAGAGGCTGGCATGATCGAAGCAACGTGGGAACTGATCATCATCATCATCGGCATTGCGCTGGTCTTCGACTTCACCAACGGGTTCCATGACTCGGCCAACTCGATCTCAACGGTCGTCTCGACCAAGGTCCTGTCACCGCGGAATGCGGTAGTCTTTGCTGCGTTCTTCAACTTCATTGCAGCGTTCGGGTTCGGCGTTGCCGTTGCGAGCACGGTCAGCAAGATCATCCACCTTGACTTCGTCGAGACCGCTGTCGTCCCCTATATCATTCTCGGTGCGCTGATCGGTGCAATCACGTGGAACCTGATTACCTGGTTCTTTGGTCTCCCCACATCTTCCTCCCATGCGCTCATCGGGGGGCTTGCCGGTGCCGGTATCTCAGCCGCGGGCCTTGCCGCCATCAAGATGGAAACGGTCATGCTCGTGGTGACTTTCATGTTCGTCTCCCCGGTAATCGGGCTTGTCTGCGGATTTTTGTTCATGGCCCTTGTCCTCAATCTCACAAAAAAAGCAAACAAGCAGAGTACAGAGACCTATTTCAAACGTCTCCAGCTCTGTTCGGCAGCAGCATACAGTTTCAGCCACGGTACGAACGATGCCCAGAAGACTATGGGGATCATCCTTCCCCTCCTCTTCTCGATTGGGTACTTCGGAGCTTCCGTGGATCCCAACACTCTGCCGGTGCCGCTGTGGGTCATCCTTGCCTCGTACACTGCCATTGCACTCGGCACCCTTTCCGGGGGCTGGCGGATTGTCAAGACCATGGGCTACAAGATCACCAAGCTCCGCCCGGTGCACGGGTTTGCCGCAGAAACTGCCGGTGCTGCAACCATTCTCGGTGCGTCTGTTGCCGGGATCCCGGTCAGTACAACTCACATCATCTGCACGTCCATCATGGGCGTGGGGTCAACCATGGGTACCAGCACAGTGAAATGGGGTGTTGCCCGGAACATCATGTGGGCATGGATACTCACGATCCCCATCAGTGCCGCCATAGGGTTCGCCGCGTTTGTAGTGATCCGCGTTGTGATTGGATACTGATTTTTTCATTTTTGCTTATAAGAAAAGAAAATCCGGATTTTTTCAATATAATCATATAAAGGCGCTCCTTTTTCAGTACGCGGGTTATCTGGGAAAACCTCGCCAACCAGTTGGGTGATCGGAATATATCCGCATGCTTCGCGCTGAAATATAGCCCGGCGCATCCGGTGATCATCCTCATGAAGGTGCAGTAGCATTCATTTGGTTTTCGAGGTCAATAGCTGTGCCCGAATAAGCCGCAGGGTAAACCGTATCACCGCCCCGGACTGTTGCTCCCCCGGGATTCGATCTTCCGCCCAGATGTTCCCCCCATAACTTTCAACCAGCATTTTCACGATATGCAGCCCAAGACCGTAACTGCTCCGTATCCTGGTGTCCTGAGTGAAACGGTCGAATATGAGGGGTTTTAACGTATCGGGAATCCCCGGCCCGTTATCACTTACCGTGATCTCCACCATATCCTGAGGTATTTCCCTGGCACTAACCGTTATCGTTGTATCTTTCCCCCCAAATTTCAGGCTGTTAGAGAAGATATTGTCGAAGACAACTCCCAACATATCATTGGCGAGCACGCTCCTGTTGCATTGCTCCATAATTATGTGAGCTCCCATTCGCGATCCCATCTCCTTTTTTACGATTGAGGCAAGGTCCACGCACTTGATTTCCGGGGGATTCTTGTAGATCCGGCTGATGGTTTCGATATTCCGGATAACATCGTCACTCTTCTTGGCGAGATGGATGATTTTTTCGGCAAACTTCCGTTCTGTTTCATCGGCAGTACTCTGTACCAGTTCAGCATATCCCCGCAGTCCCATGATTGCATTGAGGATTTCATACGTGATGGCGTCAAGATAAATGTCGAGATAGAGATTGGCCTTACGGTTCAGCTCCTCCAGATCCCGGTTACGTTTTGCCAGCTCCTCACGGGCATCTTGCAAATCGTCCCGCTGCTGCTCGATCTCTTCGAGGAGTGCGTGCAACTCCTGTTGCTGGGACTGGATCGTTTCGAGCATCAGGTTGAGAGACTGGATAAGTGAGATCACCTCCTCATCGCCGGTCTCGGACATGCGGAGGGAGAGATCCCCGGATTCACTGAGGGATTTCATTCCCGTGTCGAGCTCACTTAACGGTGTAAGGATAAACTTCCGGAGGAGATGCTGGACGACAAATAGGTAAATGATGCTGAGCAGAATAATGATACCAGCGACAATTACGATGGAGTTCCAGACCTGCTGATGTACCGGGCGGGTTGTTTCAATTTTCAGGAGTAAGTAGGTGGGTTTGTTTTCAATCCCGGTAATAAGAGCATAACCTTTCAGTTGGTTATCACCAGACTGCTGGACAATGATTGCCCCTTCCCGGGCTGCCTCCGTTTCCTGTACGGATATTATCCCGTCAAAAGAGCCGGGAGTATACTGGATGAGCGATCCATCCATCTGGAGCATCCGGTTAATCTCGTCGATCCGGTCCCTGTCAAGCAGCCGTGCCATGACCAGTGTTCCTTCCAGGGATCCTGACTGGTTCCCGTAGAGCACCGGGTACCCGACAAGAATTACCGGGTTGTTATTGATCGACGAGAGCCCCCGCCTGCCGGATATCCCGCCCTGCATGCCCTCCGGGAGGATACTGTTATGGATGATCGTATCAAGTTCAGGAGGGATTGACGAGACGACATCCCCCTCCTTGGTTATGGTCTCGGAGAAGATCCGGGCCCCGCTGGCATTGTAGACCATGATGTAATCAATACCGAGATTTTTCATGGAGACCGGCTGGAACAGCCGCAGGAGATCGTTTTTCCCGCGGTCTTCCCCAAAAATCACGGCGGTTTCATCCCGGAGTGCCCAGTCGCGGCACGTTGCTGCCACATCTTCGGTTGCATAGTCAATCTGGGACACAAAGCGCTGGACATGGGATGTAGTTTCCTGCTTCTCGATTTCCCCAAATGCCTGGATTATCACCAGCTGGGTGATAAAACTCAGGACAATAAGAAAAACCACGAGCGTGGCAATAAGGATCAGGTGGGTGCGGGTCCGAATCTTCATGGAAAATGCTTTGGCAGAGTATTTCTCCGGAATGATCCGGACGGCACAAAAATCTCAAAACGACACCCTGTCCCTTCCATGCCATTCTCATGGATAGAGATACCGGTAATGGCGAGGATCTCCCGGATCAGGAACAGGCCGAGACCGGAATTCTTCCCGAATCCTTTCAGGAAGATCTTCTCCTTGTTTTCATCAGGCACTCCATTCCCGTCGTCCTCACAGGCCAGGAGGAGCCCATCCGGCTCTTCCAGCACAGAGAACCGTATTGCCGGGTTCGATCCGGCATACCTGATGGCATTATCCAGCAGGTTGTAGAAGACCTTCTCCAGCATCAGATCGGCAAAAATCTCGATGCCGTCACACTGGTTATCGATCATGACCGACGCAATTTTCAAAGGCATGCGGGCCTTCTGGATTGTTGTGGAAACATTCTGCCATTGGGGAGACTCAACACCGATCCTCTGGTAATCCCGGGAAAAACAGATCTGGGCGTGGATCGTGTCGATCACCTGTTCGCTTTTCACGAGATATCTCTTGACGGCTATAGTTCCCGGCTGGTCGCCGGCAAGCGCAAGGTATGAACTCAGTACCGTGAGCTGGTTGAGCATATCGTGGCGGGTGATGTCGTTCATCAGGTTGAGTTTCCGGTTTATGGTCGTGAGGGTCTTCTCAGCGTTCTTCCGTTCCGTGATATCGGAGGAGATGACGGTGACAGCAATCACGTTATTGGTTGCCGGATCGATAACCGGGGTGAGTTTCCGGTGATAATACTTCCCGTTCTGCTCGTACTCATCCTGTACCGGGCTTTTTGACTCTAGTACACGCTTCACCAGTACTGTGAAAACGGAAGTCAATTTCGGCGAGTGGAAATCCCCGTAGCATTTCCCGGCATAGACTTCGGGTGAGATACCCTGGCGGAAAAGGTGACGTGTATTGATCAGCAGGTAACGGGAGTCCGGATCGACCGTGTAGATCGAGTCCTCAACCGACTCCACAAACGAACGGTACTGGGCTTCAGACCTGCGGAGCTTTTCCTCAGCCTCTAGCTGGTGACGGAGGGCTTCATGGGATCTCAGCTGCTCACGATACGTGGACCGAAGCGGAAAAAACATGATAACGACCGCAACAATACTCGTGAAGACTATGGTTATAGCATGGGACTCCCAGAGGGTGATATCCGGATTGAGTACCTGCTTGGTCAGTTCATATATGAGCATCATGGCAAGCATCGACACAAAAACTATGATTAGCTTGATGTTCAGTGGAGAGAGCAGGCCTTTTTTGGACATGGCATCAAGAGAATGTGATCTATTCTGATATCAGCAATACCCGAAACCGCGAGGGAATGAACTTCGTTCCCCTTTTTCAGGGTATTTGCACTGCTGAAATTCTGGCAATCCGGAACTGCGGGCTTAACGTAATATGTTCCCGGAAGAGAACTGTACCAATCATTACGTCCCGGTAGATGGATCCGACACCCTTCTCATCCATCCTCATCAGTATTTCCGGTAAATCCAGGGGGAAGAACTCCTCAAGAGTTCCATTGCTCCCGTACTGGACCATGGCAGCGATCGCCGCATCGTTGTAGTACATGATCTTCCCGCCCGGGCTTACTTCAATGACCGGAGTTAATTCCAGATGGGGGAGCCCGGCAGGACGGGCAACATCCTTTGCTGCGGCAATCTTCCGGGAAATATCGTTCATCAGGATCATGTGGCCGAAGTGGAGGTTACCTGCATCGAGAGGCGCAATATGGATCTCGGTATCGATCGAGAAGCCGCCTTTATGTTTGAATCGTGTAATGATGGTGGACTTCCCCTTTTCCTTAAGATCCTTCTGGATCCGGTTGCCGATCTCCTGGTAGACCCGTGTATTCTCATAGAGTTTTTCCAGGTGTAAGCCTTTAAGATCGTCACGCTCATAACCCAGCATTATGGCAAGGGAATCGTTCACCCACTGGAATGTACGGTTCCGGACATAGGCAATGCCATTGGGGGAGGCGGCAAGAATGGCTTTGAGGATCGCGTGCTTGCGCCGTAATGCTGCTTCAGCTCGCCGTTGCTGCACTGCACGCCGTATTTTATGACCAAGTTCAGCGTACTGCGATTTTGGTTCCCCTCCTTTCTGGATATATTGATCCGCACCGCTGTTGAGCGCTTCAATGACAACGTCCTCCCTGCCTTTCCCCGTAAAGACGATAAAGGGCAATGACGGGGAACGGAGGCGGACTTCCTTTAAAAAAGCGAGGCCATTCATGACCGGCATCTGGTAGTCAGATACGATTGCATCAAACGATGTCGTTTTCAGGAGATCCAGTCCTTCGGCCGCAGACTGCGTTGTTGTAACTGTAACGCCTGCCTCCCGCTCGAGATAGGTTTTTCCGATATCCAGAAGTGCCGGCTCGTCATCGACGAAAAGGACTGATATTTCCATCGGCTTTGCCTGTTGGGATACCGACTGTTGTACAGCTCCTGAAACACCTGATGTTTTCAGCGATGTCGGGTCAGTCGTATTCGAAGAATTCCGGTCAGACGCAGTAGCGGGAATAATTATTTCCCTGATTGCACTTTTTATCATTGTATCCACCTCATGGAATTTTTTTTACAATCTTGAGGGTGTAACAGGATTATCCGGACAAGTTCTGGGATCTCCCAGGATCCTGCACGGGAATTTTTATCCGTAAGCCACGGTGTTTTTACTACAACCAAGGATTGTCCGCACGGATACATATACATTTTCGAAATAATCTATAGTATGAACCATAAGATATATAGAGATATGATGGAATTCCGGTACATTACAGGAATGATCAGGAAGACCGTGAAAAGAAATTACTTGCCAGCCCGCGGTTTATGCAGGCCTTGTTCATGTTCCACCAGCAGGTTGATCACCGTCTCGGAGATGTCCCCGGCATACTCCCCCGAGCGCCGGATGCTCTCGACAATATACCCGAGATTGATTGCAACCGGAGTGTCCAGCTTAAGGACCATGTTATTGATATCCCCGCAGATCTTCTCAAGAGCGCTGATGGACTCGATGTTCCGGTGGGCCTCTTTCATATCGGTATTGAAGAATGATATGATGCTCCGGTCGAAGACTTCGAGTGACAATGCACTTGATTTTCGGATGGCTGAAAGGATCTTTCTGTCAACATCCGCGTCAAGAATAGGCATGGCATGCTCGGCAATCCGGACTGCATGGTCGCCAACCCGCTCGATGATCCGGCTGAGCATGTAGTAATGCAACGCCATGCTGGAAGAGATCGCCATCTTCCGCGAGAGCGATGCGTTCTGCATGATCATGTTGGTCTGTCGTGCAATGAGCCAGTTGAGCCGGTCCGCATCCATGTCCCGGTTGATCACGTCCTGTGCAAGCGCCCTGTTCCGCGTCTCGAGTGCAGCGATTGCATCTTCATGCATTGCCTTGACAATCACAAACATCCGTTTTATGGTATTATCAAACGGCATCTCGGACGGGTTGAGCAGGTCCTTGATGGAGATGTTACTCTCGGTTTCCTCGACAACTTCCTGGCCGATCGTCATCTGGGTGAAGTCCCTGACCACCGTGCGCACAAAGGGCGGGAACCGGTCTTTTGTGGTGATGCGGATCATGGTAAACCCGGTGATGTAGGCACCGATAAGCATCCGGAAGAGGAACGCAGGATCCGATACGGTGCTGCTGTCGATCATTTTTACCCGCTGGATGGGTTCATCGGTGATCTTTTTGGTTATGAGAAGTGCCCCGTCAGGCTGGATCACCAGGCCGACCGGATCGTTCTTTTTTATCTTCTGCTCATCCGCCCAGTTCTTCGGAAGGGTCACCACGAACGATGCCCCCCCGGTTACCTGCACCCGTCGAATCTCCATCTTTATCTCCTGATCCCCGGAGAGATCCCCTTGAACAATTTTCCTCAATCTGTCTCTTTATTGTATATATATCAATATAGACTATGTCGACAACAAGTATATACTCCACTGGAAAATTGGAATCAATGACATGATCGAAGCAACCTGGGGACTAATCGTGGTCATCATCGGCATTGCGCTGGTCTTTGACTTCACCAACGGGTTCCACGACTCGGCAAACTCGATCTCGACCGTTGTTTCAACAAAAGTGCTCACCCCCCGCAACGCCGTCCTCTTCGCCGCTTTTTTCAATTTCGTCGCCGCATTCGGGTTCGGTGTGGCCGTTGCCAGCACGATCAGCAGGATCATCCAGATGGAGATTGTCGAGACCGCCGTTATCCCGTACATCATTCTCTGTGCACTGGTCGGTGCCATATCATGGAACCTGATCACCTGGTTCTTTGGGCTTCCAACGTCGTCCTCCCATGCCCTTATTGGCGGAATGACCGGGGCGGGTCTCTCTGCTGCCGGCCTCGCAGCAATAAAATGGTCAACGGTCGGGCAGGTCGCCCTGTTCATGGTCCTTTCTCCCCTGATTGGACTGGCATGCGGTTTCCTCTTCATGGCCGCAATCCTCAACCTCACGAAAAAGGCAAACAAGCACTCGGCAGAAACGTATTTCAGGCGTCTCCAGCTCTGTTCGGCAGCCGCGTACAGCTTCAGCCACGGGACGAACGATGCCCAGAAGACCATGGGAATTATCGTCCCGCTGCTCTTTTCGATCGGGTACTTCGGCGCAACCGTTGATCCGAACAACCTGCCGGTCCCGCTCTGGGTGATCCTCATTGCCCATACCGCCATTGCACTTGGCACCCTATCCGGGGGGTGGCGTATTGTCAAGACCATGGGCTACAAGATCACGAAACTCCGGCCGGTGCACGGGTTCGCCGCCGAAACAGCCGGTGCATCAACGATCATCGGTGCATCGATCTTAGGGATACCAGTCAGCACAACCCACATCATCTGCACGTCTATCATGGGTGTAGGAACGACCATGGGCGCCAGCACGGTAAAATGGGGCGTTGCCCGGACAATCATGTGGGCATGGATTCTCACCATCCCGATCAGTGCTGCAATCGGATTTGCTGCGTTTATGGTGATCCGGGTGGTCATCGGGTACTAAAACAGCTCATTTTTTGCCAGTGTTTTGAAGAACCGGCACTCCTTTGTAATCACGCACGTGTCGCACACCGGTTTCTTCGCATCGCACGTGGCCCGCCCGTGTGCAATCAGGACGTCGGTCAGATCCCCCCAGGTATCCCTCGGAAACAATGCCATGAGATCGCGCTCGATCACGGCAACATTGTCCGTGTCCGAAAAGCCGATCCTCCGGGCGAGCCGGCGGACGTGGGTGTCAACCGCGATCCCCTCGTTCTTCCCCAGTGCATGGTACAACACGATGTTGGCGGTCTTGCGCCCCACACCAGGGATCGTGAGGAGTTCGTCCATCGTCTCCGGCACCTTCCCACTGAAATGATCGAGCAGGGCCTGCGACGCGGAGATGATGTTTTTCGCCTTCGCGTGGTAGTAGCCGAGGCTGTGGATGATCTTCTCGACGTCCCCGGTTTTCGCTTTTGCGAGTTTTGCAGGATTCGGATATTTCGAGAAGAGCGGCTTCTTAACTTTCAGGACGGCCTTGTCGGTTGTCTGGGCGGAAAGGATCGTGAGGATGAGCACTTCAAACGGCGTGCCCCGCGCAACAGTCAGTGGCGACTCGCGGGCATCCGGGTAGCGTTCAAAAAGAAGAGAATATACCCGGGCAGCGTCCTTTTTTTTCATAGCCTGATGGGGTAGGGCGGATTCGAACCGCCGTCAAAGCGTCCCAAACGCTCTAGGATGGACCAGGCTACCCTACTACCCCGCGCCATCATAGTTGCGCCGCGAAGATAAAAATAAGTGATGGTATAGAGAAAACGGTTGGATTATTCCGGGGTTACACCGGCAGTGGTTTCTTCTTCCCATCCGAGACCACGGTGCCGAGGTACTTGCCTTTCAGGATCGCGTTCTCAAGGTTCTTCGGGTTGCGCCCGTCAAGCACAACGAGGGGTATCCCGCTCCGCTCAACAACGCGGGCGGCTACGATGTCAAGCACGTTATTGGAGCCGGCGCCAAGCGCCGTACCGCCAACGATCTCCAGCAGATTTTTAGGTGTCATCTCATCGAACCGCGTTGCATTCTTGTTCTTCCTCGGGTCAGCCGTGTAGATCCCGTCGACCGATGTCGCGTTGATGAAGACCGCCGCCCCGACCCTTTCGGAAAGAACCGCAGCCACTGCATCGGTGGTCTGGCCGGGGGTGATACCGCCCATCACTACGATCTTACCGGACTCGCCGAACTTCTTCGCCTCCGCGTGAGTCTCGGCAACCTTCGGGTACGCATCCTCGCCCAGCGCCGCGATCAGCATGGTCGCGTTCAGCCGGGTGATCAGGATCCCGATCTCGTCAGAGGTGCCCTCGTCAATGCCAAGGTCCCGGGTGATCTTGATGTAGCGCCGGGCCTCGCCCCCGCCGCCAACCACCACGAAGAGCCGGTGCTTCTTTGCGATCTTCTTCAGCACCGGCACGTACTCCCTGATCGTGTGTTTATCCAGGGACGGGATCAGGATTGAACCGCCCAGCGAGATGACAACCTTCTTCATTGCACTAGTTTTTGTACCGGATGGTCATATAGAGTTGTTGACCATGTTCTACTGCCCGGTCTGCAAGAGCCAGGATATCTTCCCGGTCGCGGGAGGGTATATCGGCCAGGTCTATGCCTGCAAGAAGTGCAAATACCGCGGGTCGTTTGTGCTCGAAGTCGACGACCCCGCTGCACTGGAGGAGGCGGACCGGGAAGCAAAGAAGAATCCCCGGTGATAACGGGGGGTGTTTTGCCCATGCATGAGGCACGCCAGTACCGGAAAACAGAGAATAATGCGGCGACCTGTTCCCTCTGCAACCACCGGTGCGTGATCAAGGAGGGCAAACACGGGATCTGCGGGGTCCGGATCAACGAGAAGGGGACCCTGTATACCGGGACCTACGGGAAGATCAGCGCGGAAGCAGTCGATCCGATCGAGAAGAAGCCGCTCTTCCATTACCTGCCCGGAACAACTTCTTATTCATTGGGCAGCGTTGGATGCAATTTCCACTGTAAGCACTGCCAGAACTGGCACATCTCACGGGCTGATCTCGAAACCGCACGACTCCGATCCCTGTCACCGGAAGAAGGTGTGAGCCGCGCAATCGGCAGCGGCAGTGCCAGTATCTCGTGGACCTACAACGAGCCGACAATCTGGCACGAGTACACGCTCGACATGGGCACGCTCGCCCGGGCACAGGGGCTCGGTACCGTGTACGTGACTAACGGGTACATCACGGAAGAGGCACTGCGGGAACTCGTGCCAATGCTCGGGGCGTACCGGGTAGATCTCAAGGCCTTCACGGACGATTTTTACCGGAAAGTCTGCGGGGCGCACCTCCAGCCGGTGCTCGACTCCGCCATGTTTGCCCGCGAACTGGGCATGCATGTCGAGACCGTGACACTCGTCATCCCCGGCCTGAACGACAGCATGGAGGAGCAGGAGGGGCTTATCCGCTGGGTGATCGAGCACCTCGGGCCCGACACCCCGATGCACTTCTCGGCCTTCCACCCGGATTACCAGATGACCGACCGGGGCGGCACACCCGTTGCAGTGCTGGAAAAGATCTATGAACGGGCAAAGGCGCTCGGGCTCCGGCACCCCTACCTCGGGAACGTGTACCACCACCAATATGAAAATACTTATTGCCCTGTCTGCGGTACTCTCCTTATCGAGCGGCAGGGCTTTTCCAGCCGGGTCCTTGATCTGGATGGCACGCAGTGCAGGAAATGCGGGGAGAAGATAGGAGTGGTGACTCATGTCCGATGAGATGCGTAGGGAGACCCGGTTCATTGCCGACCGTATGCTCGGCACCCTGACCCGCTACCTCCGGTTCATGGGGTACGATACCACGAGTGCAAACGGCCTCGCGGAAGGGAATCCCCGGGAGGACACGCTCCTTCTCGACATGGCCGAACAACAGCACCGCCTGCTCCTGACCCGGGATGCAGAACTTGCCCGTCGTGGAAAGGAACAGGTGGTTTATGTCCGGTCCGAGGAGGTGATGGAACAGGTGCAGCAGCTGATCGATTACCAGCTCATCAAGCGGCGGCTGGCCATGAGCCGGTGCTCGCTCTGCAATACGGTGCTGCGGGAAGCAAACACCTGCGAGATCCAGCATACCGATTACGCCCCGAAAGACTGGCGGAACCTCTCGTTCTTCTGGTGCGAACACTGCAAGAAACTCTACTGGAACGGCTCGCACGGGAAGCAACTGGAGGAGAGACTGGGGACGGCCCTGAAGAACGGATAGCGCAGAGCCGCTCGCGGGGGCAGTGCTTCAGATCGCCCCAACAAGGGTCTTGTAAAAATTCTCTGATGCTGTCCGCTCGGTCCAGGGGCGGTGGCCGCATTTTTCCAGGAGAACGAACTGAAAATCCGGAAGCACCTTTGCGAGCGGGTCATTTACACCTTCAGCCGGGTGGGGGTCCCAGTCACCGTGGATGGCGACGACCGGGCAGGTGATCATCTTTGCCATCTGGAGGAGGATCTGTTTCTTCCGCAGCTCGGATGCCTCGTCCCAGACCCCCTGGAAGACATCGTACTGGCAGTGGAATCCTTCATCCGGAACATTCGCCGGATCATAGGCATCCGCACGGGCAAGCAGGGTGCCAAGCTTCGCAAGGAGATCATTCTTGTTGGGCACATCAGGGTCCGCGAGTTTTGCCAGCAGCGCCTGGACCTCGACCTGGCCTTTCTTATTGAGCCGGGTCATCCGGGTCTGGGTGATCCTGGCAGCGTACTGTTCCTCAAAGGGCGGGCTGCTGACAAGGATCAGTTTTCTGACCAGTGCCGGGTAACGGGCGGTAAATATCCACGCGAGGAATGCACCCCACGAGAACCCGATGAGCGTTACCGGTTCCGTGCCGTTCTCTGCCAGCACCGAGGAGAGTTCCTGCACCTGCCCCTCAAGGGTCGTCGCGGTCTGGAACGGTTCAAGCACACCCATCACCGATGAAAGTTCACGGGCAACCGGCGCTACCTCGCCGGGAGCCCCCGGGCCACCGTGGAGTATGACCACGGGATACGGCCCGGGCCCCCATTTCCGTACCGATCTCATGCTGGATACCGGTTATCGTGCCGGAGTATAAATTGTCCCCGTCCCTGGTGCGGGTACTTTCAAAAGAGTGGTATTCACCGGGTCTTTCCGGCGTGTTTCATCAGCGCCAGCAGCCCGGTAAGAATATCCTTTGGCGTTGGGGGGTTGCCCGGGATCTTCAGGTCAACCGGGAATACCATCTCCGCGCCTCCGAGCACCGCGTAGGTGCTGTTAAAGATCCCGCCATCGCAGGCATCGTCCCCGACCGCAACAACGAATTTCGGCGACGGCATCGCTTCATACGTCTTCCGTGCAGCGCCCGCCATGTTGTGCGTCACCGCGCCGGTCACGACCAGCACATCCGCGTGCCGGGGCGAGGCAACGAACGTGATGCCGAACCGTTCGATATCGTAATACGGGTTGTTGAGATTGTTGATCTCGATCTCGGTTGCATTGTCACTCCCGGTGTCGAGCTCGCGGATCGCGAGGCTCCTGCCGAACACCGCATCGATCTCACGCCGGATATCCCGGCCGATCTGCTCGATATCATCATCCCGTATGAGCGGGTCTTCCGTCACTTTCCTTTTTAACAGGCAGGATAATGCGTTCACCATCTCGTTTCACCTCACAGGTCCGTCCCCGCGTAGGACAGGTTCAGGCTCTTGTTGATGAGCGGGAAGTCCGGGACGATCTCTCCCTGGAGCGCATGCTCGATCGCCTGCCAGTTGCAGAACGATGCGGTCCGGATCTTGTACCGTTCAACAACACCGTTCCGGATCCAGACCCAGCAGAGATTCTGTCCCCGCGCTGATTCCACAAGGGCGAGGGTATACCCGTCCTTCACTACGGGCTCGGTCTTCACGGGCCCATCCGGCATCGATGCCAGCAGCCGTTCGATCATATCAAGCGAGTCCAGGATCTCGGATGCCTTCACCGTGAACCGGGAGAGCACATCCCCGTCATGAAGCGGCTTTGGGGCCGGCACACACCGGTCGTAGATGCCGTACGGGTGGGTGACCCGCACGTCCACCCTCCCGCCGGATGCACGCGCCGCGGGCCCGGTGATGTTGAGGGGGCGCAGGAGGGATTTTCTGATGATCCCCGTTGGGGCGAACCGGTCAAGGACGGACGATGTCGAGAGGACGATCTTCAGGCCGACGCGGTACCGTTTCCGTGCCTGCCGGACAAACGTGCCGAGCTCCTCCAGCTGTTCCTTCCTGATATCTTTCGAGAGCCCCCCGATTTCAACCATTCCCCGCATAAACCGGGACCCGGTCAGGAGAGCATTCATACGGAAAACATCCTCCCTGATGACCGCAAACTGGTTGGCACCCAGCGGGAAGGCGATGTCGATGAGCATGCCGGCCTGGTCGCCGAGATGGGATCCGATCCTTTCCAGTTCCAGCAGGATTGTCCGGAGGTACCATGCCCGATCGGGGACGGCCGTACCCGTGCATTTCTCAACAGCACAACAATATGCGGTGGCATTGGCAACCGTCTCGTCACCGCTGACCGCCTCGGCAATGTGCACAACTTCCTGCGGGCGTTTCCCTTCAGCAAGTTTCTCGATACCCCGGTGCTTGTAGAACATCCGGATCTCGAGGTTGAAGATCTTCTCACCGATCACGCTGAACCGGAAGTGTCCCGGTTCGATGATACCGGCATGGACCGGGCCGACCGGGACCTGGTAGATCCCGACTCCAGTCACTTTACGGAACGGGTACTCTTCAGCCGGATCGACGGCCGAACGCATTGCCACCGGTTCGTTCCGGACGGATTTTAGGAGCGGGTGGAAACCTTCGGGATAGGTCTCGTGGAGGAAGAGTCGCCGTTCATCGAACGCGCCGTCGAATTCAATGCCGAACCCGTCCCGGCATTCCCGTTCGAACCACGAAGCGGAGGGGAGCAGGCGGGCAACCGATGTGGCCACCCCGCCAGTATTCCGCACGAGGATGAGCACGGTTGCCTTGTACTCAAAGACATACAGGAGTGAGAAACGCGATGCGGAAACGAAGCCCTCCGTGCAGAAAAGGCCAATGAGGGCACACTTGTGCAGGGCAAGGCTGGTCACCAGCGGCCCGAACTCAGTCTCACCGACATGCAGGTAGTATTCGCCATTGCAGCCGGGAGTGATCCGCGATGCGGCAATCTCCGGCCCGACAAGGCCCTGCACTGCCATTATCCCGGAACTATCATCAGTTGCCATCAGAACATCAGCTCCGCAACAATCCGGTCGAGGAACGTGATCTCCCCGACAGTGAAAACGGTCCCCAGGAAGACCATGAGGATGAGGAGGATTATGACAGGCACTTTCATGCCGAGGGGCGTATCATAGGCCACGATATCATCCCGGGTTTCCGGCCGGGATACCTGCGTGAATGTGCTGATCACGTAGTAACCAAGGGAGACTGCCGTGATAAACAGCAGGAAGAGCAGGATGATGAGGGCAGGGAGCGAGACACTTCCCAGCTGCAAGAGAATGAACAGTTTCGAGAAGAAGACCGGGAAGAGCGGCATGCCGATGATCGCAAGGCCGCCAAGGATGACCCCCCATGCCGCGAGTGGCTGGAGCCGGAACACATCCCGGATGTCATCCACGGCATCGGTCGAGAGCGTGCTGTGGTACTGGCGGTGGAGGATCCCGGCCGAGAAGAACAACGATGCCTTGGTGAAGGCATGGGCCATGATGTGGAAGAGCACCCAGAAGAGGGCGAGGGGGGTCGCGATGGCAAGACCGATCAAGAGGATGCCCATGTTCTCGACGCTGGAGAACGCGATCAGTTTCTTTAAGTTCTTCTGCGGGAGCATGGAGAGCGCGGCAATGCCGACCGTGAGCAGGCCGAAGACCAGGAGCAGGGGTGAAAGGGTAGTGACCGCCGGGGTCTGGTGCACGATCGCAAAGACGCGGATAATGCCGTAGATGCCCACGTTTAAGAGGACTCCGGAGAGTATCGCGCTTACGGCGGACGGTGCCCGTGCATGCGCTTCCGGCAGCCAGGTATGGAAGGGGAATATGCCGGACTTTGCGGCAAAACCGATGAAGACGAGCGCAAAGGCTGCGATCATCATGCCCGTGGGGAAGAGATGGGCCTGCTGGATGAGGACCGTCCAGTTCAGGGTCCCTTCACCGGAAACAGACCGGGAGGTCTCGAACAGGAACACCAGGCCGACAAACGAGAAGAGCATCGAGACTGACGCGATGAAGATGTACTTGATCGCAGCATCGATGTTGTCGCGTGCATAGAGGATGGCGACGAGCATCGCCGAGATGACGGTCGTGAGCTCGGCAAAGATCCAGAAGAGGGCGAGATTGTCCGAGAAGAACGCGAGGAGGATCACGGTGAGGAGGAAGGCCCAGGCCCCGTAGAAGAGCTTGAGGCTTCCTTTCCCGAGTTCATGGGTCTCGATCAGCCCTTCCACATATCCCCGGGCATAGATGGCAGCAAGCAGGAAGATGATCGTTGATATGAGCACTTCAAAGAGGCCGAGATGGTCGATAAAGAAATACTGGCTCCCGATCACAAAGGACGATATCGGGACCTGCCCGGACAGGAGGAGCCAGACCGCAATGGCGAGGAAGAGAGCCGCCTCTGCAATGCAGACCGTATTCATCTGGCGGTTTGTCCGGCTTACGGCAATGAGCGCGAGCGATGCTGCCGCGATGAGGATGATGGCGAGCAGGATCATGGTCCCTCCTCCGTATCTTCAACCAGGTGGAAGCGGTGGAGGCGGTTGTGGTAGTCTTCCAGGGTCGAGTCGAGGCCTACCGTGAGGATGGTGGTCAGCATGACGAGGATGATCAGGTCGATGATGATCAAAAACTCGATGATGAACGGGAGTTCTGTGACGAACATGCCAAAGAGCAGGACGCCATTCTCCATGGTAAGGTACCCGAGCACTTTCGTGATCGCACGTTTCCGCGAGAACGTGACCATCATGCCCATGAGCATCAGGGAGATCCCGATAACGGCCCCGAAAAAGAAGAGGCTCTCCCGCCCCGGGGTACCCTCCATGATGTGTGCAAGGGCGATGTAGATGAAGAGCATCAGGGCCATGGAAAGGAGGAGCGAGGTGGTGGGGCTCAGGAAATGGAACTCGATATCGCGCTTGATCCGGATCCGTTCCTGGATCGTCGCGATGAAGTAGGGGATGACCAGCACCTTGCTCGCAAAGGTGATGCATGCGATGGCAAGGAGGACCGTGGTGCCTTCAAGAGAATACAGGGCGAGCGCCATGAAGACCAGGGTAAGCGACTGGAGGGCATAGACGGACACCAGCGAGATC
This sequence comes from Methanoregula sp., assembly GCF_023227875.1. Lineage (GTDB taxonomy): Archaea > Halobacteriota > Methanomicrobia > Methanomicrobiales > Methanospirillaceae > Methanoregula. The sequence continues at coordinate 74,651 of NZ_JALOCH010000003.1, read as the reverse complement.
ATGTTGCGGGTGGATATGATGTATGCGGCGGTGACGATGACAACGGCGAAGAGGACCCGTATGACATCCTGGATGAATGCGGGATCGATCATGCAAACACCTCGATGATGATGATGAGCGTGGAGAAGAAGAACGCCATGGCAAAGAGGCTTGGGAGGCGGAAGAACCGCATCTTGGACATCGAGGACTCGAAAAGCCCGATGATCCCGGCGAGGATCGTCCCTTTCAGGGCAAACATAACCGCTGCCACAACGATCGTGCCAAGGGTCAGGGACGTGGCAAGCCCGAACGGGACGATGAGGTTGATGATGAGCGCCATCAGGAGCGTCAGCTTGACCGCTGATGACAGTTCCATGAGGGCGAGATTGGAGCCGGACTGCTCGAGAACCATCCCTTCGTGGATCATGGTCAGTTCCAGGTGCGTCTCCGGGTTGTCGACCGGGATGCGGGACGTCTCAACGATCAGGATAATGAAGAGGGAGATGGCGAGCAGGATCAGGGTCGGGGTGGCAGGAGTGCCCGTTGCTGCGGAAGTAATGAACATCTCAAAGACGTTCAGGGTCTTAAAGACAAAGACGAGTGCGGCAAAGACGATGATGGTGGTGGGTTCGATGATCGCCGAGATGCTCATCTCCCGCGAACTGCCCATCCCGCCAAACGAGCTGCCGGCATCGAGGCCGGCAAGGGCCATGAAGAACTTTGCAAGCGCAAGGAGGTAGAGCAGGAGGATGATATTCCCGATCCCGCCAACCGGCTCAGGCACGAAGACAAGCGGGACAAAGAGTGCTGCGACAAGGATCGCCGCGATATTCACGAGCGGCGTTACACGCATGATCCACGACGAGTGAGATGAGTAGATCACTTCCTTTTTTAAGAGTTTTGCAAGGTTGAAGTACGTCTGGAACACGGACGGTCCGCGTCTTCCCTGTGTCCATGCCTTCACTTTCTTGATGATACTCATGAACAACGGGGCAATGGCAAGTACGGCAACCGTGTTGATGATGAGATAGAAGATAAACGAGAAGGTCATGCCAACCACCCGAGGTAGATGATGATCGCAATCACGGTACAGAAGACATAGAGGAGGTACGTGTCAAGGCACCCGCTCTGGAACCGGGAGACTACCTTCGCTGCATGATACGAGGCGCGGGCAACGGGGAGATAAACGTACTCCTCGAAGATCTTCATGAGGCTGATATCCGCCGTCCCTTCTGCGAAGATACAGTTCTTCCGGTCGAAGAATTTCCGTTCGTTCTTCATCTTGGTCCGGTATACCGTGGAGAAGATGATGTCGATCGGTTCTGAGAAACCGTGGCCGGAATATTCCATTGCCGGTTGCTGCGAGGGTGTCCCGCACCCCCATGTCCCGGCAATCCGCACATCCCGGGAAGCAGTAAAGAACAGGAATGCATAAGTAAGGACTGCCATCGCAAGGAGAAGGAGCCCGACCAGGAACAGGTCGGGCATCGGCACGGAGAGTCCTACCAGCACGAAGATCTGGGCGGCAAACACGCCGAGGATGATACATGCGGCGGCGAGGATGGCCGGCCCGAGCAGCATCCGTAACGGGACTTCCCGTGCCTCTCCGCTCTCCTTCGAGCGCGGGAGGGCAAGGAAGACGGACCCGAATGCCTTGACAAAACAGGCCGCGGAGAGGGCGCTCGTGAGGGCAAACAGCGCAAGGCAGATGAAGAGCAGCACCTTCAAGAGCGGGTCCGCTACGGCAACGGACGAGAAGAACGAGATGAAGATCAGGATCTCGCTCGCAAACCCGTTGAGCGGCGGGAGAGCGGCAATGGCGAGGGCACCGGTAAAGAACAGCGCCGAAGTATACGGCATCCGGTGCACGAGGCCTCCCATCTGTTCAATGTCACGGGTATGGGTTGCATGGACAACGGACCCCGCGGTCAGGAAGAGGAGGCTCTTGAACATTGCATGGTTGAGGGAGTGGAAGAGGGCGCCGAGAAGGCTGATGGAGGCAAGCCCGGGCATGTGGTAACTGGTGAAGATGACATACAGCCCGATACCCGTGAAGATGATACCGACATTCTCAATACTGCTGTACGCGAGCATCGCCTTGATATCATACTCCTTGAGGGCGTAGATGATCCCGAGCACTGCCGAGGCAGTTCCTAAAAAGAGGATCACGATGCCCCACCACAGTTCAGGAGAGAATACGTCCAGCAGGAAGCGGACGAGCCCGTAAACCGCGATTTTCAGCATCACGGCAGACATGAGCGCGGATATCGGGGACGGGCTCGCGGGATGGGCATAAGGAAGCCACTTGTGGAACGGGATAATCCCCGCTTTTATGGAGAATCCAATGAGGAGGGCGAGGAACGCTGCTGTTGACAGGAAGGAGATGCCGGCCGGGGCGAGGGAGAATGACCCGGTCTGTCCGTACAGGAGCACGATGCCGAGCATGACAAAGAGCGTGGAGAACTGGGTCATGACAAAATAAAAAATACCGGCTTTTTTCGTATCGGGTCCCGTGTACTCGTACATAACGAGGAGGAAGGAACTCCCGGCCATCAGTTCCCAGAAGAAGAGGAAAGAGACGGTGTTTGCCGAAACGACAACGAGCAGCATCGAGAGGATGAAGAGATTGGTGCAGCCGCAGAGCAGGTTTCTCCGGGAGCCCCCATCAAGGTGTTCGATATACTCGGTGGCATACAGGGCCACACACCCGGATACGGCAGCAATGAGGAGGAGAAAAAATGCGGCAAGGCGGTCCACAGAAAAACCCAGGGAAAATGCAGCGAACGGCTGGAATATCGTCCATGAAAAGACCTGGCCGGTGAGGAGAATTACCAGTGAGAGGACGCCCAGCACCACGGACCCGATGATTGTGCACCCGAGTGCAGCGGTCCTGAAGACACGCTGGTCCCGGGCAGCGGTAACAAGCGGGACCAGGATACCCAGGAAAAATACCAGTATCGACAGGATGAACAGTTCCACGATCATTGGACACTCCCCGGCATCAGAATATACTGATCATGGTTTTCCCGGATACCAAGCCACATCGGGAGGATAGCCCGTGCAGCAGAATTTGTTTTTGTACTATCCATTCAGATCATCGGCCGATGTTAATTTAACACGGTTATTTTTCTACCCTTATATATTATAATGACGATCAAGCCGGAAACCAGGTATTTTTTCTGATTTTTATACGAGTTATTCAGGTTCACGCAAACCCAAAACCGGAAAAAACGGAGGATATTGCCCTGATGGGAAAATGCTGATAAATTTTCAGATTTTTTAAGAGATGCGCGCCTGGACACACGCCGGGTCAGAGTTCCTTCTCAATCTCATTTTTTATCCGGTCGAGCGTGATCCGGCCGATCTTCGTCACCCTGCCGCTGACCAGGACCATGGGGATCGGGGGATATTCGCGCTCAATGATCTCCTTGATGTACGCCGGAACACCGTCGTCGACAAGAGTCAGTTTGAGTTCCACCCTGCCGCCATAGGTTTCCTGGAGCACTTTTTTGAGTTCATTGAATGCATCGACCAGTTTTCCCGAATGGTAGCACCCTTCAAGTCCGCAGGTACGGTTTTCATCACAGGGAAAGGGGGAGCACTCCGAAGTCTTCAGGCCAACGATCTCGATATTGACGGTTCCTGCCATACCACTATTCTTGATCAGGTGACTATTTTAGGATTCGGAACCGAAGGGCTGTTTAAAGCCCAACGGAAAGAAGAGTCGCACCTGCCGGTCTTCGACTTCCGAGTGGTTCGTAAGAACCACGAGGAGGAGAAGAGCCATCAGGCTCTTCGACTTCCGACAGGCTCGAAGAGCCCCCGTCTCTACTTTTCCTCGACCTTCTGTTGAAGGTCCCGGATTCATCAGGCCCGGAGTGACTCTTAAAAAAATCAGATGAAACGCTCGAACCGGTCCTTCTTTGCCTTGCAGACAGGGCAGATACCCGGGGGCTGCTCACGTGCACAGAGATACCCGCACACCTTGCACCTCCAGACCGGGAGAGGAAGCGTGAAGAGAGGTGATGGGCTGACAGGGACCGTGTGGACGGCACTCTTTTTGGTCTTTTGGCGTTCCGAACGGGGTGGTCGTCGTTCGGGGACCGGAGCAACCTGCTGTGTCCCGGTTGCAATTGCATCGTTCACATACAGGGCACAATAGCAGGCCCCGTACTCTTCAACATCGGAGTCGCGATAATCGCAGGGACAAACGATATCGAGATCTTCCTCCTTTTTCCCGGACGCTAACCGGCAGGGGCATGCACGGTACCCGTACCGCTGTTCGTTCCGGAGCAGGCCCCGGATCAGGTTTTTCACAAACTCCGCATCCGGGTTTAACCGGTACCCCCCGTTAAGGGCATCCTTCTTCAGGACCTCATATGCCAAGTCAACCTCCTGCTCGCTGATACCCGTAAAATTCATGCTCCGAGAGCCTCCCGTATCTCCTGTTCACGGAACCCGATGATGGTCTTTTTATTATCGATAACAAGTGTGGGAAATGAACCGGACGGGTTGAACTTCTCTACCATCGTGATGGCGTCGTCCTGTTCCTTCCCGTCAAGCAGGTCGACATACGCATAATCAAATTCAACGCCGATCTGGCGCAGGAGGTCCTTGGTCTTTGCGCACCACCCGCAGGTAGAGAGTGCGTAGAGCATAACTTTCCCCCGGTTCTTCCCGTTCACATGTTCGGTTGCCATAAAAAGCCGTCCTTTGTATGAAAGGAGATTGCGATACGAACTATTTATAACCGGGGATTATGCCCGTTTTTACGGGGAGCCGTAACAAGAAAAGGGTGATGGCGGTACCATCACTTCTTCTTCATGATGATCTCTACATCCTCCAACAGGGCCTGGAGATCTTCCTCGTGCTCCACTTCCTGCGAGAGGATCGTGAGGAGGATATTATAGGTGACCGGATCCTTGTCCTTTGTCTTCTTCATCAGGGAGTTGTACGTCCTGATGGCGCACTGCTCGCCCTTGATATTCTGTTCGAGGACCTTGACGATGAACGGGTCATCGGGAGCATCGTACCCGCAGTTGGTGAACTTATACCAGTCCTGCGGCTTCGTTACCGGGGTCCCACCCAGCTGGATGATACGGGTGGTGAGCAGGGTTGCGTGGTTCAGTTCCTCGGTTGCATGGAGCGTGAGTTCGCTGATGACCGCTTCCTTGTTGGGGCCTTTTACGACCTTGGAACCAATCCAGTACTGGTAGTAGGCGAGCCATTCATCGCAGTATGCCTTGTTGAGCAGGCCGACAAAATCCTTGACATCACTTCCAACAATTTTCTGTCCTTGTGTTCCCATTCTGATTCACCTCTGTTCCATTCTGGTAACGATCCAATATCGGAATGCATCGCTTATATGCATGTTTATCGTGGCAGGACTCCCTGATCGGCAGATGATAAAAAAGAGGACCCCGGCTTTTCCCGGCCGGTCCAAATCCTGCCTGCACTATCGTTAATAACCATTCAGGCATAACTATTATGGAAATCGTGAAGGGGTAATTCATGAAGGCGGTTCTGGGTCTTGAGGACGGGCAGTATGTTACAGGAAATGGATTCGGTGTTGAGGGCGAATGTTCCGGGGAACTCGTCTTCAACACCCTGATGACCGGGTACATGGAGGCACTCTCGGACCCCAGTTACTTCGGCCAGATCCTTATGTTCACATTCCCGACAATCGGGAATTATGGTGCCGATGTGCAGAATATGCAGAGCCAGAGTATCAAGGTGCTCGGGACGATCTGCCGTGAGATCTGTGACGCCCCCGATACAAAACCGACAATCCGCGAATATTTCGAACAGAAGAAACTGCTCGGGATGTCCGGTGTGGATACCCGCAGCCTCACGATCAAGACCCGCGTCCACGGCACCATGCGGGCAGCACTTGTTGTCGGCAGCGACGATGGAGAATATGCCGTAAAACTCGCCAGAAAGACCCCTTCTGTCACTGAATGCAACCCGATTCCCGAGGTTTCCTGCAAGGCACCCTACCGGATCCCGGGAAAGGGAAAACGGGTTGCCATCATCGACCTCGGCCTCAAGACCAATATCCTCACCAGCCTCACGCGGAGAAAAGGCGATCTCTACATCTTCCCCCACAATGCCACCCATGACGAGATCTTCGGGTGCGAGCCCGACTGCCTCTTCATCACCAACGGGCCCGGCGACCCGAAACAGGCAACAGCAACCATCGCAACCGTGAAAAATTGTATCGGTGAACTTCCGATCTTTGGTATTTGCATGGGCAACCAGATCTCGGCCCTTGCCCTTGGGGGGGACACGTACCAGCTCAAGTTCGGCCACCGCGGGGCCAACCAGCCGGTCAAGTATTATGACGGCAGGATCTTTATCACCACCCAGAACCACGGTTTTGCAGTTGACGCCGATTCCCTGCCGGAAGGGTGCGAGGTCACGTTTGTCAACGCCAATGACGGGACCGTTGAGGGATTCGAGAACGAGGACTTAAAGATCAACTGCGTCCAGTTCCACCCGGAAGCCCATGCAGGGCCCCAGGATACTGAATGTCACTATTTTGACGGTGTATTCCGGAGGCTCGGATAATGCCCAAGAAGATGCATATCAAAAAGGTCCTGATCATCGGATCGGGTCCGATCCAGATCGGCCAGGCCGCGGAGTTCGACTTCTCCGGGAGCCAGGCATGCCGTGCCATGCGGGAAGAGGGCGTCAGGGTCGTTCTCGTTAACTCTAACCCTGCCACCATCCAGACAGACCCGGAGATGGCCGATGCCGTCTACATCGAACCCCTCCGATCGGATATCATCGCGAAGATCATCGCAAAGGAGAAGCCTGACGGGATCCTCTCGGGCATGGGGGGTCAGACCGGCCTCAACATGACTGCAGAGCTCGCTGAAATGGGGGCATTGAAGGATGTTGAGATCCTCGGGACCCCCCTCGAAGCAATCTACAAAGGGGAGGACCGGGAAAAATTCCGGGACCTCATGCAGCAGATTGGCGAACCGGTCCCGAAGAGCGTCATCCTGACCAGCCTGAACCAGATTGACGATGCGATCGCGGCCATCGGGCTCCCGGCCGTAGTCCGGCCCGCGTATACAATGGGGGGCGCCGGGGGAGGGATTGCCCGGACCCGCGAGGAACTCCTCAGAATCGTTGAACTGGGACTCTCCCGTTCCCGCATCCACCAGGTCCTCATCGAGGAGAGCGTTCTTGGCTGGAAAGAGATCGAGTTCGAAGTCATGCGCGATTCGGCTGACACCTGTATCATCATCTGCGGTATGGAAAATGTCGATCCAATGGGTATTCACACGGGCGAAAGTGTTGTCGTGGCACCAATCCTCACCCTCCGCGATGACGAGTTCCAGATGATGCGCAGCGCCGCCATCAAGATCATCCGGGCACTCGATGTCCAGGGTGGCTGCAATGTCCAGTTCGCTTTCCTAAACGGGGAATACCGCGTCATCGAGGTCAACCCCCGGGTCTCCCGCTCATCGGCACTTGCATCCAAGGCCACCGGGTACCCGATTGCCCGGGTGGCGGCAAAGATCGCCATCGGCCTGCGGCTTGACGAGATCACCAACACCGTAACCGGCTGCACTCCGGCGTCTTTTGAGCCTGCTATCGATTATATCGTCGTTAAAGTTCCCCGCTGGCCGTTCGACAAGTTCAAGGGTGCCGACCGGACACTCACCACTGCCATGAAGAGCACCGGGGAAGTGATGGCAATCGGGAGGACGATCGAAGAGGCCTTCATGAAAGCCAAGAGGTCGCTCGATACCGATGTCCAGACCCACACGAGCCCAAGCGAGATCCGCATGATCCTGTCCAGACCCACGGACGAACGCTTCCACTGCCTCTTCGATGCGCTCCGCCAGGGCTTTACGATTGACGAGATCGTCCAGCTTACTTCAATCACGCCGTTCTTCCTGGAAAAGATCAAAAATATCGTGGAACATGAAAAACGCCTTGCCTCAGGAGCCTGCAGCAGGGATGATATCATCCGGGCGAAAGGATACGGGTTTTCCAACGCAGATATCGCCCAGATCAGCGGGAAAACACAGCAGGAAATTGATGCCATTACCGGTACCCCTGCCTATAAGATGGTTGACACGTGTGCCGCTGAATTCCCGGCAAAAACCCCGTATTTCTACTCCACGTATGAACCGGACTGTGAAATTGTCCCGACAGACTCAAAGAAAGTTCTCATTCTGGGATCCGGACCGATCCGGATCGGCCAGGGTATTGAATTCGATTACTGCACGGTCCATGCGGTCAAGGCGCTGAAGGAGGAAGAGGGTGTGGAGGTCCACATCGTCAACAACAACCCGGAGACCGTTTCCACGGATTTTGATACGTCGGACCGCCTCTTCTTCGAGCCGATGCAGCTCGAAGACGTCATCAACATTTTAAAAACCGACCGGTATTTCGGCGTCATGGTCCAGTTCGGCGGGCAGAACGCGGTCAACCTTGCCGTGCCCATTGAGAAAGAGATGCAGCGCCTCGGCCTTTCCACCCGCATTCTCGGGACCAGCCCCGATGCCATGGACATTGCCGAGGATCGCGACCGGTTCAGCGTGCTCTTAAAGAAACTTAACATCCCCTGCCCTGCAAACAGCTCTGCCTATTCCGAGAGTGAAGCACATGCCATGGCAGAGAAGATTGGGTACCCGGTCCTGGTCAGGCCTTCCTATGTCCTCGGGGGTCGTGCGATGGAGATCGTCCACGATGAACACGAACTCGAGACGTACATGAAAGAAGCGGTCCGTGTCAGCAGGAACCACCCGGTACTGATCGACTCCTACCTCCAGAATGCAATCGAACTCGATGTCGATGCCGTCTGCGATGGCGAGGAGGTCCTGATCGGCGGCATCATGGAACACATCGAACAGGCCGGCATCCATTCGGGGGACTCTGCCTGTGTCATCCCGACCCAGTCACTCCCCCCATCCATTATCGATACTGTCCGGGATTACACGAGGAAACTTGCCCTCGGGATTGGTGTCATAGGTCTTGTCAACCTCCAGATGGCAGTCAAGGACAACATAGTCTATATGCTGGAGGCAAACCCCCGGGCAAGCCGCACGGTGCCGTTCGTCTCAAAGGCAACCGGGATCCCGGTCGCAAAGATCGCCGCCAAGGTCATGGTCGGCAAGAAACTGCGGGACCTCGGGTACCGGGAGCGCGAGATCCGGCATGTCGCGGTAAAGGAGGTGCTGCTCCCGTTCAATAAGCTGATTGGGGTCGATACGATGCTGGGGCCCGAGATGAAAAGCACCGGCGAGGTCATGGGCATCGATTACGATTTCGGGCTCGCGTTTTACAAAGCCTGCCTCTCTGCCGATAACGAGCTGCCCCTCAAAGGGAATATCTTCATCTCCGTGAATATGGAACAGAAAGATGAGGCGATACCGATTGCCCGTAAACTGCGCGATCTCGGCCTCACCCTGTACGGAACGGAGGGGACCGTGGATTACCTGTACGAGGCGGGGATTGAGGCAAACCTCGTGCGGAAGGTCCAGGAAGGCTCACCCAACGTACTCGACATGATGCGCCACGGTGAGATCCGACTTATCATCAACACTCCCCAGGACAGACAGTCCCGCCAGGACCATTACCAGATCATGCGTGCGGCAGTGGACCTCCAGATCCCCTATATTACGACCCTTCAGGCAGCGCGGGCTGCTGCACTTGCCATCGATGCCATCAAGCGCGAGAAACTGACCCTTGAGCCGATCAGCCATTATCTGGAGTAATTGCGGGATTATTGGTAAAAACTCCCAAAATCGGGCTTATTTTTATTTTATGAAAAAAAGCCGGACCCGATCCGTATACTGCGCTGTCCGGAAAACTATCCAAAAGAATTGAATATCCTTATATACCGAAATAACAAAAAAAGATGCATGAAGAAATTATCTGTTGTTCTTGCAATCCTGTTCATCGGGATTCTGCTCGCGGGATGCACATCCCAACCGGCAGCACCTGCGGCCACAACCGCTCCGACCGCGGTCCCGACTGTTGTCGCTACCGCAGCCCCAATCACTGAACCAACCAAGGAAGTCGTTGTTGTTGTTGTCAACAAGACTGCCAATGTTACACCAACCGTTACTGAAACAATGATACCGACATACACGATCACTTTCACCCAGGACCTGAACATTATACCTGATGCGACAGCATACGTGAAAGTCGGAACCAAGGTTGTCTGGGCAAACACCGATCCCTACAAGCCACACAGTATTCAGGCAGATGATGTCCAGACCGGTGCATACTTTGGAACTATGAACCCTGTCGAGATCCCCTACGGCGGTAGCTATTCAGTAATCTTTGACAAAGTCGGAGCATTCGATTACACCACCGGACCATTCCAGCCTGCAACTGAAGGAAAAATTGTAGTCCAGTAAACCAGTACGATAACCGGGTTCAGGAATCAACAGCCTGAACAACTTTTTTGTTCTTTGAAAAAAATTCTTCTTAACCATTCCTTTTCAGTATCGGGAAACGCCAATCCGTCCCCTGAACATATATGCTGGTACTGCCAATGGTTTAAGCGCAATAAAGCGAATGGAGTGAAGCATGGGAAAAGGCACCATTGTTCTTGCATATTCCGGCGGGCTTGACACCTCGATCTGCATCCCGCTCTTAAAGGAACGGTATGATTACGATCGTGTTGTTACAGTAGCAGTGAATGTCGGCCAGCGGGACGAGGAGATCGATGTCGCAACTAAAAAAGGTAAAAAACTCGCAGACCGCCACTACACAATCGATGTACGTAAAAAGTTCGTTGAAGGGCATATCTTTCCGGCAATCAGGGCGAACGGATCATATGAAGGGTACCCGATGGGTACGTCCCTCGCCCGACCCCTCATTGCTGAAGAGGTCGTAAAGATTGCCAGAAAAGAACAAGCAACTGCAATCGGGCACGGGTGCACCGGGAAAGGAAACGACCAGCTCCGGTTCGATTTTATTATCCGCAGTGCCGGTCTTGAGGTCGTTGCACCCATACGTGAACTTAACCTGACCCGTGACTGGGAGATCGATTACGCAAAGAAGCACAATATCCCGGTGCCGGTAAAGAAGGACAAGCCCTGGAGCATGGATGAGAACTGCTGGAGCAGGAGTATTGAGGGAGGCCGACTCGAGGACCCTGCATACCACCCGCCGGAAGAGATCTATCTCTGGACCGTCTCACCCGACAAAGCCCCGTCAAAACCGGAGAAGATCACCCTGACATTTAAAGAAGGGATTCCCGTTGCCCTGAACACGAAGAAGTATGACGGGTACGAGATGATCCAGAAACTGAATGTCATCGCTGGAAAGCATGGCATCGGACGCAACGACATGATCGAGGACCGTATCCTCGGACTCAAGGCACGCGAGAATTACGAGCACCCCGCAGCCACCGTTATCCTTGCCGCCCACCGGGACCTCGAAAGCCTCACCCTGACCCGCGAGGAACTCGTGTTCAAACGAATGGTGGATGACAAGTGGTCGGAACTCGCTTATGAAGGGCTGGTCTATGAACCGCTCTATGCCGCCCTGAATGCATTCATCAACACCACCCAGAAACGGGTGAACGGAAAGGTGGACCTCGAATTGTACAAAGGCAGTGTGCGGGTGCTTGGCAGGACATCTCCCGATGCGATCTATTCCAGTGATATGGTCTCCTTCGACAGCGCAACTATCGACCAGTGCCATGCAATAGGGGTCTCGCAGTACTTCGGGATCCAGGCCCGTATGGTAAAACAGATGCAGGACAAAAAGGGGAAGTAATTCTTGCCTGATTCTCTCATTTTTCACCCATCCTGCTGAATTTTCCTATCCGGTGCAGTCACAATTTTTAGCGTGAAGTCCCCCTTCACAAACTGGTCGAAGAATTGCTCCGCAATTCTTCTCCTTGTCGGGGTTTTGCAACCCCTCCAATGTCGAAGATTGCCCCGCAATTCTTCGAAGACCTGCGGTCTTCTCATGCTTCGAGTCTGATGACTCTCAGCATTCTCCTGACACACCTTACGTACCATGAGGCAATGAGGCTCATCATGTCGAAGAACGCTGATGCGTTCTTCTCTTGGTTCGCCTCACGTTCCGTGAGACTCACCAAACAGAAACTTATATGGAGTGCCAGACAAGATTCGGAGTATATGTGCCCCAGTTTTTTTTCCCGATTCATAAAACCCAGACCGCATATCGTGGAGAGCCCGCCACCGCCATCCATCACCCACGGGGCAGGCATGAATATTCCCGAATATAAAAACAAACCGTATTTTATTGTCGGATCCGTGGAGATGGGCAACACAACGACAAAGTGCATCCTTACCGGTGTGAGTCTTGAGACCGGGATGTCGTATGTCATCAATAAAACAGTCAGCATGAGCCGGGATATCCGCCCCCCGAAACCGGGTGAGACCATCTTTGGCGCAACGCTTGACGGGACCGAGCTGACCCGTGAATCGGTGACGGAGCTTGTGCGGGATACCTTGATCAAGTGTCACAGGGATGCCAATCTTGATATAAAAGACGAACTGGATTTTGTTGTCCGCAGTACCGGTGTCGTAGCAGAGATGGAGTCCCCGGACCAGGTCGGGGACTTTGTCATCTCGCTCGCAAACGGCTGCCTCATCGCCGGGGTTCCCCCCCGTAAAATGACGCCCCCGATGTCAAAGGAGAACCAGTCCCAGAAACTCCAGCCGTTCAGCTTTGCCGACAAGGTGGTATTTGTCGGCGCTGTTGCCGGTGTGATCCCCCCTCTCGGATCAACCGGTGTCGAGATGGTGGCAAACGAGATGGAGGGGGAACTCGCGATGGCCGGGATCAAGGAGGGGGCAAAATGGACCCCCGTCGATTTCCGTAATCCCTGCGTCACGATCGATTTTGGTACAACCCTTGACGGGAGGATCACCAGCGATGTGCCGGCGGATGCACCGAACCCCTTTGCAAAAACCGTCGGGAACTTCTGCGGCCTTGCAGGGGCGATACCGGATGCAATCGTGCGGGGGACCGGCCTTGTCCATCTGCGGACGGGCACCGCACTCGATATTTTTGGTGAACACAGTGTCACGGGCGGGTTGTTCAGCCGGGGTAACCAGCGTGTTGTGGACGAGTACGTGAAGCACTGTCACGAGTATATCGACATCTGCATTGTTCCCCCGGAACGAAACCGCTTCGGGCGTGTCCCGGTCAATGCCCGGATCGCAAAGGAATCCGGTGTTGCGATGATCGGGTGCGACTGCGGAGAGAACTCAAGCGATCTCCCCCGGCTTATCGAGATAGGTGCAGAAATCCACAAGAAATACTCGCTGTCGACCCTGAACGAAGTGATTGACCGTGTCTGTACCCGCATGGCGCTGCGCCTGGTCGATGTTGCTGTCGAAGAGGGCCTTGTCCTGAAAAATTCATCGATCGGGTTTACCGGGAGGGCCGCGATCTCCGGGCGGAAACCCGAATATATCCTTAAAGGGATTATTGAGCGAAACCTTTTCGATGACCCGAACGATCACCTTGTCTTCGTCGATGACGGGCTGGCCCGCGGCGCGGCACTGATGGGACGGTGCATGAACTCCCTTGGCAAGCCCAAAAATCCGATCGGGGGCGTCCGCGGGGGCCCATGTATTATGAGCCGGCGGATTAAGATAGGTAAATAAGTCTGGTGAACAGTCATGACCGATACAGAAGACGAAAAACTATTCGATGTCCTCATCCCGCCCGGCGTACCTCAAAAAATCATCTTTGACGTGACAGAGAAGTTCGATGTTAAAGTCGTTGAACGCAAGGAACGGCTTAAATTCGCCAATATGGATGGCGATGAGCGGGAACTGCTCGCGTTCCGTGGAAAACTGGACGTGGTCCGCGAGGTTGAGAAATATATGATCGACCAGCTGAAGGCATTCGTTGAAGAAAAGTAAGATTTTTTTTATTTTTTATTTTTTCAGCATACGTACAAGCAGCGCCTTCTGGGCGTGAAGACGGTTTTCCGCCTCGTCCCACACAAGGCTCTGGCCGCCTTCCATCACTTCATCGGTAATCTCTTCGCCGCGGTGTGCCGGCAGGCAGTGAAGGACCCGTGCATCGGGAGATGCCAGTTTCATCAGGTCGGAATCGACCGTATAGTTCCTGAAGACATTCGTTCGCTCTTCCTTCTCGCCTTCATCGCCCATCGAGATCCAGGTATCCGTAACGATCACCTGGGCATCCTTGACAGCGGTCTCCGGGTCCTGTACGAGAGCCACTTTTCCGCCAAGGGCGCGTGCCTTTGCCACCAGATCCGCAGCCGGTTCATACCCTTTGGGCGTCGCGACCGTAACGTCCAGACCGGTGAGAACTGTTGAGAGGATCAGGGAGTTGCAGACATTGTTCCCGTCGCCGACCCATGCAACCCTGAGCTCATCGGTTGACCCGAAATGCTCCTGCATGGTCATGATGTCAGCAAGGAGCTGGCAGGGGTGTTCAAGGTCAGAAAGCCCGTTGATAACCGGGATCGTTGCATACTTTGCGTACTCCTCGATCGTACTGTGCTTGTAGGCCCGGATCATCATTCCCGATACGTACCGTGAGGCTGCTCTCGCCGTATCGCGGATCTCCTCACCCCGCCGGATCTGCATGTCGCGGGCGTTTAAGAAGAGGGCGTGCCCTCCCAGTTCGTTCATCCCGACCTCGAACGAGATGTGCGTCCTTGTCGAGGACTTCTCGAAGATCATGGCAAGGGTCTTGCCGGCGAGCAGCAGGTGTGTCGTCCCTGCCCTCTTCTGGCGTTTGAGCTCGTGCGCTTCAGAGAGCAGCTGTTCGAGCTCAGGTTCGTTGATATCAAGTATTGAAATGAAATCCTTCTTCATCGAAGCTCCTTCATGTGGGCGATACGTTTTTCCAGCAGGGCATTTGTCCCGATATCCCTGCGGTGGCGCACGCACCCCTTGACCTCGGAGGCTGCCTGCTCGGCTGCCTGCTCCGCTTGATCCAGGGTCTCCCCGATACCGACAAAGGCAAGGGTCCGCGAGGTCTGGGTAACAAGGTTTTCTCCGGCCTTCTCGACATTCGCATAGTACAGGAGTGCGTTGCTGTGGGGGCCAACCGTGATCACTTCACCGGCACCGGGAGATTCTGGATACCCTTCCGGGACCAGGTACTTACAGACGGTGGCCTGGGTATCAAAGGAAACATGGGACGGGAGGAGCGTGCCCTCGGCAATGTGGTGCACGACCTCCGAGAGATCGGAGGTTAAGAGGGAGAGGACATTCATCGCTTCCGGGTCCCCGAACCGTGCATTGAACTCGATCACTTTAGGGCCCTGTGCCGTATTCATGAACTGGCCGTAGAGGATCCCCTTGTACGGCTGGCCCATCCTCTCCATGGCAGCAATTGCGGCTTTCATGATCTCGATCGCTTTATTATAATCGGACTTTGTTACAAACGGCAACATGTGGTCCGGCATCGAATACGAGCCCATGCCCCCGGTGTTCAGCCCGATATCGCCCTCGAATGCCCGCTTGTGATCCTGTACGAGTGGCATGGGGATGAGGTGGGTGCCGTCAACGAATGCCTGGAGCGTGAATTCTTCCCCGATGAGGCGCTCCTCAAGCACGGCCTCCCCGTTTAAGAATTTGACATACTCGATCGCACCGGCCCGGTCCACCTGCTCGCCCATGATCCGTACCCCTTTTCCCCCGGTGAGCCCAATCGGCTTGACCACAAGATCGCCGTCATACCCGGTGATAAAATCCACGGCATCAGGAGCTGAATGAAAGACCCGGTACTTCGGGCATCCCTCGATGGCATTGCGTTCCATCATGTCCCGGCAGAATGCCTTGTCCGTCTCGATCCGGGCAGCGGCTTTCCGGGGCCCGACACAGGGTATGCCTTCCCCTTCGAGAGCATCCACGATCCCGGCTTCGAGCGGGGATTCGGGGCCGATGAAGGCAAAGTCCACGCCATTCTCCTTAGCATACGTAACAATCCGGGGGACTTCAGTCTCATTTACGAGAAGGACATTTTTGGCAATGCCCTCGATACCGGGATTGCGTTTTGCCATCACCGAAAAAACCGTGGTCGCTGTGTTGCGGGCAAGGGCTGCAGCTATCGCGTGCTCCCTGCCACCCCCGCCAACAACAAGAATCTTCATAGTACCTTCCTAGTGTACGCTGGGAATAAAAATTCCTTACTCTTTTAATATCTCGTGCAGCCTGACGAGCGGGATGATCCGGATACCATGGGACGCGAGCATTGCTTCTGCACCCTGCTCCCGGTCAACTACCGTGACGACCCGGTCTACCCGTGCCCCGGCATCCCGCAGGGCATTGATCCCATAGAGTGCAGAACCCCCGGAAGTCGTCACGTCCTCGACCAGCAGGACATCCTTATCATTCACATCCCCGATGATCACTCCTTTCCTGCCATGGCTCTTCTCCGAGGCACGTATGATCGCATAGGGCCGGTTCTTCGCAAGGGCGGTTGCAACACAGAGGGGGACACCCCCAACGGCGACACCGGCGACAACATCGAAATCATGCACTGCTGCAATCGTGCCGGCAATCGCGGAGAGGAGTTCCGGGCGGGTCACAGCGGTCTTCACATCGATATAGTACGGGCTTTTCGCACCGGATGCAAGGGTGAAATCCCCGAACTCGATTGCCCTGAACCGTATAAGCATCTCTGCAAGGGAATTCTTTACCATGGTACCTCCTTGACCTTGAGCATGAAACCGATGATATTTGTTGCGCGGTGGAGCAGGGGCGTGAGGATGAGTATGCAGATGAACGCCGCAAGCGTGACCTCGGTAAAGAGCCACGCCGGGTTGAAAATGAACAGGAGAATAAACGCCCCTGCAACGAGATCATACTGGTCGGCCACCGGCCATTTCGATCCCCGTTCTTTCCCGAACCGGCGTTTGAAGAAACTCTTGACCAGGTCACCGAGGAGTGCACCGACCGCGAGGAGTGTGACAGATACTACTGTCTGCCGGGGAAGGATACCCAGGTCATATACGCCAGTCGCCCAGATCTGGATAAAGCCGATTGCAATGCCGGCAATGATGCCGGCAACGAACCCCCGCCAGGTCTTTCCGTCGCCAAAGATCCGTTTCCCGTCGGAAAAATTCTTCCCGTTGTCGATGGGAATACCTCCGCCGCACAATGCGGCCACTGGATTGGGGAGGTAAGCCGGCAGCATGATCCACAGGGCTGAAAGCAATGGTATTATGAAGAACTCAATACTAATAATGTAGCACTCCAATACCTGTAATAAAGAGCAGATAGAAAGATTAAGGTTACTAAAACTGGAATCTCTTTCGGGAATCAATCAATAACATCCATCGGGTGGACGTTAATGCTGATAAAAAAGACACGGAGCCTTTGCCCCACATGTAATTCCGTCTTGGAAGCGGAGATTGTTGAAGAAGAGGGCAAGATCTGGCTACAGCGGACATGTCCGGAACACGGGTACTTCAAGCATCTCTACTGGTCAGATGCACGGATGTATCACCGGTACCAGGAGTACGATGCCGTTGGAAACGGTGTTGCAAACCCCCAGAACACTGCGCCACCGGAGAGTTGCCCAACAGCCTGCGGTCTTTGTAACAACCATCACTCACAGACGCTGCTGGCAAATATCGATCTCACCAACCGCTGCAACCTGGACTGCGACTTCTGCTTTGCCAATGCACGTGCATGCGGGTTTGTGTACGAGCCGTCGTTTGACGATGTCGTCCGCATGCTCCAGGTGCTCCGGGACGAGAAGCCGGTCCCCGCCCCCGCGGTCCAGTTCTCCGGCGGGGAACCGACCATGCGGGACGATCTTGCGGAAATCATCAGGAAAGCCAAGGCAATGGGTTTCCCCCAGGTCCAGATCGCAACCAACGGGGTCAAGCTGGCAAAGGACCCTGCGCTTGCCCAGCAGCTCAAGAGTGCCGGCCTGAACACGGTCTACCTCCATTTCGACGGGGTCAGCCCGGAGACGAACCCGTTCCTGAAGATCCACGAGAAGGCACTCGATAACCTCAAAAAGGTCGGCCTCGGGACCGTCCTCGTGCCCACGGTGATCCGCGGGAGAAACGACAATGAACTTGGGGATATCATCCGGTTCGCCATTGATAATATCGCAGTTGTGCGGGGAGTCAACTTCCAGCCGGTCGCATTCACCGGTGCCGCAAGCGACGATGACCTCCAGAAGTCCCGTATCACCATCCCCGATGTCCTTGCGAAGATCGAAGAGCAGATGGGGGGCGTCCTCAAGAAGGACGACTTCTACCCGGTACCCTGCGTCATACCATTCTCCGACCTTGTCGAGGCATATACCGGCCGGCCACAGGTCCGGTTCACGGCCCACCAGCACTGCGGGGCAGCGACCTATGTCTTTGCCCGCGAAGAGGGCATCATCCCGGTCAACCGGATGGTGGACGTCGACACCTTCTTCGAGTCGATCGAACAGATGGCCGAGACCCTGAAAAAAGGCGGTACGATCAATAAGTACAAGGCACTGCTCGAAGGGGTCAGGAACATGCACGGTTCCGTCCAGAAGGGGGAGCAGGGTGCGACAACGGAATTCTGGAAACTGATCAGCAAGTCCCTGATCGGCCAGAATTTCGACGCCCTCAGGGAGTTCCACTGGAATGCCCTCTTCATCGGTACTATGCATTTCATGGACAAGTACAATTACGATCTCGAGCGTGTCCAGCGGTGCTGCATTCACTACGCGACTCCCGACGGGAAATTGATCCCCTTCTGTACCTACAACAGCGGGCCGGTGTACCGCGAGCAGGTGTGGAAGAAGTACGCGAAGAAGACGGAAGAGTAAATTAAGTTCCGGTTTTTTTCGTTTTTTTATTACCAGCATTTCTATTATTGCGATACCCTGCACGCAAAACGCCTCGTCGGGACTCGGAGAACACTGATGCGGTCTTTTCCAGCCATATCTCTGAAAAGACTCGACATTTTACGCTACTCATTTACCTGTTATTTTAAATGAACCTTCATTGAACCGCTGCGGGGAATCAGTCGTCGCATCCGCGAGGACTGATTTGAGAAGAATCCGATAGGATTCTTCGAATGTGCCCCGCCGGGGGCGGCGGCGTGCATCGCAATTTCCACCGAAATGTTTCTTCACCACTAAGCGGGGGGTACCCACCCCACCCACTCAGGGAGGGGCACCCAGGGGGACCCCCCCTCCTCTGAAACCGGAGGGGAGGGGTAGGTACCCCTCCGGACACATGAGGGGTGGGTACCCCCCTCCCCCAGACCAAGCCAAACAAAACGTCGCTCCGACGACACCTCCACACGAACCCCAACCAGACCGGCTCCAACCGGAGTGGGGTAGCTACCCCTCCCGCTGAGGGAGGGGTGGGTAGGGGGACCCCTCCTCTTCCGGAAACGGGGGGGAGGGGGTGGGTACCCCTCCGGGCACAAGAGGAGGGCCCACCCCCCTTGCGGCCAACCGCTTCACCGTCGGAGGTCCACGCGAACCCCTGCTCCGGAAAATGCAGCAGGAGGGGGGTACCCCCCATCAACCTCCGGAGGGGCAGGGGGTACCCCCTCCCAAAAATTAAATGATGGGGGGAGGGGGCCCGGCAATTTAAAATCCAAGTGGAGGGGATATGTCGCAGACCCCCCCTTGCTCCGGACCATTCTGGTTCACGGAAACGGCAGCTCGATCCGCTTTCCGTGCTGCATCGCGATCTTCGCAATCGCGAGGTCCTGGATCGCAAGGCCGGTGGAGTCAAAGACCGTGATGGCCGACGGATCCCGGCGCTGTTTCTTCCCAATCACTACCTCCCCAAGCGTCCCGGCAATATCCGCCTCACGATATACCCCCGTACTGATCGGCACGTTGATCTCACCGGAATGAACTGCCTGCGCCGGATCGTCCACGAAGACCTGCGCCCGCCGGAGGATTGCAGGATCGAGTTCTTCCTTCCCCGGCGCATCTGCACCGATCGCATTGATATGGGTCCCCTCATGGATCCATTCGTCCCGGACAATCGGGCTCCTTGACGGGGTCGTCGTGACGAGTACATCGCAGTCACAGGCCTTCTCAACCGGTGCTGCCACGCACGGAAACTCCATGAACCGGTCGGTAAATTTCCGGACATGCCCGTCATTGCGGCCCCAGATCTTTATCTGCCGGATCTTCAGTTCCCGTGATATGGCTGCGACCTGTGCCTCTGCCTGCCGCCCGGTGCCAATGACACCGAGGACAATCTCTTTTTTCGGGGAGAGGTACTTGCATGCTACTGCACCGGCCGCACCGGTCCGCATGTCCGTGAGGCGGGTCGCATTGATGACTGCCGTGGGCTCGCCGGTCCCGATATCCAGGATCACCGTGAGGGCCATCACGGTCGGGAGGCCCTGCGTAGGGTTGTCGGGATGGACGTTCACAATCTTCACGCCGGCGATCCCGAGCGAGGGCAGGTAGGCCGGCATGGTCCGGAAATCCCCGTCAGGAAGCGTGATGTACACCTTGGGGGGCATCTGGACATCCCCCTTCCCGTGATCGGCGAACGCCGATTCCACCGCCCGGTTGACAAGACCGATGTCGAGACCCATGTCCGTGTCAGTGAAATACTCCATGAACGGGAATGATCGCTGATGCACCTTTAAGGTTGGGATGTTTAAGGATACGCTGCCGGAGGCAGAAAAACAGGTAAAAAGTTACTGGAAATCCATCTCTTTCAAGGTCTTGTCGGCCAGTTCTTTCATCCGGGCCGATATCCTGCTGGACGAGCTGTAATCCACTTCTTTCATCGCGTTGGCAATCTCGGTGCCGAGCACGAATATTGCGTATTTGTGCTCCATCTTGCTCTTGTGCTGCTGGGAGGGGGTGATCTTGAGCGCTGTATATTGGGAAAATTTCAGATCGGGATTAATCTCTTCGAAGTAATCCTTGACCTCCGCAAGCATCTGGTGAAGATTGATCAGTTCCTCTTTGTGCATGCTACCACTCCAGACAGTAGAATGGTCATATGCAGCATAAATAAATTTGTGTTAACGAGAGGTTCGAAGAACCTCGAGTTGGAGAAGACGACGCAACGGAGTCTTCGACATACGAGAGGTTCTTTTAGGACCTCCGGCTTTTCTCATCCTTGACCTTCGTTTTGAAGGTCTCGGATTCATCAGAACATAAAAAAAAATTACGACCCCATCTTCAGGAGACGGATCGAGAGCGGCCGCTTGATGATCCCCTTGAAATCCCGTGCCGCAACATAGGAAAGGCCTTTCCAGACAAGACGATCAAGGAGTTTCTGGTCTACGGGACGGTCAAGGACGAGGCCGGTGGCGGCGGGATCGATGGTCTCAATCGCCTTCTCCACTTCATCCGACCTCATCTCACGGACAACCGTCAGCTCGTCGTTTAAAAAACGTGCCGTGTTCTGCCCTTTCACATCATCGATGTGCTCTTTGAGGCTCAGGGGGCCGCCGGCTTCCCGCTGGTGTTTTGCCGGAGCCGATGTTTTTCCTTTTCGTTCGGGGGTGTCATCGGCATCGGACGATGGCCGGCCGATCCTGAAGTCTACCGGGAGTTCGGCCGAGGTCTCAAAGTACTGGTCGCGGACATATTCTACGGGGACCTTGTTGCGGAGCGTCTTGATGACCTCCTTCCTCGTCATGTCCTCCACGCTCTTTCCCTTGGGAGAGAACGCAACGAAATCGATGTCAGCGACCTGCATGAGCTCCCTGAGGATCAGCTCGCCCCCACGGTCGCCATCGAAGAATGCTGTCGTGGTCTTCTTCTCGCAGAGATCCACAACGCTCTTGGGGATATTGGTCCCTTCCACTCCCACAGCATTCTTGATGCCGTACCGCAACAGGTTCAGGACATCCGCCCGCCCCTCCACAATGATGATGGCATCCGCCTCAATGACATTCGGCCCGGCGGGTGCATGCTCCTCACCAATGGACCCGATCTTCTCCACGCGCAGGGTCTGCCGGACATCGTCCAGCAGTTCGTCAGAATCGATCGTCCCGTCATCGAACCGCTCGATCAGGATCTCTTTTGCCCGTTCAACGATCAGTTTCCGTTTGCTGACCCTGATGTCCTCGATTGATTCAACTGCCACGTGCGCCACACAGGGACCTACGCGGTCGATCGTCTCGAGGGAGGCGGCAAGGATCGCCGTCTCCGCCCGGTCGAGCGAGGAGGAGATCAGGATCTCCCCCTTTGTCTCGCCCTTTTTGCTCGTGATCTGGACGTCTATTCGTCCCACACGTCCCGTTCTCTGGAGATCCCGCAGGTCAAGGTCTTCGCCGAGTAGCCCTTCAGTCTGCCCGAATATGGCACCGACTACGTCAGGTTTCTCGACCACCCCCTCTGCACTGAGGCTGATGTGAATAAGGTACTTGGTAGTATCCGGTGAATACAAGTAAACGCACCCCCATGTATCATGCAATGCATGTAAAGCCTGATCATAGGTATAAAAAATATATATCGCGCGGAATTACTTATAGTTAAGGTTAAAGATACTTCCGGTTCTTCTTCTCAGTATCCAGTTATACGAAAGGCCTGCAGAAAATGCGGATTTTCGGGTTATTTACCGGATCCTTCGAGTTTTATGAGGACATCATCCAGGGACATGCCCGTAACCAGGATCTTCTTCTGCGATGATGTTGCGCCGGACAGGATACTGACCGATGCAGTCGACCGGCCGAGAGTTCTTGCAACCAGTTCGATTACCGCCCGGTTCGCCCTGCCTTCGAGCGCCGGAGCCGAAACACGGCACCCGACCATCTTCCGCCATTCGTTGTACCCGGCAGGGAATGCCTCTTTTTTCCCCCCGGCCGTCACCTCGATGGCAATGACAGTCCCGTTATGGTCTTCCAGAAGAGCATCGGCGATCCCCGGCATTATAGTACTCCATTAAGAAGAAATGTCGCCCGGCAATAACGCACGCGGATCACCAGTGGCTGCTGCCGTTCTTCACCGGTGTTTAAACCCTTGCCGGGCTGTCTGCCTGTCGCGCACCCGGGTTGTCCCATGGATCATATCCAGACGCTTGTCAATCGATCACCCGGGGACCTATGGATGCGCAGGTATCGGCACTACGTATTCGATGTCCGTAATGATGAGGGTTTGGGAATGTGCAGAACCGGGCCGACAGGAAACCGTTCACCGGGGAAAAAATCCTTTCCCGGCAAACCATGCCGGTGATCCCCGGGAGAACTCCCCCTCTTCATACACGACCTCGCCACCCAGGACCACGGCCCGGGGAAATACCGCGGGGAGTCCTTCGAAGGGTGAAAAGCCGCACCGACTGTGGAGCGTGTCGGGATCCACCGGGAGGGCTGATCTCGGATAGAGGGCAAAATCCGCACGGTCTCCGGGTGAAAAACCAGCCGGGGGAATCCCGAGCAGTTCCGCCGGTGCCTGCGAGGACTTCCGGATCACGTCCGCAAGGCTGATCTTCTTCTCCAGCACGGCCGCCAGAAGGAGCGGCACCATCGTCTCGACCCCCGGAATTCCGGCAGGGGCATCGCGGAACGGGGCCTGCTTTTCTGCACGGGTATGCGGTGCATGGTCCGAGGCAATGACATCGATCGCATCCCATGCCGCCCAGAGGTCCCGTCGTTCCTTCTCACTCCGCAAGGGAGGGTTCACCTTGCCCAGCGCATCAGTTGGTTCAAACTGCTCATGGGACAGGAACAGGTGATGGGGGGTCACCTCAACGCTCCCGGCAGCTGCTGCTGCAATGACCGATGCGTTCGTGCTCATGTGACAGAAGTGGAGCCGGCACCCGGCGGAGTTGCACTGGCGGACCGCTTCAACCGCCCGGAGCTCCCCGGCCGCTGATCGGAGACGGTCGTGGGAGACCAGATCAGTATCATTCCCATCTGCAACCTCCTCGGCATGGACCGTGGCAAGCGCCCCGCACGCGTGGATCTCGCGGAGCGCTGTCCTGAGTTCCCCCTCCGACAACGCCTCGCCATAACTGGATGGGGCAAAGAACGTTTCCCCGAACGCCAGTGCACCGGCACTCCACATCCCTTTGACGGGTGTATCGAACGTCACGCTGCTGTTGATGGCAAAACTGCAGAGCGAGTGGGACCGGGCTTCATATACGCGGGCGTGGAGCGCATCCGGGCTTGAGATGGGGGGGATGGTGTTCGGCTGATCGACCACCACGGTAGCTCCCCCGGCAAGGGCACTCCTGCTCCCGCTTTCCCAGTCCTCCTTGGCCGACTGGGTACCTCCCCGCATATGCACGTGCATGTCAACCGCTGCCGGAAGAACGAGAAGATCGCTGCAATCGATCGTGCGGTCTGCAGGTCCGCTGGCACCGGCATGCGAGACAACACCCTCCCGTACCGATATATCTGCAACACGCCCCCCCACCAAGGAGACATTCCGCAGTATAAGGGAACAGGGAGATGGCATACTAGAAGCTTTTTTTCCTGAGCATAAAGTGATAGTGATACAATAGGGAACGTGCCTGTAATTCGCCGGAATCCGGCCGGACCACAACAATTCTATCGACAGGTATTCAATCCGGATGGATCAATATAGTCCAATTATAATCCGGAAGGACCGCACAGGTACCAGCGATACGTGGCCTGTGCGGACTCCGGGGGATGTGTAAGGTTATGGACAGGATCATAAAAATCACCATGAGTCTCTTCATCATACTACTTGTGACGTCTGTCGCTCTGGTAAATTACAACGGATACGTGGAAAACGCATACCGGACATCCCTCACCAGTACGTATTCCTATACATGTTCCATCACCACCGATTCACCCCTCTCCAATGTGACCATCTTCCTTCCCGTGCCAGCAGACATGAACGGAAATTCCCCGGTCATTGCACAACTGAGCGCCCATGAGGTTTCCGGCGTCCCGGACACCTGGAAAACTGAAATTTACGGAACGGGAAAATCAACGATGGTGAAGATTACCACCCCCTCGATTGTCCCTCCTGAAGGGACCAGCACGAAAAACCCGTTTACCGTTACGATGTATACGAATGTAACGTCCAATCACCTCATTGATACCAGGGACCCGGTGGAGAACAGCCCGATGTTCCGTCCCGTGCAGGATGTTACCACCAAAGAATGCAGAAACGATGAGACGCCCGCATCCGGAGGGCAGTGTTATTCTTACCTGACCTCGCTGTACGCGGACTACAACGCAGACCCGAACGCTGAAGTGTCTGTCCGTTCCTCCCTTACCGGCAAGAACGAATGGAATATCTTCGAACCAAAGGAGAACGAATACCGGACGGACATATACCTGCTGATGTTCGGGGAACAGAAGAGCTGGACAACGGTGAGAGGATACTTAGAGGCAGGTCTCGGGGCATATGATGCCCCTTCACTGCAATCCTGATTCCCTCCCTTACCGGTTCTGATATCCGGACCAGCGGCACATCCATGACCATACAGCAACGATCGTCACTACGCGCAGGTCTTCAGGTTGATATCATCCAAAAACAGGATCAGCGCACCGGGAAGCTGACACGGGGCACGGTCAAAGAGATCCTTACGCATTCAGATTTTCACCCGCATGGTATCAAAGTAAAACTCCATGACGGACGGGTGGGGAGGGTTGCAAAGATTATCGGATCCTGCGCAAACGGAGAGATCGGGCCGCAGACAAACGAGGGAGACTGAAGGCCATCAAGTGTAAAAGACCCGACAAGTGCCTGGGGCTGGTTGTACGAAATTATAAATGATTGGATAGTGACCATCTCTCTGTCTGCAGTATCGAAAGAATGAGCGTAGCGAATCAACGGACTGTGCAGACAGATGGTACTGCCAGTGGACTTCCCAGATGGCAGGATCGGGTGCCGTATGGAATTTACCTCAGAACAGATGGATGCATTGCAGGAGATGGCAAATATCGGGGCTGCACATTCTGCAACCACGCTCTCGCAGATGCTCGATACCCGGATAGGGATGAACGTTCCCGACATCAATATCGTGGACATCGGGAAGGTCGGGGAATTCCTCACCGATGAACTGACCACGATGATCATCTTCGAACTGCAAGGCGATATCCCTCACGGGGGTTTCCTGGTCCTGCACTTCCCACGGGATTCGGCAATCCGGACTGCGGGCATCATGCAGGGCTCTGCCGGTGCAGTGCACACGTTTGACGAGATGGACCAGAGCACGATTATCGAAGTCGGCAATATCATGATCTCCTCGTTTTTAAGTGCCACGTCCGACCTCCTTGGTTTCATGATGCTCCCCTCGCCCCCGGTCCTTGTTGTCGATATGGCGCATGCGGCGATCACCTCGCTGATTGCCCAGATGACGATTGATGTGGACGACGTGATCCTCTTCCAGGTCAGGCTCTCATCTGAAGAGTACAACATCGCGGGTAACATCCTCATTTTCCTTGAGATCTCCACCCTCCGGAAAGTCGAAGCCCGGCTGGAAGAGATGATCCGGTCCCCACCGGGTGCATAGTGAGTATATTTCCTGTTTTTTATATCCCGCAGTATTCGCAATATCCATAATCCTGCGCGAACAGAGAATGATCCGGATATTATGAAAGTACTGATTGCAATATCCCCGGAAAAATACCGGGATGAGGAACTCGCCGAGCCGGTTGCGGCACTGGCAAAGGCCGGCATCGCATACGATATCGCGTCCACGCGCCGCGGCACCTGCACGGGAATGATGAACGCAAAGGCCACCGCAACACTCTCATTCGAGGAGGTTGAACCAAAACAATATGACGGGATTATCATCGTTGGAGGGAACGGGACGCCCGCACATCTCTGGGATGACGAGATCCTTTCTGCGCTGGTCAAACATTTCGAGGAAAAGGGAAAAGTGGTTGCAGCGATCTGCCTGGCACCCATAGTCCTCGCCCGGGCCGGTATCCTGAAAGGGAAGAAGGCCACGTACTCGGAGAATCCCACTGCGTTCCGCGAGATGAGGGCCGGGGGTGCAGTGCTCGTGAACCAGCCGGTGGTCATCGATACAAGAATTGTCACTGCCAACGGTCCGTCCGCGTCAAAAGCATTCGCAGAAGCGGTTATCAAGACGATGACTGCGGTAGAGTGGTAAAGGCTCCGCGCAATTTTTTTTATGGGAGGATTGGGATTCGAACCCAAGAACCACTAAGGACCGGATCTTAAGTCCGGCGGAGTTGGCCAGCTTTCCTATCCTCCCGCCACTACTCCCATACCTATTTTCACGACGAGGTCTTAAGTCCGGCGCCATAAGCCGGCTGTCTTTCCTCGCGCTCTCCAATAATTAACCCTTGTATGCAAAAAAAGATTCCATCGTTTTAACCTTACCCCACATTAAGTGCCAAGTTGCTAATCATCTGAGTATCCCGGTGCAGTGATTGGATGCGATCACCTCCGGGTATAATCCAAGGATTCTTTAGACATGTGTTAAAAACGAATGTGAATGAAAAGATCGTGTCCAGTAACGGACATGACAGGTCCCTCATGACAACCCCGTCTTTAACCGGCTGGATCGAGATCGACGGAAAACTGCTCGGCCCGGATGCAATTGAGGCTATACTTCGCACCTCACCGGAGCAGGTCCTCCGTTTTGGGGGAGAATTTTTTCTTAAATGGGACGGGTGCAGCGCCCGCGACCATTTCGGCATCATGGAAGGGACCGGCCAAAAGGGTATGCTCATCTGTAACGGAGAGATGAAAGGGGAAATTAACCCCGCTCCCATGGAGATGCCACTCGAAGAAGCGATCGTTACTGCCGTAAAACTCCGCAGCGATGAAGGAGTCGTTGCCCTCTCGGGGGGTATTGACTCGGCACTCGTCGCATATCTCGCACAACGCGAGTGTGTAGCAGTTGGTGTTGAGGGATCGCACGACCTGAAGCAGGCGCGGCATGCGGCGGAGACACTCGGGCTCTCCTGCGCGTATGCGACGATTACGGAGGATGAGATTGCATCGGCACTCCCTGAAGTAGTGGCAACGATCCCCAAAAAGGACCCGGTCAACACGGGCATCGCGCTCACGTTGTATTTCATTGCCCGGTGGGCTGGCGAACACGGGTACCACCGCATCATCACAGGACAGGGTGCCGATGAACTCTTCGGGGGATATACCCGGTACCTTGAGACCTCAACCCTCGAGGCAGATCTCGAACGGGACTTTGCCGGTCTTGAGGGACAGGCACGCCGCGACCAGGCAGTAGCGGCACTCTACGGGGCGTACCTCTCGATGCCATACCTTGACACCCGGGTCGTGCGCGCTGCGCGCGCAATCCCTGCAACGGAGAAAGTGAAAGACGGCCGCCGGAAAATACCTTTAAGGACGGTCGCAGAACGCTACATTCCGCAAGATCTCGCATGGTACGAGAAGAAAGCAATGCAATACGGGAGCGGGGTCTACCCGACCCTCAGGAAGCTTGCCCGTAAAAACGGTTATAAAACGTCCATGCAAGATTACATAGACCAGATTATCAGGGTGGAACATGGTCACTGAAAAAGACGTACAACATATCGCGGAACTGGCCGATGTCGGTGTCAGTTCCGAAGAACTGGGCACCTTTACGCACCAGTTCAACGAAATACTCGAATATTTCGACCTGCTTGACACGGTGAAAGGCGATGCGGCTGCCACACGGGACCTTTACAATATAATGAGAGAGGATGAAGTCGAGCCTTCCCTCCCGCAGGAAGAGGTACTCCGGAATGCGCCGGCACAGGAAGACGGTTTTATCAAGGCGCCGCGGGTGATGTAGTGGCGGAAAGATCGATCCTGTTCGAACCTGACGACAAGTACAATGCATTTCTCAGGGTGTGTAACAAGCCGTCGTACACTGAGGGGAAACTTGCCGGTGTTGCCGTTGCCGTAAAGGACAACATCTCAACCCGGGGCATCGAGACCACCTGCGCATCACGGATCCTCAAAGGCTACGTCCCCCCGTATGACGCACGTGCGGTAGAACTCCTCCGGAATGCCGGTGCCGCGATCGCCGGAAAGACCAACATGGACGAGTTCGGGATGGGGACCACTACCGAAAACTCCGCCTTTGGCCCCACCCTCAACCCATGCGACACCGGGCGCGTCCCGGGCGGCTCTTCGGGCGGAAGCGCTGCAGCGATTGCCGGGGGCATGGTGCAGATGGCACTCGGCACCGACACCGGGGGCTCCATCCGATGCCCGGCCGCATTCTGCGGGATCGTCGGCCTGAAACCCAGTTACGGCCGCGTCTCCCGCTACGGCCTGATCGCATACGCGAACTCGCTCGAACAGATCGGACCGATGGGAAAGTCCGTCAGTGATGTCTCCACCCTGATGGAGGTGATCGCCGGCCACGACCGCCACGATTCCACCACCCATGACAGGCCGTATACCCATACCCCGCATGCGGATATCAAAGGGCTGAAGATCGGGATCCCACAGGAATATTTTGGCGAGGGTGTTGATCCGGCGGTTGCCGACGTTGTAAAGAAGGCGATCGGCCGACTCGAAGAACTCGGGACAACCACCGTCCCGTGCAATATCCCCTCAATGAAGTATGCCCTTGCCGCATACTACGTCACCTGCACCTGCGAGGCAAGCTCCAATCTTGCCCGGTTCGATGGCGTGCGGTATGGCCCGGCCGCGGACACGAAAAGATCGTGGCACGAGGCCTACCAGGAAGTCCGTAGCGCCGCATTCGGTACCGAAGTCCGGCGCCGGATAATGCTTGGCACCTTTGCGCTTTCGAGCGGGTATTACGGGAAGTACTATGCGAAGGCGCAGGTAACCCGGGAAAATATCAAGGCAGATTTCAACCGGATCTTCAAGGATGTCGATGTGATCGCGGGACCGACCATGCCCACCATCGCGTTCAAAATGAAAGAGAAGAGCGACCCGCTCTCCATGTACCTTGCCGATATCCTCACCGTGCCGGCAAACCTTGCCGGTATTCCAGCCATTTCAGTACCCTGTGGCAAATCAGAAGGTATGCCCGTCGGCCTCCAGATCATGGGCAGGATGTTCGAGGACGAACGTATTGTTGACGTTGCCTATGCCTACGAACAGGCGGTGAACTGATATGGCGGATGCTGAAGACCAGGTCATCGTCGGTCTTGAGGTCCACTGCCAGCTGGATACGAAGAGCAAGCTCTTCTGCGGCTGCGATACAGACTACCGGAGCGACGGCCCCAACACCCACGTCTGTCCCATCTGTCTCGGCCTGCCCGGCGCCATGCCCTCCCTCAACAAGAAGGCAATCGAGTACGCGATGCGGGTGGCAAAGGCCCTGAACTGCACCGTGATCCACGAGTCGGAGTTCTCGCGGAAGAACTACTTCTATCCCGACCTCGACAAGGCCTACCAGATCACCCAGTACGACAAGCCGCTTGCAGAAGGCGGATACTTAGAGATCGAGAGCGACGAGGGCGGGGAGCGGAAGATCCGGCTCACCCGTATCCATGTCGAGGAAGACCCGGGCCGGCTCGTCCACATGGGCAATGTCGAGCGGGGGAAATACTCGCTCGTGGATTATAACCGTGCGGGCATCCCGCTCATCGAGATCGTCTCCGAGCCGGATATGCGCTCCCCGAAGGAGGCCCGAAAGTTCTTAAACAAACTCCGTGCCACGCTCGAATACCTCAGTGTCTTTGACTCCGAGAAGGAGGGATCGCTCCGTGTCGATGCCAACATCTCGATCAAAGGAAACGAGCGCGTGGAGGTCAAGAATATCACGTCGTACAAGGGTGTGGAAAAGGCGCTCCTGTTCGAAGTGACAAGGCAGAAGAACCTGATCCGGCGCGGCCAGCGGATCGAACGCGAGACCCGGCACTATCTCGAAGCCCGTGGCGTCACCCAGTCTGCACGGAGCAAGGAGATGGAGAACGATTACCGTTACTTCCCCGAGCCGGACCTCCGTCCCCTCCGCGTTAAATCATGGGTTGAGGGGATTGTCCTGCCGGAACTCCCGGATGCCCGCCGCGAACGGTTTATTGCAGAATACGGCTGCTCGCTCAACCATGCCCGGACCCTGACCGGTGAACTGAAACTCGCCAACTTCTTCGAGAAGGTGGTTGCCTCCGATCCGAAAGGGCTGTCACCACTCGCTGCTACATGGATTGCCGATACCCTGATTGGGGAACTGAATTATCGGGACATGGACCTTGATCCTGTCGATCCGGAGAGTTTTACAGAACTGGTCCGGGTATTGAAGGCAGGCACGATCACTGACAAGAGCGGTGTTGACGTGCTCCGCGTGATGCTCGACCAGCGGCTGAAAAATGAGACCCGCGAAACCCCGGCGGGCATTGTTGCCCGGCTCAACCTTGCGAAGACCGATGGCGATACCGGTGCGATAACGGCTGCAATTGAAGAGGCCATCAATGAGAACTTAAAGGCCCTCGAGGACTACCGTGCCGGTAAAGGCGGGGCGCTCAATTTCCTCGTAGGGCAGGTTATGAAAAAGACGCGTGGCAAAGCAGATCCCGCAGAGCTGAACAGGATGCTTACCGATGCGCTGAAAAAGAGGGAGGCGTAACACCCGTGCACCTGATCGTTGCAGAGAAGAACATCTCGGCCCGGCGCATCGCGGAGATTCTCTCTGAAGGAAAGAAGATCACCGAGCACAAGGATACCGGTGTCTCCACGTACAGTTTCGGGGACACAACGACGGTCGGGCTCCGCGGCCACGTGGTCGAGATCGACTTCGAGCCGGGATATTCCAACTGGCGCAGCGAGGACGCGACTCCCCGTCACCTGATCGATGCAAAGACCATCAAGATCCCGACCGAGAAGAAGATCGTCTCCCTGCTGCAGAAGCTCTCGCGGAAGGCAGACCGGGTCACGATTGCCACGGATTTTGATACGGAAGGAGAACTCATAGGGAAGGAAGCCTACGAGCTTGTCCGGGCGGTCAACCCGAAGGTCACGATCGACCGGGCCCGGTTCTCGGCGATCACGGCACAGGAACTCCGCCATGCCTTCACCAACACAACAGACCTTGATTTTGCGCTTGCCGCTGCAGGGGAGGCCCGCCAGTCGATCGACCTGATGTGGGGGGCATCCCTCACCCGGTTCATCTCGCTTGCCGCCCGCCGCGGGGGCCAGAACATCCTCTCGGTCGGCCGGGTCCAGACACCCACCCTCTCGATGATTGTTGACCGGGAGAAGGAGATTGAGGCATTCGTGCCGGAGAAGTACTGGCAGCTGGCCCTTGATTTTGAGAAGAAAGGCGAAGTGATCGAGGCCCGGCACACCAATGGCCGGTTCCACGAGAAAACGGTTGCCGAACTGGCACGGGACCGGACGAAAACGCCACTCGTGGTTAAGGACGTGAAGTCCGGCACCAAGCAGGACCGTGCCCCGTCGCCGTTCGATACCACCACGTATATCGTAGCAGCCGCCCGGCTCGGGCTCTCTGCCGCAAACGCGATGCGTATTGCCGAAGACCTGTACATGAACGGTTTTATCTCGTACCCGAGGACCGACAATACCGTGTACCCCGCATCGCTGGACATCGACGGGATCTTAAAGACCCTCAGGAACTCCCCGTTTAAGAAGGATGTCGAATGGGTGATGGCGAACCGCCGTGCTGTCCCGACCCGGGGCAAGAAGTCATCCACTGACCACCCGCCAATCCACCCGACCGGTGCGGCGACCCGGGAGCAGCTGGGAGACGACGCGTTCAGGATATACGAACTCGTGCTCCGCCGGTTCCTCGCCACCCTTGCACCCGATGCCATATGGAAGACCCTCAAGATCCTCTTCGATGCAAACGGGGAAGAGTACACAACGACCGGCGGACAACTGGCAGAACCCGGCTGGCACGCGGTCTACCCGTTCAGCGAGGCGCGTGAGACGCTCCTCCCGGAGTTTGTTAACGGGGAACACCTCCCGATCAAAAAAGTCACGCTGGATGAGAAGGAGACGCAGCCACCTGCCCGCTACACCCAGAGCAAACTGATCCAGCGGATGGAAGAACTCGGCCTCGGTACCAAGAGTACACGGCACGAAGTGATCGCTAAACTGGTATCCCGGAAATACGTTGAAGGCGCACCGTTACGCCCGACGCTTGTCGGGAGGGTCGTGACGGAAGCACTCGAGCAGCATGCCGATACGATCACAAAACCGGTGATGACCCAGACCCTCGAATCACACATGCAGCTGATCAAGCAGAGCCAGCGGACGCGGGAGGACGTGATCAAGGAATCCCGCACCATGCTCCACCACGCCTTCGACCAGCTCGAGGCAAACCAGCAGGTGATCGGCGACGATATCCGGGACAGGACTGCCGAGGAGATGAACCTGGGCAAATGCCCGGTCTGCGGCGGGACGCTTGCGATCAAGCACCTCCGTGGCAACACCCAGTTTATCGGCTGTTCGCGCTATCCTGAATGCACCTTCAATATCGGCCTGCCGATGGCACAGTGGGGCTTTGCCGTCCGCACCGATGAGAAATGCGAGAAACACCAGCTCAATTTTGTCCGGCTCGTGCGGAAAGGGGCACGCCCATGGGATATCGGCTGCCCGCTCTGCCACCAGATCAATTCAAACCGCGAGTCCCTTTCGGAGATCCCTTCTGCCGATAAGGAACTGGTGGACAGGATCCAGGCATGCCACATCTATACCGTGGCTGAACTTACCCGCAGTACACCCGAAGTCCTTACCAGAAAACTCGGGATCCCCGCTGATCGTGCCGCGACGCTCATCCACGAAGCGGGCCTTGTCCTTGAAAAACTGCGCAGGCGCTCAGAGTGCCGCAAGTTCATGCGCGAGCGCATCATCCCCCGCAGGGGGCGCAGTTCTGCAAAGATCCTGACCGCACTCAAGGAAGCCGGGATTTCCGAACTTTCACTCCTTGCAAAGACGGACCTGACAACCCTGAAGAACGCGGGGGTCAGCGACGCGGAAGCAGAGGAGCTGCTCACCGATGCAAAGATCGTATACAACAGCCAGATTCTCAAAGAGATCGGCATTCCCGCCGTCAGCCTCAAGAAATACATTGCAGCTGGCATCATTGAACCGGAGGCCTTTTGCGCCACCACGCCGGCGGCCTTGATTGAGAGGACCGGGATGTCTGCGGGAACCGTACAGCGCCATGTGGGGCTGGTCTGCGCATATCTCAACAAACCCGTCCCGAAAAAGATCTCAAAACTCCAGATCGAACGCGGCAAGAAACAATTGCTGGCAATCAGGGGGTTAAGCGAGTCCATGCTCGAAAAACTGTCCAGGGCCGACATCATCGATGCGGGATCCCTCCTCGCCGCGAATGCTGCAGAGGTTGCCGGAAAGAGCGGGATCCCGGAGGCAAAAATCGGGGAGTTCAAAAAAGCTCTCCAGAAGAAAAAAGATACCGCAGTTATCCAGCTCTGAATCCCTTTTTTTCCCTGGTCGATCCGGGCCACCAGTGATTTCCTTGTCATTCCCCCGGGCATTCTTACCGGGCTCGCAGGGATACCGGTATATGTGGGGGAAGCGCCAATGGTACTGCGATTACGATGAAGTGGAAAGACTGGGTGCATGTGACCAAACTCGATCCTGACAAGCAGCTGAAACCCGGTGACATCGATGCCATTGCCGCAAGCGGCACGGATGCCCTGATGCTCTCGGGCACGCTCAACGTCACGCAGGAGAACCTTGCCGCACTCCAGAAACAGGTGAAGGCCTACGACCTGCCACTGGTCATGGAACCGGCCAGCCCCGACGCAGTCCTCATGCAGGAGATCGATTACGTCTTTGTCCCCAGCGTGATGAATACGACCGATGTCCAGTGGATCGTCGGGAAGCACCGGGCGTGGGTAGAACTTCAGCAGGGCAGGATCCCGTGGGAGTCTATCATCCCCGAAGCCTACATTGTCCTTAATCCAAATTCATCGGTAGGGAAAGTAACAAAATCCCGCTGTGACCTCAAGGCCGAGGAGGTCGCCGCGTATGCCTCCGTTGCTGACCACTACTTCCATTTCCCCATCGTCTATATCGAATACAGCGGGATGTTCGGCAATCCCGAGGTCGTGAAGGCTGCATCGGAAGCGGTCGAGAACGCCACCCTTTACTATGGCGGCGGGATCAACTCCGCAGAGAAGGCAGCCCAGATGGGAAGATATGCCGACACGATTGTTGTCGGGAATGCGGTGTATGACCAGGGCGCGTCGGTCCTGAAGGCGACCGTCGACGCGGTCCAGTAATCTTTTTTTATGCCCGAGATTGACATCGTCCTTGTTGAACCCCTCTACGATGGCAACGTGGGATTTGCCGCTCGGGTGATGAAGAACTTCGGGTTCACACGGCTCGTGCTCATCAACCCGTGCAAGCTTGGCGAGGAGGCAAAGGGCCGGGCATCGCATGCACAGGATGTGCTGAAAAGCGCAGATGTCTGCACCATCGAGGACGTCTTTGCCCGGAGTAACATCGTCATTGCAACGACCGGTGAGGTGAGTAAGTCGGTCTGCCACGCGATGCGGATGCCGTTCTATTCCCCAAAGGAACTCCGCGAGCGGATCAAGGACGTGGACGGCCGGATCTCCATTCTCTTTGGCCGGGAGAACTGGGGGCTCAACAACGAAGAGGTGAAGCGGAGCGACATCATCTGCACGATCCCGACCCATGAAATGTATCCGATCCTCAACCTCTCGCACGCGGTGGGCGTGGTCTGTTACGAGCTCGCGAACCTGCCACTGCCGGAGATCCGGCTTGCCCCTCCGCAGGATATGGAATACCTGTACCGGCATATTGACCGGTACCTGGACGAGATCCATCATCCGGATTTCAAGCGGGAGAACACGATGGTCCTCCTCCGCCGGGTTCTCGGGCGGTGCAACCTTACCATCCGCGAGATGAGCACCCTCCACGGCCTTTTGCGCAGGAGCGAGTGGCATATCGACCCGGCGCTGCTGGACCGGGATAGGACCGGGACGGGAAATTTAACAGAGTTTCGTGAGGATGAAGAGAAGCGGTAGGCAGGTATTCTCTCTACCTGCACCAGGCAGATGACAACCGGGGAGTACAACCGGACGTCGCCAACGGGCCTTATGGCGCATGACGATCATTTTTACGAACACCCGGGCAAGATCGCCGGCTCAAGGCGGGTCCATTACCCGGAGACCAGGCCAGTCCCCGGGTTTCTGCGGGAACAGGTGGGGGCCCGGACATTCCGGTTCCGGAGTGGCCGGAGCCCTCTCCGGTACGGCACACTCTCCTAAAAGCCCCGCCATGAATTTCTCCGAGTCTCAACAGGGACCGGGGAAGAAAAAGAGATTTACCTTATGCTGCGCCGGCCCGGATAAAAGTTGCGTCCTGGTTGAACATCTTTTGCAGGAAGAGCGTAGTGGTCAGCTGCCGGACCGTGCCATCAGGATGTGTGCTGAACACAACCCTGCCATCGTACACCGGCCCCCATTTCCATGCCGGGCAGGTTGCCCTGAAGGAGTTCCCGTCCCACGGTGCGAGATAGAGCGTCACGGGTTTTTTCCCGAGGGTCAGGGTCAGGTTCCCGTTCACTGCTGCAATGGTTGCCTGACCATAGACGTCACTCGTATAGGATCCCGTATAACTCTCGAGAGGGAGTGGTGGTACCGGGTGCTCCGGCCGGACGGGTGTCGGATGGAAGAGGAAATCCTTTATTTCCTTGAGCGGGTCGGTGCTTTCTGCATGGGTATCCGGGGTGAATGTACCGAAATACATCCGGTAAAACGCGTTGCCCACATCCTCGGGGAGGCTTGGCCCGGCTTCGTTTGCGAGCACGACAATACCAAGATTCTCGCGGGGGACAAACATCACGTAGGCATGGTTGCCCAGCGTCTCGCCGGTATGCCGGACAATCGGGGGCGTACCGTTCATCTCCTGGTACTCCCATCCCTGACCGTAGTAACTCTTCGAATCGGCGGTAGTCTCTCCGGGGATCAGGATCTGCGGGGTGTGCAGGTATGCCAGGTTCTCCGGGCTCATGAGCAGTTTCCCGTCATATGTCCCATTCCCCATCTGGAAGATCGTCCACGTTGCCATATCCTTCACATTGGCATTGATGCTGCCGGCCGGCCCTAACGTGTCGGTCGCATAATTAAACTGCCAGTCGGGATCCGCTGCCACCGGCCCGAGGCTTCCATCGGGCAGTTCCCCGATCATGTGCAGGCTCACATGGTCGGGTTCCGACCGGAACGCATCGTAACCGGTAGAGGCGCTGGTCATGGAAAGTGGCGTAAAGATCCGGGTCTTAAGGTTCTCCTCCCAGCTCTTCCCGCTTGTATTCTCGACTGCTGCTGCCGCCACGATGAAGGGGATGTTCTGGTACCGGTACTGGGATCGGAAGCTCGTGACCGGTTCTGCGTACCGGAGTGCATGGATCATCTCGCTCCGGCTGTACCCGAGCGTTGAGAGGTCCTGGCCCCATTTCTCGTCAAGGCCGCTCCTCTGGGCGAGCGCATCGGTAAGCGTGAACTCCTTTGTTACCCACGGGTCTTTCATCTGGAAATCCGGGACATACCGGATCACCGGGTCATTCCAGTTCATCCGGCCGGTGTCCACTTCCATGGCAACGAGAGCGGCAGTGAAAGCTTTTGTGGTAGAACCGATCTGGAACACGGAATCCGTTGTAACGGGGTCAGAACCCCCGGCTGTCTTCACGCCATACCCCTTGGCAAAGATAATTTTCCCGTCTTTCACAACAGCAACTGCCATGCCCGGGACGTTCCATCTCTGTCTTGCCTTTTCTGCGTACGTGTCGAATGTTGCGAGTGTCCCGTTGAACTCTGCAGGGGTCGGGTAGCTGAGTGCCTGTTGAGCAGTATTAGGGGGTGATGTCGATATGCTGGTTCCGGCAGGTAGGCTTGTTGCACAACCGGCAACGCATACCCCAGCGGCAAGAATTGCGAGAAGGATAACGAGAAGAAGAGATCGCTTCATTATGTTTTGTTGCATGGTGTTTCGTGTTTAAACTTTCCACTTACACCGGAAATGTTCTTGAGGATAGGAGATGGACACCCACTTTCCCAAACGCTCCGGTACCTGCCCGGTCCGGCCCGTTCCTGTTCCGGACAATTGTCAAACGGCATACGATTACCGGCTCCCGGCTGGGTCCGTTACGCGGAGACCCGACCAGCCCCCGGGCCCAGCAGAAAAAAGTGCGGGGAAATTATCTCACTGGTACGTCCCGTTTTTCAGGTACGTGAGAAGTGCCGTGCGGATTTTCTTGAGGTTATCTGTTGAGATATCAGCGGAATTCATGTTCATGGCAACGTAGGTATCCTGTTCCGGCAGGTAATCCAGGAACGTGAACGAACCCGGGTATCCCCCGCTGTGACCCTGTGTGGTCACATTCGAGGCCGCATCGAATCCGTTCATATACCCAAGACCATAACTCATACTGCCGGATTGCGGCGATGGTATTTCCATAGCGGCGAACGACGATTTGCTGATAAGCTTCCCTTCGCGCAGTGCACGGTGGAAGCGGTTGAGATCAGCCGTCGTGCTCACAATATCTCCTGCGCCGCGATCGAACTGGACATACAGGCCAGACAAATCTGCAAACATGCCATTCCCTCCACGCTGGGTAGCAGTCATATGCGGCCCGGGGATGTGGTTGGTCTCCTGGATGAACGTGTCGTTCATGCCTGCAGGGACAAAGATGTTCCGGGTCACGAAGTTCTCGTAAGGGACTCCGCTCGCGTTATCGATGATGAGGGTTAAGAGGATGTAATTCACGTTCGAGTAGGTGAAATTCGTTCCCGGCGGGTAGAGTGGACTTGCGTTTATCCCCTGCCACATTGCGGTCTGGTACGTTACCGGGACATCCGGGTTCTGGTATTCCCGGATAATGATGGAGTCCTCTTCATAATCAGCGATGCCGCTGGTATGGTCGAGGAGCTGGCGGACCGTGATAATCCGTCCGTTGGGGATCTTCTCAACAAGATCGGCCGGCAGCCAGCGTGCTATGGGATCATCGAGCGAGAGTTTCTTCTCTTCTGCCAGTTTCTGGACCGCAACACTCGTAAATGTCTTCGAGACGCTGGCAATCAAAAACCGCATGCCGGGCTGTGCCTTTTCGCAGGTGATCGGGGACGCATTCCCGGCAGCGGAATTCCAGGTCCATTTCGGGGTTGCGATATCCATAACGACTCCGGGAATGCCGGTGGTGTGGATACCGGCATGCATGATCTGCTGGAGGGCCGCCCGGGTCTCTTCGGGCGGGGGATTTGGCCCCATGCCCCCCGCTTGTTGCGGCGGCGTTACGGGTTGCGTGCACCCGGAGGAAACGATTGCTGCGATGACGATGAGGACGATCAGAATACACGAGATGTCAGACATAGATGTGTCATGTCTGTTGTTGGTATAAAAGATGATAAAGGGCGGCTTTTTATTCCGATGGACTGCCAGAAAAATCTTGGAATCTCGCTGGAAGATGTGGTGTCCATCCCCCAGGTTTCCGCGGGTTTTTTAACGGTACTAAGCTCCGGTGTCATTACGGACTGATATCCGTCCCTCCCTCCGGTTTAAGAGCTGCCCGACCCATTCCGGTATCGCCATTTTTGCCAAAACACTCTGGTACATGCCGGTTCCGGGCCCGTTCATGTTCCGGACAATTGTCAAACGGCATGCGATGACCGGCTCAAGGCTGGACCGTTACGCGGAGACCCGGCCAGCCCCCGGTTTCAGCGGGGACGGGGGAGCCCGGGCCGGAAATAATTGAACAGACCCTGCGCGAAAATTTTCAACCGGACCTTGATTGAAAAATTCCGGGCAGACCCTGGTTGAAAAAAATAAATCAAACATTGCCGGGAAAATTTCAAGCGAACTCTGCTGCAAAATTTTACAAGGAATTTAAAGTTTTTAATGGTGCACGCGGTGCGTACACAATCTGTTTTTCGATACTCTGCACGTTCTTTACCGCGAATTTCCCGGTGCGTTCATGTACCGGCAATTGCCAAACTGCATCGATAACCCGCCCACGGCAGGATTACAGCGACCACACGGAAAACCGGGCCGGTAAAAAGCGGTAACGTGAAAATTTATCTGCTTTTTTTAATCCCGCTACCGGCCGAATGATCTTCTTATCTTCCTTCAGCACCCATAATAGAGACGATGATTCTCGTAGACTGGCAGCTCCGTGACCGCATCTCGCGGGGCCATATCAAAATCGATCCCTACGATCCAAGACTCGTGCAGCCCAACTCGGTGGACATCCGGCTCGGCAACCATTTTGTCTGGTACAAACCCGGCACGGAAGTCATTGACCCGTACGACAAGGCGAGCGTAACATCAGATGTTGATGAGACTCACGCGGACTCTTTTGTCCTGAACCCGGGGCAGTTCGTCCTTGCCGAGACGCTGGAGTGCATCGGCCTGCCCGACAATATTGTCGCCACGATCGAGGGCAAGTCAAGCATTGCAAGGCTCGGCGTCACGCTCCACCAGACCGGCGGCTGGATCGATGCCGGGTTCCGGGGCACGATCACGCTGGAGATGGCGAACGTCAACGCGCGACCGGTGAAGGTGTACGCGGGGATGCCCATCGGCCAGCTGGTCTTCTACACCACCGAGCGGGCGGAGAATCCCTACGACAAGAAGACCGATGCCAAGTATCTCGGCCAGCGTTCAGCCACGCTCTCGCGGTATCATGGGAACCGGAAAGGGGAGTAAGTGCCGGATTTTCCGGGCCGGTTGATTGCGGGGCCGGGAAATTTTTACCGGATTTTTTTAAATTTTTTCCAAAACATTCCTTCTGAAAAAAATTCCGGAGAAGCCAGTGACTAGTTACCAGGCTCATTATAGTGGCGGTGTAAACAAACCCCCCACCCCCCGATCCATCGATCCGGCCGTCGGAACATACGCTCCATAGCCTGATCGGAGGCGACTTTCGCGATCTGTTAGGGCTCTATTAGCACGATTTAGGCCTGCTGACGTAAAAAGCACGAAATCGGAGGCGAAAATGAGCGTTTCCGGAAGTTTATGTCGGGCGATCCGGGTGAATAAGTCGATTTCGCGGTTTTCGTGAAAAATCGCTGAAACAAATACGGTCAAAATGACTCCCGATCTATGAAATAAGCCTGATTTGAAAAAGGGGCCTTCATGGGGCGGGGGTACTCCCATGAGGATCGGTCTCCGTCGGAGACTTCCCTTCCGTGAGGTGGGTGGTCTCTTCAACCGGGGGTACCTTCCGGGTCGTTGCCTTCGCGGCCAGTTCCCATCTCCGGCACCTGAGGTACCGCGCGAACCGGCTGTAGCAGCCGAGCCGGGACGAGTGAAGTTCACCATCATTTGTTCAAAAGAATTTTAAAAATGGATAGGAACTGCGTTCAACCAAGCTCTGTATTGAGGGATCGGAAAATTTTTGAGATGTGTTATTTTGTTTTTCCTTCTTCAAAACCGTCATATTGCAATCTTAAAAGAATTATTTAGTTCGAAAACTAATCTAGAGTTTAATGAAAACTAAAAATTTTTGTCCCTTCTGTGGATCAAAAATTGAATTTGCTAATGCAGTCAAGTGTCCAAGCTGCAAAAAAGATCTAAATACCAATATTACTTTTCCAAAATTTTGTGAAAATTGTGGGGGGTTATGGGATTATTCAACAACATTAACACCAAGAATTTGTGAAAAATGTGGTGTCAAAAAGGAAAACAATGATGAGTTTTATCTTAAACAATTTCTTATTGAAAACTCAAGTTTATTTGTAATATTTGGAGTTTTTATTGCTCTTTCCGTTTACTTGACACAATTTATCTCAAGTCTTAAAAATACCCTTGTTCCGCTCATTATTTTTAATACACCTGTTAATTACATTGAGATTTCAATTGGCTCAAGTCTGTTAATTGCATTTATCATTCTTCTCGTGATTTTTAACGAGTTGAATAAAGGAAATTTTTTTGATGAATATTTTGAATTTTTATCAAATTACATGCCTAATTTCCCGTTAGGATTGGTAATTCGGTATTTATTCATCATACCATTTCTCATACTAATACTCGGTATCCTGATATTTCTCTACGCGACATATCAAATCGTAATTACACTTTTTTTATCGGCTATTGCAATTGCTTGTGGAATTACATTATTCGTTTTAGGTTGTGCGATAATAACCAACGTCGTTTTTCCAAAAAAGGGAGAATCTAATGTCCGCAAGCCAATTTCATTGTATATTTTATTATTTTCTCTAGCGTCCGTTTTGATTTCACAGTTTTGTCTTTCCTTTGTAATCCCAATTATTCAACATATCTACAATAATAATACGATATCGCTACCGCTGACTGCTTTATTTTATTCATTATTG
The DNA here is from genome assembly GCF_023227875.1 of Methanoregula sp. Classification (GTDB taxonomy): domain Archaea; phylum Halobacteriota; class Methanomicrobia; order Methanomicrobiales; family Methanospirillaceae; genus Methanoregula. The sequence goes on along the minus strand of NZ_JALOCH010000003.1, from coordinate 32,577 downwards.
ATTTCAGGGTTTTTAGGAACTATCGTGACGATTGCATTTATTGCAATTTCGATAAAAATCCAAAAAGCGGAACGAACTGGAGTTGATTTGGGTCGTCGAGGAATTGAACTTTGCAATTCGGAAGAATATGATGAAGCCCTTAAGTTATATGATAGAGCACTGGAGATCGACCCCTATAATGCAAAAACTTGGTATAATAGAGGAGTGTTGATGGGAAAATTAAAAAAATATGAGGACGGAATTCAGAATTTCGAAAAAGCTATGGAGATTAATCCATCATACGAAAATGCAAAAAAAGGGAGGGAAAATTTCTTAAAAGAACTGAATAAATGAACGTAAGTAGTTTTTAACCATGCCCTACTCTTCGTACTCAGTGTGGTGTCACATACTTACCTCTTTAATATACCAAGAAAACCCATTTTATACGGATGATCATAGCGGATCGGAGATGAATCTATGCGACTTCTTCTCATTCATTCAGATTACATAGAATACGAAGCCAAAAAGAAGACAAAGATGGCAGAGGAGTGTACTGTCCTCTCGGATAAGGAGACCGAAGCCCTCACCGCCTTCTGCGCTGTTGAATCGATCGATGAAGAGGATCTTGAGGGTGTGATCCTCCAGGGAATTGAGGAAGTAAAAAAGACTGCCGGGCAGGTCAACGTGAACAAGATCGTTGTCTACCCGTATGCCCACCTCTCCAGCGATCTCTCATCGCCCGACACTGCCATCAAGGTACTCAATGCGCTGAAAGCCGGCCTTGAGGCGGAAGGCTTTGCCGTCAAGCGTGCCCCCTTCGGCTGGTACAAATCCTTCAAGCTCTCCTGCAAAGGCCACCCGCTCTCGGAACTCTCCAAGACCATCATTCCCGGTGAGACCACGGTCAAGCCGGCGAAAAAAGAGGTCACCCACGACTGGTTCGTCATGACCCCGGACGGGAAGCAGCACGACTACAAGGAGTACCTCAACGACACCCCCTTCGGCTGCATGGTCAAGAAGGAACTCGGCGTTGCCGTCCCGGTCGGCGGCGACCCGGCCCACGTGGACCTGATGCGCGGAAAAGAACTCGTGGACTACGAGCCCGCGAGCGATGTCGGCTGCCTCCGCTGGTTGCCCAAGGGCAAGATCGTCCGCGACCTCCTCTCCGATTACGTGCTCCACCTTGTCCTCGAATACGGGGGCACACCGGTCGAGACCCCGGTCATGTACGACCTTGGCGACAAGGCAATCAATGAGCACGCTGCAAAGTTTGGCGAGCGCCAGTACCGCTTCAAATCCAACAACCGGGACATGATGCTCCGGTTTGCCGCCTGCTTTGGCATGTTCTCGATCATGCGGGACATGCACATCTCGCCCAACCAGCTCCCGATGAAGATGTACGAGCTCTCCACCTACTCCTTCCGTCACGAGCAGAAGGGAGAGGTCATCGGCTTGAAGCGCCTCCGGTGCTTCACGATGCCCGACATGCACTCGCTCTGCCTTGACATGCCGCAGGCCCTCAAGTGCTTTGAGGAGCAGCTCACAATTGGCTGGCAGACGGGGAAAGACTTCGAGACAGAGCTCGTGGCCGCGTTCCGATGCACGAAAGCATTCTATGACGAGCACGAGGCATGGGTCAGGAAGATCGTCAAGGAATCCAACTGCCCGATGCTCATCGAGATCCTCTCCGACCGTGTCCACTACTGGGTTGCGAAGATCGACCTCGCCGCCATTGACGGCCAGAAGCGCCCGATCGAGAACCCGACCGTCCAGATCGATGTCGAGAGCTCGACCCGGTTCAACATCAAGTACCACAAGGAAGACGGCACTCCCGTCCACCCGCCGATCCTCCACTGCTCCCCCACGGGCAGTGTCGAGCGTGTGATCTGCGCAATTTTAGAAAACATCTCCACGCAGGAAGTTCCCGCCCTTCCCACGTGGCTCTCGCCAACGCAGGTCAGGGTCATCCCGGTTGCCGAGCGTCACGGCGCATTTGCCCTTGAGATCTGCAACCAGATCAATGCTGCACAGATCCGGTGCGACATCGATGATCGCGAGGAGAGCGTGGGCAAGAAGGTCCGCGAAGCCGGCATGGACTGGGTTCCCTACGTCATCGTGGTCGGTGACGAAGAGATGGCATCACAGAAACTGACCGTCACGATCCGCAAGAAGTCGCAGCCGAACAAGCCGTTCAAGGAGCAGATGACCACCGACTCCGTGATTGCGGCCGTGAAGAAGGATACGGAAGGAAAACCGTTCCGCCCGCTCTATACCCCCCGGAAGCTTTCGATGAAAGCCCGGTATATCTGATTTTTTTTTCTTTTTATCAACATTTCAAGCTGGATCAACAACACGGTAAGCACAATCAAGGAAAGGGTTGTGCGGGGCGGGATCTTTTTTCCTGTTACTTCCGGTCGAGTATACCAGAATATATTTGAATGCAGGTACATAACGAATGATTACAGGAATACTAACCGGAATAGTCCTGGTGAACTCCATGATAATCCAGTATATCGAAACAGCCCTTGCCCACGCACGCTATGATATGATCGATGACGAAGAACCGTTTTACGGCGAGGTCCCTGAACTGCCCGGAGTGTGGGCAACCGGAAAAACGCTTGAGGAGTGCCGCCGGAACCTCGTTGAAGTTATTGACGGCTGGATAATCGTGAGGCTGCGCCGGGGACTCCCCATCTCCCCGATTGACAATTGTACTATCGAGGAACTGACAGGGATGGACTCCGGTGTCAGAGCATAAACTGGTGCCGGTTTCATGGACGGAACTGGTTCGAAAGCTTAAATCGCTTGGCTTCGAAGGACCTTACCATGGCGGCATCCCTACATGATCAAAGGATCGTTTGTCCTCACCCTTCCCAATCCCCACCGCACGGAGATCAGTGTAGACCTCATCGTGAGGATTATCCGGCAGATCGGTATTTTACGGGACGAATGGATTGAGAAATGAAAACCCGTTGCATCCTTTCGCTGAAGGCGCAGTATATCTGATCACTCTTTTTTTCTCTCCGATTTTTTATTATTACACGAGTATCCGGTTTAACTAGGATCGCAGGTTCCGCATTCCCCACACGATGGACTCTGCATATCCGCTCAGGTAAATACCTGAATTCTTTTTTCAATGAAGTGACCTGCTATGATTCTCATACGCGGGGGGTAAACACAAGGGAATATAATTATTGGAAATATCATAGATTTCCGTCGGACGGACGCGCACATAAAAATAAGCGAAAATGAGGGATATTTCCGGATCTGCCAGAGGGAATCAGCTGACCGGATTTTGGTGCACCTTTGATTTTCCAGTATCGGTATTTATATTATATTTTTTAAACCTGAAACTGATATTTTGGTTTTATGCTAAAATTTCTCATTAATCAGATATATATCCGGAAAAGATCCCGTTTTTTGTTCGCACAAAAAAGCGTGGAATTCGGGAGATTTCGCCCGTTTTTCTCAGATTTCAGTTCGGTTCAAAATTTGAACCACAGGCCCGGGTTTAACTGTATCTGAATTATTTTAACAATTGATCGAAAGATCAAAGGAGTGCAAAAGGATGAAAACAAAAGTATTGGTTCTAATGGTATTGATCATTGCAATTGCTGCAATGGTGGCACCGGTGATGGCGGCTGATAGTGACACAGATAGTGCGACAGTTACAGCGGATATTACTGGAAGCATGGCGATATCTGTCGGTGCTGCAACGATAGACTTTGGAGAACTCACTGAAACCGATACAGATGAGACTGAAACAATTACGGTCACTACAAACTATCAGGGATGGGCCGTAACTGCTCACGATGCATTGGACGTGGACACCGACCCGGGGGTTGCGAAACCTGGTGCATCCGTAGGAGCATTAACACAATATACAACTGCCCCCGGAACATGGGGAACAAAATATATGGCCAATCCATTAAATGTAAGAAGTCCGGGATTAGCAGACCCTGTTGTCGCAGCAACTGATTATCACGCTTTAACTGGTGCTGGACTACCTCTATTTACTTCACAAGTCGGGGCTGCGGGCGCCGTAGTTCCGGTGTATTTCCAACAGGTTTATGCTGCGGCAGATGACCCCCTGCCTGAGACCCAAACGTACAGGATAGTTGTTACGTTTGCTGCAGGGGCTGCCTGATCAGATTTGTTCCCCTTTATCGAATCCATTTTTCAAAGAGAGACTTCACCAGAGGAAAGCGAATGCACCACCCTCATCCGGACTTCAGGTCAAACATCCTCATCATTATCATAGTCGTACTTCTGCTTCTCTTCTGCAATACAATGGTATCTGCAGCGGACATATCCCTCGGTATCTCAGGGACTATTAATGACTGGAAACTTGCGACAGGTCAAGATAATACCAACGAGGCTCTTTCCCTTACAGTAGTAGCGGATACACAACCTTGGTATATTAAAGTCAGGGATGCGTTAGATGATGAAAAACCCGGTACTTCTGCGGGTCATATGGCAGAATGGTATGGTTCATCCTACGTCACCAGTCCGCATGTACTGAGTAATCCTATGAATATTGCCGCTGCATCGGGAACAGGTTATACCGCAGGGTCTGCCATAAGCCTGAGTGGATCATATCAACAGATTGCAACAGGAACAACAATCCCGAGTCCGAGTGTGACTATCCCGATTATTATTACCCAGCCGGTTGTCATTGCAGATACCAACCTGACGGCGGGTCATGTATACCGGATTGTTACCACATTTTCCGGAGGATTTACCTGATTCGAGTTGAAAGACGAATAAAAACGAATTTATTTTTAAAAGGTTTTTATCAATTATTACACAATTTCACAGTAGAGGTAAAAAAATGACAGCCTTGTTTCCAAGATTTCCTGCTCGAACATTCCAGATTCTTGTATTGTTGATCCTGATTACGATGTGTTTGCCAAACGTCACTGCAATTAGTGTATCTGGAGCAAAATACATGGACAGCATCAAGCCAGGTGGGACAACTACTCACACAATGACGGTGAGTATTGGTGCCGGGGACGATCCGGCTGATATTCAGGTTGATGTACTAGGTTTTGGTCAGGGTCTGGAAATGAGTTATTCCCCCTTAACAACAGCCGATGATGTGAGTCCCTACTCTGCCCGATCTTTTATTACGGTTGATGAAAGCACTGTTCACCTTGAACCCGGTGCAAAAAAGACAATTACTGCAAAAATCTCGGTTCCTGCAAATGCCGGCCCTGGTGGAAGATATGCAATTATCTATATCCACGCATTGCCGGGAAAGGGAAAATCATTCACAACAGCAATAACCGTTCCAGTCATGATAACAATTTCCGGGAGTGCACCAACAGAGACAGGTAGTATTACTAACCTTTCAGTGAGTGATATTGTTGTCGGACAGCCGCTAAAGGTCACAACAATACTGGAAAATACCGGTAATTATCATTATTATCATACGGCAAATTTGGTTGTTATCCGCGATGCAAACGGAAATATTGTGAGTAACAAATCAACACAACCTACCGTTTTTGCAGTTATTCCGGGAAATACCGTCAGGTATAGCGTAACCCCGGAACTGCAAAACCTCCCGATTGGATCATATACTGTCACTTCCCAAGTCCTGCTGGAGACAGGTAAGGTCCTTGACGAGAGGTCAGCAACGTTTGAGGTAAAGACGAATTATGTTCCCCCGATAACTGAATCCAATATTACACTTACGCCGGGAAGTTCAGGAACCCTGACTTCACCAGATGGCCGGTACTCCGTATCTTTCCCGCAGGGTGCCGTGCTGGGTGATGCTGTTGTTATCCTGAAACCGTATTCGAAAGATAGACTTTCTTCTGCACCATCTGGTGCAAATCTTGGGGCGACAAGTTTTGAGATTACCGGGCTCAGCGGTCTTTTAAGCAAGGATGCCACGGTGAAAGTCATCTATTCAAAGGATGATCTTGAGGCTGCCGGGGGGGATGCTTCTCAATTGAAACTCGCTTACTATGATGCGGCCCAGAATAAGTGGGTTGTCCTGCCAACACAGGTAGATACCGGGAGCACAACGCTGACCACAACAACAAATCACCTGAGTGTCTGGGCAGTCATGGTCTCATCAACAACAACCGGTGGCAGCACGGCATCCGGAGATGTACCTGGAGCAACAGCCACCCAGAGTCCGGTTCCCATGACGGTGATTCTCACGGCTCTCACTATCGCAGTTATTGCATGCGGGGAGAGTGTCAGGAAACGAAGATGAATGAAAAATAATTTAAAATTTTTCTCTGTAATCTGCATTCTTCTTTGTCTTACCTTTGGATTTCTTACGTATCCTGCCGATGCAGAAACCACAGGAAATGTGGTAATCACTGCAACAATAACCCTCGTCGGTGATAATATCAAGGCCACGGGAATCGGTTCAAATAATGCCAACATCACATGGAATACTAACTTCAAAACAAACAGTACCGTTGAATATGACACAACAACCGGCTATGGTATGTCCAATACCAATGATACATTAGTGACGTCGCATTTCGTCCCATTGAGCAGCCTCTCTCCCTACACAAAGTACTATTACCGGATCATATCAAAAACCGATGATGGTGTATCCGTAACCAGCACAGGTTCACATTTCACAACAACGCATGCTATCGGGACATCCTTCGCCCAACCCTCCGCAGAAACAACCGTTACCGGGGTAACAGCCAAGACAGAGAACGGCGTCCAGCAGGTCAATCTCAGCAAGTCAACGTTGACGGCAACGGCCACGAAAGAGGCAGATGGAAAAACTGTCACGGTCACTAACCTGAATAACGGCTGGTCCAGCATAAAATATACAGGATCGGACGTTGTCGAAAGCGGGACGGATATCAGTGTTAACGGCATCCAGAGCATTGTCATGACGAGCACGCCGGTTACAGAGGACCTCGGAGGGAATATCGGGACAGTCAGTGCCCGGATAGAGGTTCCCCTGACCAAACTTGTCTCCGGCGAACCCATCCAGCAGAATATCATCCAGGGTGCAACATCTGACGTTGCCAGTGCCTTCCAGCTTGCCGCAACAAGCAGCAGCCTCGATATCAAGTCTGTTGCATATACGGTAGAATTCAAAAACACCGATGCCCTCAATGCCAATCTGGGAGCCGCCGGAGTAACTCTGGACCTGAGCGTCGATCATGCCTGGGTTGAAGAAAACGGTGGCAGGGACAACATCAAGATCATACGGTTTGGAGATGACGGGAAAAAGGAAGTCCTCACTACGCTTTATATCGATAGCGATGTTTCTGGCGACATCACCACGGATAATTTCCGGGCAACTTCCCCCAACGGCCTCTCGACCTTCGGCATGACCGCCGTTGCTTCCACGGGGGGCGGCGATAGTGGGGGCAATGGCGGAGGAAGCAGCGGAGGGAGTGGTACTACCAGTACCAGTAGTGTCAGCAGTAGTGAAAGCAATAGTTACACCGGAGTATCGGGTAGCCACTCCACGATCCAGCAGGCAGTAGCCCCGATTGTGCAACAGATCAACGAGTTCCTTGCACCCTTCCAGGAGGATGAGGCAACAACCGTCCAGCCCCTCCGCGTCGCAGGGTTAACCGCAACGACCGATCCTGCGGGGATGCAGACGATCCGCCTCGATGCTGTACTCGCAAGACAGTCCGGGGCAACAATCACCCTTGCCAACAACGTGATCACCATCAGCCAGCCGGGGTTCACCCTGACCGTGGTAACACGCGATTCATCGGTCATAGAGAAAGATGTAATATCCGGCACGGTCCAGAGCGTGGGATTACGTACTGATCCAGTGTCTGCACAGACCAGCAGCGGCACGGTCTCCGTCTCGCTCGAGACAGCCTTGGCCGGAATTCCGGAGAATGCTGCCATCACCACGACCATTTCAGATGCTGCGAACCCGGATATGCTGAACGCATTCCAGTCGGCTGCCCTCGCCAATAACCGGCAGGTCGAGGATGTTGCGTATAGTGTTGTTCTCGGGAAGTCCAACCTTGCGACAACCGGGCCGGCAACACTCACATTGACCGTCTCACCGGAATGGGTTTCCAGCCATGGAGGGATCCCGTCGATTGGGGTCGCGCATCTATCCGATGACGGGACTTCTGAAATCCTTACGACCGGTTATACAGGTGTCGATAATAACGGCAATATCGCCTTCCTGGCGACATCGCCGAAAGGATTGTCCGCATTCGGCCTGGTCAGCCTGAAGACGCAGACCGGTCCTGCACCAACAACCGGGTCTCAACAGCCTGCGCAGCAGACGGTCCATGACACTCCTGCGGGGACCATCGGGAGGTTTATTGCGAACAATATCGTCCTTCTCGCCGGGATATTTGCCGTTCTCCTGGCAATTGGCGTCGCAATCGTCCTGTACGACCGTCGTTCCGGTAACAGGAATCGCACCAGGAAGAAAGAGCGATGAAGTGCGTGAAAGATCAATCATTTATTCTCTTTTTTCCCACGTGCTGTTGTTCCCGGTATTTTTTTCAGCCATCTCCGCGAGGATATGGTGGAACGTGGATCTGAATTCATCCAGTTTTTGCCGGATATATTTTTTTCCGGACTCTGTCGGGACATACAATTTGGACTTTCCGACCGTTTTCACGGAAAGATATCCCTTCTTCTGGAGGGCATATAACTGCATATAGATCCTTGCCTTGGGAACCGCTATGTTGTAGCGCCCCCGGATCTCCAGCAGGATGTCATGACCGGATATCGGTTTTTCAAGAAGCGAGAGCACGACCGGTTCCAGCACCTTTTTCACGGTCTCATCAACAACGGACTGGGGAAGAAACGAGAGCGATTCAAGGGGGAATGACTGGTCGGCACTGGAGATGAGCGTGCCACGACTGGTTGCCACTACCATGTTGGGTATTTTTTGTGACAGCGCATGTACCAGGGTTTCATCGCAGGTCCCGACGGCCAGTGCGATGATGCCGGACACGGGCACTCCGGCATGGCGGGACGCAACAACCTGATCAACGATCGCTTCGATATCCCCGGGATCAAACCGTCTGGAAAAATCTATGACGATTCTATGGGGGACGGGACCGGCACTATCCGGGTTGAAACAACCTGAAAGTGCTTCCTTAAGGGCGGACAGGTCCCCGCTCTTCAACCGGCAAATCCTGATCTTTCCCATCTGGATCTCATGGAGAAAACTCCTGTGGGCCCGTGAGAGAGAATAAGCAAAGAGCACATCCCCCCGTGCATTCAGGCTTCTTTCAATAAACGAGGTGATGACCTGGTCTTTTACTTCCGTGTTACTGTAGAGGAGGAGGACGATATCCGCAAAAAAACCCTTAAGAGACAATGCCCGGATATCCGAAAGACTGGTGTATCTCCCGTTGGCCTCACCCGGTGTATCGCCACCGCCTGCCGGTGGTGCCGGCATTCCTTTCAGCCGTCCCTGCATCTCGTTGGATTTCCGGGACAGGGCAAGGTCTATTGCAATTTTCAGTTCACGTTCCCTGATCGGTTTGAGCACATATCCGTACGGGTCAGCACGTTTTGCTCTTTCGATGGCCGCATCATCCCCATATGCGGTGACAAAGATTACCGGGATCTCCAGTTCGTCCCTGATGATCTCTGCTGCCCCCACCCCATCAACAGTACCGGGAATCCCGATGTCCATCAGGACAACATCCGGTAAGAATTCACGTGCTTTTGCCACAGCCTCATCGCCGTTACAGGCCGTACAGAGTGGCTGATAGTCCATTGACCTGAGAGTCTTCACAATGTCCAGGCTGATGACAGCCTCATCTTCAACTACAAGGACGGTCGCAGATTCCATCGGAGACCTCCCTCAGGTTTCTTAAAAGAGATATTCCCGCAAGAATCACATCCCATCTCCCCATGCACCCACCAGACGGGTTTTCTTGCGGGGGTGACCGGCATTTCTGAGTTCATGATGGGAAGTATTTTGAAGGGGTACTTGAGGTGGATCATCCGGAAGATCAAAGTAATCCGATCTCCGGAGAGACGTACAATTGGGATGGGGGGAATCCCGGTTTCCTGAATATCCGGTATACTGTAAAAATAGTTTTGAATTATTAAGTCATTGCGATTTAATTCGTGCGCTGGTAGGTCATCTCTTAAAAAATTCCGGAAGGATGATCATTGTGGAATTGCGCCCGGACACACAACGTGGTCACGTCTTCGGGAGATACTTCAGGATCCCCTCTTTCAGGTCCTCGAGAGAGACCGGCTTCTGGAGCACCCCGAGACGGGGGTCATGGATCTGCGCCATCCGCTCCCCCACTTCAGGAGCGGCACTGAAGATGATCACCGGGATGTCCCGCATGCCCTCGTCCCCCCGGAGGGTTTCCAAAAACTTCCACCCGTCGATAGGGACCATCATGATATCGAGGAGGATGAGCGCCGGGGGAGCCCTGCGGATCATCTCCAGTGCAAGGAGCCCGTCCTCGACAAGGACCGGTTCATACCCGAGCTTCCGGATCAGCAGGTCCATCATCTCGAGGATCGGCCCGTCGTCCTCGACCACCATGATCTTATGCGCCATGGGTCACGCCAGCCTGCCGGTGTTTCGGGATATGGATCGTGAACGTGCTCCCGATATTCACGATGGAGTCAACACTGATGAACCCGCCATGCATCTGCACGTATTTCTTTGCAACCGGGAGCGACAGGCCGGCACGGTCAAATTTCCTGCTGCCGTTCGCTGTATCGGGGAGCTGGAACGGTTCGAAGATCTCATCGAGCTGGGTATTGGTGATGCCGGTCCCGTTGTCCTGGATGGCAATGCGGTGCATGGTGTCATTCGGTGTAGATACATACGAGATCCGGATCTTACGGGGAGGTTTTGAGTAGCTCACCGCGTTCGAGAGCATGGAGTCGATCACGGTCGAGATCTTCTCCTTGTCACCCTCGACATCCAGGTCCGGGGGTACATCAACCACGAGTTCCGCCTTTGACGTATACCCGCCATTATCCACGATGCTCCTGATTAAAGCGGGAACACTGAACGTGGTATATTCCAGGGGGTTCCTGCCCGGGTCAACATCAGAGAGCTCCAGCATCTGGTTGATGACCTGGCGTTCGCGGTCAACGCTTTTTGTGACGCGGTCAAGGATCGTGCGGGTCTCCTCCGTCACGCCGTACGTCTCCGGGTTCTGCGTCAGCATATTGAGGTATCCCATGATCGGCTGGAGCGGTGAATGGAGTTCCTTTGCAACCGTGCTGATCATGCCCTGGTGCCGGATGTTGTCCTGCTGGATCGTCTTTTTAAGCTGTTCGTATTCGGTGATGTCGACCAGGTTGATGAGTACCGCCGGGCTGCCTTTCTGGAGGATCCAGGTAAAGAACAGGGTGCCACGCCGTATGTCGCCCGATTTTGTCTGGAACCGCACCTCGGTCATCGTGGGAAGGGTCTGGCCGTTATCGGGGGTACCGGGAATGACCGGGAACCGGTCGCGGTCATCGGGATGGATAACAGTGAGGATATCCCTGCCTGCCAGTTCGTCCTGCTCGTACCCGGTGAAGGCCCGGAACGTCGGGTTTGCATACACGATACCGGTGCCTTTCAGGATGACGATGCTCGTCGGGGCGTGTTCCGTCACCTGCTTGTACTGCAGGAAGTTCTCCTCTGCGGCCTGTTCAGCAAGTTTCCTCTGGTGGATGTCGATGACCGAACAGCTGACCAGGTTCCCGTCTATCCGGCTCCACGAGAGGTTCACCCAGACCGGCTCGCCAGCCCTGGAGAGGAACGTGGTCTCGAAGTTGACCACATCCTCGCTGGACCCGAGGTACTCGAAGAAACGGCGCTGTTCGTCCCGGCCATTGAAGAGCTGGGCAAATGTCATCGACCCCAGCTCTTCCGGTGTGTACCCGATCATTTCGGAGAAATGGGAGTTGGACATGCGTATGGCAAACGTGTTCTGGTCGAAGATGACGATGCCTAAGAGGGATGTCTCAAAGATACCGCGGTACCGGGTCTCGCTGGTGTTGATCTTCTCGGTGAAATAGGCCACAACGGCAGCGATACAGATGAAGAGGATTGCCTGCCCGGTGGTATAGATGAGCCCGGCCGTGTCCGGGAACACGTAGACATAGGCCAGCACCTCGTACACGACGGCACAGAAACCGGCAAGGATGAGGCCGCGCTTCGGGTAAAAATACGTGGCGTACAGGATCGGGAAATAGAAGAGCTGTGCATAGATCGTCTCGACATGCCGGGCTAGGGAGATCGAGGTGATGAAGATGCAGGAGAGCGTGAGCGAGACGATGACACAGACGCGGACAATATCGGTATGGGTTACCGTATAGCCCGAGACTGTGATAGACCGATCCATGAGTATTGTCGTATTCTCCGGGAGAGTTTATAAATATTGTATCTTCAGGGAGTGAAAGTGACAGGTATTGTCAAGGGGTCGTGAAACGAAAAAAAAGAAATCCACTATATATTCAGACCGTGAGCGGCGAGAGCTTTTCGATGAGCCGTTCGACCTGCTTGACAGATGTCCCGATGTATGCGTCCGGCGAGAGAAGGGCGGCGATGTCGGTTTTGGAACAATACCGGACCACTTCGGGGTCTTTTGCAAGGATCTCGGCAAGCGGCCGGCCTTCGGCAAGGGCCTGCATGCTCGCCATCCGGATCCGCTCGTGAGAGTCCTGCCGGTTCATCCCCTTCTTCGTCAGTTCGATCATGATCGATTCGGCCATGTTGATCCCGTGGAGGAACTCCAGGTTCCGGCGGATCACGGCCCGGTTGATCGCGAGCCCGTCAAGCACCCCGGCCATGAGCCGGAGGCAGTGGTCGGTGAGGATCGATGCCTCGGGGAAGAGCACCCGCTCGCACGAGGAGTTGGTCAGGTCCCGCTCGTCCCAGAGCGTGTTGTTCTGGAGTGCCGGTTCAACGGAGGAGCGGATGATGCGGGCAAGGCCGCAGGCCTGCTCGCTCTTGATCGGGTTGCGCTTGTGGGGCATTGTTGAGGAGCCCACCTGTTTTGCACCGAATGCTTCCTCGACCTCGCCGATCTCGGTCCGCTGGAGCGAGCGGATTTCGACACCGATCTTGTCGAGCGTTGTCGCGACATTCGCGCAGAACATGAAATACTCCGCGTACCGGTCGCGGGCAATCACCTGGTTGGACACGTCCACCGATCCAATCCCAAGGTTTTCCATCATCGTGGCCTGCACTTCCATCCCCATCGGCCCGAGTGCGGCCTGCGTCCCCACGGCGCCGGTCATCTGGCCGACCACGACCCGGGGCCGCATCTGTTCGAGGCGCTCGATGTGCCGGGCAACCTCGCTTGCCCAGATCGCAAACCGGAGCCCGTACGTGGTCGGGACGCCCTGCTGCCCATGCGTCCGCCCGATACAGACAAGGGCCTTGGTCTCCCCCGACCGCTTCAGGAGGACCGCGAGGAGTTTCCTCAGTTTCGTATCGAGCAAATCAAGAGACTGTCCGAGCTGGAGGCCGGTCGCGGTGTCGAGAATGTCATTGCTGGTCGCGCCGTAGTGCACCCACCGGCCCGACTCCCCGCAGACCTCCGAGATCGCTTTCACGATCGCCATCATATCGTGGCTGATCTCAAGCTCGATCGCCTTTGCCCGTTCGAGCGAGGCGTTGTGGGCCTTGTCGCTGATCTCAATTGCAGCGGCGGCCGGTATCATGCCGTGGTGGGCCTCGGCCTTTGCCAGCGCGACCTCAGCGCTGACAATACACGAGAACCGGTTCTGCTCGCTCCAGACGGCACGCATCTCCTTTGTGCCGTAACGCTCCTCGATGGGGTGGACTGCCATGGGTAGAAATGGGATGTACAGGGATATAAGGAGATTCAAAAAAAAGATTGCCGGTTAGAGGATACCGTACTTTTTATGGGCCGGTTCGATCGTCAGGACTTCAGTGATATATACTGTTTTTTCTTTAATCTGGTAAAATGCCGTGAAACTGCGGCTGACATGGAGACGGTACACCTTATCGTCAGGCCTTCCTTTTGGCGATTTGATTAATTCCTTGTCGCCGCCTTTGCCGGGAAAGGGATCGTCTTTTAGTGTGGCGAGCCGTGACCGGACGATCCGTCTGTTTTTATCATCAAGTCCGTTGAGGAAATCCGCGGATTTTCGCCCGACAACAATTTCATAACTCACGCTTTGATCTCCGAAAGCGGGACGAAATCGTCTTCTTCCATGATCCTGTGGGTCTCATCGTACAACCGGCGCCGGTTCTCTTCGCGTACCAGCTGTCTGATCACGTCATCAAATGTCTGACCGGGCCTGCGTAATCCGTGGACAGCTTCCCATGTACTCGGACATACCGGAATTCTCTTGGTCGCATATTCCCGATCGGGCATAGATAGTATGTGACCATTGTAAGTATTTACTTATTTACAATCCTGCACAGAATTCTTGGCGCGATCCTGATTTTACCATAAGCAATATAGCAAAGGGCAATTACACAACCAGCCTGAAAAACCCGGCAAGGCCTTCTGAAATCAATCGTGGCCAATCCCGCCCCCGGGTGACATAACAGGACAAGATAAATGTCTGTTGATTATTTTCCGATGTAAACTACTCCCAAACGCCCTTTGAAATGCTGATCGCCCGTGACGATTGTCAACCCGCGGGTCTCAGCCGTTGCAAGAATGATCCGGTCCGCAATCCCGCCCGGGAACTCTTTCTTTGAATACGACCCGGCACGGGTGGCTGCCTGACGGTCGATCGGAATGACACGGCTGAGCCGGTACACTTTCTCAACGGCATCCGCAACCGGCAAACGCCCGGACTTCCAGGTAAATGAAGTAACCAGCTCCGTGATCGTGATGATGGATGTGTAAACCATATCCCGCCCGGCAATAATCTCCTCTATTCCAGGAGTCGGAGTCTCGAAATACTCAATCCACGCCCACGTATCAATAAGGTGTGCGATGGGAATCCTCCTCCTCTCCTGTGCGGTCGAACGGACCCATCCCGGCAAACGCCCCGGCCATTGAGGGCTGGCCGGATTTCCACAGGCCGTATAAGAAGTCCACGACATCGTTGTACGAGGACAGGTTCTCGACCTCTTTTATGTGGTCCAGCTTCTCTTTTGCTTCAAATGAGAACTGCGCCGGCGTCCGCGGCTTCTGCGGACTCTGCACAGGTGTACGTACTCGACGGGTTGCTGCGGTCATACTGTATACTGTATACTGTTGGTGCAAATAAGAATTGTGCTTCACCGGGATTTTAGGGGGGCGGGGAATATGATTGATGGATTTTATCCTTGTTGTCCTGAATGAATCGCTCGAAGAAAGGCTGACGGACCGGGCCCGCACCGAGGACGCAATGTTTCAATCCTTGTTCTCTTGGATGAATCGCTCGAAGCCGGGGCCATATCCCGGGCCACATTCAGCAAAGGTGGTTTCAATCCTTGTTCTCTTGGATGAATCGTTCGAAGTGTGCTTATTCATACTAGAGACCGTTTATAGATGGTGTTTCAATCCTTGTTCTCTTGGATGAATCGCTCGAAGATATATCAAATACATGGATTTTAGAGCATTATTGAGGTTTCAATCCTTGTTCTCTTGGATGAATCGCTCGAAGCCCGAACCGATGACCATCTCGAACACGTTCAACAGGTTTCAATCCTTGTTCTCTTGGATGAATCGCTCGAAGCTGACGAAAGGTATTACTCTTGTCGGGGAAACCCCGTTTCAATCCTTGTTCTCTTGGATGAATCGCTCGAAGGTTCTACCCGCATAGGATCGTCATAACACCGCCGAGTTTCAATCCTTGTTCTCTTGGATGAATCGCTCGAAGCAACTGCTCCCAAAACTGAAACTCCCGGCTATGATGTTTCAATCCTTGTTCTCTTGGATGAATCGCTCGAAGCCGAAATGATCGGAAGAGACGAAGACCTTATCCGGTTTCAATCCTTGTTCTCTTGGATGAATCGCTCGAAGCTCCCCCCAGATCAATACCAGGACGCATTAACCCGTTTCAATCCTTGTTCTCTTGGATGAATCGCTCGAAGACTGACCGTCCCGATCTGTGCCTCGCAGTGGTGAAGTTTCAATCCTTGTTCTCTTGGATGAATCGCTCGAAGAACGTTCACCGCGGGGGACAAAGTTACTATGACACTGTTTCAATCCTTGTTCTCTTGGATGAATCGCTCGAAGAATGAGAGGGCACTCGGGTATGTTGGCCGTGAGTGTTTCAATCCTTGTTCTCTTGGATGAATCGCTCGAAGTTGAACAAAACCAGAGCACTTTCAAGCAGGACCTCAGTTTCAATCCTTGTTCTCTTGGATGAATCGCTCGAAGCACGTTCACTCTCTCGGACAAGTCAACCCGCGTGTTGTTTCAATCCTTGTTCTCTTGGATGAATCGCTCGAAGACGAAATTGATATTGGAGATTTCGATAAAGGACAGTTTCAATCCTTGTTCTCTTGGATGAATCGCTCGAAGGAGGTGCTGAAGAAATTTGGAGTGGCAATTGATTGTTTCAATCCTTGTTCTCTTGGATGAATCGCTCGAAGACCGATCTTATATACACTCTCGATTACCATGGTGGTTTCAATCCTTGTTCTCTTGGATGAATCGCTCGAAGTATTTCAAGGCATCATGGCGTTCCATCGGTTGTGGAGTTTCAATCCTTGTTCTCTTGGATGAATCGCTCGAAGCATGGGAAAATGAGGAGGTACAAGTGATATCATGACGTTTCAATCCTTGTTCTCTTGGATGAATCGCTCGAAGTGATCAATGGGAGGATGTGAGATGACATTCGACGAAGTTTCAATCCTTGTTCTCTTGGATGAATCGCTCGAAGTTCCAGCGTGCGGTTTTTCCCAAGTCATCATTGACGTTTCAATCCTTGTTCTCTTGGATGAATCGCTCGAAGCGGAAGACCAGACATATCAGCAAACGGGGAATACTGTTTCAATCCTTGTTCTCTTGGATGAATCGCTCGAAGAGGCCAAAACCCTTGGGGACAGCGCGCAAGAACAGGTTTCAATCCTTGTTCTCTTGGATGAATCGCTCGAAGGCTACTCCACGACGATATACCCTTTCTCCGGGCTGGTTTCAATCCTTGTTCTCTTGGATGAATCGCTCGAAGTCGGATGTGTTCCTGGTATTGCCGGCGGGTTTCCTGGTTTCAATCCTTGTTCTCTTGGATGAATCGCTCGAAGTTCCGGAAAGTTCTGTGATCCGAACGATCCGTCGTAGTTTCAATCCTTGTTCTCTTGGATGAATCGCTCGAAGCAATCACAAGTGCGAGTTGGTATCCAACAATGGCGGTTTCAATCCTTGTTCTCTTGGATGAATCGCTCGAAGGGAAAGGGGGTTTCCTGTTGTTCTGTGCGGCTCGGTTTCAATCCTTGTTCTCTTGGATGAATCGCTCGAAGCGAACGGCAAAAACCCGGCTGGATTGTCCAAAAGATAGTTTCAATCCTTGTTCTCTTGGATGAATCGCTCGAAGCATCAGGTGCGCGTATGCGACCAGGGTGATCAGGAGTTTCAATCCTTGTTCTCTTGGATGAATCGCTCGAAGTTCATCAGTACAAGTGTCTGGTAGTTGTGCAGGGACAGTTTCAATCCTTGTTCTCTTGGATGAATCGCTCGAAGTGAGTACAAAGACGATATTATCACGAAAAAGGACATGTTTCAATCCTTGTTCTCTTGGATGAATCGCTCGAAGCGTTCTCATCGTTGGAGATACCCGCATTGACTCAAGTTTCAATCCTTGTTCTCTTGGATGAATCGCTCGAAGCAGCCCCCATACGACAATGGTTTTGGTGTACCGGAGTTTCAATCCTTGTTCTCTTGGATGAATCGCTCGAAGGCGACCCCGCGTGGGCCAAGTACGAGAAGGTGCGGTTTCAATCCTTGTTCTCTTGGATGAATCGCTCGAAGAGCAGGAACCGGAATACATCATAAGGGAAGGGTGGGGTTTCAATCCTTGTTCTCTTGGATGAATCGCTCGAAGTGTGCTGTCATAGGCTCATCACCTGCGTTTCCGGGGTTTCAATCCTTGTTCTCTTGGATGAATCGCTCGAAGTCGTAAACAATTTCTTTGAGATGTTCAATCGACGGTTTCAATCCTTGTTCTCTTGGATGAATCGCTCGAAGATCCAAAACTCGGAACCTACGCGGCAACGCTCGTATGTTTCAATCCTTGTTCTCTTGGATGAATCGCTCGAAGCAAATCGGTGACGACCGTGCCCGGGATCCCTACGAGTTTCAATCCTTGTTCTCTTGGATGAATCGCTCGAAGAAGAAACAAATGGACCTTCAGATTTCGAGAGAGATTGTTTCAATCCTTGTTCTCTTGGATGAATCGCTCGAAGGTGATGTCGTGCGTGGTCAGAAACTCATTGGGAGGTTTCAATCCTTGTTCTCTTGGATGAATCGCTCGAAGAACCATACGATGCCACGGGTAGCCTGATCGACCGGGGTTTCAATCCTTGTTCTCTTGGATGAATCGCTCGAAGTTCATTGTTCACCTTCGCTTATTTCCCGCATTACCTGTTTCAATCCTTGTTCTCTTGGATGAATCGCTCGAAGATCAAATGCAAGGAGCGCAAGGGATGAAAGACTGGTTTCAATCCTTGTTCTCTTGGATGAATCGCTCGAAGCCGTAGGAAAAGAACCGGATTATTTTTCAGACGCTTGTTTCAATCCTTGTTCTCTTGGATGAATCGCTCGAAGATCCAGATTTCTGGGTGAATGTTTTAATTTTAATTTGTTTCAATCCTTGTTCTCTTGGATGAATCGCTCGAAGGCTATATCGGCGATCCGTTCACAACGCTCAAAATAAGTTTCAATCCTTGTTCTCTTGGATGAATCGCTCGAAGACCCGGAGGCCGCTCGCGGGTATGCGTGGGATTGGGGTTTCAATCCTTGTTCTCTTGGATGAATCGCTCGAAGAATCCATCCGGTAACGGATGGTGCCAGCCAACCGGAGTTTCAATCCTTGTTCTCTTGGATGAATCGCTCGAAGCTGGGTCTTTTGGTGCTGGCATAATTACTGACTCCTGTTTCAATCCTTGTTCTCTTGGATGAATCGCTCGAAGCCCGAGAATGATATTCTTTATCATGTGGAGTTTGATGTTTCAATCCTTGTTCTCTTGGATGAATCGCTCGAAGACCCGCTGATCGGTGCGGTCCCGAACGGCACGGATCGTTTCAATCCTTGTTCTCTTGGATGAATCGCTCGAAGCCGGCCCGTCTCCATTCTCAATCTCTTTTTGCTCGGTTTCAATCCTTGTTCTCTTGGATGAATCGCTCGAAGCCCTTGTAGGACTGCCAGCCGGTTCGTTCCACCAGTGTTTCAATCCTTGTTCTCTTGGATGAATCGCTCGAAGATCACAATCCACGAATATTATCCACGTCTGAATGGGTTTCAATCCTTGTTCTCTTGGATGAATCGCTCGAAGTGTAAGACCGCAACCTTATGCCCGGTTTGGGAAAAGTTTCAATCCTTGTTCTCTTGGATGAATCGCTCGAAGATGCTTGACGTGTGTCACGCGGCCCCGTGTTCATTAGTTTCAATCCTTGTTCTCTTGGATGAATCGCTCGAAGGACATCTTTGTCAACGCCCTGCCGGCAACCCCGGAGTTTCAATCCTTGTTCTCTTGGATGAATCGCTCGAAGAGGATACGGGCGTATTGAGCGAGAGGAACTGGGGAGTTTCAATCCTTGTTCTCTTGGATGAATCGCTCGAAGGATGTGATGGAGTTTACCGGCTGTTGTCGGATCAGTTTCAATCCTTGTTCTCTTGGATGAATCGCTCGAAGAATACATCGCTGCTGATATGTCCGTCAATGCGGGGTTTCAATCCTTGTTCTCTTGGATGAATCGCTCGAAGACTTATGCCATGATTCACCTTCCGACGGTGTTGACGGTTTCAATCCTTGTTCTCTTGGATGAATCGCTCGAAGAGTCGCATCGGTTTTTATTTTTCTCCATTGGTAGGTTTCAATCCTTGTTCTCTTGGATGAATCGCTCGAAGGCCGCGAAATTTCGCGTATTTTCCGCTTAATCGCAACCAAATCGCTTAAAATTCCCACAGGCAATTCTTCCTGCAGAATTATTGATTCCTATTTAAACATAAGAATCAGGTGCAGATTGTTGCGTAACAACAGTCAATGCACTTGTTTTTGTATTTCCCTTTGTTTGGATAAAATCCTTTGTCGATGATCTCAAGAATTTCCTGAATAATCTCAAGCCCTCGCTTAAAATCCTGTTCCGTAAACTCAAGCGTCTCAATATGATGATTGCTCCGGGTAAAACAGATGAAACCCCTCTTCACATCGCAATGGTAATTCTCCCGGATCATTATCGCATGGAGGACCAGCTGATACTTGTACGTTTCGAAGATCGTATCCTTGAACTCCGCGAATTTATATTCGAACGGAGCTGCCGTCCCATCATCGAGGAACAGGACTTCATCAACAATCCCCTTGATATGATTCTGCTTGGATGCGATGAAGACGTTCATCTCTTTTTTTGTCACGCCCAGTTTCTTTCGCAGGTAATCCGGGTTCCTGATCAATTTTTCTTCATGCACCTCACGCCCCTTCATCACTTTGAACCGCTTCTCCTCATGCTGTCGGATATCGAGACAATGCATGTAGTAGATGAAACGGGGGCAGAAAAGGTACTCCATTACGTCCGATATTGTAATGATCGTTTCAGTGTCAGTCGGCATGATCAGAAAAATTTTGTTAAGAGTTCGTCGCTCACCAGTTTCTTGTCAAAGGCCTGGCCGAGCAGTTTTACTTTCTTAAAAGAAGTGTCATCCATCGGAAACACATACACGGAATCAACCTCCGGATCTATCTCGTGCCCGCACTCCAGCGCCAGCGAATCGCGTTCATTGGAGTTCAGGTTCCCAAGAAACACGCTCTTCTGGACCCGGTACAATCCCTTGTTCAGGCAAATCCGTACCACATGGTTACGGGTTGTCGTCTTTCCAATATCGTACACCACCCAGACCATCGTCATGATTCTGTCTCCTATTTGATCAGTTTGTTTGCGATAGTGTGGCACTCCATCTGGATCGTATTCCGGATCTTCACGTTCCGTCCCCGGTAATCGATCTCCTTGTCGAGCATCTCGTTAATGGCACCGATAAGGACTGCCTTTCCCTCCTTGTTCATGTAGAGGCCGCCGGGAATGGGATCAAAATACTTCTCATTGACCTGCCGCTTCATGAAGAGATTGATTACCGTTTTATCGATGTGAGCCCGGAATAATTCGATGAGATCGAACACGAACGAACGCTTATTGTAATTGTCCGTGTGCAGGAACCCGACATAAGGATCGAGCCCCGCGATGATGCACGAACGCTCGACCTGCGAGTAGAGAACGCCATACCCGTAGTTCAGCAGGCAGTTGAACCCGTCGCGTGCCGGGTCCCGGCTCCGGCCCTTGAACTTCCATGCATCGGGCATAGTGCTGTTGATCGCATCGAAATATGCCTGCGATGCCATTCCCTCAATTCCCATGATCGACCCGCGCTTGTGATCGAGCGTCCCCTTCATATGTTTCAGGGATTCGAGCAGGACTTCCATCCTCGCAATATACTGTTCCAGCGTCTCTTTCTGCTCGGGCCGGTTCTTCTTTAAGTCCTTGAGGAGATTGATCTGATCTTCGATCTTCCGGGAGATCCATTCACGCGCAAGATAAAACCCGGTATCCTCGTTCGCGGCCTCAAGCTGGCGGCGGCGGATCAGCGTCGTGCTGCCGAGCTTTGAGTGCCACACGCGCCCGTACGGGTTGCCGAAGTAATCCAGAAAAATAATATCGATATTGTTCTCAACCGCAAACTGGATCGCGTCGGTTGTAATCGTGGCAGAGGTAGTGATGAGAATGCTGTCGATCTTGTCAGCCGAGACTTCGAAAGTCTTCTCATCGGTCTTCACGAGAAAACAGTTGTTGGATTTCTTCAGGAACGATCCCCGGGTGTTGATGACGAGCTGCATCTGCCTTCACCCGATATTTCCTTTCAGTTGCCGTACTGCGCCGAATCCCCGCGAGACAGATTTGCCGATGCCAAGCAGGTCAGGGATCAGGAAATTTACCTGGAATTTCCCGGTAAAAGTCATGACGCTGACATCTTTCAAACGGTCTTTGCGGAAAGTGACCTGCGCGTCGCATTTGATCTGGCCCGGCACTTCGTAACCCAGCGATTTTGACATCGAGATGAGATTGCCGATCAGGATCTTCCGGATAAATTCGTCCCGCTCGGAAGTTCCTTTGAGTGCATAGTACCTCCGGTAATTCTCCTGGTTCAGCGCGAGCCACGGGGTTGCGAATTCATACGAACGGATCTTCTCCGAGATCTCGAACTCTTCATCCTTCAGCGCGATGCCACGCTCAACGATCTGGTATGTGTTCTCACCCAAGCGGATTTCCTGGTAGTCATCGAAGATCTTTTTGAGAATTTCTGCGCCTTCATTGATGCCGATCACGGTGGGCACATTGCCGATCATCTTGTACTGCACGAGCGGGTAACTATAGATGAATTTGTCTGCGTTATGATGATGGAGCTCGGCATATTCGTTGAATTTTGTTGCGAAGAATCCACGGAGTTCGTGGGCGGAGCCGTGGATGGGCCGGGTGGAGCCGAGGGTAAGCGTGAAGGTGTGGAGGATCATATGATCAGGCTCGATAATTCCGTATCATCAGCAAACGATGCACCGATTTCAGCATCATATTTCATTTCACAAAATGTGATGTCGTCAACGATTTCTTTGTGTTTCCGGACATACCAGTATGGCATCTTTACTTCATACAATCGCCTTTTGGGGGGCGGAAATCCGGGTGCAGTTACCTTCCCTCTGAATTGAGCGGGGATAACTGGAACCTGAAGATACTCCACTCTCCGGGTTTTATCTTCGAATTTATTCGGATTATCAAAAATTCCCATAAGAGTCTCGTGAACCTCTGCATATCGTTTACTTGCATCGACGAAGTGTTCTGATCCTTCTATATCAGTACCTTTGTACACCGTCTCCACAATTGAGATCAGATCGGATTCTGTCAATTCCGAATGGGAATTTTTAAAATTTTCAAACGATTGTGATAACAACCCTGTTGAATTCTGATCATAAATCCGATCAGATGTTTTCGAATGACGATAAATATAGATCCAGCTGTTGGTTTTCGTCCGTCTCCTGTTGACCCGCCCCGCCCGCTGGACGAGTGCATCCGGGGGAGCACATTCGGTATACATAACATCGAAATCAATGTCCAGAGAGACTTCGACAACCTGCGTTGCGATCAGAAGTCGCGCATCATCGATCCCGATCTCTTTTATTCTGCGATCATCGAACGTGAACTTTGAATGATAACAAATCGGATCAAGATGGCGGAGTTTTTCATATAATTCCTGACACTTCGCCACATTATTTACAACGACAAGAGTTTTTTTCCCGGCAATTACCGATTGCTCGATATCCGGAATGGCATCGTCAATGGTTTTTTCGACCGTCTGGAAACGGTTCCGGCATGATGCGAGTAAGGATTCATCACGTATAATTTTTGCATCGGGAAGGGCTCGTTCAAATAAATCGATTAAATATTTCGGGAGGGTCGCACTCATGAGCATGAACCGCGTTCCCATTTTTGAGAAATGTTTCAGGGATTCAATGATGAGACCCAAGGTCCAGGGCTCATACGAATGGATTTCATCGATGATCACAACGCTGTTGGCAGCATTGGCTTCAATGAGTGTCCATTTACCGGAATTGAATCCGGCCATAAGGAGTTGATCTACTGTTGCCACCGTTGCAGGCTTGATGAACGATTTATCAAAGAGAACTGTTCTCCCCACAGACTCTTCCTCATTCTCCATCAGGAATGTGGCTGTGGAATGTGACAGCCCAACGTTTCCTTCACCAAAATATTCTTCCATCCGCAGGAATATGCTGTTGGCCGTGACCATGGTGGGAAGCAGATAGATAAGTTTTGCATCCTGCATTTCACGCATATTATTCAGTGCCCAGAAAAGTGCAGCTTCGGTCTTGCCACTTCCTGTTGGAGCAACAGCAATCACATGTCCTTTCGTATCAGCACATTCCTGCTGGAAGGGACGGAGATTTGAAAACGCGATCTTTTTTTCAGCACAATGGTGCTCGATATGTCTGAAAAGGTCGTCAGCATCATTCTTTATCGAGTACGGTATCTCCGTTCCGGCAGATCCGAGCCAGTCAGAGTAATGAAGAATTGCTTTCAGTAATGAGTACGTTGTCCGAACCGAATCTGGATTGGTTTCACTCTCAAAAAGTTTGGTAAAAATACCATCATAACCGATTAATTTACTCACTTCTTTGTATGGATCGTAATCATGAACCGGGATTTCGGGAAGTGTGTATCCTTCAGTTTGAAAAATTTCTCCTGCAAGGGATAACGCGGAGATTATCCCTTCCTTGTATATAGGGGGTTTTGTACTTACTGCTTCACGGTGAAAGGAATCAAGAGATGGATCAATTCGCTTATGATGTCCCAACACTGCAAGTGCTTCAAGTGGAATCTTTCCAACGAGATTGTTGCCCTCTTGTGAGGATAATGCCATCGCGCCACGGAATACGTAACAATAGGATTCCAGTTCATGACGGTAATTTTCCTTATAATCAAAATTACGGCCATCCCTTTTTGCGTTCATCATTTCTTGGAACGGAACAATATTTTTCCCGATATCATGAAGAACTACAGTTAAAAGTGAACTTTTCAAAAACCGGTCTTCACTGAAACCAAAGCGCTGGCTTGTTCGTTTGATCAGGTTTCTCTTCGCAGAAACTGTAGATTTCCATGCATGATATGCAGCAGTGATATGCTGATCATATGTCTGATCTGGCTTGGCCCAAAAAATTTGAGAGGTCATTGAAGGACAACCGCTTTGCCATCGATATTATAACCGGCTATCGGGTTGGAAAGATTGATAGGTGTGCTGATAAACGTAAACGGTTTTCTCTCGACAACACGTCGCTCATCTCCATGAAATTCAAATTTTGTTGGCAAAAGAAAAACCTGAGGAGTGTAAAGAGTCTCGGTAATCGGAGTCTGTCTCAGGTCAATACTGTGTTTACAGGACTTCGATAAATCTCCCGGAATTACTGTATTCTCAAAGCGAATAATTTTTTCAGATTTGAGTTCCCTGATCTCGGAAATGTCACAGATCTTCAGCAGGTCATCACTGTTACCTGCGGTCAATGCATATACCGGACATTTGAAAGAGTTTTGTAATTGCCTGAGTGGTTTGGGATCTTCTGAGGCAAAATAGAAGGTAAAATCATTGGAGTAAAGGAATTCCCGAATGAGAATACTATAATGCATTCGATTCTTGATCTCTTCCACTGAATATTCTTTATTGCTCAATTTCCGGTAATTCCAGAGATCCTTCATTGTCCCTTCATGGGTCCCGTAAACGCTGACAAGGATATTGTTCTGATCAACAAATGCATGCGCATCATCCAGACGATTTCCGAGAGCCGCACCAATCATGCCGATGATAGCAGTCTTCGGGGGTAGCGGGAGGGTCTGATGAAACGTGTGCGTTTCCGGGACCCGGAATGATGCCGTGATTGCTTTTGCCGTAATTGAGAAAGAGAACATGTGCATCTCTTAATCAGGAATAATATTCATCTACCCACTTTGCCATTTCATCGAAGGCATCGCCAATAGATTTTGCGCCATCAACAGATCCTTCGAAAAATCCCTGACGTACGCCAATAGATTTTGCGCCATCAACAGATCCTTCGAAAAATCCCTGACGTACGCCAATTGTCGAGGCAACAATTTCTTTTTCGTAATCCTTGATTGTCTCTGCAATCATCCCGGTATTGAGCTTCTTACCTTCTACCTGAATGCTTTCAAGGAAGATCGGGTTTTTTGTTTTCAACATGGCCGATGCAACAAATTTGGGTGCAATGTCAGCCAGGAACCGGCTCTGGCGCCCTGAAGCCCAGAGGTTCTTAATCGCGCTAAGCAGATCTTTCACCCTTTGTGCTTTTTCTTTTTTATCTAGATCTTTTCCATCGAACCCATCGCCATTACCAACGCGATCAAGTTCTATGAGGATAGATCCACGGTAAAGACCAGAATGAATTTCGGTCTCGAAAATATTTGGATCTCCACCGGCTTTCGTACCCATGTAGTTTGTCCCGAAATCGAGATCCCCTTGATAAGGATTCAGGGCAACAAGGGGTGAGACACGGACAACTGACGTGCGTTTGGTGGCTTTGCCTTTTTTCCCTGCGGTAGCTTCTTCAGTTCCCATGTAACCAAAAAGATCGTCATCGATATAGGTACCTGGTTCCTGTTTTGTTGTTGCGGCACCTTTAGCGATTTTCGCTGCCTCGCCCTCTGAAAGTGTTCGCCCAAGAACTTCAAGTTGGTTTCTTAATGCTCTCCGAACGGCTTGTGACGATACATACGGATAGTCTTCTTTACCGACTTTGATCTTTTTAATGCTCGAAATGTTGTCTGCTTCCTTGTCTGAACCGTTCAGTGATGCAAATGATACGGGTGTCAGATAGGTCAGAGTGAGTGCCTTTGCTGTTTTCATTATGCTGCCTCCGCTTTTACTTTTCCACCGGTTTCAACAGGTGCCGGGTTCCCTGCATTATACGTGTTCAATGCTGCGATCATGCAGAACTGTTTGAATTCCGTGAAATTTTCCTCCATTTTTTGACCTTGGTTATAGAGATCTGCACTGACTTTTGTTCCATATTTCATCTGGATGCGATTGATCTCATTAAGGAAATCTTCAGGCTTCCGGGTTTTCCTCAGTCTGAAGAGATCCCCCTTGCCTTTTTTCCCGCTCGGTGCAATACTCATTCCAATAGTCTTTCCGACACTGACTGCGACATCGATAATTTTTTGATCCATGTGTGTATCTCCTTCCCGGATTGCTTTTTCATATAAAATGACAAAATCATTCAATGGCCAGATGTTCTGGGTTTCCGATTTGTTAACCCTGAAGACGTGTTGTTCAACAAGTGAGACAATGCTCTGTTTTTTTAAGATATTTTCACATACACGATTTCTTGTAAGCGTTGCATTTTCCAGTTGTTTGTGTTTAATTTTTTCAAAATCTGCTAACTGATGCATAACCACAGATATATTGATTTTATTTCGTTCGAGATGATCGAATAACCTGAAAAGGTACACCGATTCATGGAACGGCCATATCATCTTCCCCATTTGTGCATCGCCAAGGGACTCTGTATACACAACAAGAAAATCAAGCGGTGAATTGTTCAGGTTCACATCATAGAGTGCTTCGTAATCAAGTTCATAATCATCTTCATCTGCTGAAGATGACGTTCGTTTAGTCATGAGGACGCGATACAGCGAATACAGAAACGTAAAAAATTGTTCATAAGGTTTCTGGAAATATCCCCCGAGTTTGTTATCAAAATTTCTCATAAGGTGGGGATCATCAATTTTTGTTGTAGTCAGACTCTGGAAAACATCGTTCATTTTTTCCAGGCTGGCTGAATAGGGGAAGTAAATATGGGTGGTATCCATACTCACATTGTAAAAACCGGTAACTGGGACAAATTTTGCGAGAAAATCACATTTCCAGCATACTTTTTCTGCACTGCTGCCAATCGTATTGAATGAAAGGACACCAGACGATCCGGTAATAAACGGAAAAACGGTTCCTCCAATATCACTGAGCGAATGTGATTCCTGCCCACAGATGAAGCAACGACCTTTTGATTTCCCGGACAACTTGTCAATGTGTATTGAAGGAGAGACAATATTCTCGCCATCAAGAAGTAACGATGCACCAGGTTTTAATTTTGTATCAGCCAGAAATTTTTCGAAACGATCCTGATGATGGGCATATTTTTCTTCGAGTTGTGGATATTGTTGTTTCTTTTGTGATTCGTTGGATTTTACAAATTTTGCGATGCCTTTATTTTTGTAACTCTGTCCAGAAATTTTCACGAGTCCAGCAATTCCCATCGGTTTAACTTTGGGGAATCGGATAAATTGACCATTACTTGTATCCAAATAGAAGCCAGCATTTTTCTCTTTCTGACTTTGCGAAGATGTATTATAATAATCCTTGAGCAAACGATCGTACGCTTTTTGCAGAAATGCCTGAACATCTTTTTCTGATCCTTTGAACGAAACTCCAGAATCGTTGAGAATTATTTCAACACCGGATTCTTTGAATTGTTCTTTGTGAGCAATCCGGTAGAGCCCCAACAACCCGGCGTCCATCCAGAAATGATTCAGTTTTGGAAAATGTATTTCGATAATGGATTCACTCAAAGAAATCACGACACTAAATATTTTTTATTTATCTTCTCACCGTTATACCACGATCTTTCATTAACAACACCACACGATAAATATGTTGATCTGCACCGTGAAAGTGATGAAAATCGTTAACCGGTATCTCTCACCCCCCCCCCGCACAAACCTTCATGACTCCCGGCACGATACGTAATGTACGGTATGACAACCATCAAAGCAAAAGTCATCGACGATTTCCATCTGGAACTTGAGAAGGGCATACCCACAAAAACCGGCGATGAGGTCTTTGTAAAAATCGTGTATCAAAGTCAGAAGGACTTTCATACACGTTTGATGAAAATGCCCGAAGCATTTTCATACCAAATCATAGAGAAAAAACCGGTAACATCGCTCCGTGGCGCGTGGGGCTGCGATGTGGACAGTGCACACTTTGTCGATACCCTCCGTAAATCCCGGAACATCGAACCGCTATGATTTTTAATACCAGCATCTGCGTTGACGTGCTCCGGACCAACGGCCCGGAGCGATCGTTCGCATTGTTCGATTAGTTTTTCTGATGAGAAAAACACCGGGATCGTTTCTGTCATCACGGTTGCCGAGCTTAGTGCAGGTGCTGCGCTCTCCCACCATCAAGGATGCACAAAAGAAAACAGATGAGCTCCTGGCGTACCTTCGGATTGTTGATCTCAATGAGACGGTTGCTATAACTGGCGAAAAAATGTATGCAACCCTTTTTAAAGAGTGGTCGAACGATCGAGTTCGATGATTGCCTGACTCCACGTGAGCAAATAATTTCAATCCTAAATTAGTCCGCTTCAAACGAGTGCTTATAGTTTATGTACTTTTTACCCGGGATCTCGCATTCATGAACCTGAACCGGACTTCTGAAACAGATCACGGCCTCATCGTGAACGCCCGTAATGATCCGGAACCCGCGCTCCCTGCCGACGAACAGGATCGCAGCGAGGCACTGGTATGAAAAAAGTAAATCGGGGAATACGTTATTCGACAACCTTCGCCTTATGCCCTTTCCGGTGAGCAGGGCGAGCGATCTTTTCGGACACTGCTCCCAGTATCTCATCGGCATGAACCAGCTCTTCCCGTGTCGGGAGGGTTTTTTAGCTTCCTGAACCTGACGCCGTCAGTCCAGACAAAACGCTCCTGATGTTGTTTGGTCATGGTCAGATCACAGTTCTCTCTCAACTACTATACTTATAGCGATTGATGCCGGAATTACCGGTCAGTCCCGCGCCCTCACCACATTCACGAACCTCAAACCCGGAACTGTTCCGCACTCCGAACCCGGTACCGGATTACCCCGGGGAGGGGAGCCCCCATGTTTAAATAATCCGGGATGAATATCAACTGGTACGTATGACGGAAACGCTGGAGACCGTTGTCAGGAACAGCGATCATCTCGATATCCCGCAAAAAATAAAAGAGAGCCTCCGCATCCGGGAAGGAGACCGGATACGCTGGACCTACGAAGGCGACCGTCTGGTCGCAGTGGTGATCAAAAAGAAAAAAGGGAAACTGGCCTCGCTTGTGGGAAAATTCAGCGGAGAAGCGACGGACTCAGTAATAACGCATAACCTCACGGGAATGCATTAAATGGATGCATTTATCGACTCCGTGATTCTCATTGGCGCATTTTACCGGAACGATCAGTGGCATGCACAGGCAGCTCCCATAATCAATGAAATCGATGCCGGATCCAAAGGAGCATAATATCACCGATTTTATCCTTGCAGAAGTACTCAACTTCCTCCACCAGAAAGCGGGTCACGCTGCGGCAGTAGAAACTCTTCTCGCGCTGGAAGCAGCAGAGAATATCAACCATATACGGATAACCGATACCCAGTTCGCAGCCGGGAAAGCGTTCTTTGAAAAATATTCCCGGCTGTCTCTTGTCGATGCACTCACAGTCGCGTGCATAAAAGATCTCGAGATAGCCCGCATATACTCTTTTGATTCCGATTTCGACGGGATAGAGGGGATTATCCGTCTTACCTGCCCTTCGGGAGACTAACGAGCGCCAGGATTTACTTGTTCCAGCAGGTTATCCCGGAAATTCCATTCCGGATCCCTTCTAAAAAAATCCGGTGAAACGATTCGCCCCGTCACCGCCGCTTCCCTTTCCGGGACCGGGACGAAACCATCGCCCCCAGCCATCCAAGAGCGCCCGGGGTCTCCTTCCAAACCCGTCGGTTGTCAAGGGTATAGACAATGGCCTCGCTCCGCTCCCCCCGGCTCATACAATCCGGGTGACGGGCAGGGAGATCTTTTTTCCCAAGAAGATACCGTGGAACAAACGGGTTTTCTTCGATCGCTTCCCGCAGGCATACCTCGGCCTCCATACTTTTTCCCTCCTGCCGGAATTTCAGGAGCGCCCGTGAGTACAGCCAGACCGCCGAACCGTCGTTTTCGTATTCCTCAAGGAGCCCCTCAAGTGCCGCATGATCCCCCTTCTCCAGAAAGCAGGTCGCCAGCTCGTAGCGGGCCCCCTGGTTATCGTTCGGGTTGAGCCGGAGGAGATCGGTAAAAATGTCAATTGCACGATCCCGCTCGCCTATATCCCGGAGGAGCAGGGCAAGCGCGAACCGTGCACGCATGTACGGGCGTGTCTCAAAGACGAGCCAGAAATCGCCGACGCATTCCCTGAACACCCGTTTCCCCAGCACCCGCTCCCCGGCACGCACTCCCTCTTCGAGAAGGCGGAGCGCCTCTGCGTTGTCCTGCTCGGCATCGGCAAGAATGACATAAGCATCGGCACAGTCCTTTGAGATCGATAATGCATGGAGGGCAAGAGATGTGCGTTTTTTTCCCGAAGTCTCACTGGCCTGGAGAATGAGCTCATATGCCTCTTCAGGTACCGCTCTCATGATTGTCACTTCTCCTTAACTACATTCACGAACCTCAAACCCGAAACTGTTCCGCTCCCCAAAGCCGGCATCGAGCCCGAATTCAATCACCCGCCGCTGCACGTCATCCATGTGGCTCCAGGAAAATTCCCACAGGCTTCCGGCCGCACCGTAACTTTTCCCGTCAACAATGTACCGGGTATGCACGGTTTTTTTAAACAGGAATTCCTGGAACAGGGGATGATCCGCGATTGACGTACCGTACGACTGGTTGTATTTCCTGGTAAGATTCTCGGTCAGCTGCTTAATGAACGCCTCAAACGAGATCTGCGGGCGCCAGTACACGTACCGGAACCTGCGTTCCTCTTCGGGAACTGCATAAAGATCGTAATTATACTCCGGGATACGCAGGAGGATCGGCGTCGCACAGATGATCCTGACCGGTCCGGTCCCGAGCGGGGTCTCAAGCGTTCTCACGCCATCGAGCGCAAACGCACAGTCGCCGATATGGATTTCCCGTTCTGTATGGTTCGTGGTAAGATGCTGCGCGAGGCGTTCAATGATCGTTTTACCCGGTGATGCGATCATGAAGTGCCGCACGTCTCCTTCCAACAGGTCTCCGAACGGGAAAATGTTGGAGAAGCAGAACGGTTTGTACCCCGGCTTATCGTGCAGCAGGGGAAAACCGGACTCCTGCAATAATGAATAGACAAAACCCTGGAGTTTGTGGTATTCCAGCGAGACGTCTTTCTGATCGTTTTTTGATATGAACCGGAGCAGGAGGCGCATGATCATGAAATTATTTTTAACAACGAAATAATATGCCCCATAAAATCATTAAACTGCCATTGCAGTTCAAATAGTATATCTGGATTATTCCATGGCGGGTCGGGCGGTCCACTTAAGAAATATTTTAATCCAACTCAATCCGTAATTCAACAATCTTCCCTTTACCGCACCGTACGATAAACATAGCGAATCGCACCGTGAAAGTGAACAGGATTTTCCTCAATAGATTCTACAGGCCCGGCAAAGGGATTTGATTAAAACAAAAAATCCGGTTCACCGATCCCAAAAGGGAACCGGAGACACACATTCTGAAAAAATGTCGCCACAACATCGGCCCGGACAAATACCCCCGGAATAATTAATAATGTATAATGTGTACATTACACGTATTACCATGACAAAAGCAGAACGCCAGGTTGCAGATGCCCGCCACACCGGATCCCCGGCACCGGTGCAGGGGAAAGCACGGAAACTGGCGCATGGCGTTCAGGTCAGGGAACTCCGTGCCCCGATGCAGGTTCTTAAGCCAACAAAACAGTGGCTCGACCAGATTATCGAGGAGAAACAGTTTAAAACCTACGATGATGCGATCATGTTCCTGATCATGGAACGGCAGAAACATCTCCCCTCGGGATTTGGAAAGTTCCCGGACCTGCCTGAGTACGTGTGCAGTGGAGAGGATTAACATCGTCATCGTTCTTGATACGTGGGCCTGGGTTCACTACTGGCAGGGGGATATGCGGGTTCAT
>NZ_JALOCH010000002.1 GCF_023227875.1 Methanoregula sp. | reverse complement strand
CGGCTCGCTGATTTCTTAAGTGTCTCCTTTCTATTTGATTTCACACTCAAGAAAAGGAGACATTGTACCTTAGATCTTTTGGTCGTCGGTACAACCATTTTTGGATGAGGATTTCAACAGAGCAGAATTTTATTATCTTTTACAGTGTAGTTGACACTTTAAAGAGGATGTGCCTATTAGAAACCGTGAAAAACCAACTCAAGATATGGCTAAATTAACTTATGCAAACCAACTCATTCAACCTTTGTAGAGTTAGATATATAGTTAGAATGACGAGTAATATTAACCCAATGGTGGTTAGAATGGAAGTTAACAAATACCACGTCCCGGATTTCAGGTTAGATCCAGATCTGATTGATGCAACGAAGTTACTTTACGACAAATATCGGAATGAAGAAGCTAATGATAATCTGACTATCTCAAATCTATTAGGTCATAAATCTCCAAGCGGATCGTATTTCCGCAAGCTTGCCGCGCTACGCGATTTTGGATTATTAGAGAAAAGAGGTGTAAAAGTAACTAACTTAGGTATAAGGATAACCTATCCCACCTCAGATGATGAAAAGAATTCGGCCCTTAATGAAGCAATTCTTAACATTCCGTTATGGAAGGAGTTTTTTAAACAATACGGAGTTAATCTTCCAAAAGAGAAATTTTGGGTAGATTTACAAAGAATCGCTGGTATTGCTGCTCCTGATGCACAAAATCTCGAAAATTCTGTGCGCAATGCTTATTTAAACGATGTAAGAAACCTTAAAATTGTAGAATGCCCCGAAAAGCCTACGGAATCGGATAAAACTCAAACTTCTATAAATGGGTCAAACGACAAGAAACCAACTATGGAAGTAACGCAAACAAAATCCTCTGGTATTTCTCCTATAAACATGGGGGGTGATTTCCCCATCCTATATGATCCCGAATTGGGAGCATCAATTGTAATCGATACTCCAAGAAAATTTAAAGTTGCGAAAATATTCTGGGAGGCCATCGAAGCAAGATGGATTGAACAACCAAAATCTGATATTACTAAATCTGATATTACTACATCAAAGAATCAGACAGATGAGAAGTTTACTTATCAATCAAATGAGTGAAATAATTTTGGAGAACGAGTCAGGGTCGCCAGGTTAGGTATGACGGATGATTTACGTTGTTTGGTTTTTCAGTCCGAAGGAGACAAAACAGAATGAGTGCCTATAATATCCGAATTAAAGAACCGGCAGAAGAGTGGCTGAAGAAATACGATAAGAATATCCAACGTCATTTTGTAAAAAGATTCAGAAATTATCTGAAAATCCCGAACTCCACGGAAAGCCCTTGCGAACCCCGCTTCATGGTTATTGGGAACTCTATTTTGAAAACAGTTTCAGGATAATTTACACGATAGATCTTGAAAATAACGTTGTCTTAATCGAAGCGATTAAACACAAGGATGAGTTCTAAATACTGAGTTCTTTAACGACTTCTTTAAAATCGCGTGATTTTACATCCTTCTGTTGCCCTCTCTTTATCTGGGTCATGAGTTCCTTGTCAGTAAGTACGTCAATTGTCCTTTTCATGGATTCGTATTCATCTACAGAGATAGTGATCCATTCTGTTTCATGCTTGCCATGAACTAATGTCATGTTAAAGTATCATTTCAATTCAGAAGTAATAAAGAATGAGGTAGAACATAAACACTATTTTGTGATAGATCCGTGTGAGTATGCTGTACTGAGGTACGCGAGTCCCCGGGAACCATACCAAGCTGCTATCGCTTTCCTTCTTACACGGACTATTCTTGGAATGTTTTGAGTACAGAGCGAATGCTCTCGTTATGTCATCGTATCGTTTTTTATGGATACCGGCAGGTTCGCGGCCTGCATGACACGTACGACAAAAATAATATGAGATCCGGAAATTTCCCTGACGCTCTTTAAAAAACTAAAAAAAAGTTATGCGTGAGGTTCTGGTTCCGGAGATCCGGGCATCTGCCTGCTCTTTGCAGAGGTGTAAAGATGCAGCGCAGCGATCCCTCCGACGGTTGCCACGACAAACGCAAAGGTTACAAGTGCGAGATTATAGAGGAGGGCCAGAGCAATCCAGGTAACGGTGGGATGAAACATGACCGTCTCGTAGGGTGACACCATCCCGGATACCGCTTGGACAAGCAGGTACATAAGAAATACACCGAAGACGACAATGCCAAGGAATGCGGCGCAGGCAGCTATCTCGCCCCAGGTCTTTTTCATCATGGCAAACGATCCCGCGACTGCCTCCCTGAGGGTCTTCTGCTCGAATACGGTGAGGGGCACGACAAACGGGGTCAGTACGAAGAGGAGCAGGTTGATCACAAGGACGTTCATGGCCTCTACAAGCCCAAACGGATAGATCAATAACAGCAGGGATCGTCCCCCGTAGCCCGGAAGTTCGGTTAACATGGCCCAGTCGAGCGTCCAGTTGAAGGGGAACTGGGTGATCGTGCTGTCAAAGAAATAAGGCCCGAAGTTATTGAGGAACCGGAACTCTGGTGGCAACCCGAAGAATACATAACACCAGATGCGGAAGAGCAGTATGCCTGCGAGTGCCAGAACCAAGGACCACAGGAAGATTGGTTTCCAGTATTTTTTTGCCCCGGCAAGTCCTTTTGAGAACGATGCAGGACCTCCTTTCTTTGACGAGAGGCTCAGGACAAGGCCCGCCAGCAGGAGCAGCAGGCAGAACACTGTGATAAACTCCAGGAAAAAGTCCAGGATATAAAAGTCCCGGACAAGCTCCACGATTCCCCCGGGTTGCGCGGCCCTGTCGATGTAGCGGAGTGCCGCCTGGCCGATAGCGTTTCCCGCCAGCACAAGCCCGGCAAGGATCGTAAACCAGAGGAGCTGCCGGTTCTGCGCCAGCGTTTTTGTGCCTGACAGGGCTGCTCCGATCCCCCTGCGAATAGTGCCCGATCCGCCGCCCCCGCCATCCGGGAGTCCCTCAAAGGCTGATCCCATCGGGATACCGATATCCGTCTGCAGTGCATGTACTGCCGGTGGCTTCCGGCACAGGCCAAACCAGTGTTCGGCAATTTCCGATACAAGGTTCATTCCCGATCCTCCCGGACCTTTGCAAGCAGTTCCTCTGCCATCTTTGTCGGGTCCTGGGTCTTTTCGAGTTTTATCCCCAGCTCGGCTGCGAAGTCCCAGATGAACTCGATGCATTTTGTGAATTCATTGCAGGAAATGCAATCGCCGTCATGCTCGTACCAGACCTGCATGCCGTGCTTCTCCGAGACGAAAATATATGCATTGGTCTGGAACGGGATGGACCGCCCGAACAGGACGCCCCGCTCCACATCGATCTTCTCGATCTGGATCCGGTTTGCCTGCGCCATCTCCCGGAGCGAGGTCTCGATCTTCTCGTTCATCACGAGGAGTGCCTGGGAAACTCCCTGCCGTGTAATGCCGAGCTCGTTTGCAATAGAAACATTCGACATCCCGCTGCGCCGCATCTTCCAGAACCCGAACTGTTTCTCATTCGTGGGCAGGAACATATGTAAATCTATTGACATTTACAATATAAAAACATTGAGGACTGCCGACCGGTTTTTCCCGGCAGGTGAAAAAAGGGAGAGAAATGGACTGCCTGCCGACGGTTCTACATGACCAGTCCCGAAAGCAGACCGGTAATCCCGGACGAGGCAAACTGGAACGGGAAAGATGAGGCCTGCTGTTGTACCGGGGCGGTTGCGACCGGTTGTGCCTGCTGCGGAGAGTATCCGGTCTCATCCACCGTAAAAGGGACCATTGCATAGGTGTCATCCCCGTTTTCGCTGTTGCTCAGGGCAAAAACAAGCGCCTCTGCCGCATCGCTGCCCTGCAGGCTTCCCGGCCCGGTGACCTTAAAGAGGATCGTACTGTTTCCGCCCTGCATGGCGGTGACGTATTCTCCGTTAAATGCGATGTCGAACTGGTTGTTCTGCATCGAGTGCTGCGCGATGAGGTAATAGTCTCCCGCAGTGAGGTTTCCGGAGTACTGGGCGTCAGCAGTGAACGTATAGTTCGCTTCAATGTCGACCGGGACGGTTATGATGGAGAAGTAGTTTTTGCCGAGTATCCAGAGCTGGATGCCGGCCGGGTCGCCTTCCGCATAGCCGGTGACCGTGAACGGCTGTCCACTCACGACCGGTGTCGGGGAGATCGCTGTAGCGATGAAGGGTTTTTTGAAGATGACCCCGACATCGTCAGAACTTATTGTCCCAATATCGTCTTTCGCCTTGGGCTGGCTCACGGCATAGATCGTGTAAGATCCGGCAAGGAGATCGAGACTGTCCGTATAAAGGACATATTCCCAGGACTTGTCGGGCTTTGTTGCTGCCTGCGTGAATAAGCCGGGGTCACTGCTGATGACACCCTCGCCCGGTGCGGTAAGCTTTCCACCGTTTTCAGAGATACCCGGGCCGGTGATAAAGAGGTACGTAGTATCCGAATCATGGTTAAAGCCATGGAAGATCACGCATTCTCCCAGGTAATAGGACTGGTCGCCTTCTGCAATAACCGTGACTCCTGTTTCAGCAGATACGGGAACTGCCGACAATACCGCTGCACATGACATGATGAGCAGCAGGGCCAGCGTTCGGAACACTGGCCGTTTGTTGTTGTCATACAATGACATACGTAAATGTATTGGTATTTACAATATAAAAATGGGAGGGGTCTCTTTTATCCACGTTCTTAAGCGGGGACGGTGAGCGCACTGCCGGCGGGAATACCCGGGGCACAACAATCGCTTCGCAGTCTGGACATGCCCGGAATCTTTCCGAACCCGGCAGTTTTCCTGTAATGTTTTAGAGCGAAAGCGCTCTTCATGTTATTGTATCATTTGCTGATACCGGCAGGTCCGCGACCTGCATGATGAATAAAAAGTAACCATCCGGTTATTTCTTCCGGAGGGCAATCTCGATTGCAATCTTGAGGTCCTTGTCCTCAAAGGGTTTTGAGACGAAGCCGGCCGGCTGGGTCTCGGCAGCCTGGCGGATGATCTCGTCATCGCTCTGGGACGTGAGGTACACAAGCGGGGCAGTGGTGATCTCCTTTAACATCTTCGCGGTCGTTATGCCATCGGTGGGCCCGGCAATCTTGATGTCCATGAGGATAAGATCCGGGGGATGTTCTTTTGCAGCCTTCAGGGCGTCGGCGCTGTTGGTGGCCGTTCCGCAGACTTCGTAACCGAGTTTCTGCAGGCGCCAGACGGCAACCCGCGAGACAATTTCATCATCTTCAACAAGGAGGATCTTCGTCATCGTTCATTCACCGGTGTAATCATGGTTCGCATATCATTCATGTTCCCTGTACTCGTTCGCCTTTATTCAATCTCCACGCTGCTTTCGGGACCGTGATCTCGAACAGGACGCCGCTCCCGGGTCTCCCGGTCTCCCGGATTGTCAGGCCGGTAATACCCAGGATTTCCCGGATGATAAAGAGGCCAAACCCAGTATTCTTGCCATATCCCTGTTCAAAGATCAGATGCTTCTCATCCATCGGGATGCCGATGCCATCGTCACAATACCGGATAACGAGGTCCCCCTCCGGCATGACCCCGGTCTCAACCGAGATCTTCCGGACCGATCCGCCGTGCCTGAAGCTATTATCGATCAGGTTGTAGAAAATCCTGCCGAAGAATGGATCGGCATATATCTCTGCATCGGACCCGGGCAGGTCCAGGGCGATATCCCGCCCGATTGCCGATGCCGCATCCCTGACACTCTGGCAAAGGCCCTGCCACTGGGGGGCCTTCACCCCCACGCTCTGGTAGTCCCTGGTGAAGAGGATCTGGTCTTTGATCTTGATGACCTGGCCGCGGATCTCTGAGAGGAGCATGCGGGCATTGCTGTCAGCGGTCATCTCGCCCAGCATATCGCACAGCCCGAGAAGGCCGGTGATGTTGTTGAGGACATCATGGCGCGTCACGCTGTTCATCATGTTCAGTTTCTGGTTCGTTACCTCGAGTGCCTTCTCGAGCCGTTTCTGTTCCGCGATGTCAACGATGACCCCATGGATCCCCGCGATACGGTTCTCCCCGATCACCGGGGAGGCATAGATGATGGCGGGGATCTCCCTTCCATCATGGGTAACGAGTCCGCATTCGATATGGCCGCTGGTAATATCCTGCTGGAGGCGGGTAAAAAAAAGCTCTACCGACGGTCGATCAATCTCGCGAATAATATCGAATATCCCTGTCCTCTTCGAAAGGTCATCGTATGCATATCCGGTGATCTTAATCGCATACCAGTTGAAAAAGGTGAATTTCAGGTTTTCATCGAGTTCGAATACTACCTGGGGAAGGAGATCGGCAAGGTCCCTGAACCGGCTCTCACTGTTCTGGAGGAGGCCCCGTTCGGCAGACATGTGGCCCGAGATCTCGCTGTTATGTGGCATCGTATTCATAAAAATTGGCAGTGGCCGAACTTAAAACTCCCGGTAAATGAAAAGGGTCCGGATCCGCATCAGGGGAACTGCTGAAGGCAAATCTTATGTATTGTTGCTAAAATTATTTATTGTAGTAAAATATTAATCATCATCCATAGCAGAACAGCCCCAGCGATTGAAAACCGGCTGTACTGCTTTGAGATGAATTATGGCAGATACATTCAGGATAGGAACGTTTAATGTCCAGAATCTATTCCGTCGTGCAAAAGCCCTCAATTACATGGACCATGATAAAGTAGACCTGATACTCGTAAAGATCCAGGAATTCAAGAACCTCATCGGACAGGACGTGTACAGCGAAGCGGACAAAAAGAAGATTGTCGCGATGTATACTGGGGAACTCAAGGATTTCATCGAAGTCCGGGAGAACCGGGGGAAATTATTCGCCCGGAAAGGACAGAAAATTACCGGTGTCAAGGCAAAAGGAAAAGGAGATGACTGGGACGGGGAGGTTGCTTTCAAACCCGACTCATTCGATAACAATACCCGTGAAAATACTGCACAGGTGATCAAGGATATCCGTGCCGATATCCTCTGCATTGTCGAAGCAGAAGACCGTCCGACCCTCAAATCGTTCGATGCACAGATGCTGAAGTCGAAGTATCCATATGACATGCTGATGGACGGCAACGATGACCGGGGCATCGATGTGGGACTGTATAGCAAATACCCGATTGGTACGATACGTACCCACATGTTTGATAAGAAGGGAAAGAGCGAGGTCTTCAGTCGCGACTGCCCGAAGTACGAGATCCTTCTCCCCAATAAGCAGTCACTCTACATCCTCTGCAACCACCTGAAGAGCAAGGGGTATGACAAGAACAATACTGCCGATAAGCGGCGCAAGGACCAGGCTGAAGCCATTGCAGGGATCCTGAATAAGTACGACCTGAAACGCGACTGGGTTGTCGTTGCCGGCGACTTCAATGACCATCCCTTAAGCGCCCCGCTGCAACCCCTGCTCACAGTCCCCGACCTCTACGATGTCCTGGCACTTCAGTTCAGGGATGACCTGATGAAACGCTGGACTTATCACTATACCGGGTTCGAGCAGATCGATTATATTCTGGTATCAAAGCCCTTAAAAGACCGTTTCAGGAATGCCAAGGTTGAACGCAGGGGAATCTACAACCTCGGGAAACTGACAACTGGAGCGAAAGGAAAGGTGCCTGTTGAGAACGAGTATACCACCGTAACGAAATGGTCCAATGCGGCATCGGACCACGGTGCTGTGTGTGCAGAATTCGTGCTGTAAGGAGACATCCCGTTATGCAAGGGCCCGGTTACGTCCGGGCCCTGCACAGACGACGGCCAGAGGGTTCAGTTGTTCGCTTTAAAGATCTCTTCCCGGGAGAACGTGTAAAACGCGAGGAAGATGAGCGGGATGATGAAGACGCAGATCGCCCAGGTCAGCGGCCGCCATGCAACCACATCGCCAAAGAGCGATTCTTTCCCGAACTTCTCCCCGGCATGCAGCGTCCCGGCATCGTAATAGACGAGCAGTGCGGAAAAGATCCCGGCAAGGGCGAGCATCCTGAGGTCCACAAGGCAGAACAGGCCGGCCACCAGCAGGAGGATCAGGAGGAAATTCTCCTGGTAGACGGGTTGGGGCCTGGCCGGGGCATCGGTTGTGGCAGGAGGTGCGGCTGGCACGGGGGATGGTCGGGGGGGGACCTGGTATGGCTCCGCCGTGCTGGTACAGGTGAGGGTTTTCCGGGATGTTTCTCCATGTTGGCACAAACCAACTTTTTTCCTGAGATAATCCAGGGATAATGTCATGGTGTTTTCTCCAGCAGCCGGGTAATCTCACCCGGGTTTTCACAAAAAACCGTAATTCTTTCTTTCCTGTTCGTAATGATCACTCCTTTTTCAGGAGACGACCGTACACGGGAATGATGGTAAAACACCAAGAAGAACAAGATGAGATTAATGTAGAAAATGAGATTGAGGAGGAACCGTGAAGAGGCAACCTCTCCTGAAATCAGGTCCCAGTATTCTATCAGGACGATAGCGACAGAGCAGATGGGAATGAGGCAGACGGTTAATATCTTCTGGTGCCAGAGCGGGTAGGGCAATGCATTTTGCCGGATCTCCACCGTTGCGATATCGTCCCGCCGGATAACCACCGGCTTGTGAAAAGGCCTGCGGAGAATGAGGGCATCGGGTCTAATCTCCAGACTGGCCTTTTTTATATCCCGATACAGTGTGACAATGGCGAACAAGAGAAGAAATACACTGAACAGGGTACTCGCCTGACGAAATGATATCCCCTTGACGATAAAGGGAAACACTAATACGGTACCGAAGAGTGCGACAACCACTCCTATGATAAACCATTTCGTGATGCCGGCTGTCCCAGAATCAACAACGATCCCGTTATTGGTATATGCCCTGTTTTTCTCAGGGCCCTGGGAATTCATCTCAAAGGGCAGCACCTCTTTCCTCATCTGTACTGCATACCTGTCCGGGCACAACCCGAGCCACCCGTGGATTATCTCGGAGAACCGGCTCATCGTGAAGGCTCCCCGACTGCTGTCGTATCGCTCTTTGGCAACGGGTGGACTGACCCCGTTCTCCCGCACGTATGCAGTTCCGTGATGGCGACCCCAAGGACTGTCGACCCGAGAGCCATCAGCACGCAACAGCCCAGGAGGAAGCCGTAACAGGCAATGGTCATCAGCACCTGCCCGCGGGACATCTGGAGGAAGAAGTCATAATCGTGGTTGAGCAAAAGGGGCGACTGGCCGATCAGGAGCCCGACAGCAAAGACCCCAAGGACAATGCATCCCAGAACGAGGATGCAGCCCAGCAGCTCGCGCCAGGTCCTCTTCATGAGACTGACAGAACCTGCTAGGGCCGGGAGCAGACGTCTGCCCTCCAGCACGATGCCTGGCACCACATACAGTGCCAGCAGGAACAGGAGAATGTTGATGGCCATGATCCTGAACGAGAAATAATACATGGACGTGATCCCGTTCGGGACATAGTACGCATAAGGCAGGTTGAACAAGGCCATATCAATCGTGTGCAGGAACCCTCCGATGAACCGGCTCTGGGAGACCTGCACAAAAAGAACTGTCGCCACGAACGCCATCGCGATGGATAACGCTGCCAGTGTGCCATTATGGATGTTGACTCCGGCTAACGCCTTCCGGATCGTGACCGGCCCGTTTGCCCTGCCTGCGCTCCGGTGCAGGACCAGGCCCGCGAGGAGGCAGGTGAAGCCTGACAGGCTGATCGCCTCGATCAGGAAGAGCTGCATATTGAACACGATGATGGATGAGTCCCCAAAGGGGATCCAGATGTAATGGGGCAGGAAGGAATCATAGTGCGTCACGCTCCACCCTTCTGCCACGAAGAGGAAGAGGAGTACGAGGCCTGCAAGGAGCGAGAACCAGAGCAGGTGCCTCTCCACAAACAGGGTTTTGATGCTCCCGGTGGCGATGGAGATCCCGCACCGGACCCTTCGTAAGCCCCCGGCCGCACCTCCGGCATCCGGCTGGACGGGATGGGCGGTTTCGGCCTCTCCCAGCATCACCGCTGTCGTTGTCTGCATGACAGGCCTTTTCCGGCACAGCCCCAGCCAGCAGTCCGCAACGGTGGTGAGGACCGTCATCCCACATGCTCCATGTTCTTTGCATGGGTGTAGAGGTCCAGAGATGCAATCCCGCCAACCGTTGCCGCGACAAGCGTAAGGCCGGATAGGGCAAGAATGTACAGGAAGCCGAGAGCGATCCACTCATCGCCCGGGCGCAAGGATGAGTACGTGCTGCTGCCGACGATCTCAAAATGATAAATCCCGGTAACCTGGAAGAGCAGGTACGCGAGCGAGGCGGCGAATACTACCATTCCAAGGCCAAGGACGCAGGCCACCACTTCTCCCCAGCACTTCTTCATCAGGGTAAACGATCCAAAAACCACCTCCTTCAGGCTCTTCCCCTCAAGCACGAGCAGGGGTACAACAAACAGGGTCAGGATGAACAGGAGTACGTTAATTGCTGAAAGGATCAGAGTGTCCGCGAGCATACTCGTAATTCCCCCCAACCCCCCCTCAGGCATGTAGTTAACGAGGTAGAAGGGAAACTGGTTGAGCACGTTGAACAGGGATTCCCAGATGGTCGATCTCAGCGAATAGGAATATTGGCCAGCAATGAAGATCAGGGTGCCTGCGAGTGCCAGGACCGCGGACCACCCGGTTAGTGATCTTGTGTATTTTCTGGCCATTGCGAGTCCGTGAAAGAATGAGACAGAACCGCCGTTCTTTGAAGAAAGGCTCAGGATAAGGCCCGCCAACAAGAAGGCCAGGCAGAATACCGTTAAGAGCTCGACTACAAATGTCAGGACAAGCCATATGAGTAAACCGCCATAGCCGTGGTAGGGATCAACGAAGAGCATCCACTGGGGGTTGCGAACGAAGAGTACCCCTTCGACGATGAAGGGATGAACAAAGAGCAGAATGCCTGCGAGTGCCAAGACCACGGACCCCCCGGCTAGTGATCTTGTGTATTTTCTGGCCATTGCGAGCCCGTGAAAGAATGAGACCGGACCACCTTTCTTTGAAGAGAGGCTCAGGACAAGGCCCGCCAGTAAGAAGACCAGGCAAAACACCGTTATGAGCTCAACTAAAAATGTCAGGACAAGCGATGGGAGTAAACGGGCATCAGCAAAGGACCGCCACTCCATGGATTGGGGGAATATGAAGAACGCCCACTGGGCGATGAGGTGCGCGACCAGCACGAGTCCGGTGAGGAGCGAGAACCAGAGGAGCTGCCGGTTCCGGATCAGTGTTTTCATACCTGACAGGGCGGCCCCGATTCCCCGCCGGACCGTTCCCGGCCCGCCAGCCCCGCCATCCGGGCTCCCCTCATGGGCAGGTGTTGGCTGATCACCGGTAAAAGTCTCTGAGGCACGGAACACCGGCGCTTTCCGGCACAGGCCGAGCCACCCTTGTGTATCCGGGGAATGCTGGGTCATCCCGAACTCTCCCGGATCTTTGCGAGCAGCTCGTCTGCCATCTTCGTCGGGTCAGCGGTCTTCTCAATTTTAATTCCCAGTTCGGCTGCGAAGTCCCAGATGAACTCGATGCACTGGGTATATTCGTCGCATGCCCCGCAGTCGCCGTCATGTTCGTACCAGACCTGCATGCCGTGCTTCTCCGAGACG
This sequence comes from Methanoregula sp., assembly GCF_023227875.1. Classification (GTDB taxonomy): domain Archaea; phylum Halobacteriota; class Methanomicrobia; order Methanomicrobiales; family Methanospirillaceae; genus Methanoregula. The sequence goes on along the minus strand of NZ_JALOCH010000002.1, from coordinate 268,135 downwards.
AAAATATATGCATTGGTCTGGAACGGGATGGACCGCCCGAACAGGACACCTTTCTCCACATCGATCTTCTCGTCTATTGCGTGGAGTGCCTGGGATACCCCCTGCCGTGTTATGCCCAACTGGTTTGCAATGGAGACATTCTGCATCCCGTTGCGACGCATCTTCCAGAACCCGAACTGTTTCTCATTCGTGGGTAGGAACATAGGTAAATGTATGGATGTTTACAATATAAAAATAGTTGGGTGCCCGACAACAACAATGTGTATTATTCTGGATGTGATGTTCGGGTACCCTCAGCCCTCCCCGGATCATATCAGCAGTCCGGATCATGGGGTATGCTACTGTTTTTCCCGGTTTCCATCGGTATTACCGGATACCTCGTTGCTCGTCTGGATCCGGTTGAGCTCTTCAACCGCAACACCCGCCGCAGTAAATCCCGCCGCCATCAGGACCATGCAGGCAAGGATGAACCCGTAATAGACGACCATTATGAGCGGATGTCCGCTGGCGGTGGCGTCATACTCATAATGGAGCATATAGGGCAACTGGCTGACCGCGAACGCTATGGCAATGACCCCGATGACGATTGTCCCGCCGACAAGAATACAGCCCAGCACCTCCCGCCAGGTCTTCTGTATGAGGGTCATCGATCCCCCATGATCAGGAACCCGCGCCTTCAACTTCAGAACGATGGCCGGTACCAGCCAGAGTGCGGCCAGGAACAGGATAATGTTGATGAACAGGAGGATGTATGTGATATAGAACGCCATAACGTCCCCGTACGGGAGATAGGTGTTGGGAATCGTGAAGACCGCAAGGATCCTAGCTACGATCATATCCGTGAAAAACTCGCCCTTGTAGAGAATCTCAAATGCAATGGTCGCGATCAGCGCCATTCCATTGGAAAGAAGGGCAAGTGGAGCGGCATAGGCGACGGTCCCGGAAAATCCCTCATGGACCATGATAGGGGTATTTTCCCGATCCCCGTTCCGGTGAAGGACCATATCTGCCAGCACGAAGATGAAGCATGACAGGCAGATCAGCTCGACGACAAAGAGCCACGGGTCAAATACGATGGACGTACTGCCGGAAGAGATGGTGACGAGGAATGGCAGGGTGTCGTGAAAATGCTGGACATCCCACATTTTTGCCACGATCAGGAAGAACATCGCGAGCCCGGAGAGGAGCGAGAGACCGAGCAGGTACCGGTTCCGGGCCATCGTCTTCAGGCTATCGACAGCAATATGAGTCCCAAGCCTGACACTGCCGGAACGGCTGGCGGGTCCGCGGCCCTCAGGCCGGTCGCCATGCATTGTTTCAGGAGGGATCCTGAGGACCGCCGGTGCTGTACGCAGGGCCGGTGAGTTCGGGCACCAGCCGGTCCACTCGTAAATGATCTCCGAAACGCGTAGTAACGTCATACAGGTGCAACGTCCCTCCTCTTTCCTTCAAACATATCCGGCAGCTGGCCGGTCTTTCCATAGTTATACAGGCCGACGAGCACGATGCCCATCAGTGTCGTACCTATCATGATCAGGACCATCAGGACAAACATGTAGAGGCCTACGGTGATACTGAGAAGCCCTGTGTTGCCTGACGGGAACCCGATCGCGATCGCAGGAATAAGGGAGAGGAATGCAATGACAAACGCAAACAGCCAGAGGACGAACAGACAGAGAATGATCTCTGCCCATGTCCGCCGGATCAGTGAACATGATCCCATGACCGCGCCGACGAGGCTCCTGTCTTCGAGAACCATGAGCGGGATGACAAATGACGTCATAAATCCAAAGATACAGATGAGGGCCATGGAAATGAATACGAGAAAAATGTCTCCCAGATAGAGGGCTGTGATGAACTGCTGTGAAGTGCCTGCAACTGCCATAATCGCGGCCCAGCCTGCTATGGACCCCGCGTGATTCTTCGCTTGGGACAGGCCTTCGCCAAGGGTTGCAGTCTGGCCGGAAAAGAGGCTGGAGACGCAGGTGACGAGGCCGGCCAGCAGGAATACCGTGCCGAACATGGCAACCATCTGGAACACAAAGGTCAACGCAAGCCAGATCGGGGATCCCTGTACAAGAAGAGCCGTATCAGGTACAGTGGCAAGAGCGCTCCCGGTTAATGGGGAGATCCCGGAGAGGGCCTGGATACCAAACGTGGTGATGAGGCTGAACAGCAGTACGAGGCCGGTCAGGAACGAGAACCAGAGCAGCCGCTTGTTCAAAAAGAGGATCCTGATGCTTCCCATTGCCAGGGTAAAGCTGCGGTCAAGCCGTCCCGGTCCCCCGGCACCGCCATCCGGCTGTGCCGGATTGACAGAGACCGGGGGGGTCATGATACCCGGCGGTGCGGTGCGGAGTGTCCCTGCATTCGGGCACCAGCCGAAGTGGTGCCGGATAATTTCATTCAGTTTTGCAAACATTGCTTCTTCTCCATTCCCGTTTCTTTCTTCGCCAGCCGGTACGACCAGACCACGATATAGACGGTGACACCAAGGATGATCACGAGCATCAGGGCCATTGCCCACATGCCGGTAACAAGGCTCCCGAGCACGACAAGAACTCCGGCACCGGCGAAGACCGGCCCGCCGTGCTCGTGGGTCTTCTTCCAGACCTCCTCGCTTTCAAGTGTCCACGGCAGGCGGATCCCCATCGTTGTATTCCGCCCGATATGGGGCATCAGGGCTCCCATCACGATGAAGAGGACCCCGATGAGCATCGGCATGATAATGACAACGGGCAGGTCAACACCAGCAGCGATCAGGAGCGCGAGGACCTCAATGCAGAAGAACATCGCGATGGTTGCAAAGATGATGATGGCATAGATGTCCTGGAATGCGGTAAGCGAGAACTTCACGGAGTTATACCGGGGCAGCACCAGCAGGAGGACCATGAGGAGCGTCATGACTGCCGGCAGCCCGAATGTACCGGAAAGCCGGTCCGCGAACCCGTTTGCCTCTCCGTGCAGGCCCCAGTGGACCGGGATGACCTCCGGGAGATACGGCAATGCGAGGAAAGCGATCACCCACGAGAGGATGACCACCCCCCATGACAGGCGCATGAACATGGCTGACCGGCGGGCAACCGGGCCCCCGTCACCTGCGCTGTCTCTCTGGCGAAGTTCTCCCTGCGATCCCTTCGGAGGATAGCGGACGGCAGCCTGCATCGGGCACCAGCCCATGGCGTCCCAGATAAGTGTGGCAATCTGTACCATGTCACTGCACCTTCAGGATGTGACGATAGTACCAATATGCAAGGCAGACGATCAGGACTGCCCCGACAAAGAACGGCCACCAGATGTTCCCGCCGACAAAGAACGTGGCAAAGAGAATCACCAGTGCTGCTGTGGTCATCCAGTGATCTACTGCAAGAGTTGTCAGTGATGTGCCCGGCTGTGGGGGTTCCGGATCGGAAATCCCGGTTTGTTCCGTACCGGCCCGGGCACCGGGTGAGGGAACCTTCAGTGCATGTGCGTTCGGGCACCAGCCCAGATATGCCCCTGTTTTGTTTGAAATGGGCTCTGTCATGGATAACCCATCCTCCGTGAAGGATTCTTAATTTCTATTCTTGCCTTTTCTATCGCAGTTTTCAGGGCTTCCGGCTCATCGGTGCCGATCCGGACCTTTTTCCCGGAATACAGCAGGATCTCCACCGCATGACTCCCCGAGACGTTATAGAGGAGGCCATGGGGTGTCCACCGGATCCCCCATCCATAAATCCACTGGTTGGTGACGGTCGTTGCCGATACGATCTCTGATATCTGCCAGCTCTTCCGGATGAGCCCTACGGGACCAAACCGGATCGTCAGGGTATCGTCCCCAACTGATGCAGTCAGCGTTGACATGATCGCGAGCAGAAAAACCATCATACCCAGTACAATGATCGCAACCCATGCGATACCGAAGAGGTACGTAGCTGCCAGGATCAGGATGATGGCGGCGGATCCCGCACCGATGAGGAGTGTGCCCCGCTGGGTATGTTCGTACTTCCCGCCCCACGGCATGTCGGACCCATCTGTCCCCGAAGGCCCGGGACTTTTTACCTGCGGATTGTTGGCACCGTGGCGGAAGTCTGCATCGCCGCTTTTTCTTGTATTTATTGTATGCCCGTTCGGGCACCAGCCGGTCCACTCATTAATTATCTCTGAAATCCGTGTGATCATCAGACCATCGCCTTGACTTTTGCAAATAATTCCTCGGCCATCTTTGTCGGGTCAGCGGTCTTCTCGATCCGGACGCCGAGCTCGGTTGCATAGTCCCAGAGCAGTTCGATGCATTCGGTGTAACGCTGGCACGTCCCGCAGTCGCCGTCGTGCTCGTACCAGACCTGTACGCCATGTTTCTCCGACACGAAGATGATTGCCGCAGTCTGGAACGGGATTGACCGGCCGAGAAGGACGCCCCGCTCCGCGTTGATCTTCCCAACCGAGATCTGGTTGGCCTGTGCCATCTCCCGGAGCGTGCTCTCGATCTTCTCGTCCATGAGGAGGAGTGCCCGTGACACGGCCTGGCGTGAGATGCCGAAGCGGTTGGCAATCCCGATGTTGGACTCCCCGTTCCGGCGCAATGCCCAGAACCCAAACTGCCTGTCGTCCGTTGTCAGGAACATATGTCAACATTTGAATGTTGACAATATATATTTTTTGGAATTCCCGCAGTGCAGTCAAAAAAAGATGATTTCCTTTAGAAAATTCCTGACAGGAAACCCCATGCCTGGTCCAGCAGATTACCAGAATCTCCGGTATTCCTGGTTTGTCCGGCAACCGACTGGTTCTGTGTTTCAGCAACCCGGTCCTGCAGTACGGGTACGCTTTCACTGGATGGGGGTACTGTTTCTGTCGGCAGGACCATGTCTCTTGGCGGGAGCATGAGGAACGATATCATGTTAAAATGCGTGCTGTTGATATGAGGGATATCCCGGGGCGAACTGGCTGCATAGACAATGTACATCCCGGAATCAATGGCAACATTATGCGTGTCCCACGTGTATGACCATGTGTTATTCGACCCGACACTGGTTGCCATGAACGTGGATGCATCGCCGTCAGTAACAGGATACTTACGCGGCAAATCCTTTTGAATTTGTGAACCTTTTATGTCCAGGTTGGGTCCGGAAAGGACGAGATACGTAGTATTGGAAGCGGTATTGATACCGGAGAACGTGATGGTATCCTCCCCTATGTAATATTTTAGATTCACAAGCGGGGCTATTTTTACCATTGGCAGGTCCCTGTCTTTCGGTGGAAGCATGAGGAACGATATCCTGGCGAAATTTGTCTCGTTTATATGTGGTTTATCCCGGGGTGTACTGGCTGCATAGACCGTGTATGTCCCGGAATCAATGGCAACATCATGCGTATCCCACGTGTATGACCATGTGTTATCCGGCCCGACACTGACTGCCATGAACGTGGATGCATCGCCGTCAGTAACCGGATACTTGCGCGGCCAGTCCTTATCGATCCGTACACCATTGCTGTCCAGGTTAGGCCCGGAAAGGACGAGATACGTAGCATTGGAATCTGTGTTGGTACCGGAGAACGTTATCGTATCCTCACCAATGCCATATCTTAAATTCACAAGCGGGGTTATGGTTACGGGAGCATCGCCTCCGGCTGCTGCCGGGCTCCCCCCGGAAGACCCTGCTACCGGAACTATAGCAATCAACATGAACAGGCAAAATACTCCAAGAGCAAACAGTTTTTTTTCCACAATGATTCACCAAACCTTTTTTTCTCCTGCAAGACAGTACGTGCCCGGAACCCGGATTGGTTGTCGCAGGTTGTCAGGAGTATATGTCAACATTCGAATGTTGACAATATATATTTTGTGGAATAATCCCGATGCGGGCACCATTGCCAGTTTCACCCCGCGCAGCCCTACTTTATAACCCCGGTGCGCCTCGTTTGTTCAGGAGCCGGATATGTTACCTAAAGTCATCCTCCACACGGCCACGAGCCTTGACGGACGCATCACGAATTTCCCTGCCGACCTTGAGTTGTACTATACCCTCGCTGCGCAATGGAACCCTGACGCGGTCCTCTTCGGGAGCGAAACGGTCCTTGCCGCGGTTCGGGAGGACCCGTCACTGGAAGTTCCCCCGGAGCATGAGGAGATATTCACCCCGCCAGCCGATGCCAAAACCGATCCCCGCCCGCTGCTCGTTATCGCGGACAGCCGGGGGAGGGTGCGGTGCTGGGACGCCATCCGGAAGTGGCCCTATATGCGTGACGTCCTCGCGCTCTGCTCATCAGCTACCCCGCAGGAGTATCTCGATTACCTGAAGGAGCGGCGGATAGGGGTCATCATCGCAGGGGAGGACCACATCGACATGCGGGCTGCACTGGAGGCATTGCGAGAACAACACAACGTGAAGGTCATGCGAGCCGACAGCGGCGGGACACTCAACAGCGTGCTGCTGCACGCCGGGCTCGTGGACGAGGTGAGCGTCCTCATCCACCCGTTCATTGCCGGGGGAAAGGCCGCCCCGACCCTCTGCGACCCGCTGAATGCCGGTATCCCCGGGCTGCAGGTCCCCCTCACGCACAAGAGTACGAAAGTCCTGGCAAACGGCATCGTGTGGTCCCGGTACACCGCGCAAAAAAACCGTGAACGTCCGTAAAAACCTCAAAATCCCCAACATTTATCTCTTTTTCGCCCCCACATCCCAATCATGAGACGATTGCATTGGATCTGCCTGGTTGTCTTCTTACTTGTCATCTCCAGTGGCTGCACCCAGCCTGCACCCACACCATTGACAACAATCCTCCCGACCCCGGAAGTAACCCTTTCCCCCGCTGCCACGACAACTATGGAGAAAGAGCTGAACTTCACGGTCAATTCGACAACGAACGCCGTGTATATCACCTATAATGGCGGTCCCGATGTAGCAGACCTGCAGTCCCTTTACATCCGTGTCGATAACCGGGCCGGTTCATACGATGACCGGACAATCGTCAGTCCTGCCATCGGTTCCACGATTGGCTTCACCTACCGGGGCGTATCCGATGCCTCGCGCGTGAACATAATCGGGACGTTCACCAACGGGTACCAGCAGACGGTGCTCAGGTATTTCCTGTGAGTGGCAGGATTCCTTTTTTTTACGAGCAATACCTCGGCACGCCGGGGAAATAAACTAAAAATAAAAAACAGGAAAATGAACGGTGTTATCCCCAGCCGTTCAGTTCCATGAGATAGGACCCTTCGCTGCTCCCACCTTCCATCTTGAGCAATGGCTTGCCTGCAGCAAACCAGTAGGTTGCCGTAACCCCGTTGGCGGTGGTGGAATACTTGTCGGTAACAAAGGTGCCTGCCGGGACGGTCACGGTCTCCGTGCTCACCTTGGTCAGCTTGACATCGGAACCGATATCATTGGGATCGCTGGCACTCCCGCCTGAGGTATCGGTCGAACTGCAGTCAAGGTCGGAAAGCAGGCCCGTGGTATCCTCCATTCCTTCGATACGCATGGTGCACCTGCCGGTCTTCTGGTTGTACTTGAAGAACATCGTGACTTTTTCCCCGCCGGCATTACTGGTAATCTTATACTCTGCCCATTCATAGGTCAGGCCGCCCAGCAGGTCTGCCCCGCTGACCGTTCCCGGGCCCGCACTGCTTCCTGCGGCAGCTGTGGCGGCAGGACCAGCACTGCCCGGTGCGGCAGTGCCGGGGGATGATGATGGCTGGCTGCTCCCCGTGCACCCGGCAATCGCAACGGCGATCACCACGAGCATGACTGCAATGATACTGATACGTGAACACTTCATGACATTTCCTCTCCTTTGGTCAGATCATACCCGGCATCCAGGCCTCTGTCTCATGCTGGATTCACGTGAAATGATCCTAGCGGTATATTATCCTAATCTTTTTTAAAACTAATGAATCCTCGAACGGAAAGGCGTTTGGACAATTGTATTGCTCGTTTTCCACCATGATCCTGCGACACCGGGATGAACTCAATTAGCGGTGATGGAATGCCCGGGTGATCACTTCCGCCCTTCCGGGCGGACTGCAAGCGTCAGCAATCCGCAGAGCACGAGGCAGGCACCCGCAGCGACCAGCCCGGCATCCGTCGTTCCGGTAACCTTGGTAAGATACCCGACCATGGACGGGCCGATGAACCCCCCGAGGTTCCCGATCGAGTTGATCACCGCGATGCCGATCGCTGCCGCTGCTTCCGCGAGAAAGACTGCCGGAAGTGTCCAGAACGGGCCGAACTCACTGTAGATGCCGGCCGTTGCGACGATGATCAGGACAAATGCAAGGAGGGGGACCGGGACGAGACCGGCGCCTGCGAGCGCGATGCCCCCGACTATGGGTGGGATAGCTGCATGCCATATGCGTTCTCCCGTCCGGTCCGAATGGGCGCCCCACGCAACCATCGTACAGAGTGCGACGAGATAGGGAATGACCATGACGAGCCCGATCTCGAAGTTAGTGAATGACGGGCTCATGGAACGGATGATCTGCGGCATCCAGAACCCGAGGCCGTACAGCCCGATGACCACGGTGCAGTAGATGCAGGCAAGGTGCCAGATCCGCCGGTCCTTCATGACCGACCAGAAATCCTGGTGAGTGCCCGCGGCCTCCTCGTTCTCCCGTGCAATCGTACCGGCAAGCCAGTCCCGTTCCTCCGGCTCAAGCCACGTAGCATCCTCCGGGCGGTCGGTAAGCCAGAACCAGGTTACGACACCCAGCACGAGCGCCGGCAGGCCTTCGAGGATGAAGAGCCACCGCCAGCCCGCTATACCGAACCATTGGACATTGTCGAGGATCCATGTCGAGACCGGCGCACCGATGATGTTTGAGACGGCGAGCGCCGCCATGAAAAGTGCGACGGCACTGGCAAGGTATTTCTTGCGGAACCAGCAGGTGATATAGAGGATGATGCCGGGGAAGAACCCTGCTTCTGCCACGCCGAGGATGAACCTGAACGCAGCCAGCTGGAAGGCGTCCGTTGCTGCCGCGGTAACGATCACCACGATCCCCCAGCTGATGATGATCCGGCTGATCCAGATACGGGCGCCGATCCGCTGGAGGATCATGTTGCTCGGGACCTCGAAGAGCAGGTACCCGATGAAGAAGATCCCGGAGAGGAACCCGAAGACCTCTGCGGAGAGGCCGAGGGCGCTGTTCATATCGAGGGCCGCGTACCCGAAATTGACGCGGTCGAGGAACGCGACGACATAGAGCAGGAAGAGGAACGGGAGCAGGCGGCGGCCGACCTTGCGGACGGTACGCTCCCCGAGCTCATCAGCGGGATGCATGATCGTATCTCCTTTTTTCGCCAGATATGCGTTCGGTTTTGCACCGGAACGGTCCCCGGTGCCTGGAACCGGCAGCCTGGCACCCCCTCACTTTATTATCCCGCCTCTCTAACACAGAGAATAATGATCCGCGAGTCACCGGATGAGCTCCTGTCAATCATCAGATCGCATGTACCCGACTTTAACAAGCCCCTGGCTGCCGTGCGGAAGGACTCCTCCTCATTTTTTTCAGACATGCAGGAAGAGATCGTTGAGGAAGGTCTCCATACCGTGGAAAAGGTCCCGATCCGGGACGACCTTGCCGGATACTGGATATCGGTTCCTGAATCGGATCCGGGCTATGTGGTCCTCTTCTTCCATGGGGGGGAATTCACCCATGGCTCGACGCATGACCACCTCGGCCTCTGTATACGGCTCGCCCGTGCCGCCCGTGCCCGTGTCTTCTCGGTGGACTACCGGCTCGCACCCGAACACCTGTTCCCTGCACCGGTGGAGGATGCCATTGCCGCGTACTGGTACCTCCAGAAAAAGGGATACCTGCCCCACCGGATCATCCCGACGGGCATCTCTGTGGGGGGGAACCTCGTAATCGCGTCCCTGCTCTCCCTGTCTGCCCAGCGATATACCCTTCCCCCGGCCGCGGTCTGCATGTCCCCGGTGACCGACATGTTGTTCCCCGGGGAGTCGGTGATAAAGAACGAGCACCGGGACTGGCTCACACTCCGGCTCCTCCAGTCCATACGGACAACGTACCTGGGCAGCCATAAGCCGTCCGAACCGTTCGCATCCCCGGTCAACGGGACACTTAAATCCCTCCCCCGTCTCTATATCCAGGTGGGTACGCACGAGCTCCTCCTTTCCGATATCGGCTCGTTCGTCGAAAAAGCCCGGTGGACCGGTGTCCCGGTCCAGGTCGAGATCTGGGAAGGGATGTTCCATGACTGGCAGATGTTTGCCGGCCAGCTTGACGAGGGGCAGGAAGCCATCGACCACGCCGGGACGTTCATGCGGAACGTGCAGGGCCGCTGAACCGGCTCGTCCTCTGTGTGGCAGGCAGGACCGACACCTCTATCAACCGTTAAGTAAACTCTCTTCTGACGATACTCCATGAAACCGATGATTTGTTCCCTGTTGTGCGGGTGCATACTGCTCCTGCTCATCGTACTTCCGTGTGCCGCGAGTCCCATCCTTGCCAGCGAGTCATTCACCCCGAATCCCCCCCTTGTGCCCGGGGGACAGCAGCAGGTCGTGGCCACGTTTGTAATCCCCAGCGGCACGACGTTTCCCAAGGACCACGAGCTCCAGATGCAGACCGGTCTTGTGGATGCCCTGTGGACTATCCAGGTGATCCTTGACGGCAACAATGCGGCCCTGCAGACCGCGTCCGGCTCTGCTGCGTTCATCAACGGCGAGATCCTCTCCTATTCCGTCAACCGCGACGTTCGGTTTACTGTCACCGTCAGCGGCACGGTCCCTTCATCTGCAACAGGTTCCGTGACCGTCCTGCAGCTGGTGGAGCTCGATAATGCCGGAAGTGTAGTGCCGGGAAGCCAGATCGTCATCACCCAGCCGGTGACCGGGGCGACCATACCCTCATCTGTATCGGAAGCCCCCACCCATATCCCTCCGCTTGTAACAACTTCCCCGCCGGTCACGAAATCGCCCGGTTTTTCCTTAGTGCCTGGAATCCTCGGGTGCAGCATGGCCGGCCTTGTATGGATGCGCCGCAGGCAATAATTGCCCGTACTGGTCTAAAAAAAATCCTCTATTTTACCTGAATATCGCGTAATCTTCATCTCGCACCGCTCACCACGGTGATCTATGTTTGAAAGTATTGGCAGGAGTCTTGCGCTCATGAAGACGAGCTGGGACATACTCATGGCAGATAAGAGACTGCTCGCGTTCCCGGTCCTCTCCGGTATCGTCACTATTCTTGTTGTCCTCACGTTTATCATCCCACTCCTCCTCACGGGAGGGTTCGCATCATCGGGCAACCTCATTTCCCTCGTGTTCCTGTTCCTCTTCTACGTGGCGAGTTATTTTGTCGTGATCTTCTTCAACACGGCCCTGATCTCGTGCGTGAACGCGAGACTGAACGGGAAGTCGATGACAGTGGGCGAAGGACTCTCCAATGCGGCAAACCATCTTCCCTCGATCATCGGATGGTCAATCATTGCTGCAACTGTCGGGCTGATCTCAAACCTTCTTGAAGAGCGTGCAGGATTCATCGGCGACATCGTGCTCGCGGTCATCGGGGGCGCCTGGAGCCTGGTCACCTACTTTGTCGTGCCGGTCCTGGTACTAGAAGACAAGGGTGTTATAGACTCCCTCAAGGAGTCCGTGAACCTGATCAAAAAGACCTGGGGCGAAAGTATCGTCGGGTCTGCTTCGATGGCAATTGTCTTTGTAATCATTGGCGTCATCGCGGCCATCTGCGTGTTTGCCACCCTGATGCTGGGGAGTTCCACGGTCTTCATGGCTGCGCTCGCGTTATTCCTCCTCCTTGTCGTGGTCCTCGCGGTAGTGTACTCGGCCATGCAGGGCATCTTCGTGACTGCGCTCTACACGTATGCAAAGACCGGTACTGTGCCGACCGCGTTCAACCCGGGCCTGATAAAGAACGCATTCCAGCCAAAGCAGGGTAATCTCAAGGAAAACATCTGAAGAGCAGGCAGTGATCCCCTCCGCTGCCTTTTTCCGATATCATGCAGTACATGTTTGTGATACTATGAGTATGATGAGAGATGCAATGGGTGCAAAGGGTCAGCCGAAATGGTGGTATAGTATCGCCGTTGCGGTGATGATCTGTGCTTTCTTTCTTGGAATGGATTTCTACTCCAACGGCAAGATCACCTGGTCCGTCTGGCCTGTGGCCGCAGTCCTCTTCTTCGGTGTTGGATTTACCCTCCTGAACAAGTTCGGGCGAGAGTGATTCCCCCCCTTTATTCGTATCGTTATATTTACCCGTCCTGCCGTCCTTTTATCTGTATGCTGAAACCAGCCGCATGGGCCGCCGTGCCCGGCACGACTCCTGTTGAAAAACTCGGGCGCCTCGGTATTATACCCGGGACATCGGTTGATATCCGGAAACTTGGGACGATAGCGGATAACTACGGTGTTGCGATCTGGATCTTCTTCGAGGAGGACCTGGCCCGTACACGGCCTCTTGAATCCGTCCTTGCCGAGCTCTCCGGCATTCCCGAGTACGAGCGCCCGGTGATCCTGGTGGAGAGTTTCCTCCGGTTCACGCAGGAGAACGACCCCTCGTTCGAACAGACCATGGAGGAGTTCCCGCTGATGGTCGGGATCGTGCAGGTCGGGCAGACCCCCTCGGGCACCGGTACCGCCTCCGAACCGTATGTCACCTGCCTGATGCCGTTCCTTGACGAGCTGGATATGAGTACCGAGTCGCCACAGCCCGGACTGCAGGAAGTGCCGCTCACCAAAAAATAGCCGGCCCGGGCGCTGGTGTCAGGTCCGGGTTTTCCAGCGATCGCGATTTATAAATGACAGCAATACATACTTAATAAGACATGAGCCTGCTCCAAAAGAAAAATCTCTACTCTGTTTTTGATTCTGTCATCCCCAGCAGGTATCTCCTCAAGTTCCGCAAGGCGGTCTTCTTTGATCCGTTCATCGGTAATGATATCGCGAACCGGGGCAGGTTATCCCATTACGGGTGCGACCGGAGAAAGGAGTTTGCAAAGAACTTAAAAAAGATCCGGAAAGAGACCGAACTCCTGCTCGAGGATATCGAGGCCTACCATATCTACATGGCCGTGAAGACCACCCGGAAAGTGCCAGGCGACATCGCGGAAGTCGGGGTATACAAGGGCGGTTCTGCCAAGATCATCTGTTCGGCAAAGGGGGACGACAAGGCCCTCCACCTCTTCGATACATTCGAAGGCCTGCCGAAGGTCGAAGAGATCGATATGGTCTGGCCGTTTTACGAGGGGAAATTCGCTGCGTCCTATGACAGTGTCCGGGAGTACCTCAAGGATGGCAGCAATGTCCATTTTTACAAGGGCATCTTTCCCGGTACGTCAGACCCTGTCAAGGACACGAAGTTCTCGCTCGTGAACCTTGACGTGGACTGTTACGAGAGCACGAAGCAGTGCCTCGAGTTCTTCTACTCCCGGATAAGCCCGGGCGGCATCATCATCTCCCACGATTACATCACCGCTCCCGGTGTCAAGAAAGCGTTCGACGACTTCTTTGAAGGAAAGGCAGAACCGGTGCTGGAGACCGCCGGCTCCCAGTGCCTTGTCGTTAAAATCTGAAAAAGAGTTTTCTATTTTAATCCTGTTTTGTATCAGTCTTTGAATATCAGGATACCAAAGACCACAAGCATCAGGCCGGCGAGCAGCACGACGATGCCGATCAGTCCCTTGACTGCGACGATGACATCCGGCAGGAATGTCCAGATAGCAAAACCCCCAAGGGCACAGAGAACCAGCCCGACGATCAGTGAGATAACTCCGACTTTATCCATCTCGTTTCCTCACATCAGGTTCTCACCGGGATATAATAAGCCTGTTGCATTTTATTGAATGGCGGTTTCCCGGTTCCTGCAAAACAACGTCTTCCACGGGTAGGGCAGCACGGCCATCAGCACCACCGCGGCGGCAATGGGGATGGGGATGGTGCCAAGGGCTGCTGCAAGGGAGTAGTGGTCGGCGATCATCCCGTTGACCGCGACCCCGAGGCCGCCAAAGCCGATCGCAAGGCCCATCATCATGCCGGAAGCGAGCCCGACGTTTCCCGGGAGGAGCTCATGGGACATGGCGACCGCCACGGCAAAGGTTGACCAGAGGAAGAACCCGAAAAGGAGGACCGCGAGGACCGAGAGCACTCCCGTGGTGGCAAAGAACAGGTAAAAACACGGGATCGCCCCGACGAGGCCGAAGACCATGAACTCCTTCCTCCCGATCCTGTCGGAGATGCGGCCCCCGGCAACCTGCCCGGCAACCCCGGCAAGGAGCATCAGGGTCATGACGGCACTTGCGTACACGAGGTCGTATCCCTGCGTGACGAGGTACATCGGGAGGAACGTGATGGCGGCAAAGACTCCCCATGCCCGCAGGATCGATGCGGTCATCAGGATTGTAAACGGCTTCAATGACCGGGCTTCCGCTGGTGCCAGTGCAGGTTTTGCATGCAGCTCGCAGGCCCCGGCAATACCTCCCGGGAGGAGGTGCCTGAGAGCGAAGACCATGACCACCGCGGGAATGATGAGGAGCAGGAGTCCCGGGAGGCCCAGCGACCAGACAAGCACCCCGGCAAGCACCGGGCCGATCGCGTAGCCGAGGTTTCCCCCGACCACGAAGTATGACGTGATCCGGCCCCGGTCCGCGTCCGTGCAGAGCCGGCTGACGAGACTGAGTGCGGTAGGGTGGAAGCAGGCATGGCCAAGGGCCGCGATGACGGCAAAGGCCATGATCAGGTAATAGTCCTTTGCAACACCCATGAGGGCGACAAAGACCGCGCTGACGAAGAGACTGACCGTCACGCTGACCGTGAGGCCCTTTGTGTCGGAGAGCCACCCGACCACCGGCTGGGTGAACGAAGAGGTGACGTTGTAGGCCGTGACGAGCAGCCCTGCGGCAAGGTACGAGTAGCCGTTGTTCAGGATCAACAGCGGCAGGATCGCTGGCAGCACCGGCATGTAGATGTCGGTGACCATGTGGGCCGCGGCGAGCCCGGTGATGGTCTTCTTTACACTCCCTGGTTCTGTTATGGTATTCGTTTCAGCCGTAGGATCTCGACCTCGATCTCCTGCACGTCTTTTGTATGGAAGGCAAAGGTGCGCTTTATTAAGAATGCCCCGCCGATCTTCTCGGTGATCTCTGCCTTTCCTGCAGTGTAGGCTTCAACAAATGGGATGGATCCCGCATTAAATATACTGTAGGTGACTCCTGCAACCGCAAGGGCGCAGTCGATGAACGGCCGGTCCGCATGGGCCTTCTGCGCCCCGAACGGCGGGTTCATGATCGCCGTGTCGCAGGCACCGATACGTTCCTGGCATCTTCGTTCCCGCAGATCCGACGCAGTGAACGTGACTTCTGCATCGAGGAGCGCTGCATTCTCCCGGGCAACGGCAAGCGCCCCCTCATCGATATCCACGCCGGTAACCGATGCAGCCCCAAGAAGCGAGGCGCCGATTGCCAGAATGCCGGTCCCGCACCCGAGGTCACAGACGGTTTTCCCCTCAATGTCCCCCTTCATCAGGGCATGGTACAGCAGCCGGGCTGCAAGGGGTGCCGGGGTCTGGTACTGTTCGAGCGCTGCCTGCGGCCGGGAGAAACCGGCAAGGCGCTGGAGGGCCATCTCAAGCTGTTTTAATTTCATGGGATCTCGTCGATCTCGTACTCGTCCCAGGTCCGGGCGCCGCAGAGGATCTCGAACTCCTGCGGTGACAGTACCGGGACAGGGAACCGGACCTGGTCATCGTACGCGAGGCGGGGGCAGGCGGTATTCACATAACAGCCAAACCCGAGGTTCAGCAGTTCGTCCGGGCTCGCCTCCTGCATGGTCACGATCACGGCGGTGGGGGAGAGACCGGCAAGGCGCCGGGCAAGGTCCATCCGCCGCTGCCCGCTCTTGGTGCTGACGATGATCCCCACGCTCTTTGCCCCCCGGGCTTTCTCGATCACTGCAAAACGCCGTCGCAGGAGGGTATCGCCGCTCACTTCCTGCGCTGCGCCGGTGAGCGGGTCGAGCGCAATGACACGTTTCCGCGTGGTCAGGGCGATCCCGACCGGGTGGAAAAGACCCGTGCCCACGAACAGGACCAGGTCGGCCTGCGTGTTCCTTGCCGCGGTGAAACAACACCCGAGCACCTGCCCCCGGAGCGGGGTCCTTCCCCGGCCATCGGCAACCCTGATGTCAACGCCCTTCGAGCGCAGGTATGTTTCCATCTCCGGGACGAGGTGGACGTGCTGGACCGTGGTGACCAGCCCTGTTGTTTTTCCCTCAATAAGCGGGAGTGCCACATCCAGCACGGGCATAGAAAAACCGATCGTATACGGGAGGTAGATGACATTCGGCCGGTCATCGACCGGGGCATGCCCGACATGGACAAGCACATCTGTATCGAGGAGGGTATCGAGTGCGAGGTCGCAGGCCCCGTAACAGGGATCGCCGCTCACGATGACCTCGAAGCCGGCCTTCCTGAGCCGCTCCGTATACTCCGGTGCCTTCCGTTTCAGCCCTTCCGGGAACTGGAGGGCAATACGTTTTGCCCCCCGTTCCTCCAGCTGCCTGATAAGGTCAGAGGAAGCGTTTGACAACATGCACCCGGTCATCCACCTCGATCTTCACGAGGGACTTGTAGGGCCTGCCGATATCCGGGTCGCCCCGCTGGATCGCAATGCAGACATCCACGACCTCTGCGCCGGCGATCTCGAGGGCCGCAAGGAGCGCCTTCATCGTCCCGCCCGTGCTCACGACGTCATCGATGATGACGACGCGGTCGCCCTTGTAGACCCCGTTGAGGTATAGTTCACCTTTCGAGTAACCGGTGGTCTGGTGAACCGGGACCTCGTGCGGGAGCTTGTATTCCCGCTTGCGCATCACCGTCATCGGGATGTCGGTCATGGTGGAGAGGATGGAGCCGATGTGGATGCCCATGGCCTCGACAACAACGATCTTGTCCACGTTGTTTAAGTCCATCACCCTGACCATTGCGGCTGCCACGTCGCGGAGAAGTGCGGGTTCAACGATCGGTACGCCATCGGTGATGGGGTGGATGAAGTAATTGTAATCCCCGCGTTTCACCATGGGGCAGGTCTCAAGAGATTCTACCAGTCTGTCAAGCATGTTGTTCACCGTGTCCTGCTGTTTTGCATATCCGTTAGGAACGCCTCGATCCTTCCCGCGTGCACGTGTGGCATGCAGACGATCCTCAGGTGATTTTTCCGGGTCCAGGAGACCCTCCACGCCCCGGGCACGGCCTCTTTCCCGCAGATGAATGTCGCGACGTTGAGGTCCGGGGTTGCTGCCCGGGTATACCCGAGCGTCTCCATACCCGCGATCAGGCGCTCCGTGTTCTTCATGCACCCGGTAACGACCGCTCTCATGCCCTCGACACCGAGATAGTCGAGTACGGCGAGCGCCCCGGCAACGGGAGCGCCCGGGCGGGTGCCGGCAAGGGTGTACTCCTGCTTCACCGTGAGATAGGGCGTGTCGATATTAAGGCTGTTGAGCCTGTCCGGCTCGCGGGTGAGGAGGCAGCCGCAGGGGATCGTGCTCATGCCCATTTTGTGCGGGTCGACGGCGATGGTCGTGACGCCCGGGAGGGCAAAATCGAAGGGCGTCGGGTAGTCGAGGAACGGGATCACCATGCCACCGAATGCCGCGTCCACGTGGAAAAAAAGGTCGTGCTGCACGGCGATCTTTGCAAGGTCGGCGATCGGGTCGACCATGCCGTACTCGGTCGTGCCGGCAATACCGACAAGGGCAATGGTATTCCTGTCAATAAGCCCGGCTGCCGCACCCGCATCCATCCGGAAATCTTTGGTGATTGGCACGCTGCGCATATCGAGGCTGAGCATATCGCAGGCTTTCTTGAACGAGAAGTGAGCGGACTCCGGGACGATCACGTTTGGTTTCTCGATCCCGCTCTTCTCTACCCTCGCGAGACGGAGCGCCTGGATGTTGGACTCGGTACCCCCGCTCGTTGCGTACCCCTCTGCATCCGGGCAGTGGAAGAGCGTGCCGAACCTGCTGATGAGGAGTTGTTCGAGCGAGAACGTGCCGGGGAAGAGCCCCGGGTCGCCGAGGTTCGTCTCCATGAACATGCAGTGCGCCCTCACTGCAACGGAGTGGGGAATGGTACACATGGAGCTTAAAATAAAATCGTGGTCAAGGTCCTCCCGCCGTTTCTGCGAGAGGAATGTGAAGAGTTCTTCTTCAGACTGACCCTTATTCAGCATCTTTGGTTCTCGCGGCTTCGAGGATGATGCGTTTTTCTGTCTTTGCGACGGTCTCGCGGATCTTCGCGATGGCGTCGATGTTTGCCGAGACGCTCGTTATGCCGTGCTCCACGAGCCAGGCTGCCATCTTCGGGTCGGAGCCGGCCTGCCCGCAGATCGAGCACTCGACATTGTAGGCCCGGCACACCTGGATCGCGGTGTGGATGAGGGAAAGGACGGCCGGGTGCTGCGGGTTGTACATGTCCGCCACGTTCTCGTTGTTCCGGTCAATGGCGAGCGTGTACTGGATCAGGTCGTTCGTGCCGAACGAGGCGAACTTGATGCCGGCCCGGATGAAGTCCTCAATCATGATCGCGCTTGCCGGGATCTCGATCATGATGCCGAGCGTCACGTTCTCTACGTCCACGCCGCAGGCCCGCATCATCTCCTTGCCGACAATAAACTGGTCGGGGTGGGAGACCATCGGGAACATGATGCCGAGGTGGTCGTAGCCCTCCTTCCAGAGGCGCTTGAATGCCTCGATCTGGAGCCGGAACTGGTCCGGGCTCTGGAGGTCGCGGCGGATACCTCTCCAGCCGAGCATCGGGTTGTGCTCGTGCGGCTCGTGCTCGCCGCCTGCCATGTTCCGGAACTCGTCGGTCGGGGCATCGAGGGTACGGACCCAGACGGGTTTTCCCGGGAAGGCATCGAGCACGATCTTGATACCGTCGTGGAGTTCCTTGACAAATTCCTCCTCGCGGTTGTTGGTGATATACCAGCCGGGGGTCTTGTTGAGGCCGAGGATCAGGTGCTCGATCCGGAGGAGTCCGACACCATCGGCGCCGGTTGCTGCCGCCCGCACCGCTGCCTCGGGAATGGAGACGTTCACCTTCACGCTCGTTGCGGTGATGATCGGGGCGTGGCCGATGATGGCCTGCGGTGAAACCGCTGACGGCGAAGGGCCTGCCGAGGTGACATCGCCCTCGTAGATGAGACCCATCTCGCCATCAACGGTGATGAGCTGGCCGTTCTTCAGCTGGTGCGTTGCCGTCTTCGTCCCGACAATCGCGGGAGTGCCGAGTTCACGGCTCACGATCGCCGCGTGGCAGGTCATGCCGCCTTCATCCGTGATGATCGCGGCGACCTTGCGCATTGCCGGCACCATGTCCGGGTTCGTCATCTTCGTGACGAGGATGTCCCCTTCCCTGACCGCACTGGTGTCCTTCACGTCCCTGACGATGATGACCTTGCCGGAGGCGATACCCGGTGCCGCTCCCTGGCCCTTCAGAATGATCGTTGCGCTTGACTTCTGACCTGACATACCCTTTGCCTCCTTCTTCCCGATGGTCGTGATCGGGCGGGACTGGAGAATATAGATCGTCTCTGCCACGACGCCCCACTCGACGTCCTGCGGGACGCCATAGTGGTTCTCGGCGATCTTGCCATACATTGCGAGCTTGGCTACTTCCGCATCGGCAAGCACCCGGGCGTCCTGCCGGTCCTTCGGCACATCCGCAATCTTCGTGCCATGGTCCCCGTTTGCAATGATCTCGACTTTTTTGTTCGCTATGAACGTGTCAACAATCTTCTCGCTCCTCTGATCGAAGACATATTTGTCCGGCGAGACCGAACCGGAGACAACGGCTTCCCCAAGGCCCCATGAGCCCTCGATGATCGTGAGGGGCTCGCCCGTGATCGGGTGGGACGTGAACATGACACCTGCCTTCTCCGAGTGGACGAGCTGCTGGACTACGACTGCGATATTCACGGTATTGTCGTCGAACCCCTGCTTTGCCCGGTAATAGATCGCCCGGGCACCGTAGAGCGAAGCCCAGCACTGCTGGACCGAGGAGATGAGGGCTGCTTCGCCCTTGATATTGAGGTAAGTCTCCTGCTGGCCGGCAAAACTGGCATCGGGCAGGTCCTCGGCCGTGGCACTTGACCGGACGGCGACGATGAGTTCCCCGTCCGACATCTTCTTGTAGGACTTCCGGATGTCGTCCCGGATCGATGCCGGCATCTTCGCTTTCATGACGAGTGCCTTGGCATTGTCGGCTGCTTTCTCAAGTGCCGCGTTGTCCTCCACATCGAGCCGGTCGAACGATGCAAAAATCTTCTTTTCAAGACTGGTCTCGACTAAAAACCTGCGGAATGCCTGGGCCGTTACGACGAAGGCTTTCGGGACGGGAAGACCGATGGAGGCCATCTCGCCAAGGGACGCCCCTTTGCCCCCGACGGAAATGATATCCTCTTTTCGTATCTCCTCGAGCCACAGAATATTCGGCACATCTCTCATGCTCGCACCACTTATGATCTTGCCGCCACCCTGTTTAAGGGTTATGATACCCCGTTTCCCTGGTGCGGATAAACCCCTTTCCCGTGCGGATATTTTTTACCCGGGTGCCGGAAAGCGCCAGCCGCACGAAGAATAACCCTGATTAAGTACGGCGCAAATAGTATATGGGTTTTTTATGGCAAATGCGAGAGTGCTCGTCAGCGATCCGCTGGCGGAAGAGGGCCTCGTTATCCTGCGGCCGGTCGTTGACGTGGATGTCAAGACCGGGCTTACGGAAGACGAGCTCTGTAAGATCATCGGGGACTACGATGCCCTGCTGGTACGGAGCGGGACGGATGTCAACGCGAAAGTAATCGAAGCCGGGAAGAAACTGAAGTTCATTGGCCGTGCCGGAGTCGGCGTGGACAATATCGATATGGACGCGGCGACCCGGAAAGGGATCATCGTGGCAAACGCTCCAGAGGGTAACACCCTTGCGGCGACCGAGCACACGATGGCCATGATGCAGTCGCTCGCCCGGAACATCCCGCAGGCAAATGCAAGCCTGAAGAAGAAGGAGTGGAAGCGCTCGAAGTTCATGGGTGTCGAGCTCAACGAGAAGACTATTGGTATCGTCGGCTTTGGCCGGATCGGGCGCGAAGTTGCAAAGAGGGCACAGGCAATGGACATGAAGTGCGTTGCCTACGACCCGTTCATCACCAAGGAACGTGCGGCCCAGCTCGGCGTCGAGATGATGACCATGGCCGACCTCTTCAAGGTCGCTGACGTGATCACTGTCCACACGCCGCTCATCCCCGAGACAACGCACGTGATCAACGAAAAGAGCATCGCGACGATGAAAGACGGCGTCCGGATCATCAACTGCGCCCGTGGGGGCATCATCGACGAGAAGGCGCTCTATGACGCGATCAAGAGCGGCAAGGTGGCCGGAGCGGCCCTCGATGTCTTCGAGCAGGAACCCCCGACCGAGTCACCGCTTCTCACCCTCGACCAGGTGATCGTCACCCCGCACCTCGGGGCAAGCACGGTCGAGGCGCAACTGAACGTGGCGGTCTCCGTGGCAAAGCAGTGCATCGAGGTCCTGAAAGGCGGCTCCGCGAAGTACGTCGTGAACGCACCGATGGTCCCGCCCGAGCACGCAGAACTCCTCGCACCCTATGCCCAGCTTGCGGAGAAGATGGGCCGGTTCGTCACCCAGATCGCGGGTGGCAGGCTCTCGTCCGTTGAGTGCATCTATGGCGGAGAACTCTCTGCGTATGCCGGCAGCATGAAGTATGTCACACGGCTTGCCCTCAAGGGTCTCCTTGACCCGATCCTCCAGCAGCCGGTCAATATTGTCAACGCGGACTTCATTGCAAAGGAGCGCGGTATTGCGGTCAGCGAGACGGTGACACAGGAATCAAGTGGGTTCAAGAACCTCATTACCCTCAGGATCAAGACCGATAAGGGTGAAGAGAGTGTCAGCGGGACGGTCTTCTTCAAGGGCCGGAGCCGGATCGTTGCGGTCGGCGGCTACACGATGGACATGATCCCCGAAGGTCACGTGCTGGTCTCCCGTCACCTCGATAAGCCCGGCGTGATCGGGCGGGCGGCAACCATCCTTGGTAAGAACAATATCAATATCGCCGGCATGCAGGTCGGCCGGTTCAAGCCCGAGGAACCGGCGCTGATGGTCTTAAACGTTGACAGCGATGTGCCGCAGGCCGTAATTGATGAGCTCCGCGGCCTCCCGGGAATCTCCTCCATGACGTTTGCCAGGATATCGGACGAGAAGATCTGAGATAATCCTTTTTTTGCTCTGCAGAAATCATTCGATCTCATTTATGGGGTTCTCGGGATTTCCTCATCAAAGAGCGGATATCGTTTAAAGCAGATCCTGCCTGAAAAAAATCCATCGTGATCAGGATCGCGGTTCGAAGAAACCTTACGGTTTCTTCTCTTCCTCCAGGTCTGATGACCTGTCGGATTTGAAAAACCGTGAAACTTTTCAGTCAGGTCATGATTGAATTATTGATTTCATCGCGATCGCAACTTTGATTGAAAAATAGATCCGGATCGATCAAACCCTGATTGAAAATTTTTCAAACCCGATCATTTTTTTCCGGATTGCCCCTGCCCGACCCCCCTCATGCAGGTACGGAAAATGTCCAGTTTCCCGTGGAAAATACGACGGAAAAATGTTATTTATCACGATCTTTTGCCGGAGGGGGGTCGGGCAGGGGCAGACTTTGTGGCTGAGCAGCGACCCTGATGAAAAACCGATCCGGATCGATCGGACTTTGACCGAAAATCTGTTAACCGGGCCCTGTGCATGCGCCCGTGGTGATGTGGTGGAGGGGGTCGGATGGTGTACATATTGTTTGCAGGGGGCCCCTCCTCCTTGCAGTACTGCTGGGAACCTTATCCAGCGGGAGAACGATACCCCCGTCGCTTCAGTAAGTATGCAATCCTGGATAAAAAAAGGAGAGAATGAGAAGAACTCTTTTAGAGTTCCTCGATTATCCTGACCGGAACCGGCATAATGTCCGGCCGCTTGTCGGTCATGAAGTAGACATAGGGCAGCACGTGGATCATGTATTCGAGATACCCTTTGACAAGATCCGATAACGCCTCGTTCCTGCGCCCGAGAACGAGGATGTGAATCCATTGGATGATGAGGCAGATACCGGCAATGATCCCGTAGACCCAGAGGACAATCCCGATCAGGATCCAGTATATGATACGGATGAGCAGTTCGAGACGGCCGGCGTCATGCTCGAACGTGAAGAGTTGCGTCTGTTCAGTCATGGTGATACAAGAGAGGGATGGGAGTGGTGTTCAGATAAAGGATCCGGTTTTTGCGCCCCCTCATTTTCATTCCATGGTCTGCCCGGCCCGGAACAACTTTACACTAATTTTTAATAATACCAGAGCAGATGTTATAGAGCATCAGACTTACGAGGGCTCGTGGTCTAGTTGGCTATGACGTCGCCTTGACATGGCGGAGGTCCTGAGTTCGAATCTCAGCGGGCCCATCTTTTTCCATTTACTGTTTTTGCGGAGCGGGAGCGCTCGCTGTCGGAGTATTGCTGGCAAAGACGCAGCAATATGTTCCTCCCTGAAAAGGTAATCTCCTGAAAAAAAGTAACACCGCTGATGCGTTCACGAAAAAGACCCGGGGATATACCTTCCCGGGAAAATGAAACTATCTGGTCGAAGGTCGGCTGATGCCTCCCTTCTCCTCCTCCAGGCCTGAAGACCTGTCGGAACTCGAAGAACGCTGCTGTGTTCTTCTCGCGGTTCGGGTCTGATGCCCCTCACCGACTAAAAGAACTTCTTCCGCCACATGAAGAGGCCGAGGAGGACCGATATCATCACCGAGAATGCAAAGATAATCTCAAAAGCAAGCGGGGTTTCCGAGAGGGGAAGGTCCAGCACGTTCATCCCGTAGAAACTCGCAATCATCGTCGGGATGGCGATAATGATCGTGATCGAGGCGAGGAATTTCATCACGATGCTTAAGTTGTTCGAAATGATGGTGGCGAATGCCTGTGTCATCCCGTTTAAGATGTGCAGGTAGATCTGCGACATCTCCATGGCCTGCTTGTTCTCGATGATGACGTCTTCGAGGAACTCGGCGTCGTCCTCGTACATCTTCAGGGGCTTGGTGCGCAGGATCCGTTCCAGCACGGCCTCGTTGGACTTGAGCGAGGTCGAGAAGTAGATGAGGCTCTTTTCGAGCTCCATCATCTGGAAGAGTTCCTCGTTCTTCATGGAGCGGTGCAGTTCGAGTTCGATCCGGGAGATTGACCTCTCGATCTGGCGCAGGTGGTGCAGGTAGGAGGAGGCGTTGCGGTAGAAGATCTGGAAGAGGAACCGGGTCTTCTTGACCGTGTGGAAGTGCCGGACCTTGCCCGCGATGAAATCATCGAGGATCGGGGTCTGGCGGCTGCATACGGTGACGACCAGGGTCTCTGAAATGATAATCCCGAGCGGGAGCGTTGTCAGGGTCCGGATCCCCTCCATCTCCGTGACCATCGGGACGTCGAGGACGATGAGGACAACCCCGTCCTCGGCATCAATGCGCGGCCGCTCCTCCTCATCGAGTGCAGCACGAAGGAACTCCGGCGGGAGAGAGCACGATTCAGCGATCTGGGTCAGTTCCGCGTCGGTCGGGCTGGTCATGCGGACCCATGCGCCCTCACACGGGACATCGACAATGTCCGTGCCAGACGGGTCGGAATCTTTCCTTGACTTGTAAATCTGAATCATGTCCCCACGACCTGACGGCCCCCGCGGTTGCCGTTATGATAAGCTAATGGTATCCGGTATCCCTTATAAGCCTGCGTTCCGGCCCTGACTCGCAACCGGAACGAAGAAGGTTACTGCTCCGTCCACATCAGCCAGATCGCGTAGACCATCGACAGACACGCGACGAGGAATATCAGCGCATACCCTTCGGCCGATATATCGAGTGCGAAGACGCGGGCGAAGTTAAAGACCACGAGAAGGCTGAATGTGATTCCCATGAACCAGCCATAGGTCTTTTTCTTCTTTGTCGCGATCAGGAATGCAAGAACAGCGACTATGACTTCTGCCAGGCTTGCAATGATCTGGATGGTTCCCGAGGTGTCCATGGTATGTATCCCTCGTTTTTACTGCTCTTTCCACATCAGCCACGCTGCATAGACCATCGAGATACATGCGATGAGAAGGACGAGTGCGTGCAATTCGGCTGACATCTCCAGCGTAAAGATGCGGGCAATGTCAAAGACTACGAAAAGGCCGAAGGTGATCCCCACGAACCAGCCGTAGGTCTTCTTCTTCGTAACTGCGATCAGGATTGCGATAATGGCAACCACGACTTCTGCCAGGGTTGCGATGAGCTGGATGGTTCCGGAAATATCCATGGTACGGAATTATCCCGGCCAGATTGATAAACAATGCGGATTCTTATCCACTATTATCAGATGTGGCAGCGCCCTCCGCCATGCTTTGCGAAGTACTGCTGGTGGTACTCCTCGGCCTTCCAGAACTCGCCCGCCGGCTGGATGAGGGTAACTATCCTGCCAGACCCGAACCGCCCAGAGGTCTCGATATCCGCTTTTGACTGCCGGGCGATCTTTTCCTGTTCCGGGTCGTGGTAAAAGATGACCGACCGGTAGTTGGATCCGATATCCGGCCCCTGCCGGTTGAGCTGGGTGGGGTCATGAACCGACCAGAACACGTCGAGCAGCCGCTCGTAGCTGACCTTTGCAGGATCGAATGTCACCTGTACCACTTCCGCATGGCCGGTCTCTCTGGTACAGACCTGTTCGTACGTCGGGGCCTTCACCGTCCCTCCCATGTACCCGACGGCAGTTGAGAGTACCCCCTCAATGGTCCGGAACGCCTCTTCGATGCCCCAGAAACACCCGGCCCCGAATGTCGCAAGCGGTTTGCTCTCTGTCACGGTCATCGTAGTATTCCCACTCCCCCTTAGTACCCGTGAACTATAATGCTCTGCATGTGACCATTGACCGGCAGGGTCAGTCTTAATGCCAGAAAAAAACCAGTTCTGACCATGAAGAAATTGTACCGCCCGCTCCATGGTCGTATGCTCGGGGGTGTCTGTACGGGCATCGGTTCGCACCTTGATATCGATCCCACGGTGGTCCGCCTGGTCTGGGTTGCCCTCACGCTCCTGTCGCTTGGCACCGGCATCCTTGTCTACCTCATTGCATGGGTCCTCATACCCGAAGAGCCCGGTGGAGAGACACCATAATTCATCTTCCATCAGAACATAACTGTCCGGCAGGACACGAATGAAGATCCTTTTCGTTGTCTGCGGTGAAGGACTCGGGCATGCTTCCCGCTGTCTCCACCTCGGGCACTATATGCAGCAGCAGGGGCATACGATCCATTATGCCGGGTATGGCAAGTCGTATGATTTCATGGACCAGCACGGGTGCACGGAACTGCACCGGATCCATCGTGAAGTCTGCCTTGAGGGAACGGATGGTTTCTTCAGCCTGAAAAAGACCCTCTGGCACTCAAAAACCCTTTTTTTCAACCTCCTCCAGTCCGGCCTGGATGTCAAGAAGCTCGTCCGCAGGAATGGCTATGACTGCGTTGTCTGCGACACGATGTACGCCGGTGTCACGGGGGCACGGCTGGCACGTGCCCCGGTGGTCTTCATCACCAACCAGACCCATTTCAACGGGCCGAACGGCACCACGAACCTTGTCTGGAAGGTCCTGAACATTCTCATCCGCCGTTACCTGCGGTTTGCGCGCAAAGTGATCATCCCCGATTACCCGTCGCCCGACACCGTCAGCAAGTACAATATCCGGTACTCCTCGCGCGACCAGGAGCGGTACTGTCTCACCGGCCCGTTCTTCCGCTTCGAGCCGGAACGGTTCACGTATGACAACAAGACGATCTTCACCAGTTTTGGTGGTGAGCCCTACAAGCTCCCGATGTACCGGATGCTGAAAGGGATTGCCGACCGGAGAAAAGACCTCACCTTCGATGTCTTCTATACCGGGGCGGTGCTGCCGGAGTCATCGGACAATTTCCATACCCACGGGTATGTCGAAAACCTCCACGAGCACCTTGCCGCAGCACGGATCGCGATCGTGCACGGGGGACTTACCACGCTGCACGAGGCGCTGATCTTCGAGAAACCGGTCCTTGTCATCATGGACCCGGGCCATCCCGAACAGCAGAACAATGCGATGAGGATCGTGGAGATGGGGGCCGGGACCTCTGTCGACGGGAGGAATATCACCCCCGGGCTCCTGGAGCAGAAGATCGCCGAGACTATGACTATTGTCCCCCAACCGTTCCGGGCAGCCCATGCCGGGGTCAACGGGCGGCAGAACGCGTCCGATGTCATCATCTCTGTTGCGGAACGCGGTTTTGTCTCAATATGGTCCCGTCCCCACAGTATCATCGTTAAGAATTTCAGGAATTTTTATGAAAGCATCCGGTGAGATTACCCATATCAAAGCGGGGACGGAATTCCATACCTGCCCGGCCTGCGGGTACGAACGGGGGTTCCACACCTCGTTTATTGGCACGAACACGGACAAGACAAACCCGGTCAAGTCCACCCGCGAGGTGTACAGCGTGATCCTCATCTGCCCGGAATGCGGGGCCCGCTACGATGTGGGCTGGCGTGTCTCGTTTACGGAATTCGAGAGCCGGTTTGTGAACGTCTCCCAGGCAGTACCCCCCATCTCCTCGCCGCATGTCACGGTTGTCACCAGCCTGCCGGCACTCCCTCCCCATGACCCGCACCTTCCCGAATAATATTCCCTGTCGCCCTGTCCGGATGGAGCGTAACCGATGATGCGGTGTGCAGAGTGCAAGGGAAAAGGGATGTGCGGGCTCCCCCGCTGCCCGATCGTCAGCCGGTTCCATGCGCAGGCCGCCTCGATGGCAAAACCCTCTGCCAGTTACCAGGGCAGTTCCCCCTCGGTCTTCATCGGCAGTTTCGGGTACCCCGACGTGCGGGGCGGCCCGCTCCTGATCAACGATTCCGACAACCCCCCGGACTGGATCCGGCAGAACCTCGGCATGGAGGATATCGTGGGCATCCGTGCCCGCACCCTCCGCGGGAGCTCGGCCCTCCCCGCCGTTGCAGGAGACCTGCAGGAGATCGCGCTCTCTTCGGTCCCGCTCGATGTGGATGTCGCCTTCGAGCGGCCGGTGGCGTTCAGCCTCAGTTTTGACGGTACCGTTGCGCCGGTCGGGATGACCGGATCGGTAAAGAGCATGGATGTTATCGGGAGTGCAAAGGTGGAGCGGGTGGTGGACCGGATCACTTCCGATACCGATCTTGTTGCAACGGAGGCCTGCGTTGCGCTGAAGGATTCGGCAGTTGACGTGTACCAGATCTCGAAACTGATGACTGCGGGGCTCCTCGGGAGGAAGCGGAAGTTTGTCCCCACCCGCTGGGCAATTACCGCCGTGGATGACACCCTTTCGATCAACTTAAAAAAGGAGATCGCCCGGTTCCCCCCCGTTGAGGAGATCCTCGTCTTCTCGGGCGAGATCTTCGGGAACCGCATTGCCTGTATCCTCGTACCGGGCGACTGGAAGTACGAGATGATCGAGGTATGGGGGAAGCACACGCTCTGGGGCGGGGAGGAGGATGTGATCGTGCAGGACCGTGAAGGGATGACCAAGTCAGGATATTCCCCGATAACCGGTGCATACTACTCGGCCCGGCTCGCCGTGTACGAATACCTGAAAAGTATCCGGCGCTGCGCCCGCGTGATCGTGGTCCGGAGCGTTTCGAACGAGTACTGGGCCCCGCTCGGGAGCTGGGTGATCCGGGAGGCGACACGGAAGGCGATGGCAGCGCCCCCTCTGGCGTGCCCGACACTGGATGCTGCAGTAGCCCGGACCGTCACCGTCATCGGGTCGGGTGCCTGGGTTGCCCACAGCACCCTGATCCCCGAACTGCGGACCCAGCGGACACTCAATCATTTTTGGTAGGCCTGTGCGGAGTTTGCCTGCCGCTGGTACCGGGCCCTGATGCCTTCGATCGTCTCGATATCCGCGAGGTCCTTGTCGTCGCGGATCCGGATGAACCGGGGGAAGCGAAGGGTAAACCCGCCTTTGTAGTTCTGGCTTGCCTGCAGCTCGGCATACCCGACTTCAAAGACGAGTGACGGCTCAAAAGTTACTTCCTTGCCCTCAGTTTTGATCACGCTCTCTTTGAGCATCTCAAACACCTCGGCGAGCTGCTCATCGGAAAAGCCGGTGGCGACCCGGCTTATGGGGACAAGCCGGCCCTGGTCCTGGCAGGCAACGAGGAACGAGCCGAATACGTGTGCCCTCTTCCCTTCGCCCCACTCGGCGCCAATCACCGCGAGGTCGAGCGTGTCCACCTCCGGTTTGATCTTGATCCAGTTCTTTCCCCGCTGGCCCGGGGTATAGGGCGAAGACGGCACCTTGATCATGATCCCCTCGTGACCGGCAGCAAGGGCTGCATCATAGGTCTTCTCGATCTCTGCCTGTTCGCCGCTGACGATCTGCGGGGCAATGTAGCGTGTCACCGCACCCTCGAGTCTTTTCCGGCGTACGGAAAACGGCAGGTCGATGAGCGTCTCCCCGTCCAGGTAAAGGATATCGAAGACGTTTGGGACCATCTCGATCGCCTCCTGCGCCTCCGCCACATCGTGACGGCGGCGGAACCTCCGGAGCACGGACTGGAACGGCATCGGCTTCCCGTCCTTGATCGCGATCACTTCCCCGTCAAGGATCACGTCCTGCTCGGTGGCACTCAACAGCTGACTGATCACGTCCGGCAGGGCTGCCGTGACGTCCTCGAGCCGGCGGGAGTAGAGCCGGGCCCAGTTGCCTTTCTTGTGGAACTGGAACCGGGAACCGTCGTATTTGAACTCGGCAGCGATCTGCCCGTGCTCCTCGATCATGTCCGCAATGGCTCCCTGCTGGGCAAGCATCATCCGGACCGGGTGGAACGGCGTGATCCGGACGTCCTTTAATGCATCCGGCCCGATCTTCGCGAGCCGTGCCACCTCGCCCATGTCATTGAGTGCCTGCATTGCGTGTTCCACAAGCGCCGAATCCACATTGAACGCCTTTGCGATCGCTTCCCTCACGCTTCCTTCCCCGACACCGATCCGGAGTTCTTCGAGCATGATCCGGGCAAGGTACCGGCCTTCGAGCGGGCGGGCATCCCCAAGCAGTTGCATCGCCGTGCGCATTTTCTCCCGCTGCGATGCCTCTCCTTCGCGTGACGATATGCTGACGAGTTTATAGTAAACATCGAGGAGGTCGAGTTCGGTATAGGACAGGGAGGTCTGGGTCTTGACGAGAAGAAGTTCTTCGACCGTCCTGCCGATATCGCCGGTCTTATTCAGCCGGTCAACAACCGCCGTCTTCCTGACGCCGGCAACGCTCCTGACCGCATCGTACAGGATGTTCGGCCCGATCCCGAGTTTCCGGGAGTTCCAGTCCGGGAAGATCCTCCCCATGACGAACCTGACAAAGACCGGCAGTTCCTCTTCAGAAAGGCCCGTCAGCTCTTGACTGATGATACCGATCATATCGAGCCTGCCGGCAGTGTCTTCCAGTCTCTCGCAGGTCTTTGCAAAATCCATAAAGAGCATGGCGGTTCTCTCGTGAGATGTTACCTTGGGGGAGGGATTAACGTTTGGATTTCCGAACGGTTCATCAGAACCGTGAGGATGAGAAGAACGCGCCAGCGTTCTTCGAGTTTCGAGTGGTCCGAACCCATGTAAGTTCTTCGAGTTCCGACAGATTTAAAGAACGTCAAAGATCGCCCTTACAACCGGAACTCTTGGGGCCGTTCAGGGCAGGTCCCGCACTGTGTGGCGACGACGACGCTCTCTTCTTCGAAGAAGAGCCCGAGCCCGTCGCGGGCACTGACCCACGCCTTCTCCGGTGTATTGTTGACCTCGCTTAAGTGGGCGAGGATAATACGGGGCACGTCCTTCCCGAACCCCCGGAGACATTCGGCCGCGGCCTGGTTTGAGAGGTGGCCCCGCTTTGACCGGATCCGCCGTTTCAGGGACTCGGGGTACGGGCCGTTTGCGAGCATCTCCGGGCAGTGGTTGCTCTCGAGGACGATCCCGTCGCAGGGCCGGAGGAGTCCGAGCATCGGGGCTGTCATGATGCCGGTGTCCGTGCAGTAACCGATCCGGGTATCCCCATCGCTGATCACAAACCCGCAGGGTTCTGCTGCATCGTGGGATGTCCCGAACGGCTTGATGAGGAAGTTGCCAACTGAAAACTGCTCGTGATACGAGCAGGTATGGTGGCGGAGCGGTTTTTGCGATGTCCGGCGATGCTCCAGGAAATCCCGGAGCGTTCCTTCCGTTGCGTATACCGGTATGTCGAGTTTCCGGGCGGTTACGTCCAGCCCCCGGACATGGTCGCCGTGTTCGTGCGTTACCAGCACAGCATCGATCGTGTCCGGGTCCACCCCGGTCGCGGCCATGCGGCGCAGCATCTCTTTCGTGCTCAGCCCGGCATCGATGAGGATGCTCCCGGCGCTCCCTTCAATGACAGCACAATTGCCTTTGCTCCCGCTGGCAAGGACGATACAGCGCATGGTCTCATTATTCGCTGTCCTCGTATTAGAGCCTATAACACGTTCCTGCCAGCGACCAGAGTTATGGGTGAGGAAAAAGGTATGATCTGATAAAAAACGGGCTTCCCTGCTGCTGTCCGCGAAAAAAATTATTTTTTGGGTTTGAGCCCCTCATATTCAGCAAGGACCGGGGCAATGGTCTTGGTGGATATGGAGCGGCGCACGAGATTCGTAAGCTTGCGGCTGTAATGGATGTGTGCCAGCTGGAAGCTGACGATAAGCCCGAAACAGAAGCAGGTGATGCTGATTAAGGTGTAACTAACAATGTCTACCATGTAAGTACCCCCGTTCATGACTCCCTGGCGAGCTCGTCCACCATGGGGACGACAGAGTCTGTATCTGAACATTCCTTGGCAATGACCATGAACCGCTTCGTGTAATACATTATCAGGAGCTGGTACCCGAGGATCATCCCGATGGTGAAGGTGATGATCCCGATACCGGCATAGATCAGGATATCGGTAATTAAATCAGCCATATAACGAACCTTAAAGACTGTTACTGTCAGCAAACAGATAAATTTATTGAATGAGGGTCCGTTTTCATCCACAAGACACAGATTGTCTGAATGAGGAGGGACAGCGTCTGGTAATGGTCCCGCAAACCAGCATTTCCAAAAATACCGCCAGACCCGTAAATTACCGTGTATGGCCCTGTACTTCTTTTATTTCTCCTTCCACAGCGGTTTCCATGGTTTCAGGCGATAGCGGCTGTTCAGGCTTGTCCGTTGTGCGGAAGGAAAACCACAGGCTTCGAGCACTTCCTTCCCCTTAACAAAACTTCCCGTATCAGCGTCTGCAGCCAGCGCTGAGAGGGTGATAATGGAGTGAGGCAGGTGAATGTCGAATATATTATCTGTCTCGATGTACCGGACATTGTTCCGCACATAGTAACTGCTGTTGTTCTGTACGTAAAGCCGACAGCTGGAACGGGTTACATGAATTCCCATTGCCGCAAGGTATGCCGGAATACGGTTTACCGGTATCGTCAAGGACAATGCAATGCAGAGGTCAATGATGATGGAGCCGATCCGGGTATCGGGATAGAACGGTTCATCTGCGTAACAGATTTTTTTACAGGTACGACACTGAAACCGTCTGACCCTGACAAACAGCGTCTTTTGGCCGTCGTCGCCCAACATGTGTGCGAACTGCCTCTTTTTTGTATCATATCCGGTAAGGGGGCCGCCACATGCCGGGCATGCCGCGTGATCCGTGAAGGTGAGCCCGTCACAGGCAGAGATCGCGGTCTGGACAATGTCCTTAAAAAGCGGGGGGATTCGGGGTGGTTTCATGACGTATGCGCTCCCCGCGATCCAGCAGTTTCCGGATAAATGCCGGCCAATTGACTTTGTGCAATAATTGGTGGAACCATTTTACCCTGCCCGGCCTGACTTTCTATTGAACCCACCAATATTAACCATTTTTCACATTTTTTTCAATACGCTTAAATATCCTCAAATTCGGACTTTCTTTTATTCAGAGGTGTGTGTATACATGGAATTCAAGTATGTACCGACTACGTGTCCGTATTGTGGCACGGGGTGTGGATTCAACCTTGTTGTAAAAGACAAGAAAGTTGTTGGCGTTGCGCCGTGGCAGCGCAACCCGGTGAATGAAGGAAAGCTCTGCCCCAAGGGCAACTATGCCTGGGAATTCGTGAACAACCCCGAACGTTTGACCAAGCCTCTCATCAGGAAGGATGGGAAGTTTGTTGAAGCAAGCTGGGACGAGGCATACAAACTCATCGTCTCCAAGTTCAAGTCCTACAAAGGAGAGGAGATGGCCTGTCTTTCATCGGCCCGTGTCTCCAATGAAGAGAACTACCTGATGCAGAAGTTTGCCAGGGCCGTCTTAAAAACCCCCAACATCGACCACTGCGCCCGGCTCTGCCATGCATCCACGGTCGTCGGGCTCGCCGGCGCGTTTGGATCCGGTGCAATGACGCAGTCAATTGCAGACATTGCCGAATCAAAGTGCCTCCTTGTCATCGGCACCAACACGTTCGAGCAGCACCCGCTGATCGGGCGCCGCATTATGCAGGCAAAGGCGAATGGCGCAAAGATCATCTATGCCGACCCACGGCTCACGCCGACCGGGAAGATCGCCGACCTGCACCTGCAGTTCTACTCCGGAACCGATGTGGCATTACTGAACTGCATGATGCAGCAGATCCTCAAGAACGGCTGGGAGAACAAGGACTTCATCAAGAACCGGACAAAGGACTTCGAGAAGGTCAAAGAGGTCGTGATGAAGGAGGCCTACTCCCCCGAGAACGTCTCGAAGATCACCGGTGTTCCCGCAGCTGACATCATCACTGCGGCAGAGTGGTTTGGCAAGTCCGGCCAGTCCGCGATCCTCTACTCGATGGGTATTACCCAGCACACGACCGGTGTCGACAACGTCAAGTCGGTTGCAAACATCCAGATGCTGACCGGCAACCTCGGAAGACCCGGCACGGGTATCTGCGCACTGCGTGGGCAGAACAACGTGCAGGGCGCCTGCGACATGGGAGCCCTTGCAAATGTGTACTCCGGGTACCAGTCGGTGCTGGTCCCCGAGATGCGCAAGAAGATGATGGATGCATGGGGCGTAACCGATCTCGCCGAGGGCAAAGTCGGTCTCACGGTCACCACGCTCATCAATACGCTTGCCGATGAGCCCGGCAAGGTCAAGTGCGTCTATATCATGGGTGAGAACCCGATGCTCTCCGACCCGGACCTCCACCACGTGGAGAAGGGACTCCGGAATGCCGAGTTCATTGTCGTGCAGGACATATTCCTGACCGAGACTGCACAGCTTGCTCATGTTGTCCTTCCGGCAACCTGCTATGCCGAAAAGGACGGCACCCAGACCTCAACCGAACGCCGTGTCCAGAAGTGGAGAAAGGCGCAGGACCCGCCGGGCGAGGCCAAAGTGGACTGGCAGATCATCAGTGATATCGCCAGGTACATGGGATTCGAGAAGCAGTTCCCGTACAAGAGCGCAGAAGAGATTTTCACGGAAATCACCAAGGTCACTCCCTCCTATGCCGGCATGGACTATGCCCGGCTCGAGAAGCCCGAAGCACTCCACTGGCCCTGCCCGACAAAGGAGCACCCGGGTACCCCTATCCTCCACAAGGAAAAGTTCTCCCACCCGGACGGTCTTGGCATCTTTACCCCGATCGAGTGGAAACCCCCGGCAGAAGTACCGGACGCGGAGTACCCGCTCCTCCTGACCACCGGCCGTTGCATCTGGCAGTGGCACACCGGCAGCATGACCCGCCGCTCCCCCGACCTGGAGCGTGAGGAGCCAACGGGCTGGATCGAGGTCAATCCCGAGGACGCAAAGGCGCTGGGCATCAAGGACAAGGAGATGGTCAGGGCGATCTCCCGCAGGGGAGAGATTACCATCGGCGCCCGCGTGATCAAGACCATCAAGAAGGGTGTCGTCTTCATCCCGTTCCACTATATCGAATGTGCAGCAAACCTGCTCACCCACAATGCACTCGATCCTGTCGCAAAGATCCCCGAGTTCAAGGCCTGTTCCTGTAAAATAGAGAAGATCAAGGAGGCCTGAATATGGCAAAGAAAGGCGATATGCTCTACGCATGGACCAACGACGCAGAGATCAAGAAGAAGGCTGAACTCGGAGGAGCAGTTACCGCACTCTGGAAATTTGCACTCGAGTCCAAGGCTGTCGATGCAGTCCTCGTGGTTACCAAGGGTACGGACCTCTACGATGCACAGCCGATCCTGATATCCGATCCTAACGATCTTGCAAAGACCGCCGGCTCTCTTCACTGCGGTACCCTGCTCCTGCCCAAACTCCTCAAAAAATACATGGATGGCGCCGCGGACATGAAGATCGGTGTCACTGTCAAGGGCTGCGATGCCATGGCGTTTTACGAACTGGCCAAGCGCAAGCAGATCAACCTCGACAATGTCATCCTGATCGGTGTCAACTGCGGAGGATCGGTCAGCCCGGTCCTCGCCCGCAAGATGATCGCCGATAAGTACGGTGTTGATCCAAATGTGGTCACGAAGGAAGAGATCGACAAGGGCCAGTTCATCATCGAGTACGAGGGGGGTCACAAGGGTATCTCCGTGGACGAACTCGAAGAGGCCGGCTACGGACGCCGCAGCAACTGCCGCCGCTGCAAGATGAAGATCCCCCGCCAGGCAGACCTTGCCTGCGGGAACTGGGGTGTTATCGGCGAGAAGGCCGGCAAAGCAACCTTTGTCGAGATCTGTTCCGAGAAGGGTGCAAAACTCCTCGAAGGTGCCGTCAAGAAAGGGCTTCTGGTAACTGAGGCAGCCAACCCCAAGGGTCTCGAGATCCGCGGAAAGGTCGAGGGCGCAATGATGAAGCTTGGCGACAAGTGGCGCAAGCACGACTTCGAAGGTCTTGGCGAAGGAAAAGACCGGTTAAAGAAGATTATGCAGGAAACCTCCCGCTGCATCAAATGTTATTCCTGTATCGAGGCCTGCCCGATCTGCTACTGCGTGGACTGCACGACCAAGAACCCGGCCTATGTCAAGCCCGGGGAACTCCCGCCGAACTTCATGTTCCACCTGATCCGCTTCGCCCATATTGCTGACTCCTGTGTGAACTGTGGCCAGTGCCAGGAACTCTGCCCTGCGGAGATCCCCAACGCGCTCTTCATGCACGCCCAGCAGGTCGAACTCGAGAAGATGTTCGGCCATGTCCCGGGTATCAACATGGAACTTCCGCTCATGGCGTATGTCGAGGAGAAGGAGGAGCGTGCACGGCTCCATAACACCGGCAGCGACATGATCTACCAGAACGTGTTCAACCCGGTAGCGAAAAAGTGAACACCTTCCCGGGAACGTAGAGGAAAGGATACGGGATCCTTAGACCGAGGCTGGGGAAACCAGCCAACACTAATTATTTTTCAGACACTGGTGGGGCAGGACAAGAGTTCTCTCTAATAACGAGTTGTATTTGGATAAGGCCGATACACACAATTCACCACCCGGCTTTACCATGCCTTCCCTGTCACACCTCAATGCCCTGTGAAAGTCGTGTTCATGTATTCTGTCCTGTATCAGTTATTCCTGAACACCGGGATTGACGCCGAAAAAAAGGTATCAGGCTCGCAGGGAGCGTTGCGACCCTCCTCGTTTTTGGAAAATATCAGGGATCGGTGGTATCGAACCGTTCGAGATAACAATATTCATACGCCTGTTTCTCGCCGGGCTTGAGAGCGAGAAGGGCGCTGTCGGCATGGTCCTGGCAGACATAGGAAACACAGAACCCCAGTGACTGGAGGCCGATTGCATCCTTCTCACATCGTTCGCACTTTGGTCTTTCCGCCATCGTTATTCTCTCTTGGAGTTTTACAGATACATCTTTTTGGTCTTGTGAGCCTGGCCGGGGAAACCAGGGATGGGACACAGGTCCTGAATAAAACCTGCGTGGGAAATGGATCCGCAGTCCATTGCAGGGAAGCGATCCGGTGTCAGGAGTACCGTTCGAGATAACAGACGCCGTACACCTTTTTTTCACCGGGTTTGAGTGCAAGGAGGAGACTGTCTGCATGGTCTGAACAGACATATTCGAAACCGCCCTCCATTGACTGGAACCCGATCGCCTCCTTCCCACAGCGTTCACACGTTGGTCTTTCCGCCATGATATTTTCTCTGACACTTTTCCTAGATACATCTTTTCAATTTCCCGCCGGGAATCTCCCGGATGAACTTCGGATTCCGGGTAAAAGCCAACTGGCTTGATCAAAAAAGATACGGGAAGATCCTGTGATGCGATCTGCCTGTGTGTATGTGCGTAAAAAAAAGTGATTCAGATCTTCTTGTACAGGTTTGCGTACACGGTCTCGCCCTTCCGCTTGGGGTGGCGCTCGCCCATGTCGCCGATGAAATGCGAGAACATTGCCCTGGTACCCTCGACTTCAAGTGCGACTTCGCCTACAGGCTTGAAGCCGGGCATCATCGTGTCGATGGAGCCGAAGATGATGACCTCGCCCTTGACCATCTGGCCCCCGAGCTTGCTCTTTGCATTGCCCTTGACAAGGAGCTTCCCGCCTTCTGCATGGGTCATTGCATGGACATCGACATTGCCGTTGACAACGATCTCGCCACCGGTCATATACATGCCGATATCGGACCCGGCATTGCCCCTGACCAGGATCTTGCCGCCGGACATGCCTCTCCAGTCGCCGCGGTAGGCAGCACCGAGATAGTTGCCGGCATTGCCCTCGATGGTGAGTTCGCCGCCTTTCATGGCGAGCCCGGCAAATGCCGCGACATCGCCCTTCGCGAGGATTTTGCCTCCCGTCATCCAGGCCCCGACATAGAGGTCGGTGCTGCCTTCGATGACCAGTTCCCCGGCGCTCATCTTGAAGCCGAGATACTTGACCTTCTTTACATCGCCTTTGACTACGATCTTCGTGTCCGCTGCGGTTGCTCCGGCAGTGCCGCTGATCTCGAAGTACTTGCCCAGGGTTGTGGGAACATTGCCCTCGAACGCGGGGAGTTCTGCGATCTGGGCCGCGTTCTTGCCGGCAAATGCATCGGGAGAGATGGTGTCTGCCTCAAGATACAGTGCAGGCGCGTTCTTCATGGTAATGGTAACGGTTTCCATCTTTTTCCACCTCAGTTGGTTGCATCCACCTCAAGGGCGAACGGGTTCGGGACAAAGTGGTGCCCGAGTGCTTCGTAGTTGTTCTGCGTCATGCTGTAATACTTGACAAACTTCTCAGCAATGTCGCGTGCGACCTGCGGGTTCTCCTTGGTCTTGACATTGACCCAGAGGGTACGCTTGTGGCCGTTGCTGATGATGTCGCCATTGCTGACAACCTGCACGCCGCTCTTGAAGACCGCTGCGCAGCGGCTGAATGCCTTCTCGATGTCTTCCGGATCTGCAACCGGCTTGTCGGGGTTGAAGTTGTAGACTGCAACATCCGCGTCCATGCCAGGCGCGAGGCCACCACAGACTGCGGAAAGACCAAGGGACTTTGCCGGGCCGGCACGGGTCATCTGGGCAAGCTCGTAGAGCGAGAGTTCCCGGTCGAGAGTGCCGATGGCCGTCTGGGAAAGGACCTTGTCCTTGTGCTTGAAGGCGTTGATCTGGGTCTCCCGGGCCTTCCTGCTCATGAGCCACTTGATGACACGGGGGTACCGGGTGAACGGACCTGCGTTCGGGTGGTCGGTGGTGATGTAGCAGCGCATCGGGTCCTTCATCATTAAGGGGATCTCAAGGCCGATTGCCCACTGGATCGCACAGACCGAGATGTTCGGGCTGTAGATGTAGGGCACGACACCGGCTGCGGTCTCGAGTTCCACATCGACATTCGCCCACTTTAAGTGGTTGAGGCCGGTGAGGTGGTGCTCGAACGGGCCGTCAGCAGTCATCGTAGTGGTCTCGTCAAGGGTGACGTTACCGGTGTCGATGGTGATGTTCTTGTTCTTGTTGACGTAGTCCGTGACTTCCTTTGCCTTGGACTCGAAGTCTCCCCAAGTGGTGCCTCCGTAGGAGTGGAACTGGGTGTGGGTGAGGTGCAGGACCTGCTCCCGGCCGAACTTGTTCTTTGCCTTGAAACCTTCTGCGAGCCTGAGCGTGTCGAGTGTGGTCTCGTAACATCCCGGGTTCCCGAGGTTGTTCGGGTGGATATGCATCGAGTGCGGGAGGCCGAGGTACTCGTTTGCCTCGATGAGTCCCTTGACGATCTCTGCTGGGGTGATGTCGAAGTACGGGACCGGGTCGTTGATGGAGAGGCAGTTCAGTCCCCAGCCCCATGCCTCGGTGCCGCCGGGGTTGACGACCTTGACTGCGTAACCCTTGGTGACGCGGAGCATCCAGGCAATGTAGGCTGCGGTGTTCTCGATCTCGTGGTTCTTGAGGTACTCAAGTACGAACCAGTTGTTCCCGAAGACCGGGAATGCGCCCTCATCGATGATGGGGGTGTCGCGGATCTCCTCGTGCACGTGGCGGGAGAAGAGCGGGGGCATTGCGGCTTCCATCGCGGTAGTGTAGCCCATCTTCGCGTATTCGTAGCCGGTCTTGAACGTGGTCGGGATCGAAGCCCCGCCGCCCATCCGCTCCATACCCTTCGTGGGCGTGCAGCTGAAGAGCTTGTCCTCGGGCCGGTAGATACGGCCGAGGTTGACCTTGGGCCCTGCAATGTGGGCGTGGATCTCCACGGCGCCTGCCATGACGGTCTTGTCCTTTGCGTCAATGACCTTGGCACCGGATCCGACCTTGTCAACGATCTTCCCGTCCTTGATTGCGATATCTTTCTTGTCGCCCTTGATGCCCTGGACCGGGTCAAAGACGTGGCCGTTCTTAATGAGATATTCTGACATGATTACGCTACCCCCTTCAGCTGTTTGAGGCGGTCACGGACTTTTGTGAGGAACTCCTCATCGGTGAGCATGCCCTCGGGCGGTTCGACGACCTTGCGGCAGTCGATCGGGACATTGTCCATACGATAGCAGTTGCCACCGGTCTCGACACCGTTGAAGGCGACCGGGACATGGAGCTTCGAGACTCCGGTGGTCGGGGTCAGGTGCGGGTCAACGCAGACGGAGGGGACTGCGGCAATGTGTTTCACGGCGCTGATCGGGAAGTGTGCTCCCGGGTCGCTGCCGATGGTGAACATCGCATCGATCTCACCGCGGGTGAGGAGGTCGATCGTGCTCGTGTCGCCCGGGTTGTAACGGGCAAAGCCGCGGGTGAGGTCGACCGAGAACGGGAACCCGAACTGCCAGGCAAAGACTTCCCCGGAGCCGGTGACATTATAGTGGCCCCGCATCGGCATGATCGAAAACTTGGTGTGTTCGTTGAGGTCCTTTGTGAGCGCAATTGCAGCGTCGATGTTGTGGTTCTTGGAGAGGGACTGGGTGACGCCCATGCCGAAGAAGATGATACCGAACCGGCCGCTCTTTAACATAGCGGCGGTCTCGCGGATCTTCTCGGCCGGGATACCCGCAACCGTGTCCGGGAGCCACTCATTCTTGAGGGCAACGCGGAGTGCATCGAGGAGTTCGTAGTCCCTGCCCTGCTCCACCTGGAGGTGGAGGTCGGCCATCTTGGCGGTGTCAGTGACACGGGGGTCAACGACCACGAGCTTCCGGCTCATCTGTCCCTTGCCGGTGAAGAAACCCCGGGGGAAGATCGAGTACCGGGACATGTGCCGGGGGTGGGCGTGGGCCGGGTTGCAGCCCCAGAAGATGATCCGGTCTGCACGGTTCTTGACTTCACCAAGGGTGCAGCTGGGAAGCCCGATATCCTGCACGGCAATCAGGGTAGTGCCGTGGCAGGTGGCGGCAGTGTTGTCACAGCAGGATTTTGAGATCTCGGCGATCTCGTTACCCACGCTCTGGGCCTCGCAGTTGGTGGAGGACCAGCCGAACATCAGGGGCTTCTTTGCCTTTGCCAGCATCTGGGCGGAGTACTCGACTGCCTCATCGTAGGAGACCTCTTTCCACGAGCCGTCTTCCTGGTGCATCCGTGGGCGGGTGACCCGGTCAGGCGCCTGCGAGTGCAGGAACTTCTCGGTCCCGATAACGCAGGAGTTGTAGACTTCCAGGAGCTTCTTACCATCATCCGATACAACGACCTCAAGGTCATCGCAGAGCGTTCCGCAGAACGGGCAGATCACATCGGTTATTGTCTTGGTCATTCTGTTTTCACCCCGCAGAGTTTCTGGACAAGTTCAATGCCCAGGAGGATCGGTTCGTTCATGGCAACTTCTACGGTAACCGGGACACCCTTGAAGGTCGGCATGCCGGTCGAGTAGGTGTTGGGGTTGATGATCGCGTTCGCCCACGGCCCCATCGGGATAAACCCGAGGCCCGGGTGGGGACCCTGGGTGGTCTGGACCGCTTTCACAATAACGCTGCCGTATTCGCTCGTGACCCGGACATTGGTGCTCTTCCATGCGCCGAGTTTCTTAAAATCGGACTCGTCCATCTCAATAATGCCGGCTGCGGTGCGGTACAGGGGCTTCTCCTTGCCGCCTTCGATTGCTACACCCTGCTGGATGGTGCGTCCCGAGATCAGGTTTAAGCTGATGTTCTTTGTCATGGTATTCCTCATAAAAAGGTGATCAGGTCCCGGGCTCCTGCCTCAGGCCTCTGTCAGGGCCACTGCTCCTTTGCCGGAGAGGCGGATCACATCATACGGGCAGGCATTGACACAAACGCCACAGCCTGCACAGAGTTCAGCCTTTACGTCGAGATGAATGGACTTCCCATTCCTGACGGCGTAGATCTTCTCTTTCGTTGCCGGGTCCACCGTATGCAGTTCAAGTGCATCGACCGGACATGCGATGACGCAGTTGCCACAACCGGTGCATCGCTCCATGTTTACATGTACTGAAAACGCCATGCGCATCACACACACATTGTCGTCGATAGATCCAATGTTGTGGAGCAAGTTAATTAAAGATATCTAAAATTACAAACGGTTAATCTCAAGATATTAACTCAACATCAAAAGTTAGAATAAAAGAATGTACTTTCCGGAAATTGCGGCCCGTTTTCTTGCGGATTACCGGGAATTCCCGCTGACATCCGGGCCCTGATTTCGCATTCACGTGCAAAATGCACGATTCTAATATATAATGGTTTACTTCCTGTCATGCCCGTCAGCGGCTTATCGTCGTGCTCACTACGTGCGCGGGAAAAATAGGGCTGATTTGTGTAATATGCATTATATAGTGACTTACCTGTACGGGCTCATGATGCACACATTCCCGCATATAGTATCAGATACGCACATCTCCGGGCAGGGAAAAAGGTGAAGATGAACCGGGGTCTGCCCGTTCACCGGACCTTTCGCAGGGACCCGGTCTCTGAAGTATCATATCCCCCGAGTTCCGAGAGGATCGACCTGAACTCATTGGAACGGATCGCTTTGATGAGCGCCCGGACCCGGGGGTCCTCCGCATGTTCCCTGCGGATAGCAAGCTCGTACCGCTCCTGAGCAACGGGCACGAATGG
This sequence comes from Methanoregula sp., assembly GCF_023227875.1. GTDB lineage: Archaea > Halobacteriota > Methanomicrobia > Methanomicrobiales > Methanospirillaceae > Methanoregula. The sequence continues at coordinate 225,596 of NZ_JALOCH010000002.1, read as the reverse complement.
GAGATTGAGGGCTTTTGCCGCACTGTACACGCAGAGACCGGCCTCGGCCTCGCCGCTCTTCACGGCAAGGGCGACCGCGATATGGGTGGTCACTTCGCGTTCATAACCGGGAAGAGCCGATGGGTCGATTCCTGCTTGTTTCAGGCCATAATCGAGGAGCATCCGGGTGCCGGAGCCTTTCTGCCGGTTGATGAACGCGTGGCCCGGCAACCCGGCAAACGAGAGCCCGCTCTTCGATACCACCCCTTGCTGACGGCCGGCAACGCAGATGAGATCGACTGCGGTCCCCGGGAGATACTTCTGGAGATATCCGGTATTGTACGTCCCATCCGGTGAGAGGAGGTGGGTCGGTGCGGCATGGCACTCGTCCTTTTTCAGGGCAATGATCCCCCCCATGCTCCCGACATGGGTGGAGATGAGCGAGATACCCTCTGGCCGGAGGAGGTCGGCGAGGTAATCGAGCACCGGGTCATGACTGCCGGTGACAAGGAGTGCGGTCTCTGCTTCCTGGATCGGCACCATCAGCCGGGCATCGATCTCGTCCCCGGCATTGTACCCTTCCGATTCGCGGGGGACACGGATGTACGCGTTTGCCCGGACCGCACTCATCTGGACCCCGGCACCCTTGGACTGGGGGGAGACGGTCCAGCGTCCCCCTACCTTCCCCAGCGTGCAGAGCACGAACTCGTCCGAACCGATCTCTTTGGGAAGAGCGGAGGTGATGGTTGCCCGGATCACTTCGTGGTCGGGGACGGCGAGGCCATAATTCCGGAGGAACGGGAGGATGATCTCGCGGATGACGGTCAGGGCCGAAAGGGGATAGCCTGGCAGGCCGACGACCGGTTTTTTATCCACCTTCCCGATGATCGCCGGTTTGCCGGGCTTTGTCGCAATCCCGTGGACCAGCACCTCACCGAGTTCTGCGATCACGTCAGCGGAGAAGTCCTTCGTCCCTGCTGACGATCCTGCCGAGACGATCACGATATCGTTCTCTTTTACTGCCTTTTCGACCGCGTCGCGGATCTTCTCCGGCGTATCCTCGACAAAGGGATACCGGGTGCATCTCGCACCGACCGCATCGAGCATTGCCTTTGCCATCACCGTGTTGCTCTCGACCACCTGGCCCGGGGCGGGACGGGTACCGGCAGGAATGAGTTCGCTGCCCGTGGGAACGAGCCCCACCCTGACTGTGATTACATCGAGACCGGTAATACCGTAAGTGGCAAGGGCTCCCGTTTCGTGAGGGCGGATACGATGGCGGGAGGGCATCACCATCTCGGACTCGGCAAGGTCCTCTCCGGCAGGGCGGACGTGCTGCCAGGGAGCGGCCGATTTCCGGATAGTATAATTCCCGTCTGCTTCCCAGACGTCCTCGATCATAATAACCGCATCGTAGCCGGGGGGGACGACATTACCGGTGTTCACCCGAGCGACCGTCCGGAGCGTGACCGGGTGTTGCTCGGCAGCATCTTTCGTCTCTTCGCTCACCACCGCGATCCCGTCCATTGCTGCGAGGTGGATCTCCGGTACTGAATAGTTGCCAAAGAGCGGGGAAGCAGTGACCCGGCCGGAAGCCTCTTCGAGCGGGATGGTCTCGGTCGAGGGCGGGCAGGGAAACTCACGCGAGAGAAGCACGAGAACGTCGTCAAGAGGCATCACGTTCAGGTACCGCTTCACCACAGGATCACCTCGACGTCGCTCCCCTTCTCGAGCCCTTCAAACCCTGCCGGGATACGGATGATCCCCTGGCTTTTGACGAGCGTGTTGAGGAGCCCGGACTTCCCGAAGAGCGGGGTGGCGACCCCCTTCTCCACCTTTACGCGGACGTACTCTTCCCTCCCCCGCTGGGACGGGATATTCTCCGCAAGGATTGCCTTCATGGTCGGGAGCATGGGATGATCGAGCCCGAGCATCTTATCGAGAAGCGGGCGGACGATGGCAATGAGGACCACAAAGGCCGAGGCGGGATGGCCGGGCAGGCCGAAGACCGGCTTGTTGTTGATCTGCCCGATGATCGTGGGCTTGCCCGGTGCGATGGCGACCCCGTGGACCAGCACCGTACCTTTCCCGGCAATAACTCCCGCGGTCATATCCCGGTCGTCCTTGGAACTGCCTCCTGAAAGGAGGATGACATCGCATGCCGGGAGTGCCTTTGCAATCATGGTCTCGAAGGCCTCGCGTTCATCTTTTACGATCCCGCAGAGTCTCGGTTCGCACCCGTATTCCCTGAGCCACGATGCGAGCATCGGGGCGTTTGCGTCCCGGACCTGGCCCGGGCCGGGGACGATCGTTGCCGGCACCAGCTCGTTGCCGGTCGAGATGATCCCGATCACAGGCTTCTTTGCCACCATGACGGTTGCACACCCGCAGGCAGCGAGCACCCCGGCGTCCTGCGGGGAGAGTCGTCGGCCTGCGTGGAACACGACCTCGCCTGTTTTGAAATCATCATCCCGCAGCAGGATGTTCTCTCCATGGGCAACGGTCTTTTTTACCAGGATCGTGTCTCCGGCCTCTTCGGTGTATTCCACCATCACTGCTGCATCCGCTCCCTCCGGGAGCACACCCCCGGTCGGGATGTACGTGCATTCGGCAGTGCCGATGCGAAGGTTCGTATCGTGCGTTCCCATTGCCACGCGTCCGATACACTGGAGGAGGGAGGGGGCAGAATTGCCCGCCCCCGTCGTATCCGCTGATCGGACTGCATACCCGTCCACCACCGACCGGTCGAACCCGGGGATATCGACATCAGCCGCGATATCCCCCGCCAGCACGCGGCCGGCGGACTGCTCGACAGGCACGGTCTCGGTTTTTTGTGCCGGGGCGATCTTCTCCGCTGCCGCTACCGCATCCGCTACCGCGATGACAGAGAGGAACCTGCTCATTTGAAGCAGCCCAGCTGGCACTCCCGGATCTTGATCTTGTTCTTTGTGCAGTATTCGCCGACCACACTCCGGGAGACCTTTGCCTTCTCTGCTATGCTGAATGCCTGGGGACAGGTAATTTTTTCAGTAATTCCCGCTTCCTGCAATGCCTTTTTGATCTTCGCGTCACTCATGGTTGTTCATGTTGGGTGTACTTCTTTATTGGGTTTACTTCTTGTGATCAGGTAAATGCCTGGTGGCATGGCAGACCTCTACGGGACCGGTGAATGGAAATATAACCCGGGACTGATGAAAGAAGAATGAAGGCATAATACGGGTGATGCGGGGCATGACACAGGAAAAAATCGATATCTGCGGGAAGACCGGCCCGTACTGTCTCACGGTAGTGGAGAGAAAAGCAAAGGCTTTAAGGCAATCCGGAGAATTATTCATTACCTGCGATAATTTCCCCGCCGTTACGACCTCCATTCCCCGGATCGCACGGGAGGAAGGTCTCTCGATGGAGACCGTGAAATCCTCTGACGGCCACTGGGAGATCAGGCTGGCAAGAAAATAATCTGAATTCCCCATGGTCGTCCCATCATGACAACGCATTTTTTCCTCCTTTCCAGCCCCTTATCGATCGAGAGGCTCTCGTGGATCGAGGAATCCCTCAAGTTCTTCTTCGTCCAGCTCTATCCCGAAACCCTGATGCACCGGCCACAGGCCGGGAGCCCGGTCTTCTCGTTCCTTCTCACGGGCGATGCCCTCTACAGCCTTGAGGAGCCGGAGGCCCAGCAGGTCTGGGAAGTGATACTCTCCCTGACCTCGGTCCGGATCGTCTGCAACCGGCAGGAACTGGACCTCCGCGGGATCTCTGTCGAACGCCTCAGGATGAAATATCCCGACCAGGTGGTTGACCAGAATGGCCTGGATGCCGGCAACCAGCCCTCCTTCTGGAAGGATGTGATATCCCTGGTCCGGCAGAACCGTCCCCCCCTTCCCGATTCGTTCGGCTGGCTCCAGACCCGTTCCCCGTACATGCACCGCTCAGCATGGAACGCGGTCCAGTGCCTCTCGGCAGGGCTCGAAGCCCGCTTGTCACCGGAATTCTACGCGTATCTCGATGGTGTCCACACCGGCCATGCAACGCAGAGCCCAACGGAAGCAGAGAACATCGGGCGCGGGCTCGAGGAGCTCCACGACCGGGCCGGCAAACTGGGGCTCCCGAGTTATTTCCTTGCCTGTAACCGGAATGCCACGGCACGGGGCTACAGCACCTGGGACGATGGCCAGGGTGTGATCGTCTCCACCTGCACGATCAAGCCGTTCCGGATCCGGGACCTGAACGCGATGATCGACCGGTTCGAGCATTCCCACATCATCCTTGCAGACAATGCCGGGTCCGTCCAGTTCCCGAAGAAAGGGCCGGCGGTCTCCTTCGACCGTGCTGAGAAGAGCAGCACGGCACCCCCGGTCACGATCCTCGTAACCAGAAGCCCATACAGTACCGAACACGCCTTTGGTGCAGTCTCGCTCGCCGTTGCCTGCGCCCACCAGAGAATCCTGACCCGGGTGATCTTCATCGAGGACGGGGTCTATTCGGTTGCCGGCAGTCACAGGACCCCAAAGGAGTCCGTGCCGTTCAATATCCAGGACGTGATCAATGCGGTGGCCGGCAGCGAGAACCTCCACTTCTTTGTCCTGGTGCCGTCGCTCCTGAAGCGGGGCCTTTCAAAGAACAAGGACTTGAACGCCGTCCTCGACATCGGGTTCCCGGGCCTTGGCAAGATCCTGTTCTATCCTCCGGGCAACGTCCAGGCGGACCACCAGCGGGTGCTGGTGTTTTAGGGCAGGGGACGCGATTTCATTCCCGGAATTTCCTGTTTTTAAAAAAAGCCCCTGCTGAAAAAAATGATGCATTCACGATACGCCACCACCCTTTTACACACCGCGACCGAACATTATTCCCATGGAGCTGCACGATAAGACGGAGGAGTATGCATTCCTTGTCACGGCTGCAAAAGATCTCGGGGCAACCGATGCAAAGGTGATCCAGGCAAGAGATGTGGTGATCGAGAACCGGGTCCCGCTGAAGTGCCGGGCCGGGTGCATTGGTTACGGAAAGAAACTGACCTGCCCGCCGCACGTCCCGACCCCGGATGAGTTCCGGAAGATCCTCTCGGAATACCGGTACGCCCTCCTGGTAAAGTTCATCTCACCTGCAGTGGCCGATCCCGATGTGATCTGCTCGGTCTACAAGTACTGGCTCGACCCGGAAGCCCCGGCCGACAAGAAAGAGCAGGCCACACAGTTCTGGAAAGATCATTTCATCGGTACCGGTACGTTTGCCCCGATGATGCTCGAGCTCGAACGAACCGCGTTCAATGCCGGCAACCCGTTCGCTCTTGCGTTCATCAACGGCTCGTGCCGGCTCTGCGAGACCTGCAACGTGAAGGCAGGGATCTGTGTCCACCCGACCCAGGCCCGGATTCCCGAGCACGCGGTCGGCGTCAACATGGTGAAGACCGCGGAGAGAGCAGGGATGCCGGTCCGGTTCCCGGTCAAGGGACACCCGGAGCTCATGGCACTTTTGCTGATCGACTGAAATATGGGGGTCCCTCTGACCGATCACCAACCGGCCACGTAATCGTTGTGCAGTTGTGTGAACTCATCGGATTCCTAAAATAAATAAAAAATATACTCTATAGAAAACCTTTTTTTTTGAAATGACATCCCCCGCTCACCCTATTTGTACACCATGCGACCCCTCACCCCCACGGAGCCAGGACAATCCCATCATTCATCCCGTAAAACTGCACGAATCCAGCTCGGAAATGGGAGGGGGCCTGGGGGGGTCGGGCGGTGTACTTTGATATTTTATCGCCCGTGATCAACAGATCCGGGGAAAATTTCCGATGGTACTTTCCTGAATCACATCGGTTTGTTCGCACGGGAAGTACACCGCCCGACCCCCCCAACGAGTGCAACGTAAGCCCGGGAGCGTCAGCATCTCGAAATGTATTCTACAGTGTAAAAAATAGGATATGTAATTGTCGGGGGATGCGGAAACGACCCGTCTCCTCTCAGATTATAACGGAACGGATCTCACCCTTTTTTCTCGACAATTATTTTCCCTGCGATACAAATCACTTGGAAAAATTATCGTTTTTTAAAAATAAAATCAAAACCAATAAATAATTTTATAAAAAACTAAGAGGAAGGTGATCTCTTCTGCTAACCAAAAGTGACAGCATCCTGATAGCCCTCGGCTGTATCCTTGGCATACTTGCTACAATTATCATCCTCCCCATGGTCCAGGCCCCGTCTGCCAGCCCGGCCCTGGGTGTCCCTGCACCCACACCCGCAATAACCGAAAAGATCCCGGTCGTCTCCGGGATCGTGACGAGCATCGATCAGCTCGCAACCCGGGAGGATGTGATCGCGTACATCCGGTCGCACACGGGTACTCCCGTGGCAGGATCAACGGACACCTCCACACCCGTGCTGGTCCCGGCCGGGGCACGCACGTTCAGTTTTGAGGTGGACACCTCAACGTTCAAGCCGGATGAATACATCGTGATTGTCGAAGCCATAAAGGAGGAGGCAACGGGAACAGCACTCTTCAACATCCTTGCAGCTCCGTCCGTGGGATTTATGCCAACAACAATGCCCATGCCGATCGCAACACCGGCTACCCTGTCACCACAGGCTACAGGTACCGGGGGGTATTACATCACCATCAGCCCGATCGGGGACCGGATAATCGGTGACACGTTCAGCATCACGGGAGTAACCAATCTTCCTGCTGATGAGGAACTGCTGGTCCAGGTCTATTCGTCTTCGTTCAAACCGACCCAGAAGAGCCAGTCCGGAGAGTTCTCCGGCATGACCGGGACGATCAAGACGTCATCCTCCCCACCAGCGCCCGTCCATACGAACGCACCAGTCCTGACAGCAGTCCCGACCGCTGCCCAGACCGTGGCCGCTTCGGTTACCCGGGATTTTTCAAAAACCAACGTCCAGGTGAAGCAGGTCGATGAAGCGGACATCATCAAGACCGACGGGGAGAACATCTACGTTGTTTCGGGCAACTGCATGCACATCCTCAAGGCATACCCGGCAAAGGACGCAGAGATCCTCTCCACGCTCCGGTTCTCCGGCCAACCCAGAGACCTGTACATCAACGGCGATAACGTTGTCCTGATCGCCACGGACTACTGGACACGTCCCATTGTGGCGTGTGCCCCCGGTTCATGCAGCAGGTACCCCGGTTCCGTGCAGAGGACGCTTGTCTATGTCTTCTCGGTAAAAGATCCCGCAGCGCCGGTGCTGGTCCGGGAACTGGACATCGATGGTTCGTACACCAGTTCGCGGATGATCGGGACGCAGCTCTATTTCATCAGCAGCCTGCCAATTCCCTACCAGCCTGATGACCTCGAACTCCCTACGATCCATGACGACCATGGTGGCATCACCACACCGCCGGTGTACGCGTTCAACACCACCGACCAGGACTTCACCTTCTCCACCATCGGTTCGCTGGATATTGCCGCACTGGAGCCGGTCTCTGCAAAAACATTCATTGTCGGGACAACTGGCACCGTGTACGTGTCCCCGAAAAATCTCTATATCGCGATCCCTGACACGAGTAGATATGGTGTGATCGCCTCAACAACGATCTATTCCTTTGCGATCGACAACGGGAAGATCACGTACAAGGCAGGAGGGATCGTTGACGGCATGCTCCTCAACCAGTACTCGCTTGACGAGTATGATGGCAACCTCCGCGTGGCAACCACCATCGAAACCATGACGGGGCGATGGAGCACGTCATCGTCCAGTAAGATCACGGTGCTTGATGAGAAACTCAACACGCTCGGGATGTTGTCAAAAATCGCCCCCGGGGAGCGGATCTATGCGGCCCGGTTCATGGGCGACCGGCTCTATCTCGTCACGTTCCGCGAGACAGATCCCTTCTACGTGATCGGGCTCTCTAACCCGAACCGGCCGGTCATTCTCGGTGAACTGAAGATCCCCGGGTTCTCGAACTACCTGCACCCCTATGACGCGACCCATATCATTGGCGTCGGAAAGGACTCGCGGTCCGGGCCGGTCAAGATCGCACTCTTCAATGTCGCGGACGTGGACAACCCGGTACTTATTGACAGCGAATCACTTGGAGCGGCCAGCAGCGACTCACCGGTCCTGAGCGATCCGAAGGCATTCCTCTTTGACAAGGAGAAGAACCTTCTCGTACTGCCTCTCCACCTGACGGCAGAATATTCCTGCAATGCTCTCGGACAGGGGTGTTCCCAACCCCCTGCATGGGGTGGAGCATACGTGTACAGCATCAACCCGAAGACAGGTTTTATCGTGAAGGGCAAGGTGACGCACTACGACGGGTATTCCGGGGACATGGCCCCGGTGCGACGTGCGCTCTATATCGAGGACACGCTGTATACGATGTCGGACTCAAAGATCGTGATGAGCGATCTCGCAAAGTCGCTTGACCGGATCAATGAGATAAAAATCACGTAATTTTTTTGTTTTCATTCTGATGCGGTGACCGGGATCACGTGCACAGCAGTCGCCTTGAACGTTGCATACACCGAACTGCCGGGTTCAAGGTCCAGGTCGCGGCAGCTCTCGCGGGTGAGCAGGGCCGTGAGCGGGAATCCTGCATCAAGGATCACCCGTACCGTACTTCCTGAGGGGATAATCTCGGAAACGGTTCCGGGAAGACCGTTGCGGGCACTGGATTCGAACGGTGCCTTTGACAGGATAACATCCTCGGCGTGCAGGGTGGCAACAACATCCCCGACGATATCGGACGCAGCAAAGAATGCCGGGCCACGAGCAGGAGTGATCTTCGCAATTTTGCCGGCCATCACTGAATTCCCCCGGATAATGTTTCCGATGCCAAGGAACTCTGCAACAAAAGTATCAGCGGGATGGAGGAATACCTCAGAGGTTTCGCCAACCTGCACAATCCTCCCCTCCCGCATGATCGCAATCCTGTCGGCAAGGGCAAAGACATCATCGAAATGATGGGTGATCTGGACAATGGTAGTCCCGGTGAGTTTCCGGATCCGGGACAGTTCGCTCCGCATCCGTTCACGGGTCCTGCTGTCAAGGGCGCTCATCGGTTCATCGAGCAGCAGGATTGCCGGCCGGAGCACAAGCGCCCGGGCGAGGGCAACACGCTGCTGCTCCCCGCCGCTCAGGGTGCCCGGGTAGCGTCCGGCAAGATGGCCGATCTCAAGGAGCATGCACATCTCCTCCACGATTGCACGCTGTTCGTCCCGGGGGATGTTTTTCTGGCGTAACCCGAACGCAATATTTTCCTCAACGGTGAGATGAGGAAAGAGCATGTAGTCCTGGTACACCATCCCGGTATTCCGCTCGCGGGGTTCGAGTGCCGTGATCTCCCGGTCATCAAGGAAGATCTTTCCCGAATCCGGGGCGTGGATGCCGGCAATCGTTTCGAGAAGGATCGTTTTCCCCGCGCCGGTCGGGCCGAGGATGATGAAATATTCATCGGGTTTGACCTCAAGCGACACGTCCCGTACGGAGAACCCGCCCAGCGTGATGGAGAGGGAAACGATACTCAGCACTGACAGGTCACCCGCTAAAAGACATGCACGTCCCGGTCAAAGTATTCGACAGTACACAAGGCAACAAGCGATATCAGGATCAGGATTGTTGCAGCTGCCACGGCAAGGTCCACGTCACCGGTCGAGATGTTGAGGTAGAGGGCGATGGGCAGCGTCTCGGTCCTCATCGTTGTTGCACCGGCAAGCATCAGGACTGCCCCGAACTCCCCCATTGCCTTTGACCACGTGATGACCGTGCCGGCAAGGAGGCCGTGGCGGGCCATGGGGAGGGTGACCCTGAAGAATGCGCCGGTCTCGGTACACCCGAGTGTTTTTGCCACGTGCTCGAACCGCGGGTTGATGGCATCGAACGTGGACCGCATGATACGGATCATGTAGGGAAGGTTGACGAACACTTCCGCAACAATGATCCCAAGCGGGGTGAAGATCACGCCAAATCCGGCGTTGTCAAGCGCCTTCCCCCATGGGGTTGTGCCAAAAAAGAGGAGGAGGGCGATACCGGCAACCAGCGGCGGGAGTGTGAGGGGGAGGGTCAGGATGAGTGTTGCGATCTGTTTACCGGGAAACGTATACCGGGCAAGAGCGTATGCAACCGGAATAGCAACCGCGATGCAGACTAGGGTTGATGCCACGCTTGTTACGAGGCTGAGCAGGATCGCGAACTGGATCTCGGGACTTACGAGACTCCGGGCAAGGATGGGCAGTGGAGAATAGATGATGAGGCCGAGGAGTGTCCCGCTGATCACACAAAAAACAATGGCGGTCAGCGCGAGCGAGATTTTTTTCAATGGGCCACCTCCCGCCGCTACACGTGCTGCTGGTCTTTACTCATCCCCTGCCCGGCACGGGTGCTGGTCTCGCGGATCTGTTCGATGTGGCGGGGAGTCACCCATCCGGTAACGGCGTCCGGGAAACTGTCGAATGCCGGGATATAGGGTTTAATATCCAGGACGGGTGTGCCTTCAAGGAGGTCCAGCCCCCTGACCTGCAGGACCCCGTCCGTGACCTTCATCAATTCCACATATGAAATCCCAATCGGGTTGGGGCGGTTGAAATGCCGGCAGGCAAAGATGCCGTGTGGGGCCACATCGTCAATCAACGCCTGTTCGGTGAGTGCCCGCTGCGTGGCCCGGTCGAAACAGGAGAGGATGATGAGATGGGAGAACCCCTCGATACTCATCAGACCTTCCCGGTATTCCGGGAAGATCTCGATGGTCCCCTCCACTTGCGAGAAGGCGCTCTGGAACGGGGGGGCACCGGGCGTACTGAATGGCGAATGTGCAGTACCGATCGGCTTGAAATCCGTCATGGTTTCCGTCCGTTTTTACGGTTTGACCTCGGCATAGACCGGGTCCGGGTAGACCGGGAACCCGTGCTTTGCAAAGAACGCCTTGCCCTCGTCAGATGCAACAAAGGCAACAAACTTTGCCGCGGCATCGGAGTTCTCTGTAAAGGTTGTCACGCCGATTGGGGTGATCAGGACTTCGTTGTCGCTGATCGGGATCGTGATCATATCCATCGTATCCGGTTTGACATTGTCAAGGGTCAGGATTGCTGCATCTGCCTGTCCTGCATTCATAATAACGATAAGTTCATTGATAGTCGGTGTCCGGGTGACGACATTCTTCTCGACTGCTTCGGTGATGTTGAGCCTCTGGAACATCTTTGCCCCGGCTTTACCGATGGCCGTGGCAGATGTGTCCCCCAGTGCCACCTTCAGGCCGGGCTGTGCAAAGTCTGCAAGGGTCTTGATGTTTTTCGGGTTGCCTTTCTGGACAACGATGACCGGCACGTGGTAGGCAACGAGCTCGTAGGAATCCACGAGGCCCTGGGCCTTTGCGTTCTTGAACTCCACGGTCGAACCGGAGATGAAGACATCGCCCTTGTGCGTCAGGTTCATCTGCGAGACCAGCGTGCCTGCGCCGCCATAATTGTACTGGACATCAATCCCGTACTTCTGGGTGAATGCCTTCCCGATCTCCTCCATGGGGGATTTGAGTCCGGCGCCGGAGAAGACGAGGATACTCCCCTGTGATGAGGCGGGAGTTGTTATCGTAGCGGTGCCTGCGGATGTGCTGCCCGGTTGTGCAGATGTGCAGCCGGCACACGCAGCCGCGATGAACAGGATGACGAGTGCGATGCCGATGTAAACGGTTGTGAACTGGTTCAGGATTCGTGTCATAATTACCTTTTCCGAGGATTATGGATCGGTTCAGAGTTGATAAAAAAGTTTTGATTTACTTTTTAATTTGTTAAATAAAAATAATGATGCCATCAGATACTATTATACCGTAATATGGCTAAAAGAGCCATCAGGTGAAAATCATGAAGATTAGTGCACGAAACCAGATCGCGGGCACCGTCAAGTCCATCAAGAAGGGCCCGGTCAGCACCGAAGTCGTTATCGCAATTGCCGGAGGCCAGGAGATGGTCTCCTCCATTACCACCCATTCTGCAGAATCCCTGAAACTGCACGAGGGATCGAAGGTCTACGCAGTTGTCAAGGCCTCCGAAGTGATGGTAGCAGTCGATTAAAATCTCTTTTCTCTGACCGCCACCAGCGGAATTAAAACCGGGTCTGGAAGAGTGCGTCGAGATATTCTGATGGATATGCTCCGTTGTCCGGAGCGAACCATATCTCCGCCTCGCGGGCACCGACTATCAGGTTGATCTCCACGAGACCGTACTTATGGATGATGGCCCGCGTGCCGGAAGCCGTCTCGCGAGTGTACAGCTCCTGATCCCCCAGAAATGCCTGGATGTCCTCTTCGGTTACCGGGCGTGAGAGCCGGTATATCCGGCGCTCCCATCCGGGAAAGGGTGGTACCGGGTCCTGAAAAGATATTGCCATGGATAAAGAAGGTTTAGGAAGGTAGTACCTGATAATATGAACCGTTCGCGCAGCTCTTACACATCACGTCCCCATCAACAACGACGGTCCGGTTATCCATGACGATATCAGTCATCGTCATCAGCATACACAATGTAATAACACGCCGGGCACAGTCCCCCGGAAACGGGATGCAGGTCAGCCTGGTACATCGTATTGCATTCTGTGCAATACCGGATTTGCTGCCCGCTTTCGGTATATGATTCATTATCTGTCCGGGCTTTCGGTGGATGAGATTTCCTCCCTCGGCCGGATCCTTTTTTTATGGGCCTGCGCAAGTCCATTGTCCTGTCAATCCATTTAAAAATCGTTGTCAGAGAAAAATTTTGTGCAAAACCGGAACATACCAGTCCCGGTACCTCCTGTAACCATCAGCCGGTACCGGGTGAAAAAATCCTTTTGTGTGTGATGAGATGTTGAACTTCTCTTTGTTCTGCTGCTTTGATCGATGTTCCTGTTTCTGGCATTTCGACAACGCACATCGGTTGAGTCGGCGACAGGGTTTACTATCGTCAATGACATGGATTATTCCATGCTCCCCTGTGGGGGAATGCGTTATCATCAATCTGATCGGTTTCATGAATATAAAAATTTAATTAATTTGATTTACTTTTTGTAAGAAACAATTATTTTTTATTAACTTTGATTGCCGGCAAATTCTCCCAACCCTCCTGATGGCCCGGCGTACAGGTGCCTTCCCTGCATTCCGGGGCATATTCACCTGGCTTCAGTCACAGTCATCGTGCCGGTGCCCGCCCTGATCATGGCGGTGACCCCTCCCGGATCCCGGGACGTGCCCGGACCCCGGCTCGTCACGCGAGCGTTCCAGCACCGTCCCGTCCGAGCCGTGGACCCGGATGCCATCGATGAGCACGATCTTTCTTGCGCCGGACGGGTCTTCGATGGACACGGAGTCACCGGGCCGTATGGTGATATCCTTGAGTTTCTCCCGTTTCCCGTGCATCTGAATGTCCTCTATTTTGACGTGCGTGCCGAACGACTTGTTCAGCACCATCTGGACAACGCCCGAGTGAACCAGTTGCCGCATGCAGTTTGCCGGAAGGAAACGCATCCGGAACCCGACTACCGGTTCGTGCCGGACCGTCTCGGCCATACCTTCAAAGGCGATTTCGTGGTAGGCCCGGATATCGTGGACCACCCCGCTCTTCCGTGCAGCCACCGGCCCAACCGTGTGGCAGGCAAGGATCGCGGTCACCGGGTCCACCGATATCACCCGGAGCACATGCTGGACCGGGCAACTCGGTTCGACCGGCCTGCCCCGGAGAATATCTCCCGGCCGGATCTCCCACCGCTCAATAAGGTCTGCCCGGAACGGCTGGATGTAGCGCCGGGCCGACGGCTCTTTCGGGAAGGGCCTCACGACAAAATCGTAATCGAACCCGAGGATGTCCCGGCCCGTACGGGAGGGCATGGCCTGCACCGGGTCCGCACCGGCCTGCCGGGGATAGTACGGGCAGTCCGGGAGATCCTTTTTTCCCTGCCGGGCGAGGGTGAGAAAATCCCCACAGTTCGCGACCCCACAGGACCCGCAGTTCCGGCCGGGCGGTTCCCATACCATGCGGAGTCACTCTCCCCGGTACAGGTCGTCAGCACCGTCAAGGGTCTTTAAGATCCCGAAGTGGTGCTGCCACCCGATCTCTTTCTTCCCGGCACAGATCGTGCAGACCGCGAGGGGCGGCATGCCCTTGAGCACGATATCGTCCGCGCAAAGGATCTCCGGCATGTTCCGGATCGCCTTCAACAGATACCGGAGGCCGGTCCCATGCACGGCGTTGGTCTCGATGATATCGACCCGGGGGGCAACTTCCCGCACCCGTTCCCGGAACACCTCCTTTTCTGCCTGCGAGATCAGGTCGACTTTCGTAACAACCGCGATATCGGCAAGTGCGATCATCGGCGTCATCTTTAAGGGGCTGTTTGTCCCGCCAACCGCGGAGAGCACGACAATCCCGAGGGACTGGGTGGTGTACGGCGTGCAGCGGAGACAGAGACCGGCGCTCTCCACGATCAGGATGCCCGCACCAAGGTCCTCGGCCCACGCAATCGCGTCCCGGAGCACGAGGATCCCGGTGTGGTCGGGGCAGACATCCCCGGAGTAAACCTTCCGCGTGGGAATCTCAAACTCTTTTTTTAATTCCTCGTCCTCGAATGCCCGTACCACGTCGATCTTGAGGAAGGCGATGAACGATTCCCCGGCCAGCTGCCGGAGGATCTGGCGGACCACCGCCGTCTTCCCGGCGCTCGGCGGACCGGCAAAGATGAGCAGTTTCATTATGCGAACCCCCGCAGGGGGTGAGCACGAGAAGGAGCGATCTCCTTCGAGTTTGCGAACTCCGTTATGGAGCGAACACGAGAAGGAGCGATCTCCCTCATGGTACCGGCCCCCCATTATCGGTGAGCAGTTCGCCGGCCCGGATCCGTTCCCGCATATCAGAGAGAACGCGGTCCATGCCGGAGATCTGTCCAAGGATTTTTGTCTCGCACCCGTTCGGCTCAAGGATCTTCTCCACGGCACCGTTCCGCATAACGATACGGCGGTCCGAGAGCAGCGCAAGGACCGGATCGTGGGTGACAAAGATCACGGCTTTGTTGTTCTTTTTCAGGCTTGAGATCACGTTCTCCTTAAAGATGCCCCCGCTCTCCACTTCGTCGAGCAGGATGATAGGGGCGCTGCTCACGGTGATTGCATCGGCGATCAGGAGCGAACGCGTCTGGCCCCCGGAGAGCGAGGTCATGCGCATCGTGCCGGCAATCTTCTCCCCGGTGAACTCGTTTGCGAGCCGGATCGTCTCTGCCATACGGGAATTATCCGCAATCCTGCGGGCTTTGACGTGCATCTCTAAAAATTCCAGGACCGTGAGGTCGGCAAGGCACTTGGTATTCTGGGTGATCAGCGCAATCGGTTTTTTGGCCGGGTCCCGCACCATCTCGTCCGGGGGGACTTCCCCGTTGACAAGCACGGTCCGCCCGGTCACGGTATCGCCACTGGCAAAGACCTCGATGTCGTTGATGAACGCGGTCTTCCCGGAACCGGTGGGTCCCACGATCGAGATCATGTCACCTGCCCTGAGGGCAATCTCCTTAAACGATTCAGATCGCCCGTCCTTCGCCCTCCCGGGAAGGATGGTTATTGTCGTGATTGCAAAATGTTCCATAGCAGTCCACGTTTTTTCGGAATCTGTCCCCCACGTTCCGGCATCACATCTTCCTCCAGAGGAACAATCCTCCCCCGATAACCCCGACAACGACCATGGAATCAAAAAGCACCTCCGCAACTTTCGTCCCGAGTGGGGACGACCCGCCGGTATCCGTTGCTGTACTCTTCGGAGTGGGCGCAACAGTCTGCTCCGGATCCGCTTGCGAAGAATTTGTTTCATTTTTAGGAAGATCCGATGAGATCCAGCCTTCATCGCTATCAAGGGACGGCATGTCGAGGACACGGATATACTGCGATCGCAAAAGGAAGTACACCTTTCCGTCAGAAGTGGTCTGCGTCAGGTTCACAGAATAATTCCCGGCCGTGCGAAAGATGTACGAGGGGTTTTTTAATGTGCTTTCAGGTTGTCCGTCACCGGTAAAATCCCATGCCCATGAAGTGCTGTTGGGAATTTCGGAAAAGTCGTTGAACTGGATGGGAAATGGTGCAACCCCGGATGTTGCATTGGCCGTGAAATTTACCCGGTAGGTGATCCCCGTATGGGTATCAGTATATCCCGTAGATCCACTATCGTCAGAACTACCGCCGGATGAACCGCCGGATGAACCGCCGGATGAAGTGCCCGCGGCATTCCCCCCGGTTGAGTCTGTGACCGTAATCATGCCTGTCTGGGTCTTTGTTGTACTCAGGCCCTGCGTATTTGCCGTGCTGAGGGCAACCGTATAGGTACCTTCCTTGACGTACACATGCTGCGGGCTCTTCTCCGTTGATGTGCTGCCATCCCCAAAATCCCATGCCCAGGTCTTGACGGACTGGACCGTCGTATCGGTAAACTGCACGGTGAGGGGGGCAGCCCCTGAAGTTACATCCGCCTTGAAATCCGTGTCCGGGGCATGATATACCGGGGCGCTGCCCTCCACCGTGGGGAATTCCGATGCCCGGTCCTTGTACCCGGATCCCAGCACGGTATACCCGCTGCTCCCGGTCCCGACCAGCCGGTTTGCCCACGAGATACCCTTCCCCTGGGTGGTATTCTCGTTCCAGGCATAGGTGTTGAATGCGGCAACCGTATCCAGGTTCTCGATCGTATAATCGACCTTAATGGCGCCCTTATCCGTAAGGGCGGAAGTATCAATGTCGCCGTTGGCACCAAGCGGCCCGGCCCTGAGATCCACGAACATCAGCTTGAACGTATTGGTGGTGTCAGAGGTATCCTGCCCGTAATAGAGCGGGTAATCAGATGGCGCATTATTCCCGGCAGGTTTCCATGTCTGCGACCCGTACACGAAATCGGATCTGGTGAACGTCTGGTCAACGGCGCCGGATCTGTACGTTACCTGCGAGAGGGAGGGAGGGGTATCCTTTGCCCCGGTCGGGGTCCAGGAATATCCGCTGGAGGTTATGTGAATGGAAAAATCGCTGGGAATATTCCCTTTCACCGCAACGAGAAGGATTGCCTCATCCTGGTAGCCCCTCCCTCCCGTATCGGTAATATAGAATGTCCCGGACTGGCCCGTGGTCGTTGTGACATCGCCGTAATTTGTTACTGATGAGGAACTTGATGCGATGTGGAGCGCATTGAGACCTCCCCCAGATGTTTGATCGAACTTAAAATAGTATGCCCCGGTCCCCGCGTTTGCAAAGGCAAGGCTGGCGATATTGCTTTTTCCCGGGATGATGCCGAGTGCGGTGGCGCTGTCATCAGCCCCTGCCGGAGAGATACAGCATACGAACAGGAAAAAAACGAGAACAACCGGTACCCATACCTTCCTGTAATGAGATCCCGGTTCATGGTTGTTCATTTGAGTGTGCCTCGATTCTGTACCAGAGAGTGGTAAATTAATTATTATTAATTATTTCAACAAGGTAACTCTTTTTATTTTCAGAGTAAGTAAATATATTCATTATGATGCCGTTTTCCCAATCCGTGAGATCGATTGATCTGTCAGGCAGATTAACAGGGATACCATCCTTTAGGAACAGGAGATCGCTACGGAAGGTCACACGGAGATACCGGCTTCTCCGCATCGGGAACCCCGGAATTTTGTAATGCCAGGATAGACATTCCCGCACAAGACCGGGATGAACGTGCAGGATCACCCCGTACGAACCGTGAATGTGCGGTTTCGGCCGGACTGGCTCAGGGGTGTAGGTCCCACATCCTTTGCGAGCCGCGTGCCGGGGAATTGCCGAGGGTTGGGACGTGAGGAAAAACCAATGAAATTGTTTGTGATACTCGTCCTCATCGCTCTTTTTGGCATATCCTCTGTCTCCGCAGCGGAAGTCGCCCTTTCGATACCGCAGAGCGAGTATTACGTCCTTGCGGGCGAGGAGGCCACAATTCCCCTCTCCCTTGGAAGTACGTATAATCATGACGTCACCGGAACCCTTGAACTGGCAATGACCCCGGTACATGCCGGGACCGCCGGTTCCCGTGGTGCGAGCATGCAGACCCGGACTTTTTCGGCATTCACTGAACAGCGTACCGTTTCACTCCCTGTCGGGAAATCGGATACGCCGGCAGAGTACCTGCTTACGGTCACATTCAGGTACCAGGAAGGCGGGATGAGGATGTCGACGCTTGGGGGGATTGTCATCCATTTTATCACCCGCATGGAGGACGTTCCTGCAAACCAGGAACCCGTAGCCGGGACGGATACCGTGGATGTTGCGGGGGCGGTGTCTCCTGCAGGGTCCACCACCTCAGAAAACCCGGTGACTACAAGCGCGGCTGCGGCACTCCAGAACAGCCAGATGACACAGGATACCACTGCCCTGCAAAACCAGATCGCCCGGGAAAGCAACCAGACCGTGGATGCAGAGACTGAACTGCTGGGATATATCAATGCAGATCCCCTCGTGGAGTCTCTGGATGATTCCCTGACCCGGGTCGGGTTCACTCGCCAAAACCCCAAGGTGATCCCGGTTTCGAACCGGTCCGGCAGTTTTTTGCTGACCTATTCGTCAGGGACGATGACCGCGGTGATCAAAGGAACCCTCCGTGAAACCCGTGTCATGTTTGCAGAAGAATCCTCCACTGTTCCTGTTCCCCTGCCGGTTGCGCTGACAGACAACACCACGTACCGGGAATACGGGAGCAGGATTGCAGAAACCGGGTTTACCCTCAACCAGAGCCGGATCAACGTCACGACCTCTGAAGAGACGGTGGATCTCACCTATTCAGGTTACGGAAACAGGCTTCTTCATATGAATGCGGTACTTCAGAACGGGACCGTTATCTCCGTTGTGGGGGATGACCCGGCGGATCCCTTCGCAACGCTGGTTCCGGTTGTTGGCATTTCCTTTGTACTTCTCATATCAGCCGCAATCTGGTATCTTGCCCGTATCCACCCGACAGATCGTGTTGCTCCAAACGATACCGTGTGCGAGCCGGACCCCCCGATCCGTCCCCGGGAGATCGCAGCCCGTCTCCTTGATGAAGCCGAGCGGGATGCCACCCACGGTATCTGGCCGGAAGCATACCGTAAGACCGGCCGGGCCCTGCGGATCGTTCTCTCTCACGAGATCAGTGACGGCGATGAACTGACAACCGGGGAACTGGAGCATCTTATCAACTCCCCCGCAATACAGCAGGACGATCTCCGGTGGGTTCTTAACCGGTGCCTGACGGTAGGATTTGCAAGAGAGATCCCGGAACCCGGTGAATTCCAGGATATTATCAGGTGTACCCGCAGGCTGCTTGACAGCGATTTTAGCGGTACTGCGAACACCGGTTCCGGGAGATGAGTGTTAGTCAATCTGAAAAAATGAACATAGAAAAAAGTTAAACAAAACTATAATCTGCTTTCTTTCACCAATGTACAACGAGTTGATCCAGACGATCTATATCAGCATTGACGATACCGACACCCTCACGGGTCCCCGGGGGACCGGGAAACTGGCGCGAATGATTGCAGACACCGTTGTTAAGGAGTACCCGGTCTTCGGGGTCACCCGGCACCAGCTGTACGTGCATCCCGATATTCCCTACACCTCGCACAACAGCAACGCTGTCATCCATGTACAGGCTGAAGGAGAAGAGGCAATGGATCATTTATTTGAAATGGCTGAAGAGGTCATGCTCGGGGATTTCCTGGAGGGCAGCGATCCCGGCCTGGCCGTTGCCTCAAGCGACCAGATCGCGTCCCCGCTCATCGTCTACGGCCAGGATGCAAAATGTTCCATCCTCACACAGGACCGGGCCCGCACGCTTGCAAAGAACCTCCACATCCGGCTCAAAGGTCTCGGGGGCACCGAAGATGGCGTGATCGGCTGCATGGCCGGTCTCGGGCTTGCCCTCTCAAAAAATGACGGGCGTTTTCTCCAGAAAGGGAATATCCGGAATATCCTGAGTTCCTGCACCGTGGAACGATTGTTCGAAGAAGGCATTGACGTTGTCTGTTCCCTTGACGGTACAGAGTATACCACCGGTACCGTATACTTCCGTCCTGAAAAACCACCCCGGCCCTGTCCGGTCTGCGGGAAGTCCGTGATTTTTGTAAAGGAAGAGACTGACCGGTTAATGGAAGACAAGCGGGATTAACGATGGATTTTCGTGCCCGGGTAGGACTTGCGTGCGTACTGCTCGGCTGTTTCCTCGGAGGAATGGTTGTGCTGGACCAATCCGGAGAGGTCCTCTTCCCCCCGGGATCCCTAGAGATAACACCGGGAACCCTTATCGATCAGGTCTTTTCAAAAGCCGGGTTCCAGTACGGCCCGCAGATCTGGCGACCCGGTTACGATCCCCTGGGAATAGAACCCGGGCAAGGTGTCATCGACAACGAGACCTGGTACCTGATGTTCATCGACCTGAACGCAACACCTGTCAGCGGCGATCCCAATGTGAAAAAGCTCGGGTCCGTCCGGATCACCTATAATGTTTCCGACCTCTCCGGCCGTGCCGCGTTTCATACCTACGGCCTGACCACCGGCACCGTCCCGACACGCACGAACCGCCAGACAGGATACAACCATTGCGGGTTTGTTGTTGTTGGTGATGCCCCCGCTGGCTCGTCCATGCCGGCGGCAACGTCACTCTCACTCTCCCCTACACACCAGTACCGGGTCGCCGTCTCGAACAACCAGCAGGCAGACTATGCCGGCATGACCGCCACAACCCGGACCTTCACTTTTACCCAGCCAGGTAGCGGCCAGGGCGCCCTTCATATTACCTCAAGTCTTGCAAAACCCCGGGGTGAAGTCGTGGAGACTCCGGAGTTGAACGGGACGTTCTTTGTAACTGCAACAGGTAATGATCCGGGCAACAACCTGATCCTTCTCCTTGCCGTGGATCGTCCGCAACCGGATGGGTTTTCCCTCCGGGTCCGGACAGAATTCGTGAGGACGAGCTGAAATGGCGATCAAGAAACCGTATTTTTCCCTGCAGGAGATCGCCCTCCTCTCGCTCTGCGCTGCGCTCATCGTTGTCCTGAACACCACGTTCACCCTGCCGTTGAAGATCCCCGGGCATACGGGCATCTACTGGGTGGTACCGGTCATCATCGGTGTCGGGATCGTGAAAAAACCGGGTGCAGGCACGTTTATCGGGCTCATTTCGGGCATCCTCGCCACACTCTTCGGGCTCAATACCCTCCACATCTTCAACCTCTTCATCTACCTCGCGCTGGGGGGCATCATCGATATTCTGGGATTCCTCTTCTTCTACCGGCTCGATCATCCGGCAGCAGGGTTCATTGCCGGGGCTGCGGGCAATCTTGCAAAGATGGTGGTGAATTTTTCCCTCCAGACATTCCTCGGGATCCCGGCAGCGTTTATCGTTATCGGGATTGGCACGGCATCCATTACCCATTTTATCTTCGGGGGTGTGGGGGGACTGGTTGCAGCCCTGGTGCTTGCCCGTCTCCTGAAAGCCGGGGTGATCACACGTGATAAAACATGATCCGGCGGTCCTGGTCCGCGATCTCTCGTTCCGGTACCCCGCAACCCTTTCCGGTAGGAACATAACAGCGCTCCGGCATGTCAGTCTCACGATCCGGCCGGGGGAATTTGTGGTCATCACAGGTCCAAGCGGGTCCGGCAAATCCACCCTTGGCCGGTGCCTGAACGGGCTCATCCCCCACGCAACCCGCGGGACGATGGAGGGAGAGGTGATCGTGCAGGGAATGAATACCCGGGATGTCGATGTCCCGGCATTTGCCCGGCATGTCGGGATAGTCTTCCAGGATCCCGGGTACCAGCTGGTGACCGGGGATGTTGAGAGCGAGATTGCGTTCGGGCTTGAGGCCCTGAATTTTCCGGAGGCAGAGATCGGTTCGCGCATCGATGAAATTGCCGGCCTCATGCATATCACCCCTCTCCTGGGCCGCCCGACGAGCGAGCTGTCGTGGGGGGAACGGCAGCGCGTGGCGATCGCGTCTGTCCTTGCGGTCCGGCCATCGGTTATTGTTATGGACGAACCATTTTCCGGTATTGATGCATCGGCTGTACAGGCACTTACCGGATTCCTTCTCAACATGAAAACCCGGGCCGGGACAACCATTATTGTTCTTGAACACCGCACAGCATCCCTGCTGCCCCTTGCAGATCGCATGGTTATGATGCGTGACGGAGAGATCGTATCGGATACACCGCAGGGTCGGTGTGGTCCTATCCCGGACATCCCGGACCACCGTAATTCTCCAGACAGTACAGACCAGCAATCCGGTATCATGGGCTCTTCTGTTGCCCCGTGTCGCGGGGGAAATGCCGGTTCTTCCGGCACCGGCCGGGGGTTGCACCCAACACTCTCATTGCGGGAGGTGACGTACCGGTATCCCGGGGCACGCACACCGGCCCTTATCTCGATCACGCTCGATCTCTACCCGGGGGAGGTGACGATCATCGCAGGGGCAAACGGATCCGGAAAGACCACGCTCCTCCAGCACTGCAACGGCCTCCTCACTCCGGACCATGGCAGTGTTCTTCTCGGGTCCGAACCGCTTGCAAGAAAGACCGTTGCAGAGACCGCACGGACCGTCGGGCTTCTCGGCCAACATGCGGATTACCAGATATTTGAGAGCACCATTTCCGGTGAGCTGGCATTCGGCCCCCGTAATCTCGGGAGAATGGACGAGGAAATTGAGCAGGTACTAAAAAAGACCCGTTGTGTATGTTCTCTCAGTCATATCGATCCCTCAACTCCGCCCCTCGGCCTCTCGGGAGGGGAAAAACAGCGGGTGGCGGTCGCCGGCATACTTGCGATGGAAACGCCGGTGGTTATCCTGGATGAACCTACATTCGGTCTCGACCCTGGCCTGAAACATTCGTTTGCGGAACTTTTCCGCAGGCTGTGTTCCGCAGGAAAGACGGTTATTGTTGCCACCCATGACGGGGAGTTCGGGCGTGCGTGCGGCGACCGGTTCATCCGCATCTCTGCCGGGCGTATTGAATCTGATGTGCGAGAGGCACGGGGTTCCTGCTGCCTTCCCCCCAGGGACGGAGATCCTTTTGGAGGTGCCCGGTCGGATGAATCCTGACAGGCAGCCCACGGCAGGGACAGGCACCACGAAAAAGGCCCGGAGACTGATGCTCTTCCGGTACCATCCGGGAACCTCGTTCCTGCACCGTCTCGACCCCCGCACAAAACTCCTGACGCTCCTTACCGTAAGCGCATCGGCGCTCCTGTTCAGTTCGCTCCCGATGCTGGTCATGATCGTTCTCTTCGAGCTGGCACTTGCCTGCATGTCCCGGATCACAACGCGGTTCCTCCGGGCCCTCACTCTGGTCTCCCCCATCTTTGTTCTCGTGATCGTACTGGACAGTCTCTTCTCAAAGGTATCGTCCGGCCCGGTCTGGTTCTCCGCACAGATCGGTTTCCTCCATCCCGAAGTCACGACCGGGGGACTACTCTTTGCGGTTGCAATGGGGCTTCGGCTGCTTGCACTTTTTGGGATCTCGATCATCTTCATCATGACCACTTCGCCCGATGATTTTGTGAGAAGCCTTCGGCAGATGGGACTGCCCCCCATTCTCACGTTCTCACTGGGATATGCCCTCAAGTCGACAACAGCCCTTACCGGGGACACCCGGCAGATCATGGATGCACAGCGGTCCCGGGGTCTTGAACTGGACCGGGGGAGCCTGATTAAAAACCCGGGCAAACTTGCGGCGCTCTTCATCCCGGTCACGGTCTCCCTCCTGAAACGCTCAGGTCATACCGCCGATGCAATGCAGGCCCGGGGGTTCAACCAGTCAATAGCCCCGTCCTGCTACAGGCAACAAAAGTTCGGCCGGAGGGATGTGGTGATGGGGATTGTACTTCTTGCTCTCGTGCTGATCCTGGTGTTGATACCATTGATACCCGGGGGATACTGATGTCCTGGCGGCATTCTCCCGGATTAACCGGTATCAGCGGTCCTCTGAATCCAGCCTCATGGCCTCCTGCCGGAAGTATCTCCGGTACGCGGATTCCGGGATATGGTACCGTAACTCCGGGTGGTGATTTTTACCTTGAAGAATAGCCTCCTGACCGAGCGGCAAAAGGAAGTTTTACGGTATCGTAAAAAGGGCCTGACCCTCCAGCAGATTGCAGATATCCTTGGCACTTCAAAACCGGACATCTTCATACTAGAGAAGAGGGCACTGGAAAATATCCGGCGTGCCAGGGCCTCCCTGGATTCTCTCTGGACCCTCAGTACAACGCCAATCTGCACGATGAAGGCAGGTTCCGACCTGTTTGACGCGATCTTTCTTTTCTATGCAGAAGCGGCAAAGAGAGCGATCAAATTACCTGAAGACCCGATTGAGCTGATCAACCGCTTGCGTTCCGAGAACCCGGAACGGATCCATGGCCGGTATGTTAAAGTGGATATTGCGCTATATCTCCGGGAAGATGGGGAGGTCTGTTCCGGATAATCCTCCGCACCATTTACGAGAATGTTCTGTCATGGTGCAAAAAAATTATACCAAATTTCGTTCCCGCTTGCGCCTCCGACTGGTTCGGAGAACCAGGAGGACGAGAAGAACGCATCAGCGTTCTTCGAAGAATCCTGATGGATTCTTCTCGTTTCTCGGGTTTGACACCCCTCGAAACTTCGAATTCCGACCCGTCATCAGGCGGGGAGGACGAGAAGAACGCATCAGCGTTCTTCGAAGAATCCTGATGGATTCTTCTCGTTTCTCGGGTTTGACACCCCTCGAAACTTCGAATTCCGACCCGTCATCAGACGGGGAGGACGAGAAGAACGCATCAGCGTTCTTCGAAGAATCCTGATGGATTCTTCTCGTTTCTCGGGTTTGACACCCCTCGAAACTTCGAATTCCGACCCGTCATCAGACGGGGAGGACGAGAAGAACGCATCAGCGTTCTTCGAAGAATCCTGATGGATTCTTCTCGTTTCTCGGGTTTGATAACCCTCGAAATGCTGAAGATTTAAAAAAATGTTTTAAACCAGGTTTCCTTCGCGCTTGAGCTGCATATCCACGTGGGCCTCAACATATTCGCCGTCAAACTGGATGATGTACTTCCCGGCATCCCGCACGACAATTGTTTTTTCCGTGCAGGTCCCGTACTCTGTGCCGAACCCGTCCTGTGAGATCTTCCCTCCTGAGTTGCGATCGTATACCGTGACGGTAAAGACCGCCAGGGGTGATGCGTACGTTGTATTCACCACTTCATCAATCGTCCCTGCTTTCTTTGCAGACGCAGTCTGGTTTTTTACCAGTACGTGGTCATCCGTGATCATCGGGATTACCTGGTATTTGATCATGAGCGGGGGTTCTTTCACATCGAATGCCACGGCGGTCGGAGCTTCCCCGTGGTAGTAGGAGAGATTGCCCGAGTAGATGAATGCGTACGTGTCATCCTGCTGCGTCATGGTGGGAGCGGCAAATGTCCGGTATGTCGGATGGTCATCAGCACTCTCTATCGGCGTGACAACCTCGATGTAACTCACTACCGGGACCGGGGTAGCTGTTGTCGGCACAAAGATGGCAGGACTGGATGAAGTCCCTTCAGGAACCTCATTTATGGATGAATTCTTGGCGAGTATCCCGTCCTGGGGTGTTCCGGATGCAGCGTTTCCTGATTTAAAAATGAGGGAGAAGAGCGATGGTCCCCCGATAAAAAATACGTTGACAAGATCGACCACCAGAATAATCCCGATGATGAATACGATAATGATCGGCAGACGATCATGCAGCTTTGGATCCATTGATTGATTTTTCACCTCTGGTTATTTATCATTTTATATTTACTTTCAAAATTGTCAAGATTAAACAATTAACGTGATCCCCGACCATCAAGGATGGCTTCCGGTTCAGGATACCCTGCATAAAAACCGGAGAAGATCTTTTTCATCATCCGGCCACCTTTACAAAACCCTTCCGTATCACCGTGCCCGAGCCATAGGCATTCATGACCGTAAAGTTGATGGTGTAATTCCCGGGCAGGTTGTAGACGCACCAGGGATTTTTCTCCGTGCTGTCAACGATACCATCGTTGTCGAAGTCCCACGCCCAGCCGGTGATATTGATGCCGGCCGATATATCCCTGAACTGAACTGCAAGCGGTGTGTAGCCGGTTGTTTTGTTTACGGCAAACCGTGCCTGCGGCTCGCCGTTGGTAAGGGTGATGAAATCCGTTTCCGATGTGGTGTTTCTCCCGTATTCGTTCGTGACCGTGAGGTTGACCGTGAAGTTGCCGATCCGGTTGTAGACGCAGGAAGGGTTTTTCTCCGTGCTGTCGATGATACCATCGTTGTCGAAGTCCCAGGCCCAGCCGGTGATCCCTGTCCCGGTGGAATTGTCAGAGAACTGTACTGCCAGCGGGGGTATCCCAGCGGTGGCGTTTGCGGTAAAAGCGACGACCGGTACCAGTGTATTGACAAGGATGAAACCCTGCCGGGCGGTGCTGTTCGTCCCGCGAACATTCGTAACGCTGAGGTTGACGGTGTAGTTGCCGGGCCTGTTGTAGACGCATAGGGGGTCCCGTTCCGTACTGTCGATGACGCTGTCATTGTCAAAGTCCCACGCCCAGCCGGTGATATCCGTTCCGGTGGACCTGTCCGAGAACTGTACGGCCAGGGGGGATGTCCCGTTCGTGACATTGGCGGAAAAGTCCGGTTTCATGCCGGTTGTGACGGTGACGTACCCGGGTCCCAGCACCGTGTCCGTGCCGTATTCATTAAAAACGGTGAGGACAACGGAATAGTCCCCGGGTTTAGTATAAATGCAAACGGGATTTTTGTCCCTGCTGTCGATGACGGTGTCGTTGTCGAAGTCCCACGCCCAGCCGGTGATATTAATTCCCACGGAAATATCAGAGAACTGCACGGCCAGCGGGAGGGTTCCTTCGGAGACGTTCGCGGAGAAATCTGCGAGCATGCCGGTGGTGGCCAGGACAAAACCGGATCCTGCGGTTGAGTTTGTCTCGTACTCGTTCGTGACCGCGAGGCGGACGGTGTAGTTGCCGGGCTGCTTGTACACGCAGGTAGCGTTTCTCTCCCTGCTGTCGATGACGGTGTCGTTATCAAAGTCCCATGCCCAGCCAGTAATGTTCAGGTTTTCAGACAGGTCGGTGAACCGGACGGCCAGCGGCACGGGACCGGTTGTTGTGTTTGCCGCGTACATGGCAATGGGGGCGCGGCTTTTTGCCAGGATGAGATCTGTCCTGATGATCGTTTTACTCCGGGATGCATTGGCAATGGTGAGGTTGACGGTGTAGTTACCGGGCAGGTTGTACACGCAGACCGGGTTTTTCTCTATGCTGTCAACGATACCATCGTTGTCGAAGTCCCAGGACCACGATGCCGGCGTCCCGCCCGAGAGATCCTCAAACCGGACTACGAGGGGGACCCTGCCTTCGCTTGTGTTGACGGTGAAGTCCGGGTCAAGGACGACGATGTTTTCCCGGACGGTCAGGGGTGTTGCGAGCGCGAAGCGTGTACTGCCGTAACGGTTCCCGGTGACAAGGGTCACGGTGTAGGTCCCGGCCTTCTGGTAGGCATAGGCGGGGTTCTGCCGGGTGGAGGTGCCGCCATCGCCGAAGTCCCATGACCATTCCGTGGGGATACCGGTCGACGTGTCGGTGAACTGCACGGTAAAGGGCGCGGTCCCGATGAGCCGGTCCGCAATGAAGCCTGCCGCGGGAGCGACGGGAAGGTCACCGGGATCTGACGGGATGGCTGCCCCTGCCATGGAGCACAATGCCCCGCAGGCGATGGCGACCAGGACGAGTGCAGCGAGTGCCCGCCCGGAAAAAAGAGGGCGTGTCACTTGTAATCCCACCTGAGCGGGTCGCGCCGGCGTCCCCTGCGTCTGACATATGCGGCAATACTTGTCGTGAGGATGGCAATAGCGGCGATGGTCTCTGCTGCGAAGATCCAGGGATTCTTCCAGAACGCAGAGCCGCTGCCCGGAGCCGTGGCGGATTCCGCAGCGGCGACCCCGTTGTCGTTGCCATTGCCATCGCCATTCTGCTGAGCACCTGGTGCCGACTGTGTTGGCCACGGGGTGATCCGGACCTTCAGTTTGGGAGTCGGGGTCGGGACGGGTGTGGCAGTTGGCTCAGGGGTGGCGGTTGGCGTGGGTGTGACGGTCGGTGTTGCGATCATCGCTGCGAGGAATGCGGCATTCTCGCGGGCCGCAGCATCAGCGCTCGCAGTATTCCCACTGCTCCTGGAGGAGGAACTGGGCGTGCCCGTTGGGGGAATGTCCGTGACTGCCGTGAGGACAAACATCGAGAGACCGGTGGGGGAGTATGCGGTGAAGATGTCGTTGCCGAAAGGATCGATACCATTATACGAGGTATCAAGGACGGTGGTTTTGCCGGCATCCGACCGGTGCATGATGACAATGCTTCCCGTGCCGCCGTTGTTCGCGACCCAGGTATGGTCGATGGCCATCGTGATAGTGGCGCTCTGGATGATGCCGCTGCTGCTTACGGCGGCGTTTTCAATACCTGTTTTCGCGAAGGTGACGGTATATGCGGTGGCGACGATCTGTTTTTTGGCATCCGTTGCGGCGGCGGTGAACGAACTCTGTGCCGAGGTATCCGGATCGGAGGTAACCGTGCTGGTGATCGATGAGGTGGTGTCCGGGAGCTTCGACAGGGTGAGGGAGAGCGTGACGTTCGGCCTGCCGAGCGATTCGAGCGGGACGGTGATGTTCGCGGCCACGGCCTCGACGCTCTTAACCGTGCCGGTCACGTTCCCGTCATCGTTATCGTTTACCGTACTTGCGTCGAGCGTGATGTTGAAGTGGTCCCAGCTACTGCTGACGTTGGTCACGGTGAAGACGTTCCCGGTCCCTATATTCGTTGAGTTGGTAACGTTGAGGGCAATGGTCTGGGCGGAGCCGCTCGTGCCGGTTGTGACGCCGGTGAGAGCGAACGTGTTCGTGGTCGTGACCGGCTCACTGACCGTGATATAGCCGGATTTTGTTGACGTGTTGCTGCCGCCAAGGTTCGATGCAGTGAGGGATACGGAATAGGTACCGGAAATGTTGTACATGAACGCCGGGTTCTGGAGGTGCGAGGTATTGCCGTCCCCGAACTTCCAGAGCCACGCGGTCGGCGTGTTCGTGGAACGGTCCTTGAACTTCACGTTGAACGGCGCGATTCCTTCGGTCTGGTTCGCCTTGAAATTCGCAACGGGGGCTACCGGGATGGACGAGACAACTACCCACCCGCTGCCGTCATCAGGGTCTTCGACCATGTTCGTCCAGCCCATGCCCCGACCGTTCGACGAAGCATTCTTCCAGGCATAGACGTTGAACGCTGCGTGGCTGGGGAGGTAGCTGAAATCGTATTGTACTTTAACAGCACCGTCACCGATGAGATCTTCCGTTCCCGCGTACTCGGGCCCAAGGACACCGGCCCGGGTATCGATGAACATGAGCAGATACTGGTTTTTCGGATCATCCATATTCTCGCCATAGAATAGCGGGTACCGTGTGGACAACCCGGTGGGTTTCCAGCTCTGCGGCCCGTAGATGAAATCGTCCCGCGTGAATGTCTCATCAAGGGCATTAACCTGATAGGTGTACTGCCCCTTTGACGGCCCATTGTTGGCGGTGGCGTTGGGCGTCCATGTATATCCGCTGCTCCGGATCCGGACGGAGAACTCGTCCGGGATCGTTCCGTTCACGGCAAGCAGGAGGACGGCTTCATCCTGGAACTTCCCGCCACTCGTGTCCGTGATGTATAATGTCCCGGATTGATCCTTGGTGGTCGTGAATTGTCCTTCGTTGTTGGAAGCATAGTTCGAGATGTGGATGGCAGAGAGGCCGCCTGAGTTGGGGGTGACGTAATACGTGCCGTTGAGGTTGCTGTTCCACTTCGCGCCGTTATCGTTTGCTACGTGGACATTGACGCCGGTATATGCAGGGATCGCCCCGCTGAAATCCGTTACGGAGACCAGCCCGTTCTGCGTTGATGTGTCGGTTCCACCGTCATTCCCGGCGGTCAGCTTTACCGTGTAGTTGCCGGCTTTGGTGAATGTGTGGATCGGGTTCTGTTTGGTTGCGTTGGTGCTGTCACCATCCCCGAAATCCCACGACCACGAAGAGGGGAAGACCGTTGATGAATCCGTGAACTGGACGGTCAGGGGGACACGCCCGTTCACCGGTGTTGCCGAGAAAGATGTTGTGGGATGGGGGATGGCGGTGATGTTGTCATATAATGTACCATGGGCGTACGTTTCAGAAGTATATTGAGATATTTTAAAAGCATGAATTCCAGAATATCCCTGAGGTATAGTATAGGAAAATTGTTTCCACGATGTGCCTGAGAATCTGTAGAGGCTACTTTTCAGATTATCAAGATAGATATAATTTGTTTTTTCCCCTCCTTCCGAATTCGAAAGTGCCCACCATGTAATTTCTGATACATTTGTCAGATCAACATACTGCGTGATATTTGTCCTTCGATTTATTAGATTAACATCATACGTTCCTTGATGAGGGTTTATCGTTACAACCTTTGCCAAACCACCGGTAAGAGGAACATAGGGATCCCATCCGGTCAAATCACCGGTCTCGAATCCCGAGTTATCAACCTGATTGTACCTCCCATTTGGAGATACGGTGATAGGGGTGAGATTCAGGAAACTTTTACTGCCATCGGTATTCGCAACGGTGAGGTTGACCAGATATGTCCCGGGCGCGTACCAGTGAACCGGGTTCAGGCTGGTCGAAGTGGTGCCGTCACCGAAGTCCCAGAGCCGCGAAATGACGGTCCCGGTCGACTTGTCGGTGAACTGAATCAGGCACGGGGATACACCTGATGTGACATTTGCCACAAATGCCGGTTCCGGGATAGCAAGATGCGCCTTGGTAATTGCACTTGGCTTTACCACGGTATCCGTACCTTTTATGTTTTTTATGGTAAGGGTCACGTCATATGTTCCCACGGATGCGTAAGTATGGGACGGGCTCTGTTCCGTACTGGTTGAGCCGTCCCCAAAGTTCCAAGACCACTCCTGCGGGATGTTTGTTGAAGTGTCTGTGAACTGGACCGGGGAGGTGATATCGGCATTCGCAGTACTGTACATGAAATCCGCTACGGGTTTATCGGGAATGCCAAGAACCATGTAACCGTTGGGGTGGCCGGAGGAGCCCGTAACATCATTTGTCATGATGATGCCGGTACCGTGGCTACATGCCACGTACCAGCCGTAAACATTGAATGCCGCAAGACTTGTCAGGTTATTGAAACTGTACTCGATTTTAATCGGATGGCCGGTAATACCGCTCCGGAGATCGATGAACATGAGATGGAACTGATTGGCCGGATCGGTCTGATCTTCGCCAGAGTAGATCGGGTAACCGGGACTGCTGGAGGGTTTCCAGCTTTGTGGGCCGTAGAAGAAGTCGCTCTTTGTGAAAGACTGGTCCACTGCACCTTCCACATACGTGTATTCTGAGGGTGCATCGAGGTTTTCCGTACCTGGTTCCCCCAGTGCCCAGTCATCACCGCTGCTCCGGATGTGAACACTGAAATCGTCGGGAATCGTTCCGTTCACGGCAAGCATGAGGATCCCTTCGTGCATGGTAGGTTGTCCACCTGTAAAAGTGTACCAGAACGTGCCGGACTGGTTTCTTGTCGTAAAAACTGTACCATACTTGGATTTTCCGGTACTCACATCATTAGTAATATGCGGTGCATTTAATCCCCCACCGAGGGTATCAAAGGAGACAAAATACGTATTGGGGATATACAGGTATTGTTCTGCGGGAACCCCGTCCGAAACATCGCGTTTCACACCCTCGTCATTTGCGACATAGATATTGATAAAACGGAAATCAGACAGGGGCGCCTGCGTCATGACTGCGATATAACCGTTCTTTGTAACGCTGGTGCTCCCGTCGCCGTTGGTTACGGTCAGGGAAATAGTATAGGTACCGGTCGAAGTGAACGTGTTCGAAGGATTCTGGGCAGTACTATCGACAGTCCCATCGTTATTAAAATCCCATGACCATAACGTTGGCGAGCCGGTCGATGTGTCAGTGAACTGGACGGCCAGGGGCGCAAGGCCCTGTCGGGGCGTTGCGGTGAAGCTCGCAGTGGGTGTAGTTGCCATAGCCGGGACGACCATGAGTACGAGGCAGAGGAGCAGGAGCAGGGCGCCCATCCGGAGCGATGGCATGATCATGCACCCCCTCGGATCGCCGGTTGTTCAACAACGTTCCCTAGGTGAGGAACATCTTCTGCTTCAACCAAGATGCTAGTGATGATGGCCGGGCCCGGAACAAACAGAACTAGTTCCCGGGCCGGCGGACTGTTCCTAAAGTACATTGCAGGAGTATTTGACTATCAGCTATGTATAATGTTTTTATTTGATTTTCGTACAATATTAATTTAAAAAGGTTGATCGTTAATTGCAAAAACCTTATGTTACGGCTTCCCGAAATTCGGTGCATCCCTTGATGATATTGTCAACGGACCGGAATCCGGAGGTTCTGTACAAAGAGTAACTTACTCAGGAATGCCAGCGTTCCAATCGTCAATCTATTTGAGTATTTTGCTATGTCTAAAAAAGAGAGATAAGTTGCCGAAAACCGGCATTTGCTAATGGGTTTATAGATCAACTTTCCAGCCACTTGGAGCCGTACCCGAGGTACTTAACACTTTGTTGATCCAGTTGACCGCATTGGGTGCCTGTGCTGCTTGCTCGTTCCACGCATAGACATTGAAAGCGATTAATGCATCACTCGATGGATTACTGGTTATTTCATAAGTGATTTTTGTGAACCCATTGTTTTCTAGAGCTTGTGGAGTATATGTCTCATTATACCAAGTCCCATTAATTGTCCCCACCTTGGTATCTATCAGTATCATCTTGAATTTCTGCTCACTTGACATAATCTGGCCGTTGTAGATGGGATAATCCGTTTGGGGTGCAAATTTCCAGTCCTGTTGAATATCACTGCCAGTCAAGTAATGTCCAGAATTATATGGTTTTGCATTTAGCGGATTTACGTAATCAGCTTCAGGATCTACCTCATCAGGTATTCCTCCTGATTGCGGTATCCACTGATATCCATTTGTAGTGATATTGATTCCGAAGTTATTGATATCCGTCTGGTTGGTACTGTTAATTGCAACCATCAGGATAATATCGTCCTGCCCTCCCCGACCTCCGGTGTCCGAGACATAGAATGTATCGGGACCAACCGTCGTCTTGGTATAGACTCCACCTGGGAAGTTGGTTGGGCTGTCTGTAATGTGAATTGCTTTCGCCGATGCATCTGTAGTCATAATTGACAGGTTGAAATAATACGTTCCATCACTGAAATTGTCAAACCGAATGTCATTAACTGGAATGAACGTTTTGTTATTCGAAGGCCACTCAACCGCCGCCACCGGCACAACCGCCGCAGCGACAAAGAGGAGGACGACCGCCGAGGCCATCCACCACAATCTGTTCATGTGTGCTTGTTTTGTCATAGACTATACCTCCACGCAGGACACCGCCCTGCGAGCGTTAACAATTTGTAATTAATTTTTCAAATTGTTAACTAAATATCTCTTGATCTCATATGAGATGATATATTTATCGACTGAACAAAAAACGAAAATATACATTTGTTTCAAAAATTATGCAATATAATGACCCGGATTGCCGGCCGGACGAGTGGTGCGCGCAGGAGCGCCGGGGGATGTGGTGCAGGGAAGATTTTTATAGGGCAGTTCATGTATCAATTAAACCGGCGCCGGGGCGAGAATGAGTGCAACCCGGTATTGTTATGAAAATACAATCCTATTCCCGGAACAGATCGCCCGGTAGTTTCCGTCCCTTATCAGTACGATCAAAATCCCGGTCGAAACTGACGACAGAGAGTGCATGCTTCTCTGCTACCGCATACTGGTAGGCATCATCGAAATCGAGACGATACCGGGTTGAGACATCAGTAAGCAACTGGTAATCTTCGGGTAAAAGAGGGAGAATGCGGATCCCGGATGCGAGGAACCTCCTATTGACAAATTGCAAAAAATCCTGTGGTTTGTGCGCCTTAAGAAAGATCACTCCCAGGGTATGGAGAGAAAAATCGCTTACATACAGACGTGAGAGATCGGCACGATGGAAAAACCCGCGGACTTCTTCAAGGCGGTCACGTTTCAGGATATATTAGAAGGAAAATATTGGTATCGAGAAGGTACATCAGGTGCTCCGCCAGAGAAGAGCCTCGTGCTGGAGATCCACCGATGAAAACCGGGAACTGAATTCCGGGAGTGTGCCCTCGGAAACGAACCGAAATGTTCTGGAAGGCATCTGTTTCGAACGTTTCACAAGTGCATCAATATAATGAATTGCTTCCTCACGTAAATCCGGAGGCAGGATGCGGATTTTTTCATCGATCGACTCAGATAACGACATGACACTTATCCACTATTTGCCTTTAGTATAATACATTCTTTTCGCATACCGGATTTCAGGAAATGGTTATCGGTATCATCCTCCCGGGTAAGCCTACTCAGGCCTGCGGATATAGTGGGAATAATTTGCCAGGAAATACTCTTCAGGAAGTTCACGCAACCGGGGAAGTTGTTTCGGATCCGGATCTCGAAAGATTTCCGGAACGGTAATATCAGCCCAATAGATTGGATTCATGGCGTAGAGCCGGAAGGATACCGGGGGACACCAGCCGGGGACAGGAGCAAAAGGAATGAATCATTCCAGAAGTTTCAGGAACTCCTCTTCAGAAAGTTCCGCCGCTTTGATGATGGAACGAAGTGTTGTACGGTCGAGTTCATCATGGAGAGGAATAGTAACATTGAGGGTAGTGTCCGACAGTTGCTTTTTCATACGGACATGACTACCCTTCTGGCGTACAAATGAGAATCCCGCCCGGGTCAATACCCGGATTGCATCGCTGCCGGATAATACCGGGAGGTTCTTCACACAGCAACCTCGATAACCCGTGCACCTTTTCCCGGGAGGATATCCTCATCAGGTTCAAGGTACAGGGAGATCGCTTCCCGGATATTTTGTTTTGCTTCCCTGATTGTCCGGCCCTGCGAGATACAACCGGGAAGGGTAGGGACCGTTACAACAAACCATCCATCTTCGCCTTTGGTAATCACAACTTTCAGGTGCATGGTCTTCCCCCTTGGGTTATTGTACTTGTTCGAACCTTAAATGGATAATCTTTGTTGTAACCGGGGCCTGGTCTGATGTAGACGACAATAAAACCCAATCCGCAGCGATGCCGACGGCCCCGCATACGAGTGCAACGAGTGCCCGCCCGGAAAAAAGAGGGTGTGTCACGTATAATCCTACCTGAGCGGGTCGCGCCCACGTCTCCTGCGTCTGACATATGCGGCAATACTTGTCGTGAGGATTGCGATCGCGGCGATAGTCTCGGCAGCGAGGATGAAGGGGTTCTTCCAGAACACGGAGCTGCTGCCTGAGGCCATGACGGATTCTGCGGTGGCGACCCCGTTGCCATCGCCATTCGCAGGAGATCCCGGTGCTGACTGTGTCGGCCACGGGGTGATCCGAACCTTCAGTTTCTCTGTCGGGGTCGGGACGGGTGTGGCGGTTGGCGCAGGGGTACCTGGGGAAAGTGGTGCTGGGAAATATTTTTATGGGGACGAATGAGGATCAGCTTAACAGACGCCGGGGTAAGATGGGGGGCAGTCCTACCGGGGTATCGTGTACAAAAAACTGTCGACCTCATTGGCCCATCCAAAAAAACGCGACTAGCAGAAAAACCAAGAATAAAACCGTGTTCCCGGATCACGGGACACAAACCGGGTATACGTAGATAAAACAATTATTTAAATAAATAAAAAATCTACGTAATACTATGGGCACCATCACTCTCACCATCGAAAACTCCACGGAAGAAAAATTCCGGGAGATCGTCAAAAAGAAACTAGGCACAAGGAAAGGATCTCTTGGGGAAGCAACCACGCAGGCCCTTGAATTCTGGATGCATCACGAGACGCAGGAAGAGATCGCACGGGACGCCTTGGCCCTCCTGGACACCGGGTACAATTTCGGGAAACGTCGCTATTCAGAACGAAAGGATCTCTATGACCGGTAAACCCGCACTCGTGGATACGAATATCCTCTGCTATGCATTCGATACGGGCGTCCCGGAGAAACGGGAGGCCGCACGCAGGCTTCTTGCACGGGTCTTCAAAAACGAGGAGGCTCTTGCAGTCTCGGTCCAGAATCTTGCCGAATTTGCCGTTGTTACACGGGAGAAGATGGAACACCCGCTGCCGGATGAGATTATTACCCGGTTCATCGAGGACATCATCGCGTTCGACGGCTGGACGGTTGTCCGTTACGATGCCGGGACGGTTACCCGGGCCATCGGGATTTCCCGGGCCGGCACCATACATTTCTGGGATGCACTCCTTGTCGCCACCATGCAGGAGCAGGGAATCGATACGATCTGGTCCGAGGATGCCCATTTCTCAAAAATACCCTGGCTGACGGTAAAAAATCCGTTCCGGCCGGGATAACCGGAAGGACACCTTGCTGTGGATAAGACCCGGCCTTTCGTAAAAACAGGTAAAACCAGAATTGATCCGGGCGGGTGCATACAGGGGAACCGGAATAGATGCGGAAAGAAAATATTCTTAAGGAAAAGCCGGAGGATCAGCTTAACCGGGGCCGGGGAAATGCAATCCGGCAGGATATACGAAACAAAATTAAAAAAAAACCTGTCGACCCTATCGGCACATCCCAAAAACATGCCGGAAAGACTAATATTTCCGGCACATCCTCACGGCCCGGAAATCGACAACCGAATCGACAACCCGCTTATGCCATCACGTACCGCGTCGCACGTCCTTTCCCGTCGACACGGATCACGTTGTTCTCAACCATCTGCATAAGCTCCTTACCTGCGGCCTGCCGGGAAATGCCATACAATCGCATCAGATCGCCACTCTTCACCGAACCATGGGCATGGATGTACTCAATAATCTTCATCTGCTGCCCGGTAAGAGCCACCTGCCCTCCTGCCACCTTCCGGTGCTCATCGGACGAGAGCCGCAGGACCCGCTCTTTCACCCGGGAAAGCGAGATCTCCACACCTTCCGTGAAGTACTCCAGCCACTCTGTCTCCCGGGCAGGGAGGGGTATCGGACCGGGGGTAAAATCCGCCAGGGAATTGCCCGGGAGATCTCAGGTATCAAGGTACATATACTCCGGAAATAAGTGTTGTTGATGACACTGAACGGGGACCAGGAAATGGTTCTGACCGCCATCTTCAACCTCGGCAAGGGAGATATAACCACACCAGTCACCATCGGCGCAATCCATCATGCATTCTCCGATATGGATGTCCGTGACCTTGTTAAGCACCTGCTGGTCCTGCTGGACGCCGGCCTCATTGCAAATGCCGGGAAGACCACGGAGAAGATCGGGAATACGTTTGTCATAACCTCCAAGGGAATTGATTATTATAACCGGAATATCGGGAGACCGTACCCCAAAGAGCAGACAGCCGGGAAAAACCTGCCGTAATGAGAAAGATCAGTGCCCGCCCGGAACAGCAGCATGCCGGAGGATTACCTCCAGGGGGGAGCCCCCGAAATCGGCATTCGGCCGCATCATAAGGTACTGCTTCTGCGTTATTTTCATGCAATGTTCCATGTCGTAATCGTTTTCCATGGCGTTGTTAAAAGACAAGGGATTGATAATACGGAACGATGAGAACATATCCACACCATATTCAAAAAAGGCATCCGGGATAAGCGAGGATCCAATCCCATACATCCCGATAACACGGGCGTTCTTTGCTGCCTTGATATGCCTATCAAAGCTGTTATCCACCAGTGTTGACGTACTCAGCAGCACTACATCGGCAGCGCCAAGTATCCTCTTGCTGTCATCTGGTGAATGGTACTCGACTACTGACGGGAGGCCTGTACATTCATCATCAATCAGAACGCTCTCAAGAGTCTCCGGGGGATTGATATGAATAACATGGATCTTGCGGCAACAGGTATGAATCGGTGCAATCTGGCTTCCGTACCCTACGACAACTACGGTCTGGTCCGGGGTTATTACCTGTGAAATCGCCGGGAAATCCTGGATAAACTCATCGCCGGTCTTCCAGCATTGGGAGAGATACCCGCGCCGGCGAATACCATTGCACCCGAGAAATTTCTGGGACAATGCGCTCATGCAGGCAATGCCAATCGATCGTTCAAGGGGGTCCTGCGACAGGATTCCCTGTTCAGCGAGAGTGAAGAGAGGTTTTCCGATGAGCATGCGCAGGGTCCGGATCGTGGGTTCTCCTCCCCTCCCGTAAAGGGTATTGATATCAACGCTGTTTGTAGCAATTCCGCATTCGTCACGGGAACCGATCACGGCATTCCACCGGGGTTTTATCGCGATGCGGAGAAGTGTTCCCTGGCGTTTCCGGTTCTCACGGTACAGGGCGTACAACCGTTTGAGGGTTGCAGAAAGAACATCATTCCCGGATCCCTTGATTGCTGACATGATGGTTCCCTTCCACTTTGGATGATCGTGTGATTGCAGTAAAAAATTAATGGCCTTTTATCTTTGGCTTGAACATCTTCTTGAAGATCATGTCGCTGCCGGTGTTGCAGGGCAGTCCATACTCCTCCTTTTCCTCGATATATACCATGAACCGAAGTTCCATGCATTCACACGTCGGATAATGAAAGTTCCCACCAATGCCTATTTAAATTCAATGAAATGATTTCAAAAAGCGATTAATAACGGTGGGTTCAAGAACATTTCAGGTTGATGCATAATATCGTGTTTCCATTAATCATCGGCAAATCCCGGGAGCCCGCCGTTCATTTTGGAACCGTGGGGTCCCGGGAGGAGCATACATCATGAACCGGCATCGTATACCCCTGCTCGAATTACACGTGATGAAAACCATGAAGATCAGTGCACGAAACCAGATTCCGGGCCCGGGGATGCAGGATATATCCGGCATATGAAGGATGAGGGGGCCGGATCCCTCGAGCCCCCCACCCCCGTAATAATTCCAATAATCTGCTGAGCTGTCGCCGGGTCCACAACCCGTGCAAGCACAATACCGGCGATCGCGGAAAAGATCACCCAGAACACTTTCTTCACCTGTTCGTTCTTCCCAAACGCCTCGATCTCCGAAAGGTCGCCAGACCTTGAGGGTGAGAAGAATTTCCATCAATTCTTCGAAGCGGCATTCGCATCCGCCAGCATCTCCCGCTGAATCAGTTTTGGCAGGAAGACGAAGAACGCGTACTCGTTCTCCTCCTCCTGCGGGTCCTGACGAACCCTTAGGAATACGAAGAGCGGCAGGAACAGGACCGCATCCCCGATGAAGGCAAGGATAATCTCGGTCCTCCCCCATTTCATAACGTCAGCATTTGAAGATAATCCGACTCATCCGGGAAAAAGAGTTTGTTCCTCACCCCTCCCCCATCAACCCCGCCACCAGCCCCTCAATCACATAATCCACCCGCCGCATCCGGTCACGTATCCGGACCCAGGAATCCTCATCCACCTCTTCGGAGATGAGCGGATCATCGCTGTAGACGAGCAACCTTCCTTCATCATGTTGAGGGTTTTCAGACCCGAAACACGAGAAGACCCGAGGGTCTTCGGAGTCAGAAGTAACACACCACCCGATACTCCATACGAGGGCATCGATATCCGGATTCTCAAGCGATGGCCTGATCAGCGCCGCGATCTCCGGGTTCGACAGAACCGCAACCGGCTTGCCGTCGACCATCCCGTTCCTTAGCTCGGCAAGTTCCCTGCGCCGGGTTTCGAGCGTGACGAGCAGCTCATCACGCAGGGAGAGCGAGAGGTCGTCGCCCGCTGAGGAACAGATCCTGTCGGCCTTGTCGAGCTTAAGATCGATTGCGGGAATCCCGGGCTGGAAATTATCGTTTACCTCCGTAATTATTTTCATGGCGAGCCGGTCCTCCGGCCGATCAGGGTCCGGTACCGCTTTCACGGTAACGGATACGAGCTCGGTAATACCGTGCCGGGTCAGTTCTTCCCGTGCTTCGGGACAGAGTATCCCGGACAGCTTCATTGC
Organism: Methanoregula sp.; assembly: GCF_023227875.1. Lineage (GTDB taxonomy): Archaea > Halobacteriota > Methanomicrobia > Methanomicrobiales > Methanospirillaceae > Methanoregula. The sequence goes on along the minus strand of NZ_JALOCH010000002.1, from coordinate 185,585 downwards.
GGTACCCCGCCCGGCAGGTGTTTCCGGAAGCGTCTCATGGATCCCGGCACCAACGAGCATGCTCTCTTCTCCTTCCATCTTTCTTTCATCATTTTTTTCTGTCATAACAAAATCTCCTGAAATTTTTCCTGTTCCTGATTGTCTGAATTTTTTTTCCCAGTAAACGATTCATCTGTCATATCCGATCCGCGGGAATCCCGGCCCGGACAACGGCCGCCCCCCTCCGCAAGAGGAGATCTTCCCCGGAACATCACCGGGGCTTTTCTGACCTCCAACCCGTGTTTTTGCCGATCCCCCGCTGTAGCCCTGCTGCCACCCGTGATTTTGGGGCATGGATACGGCACATTCCCGCCAATCGGAGACCGGAACGGGCGTCTCCCGGAACTACCCCGTGGTTTTCCGGCGAAACACCGTTGTCTGATCCCGTAACAGGGGGAATCGGAGGCCAAAATGGCCTCTGTCGGGCTTATCTCAGGTATCCCCCTCGTTCACCGTCGGAGAGGAGGTTCCCCCTGCGGGAGAGGGAGTCTCCGGGGATCCCGCCGGTTTTTTTCTGGCAGATCGTTTCGTGCCCGGGCCCGGCTTTTCCGCTCCCGACAGTAATTCCAGGATAACCGGATCGAGAACATTCGTACCGCCGCCAGCCTGTATCGCTGCATTGCGTTTTGCGAGCCAGCGGCGAATCCGCCCGGAGGGATCTGCATCCCCGGCACCTGCCTGTGCAGCGACCGGTGTACCGGGATCGACCCCGCCGGCCGGGCAGGAAGGCCGGGGATCTCCGGGACCCGGGTCTTCGCGGCCGGTGACGTCCGGCTTCTTCCCCATGGACACAATCCTGCTGCGATCGAGCTCTTCGAGCCCGGCCTCCGTAACACGGAAGAACCGCAGCCTGCCGTACCGAGAATAGAGCCAGAGTTCGCAGCATACCGGTCCCCCGCGGGGGAGCGAGGCCAGCTCGGCAACCGAACGGGAATACTCCTTCTGGATCTCAGGCAGGGTAGAACGGATTTTTTCAGACAGACGGAGCCGGACGATCCCGAGATACCCGTCTCCTGCAATTATAAAATCGCCGGGGTAATAGGGCGATGCCATGAAGAACATCACCCGCCCGAGTGCGAGTGCAACGGGAATCGCGATCCTGAGCCCCCGGTTCGGCGCCGGTCCCCGTTTCATGCGACAGACTCCCTGCGACTTCTCCGCACATATTTTCCAGCCCCGGGGGCGATCCCGACAATTTCAACGAGCGCCAGTTCCGTCTTCCGGAAGACCGTCCGTACCGGCCGCCGTTCCGGCCGGTCGTCCCCGACATGCCTCCGTGCCCATTCCAGTTCTTCATCCTCCCGTCCGGCACCTCCCGCACCGGACAGCTTATCATCACGCTTCGATACCTCGCGGGAAGGTCCGGCAATGCCTTCGCTTCGAAGTTCGGCTGCCAGCCTCACTTCTCTTCGCAGGGGTTTTCCGGAAACCTCTTCGCTTCGAAGTCCGGCTGCCAGCCTCACTTCTCTTCGCAGGGGTTTTCCGGAAACCTCTTCGCTTCGAAGTCCGGCTGTCTGCCTCACTTCTCTTCGCAGGGGTTTTCCGGAAACCTCTTCGATTCTCCGCACCGGGGTCCCGGGGGACCCCGTAATTTTTTCATCATCGTGTGCTGTCATGTATTTCACTTCTGTTCTGGTCTTTGGCGGTTGTTCTCAGGAACGAGAGCCTCTGCTATCGCCGGGGGAATACCCGTATGCCGGACCGGCGGAGCCCCTGCTGGAAGCAGTGGCGTATCGTATCCCTGGTACTCATGCAGGGCAGGTTGTTCGCCCGTCCCGTGCAGGGATCAGAAAACCCGTCCGGCGTTCACCGTTGTATTCCGGATATCCCGGGCAAATGTATACCGGCCGGGGCGCCCGAACGGTATTCCCCAGGGCCGGTGATCAGTATCTTCATCGCGCCGGATGGAGTATACAATGCCGTGGAGAGAGGGGTAAATTTGCCATCTCCCGCCATACTCCGGACAAAATCCCGGAGCACAGTTCCCATCATTCCGCACACGGTGAGCATGGAAATATAGAAGAACCTGGCGTAACGGGCGGCAGGCGTTCGTGGATAGCCGATCTGCCGGATCCTCCTTGCTATTCGTGAACAGAAATTACCGGGCATTGTATATACAAACTGTAATAAAAACCAGGATATATGCTTGCTGGTAGCTGCGAATCCGGTGGAAGTCATACCGGGAAAAGACCGGTGATACGTTCAGGAAACCGGCAGACTTATGCATTTTTCCGGTCCCGGGATATGAAGCGCGCAACGCCGGGCCGGAACATCTGCGAAACCCCCCCGCCTGCATCCTTCGAGTGGTTCGAAGAGCCTGCGGCTCTTCTCATCCCCGACCCTCAAAGAACTCTGATGAGTTCTTCTCATCATCATAGTTCAGATGAACTATTCGGATTCTGATGAAGGTCTCAGATTCATCAAAACCACGAGGTTCTCCAGAGCATTTTTTCCGGCCCCTCCTGATCAAAACCGGGTTGCAAGAAGGGCATCCAGGTATTCCGAGGGACAGGCTCCGCTCTCCGGGTTGAACCAGACCTCGATCACCGGTTTACCGGTAATGCAATGGAGTTCGACAAGACCGTATTTGTGGATGATGTTCACCTGACCCATTGCCGTCTCCCGCACGTAGAGTTCCTCGTTCCCCAAAAAAGCTGCGATATCCGCTTCTGTTACCGGGCGGGAGAGCCGGTATTCCCGGCGCGTCCAGCCGGGATATGGGGGAATGGGGGGTGGGAAGGAAGAGGACATGCTGGTATTTGTATCTGGGAGTTCCAGGTTATTATTCCCATCTGCCAGTGTATCTGGTCAGGCGTCATGAAATCCACCACGCCCATTCCGGACCCCCATTATAAATTAACATTTTTCATTATACAATGTATGAATGTTAAACACATTTGTGCTCTGTATAAATAGTATTTTTACCATACATAATCACACTCGTATGCAAAACCGATTTATCCCTGTGGCCGGTCTTCTCATAACCCTCACAGCACTCCTGATAACAACGGTATCTGCCACGAATGTGTCCTGTTCGCTCTCCGTTGCCTCTATTCCCCAGGGGAGTGAGGTAATGATTGATGGCAACTATTCCGGCATTACTCCCGTGACGGATGTCCCTGTCCTCTGTGGGTCCCATACGGTCCGCGTGGACAAGAATGGGTATGAATATTACTCATCCAACTTCAGTATCGAAGAAGGAATGCACCGGGATATTATTGCCAACCTCAACCGGTTACCCGACCGGGGCAAGGTAACGATTCGGTCAGAGCCCCCAGGCGGGGATCTGTTAGTTGATGGCAAAATCCGTGGGGTAACACCGCTTATTGTTGACGACCTGATGCCCGGACGCCACGAAGTCCTGATAAGGAAAACAGGATATGAAGATTATCGTGACGTTATTTCCGCAGCCACGGATATAACAACGGAATATACGGAATACCTCGTCCCGTTGCCCGGGACCGGTTTCCTGAGCGTGACTTCCTTCCCGGAAGGAGCAGACGTGCGTGTTGATGGCAACGAGGCCGGGACGACACCCACAAATCTTCAACGGATCACGTCCGGAAACCACACGGTCGATATTACCAGGGCCGGCTACTGGAATTTTACCAGTATCGTTACTATCAGGGGGGGGGAATCCACGCTGGCCAAAGCCGACCTTGCCATGATCCCCACGACATGTACCCTGTATATTGATTCATCACCGCAGGGGCAGGGAGTTTACCTGAATGATACGTTCAAAGGATCTACTCCCGTAACCCTTGAAACGATTCCTTCAGGAGATTATATCCTGCGGATGTTCCGGTCGCAGAATAGTGCACTGGTGAACCGGTCATTCACGTTCAGTCCGGGTTCCACACACGAGATCTTGGTTGATCTCACCGATAGTACCGGGGGGTCCGTCACCGATAATGTATGGCAGTACCGGAACGAGAGCAGCATGATGAGCCCGCCGGGCTGGTTACGAGTAAACACAACCCCGGTTATTGAGAAGAAGTACACGTGGATCGCAAATAATCATGAAGCAACAATTACCCTCGATATCCCTCAGGATCTCTATACTTATTTCAAGAACCAGCCACACCCGAAGAACGTCAGTTCAGGTATGTTAGCCGGTTATGCAATCAATGAGAGGGACCGGCAGTTTCTGCATAACCTGGTGGTACAGCTCAAGGACGCCAGTGATTTCAAAAGCTACCGTGCCCGCAACGATTACCGGAACGTGGTTGCATTTGTCCAGAATATTGTGTACCAGGAGGATATTGATCCGGTAACAAAACAGGAAAGTGACTATTGGAAATATCCTCTGGAGACACTTGCCGAAGGGAATGGCGACTGTGAGGACACCGCCATCCTTGCGGCGGCATTGCTTAAGGAAATGGGGTATGATGTTGCAGTCGTCATTTTACCGGAACACGCGGCTGTGGCAGTAACCTGCGAAACCTGTAACGGGTATTATTATCCCCTTAATGGCAGGCGGTACTATTACCTTGAAACCACCGGGTCCGGGTTCTCCCCGGGCACCATGGATGCACAATTCCAGACCGCAAAGGCAACGATCATCCCCATTTAATGAGAGGAATATACCATGCCGCGAGATCCCAGCCACAATACATTACCTATCCCCACCGGGTTCACGGGCCGCTCCCGCAGGGGTACAGCAATCATGGAGGCGGCCATCGTGATACTGCTCATTGCAGCGATCGTGTCAGGAGGATGTATCAATAAGTTTACGCAGACGGCCGAACCTGAGCAAACCCCGGGGATCGCCCTCCCGGATACTTCCATGGCTGAAAATGCCCCTGCCCTGCCTGCCCGTACATCGCCGGTGTCACAGATCCCGGTTGTGGAAATGACACCGGTGAAATCCGAAGCCGTAAAAGAAGTAGCGCCCATCCTGACACCGGATCCCTACCCCGTGCTCCATGCAAACCAAATCAACAGCACCCTCCCCTACAACCGTCTCGACCGCAGTATCGAATTTGAGAAAAAATACCATTTGACCGGGGGAGCAGAAGGCCTTCTGGTTAATGTTGCCGAGGGGCCGTTGTATATCGTCTATGTAGTCTCTCCTCAAAACGATTGCCTGAATGATGCCTGCAGAGGAGATCTCACGAAACCGGTCCAAAGGCCCTACCTGAGAATAACCGTAAGGGACAACCAGACACACGAAATTGTGGCAGAGGATGGATATGGATATGAATATAGTTCCGATACCGGAAAGCAAAAAATAACCGAAGACATCACCCATGCTGACGGATCAGTAACGACCTATACAGGACCAACGATCCCACGATATATTCCGGTCTATAAAGAGGGGACCTTCCACATTACCATAGAGGGTGCATTCCTGGATGCAGAGGTAAAGATCCTGACCGGTGCCATGCCCTCCCGGCTCGATACGGAAACCAGTACGGACTCAGCCACTTCATACACAAGTGTTTATTCCGATGAAACGTTTGGCTGAATTTGTAAAAAACGGAAAAATTACACAAAAAATATTGGTGATTCATCATTTGGTGCCACCAAACCTCTGAGATCAGGTATGAAAACCAACAATTAATTGAGGATTTTTAAAAAGAGGGAAAAATCAGCGCAGGAACAACCGTCTGAGGGTTATCGCGTCATGGGGGATGCCACAGTGGCGGGGGCGGAGGTGGAACCGAAGCCCCCAAGAACGTCTAAAGTGTTCCCCCATAGAGATGATTTCCTTCAATAGAAACTTAAAACAAAATTTTGATTAGTGGCTTTAATTAAGCAATCACCAAAATATTTTTCTGGATTTTAAGACCGGTTTTACAAGCGCGATCGTTTCAGGAAATTATTTTTACCGTCAGGTTCCGGTTCATCGCCTGCCAGGATACCGGCCGTCACATCACGATGATAAACAGCGCAACCGTTGCAATGAGAAGAACGATGCTGTGCTTGAAGCCGGCGAGAATACTGTTCGAACTGAACTGGCCGGCCATGATACCGGAGAACGTGGCAAGGATGATCCCGATGCGGAACATTTCAGTCAGGTTACCGGCCGTATCGATGTTGACATTCATATCCTTGAATGCCGTAAGGAACGGCACGTTCAGCTGGTAGGCGGTGTACAGGTAGATACCAAACGAGAGGTAGATGATCATTACGTAGACGATCGTCGTATTCGACCGTTCCCGTTTCAGTTTGAGATAATATTCAAAATCCGTGATGGCGATGATGAAGATCTGTTTTAAGTTTGACGTGATCTCGCTCGCCCGGACGAGAAGGGAGATTGCCCGTTTCACGGATACAAGACCGATCCGCTCTTCCATCTTGACCAGTGCGGAGTTCACATAGGCGCCTGACTGGATATCCCGGGATGCAACCATGAGTTCCGAACTCAGCACGCCGAGTTTTGCCCCGGCGATCCGGTGGATGGCCTCCTGCAGGGTGATCCCGATATCTTTCATATCCGAAAGTTCCCGGAGGAAATCGGGCAGGTGCTCTTCGATGTTCCGCACGTACCAGCGCCGCCCCTCAAACGAGACGGCGATCGGCGCCATAAACACGATGATCATGAGGCAGAGGACGGTCTCCATCCGGTCGTGCGGGACCAAGGTATCGAATCCCCCGGTAAGCCAGGAGACGGCAACGATCGCCGCAAAGACGACCCCCAGTCCCATCCCGTAATAGTAACTCCGGATGTAGGTCCGGAACGGGTGCCGCACCTGGTTCATGAAATAATTTTTCCGTTTGCTGTCCGCGATCCGTTTAAAAAATTCCCGGTTTTTCGGGTCGTCTTCAGGCCGCCCCTCCTCTTCTGTCCCCAGCACGCTGGACCCAAAACTTTCCTCAACGGTCTCCTTCCGGGAGATCTCAAGGTTCTCGGGAGGCAGCATCAGGGAGAGGATCCAGATCAGGGTAATCGCCCCGGCCGGGATACAGATATACATCAGGGGCAGGATCCATGCCATCTCCTGGCTGTTGGTCATACCCTGCGCCACGATCATGATGATGAGCGCGATGGGGCCGGCAACGAACGCGGTCACGTACACCTCCGCCATGATCTCGATGGTCTTTAAGACAAGTTCGACTTCCTGCTTGGCCTGGTCCCGGTAATATTCGGTCTTGGCCGCAAGATAGGAGGAGATATTTCCCCCGCTGTCGAACACGATCGCAAGGTCATTTAAGAAATCGCGGAAGTTGATCGAGGGGGTGGTACGCTGGAGATCTTTCATGGCGGCATCCAGGTCGTCGCCAAAGAGTTCGACATTCCGGACGAGCATGCCGAACTCCTTTGAGATCTCGCCGAACATGTCCTGCTCCTCGTACACCTTGCGGATGATGTCGAAGGGGGGCATGGTGGTGGAGAGCGCCTGCATGTAGGAGATGGCATAGGGCAAGTCGAGGTCGATCCGGCTCTTCCGGCCACGGGCAACGACCTGCGGGTAATAGATCAGCACCGCGTACATCCCGGGCACGATCAGGATGAAGAGGAGGGCCCAGATCAGCGTGTCCGTTGTGCTCATCCCGAATACCTGCCACGAGAACCCGCTGATCAGGAAAAATCCATAGATCGCCCAGAACATGAAAAACGTGCCAAGCACATTGAGATGGATCGTGTGGAGATAGTCTTCGGCCGTCATGGCCATGTGGGCCGACCGGAGATCTTTTCTCAGGCTGCTGCCGTGGACAGTGAGCTCGAGATCGGTCACCATCTTCTCGGCTTTCCGCAGGGCCGGCGGCAGCATCACGGTTCTCAGTCTCCCATGTCGTGGATGGCATTTGCCAGGTCCCGGAGCGAGGGCGGCTCCACTTCGAGGGCCCAGGAGAAAAACTCCTCGCGTTTCTTCAGCTGGTGTTCCAGCTCCAGCTCGTCCCAGCCGCAATGGAATGAGATCTCGGTGAGGACCTTGGACTTTTCATATCTTTTCGGGAACGTATCCTTCTGGATATCCCAGTCGTACAGGAGAATGGGGTTGATCTCCCCGTGTTTGTCGACCTCGATCTCGTGGATGGAGAGGCAGCGGCGGATTCGGGTCTTCCCGAGCGTGTAGATGGACTGGACCACGACAAGGTCGAGGGCCTGGAACATGACCGGGGGAACGTTGATCGGGTCGTGGGTCAGCCGGTTGATCGCTTCGTATACGCTGCCGGCATGGATGGTCGAGAGGGTGGAGTGGCCCGAGTTCATGGCCTGGAAGAGTGTCTGGGCTTCCTTACCCCGGACTTCCCCGACAATAATATACTCCGGCCGCTGCCGCATGCAGGCTTTCAAAAGCGAGAAGAGATCGATATCGCCTTTGAGGCCTTCTGCCGCGATCTCCCGGGTCTGGGTGGGGAGCCAGTTCTTGTGCGGCAGCTGGATCTCACGGGTATCCTCTAAGGAAACGATCTTGGCATTCTGCGGGATGAAGAGGGAGACTGCGTTCATCATCGAGGTCTTGCCGCTTGCCGTGCCTCCGACAACGAGCAGGCTCTTGCGGTGTTCGATTGCAAGCCAGAGGAAGGCAAGGATCTCGGCGTTATACGTACCGTACCGGATGAGATCGAGCGGGGTCATGGGCTCGGCCCGGAACTTCCGGATCGTGAACGAGCTGCCCTTGGTCGAGACCACTTCGCTGTACGTGATCTGGACGCGGGCGCCGTTGGGGAGGGTGGCGTCGACCATCGGGTTCGAGAGCGAGATCTGCTTGTTGGCTTTCTGGGCGAGTTTTAAGACGAACTGGTTGAGCTCGGCCTCGCTGAAATGGATGCTGGTTGGCAGGCTGCCGTAGGCCCGGTGAAAAATAAAGACCGGCAGGTCGTGGCCGTTGCAACTGAGGTCTTCGAGAGCCGGGTCCCGCATGAGGACATCGAGCGGGCCATAGCCGGTCAGGTCCCGTTTGATGTAATACGTGAGGATGGCAACCCGGTCTTCGGTAATGTCCGGATCGAATTCACGGATGATCTTTGCCACGGCAACGGGATCGATCCGTTCGTCTTTCTTTTTCTCAACATCGTCGTAGATGATGATATCCCGCAGGTGGGCATAGGTCTCCATCAGGATGGTTTTTTCTTTCAGTGAGATGGGCGGTTCAACGACAATGTACGTGAAGCCCTCGTTGCTGACCCGCTCGATCCTGATGTAGGCGTAGGGTTCGAACACCCAGTACCGTTCGAGCGTGGCAAGGGAGGCCGTGCCCGGGAGTTCTGCCGGTGACAGTTCAACCTCGGGGACCGGGGGTTCCGGTCTCTTGTCCGGGACCGGGACGGCCGTCACTTCCTTCTTCCCTAAAATATCCGGGGGGAGCCACGAGCCCGCAATGGATCTCCTGCGCAGGGTCTCTGCCGACAGCCCGGTTGCGGCAAGGGAGACGAGGCCGAGCGCGGCAAGGACCGGATCCGGAAGGTCGATGAAAAGGGCGATGAGGCCGGCAACCAAAGCGGTGGCAATGGCTGTTGCAAAGGCGGCCACACCCTGCCACGACGGCTCGGCAAGAATTACGAGAAATTGTTCACTGGCTGCCTTAACCGCCCGGGCATTAAAACCCGGGAACTCTTTTTTGTGCGGATCTTCAGGAAGAGGCAGGGTTGCATCCGGGGGGAGCGGGTCTTTTGGGGGAGAGATCCGGTTTTTCAGGTTCGTGAATATCCCGTTCAGCCCTATGAGCGTGAACATGCATGATACGATAACAAGAATATCCTGGATCATGGTGCCCCGTATCACAATTTTTTAAAGATAGAACGTACCCGTTGAGATGGATTTACTGGTTTCCTTGTCCACGATCAGCCACGTGATCCGGGTATTATTTCTCAGGTACATACTGCCGAATTTTATCCCGCTGTGGCTGTCGAGATCATAACCTTCGATGAAAAAGTTATCCCCGGCCTGGATGGTAGTGTCATTTTTGCTGCCCTTATTACCCACTTCCGTAAAATTTCTTACCAGCGTGCTCCCCGCATCATTGATGGAAAAGGATGTGGTATTTTCATTGGCCCTGAGCACCACCCTGACGGAGCTGAGCATGAACGGGTCGCCGCCATTGTGTTCAAAATAAATCCGGTCCTGCAAAAGATTGGGGGTTGCCCGCAGAGAACTCTGGGGGGTCTTGTCTGTCCCTCCGGAGAATCCGCCGGCATAGGTACTGACAATTGCTGCGACCATGACCGTAACCGCGAGCATCAGCATGACGCCCACTACCGGGGACACGGCATCGGCATGAGTCCATCCCGCGGGTTTCATATGATCACCACGTCTTTGTCAAAGATAACCTGCCCGGTGGGAATATGAACAATCTTCACCGTGATCACGGAACCGGTCTTGTATCCGTTATCGATCTGTCCGGTATGATCATAAGTTTTGAAATTGAGAATAGAATCCAGTGCGCTGTTTTCCTTCTCCGTTGAGGTTGCATAATATGGGGCAGGAGTGACTAAGTAATCCCCGGCCATCAGTACCGCCGATGCATTCCCGAACCAGCTTTTGTACCCGCCATCTGCTGAATTCACCAGCGGGGAATCCGGGAACCGGTCCTGGTCGTTGATAAACAGGACTCCGCAGGATTTACCGCTGTAGTCTCCGCTACTGAATTCAATGGATTTTTCCCCCATGAGTGACCCCTTGATCAGTTCACCGGTACTGTTCCTGAAATAGGTAGAGATACTAAGATCCTTAGTCTGCAGGGGACTCCCGCTGACATGCTCGATGGTCATGGCGTTGATGTAAAAATCCGTGCCATAGGATCTGTTTTCATAGAAATGTACCTCAAGAATCGCTGATGGGGCCTGTTTTTTGGTACCGGACAATCCCCCCGCGGCTGCGCTCACAATCGCTGCGATAATAACGGTTACCGCAAGCATGAGCATGACGGCCACTACCGGGGAGACCCCATCATCGGTTTTGATTTTCATAGTACACTCGTAACTTTTCAGGGACGGCCAGATACGCTCAACACAAATTGATTTTTTTATAGTGGTTATGGGATTTATGGAGATGCCCAGAACAATGTTTAATAAATTGTATTTACAATTACAATTAATTAAAGTTTAAGATTTAACATTAGTACTAGAAATAAAGGATTTTTTATTACCCGGTGCTGAAATGGAAAAATTCCCCCATATAACCAATAACTGCAACGATGCTCCGACTACCCGTTACCCGGCAGGTACATAACCGGAACATAAAAATGAGGGGAGCCAATGCTGCATAACTATCGGGGGGATTCCGGGGTATCTGAAGTTGTCGGGGAGATGCTCATGGTCGCCCTTGTTATCGTGCTGCTTGCGGTCTTTTCTGCAGCACTGTACAATTATCTCCCTACCGACCGCGATCCGAGCATTACGATCAAGATGAGCAATGACACGCGGAATATCACGCTCTGGCATAAAGGCGGGGACTGGGTGAAGAAAGTGGACCTGACCGTCGTGATCGGAACCGCGGATTCTTCCCGCAGGATTCCCTGGAATAATGCAAATTTTACCTTGGTCCCTGACAAAGATGTATTCGATCTGGGGAGTAACATCACCGTTACTGTATCACAGGATCTGGATCTGTGGGGAAATGAGAGCGTCAAGCTCGTCACCCCCCATACCGTGATCTATACAGGGAGGATCGGCCCATGAGAGACGATGCCGTTGCCCCGGTCATTGCGGTGATGCTGATCCTTGCTGTCGCGGTGACGTTTTTTGCCGCATGGAACGCGTATTACGTCCCCTCCATGAAAGCACAGTCCGAAATCTCCCACATTAAAGACGTAGAGACCGGTTTCCTGAAATTTTCCTCGGACATCGATACTGCCGTGTCCATGAAAAAGAACATGAAACTTTCTGAACCCATCCCGCTGGGGGGAGGGGAGTTTGCCTTTGACCCGGTAAAATCCGGCGGGGAACTGAAGATCTGGAATGCCTCTTCTCTCGATACCTCCTCCACCGGGTACTTCCGGCTCAACTGGACCAACAAGACTCCAGACGGCTTCGTGACCACCGGCCCTGGGATCGTACAGAATTACAGTCTCGTGAAATTTTCCTATAAGCCGGTGAACAACTTCTGGCAGGACCAGGGCTATGGATGGATGTACGGGAATACCTATGTCCTGAATACCGAACGCAACCTGTCCACCCCGCTGGAGTTCTACCGCTGGAGCGATGTTACGTACAACCTCGCGGAGTCCCTTGTGGAGGTGGAACCTGTCCGTTCAGTATCAACTCCGGAAATTCTGGTCAATAATAACTGTTCTTCAATAACGATCCGCGTGGTAAATATCACACCGGAGTGCGGGCATTCCAGGATCAGCGGGAACGGGAACGGGATGCTGGTTCAGAAAAGTACGGTCAACACTACAGAGGTCCCACTGGCCACCAGCATGCACCTGAGCATCGATACCCCCCCGGACCGGTTCAGGAACTCAACTGTATGGAATGCAACATTATGGCAATCGGTGAATGTGACCAGTGTTGAAAAACTGAGGCAATGCGAGAATGTTATGATAACGCCTCTTTCGGAGCATGAGACCCGGTTGATGTTTAAAACCGAGTCCGGTTACCCCAACATGACGCTGATCATTGAAACAACCGATATCACCATCGGGGCGTATTGAGCGAGATGTTTTCTGGAATGCAACACGAATGCTGACGAGGATACTACGAGGAACTGACTCATCATGCCTGCGGCCATAAAAATCCTGCTTGTCGATGATGAACCTGCCCTTCTTGAGATGGGGAAGATATTCCTGGAGCAGCAATCCGGGGAAATTATTGTGGAGACCGCAGCCTCCGCACGGAACGCTCTCCTGAGCCTTTCGTGCGGTTCATACGATGCAGTCGTCTCCGATTACGAGATGCCGGAGATGGACGGCATCGGTTTTTTAAAGCACCTGCGCTCTGCTGAAAACAACATCCCGTTCATCCTGTTTACCGGGCGCGGGAGGGAGGAGGTGGCCATCGAGGCACTGAACCACGGAGCCACATTTTACCTCCAGAAAGGGTATGATGCCAGAGCCCAGTATACCGAACTCGCCCATAAAATCCGCCAGGCGGTCAGGCAATTCCGGGCGGAACGATCGGTCAGGGAATCAGAGCGCAGGGTAGAGCACCTTCTCAATTTCCTGCCCGATCCAACCATCGCCATGGACATGGAGGGCCGGCTGATCATGTGGAACCGGGCCACAGAAGAGATGACCGGCGTCATGGCTTCAGAAGTGATGGGAAAGGGAGATTATGAATACACCATTCCGTTTTTCGGGAATAAACGGCCGCTTATTGCGGACTTTCTCAGGACACCGGATAACGCCGGCCTGGCACGCTATTAGCGGGTGAGGAAAGAAGAACGAAACATCCTGATCGGCGAATGCCAGGCCACGTTCCCTGATGGCAGAGTCCTCTGCCTGTGGGAGAAAGCAGCGCTGCTGTATGATGCTGACGGGAATGCCGCCGGTGTCATCGAATCGATCCGGGATATCACCGCCCAGAAACAGCTCCTGGATGAAAGACAGAAAGACCGGGACCTGCTTGAAGTGAAAAACGCGGAACTATTGCAGCGGAACGAACAACTGGCGGCAGTCGAGGAAGAGCTCCGGCAGACATTTGAAGAACAGCAGCAGGAGCACGTGCTTCTCCAGGACAGCGAGAGGAATTACCGGAACCTGGTTGAGTCCCTGCCGGATGCACTGGTCATTCACAATACCGGGAAAATCCTGTATGTGAATGCTGCTGCACTCAGGTTATTCCGGAAGAATTCCCCGGAAGAGATCCGGCGGCAGACCCTCTTCTCTTTCTTCGATCCCGAACAGGGCCGGGATATCGAGGCCCAGTCCCGCCTGGCACTCTCGGGCAGTACCCCGTCTCCACGGCGCGAATACCATATCCCGAGTCCCAGTGGCAGTACGATCGTTGCCGATACTGCATTTTCCCCGGTCCGCTATCAGGATACTACCGCCATACAGGTACTTTTACGAGATGTATCCGAACAAAAATCCCTTGAAGGGTATATTAAATCCCAGAACGCAGAGCTCAGGCAATATTCGTCTGCCCTTAATCTTGCCAACAAGAAACTCCAGCTGATGTACTCCGTCACGCGGCATGATATCCTCAACCAGGTCCAGATATTACAGGGTTATGCCTCCCTTGCCACATCCCAGATCCGCAATGGAACCCTGCAGGATTTCCTGAACCGCCAGGGCCGGGCCATCCAGTTGATCCACCAGCATATCTCCTTTACCAAGGATTTTCAGGATATCGGTATTCGCGCCCCGGAATGGCAGGATATTCACCATCTCGTTACCCGGTCCATAGACCAGGTCTCTTCCCCCGGGGTCACCTTTGTTGTCAATGTGAAAGGCCTGGAGATCCTTGCGGACCGGCTGCTTGAGAAGATCTTTTTCAATCTCATTGACAATTCGCTCCGCCATGGGGAGCATGTGACCCGCATCAGCATCCATTGCAGCGATTCCGGTAATGGCCTCTCCCTGGTTTATGAAGATGACGGGATTGGCATCCCGGAACAGGACAAGAAAAAAATATTCGAACGCGGGTTTGGGAAAAATACCGGCCTCGGGCTGTTCATTACGCGGGAGATCCTATCGATCACTGGCATTACCATCACGGAGACCGGGGTACCGGGTTCCGGTGTCCGTTTCGGGATGACGGTACCGCCGGGAAAATTCCGGATAACGAATACCCCCGGTCCTGTCAGCAGATCCCACGTACCGCCCGGTTAGAAACATCCCCGCTCCCCGGTATCCCGAATCGTTGGGCACTCTATACCGGGATCATCGGCAGGATGACGAAGAGATTGTTGACCGAGACGATGATGTACACCGGGATCAGGATGCTGTAAAGGTAAGCGCTGGATCCCTGTACATGGCGTTCTGCCAGTGCTGCCACGAGTGCCGCTGCCAGCAGGACCACAGACTTGATTGCAAGGTGCAGTGCCGGGTTTGTCACGATCCCGGTCATCAGGGGATTGAGTTCCACGCCTCCCATCCGGAGAATGATCTGCGTTGTCCCGATATCGAGAAGGAACAGGCTGCCAAGGATCAGGGTGAAGATCACGATCTGCCGGACCCGTACGGTATCAATCTTATACTGTCCGGGAAACGCCAACCCGGATCCCTGCAGGATCTTTGCAGCAGGCATACATGGAGATCGGGAGGGGATTATAAAAATTTTGTTTTAATTATAATTGTTGATCTTTTGTATTTGTTCAGGAAAAATTATTGACTTACCTGATCGGGTATCCGGAACCGGGAAGACCGGTGCTACCGGGTATGTAAATTAACAAAAGGTGTGTGAACACAATGTCGGCGCAGTACCGCACCCGGTATCAGCGACGGCCTGCCGGATCCCACCAGATATGGGCGCTGCAGGACACCCCGCCCAGTTCATATCCCTTGCCGCAGGGATGGAGTTGTTGTCTGAAATATTCCCCCAGGATCTCTTCTGGCTCTTTTGTTGTGCAATTCAGGCGCCGGGAATATTCCCCCACTGCGTCTTCAATACTTTGGTAAATGGTTTCTTTCTTGCGTTCTGTCATCAGGTTGGCATAAATCCCCATCTCGTACAGGATCTGCCAGAGGCAGTCCGCGAGTGGCTCGCCCGGATAGTTCCTGCCGTACAGCCGGGGCCAGAGGTCCCGGCTGACCCGGGCCCATGACGGGGAGGTGAGGAACCAGAAGAGGTGGACCGTCCCCCGGCAGCAGGCCTCCATCTTTTCGATGGCCTCACCGATATCCATCATGGAGAGGGAGTAGGATGCCATCACGATGTCGAACGGGCCACCGAGCTCTTCCCGGGAGACATCCTCCCACCGGGAAGGTATCACTGCAAGCGGCCCGGCTCCCGAAACGGTCAGGTTTTTCTGCAGCTCTTCCCGCATCGCAGCAGAGGGTTCGACCACGGTGACATCGCAGCCCATTGCCGCAAGGGGGATCGCATGGGTCCCGGTCCCTCCCCCGATATCGAGGACACGGGCACCGGCAGGGATGTTCATGGCCCTGAACTGTACGTCAACCTTTCCCTGCCAGGACTGGCGGGTACGGCTCTTTACATGATCGGTCACGTTCTTTTTGTTGCTCCAGTACGCACCCGCACTCTCGAATCCCGGCGTCGCCATCCGGGCGAGTTTCATCTGCCGCCAGATATCACGCCAGTACCGCGAATCAGAGCGGAGAGTGATTTCGGAATCCATTGCAGACCTGCAGAAATCTTTCACGATCTAAAGCACCGTATAATACGATTTTGTGCCACAGTTCTTGCACATAACCTTACCGTCCACAACGATGTGCCGGTTGTCCATCACCAGCTCCCTGCAGACACTGCAGACCGCTTTCCCGTGGGGGAATCCCGGGATATCGTCATCGGGAATATCGATTGATACCCTCTCGATCTTCAGGATCTCCGCTTCCGGGCATTCCCCGAGGATCCTGATCACGTCCTTTGAGTCGAGCTTGTCGTGCTCGGCCCGTTTCTTCTCGTGGACTGCTACCCTGACGGCGTTTTTCGTTGCGAGATCGATAAAGGTTGCGGCAAATTTCCCAAAGTCCTTGTGCTTTAAGGAACGGTGGCCAAGCGAACATCCCGTGATGGCCTGGACGGCATCCGCCCCGCACCGGTCGATCTCCATGTAGACGATAAGGTTGCGCTGGGGTTCGTGGGGGTCCATGCCCAGTTCCCGCATCCCTGCAATGGTCAGCCGCGTCCCGAGAACAATGCCGGGGCAGACATGCCCGTGGAATGCCTTTGCCTTGTTGAATAACACTTCGTAATCGCTCATGGTTTCACCATATTTCTCTAAAAATCCTGTTCGTGCGGACCCGTCACGTCCTGTCCTGCTGGTCCGCGGTGTTCCACCAGATATGGGCACTGCGTGTCCCGTTTCCAAGCGTCAGGTGGTCCCCTTCATGTCGCAGGACCGTGTGGAAATAATTCCTGAGAATCTCTTCATGGGCAGGTGTCGTGCAGTTCAGGCGCTGCCGGAACTCCCCGACCGCTTCGTCCACGTCCTTATACTGGGAAACGGAGACACGCGGTTCCGGCTGGATGCTCGCACAGATCCCCATCTCGTACAGGATCTGCCAGAGCCAGTCCGCGGTGGGCTCGCCGGGAAAAATCCCCCCGTGGAGGTGCGGCCAGAGATCCTTGTTGACTTGTACCCATGACGGCGATGTCAGGAACCAGAAAAGGTGGACCGTCCCGGTGCAACAGGCATGCATCTTTGCGAGGGCCTCCCCCATATCCATCATGGTGAGGGAGAACGAGGCGATGACGGCATCGAAGGGGGTGCCGGGTTCCCCGGGTTCCATGTCTTCCCACCGTTTCGGGATGATGGTAATATTTTTGATCTTCTCTTTTTTTATCCGGGCCTCCAGCATCTCCCGCATGACGGGCGAGGGTTCGACAACGGTTACGTTGCAATGCTTCTTTGCAAGCGGGATGGCATACGTGCCCGGCCCGGCTCCGATATCGAGGACGCGGGAACCGTCCGGGATGTTCATCGCGGCGAGCCGGGCATTTGTTTTTTCATCGTGGTTGCAATCCCCTTTTGTGTACACCGTGTGGATCTTCTTCCTGCTGCCCCAGAACTGGCTGGAATTGCCATAGTTCGGTATAGCGCAATGGGCGAGCTTCAGCAGGCGCCATCGTTCACGAAACGGTATGGCACTGCTATTACCCGCCGTTGCAGGCAGGGGCGGAGAAATATTCAGAGTAGTGGCTGGACCCATGTTCATGATATTACACTAACTTTAACATTAATCAACGATCTGTTTTTAATACGGAGTTTTCCGGATTGGTTACGGCCGAAGGATATATTACCATGCACGAACTGTATTGCGTGGTGAAAACCATGAAGATCAGTGCACGAAACCAAGTCCCGGGCACCGTAAAGTCCATCAAGAAGGGCCCGGTAAGCACCGAAGTCGTGATTACAATTGGCGGAGGCCATGAGATGGTCTCCTCCATCACTACCCATTCAGCAGAAACGCTGAAACTGAAGGAAGGATCGAAGGTCTACGCGGTTGTGAAGGCCTCCGAAGTGATGGTAGCGATCGATTAACTCAACCTATTTTTGTAGAAGATACTAAAAAAAATTACAGAATCATACTGCCCGCATGCCCGGGTGATGCGAGACGATTGGCATGTCTCCCGTGCCCGCAGGCAAGGTTGGGGATCTTTTTTTGGTTTTTACCAGCAACCGTTTTGTTGAGAGAATATCCCCGTCCAGTATAAATTTATTAATTAATTTATGTTAACAATTTTAAAAAGTACAATGATAATCATTATAATCCGGAAGAGCCCAACATAGTGATTGTCCACCTGACAATGGGAAATGCCGTGGACTCAAGCACTCACACAGATGTCAAGGAGACCGGGGACCTTGCCAGAAGCCCCGGTACGTGAACCGGAGCAGGCATCATGATCACCCGGCACCATATTGCACTGACGATTCTCTGTACCCTTATCCTATGCAGTGCGCTGGTGCCGGCGTCTCCGGCTATTATTCTCGTTATCTGTACCGGTGCCTGTACGGGTGCCATCCTGCCGGACATCCAGATGAAAAAGCCGCAGCATTTTCAGGCCAGGATGTTTGCGTGGTTCATTTCCCGGTTTGGCAGTACCGTATGCGCACCCCTGATGTGCCCGATATACCAGCGCATGACAGGGCTTACATTCGATTCCGGAGACAAGCGGCTGACTCATTCTGTCTTTGGAGTAGTATTCCTCTGGGCAACCTTTGCAGTGTTCCTGCTCGTCCCCGTATCTCTCCTCATGAACCGTGCGGCCCTGGAGATCTCTGCCGCGTTCCTCGTGGGCGCGATGCTCGGCCTGGTCCTGCACCTGGTCGAAGACCTCTGTACCAGGAAGGGGATTACGCCGCTCTTCCCGTTTTCCACCACGAAAATCTCCGGTTCGATCCGGCCCTGTGATACAAACGACCGGAGGATCGCACAGTTCCATTACTATTATGGCTCGGTGGCAGGTATCATCCTCGGTTTCCATTACCTTTGGACCTGGCAGGGTTTTTCGGTGATGCCCGTCTGCCTCTTTGGTCTTTGTTCATGCCTCTGGATGATGGTCTGGTTATCGGATGTGGAGATCATCCCGGAAAAGCCGGGGATCTGGGCATCTGCAACCCTGCCATTTGTCCCCATGGACCCGGTGAGTTTCCCGGGAAATCCCCGCTATCCGGCTTCGGGACTTATGATGGGCGTATATTATTTCAATAAGAGCTGACTGCGCGAATGACGGGGACCGGAAGTTCAGCTCTCTTTCTCCCACCATATCTTTGCCTGGTAGGACTTGCTTTTCAGGAGGTATTGCCTGTTTTCTTTGAGCAGGAATTTTTCCAGGTATTCCGTGAGGACCGAGACCTGCCGTTCATCGGTGAGATTCAGGGCATCCCGCTGGTCGGCGACTGCGTCCCCGATACTGGAAAACCGGGTGATGTTTTCCGTGCGGGATATCTCGACATTGGCATAGATCCCCATCTGGTTGAGCAGGTTGAAAATAATATTGGGGGTGTGCCGTGGGGACGGGGATATCCCGAAGAGATCTTCCCAGATTGCATGATAGTGCTGGAACCGGGGTGACTTCAGGTGGGCGAACCAGAAGATGTAGGCGTATTTTGCAGAGACCTCATCCATCTTTTCAAGAGCCGCCCGGAGGTCCTGGACTCCCAGCGAGTAGGACGCCACAACCACGTCGTACGGCGCATCGAGGTCCGTTGCGGGGTCGACATCCTCCCAGTTTTTCTGGAGCGTCGAGATATTAATGATCTCCCGCTCCTTCATGTTCTCGTGCAGGCATTCGAGCATCCCGGGGGAGGGCTCGACCGCGGTAACATGACGGACAATCCCGGAGAGGGGAATGGCAAGTGTCCCGGGGCCGGCACCGATATCGAGCACCCGTGACGAGGGGGTGCACTTCATAACCTGGATCCGCTCCCAGGCCCGCTTCCAGTTATCCTCCTGTACCTTCTGGTTGAATTTCCTGCACCGCTCGCGGTCCTTCCACCGTTCCGTACAACTGGCGAACTCGTTCTTCTCTTTCTTCTCCAGTTCTACCTCTTTCCAAGCCTGGTTCCAGTCGATCTTGCTGATGTCAATCATAAAAAATTCCTGAATGGTTCCCTGTCATGGAGATGGATGGAGGGGGCATGATCCCGAGCTGTATACGGTGACCGGTTACTAACTGTTTGTAATTAACAATTTTGAAATGTTTAACAAAAATTATCCGGACAAATATCTCGGTTGGGGATCCCCGCGTTAATTCCCCAAAAGTCACGAGAGTTTACCAGTTCTGGTTTCCTGTCGAATCCACGTACCCAATGTAAAAACCGGAAAAGCCCACACTTTTCAACCATATCCTTTTTTACCACAATCCTCAAACAACTGGTACGGAGCTGGGCTACAGGTTATGCAGATCCTGCCACAGACGCACAAAAAGAGTCCCATATTCAGTAAACTCCGGGGCGCAGTGCCTGCGATCCGTGAGAACTACGGAGTGAAACGGATCGGGATTTTTGGGTCTTTTGCACGTGGCGAACAGAAGCGGACCAGTGATATTGACGTCCTTGTTGAATTCCGTGAAGGAAAGGCAACGTTCGATAACTTCATGCAACTCTCGTATTTTCTTGAAGATATTTTCGGGAGAAAAGTAGACCTCCTCACGGTAAGAGGAATTGATATCTACATCCGGCCACGGATCGAGAGCGAGGTGATCTGGGTTGAAGGATGACTGGGTATATCTCCAGCATATTCTTGATGAGATCGAATATCTGGAGGGTGTCCGATCTTCTCTGACCTCGTATGAGCACTTTATCGGGGATAAAACGCTCTGCCGGGCGGTTACCCGATCTCTTGAGATCATCGGGGAAGCTACAAAAAATGTTACGGATCCTGTCAGGACGGCCCATCCGGAAATTCCCTGGAAGTTCATGGCAGGAATACGGGATAAAATAATTCATGGGTATTTTGCCATCGATTATGAGATCATCTGGGATATCATCCAGAACAAGCTGCCCGGACTTGAACCGGATATCCGTGCCATCCGCGACGAAATGAAGAGAGATGCAAAGACCCGGAAATAACCAGAATGAACGCACGGGGAGACAGCAGGAATAAATCCCTGAGACCGGTAAGAAGCGTCACGACAGGGGCTGAACGGTAAAATCACGCGAGAATGAGTCAGCCTTTTTATGCCCGTCACTATTATCGGCTTATTCCCCCACATGGGCAGTCCACTGATGCCGGACCGGTCGGGAATTTAAAACCGGATTTGGACGGTACAGGACTCCTTTATGAGGGGTGTGACGCTTCCACTACCGTATGAACCCGGCGGGTTTCCATTGATATACGATTATTGCGTTCTCATTCTTGGATACTACAAAGCGTATATATGTTAGAATATAACATTTGCAGAATCGTCCGATGACCCCACGCTCCTCCACAGTGCAGGGCCCAGGCCGGAACAACACACAAGGAGAACCTGACATCGCACACTCATCACTCCATACGATCATAAGACCCGGGCCGGCCGCCGGGATTTTTCCGGCCCGGGTAGACCGGAACGATCCGGCGCTAATCAGAATTTATTTTTGGTATCCCGGTCCCTGCGGAGGCCGGCCATGACCCGGGGCCGCCACCCGGTCCGGGCGCTTGAGAAAGCAGATGCAATCGCGAAGCCCCGCGGGATTGTCCAGTACTATGAGCGTGGGCCGGGGATGCTTGCCGATTTTTCCATCACGATTCCTGCGTGTCATGCCCCGGTAAAAATCAAGCGTATGCGGTACATCAGGTGTACCCTGCAATGGCTGGAGCGGGAGGCCCATGCGGAGATCGCCGGCCTGAAGATGTTTCCGTCATCCCGGGAAATTTCCCGCGAGCTCTGGATCTGTTCTCCCGAATACGCATGGCGGTTCTTCCGGGTCTGCGACACCGGTCTTGTCGAGCTCGGGCGGGACGGGATGCCGCTGCTGCAGAAATCACCGGTCCCGCGGCCGGGGGCGGTGACACCGGAAACCCGACCGGGAGCAGTCTCCCCGCCAGCGCCGGGGGATACCACTACTCCGTGATATCTGGAACGGGATCATCCCGTTTTTCTGCAGGATAACGAGATGTTCCAGGATCCTGGTAGAGACCATACTAATTGGCAATTAGTAAAAAGCAACAAATGATTTCATTGGCAGTTAGTAGAATCAATGTGGGAAGCGAGGATCAGACAGTTCCCCTAGGGGTATCCCGGGTAATGGGGCACAATCGAAGAACTCTGATGAGTTGGAGATGTGTATCAGGACCTCGACAACGAGAAGACCCGCAGGGTCTTCGAAGAACGCTGATGCGTTCTTCTCTTCCTCAAGGTCTTACGACCTTTCGGACGTCGGAGAACATTCCGTAAGAAGTACTGGATTTTCCCGGGAATCATATCTGATAAAATGGCCCCCGTTTGGCAATTGGGGCACTTTAAGGGCGATCTCCTTGGAAGGCCGTTTTTTCGGGAACCCGAAAAACTGCGGAATTCCATGAAAACACCTGCGGAAATCATTTCAAATCCCTCAATCCTGCCCCGGTTTCCCGGATTTCACACCGGAGTGGCAAAACTGCGCTAATAGAACCCTTTTAATTTGAGCATCGGCATGTAAAATGGGCTGCGGGGAGGGGTCAGGATCCCGGGTTTTCCCTGATTACCCGGTATAGTCAAAATTTTTCTTCTTCCCGATGGTGATAATCTCGATGATGAGTCTATTGTGATAAATGAAAAATGTTGCCCGGTACTCCCCAATGCGAAGCCGGTATCTCGGCGTGTTCTTCGGGCTGTCCCTGACCTTCACAACATCATGCCGCTGGTCCGGGTGTTCAGCAAACTTTTCTAATGCTAGCTCAATGTGTGTCCGGTGCTCTTGAGGGATCTTTACCAGGTCTTTCTCTGCCTTTCGTGACAACTTGACCTGATACACGGAATCACAAATTCCTGGACTCGATCACTTTGTCATCGCCCAGATCCTTCATTATATCGCGGAGCGACCGGACCCGGCCTGCCTTGAGATCTGCTATCCCCTCTTCCATGGCTTCAATCTCTTCCGGAGTCATGGGCTCATCATCATATGCGGCTTCGGCCAGACGGCGGACAACTTCATCGTAGGTCTCACGGGGAGTAAGTTTCAGATCATCCAGGAGCGCCTTGGTATCGGATCTCATCCTGACGGTTGTTACCTCTGGCATATACTTAGGTATACGCAAGTATATTAAAAAACCTATGCGTTGTTGCTCATGGTGAGTTCAAAAATGTTGCAGGTGCATGATTAATTCAGGTTTTCTTTAATGATTCTCCGGCTCTTTTCATTAAATCCGTTGATCTTATCGACCTGATCCTGTTCGATAAGATGGTTGAAAGTCACTCTTTAATCTCCGAGAGTGAAACGAATTTTCCCTCTTCTTCAATGCGCTTCATATCTGAAACAAGCCGCTCCTTTTTTTTGGTCTCCATTAAATCTTCCAGGAGTTCCGCGTAGGTCTGGCCGGCTGAACGCATCTCGGATAGTTCTTTCCAGACCGGTTCCGTTACCGGGATCCGCTTCACTACTGACATGATACTATTGTAAACATGGCAAATAAGAATCCTTTTGGAATGCCGGTTTTTCCCGGGGTGTCAGGATACACACGCCGGCATGCTAACGGAGATCGAAAAGGGAATGGCACAGACACAAAAGGAGGAGGGGAAATGTCGGCAATAAAAACGATTGATTACAGCCGGCCGTATCGTTTATGGGCATCTTCAATTGTCATGACCCGGTTGATTAACACGGTGTTCCCTTCTATCAGGAAAAACGCTGTGTAGGTATGGGCGATGTGCATTCTCCATTCGGTTCCCTGAATGCACTCAATATCCCGGGCAGTCTTTGGGTCTTTTAACTGCACGAGGTGTTCGTAGACAATCCGCCGGGACTTTTCCGGGAGGGCGTCTACAAATTCCTGTGCCTTCGGTTTAATCCTGACCTGCACGTTCCCGCTCCTTTGCGTTCGCCTGAACTGCGGCGAGGGATTCGAGCGGGATATAATCATCCTCTCGCCGGTCTGCCAGCATATCTGCATGTAACTGCTGCTTCTTGCGCTCCTCAAGGAGGCGGGTTACTGCATCATCGAACGTCTCCCCCGCCAGTCTCAATCCATTGATCTCCCTCCAGTTTTCGGAAGACATGTAGGGCCTTACTTTTATTGCCTCCATATACAGGACATATAGGATATATATCCTAAAAAGACTTTCTTTGATTCCCCTGCTTCTCGTACTTTTAATTTTAAATCCGCAGAATTGCCAAGGTTATAGTACTTCATGCAAATCCCTTTGCATGGACATCAATCCTGTTTTAGGAACGGGCTGATCCTGCTATTTCGGATCTTGCCGGAAAGTATTGTTTAAGAGCGCGATGGTTGCGGGGAGTCCTCTGGCTTATCCGGGGTAGGATGGGGAAAAAAAGAAAAAAATTCAGAAGGATCCGGTTGTTTTCCTGGATTTCCGCAGGGTATCGACAAAGTCTGCGCTATCCACATCATAGCCCCAGGCTCCCCGAAGCGATTCAACCGGTTTTTTTTCAATGATTTGGCATGAAAATGCTTCGGGCATTTTCATCAAATGTGTATGAATGTCCTTCTGACTTTGATACACGATTTTCACAAAGATCTCATCACCGGTTTTTGTCGTGATTCCTTTCTCCAGCCCCGGGACTACCGGCTGCTTTATGCGACAACCAGGATCTCGCGGACGTGCGGGAGGGCCTTGGCTGCCGATTCTGTCATGCATTCGAGGTATTCAGGAATGAGGTCCTTCATTGACTGGAGCGCCTCTTCTTCCGTATTCCCCTGTGCCATGCAGCCCGGCAGTCCTGGCACGAAGACGGAGAAACGCCCGTCTTCTTCCTTGACAACCTGCACCTTGAGCTTCATTACCATCATCTTGTCCGTTTGGGTTTATCTCCTTTACCGATCAGTTCAGGCCCCGGTTTGTTTTTTTGGGAACGGCACCTTGCCGTTGTTCACATACTTGTAAGCATCCCGAAGCCGGCAGATGGCATCCTGCTCCTCAATGGACATTCTTTTTAACCGTCGGAGCGTCGGGATGTTCGTGCACATCTGCTCAAGGGGGTCCCAACCGGTGTACTTCCGGCCCAGCCGATCCATCGCTGCGTACCATTCGGGGGTTCCAGGATTGTGTTCGTTATCCATCGGTTCCCGGATCCGGCAGGTGCCCGGGAAAATGGAAACCACGGTATTTTTTGGATGCCGGTTTTTGTGTCCCGGGGAGACTCCTCTCATGTATTCCTATAAGCAAAACGACCCCATGGAACTCCTCCTTCGAAGAACCCTGACGGATTCTTCTTGTGGCTCGGGTCTGACGCCCCTCATCATTTCGTAGAACCCTGACGGGTTCTTCTCATCCTCGCGGCCTGATGGCCACTCGGAATTCCCCCAAAACACCTGCGGAAATCATTTTAAATCGCTCTGTATTGCCCCGGATTTTCGATTTTTACACCGGAGAGGCAAAACTGCACTAATAGGACCCTTTTAGTTTGAGGATCGGCCCCTGCCACGGGATTCAGGACATGGCCGGGACCGGCCGTAGGTACCGGATCGGGGGTGTCCGATGGAAGAGCCGAGGGATGAACTGCCGGGACATCTGTCATCTTCATGGCAGGAAACGAAACATCGAGTCCCGGAATTTTTATACGGGCAGATTTTTTTGTAAGGCCGCTCTGCCGGATTTTTTCATTACGTACGCTGATGTCCTCTCATAAAAAAATTTATCGTCACCGGGCGCTGGCAATTTTTCAGCACCTTTATCAGATCGCCTGTCCCAGCGATCAGAAAGGAGGAACGCGCCATCACACAGAGGAACATGCCCATGGGAGACGGTACCGGTGGCCCATCCCGATCCAGCAATCCGGTACGCTATACCTGGTATGCACTCTGCGGCCTCCTCATTGCCCTCACGGTGGTTCAGCTCGCCTTTATCCTGTCCGATACCAGGAATGGCTGGGACTACCGGGTATACCAGGCAGCAACATGGGTGTTTGACAACAACGAGAATCCCTATGTCCCGGCAACGATCCAGAATTATACGAATGACATCCTCCCGTTTGTCTATCCCCCGCATACCCTCATCCTCTTCTGGGTTTTCCGGATGTTCCTGTTTTTTGATATCCATGTCTACTATGCGTTCCTTGTCGCGCTTCTTGTCGCCGGCAGTTATCTTGTCCTGAAAATGGACGATCGCCCGGAGTATCTCCTGCTCTTCACGCTCGTTTTCACTGCGTTCATCAGCCTCTCCTGGAATTTTCTGACCGGCAACAAGGCAATTGTCCTCATGTTCCTGTTCGTGGTCGCGCTCTTTTTGCTAGTGCATAACCGGCTGTACCTGTCCGCAGCGGTTATGGGTATCATGGTCTCGTTCTCTCTTGTCCCTCTCCCATTTATCGCTCTCTATCTTGTAGTCCGCCGCCCGCTCAGGGACAGGGTGTGCGCTATCCTTGCATCAGCCGGCACCGTTGCCGGGATCTTTTTCGTCTCGTTCCTTCTTTACCCGGCTCTCATGGGGTCGTACCTCCGCTTCCTGACCGGGGGGGAAAGCCCTCTCTTTGAGATCGGGGGGTGGAACACACCCACGCCGTACCTGATGTTTTCCGATCTCCTGAGCCGTGCGCAGATCGGGGGTTCCGTTACCCTTGCCATAGTCTCGGTTGTCTACATTGCCCTCGTACTTGTTCCGGTATACTTCCTGATCCGTGACGATACAAAAACCGACCTCTTTGTCTATTCCCTTGCAACGCTCGCGATTTTCATGATACTCCCCCGTACCAAGCCGTACGATTTTATCCTCCTTGCCGTGCCGTTGTACTTTATCCTGAAAGGGTACACGTACCCGTGGAGGATTGCAGCTCTTGCGGGCATTTCCCTCATGCCCCTTGCGGTCTGGTACGCCCTGGGGCTCCTGCCGGACGGAGCACTGCCCTATGTCCTCGACCAGTACGTCCAAGCGGTCAGCCTGTTTTTTGTCTTTGCCCTTGTCGTGGTAAAGGAACGTTTCTTTTCCGAGCATGATGAACGTCCCGGGCAGGGAGACGGCGATGCGGAAGCGCCAAGGGAAGTATATTGCCGGGAGATGTGAATGTTACAAAATCGTGCTAATTTATGATATCACACGTTGGGCTGGAACATATGGGGGGCATTTTTTATACTTCTGTATTTTGGGCAGGGAATACGTGCCCGGTGAAAAGGCAGGGAGTCAGGTGTCGCATCAGCGAAGAGAGCCATAAGGCTCTCCTCTCGTGTTCCTTCGTCACACAGCGAGGATTGACGGAGAATGTCGAAAATCTTGAGACATGAGAAGACCATAGGTCTTTGAAGGATCCGCAAGGATCCTTCGATTTCCGAAGAATTCGATAGAATTCTTCCCCGGCATACCCGCAGTGTCGAAGTGATCCTGAAAGAATCGCGTCTCCAGCCTGCTCTATCCTGCGGACCCAGCCTTCCCCGGGAGCGTCAGAACGGTTATACCGATTTCTACAGAGCGGTTACCTCGTGCCAGGATCTGTACTGCGGCAGCCCTGTTCAATTGTGCATCCTTAAACTGTGGGTTGATCGCAAGGGACCGGTCAAAGGATTGTATTGCCTCGTCATATTCCCCGAGTTTTATCTGACAGCAGCCGAGGTTGTTCCACAGGATATACGAGTCCGGGTTTTCCTGGAGATATTGTATATAATACAAAGCTGCCGTTGAATAGTCACCCGCGGACAAGGCCGCTTTTACATTGAGGTATTTCCACTCATCATACCGGGTATAGTAATACAGTGGCGGAAAGGGGGGAATTGACTGGACGGCAAAGGTGTCGAGTTGTTCAACACCGTCCTGCAGGCTGCTGGCGATGAGCGGGTTTGAACTGTCCCATGGCTGGGGATAATGAGAATCGTCGAGGTACGGGAAATAAAATACCCCGATAAACTGGATTGCTACCGATACGACAACAAGGAATGCGATTGCTCCTGCCTTCAGGTAATCATACATCCCGGCGCGGAATAGTGCTGCCGTGTACGAGAGGAAAAGCGCTACGTAGATACACAAAACAGGAACCAGCGAGGTCAGGAAACGGGGGCCGTACGCATATCCCCCGCCCCAGTCATAGAAAAAGGCGTACATTGCCGTTTCCAGAATCAGGACCGGGCCGAACCACCGTAAGAGGAGGGACAGGTTCCTGTTCCCGATGGAACCAGAGCGGAAATATCCGAAGACTGCGAGGATGAGAACCGGTGAGAAGACGAACAGGCCCTTGTTCGGCGAGAGAAAGAGCCCGGCAAAATTTGCCAGTACCTCGGGAGAGAGACCGAATCTGCCAAGGTTCTGGATGTACCCACCGGATATGGTGCCAAAGAAATACCAGTTATACGCGAGGAAGGGCAGGCCGCTGAGGATTGCCGGTACAAGATAATATATGCTCTGCGTACGGTTTTTCCAGAAGACATAGCCAAGGACGGGAATGATCAGCAGTGCATCCGGTGGCCTGCAGAATACGAGGAGGCCTGAGAGGATGCCGGCTATAATGAACCAGATGGGAGAGGGGTTTTCTTCATTCCTGATTATTGCATACAATATCAGGAGGAGGAGCAGTTCGACCATGCCGTGCTGCCAGAGGGCCTGGCTGCCGATCGACCAGGTGCTGGTGGCGAATGCGAAGACCAGCGTGGAGAGGATTGCAATTTTTCTTGGGACGAACCGGATCACGACGAGGTAAAATGTGCAGACTGCGAGTGCTGCAATACCTGCGGATGTCGTCCGCACGATCTGGGCGATATGGAGGAAGGCATGACCCGGCGTCATTCCCAGCGTGCACACGTAAACGAATGGGGTTATGAGGACCGGGGTCACGATGGGGAAGATGGACATCAGGTGCCCGTTGACCGTGATGAATGCATAGGCGTTGGATACCAACTGCGGGTTGTTGTAAAAATGTTCGAGGAATAGATCCTGGTAATAGATAATGCTGAAGGGCAGGTATCCTGCAGATATGGTATCACCGCTCATCCGCATGTGGGTATAGGTATTGTATATGCAAAAACAAAGGAGGAAAATTGCGATAAGTACCCAGTTCTCTTTTATTTTCAGGAGCCCATTTTTGAGGATTGTATCCGGCGCCTTCCTCAGGGATGTATGTTCATTATTTATTAGTGATTTTTGCTCTGTGTTCATTTTTATTACCTCATTGCCAGATGACAAATATGCCGGGAATACGGATTTACATGACTTGGAATCCGGTAAATCTATGATAGGGGCAGGTTTTTTTGCAGGATGATCAACCGGGTTTTTTTCATGGCGTACACCGGTACACGATCCTGTTATAAAAAAATGGAAATTTTTGTGGATGGTAAAAGTACTGAATTTGAAAACCACCAGTTATGCCGGACCAGTCCAATTTACATCCAATCTTAAAACATACGTCGCATTCTCATAGGTCGGGAAAAGCCAGTTATCTTTGCCATTCCAAGGACTGGTGGCTTTCGTGACGTTGCCGTACCAGAGATAGCAAGTGCTGTTGTAGTGATTGGCATATGCGGCAAGACCTCTCTTGAACAGGAATGACTCTTTGTCAAGACTGTCATTGACAAACTTCCACTCGTAATCGTCAGTTGGGTTCATTACCGCCGGATAGACACCGTTGCCGACGTTCAGGGTTTCCAGATACTTCCGGTCAGTGTATGGGTAGTAGCCGGTGGTCCAGCAATAGGGGTACAACATTGGAGTAGTACTAAAATGTGAATGATTTAAAACGGCGAAGAAGCTATCATTATTGTACGCGAGTCCATCGACTGTGCCAAAACCAGTCTTATTCGCTAACACGGTTACGTTACAGAGCCATTTATCGGTTGGTGGATCGTTGCATGCTGCTGCAACGGCGGGAGCCATCGCACTGAAACAGAGACAGATGATTGCGAGTACGATCAGTATCCTTATGCCGGATGCAGACCCTTTGCTTTTCTTTTCGTTCTTTTTCATGTTTACCTCCTCAGGCCGGCCATGACGGCCAACCCGATATGTGATCAATTATTATAGTTTAACTTAAATGTTTTGTTAATCAAATTTGATTTATTCAGATGGCCATACAAGACCAGGCACACAGCGATCTGGAAACATTCTCCCGATTGCCCGAAGAGAGCGAAGAAAAAACAAATAACCGGCAATGTAGATCATAGAACCGTGAAATCCGGCGATTGAACCCGGGAACCGCCATTTCCCCCGCGCGCCCCGCACCCGCAGGCGGGGAAAGGGTGAGAGCTGGATCACCATGGCACCGACACCAGCCTGGCCGCAGCCGATGATTTCAGCGCAGTTCACCGGGAAATTCCCGGGATGCTGCATGCCTGCCAAAAACCCGGGCCCCATATCAGGAGATCGTATCAGACCGCCAGACACATGTGCCGGAGGCGCATACGTTTTTATGATTCGGATGACCGGGATAAAAGTGCCTTCAGGCCATGACATGCGCGAGATTTTCCACCGTTATGATTATATCCTCCTCTTCATCGCGCTGTTCCTGGCCTATACCACGGTTTCGAATATCAATTTTCCCAGCGGGGACGTGGCACCTGCATCCTTCATGCCGGAGTCCCTGATCCTGCACCAGAACCTGTATTTCGATTACGTCCCGCCGATCCTGTCCAACCCGGACTATACCTATGCTTTTACTATGGTACAGGGCCACCGCGTCTCGCTCTTCCCGGTTGTCACAGGTGTTCTTGTCACGCCGATCTATGCCGCATCCCACCAAATGAGCCTGGCGCTTTCCACTCCCTTGGAGACCACGGACGTGTACGTGCTCGCAAAAGTATCCGCAGCAGCGATCGCAGCAACGGCCGGTGTCCTCGTATTCGCGGTCGGGAAGAGGTTGTTCAACCGAAAAGTTGCACTGGCGACCGCCCTGATCTTCGCTTTTGCCACGAGTACCTGGTCGATCAGCAGCCAGGCCCTCTGGCAACAGGGTACGGTGGAACTGCTCCTGGTCCTGCTCATCTGGCTTGTTATGCGGAACGAAGAGACGGGTTGGTGGGGATACAGCGTGCTCCTTGGCATCGTATCAGGGCTCTTTGTCTTCAACCGCCCGCCGGATGCGATCCTCCTTATCCCGGTCATTGTCTGGATGGTATGGCAGCACCGCCAGCAGCTTCCGGGATATGCTGCCGGTGCCGTTCTTGGCGGATTTCCGTTCTTCTGGTACAATTATTCCGTGTTCGGAAATCTGTTTGGGGGTTATAGTGCGAACCTCCAGTTCTTCATCCTGAATACAGATTTTATCAGCCATTACCTCGGGCTCCTTATTGCCCCCAATATCGGGCTCCTCGTTTTCTGCCCGGTCCTAGTCCTCTCGCTGTTTGGGTATCTCCGGGTGTACCGGGACCGCACACGACCCCTGCGCCTCTTCCTCCTCCTCTTCGGGCCTGCCGTGCTCCTCCAGATCCTCCTGTACAGCTTCTTCGGGCTATGGTCGTCCTCGGCAGCGTACTGTTTCGGGCCGCGTTTCCTCACCGGTTGCGTCCCGGTGCTCTGCCTGTACACCGGGTTTTTCCTCGATTGCTTTTTTCCCGGGGATACGGGAGCCGGCAGCGATCCTGCCGGATCGTGGAAGCGGCAGGCCGTCACGCTCATCGTCGGTGGACTGGTGGCAGTATCGGTCGTTATCCAGTTCATCGGGGTCTTTTTCTATCCTTGGTATATGGTGAAAACCATGAATGATGAACGGGCTTGGGACATCTCAGACTCCATCATCGTGCAGTCGCTCGCGTGGGGACCGTTCAGCATTGAGGGGATAGAGTGGCTGGCCCCCCCTCCGCTGCATCCTCTTGTTCTGTTCCGGTTCAGTCCCCTGAATTACGGTTACGGGTAGTCTGAAAAAAAGACCGGGGCGCGGGGCGATATCCCGGCAGGAGTCATGTGCGTTCCTGCGAAGGGAGCACCTGCGGGGCGGGTGGGGAATCCGGTTACCGGGCCGCCGGCCGTCTGCTCCCCCGGCTATACCATTACCGTTCCCTTCCTGTTATAAATGCAAAAAGCAGGCATTGCCCGGGAAGATTGCTCTTGTCTCGTCTCTCACCGCGTGCCGGGTATGAGTGTGATCTGCCCGGGCTTTTCTCAGGAGAGCCCCCGGTAAACCCGGATGCCTCGCCCGTCCCGGCACACGGCAGGCACCGGCACCTGCCGGGAAAAACTCCCGCCCGGCAGGATATTGCACCGGTGCGGGGTTATTTAGGAAATGATGTTTTTAGGGGAGGGCTGGTACGGCCATCCCCCATGTGAGGCTGTCCTTTGAAAGTTGCACGGATCTCCGGCGCGATCCCGGGACATGAGGGGGGCGGCATGAACAAGCCGTTTCCCGCCGGTCCTTCTGACCCGGGCATTTTGCAGGGATTTCCCATTACGGCATCGGCATCGCGCCGATCACCGGTGAGACTGCTGTATGATCGGATGGTTTCAGTAACTTATCCCTCCGTTACTGCGATATCTTTCTGGAAGATGACCTTCCCCGTCGGGATGTGGATGAACTTCACATTCACCTTATCCCCGGCCCGCAGTTTCTCCCAATAGGGCCCAAGAACCGCTTCGGTGGAATCGTTGTAGAAGGGTCTGCTATCGTGTATCTTGTAACTGAACAGAGTACTGACACCATACCCGTTGGCAGAGCTCGGGTTTGCCGGCGTATTACCACTACCGCTATAGCTCCATCTGCCGCCCGGCACCTGATTAAAATCACGCTGCCCACAGGGTATACCGCTCAGGGCGGTTCCCGGTACCAGCATATACCTCCCGAACTGCTGATAGTATGGTTTAAAATTCATTGCGTTCGTATCCTTATACCCGATCGTTGCACTCCCGTTGACCCCCGGTCCTATCCCTTGGGGTGCAACATAGGTATTACCGCTGTAACCCGTCTGCGGGTTCCCCATGACGTTAACATTTGTAATTAACGGTACAACAGTGCTCCCGCCGGTTATGCTCTCGCCCGAGGTCCTGTTCGTTGCCGTCCACGACGTCACAATCTTGAGTTCATCTGTCGGGATCGGTTTGCTTACCGCAGTAACGGTTGCAAAGAACCCGCTCCCGGCCCAGCTTCCCATGTTGATGATTTTCACGTCCATATTGAGGGTCGGGGCCTTCTGGTTGTTGGTCCCGATCATCCCCCCGGCAAACCCGGAAACCACCGCCGCGATGATGATGACGACGACGAGCATCAGCATCACACCGACTACCGGTGAAACGGCTTCGTCACCTTTTTTTCTTGTTCGATTCTTCAGGTAATGCATGTCCTTTTCCACCTGCCCAAATCTTTATGGAGATTTTTTACGGCTGGATCACAACCGAAGTCTTGGCCATCACGGCTCCCGAGGACTTGTCACTGATAGTGAGCGTAAATGTCTTGCCGACATTGTCGGGGTTGACGTAGCACAGTCCCCAGAAATCCAACCTGTACGTTCCTCCTGCATATTTCCAAACCTGTCCGTTGAACATAGAGGGGTAAGGATTGGAAGAAGGGGAAATCTGTGGCTGTAATATGGCAGGGTCCAGGTTATACACGTTGATATACAGCGTCTGTCCCGGCGCAAACGAGGTCACGTTCGATGTCCCGTCAACGTTCAGCAGCTGGTTCCCTTTGTCATCCGTGATAATTCCCTTCTGGATCACCTCCGTGGTTACCGACGAGAGACCCTGCCCGAAGCTGGCGTCGCTGGTTATGGTGAAGAGGAGGGGGGCCGTGGGAAGGACATCGCCACCGGTATGGATGATCTGCATCCCGCCCGACTGGCTGAATACCCCTTTGATCGTTGCCTGCGGGGTCTTGGAATTGCTCGCCATTGTCCCGCCGGCAAAGGCCGATACGACCGCTGCAATGATGATCACGACTACGAGCATCAGCATCACGCCGATCACCGGCGAGACTGCATTATGATTGGATGGTTTCATTGACTTATGCCTCCGTTACTGGTATATCCTGCTGGAAGATCACTTTCCCTGTCGGGATGTGGATCACCTTGACATTCACGGTATCCCCCATTACCAGGCTTTCCCACTTGGGCCCAAGAACCGCCGATATCGGATCGAGATAGGGGGTGCCACTCGCTGTTCTGTAGATAAACTTTCGTTCAACACCATACCCGTAGTTAGCGCTCGGCTTACCATCTGCCCACGAGCCGCCGATACTATCTAAGCTTGCCGCCCCGCACGGCTGTGCCGACAGGGTGGTTCCCGGCATCAGCGTATAATTCCCGAACTGCTGCCAGCGTCCTGAAAACTGTGTGTTCGTATCTAAGGATCCAACCGTTGCACTCCCGTTTATCCCCGGCCCGCCCCCGAACGGTGCAACATAGAAACCGGAACTGATACTTGGATCCGGGTTCCCGAGTACATCAATATTCATAACCCCCGGTAAGGTAGTATTCCCACCGGTTATGATCGGTCGATTAGTGGTCCAAGCCTTGTCCGTTGTCGTCCACGAAGTCACAATCTTGAGGTCTTTTGTCGGGATCGGTTCGCTTACTGCTGTAACGCTTGCAAAGAACCCGCTCCCGGCCCAACTTCCCATGTTGACGATTTTCACGTCCATCATAAGGGTCGGGGCCTTCTGGTTGCCCGTTCCGATCATCCCCCCGGCAAACCCGGAAACCACTGCCGCGATAATGATGACGACAACGAGCATCAGCATCACACCGACTACCGGTGAAACCGCGCGCTCATTTCTGAATGAACGGCACACATGTGTCATCCTTTCCACCTCACTTGGTAATAACCACGGTGCTCTGCCCGATCGTCTTCCCGCTGGTATCCTGGAACACGAGTGAGAATGTGAGACCGATGTTGCCTGGATTCTTAAACCCATATGATGGGTCATCCGCATCGCCCGGCATGTCATCAGGCGCAGGCCGCTGCTGGACATAACTCAGGTTGTCCTTGCTGATAGTGACGGTGTCGCCCGGCAGGAATGCCCGGGCGGTCGCCCAGGTCTGGGTCGCATTGGTAAAGACATAACTCTTGTTAACCACCCAGGAATAACGGGAGGCATCCGCCCCGAACGATCTCGAAGGTTGTACCAGGATCGTTGTCGTGTCCATCGGGATCGCATCCCCCCCGGTGTGGGAGATGGTCATGCCATTTGTCTGGCTGTACGTACCCTGGACAGTTGCCTGGGGGGCTTTCGAGGTTCCGCTCACGGTGCTCCCGCTGAATGCGGAGACCAGTGCCGCAATAATAATCACCACCACCAGCATCAGCATCACGCCGATGACCGGTGAGACGGCCTGTTCATGGTTCTGCATCATTACCCCTCCACGATGACATTCTGGTCCACGATCGTTTTTCCGGACTTCGCATCCATGATACGTACCGCCACGGTATCTCCCACCCTCAGGTTATTCCATTTGTTACCAAGGAGGGCCTGCATGGGATCGAGAAGGTGCGAACTGCCGTAAAAGTAGATTCCCGATGCTTCAGTCCCATATCCGGAAGGTTTGTCATACGTCGAGGTTCCGGAAGATAAGGAGAAATTACCCCACATTGCACCCGGCGGGTGAGAGGTGTCGTTTGCCCATTCCGTGACACCGTTGCCATACCCGGTCGGTACGGTAATGGTGCCGGTGGTACCAGTCTGTTCACCTGTAATATAGACACCTCCCATTCCTGCATAGGTCGTGTTCCCGCCATTGAAGCTCTTCCCGTAGTTCGTCGTGTCAGCGGGATCCTTGTAGGTTGTCGTCCACGAAGTTATTACCCTCAGGTTTTTCGTCGGGATGGGGTCACTCACCCCGAGTACTTTCATCGTGAAATATGAATTGAAGCTGTTCCCCCCGTTTTTCAGGTGGAACTCCACGTTCGCCGTCGGCGCTTTCTGGCTCCCGCTCGTAGCTCCCCCCGCAAATGCGGATACTACCGCTGCGATAATGATCGTAACGACCAGCATCAGCATCACACCAACCACCGGCGAGATGCCATCGTCGCCATTTTTTCTTGATAATCTCTTCTGAAAATGCATAGGTCTCCTTCCTCTTGCTCAAATCTCCATGAGAACAATATCATGACGGAGCACGAGCGACAGCCGCATGGCTGTATACTTGTCCTGCCATGTCCATCATCTTTATTAATTAAAAATATTTAACAATGATCATTTGTTAATTTTTCAAAGTTATCTTTAATTTTTTTTACATTGATCAAAATCAGTTAAATTGAATTAAATCGATTTGGAAAATTGTATATCGTCACGGATTGGCTCGCACTGAGATCATGAGGGGGATCAGGTGGTCTCCCGGAGGGCTCCCGGGTAACGGGGCTCAATCGAAGAACTCTGATGAGTTGGAGAGGTACATCAGGACCTCGACAATGAGAAGGGAGGCATCAGGTGACCTTCGAAGAACCCTGATGGGTTCTTCTCTTCCTCACGGCCTGATGACCGCTCGGACTTCGAAGTTGGAGAGGTTCATCAGAACCTCGACAATGAGAAGGGAGGCATCAGCCGACCTTCGAAGAACCCTGACGGGTTCTTCTCGTAGTTCACCCCTGCGGGGTTCACTACCGAAAAACTGCGGAATTCCCTTAAAACACCTGCGGAAATCATTTTAAATCGCGCTATCCTGCCCTAGATTCCCGGATTTCACGCCGGAGAGGCAAAACTGCGCTAATAGGACCCTTTTAGTTTGGGGATCGGCATGTAAAACGGGCTGCGGGGAGGAGGGGTCGGGATCCCGGGTTTTCCCTGATTACCCGGTATAGTCCTTCTTCCCGATGGTGATAATCTCGATGATGAGTCTATTGTGATAAATGAAAAATGTTGCCCGGTACTCCCCAATGCGAAGCCGGTATCTCGGCGCGTTCTTCGGGCTGTCCCTGACCTTCACAACATCATGCCGCTGGTACGGGTGTTCAGCAAACTTTTCTAATGCTAGCTCAATGTGTGTCCGGTGCTCTTGAGGGATTTTTACCAGGTCTTTCTCTGCCTTTCGTGACAACTTGATCTGATACACGGAATCACAAATTCCTGGACTCGATCACTTTGTCATCGCCCAGGTCCTTCATTATATCGCGGAGCGACCGGACCCGGCCTGCCTTGAGATCTGCTATCCCCTCTTCCATGGCTTCAATCTCTTCCGGAGTCATGGGCTCATCATCATATGCGGCTTCGGCCAGACGGCGGACAACTTCATCGTAGGTCTCACGGGGAGTAAGTTTCAGATCATCCAGGAGCGCCTTGGTATCGGATCTCATCCTAACGGTTGTTACCTCTGGCATATACTTAGGTATACGCAAGTATATTAAAAAAACCTATGCGTTGTTGCTCATGGTGAGTTCAAAAATGTTGCAGGTGCATGATTAATTCAGGTTTTTCTTTAGATTCTCCGGCTCTTTTCATTAAATCCGTTGATCTTATCAATCTGGTCTTGTTCGATAAGAAGGTTGAAAGTCACTCTTTAATCTCCGAGAGTGAAACGAATTTTCCCTCTTCTTCAATGCGCTTCATATCTGAAACAAGCCGATCCTTTTTTTTGGTCTCCATTAAATCTTCCAGGAGTTCCGCAGGGTATCGACAAAGTCTGCACTATCCACATCAACGCCTCATGCTCCGCGAAGTGATGCAACCGGTTTTTTTTCAATGATTTGGCATGAAAATGCTTCGGGCATTTTCATCAAATGTGTATGAAAGTCCTTCTGACTTTGATACACGATTTTCACAAAGATCTCATCACCGGTTTTTGTCGTGATTCCTTTCTCCAGTCCGGGATGGAAACCATCGAGGACCCGTGCTTTTATCGTTGTCATACCCGATACCGTACCCTCCGTATCACTCTTGTTGTCATTAAAGTTTGTGCGATGGCGCGGGTGTATTTTTTCACGGGGAACCAGGCTTCTGTGGTACGCTAAGAGTTGCTTTCCTTAAAGCGATCATTATTCGAAATCCACCCCGGTCAGCCCGGCAACCACGATACAATGATGGATTACGCCGACGGTGAGCTCATCATGAAGGGGGATCGCCAGATTGTCGAACACCCCTTCTTTTTTCATGATGAGATGACTGCCTTTCTTGGTTTTGCGGATATCGGTCCACCCCCGCCGGTGGAGAATCTTGATCATCTCCAGTCCCGAGACTACCGGCTGCTTCATGCGACAACCAGGATCTCGCGGACGTGCGGGAGAGCCTTGGCTGCCGATTCTGTCATGCATTCGAGGTATTCAGGAATGAGGTCCTTCATTGACTGGAGCGCCTCTTCTTCCGTATTCCCCTGTGCCATGCAGCCCGGCAGTCCTGGCACGAAGACGGAGAAACGCCCGTCTTCTTCTTTGACAACCTGCACCTTGAGCTTCATTACCATCATCTTGTCCGTTTGGGTTTATCTCCTTTACCGATCAGTTTGGCCCCCGGTTTTTTTCATGGCATCTTTACGGGGAGAGAGTGCAGCACCGGCGCCAAGCTCCGCAACCGTGATGACCGAAATAATCCCGGAATTTTTATCATCGGAAAAACTTTCGAACAGTTCAACGGACTAATTAAGGTCCGTTCATCCGGAGCACATCAATGCAGATGCTGGTACCCAGAAAAAAATTCATAATGATTTGATTTCCGAAGAATCGAGCAAAGCGAGGTTCGAGGATGAGAAGAGTTCATCAGAACTCTTCGATTGCCCTGGATTTTCGCAGGGTATCGACAAAGTCTGCACTATCCACATCAACGCCCCATGCTCCGCGAAGTGATGCAACAGGTTTTTTTTCAATGATTTGGCATGAAAATGCTTCGGGCATTTTCATCAAATGTGTATGAAAGTCCTTCTGACTTTGATACACGATTTTCACAACGATCTCATCACCGGTTTTTGTCGTGATTCCTTTCTCCAGTTCGAGATGGAAACCATCGAGGACCCGTGCTGTTATCGTTGTCATACCCGATACCGTACACTTCGTATCACTCCTGTTATCATTAAAGTATGTGCGATAGAGCGGGTGTTTTTTCTCATGGGGAACCTAGCTTACGTCGGAGAACATATCCTGTCAGAGTATTGGATCGGTGACAAGCCCCCTAATCTGAAAACAGCCTTCTTTTGGCAAACAGAGGTTATTTTGAGCGATTTCTCCGCAAGCCCATTTTTTCGGGAACCCGAAAAACTGCGGAATTCCCTAAAAACACCTGCGGAAATCATTTTAAATCGCTCTGTATTGCCCCGGATTTCCGGATTTCACACCGGAGAGGTAAAACTGCGCTAATAGGACCCTTTTAATCCGGGGATCTGCCCCTTCCACAAGTTCGGGATGGGTCCGGGAGCGGCTGTGAGTACCGGATCCGGGGGATCGGAGGAGAGCGGCAGGAGTGGTTGTAGGGATCGCAGCCGGTTTCTGGCAGGGTACTAAACGCAGGTTTCGGAATTTTTTACGGGCAGGATCTTTTTTGCGCAGGCCGCTCTGCCGGTTTTTTTAAATCCCGTATGCTGGTGCACGATCATTGTGAAAAAAAGAATCCATCGTGAAATTGCGGCAGGTTTTCCGGATCGGTTTCTTTACCCAATGCAGGACCATGCCGGTTTTTTTGTTCTTCATTTTTCCGGATGATTATCCAGAATCCTGAATCATCGCTGATGATCCGGTAATCGCTGATCCCGGCCACTTCGAGCGATGCCTCAATTTCTCTGACACTGAACTTAGGGAACCGGGGTCTTGGAGGATACGCGGGATCGCCCACGAACTCGCGCTCCCTGCGGTCTGCAAGTACTTCGTCACGGATCCGGGCACTGCCATATCCTCCTCCGATATAGGCCATGCCACTTGGCCGGAGGACCCGGGAGATTTCCAAAAACGCCGCAGGAAGGTCTTCCCAGGAATGGAACGACCCCCGGCTGACCACGAGACTGAACGCGGCATCCGCTGCCGGGATCGCGTGGACATCCCCGATAACAGGGACAACAAGATCTTCCATGCACCGGTCCCGGATATTCTTGCGTGCCAGTTCATACATACCTGGTGAGCTGTCGAGCGCTGTCACGCGAAGGTCCGACAGAAGGGCAAGGGCCATCGCAAGCAATGCCGGCCCGGATCCCACATCAAGGCAGGCACCCTTCGTAATCCCCGTCCGTTCGAGGATCTGATCCGCAATGACCGGGTAGATCCGGGCATATGTGGCTCTTGTAAACTCATTGCACTGGCAGGCATCTTCGTCATATTTCCAGAAAGGGTCAACGGTTTCTGTCATGGCGGATCATTTTTAAAAAATGATTGCCGTTTTTCCGAGCCGGCCTCTTTGTTCGTCAACCGATCTGTGAGAGGGGGGACAGATCAAACTATCATAACTGCCCACCAGTCCAGCCATCGTACCTAATGAATTTTAATTAAATGTATTAAACAATTACCATTTGTTAATTATTTTTTATTAATATATGGATTGTATCCAACGTGGAACTGTTCCCTCGTGAAAAAGCGCTGGAATCGGGTAACTTCAAACCTCATCACCGGAACCGTGATTGCCACGCTGCTTACCGAACCATTCCTCACTCTTCCGGGCAGCCTCCACCAGCTGGATTGTATAGGGGTGTGACGGGCGATGCAGGATATCGGCAGTCCTGCCGGACTCCACAATTCTTCCTTTATGCAGCACGGCCACGGAACCGCTCATCTGTTCCACCACCTGGAGGTCGTGGGAGATGAAGAGGAGTGTCAGGTCCATCCGCTTCCGGAGCACCTGGACGAGGCTTAAGATCTGGGCCTGAACCGAGAGGTCGAGCGCTGCGGTGGGCTCGTCAAGGACGATGAACTCCGGCTCCAGTACAATGGCCCGGGCAAGTGCGGCCCGCTGTTTCTGTCCGCCGGAGAGCTCGAAGGGCCGGCGGTCCGCAAGCTCCGGTTGGAGGCCGACCATTGCGAAGAGTTCCAGGACCCGGTCGTCTCTCTCATGGCGGCTCCCCTGTTGCCAGACCATGAGCGGTTCAGCAACGGACTCCCCGATGGTCATCCGGGGGTCCAGCGCAGTATCGGGGTCCTGGAACACGATCTGCATCCGGGGCCGGAGCTGCCGCATGGCCGGTGTTTTGAGTGCACGCAGGTCGATCCCGTCAAACACGACCCTTCCGGCGCTGGGCTCCACGAGCCGGAGCATCATCCTCCCAAGCGTGGACTTCCCGCTCCCGCTCTCCCCGACAAGGCCGAGCGCCTCTCCGCGGTTAATGGAGAGCGATACATCCTCTACAGCGTAGGTCCGAATCCTTGAGAAGAATCCTGAAGTGTAATACTTAGAAACAGCATCGACCTCAATCATACCGGAGACACCTGACCTGCCGGTTCGTTCCGGTCTTCTTTAATGAGGGATGGACAGTACTGCACCGATCCATTGCACAGGAGCATCGCGGGCAGAACCAGCAACCGGAAGGCACCTGACCCGGTGCCGGGCTCACACCGGGGATGGGATGAAATCCTGCCGAGGGGGATGCCGCTATAAGTCCCTGCGTGTACGGGTGCAGGGGGTACGTGAAGAGGTCCTGGGTCGGGCCGTACTCCACGATCTCCCCTGCGTACATTACTGCCGTATGCGATGCAAGAGCGGATGCCGTCCCGAGATCGTGTGTGATCAGGAGAAGTGTCCGGTCCTGCATGACGGTCCTCAGGAGCTCCAGGATCTGCGCCTTCACCAGTGCATCGAGCCCGGAGGTCGGTTCATCGGCAATGATGAGGTCCGGGTTACAGGCAAGTGCCATGGCGATCAGGATACGCTCCCGCATGCCCCCGGAGAACTGGTGGGGGTACTTCTGCATATTCTCTTCCGGGCGTTCGATCCCAAGGCTGGTGAGCAACGCGATCACTTCCCGGTGCAGATCATTTCCCCGGCAGGATGTGTGAAGAGTGAGGGGTTCTGCGATCTGGTCGCCGATCGTAAGGACCGGGTTGAGAGCGAACGCGGAGTTCTGGGAGATCATGGCAATCTTTTTCCCGCGGACCTGTTGCATCTCCCGTTCGTCAGCAAGTATAAGATCCCTTCCGGCATACCGGGCAGACCCGGTGACCCGGGCATTTGACGGGAGAAGCCGCATCACCGACATCCCGAAGACGGTTTTGCCACACCCGGACTCCCCGATAAGGGCGACCTGTTCGCCCGTGTTGATCTCAAGGTCGATGTGGTCAAGCACCGGCACCGTGCCGGCCCGTCCCTCGAACTGCACGGATAGATTGCTGACAGCAAGCAGGCTCATATGCGGTTCACCTCTGTCCGGGGATTGAAGGACTCTTCGAGGCTGTAGCCGGCAAGGGCAAGGGCAAGGGAGATGCCGACAACCGCGATGCCGGGCGGGAGGATCCACCACCAGAGGCCCAGCGAAAGTGCACCGCTCGAATAGGCGTTCTGGATCATCGAGCCCCAGTCCACGGTCATGGTGTCCCAGAGCCCGATGAAGCTCAGTCCCACCCCCATCACGAGATAATGTTGTGACGATGAGACGAATTTCGCGGTCACGACCGGCATCAGGTTGGGGAGGATATGCCGGGACATGATGCGGAGATCCGTTGCCCCGATCGATCTGGCCCCTTCGATAAACGGTGTCTCCGCAAGCGAGAGCGCCGGTGCCCGGATGAGGCGGATCCCGTGGATACTCCCGAGGACCCCCATCAGGATGCTGACCTGCACCACCCCGGGGTTGAAGAACGTGGTCAGCACGATGAGCAGGGGGAAGATGGGGATGGGCATCAGGATGTCGAGAATCCTGCAGACGACCTCGTCGATATTTCCCCCGTAATACCCGAGGACAATACCGGCACAGGTACTGATTGATACCGATAATAATGCGGAGCAGAACCCGAAGATCAGGGTAACCCGGGACCCGTACACCAGCTGGGAAAAGATGTCCTGGCCCACGTCATTTGTCCCGAACAGGTGTCCGCGGTCCGGGGGTTGGAGGGGAGCGCCGACGATCTCCGTGGCGCCATAGGGCGCGATGAAGGGTGCCAGCAGTGCAACCGTAAAATAAAGAGCGAGGATCGCGACGCTTATCCAGAGGAATGCATTCCTGGTCATTGGTCACCCATCCGGATCCGCGGGTCCAGGTACGAGGCAAGGATGTCGGCGGCCAGCATGGCGCCGATTGTCATGAGGGCGTCTAAGAGGAAGATCCCTTCGAGAAGGGGCAGGTCCCGCATCCTGAGCGCGTCGGTGGTCAGGAGACCGATCCCTGGCCAGGAGAAGACCGTCTCGATGAAGACATTGCCCATGATGATGCCGGCGACCTGGAATGTCGTCATCGTCACCATGGGCAGGAGTGCGTTTTTCAGCGCATGACGCCAGAGGACAGCACGTTCGTCCAGCCCCTTTGCCCGGGCCGTTGTGATGTAGTCCTCCCCGATGACCGCGATCATCGAGTTACGCATCATGTAGTAGTTTCCGGTTGCTACAAAGGATGTCATCAGGCAGATCGGGAGGATGGCATGGTACAGGACATCCCACGGGTTCAGGCCGGAGATGAGGACGCTGATACTGGTAAATCCCCCGAGCGGGAACCACTGCAGGTAAAAGGCAAAGACCCACACCGCCATGATCGCCCACCAGAATTCCGGGATCGCCCGGAACACGATCATGATATTGAAAAGCGCAAGGTCCTTCTTCCCCCCGGACCTCCACCCGGACCATGCGCCGAGCACGATGCCGATAATAATCCCAAGGAGGACTGCGGGGAGCAGGATGACGAGCGACCAGGAGAGTTTCTGCATGATCATGGGAAAAACCGGGAGGCCGTACTGGTACGAGTATCCCCACTGGCCCTGCAGGATATTACAGATATAGATGATGTACTGTTCCCCGAGGGGGCGGTCAAGCCCGTACTGCTGGTAGAACTGGTCCACGGCTTCCTGAGGAATGGTGTGTGACAGGGAAAGGAGATAATTGGTGATGTAATCCCCGGGCATCAGGTGCAAAATAAAAAAAGTGATCGTTATGCAGACGAAGAACGCTGCACCGCTGTAACCGATCCTCCGCAGGAGGTAGTGCCCATCGATCATGCCGGTCTTCCCGGACAGATTACCCCGGTCATTTCACCGGGGTCAGGTTAGTCAGTACCCGCGGATCTGTCACACTGTAGTATCCCGGACCCAAGTCCCACCCGGTGAACCGGTCCGAGCGATACGCGACAATCGTATCGGATGTGCAGACCGGCACGGTAGGGATGTCCCGTGCAAGGAGATCCTGCATCTGGTACGCCATCTTCAGGATCTCCTGCTGGTCCGCTGTATTCCGGATCGTGGAGACAAGGGCGTTATATTCGGGATTGTTATAGTTGTAATAATTTGTTTTCTGGGTGGGAGTAACTGCAAAATTCACTAATGCATCCGCGTCGTCATGCAGGGTCACCGGGAACGAATCGAGGAAGACCGCGTTGGCGTTGATTGCCTTTTTATACTGCTTCTGGTCGTCGTACGAGACCGTGCTCAAGGTGATTCCCAGTTTTTCCCAGTCATTTTTCAGTACGGAAACGATCTTCTGGTTTCCTCCACTGGCCTGGCCCTTGGTGCCGAGCGGGATGGTGAGCGTGACCACGTTTCCATCCGGACCGAGGAGCAAACCCTTCCCGTCCCAGGTAAACCCGGCACTCTTCAGGATCTCCCGTGCCGTACTCAGGTTATAGGTGTACATGCCCACGTCTTCCGGGTTGACATACCTTCCGGCAAGGCTCGGGATCAGGAATGTGGTCTCCGTAGGCCGGCCGGTCCCGAACAGGGAACTGATCGTATCGCGGTCCACGGCATGGCTCATCGCTTTCCTGAATCCAGTGATATTCGCCGGGTATTGCGCGAGGTTGAAGGCGACTTCATACGCACCGGTATCTTTTATCGTGTACATGGCGATGTCCTTCTCG
This sequence comes from Methanoregula sp., assembly GCF_023227875.1. Classification (GTDB taxonomy): domain Archaea; phylum Halobacteriota; class Methanomicrobia; order Methanomicrobiales; family Methanospirillaceae; genus Methanoregula. Next base: position 140,718 of record NZ_JALOCH010000002.1, on the reverse strand, counting down.
CCCTTCAGGCTCTTAGCCACCGCGGGGGAGATATCGGAGACAACATCGATCTCGCTATTCTTCAGCGCCAGCACCTGGCTGTCCGGGTTGGTGATCACCTTGAGGACCACGCCGCTGATCTGTGCCTTTTTTCCATAATAGGCATCATTCCGCAGCAGGCGGACATACCCGGCGGTATCCTGGTCAAAGACAAACGGGCCGGTACCAATGAACTGCTTATCCTCGTAGTGCTGCGGGTCGGGGATGCTCTCCCAGAAATGCTTGGGGGAGATAGTGATACCCGGCTGGCGCGAGATCTGATCGAGGAAACCAGAATAGGAGGTCTTTAGCGTGACGACGGCCGTTGAGGGGTCGGGGCAGTCAATGGACTGGACATCGGTGAGCACGTATGCCAGCGTGAGGTTGTTGGATTTCATGTAATCGTTGGTAAACTTCACATCAGCACAAGTGAACGGGACACCATCGCTCCAGATTGCGTCCCTCGCAAGGTGAAATGTCCAGGTTTTTGCATCGGCGGAGATATCCCAGCTTTTGGCAAGAGCGGGATCGAACGTGCCGTTGAGGTCCTTTATAATCAGTCCCTGGTAAATCCCGGGTGGCACGCCGCCTTTCTGCATGTTGCTGGTATAGGTAATTGATGACGAGGAACTGACCGGAATAATGACCTCATCTGCGGAGATCTCCTTGTTTTTCGTCATACCCCATGCAGCATTACCGATTCCGGAACCCCATGCAGCAATGCATAATGCAATGATCACGATAATGCATACGCCCGCGTATACGATGATACGTTTTCTCTTCAGGCTTGAATTTTCCTCCATGAGATTTCTCCTAAAACAACCTTCGTTTAGTTATTACCCATCGACCATGGATTTATTTAACCATTTTTGTTTAATTTTGATTAAAAGTAAAACAAAATTACCAAAACTTATATTTCCGGACGAACAACAAAATTGTGATACATATGGGCTCAACAAAAGACGTCATGGAATTATTCGCGGAGAGAGATCTCCGCCATATGTTACCCAAGTATGATGGATGGAAGATCGAAAAAATAAACGGATGCCGGGCCGCGGGATTCTTTTACCGCGTCTCCCGGAGCAAATGGGTAGGGACTGAAGATGCTTTTATTGCCGTATCGTTAGACCAGGTACCAAAAGAAGAGTTGATCAGCACCCTCGATTCTCTTCCGGAAGGCCGGGGATCCCTTGCGAAAAAGTACCTGCTCACACCCCAGGCAACCGATACCTCCAGCGTCCCGCCCCATGTCCGGGTCCTGCTGATGACCGCATTTGCATTTGTTGACGGAGATCTTCTCTGGTTGAACAAGAAGAAAAATGCCAAACGGTTTGCTGTTCCGGAACCCGCAGTTGCATGCTGAAATGCCCGGCAATTTCCACACATCACATCCATGATAACACGTCATCATTTCCTGCTCGTACTGTTATGCAGCATCATCCTCAGCAGCGCGATTGTGGATGTTAATCCCGTTCTTGCACTTCTGGTTTCCGTAGGAGCGGGTATCGGCGCCATCATTCCGGATATCCAGATGAAACGGCCTAAAAATAACCCTCTCCGCACGACCGCGTGGGGGATTGTGCAGGTGGGCAGGTGGATCTGTATGCCGGTCATCTGCTTTGTGTACCAGCGATTTTTTAAAACACCGGCGAAACCTGATGACAAACGGGTGACCCATTCCATCTTCGGGCTCCTCCTGTATTTCATGATGCTTGCAGCAATCGTATATGTGCCGGTTCTGCTTTTTTATCATGAGATTCCTGTTCTTCTGGTCTGGGGATTGCTTACCGGGCTGCTGTTTGGCATGCTCCTCCACCTTACAGAAGACCTGTGCTGCCGTAAGGGTGTCTGCCTGTTCTACCCATTCAACGATATCAGGATTTACGGTTCGATACGGCCCTGCGATGTCCTGGACACGCGGATCCTCGGTTTTCATGTTTACCACGGCACGGTCCTCTTTTTCTTCCTGGTAATCCAGTCTGCGGTCCATGTATCGGTGTACGAAATGATCGCCTTCAGTTTTCTCTCCATTGGTCTCTGCGTTGTTTCCATGATCTGGCAGTCTGATGTCCGTATAGGACTCCCGGAAAACAGGATCACAGACAGCCAGGAGGTGATCACCACATGAATATCGGTTGCATGAAAAATGATCACAAGACTCTGGAAACTGCCGAAGATTTCAACGAGATCGCCCAGACTATCTTCTTCCCGATATATCCGGTCATCGCCCACCAGATCCTGAAAAAGGCAGATATTGATACCGGCACATGCCTCGATGTGGGCAGCGGGCCGGGTCACCTTGCCATCGCGCTTGCCACCCTCTCGGACCTGCATGTTTATGCCATGGACCATGCCCGGCCGATGGTAAGGATTGCAGAAGCCAATGTAGGAAAGTACCGGCTGGAGCAGCGGGTAACACCGGTCTCTGGCAATGTGAAGAAGATCCCGTTTGATGATGCATCCATGGATCTAGTCGTCAGCAGGGGATCGTTCTTCTTCTGGGATAACCTGTCCCGGGGATTTTCCGAATGCATGCGGGTGCTCCGGCCCGGCGGTATGGCATATATCGGGGGTGGATTTGGTAACGCACGCTTACGTGATGAGATTGTCAGACAGATACGGGAACGGGATCCCGAATGGCAGGAAAAACGCCGGGGCTGGTATGCGAGCTGCAACCCACCTATTGTCCGGTCAGCGCTTGCTGTTGCCGGAATTCACATGTATGATATTACCGAGGATGACACGGGATACTGGGTCTGCTTTTCGAAAGGAGGGAAAACAAAAACAGAATAAACTCCACAATATATTTCATCGTTTCAGCTCCACGATAATGAGATGGCGACCTTCGATCCTTCCATCCTTGGCATCTTCATCTTCGGGCTGATTGCCGGCATCTGTCCCTGCAACAGTGTCCTGTGCCTTGGACTGATCGGGTACCTGACGAGCGGGAATACGAACCTCTCCCTCCCCACTATCCTCAAACTGACCATCTCGTTCTGCATCGGCACGGTGCTTGTGCTCCTCCCGCTCGGGATGATCGCGGGATTTATCGGAAAATACCTGCTCTTCCTCAACAGCACCATCGCGTGGGCAATCGGAGGAGTATTGCTGATCCTGATGGGGTTACAGCTCCTCCAGATCTACAAACCGCCGATAAAGAGTATATTCAATTTTTTCAAAGTACCGATGTCCTATACGGTTACGGGTGCGTTTTTACTCGGGCTCTCGTTTGGTGCAATAACGGTGGGGAGGGGAGCTCCCATGCTCCTTATCGTCCTGACCTATATCGCCCTCTACCAGACCGTTGTCCAGGGTTTTTTCACCATGCTGATCTACGCGATCGGGCTCTCCCTGCCGCTCATTGTGATCAGCTCGCTTGGCGGTGCTCTTGGGAAACAGATCAAGGACAAGGCGAGAGTGAGCGGCGAGGTATTCGATAAGATCATTGGTGTCGTGATTGTGCTCATCGGGATATATTTCCTGTACCTGGCATTCCGGTAACACACTTCCCCGAATTCGTCCACGCGCCTAATCTTTTCCTTAATCTTCTTTCAGATTGGACCGTACCGGTCATCTGCAGGAAAAAATACAAAAGGTAATACTAGGGTGCGGCGACATGATCCGGGATGCAGTCACACAGGAAAAGGAAATTTTCAGGATCAGCCGGTCATAAGGTGCATGTTTTTCCTAACGCGATCCCGTTCTCATATCTGCCGGTTGTCCTGTTCCTTGTTCTCCTGTGTACTATCAACGCCGCCTGTGTCTCTTCCGCCCCGGCCGTTCCCACTGAATCCGGTATTGGTTCAACCAGTCCGGACTCCTCCGGTCCTTTCCTTTACCAGAACATTGTCAACACCTCGCGGGGCGTGGAAGGTTTCCTGAACAATTCCGGCAAAGATCCGGAGGCACGGAGGTCTGTCGCGATCCGTGACGCAATGGATTCCCGTGATCCGGTCACCCGGGATTATGCGGTCTCGCTCATCCCCAGAGCCCATGGGGGTACGTTCAACCTCGCCCAGATCTGCGATCTCTGGGAGAACGTGTACAGCCGCTGGACGTACGTGGATGACCCGCGAGGCGAGGAGTATTTCTCCCCGGCCAGCCGGACCATCGCCCTCGGGTTCAAGGGCGACTGCGATGACTTCGCGATCGTTGTTGCAGCGATGATCGAATCGGTTGGCGGGAGTGCCCGCATTGTCACGGCAAAGAACGGCACGTCCGGCCATGCGTATTCGGAAGTGTATATCGGGAACACCAGTGAGCAGTTCGAGGAGGCTGCCGCATATATCCGGCAACGGTACCATGTCACGGACGTGGGTTGTCACATCACCACGGATGCGGACGGTCCCCGCTACTGGCTCAACCTCGACTGGTGGAGCACTCATCCCGGTGGGAGATTCTTTGCCGATGATGGTGTCCGGATCGCCTATTACCCGGACGGCCGCTGGGAACCGATTGAGACCTGGCTGGTACGTCCAGGATAATGCCATCTGTCACGGTGATGAAAAATTCAGGTAATATGAGTGGACGTTTGATAGCGATTATAATTATATGAAAATGGAAATTTTTTATAGGTGCCAAAAGTAAATATCTGGTGGTTAACCATGATGCACAACAAAGGATGCAGCAATTGCAGCGCTTTTATCCCGACAACAGAACTCCTGATCTCCCGGTGCAGGAATGAGAACGGGGCCCCGCTCCACGACCACAAGATCTTTGCCATGAACAAGAACGGATGCCCTATCTGGTCCGGCTCTATTCCGAAGGCAGATTAAAAATTTCTTTCTTTTTAAGGATCTGTCAGTTTTTCCGGATATGATCTGCCCAACAGGATGCCGTTCATGTATGTCGCGTCTATCCGGTTCTTCAGTGTCCGGTCCAGAATGATCTCTCTTCCCGTTCCCTTGTGTCGGCGAAATTAACCGAACCGGTTAAACTCAGGTGTTTTTATCGCCATCATTTTTTCCGTCGTTTGTTAATCACTCTGGAATTTTTTTATATTTGGTTAATTAATTATAATTAATACCGATCCACTTTAACAAGGTTTAATTACATTCTCGAAAATAACTGAAAGTTAACACAATTTTGTGTGTGATGTGCATGGCGTTTTCAGTACATGTAAATATGAACCGCTGCACCGGGTGTGGAATCTGTGTGGTTGCCTGCCCGGTCAACGCTCTCGAGCTTCATACGCTCGACCCGGTAACCAAGGAGAAAATCTACGCGGTCAAGGATGGGAAATCCATCAGTGTTGACGCGAAGAATGAACTTTGTGCCGGGTGTGGCGTGTGTGTTGCAGCATGCCCGTACAAAGTGATCACCCTTGCTGGTAAGGGAATGACCAACGCATTGGCACAATAACCGGAGATGGACGAATGCCAAAGATCAACCTGAACATGATTACCCAGCGTTCGATCGAGGAAGGTGCCGCGATGGAGAAGGGTAAGACCAATCCCGACTACTTCGTCGCCTGCTCGATCTGCGAGATGAACCCCGAGGACATGAAGAAAGCTGGCATCTGGAAGAACACGAATATCCGTGTCACCAGTGAATGCGGTACTGTTATTGTCAAGGCCATCGAGCCGACCCAGTACTGTCCCCCGGGCCTTGCCCACATCCGCCAGGGTGTCTGGGCAAACCAGGTCGTCCCGCCCCGGACCCAGTCCACCGGCACCCCGCAGTACAGCGGTTTCCCGGTCACTATCGAACCCGCTCCGAGCGAGCGTCTGAAAACCGCCCTTGAGCTCGTGCAGGGCGCTGTAGGGCTCTGGAAAGGAGGTCAGTAATTATGCCTAAACTTATCAAAGGTGTCGGATGTCCGTACTGCGGCTCATCCTGCGACGATATCGAAGTGCTTGTCTCTGACGATGAGACCAAGATCCTCGAAGTCCACAATGCGTGTATCATCGGGACTAACCTGTTCCACCATGCAAACGACCCGACCCGCCCGAAGCTCCCGCGCAGGCGCCAGCCCGACGGCACCATGAAGGAGATCCCCTACGATGAGGCGATCGACTACATGGCAAAGACCATGCTCGCGGCCAAGAAGCCCCTCATCTATGGCTTTGGCTCAACCAACTGCGAAGGCATGAGCGCAGTCGCCCGTATTGCAGAGAAGTCCGGTGCCGTGCTCGACAACTGCGCAACCATCTGCCACGGCCCCTCGTTCCTTGCCATCTTCGACAACGGGTACCCGAGCTGCACGCTCGGTGAAGCGAAGAACCGCGCCGATGTCGTGGTCTTCTGGGGCTGCAACCCGATGCACGCCCACCCCCGCCACACCTCCCGGTACTCGATCTTCCCCCGCGGCTACTTCACCCAGAAGGGTGCCATGCAGCGGACTGTCCTGTCGATCGACCCGCGTGAGACCGACACCGCGAAACTCGCCGATGTCCACCTCATGCTCGACCAGGGACACGACTACGAACTCTTCGATGCGTTCCGGACCGTGCTCCGTGGCCACGACATCCCTGATGTAGTAGCAGGCATCCCCAAGGAGACAATTATCAAATCTGTCGAGATCATGAAGAATGCAAAGTTCTGCATGATCTTCTTTGGCATGGGCTGCACGCACACCGATGGCCGCAACCACAACATTGACGCCGCGATCAGCCTGACCCGCGACCTCAACGAGCACACGAAAGCATCAATCATGGCCATGCGGGGCCACTATAACATTGCCGGCCCCGGCCAGGTCTGGGCATGGCAGTTCGGCTTCCCGTACTGCATCGACCTCTCAAAGGGTACTCACGCCCACATGAACCCGGGCGAGACCAGTTCCGTTGACCTCGCGATGAGGGACGAAGTAGACTGTTTCGTCAATGTCGGTGCCGATGCCGGCGCCCACTTCCCAATCCAGCCGGTCCAGCACCTGAAGAAGCACCCCTTCATTACAGTCGACCCGAACTTCAACATGGCAAGCGAGATCTCGGACCTCCACATCCCGGTCAGGATTGCCGGCGTTGACGAGCCGGGTGTTGTCTACCGTATGGACAACGTGCCGATCCAGTTCCGTGCCGTCATCAAGGGCCTCCCCGGCGTACCAAGCGACGAGGAACTCTTCAACAAAGTCTACGAGCGCATGTGCGAACTGACCAAGACCGAGCCCATCTGGCTTGCGGCAAAGGAAGACCGGAGATACCCCGAATCAGAGGCGGTGATCTGAGATGGCATCAGGAGAAATGATTGTAAAGGGCGGGTTTATCATCGACCCGACCCGTAAGATTGACGGTGACGTAGGCGATGTTGCCATCAAGGATGGCAAGATTGTCGACAAGGTCGGCTCCTCTGCAAAGGTCATTGATGCAAAGGGCAAGGTTGTCATGGCCGGTGCAGTGGATGTCCACTCCCACGTTGCAGGCCCCAAAGTCAATGCCGGCCGCCTGATGCGTCCTGAAGACAAGTTCATTTCAGGATTCTGCAGGAGCGGGATGGCACAGAAGAACGGCTACCGCATGGAGTCCGGCTTCTCGATCCCCTCGGTATTCAAGACCGGGTATGACTATGCCCGGATGGGATATACATTCGTCATGGAAGCGGCAATGCCCCCGCTCCTCGCCCCGCACACACACGAGGAGATCCACGACACCCCCATCATCGATGAAGGAGCGCTGCCGGTCTTCGCCAACAACTGGTTTGTTATGGACTACCTCCGGAAGGGAGAAGTTGAGAACACGGCAGCCTATATTGCCTGGCTCCTCAAGGCCACGAAAGGTTATGGTGTCAAGCTTGTCAATCCCGGCGGCACTGCTGCATGGGCATGGGGTCTCAACTGTCTCTCCCTCAACGACCCGGTCCCGTACTTCGAGATCACTCCCGCGGAGATCATCAAGGGCCTGATCGAGGCAAATGAGTTCCTCGGTCTTCCGCACTCGATTCACCTCCACCAGAACAATCTCGGCAACCCCGGCAATTATCCGGACACTATTGCAGCCCTTAAGATTGCCGAGGGATTCAAGGCCAGGAACAAGTTCGGCCGTGAATCCGTCATGCACTCCACCCACCTCCAGTTCCACTCCTATGGTGGCGAGGGCTGGAAGGACTTCTGCTCCAAGGCCAAAGAGGTCATGGACTATGTCAACAAGCAGAAGAACATCACCATCGATCTCGGCTGCGTAACGCTGGACGAGACCACCACGATGACCGCTGACGGCCCGTTCGAGCACCACCTCCACGGTCTCAACCACCTGAAGTGGACCAATGTTGACGTCGAGATGGAGACCGCCGCTGGCGTTGTCCCCTACATCTACGACAAGAATGTCACACCCAACGCAGTCCAGTGGGCAACCGGTCTTGAACTGGCACTCTATGCAAAGGACATGAACCGGTGCTTTATCACCACCGACCACCCGAACGCAGGGCCGTTCACCCGGTACCCCCGCGTCATCAAGTGGCTCATGAGCAAGAAGGCCCGGGAAGAGACCATCGCAACCATGAAGAACAGTGACAGGATGATCGGCCTGACCAACATCCACACTATGGATCGCGAGCTCACCCTCTTCGAGATCGCCCAGATGACCCGGTCCGGCCCGGCAAAATGCCTCGGCCTTGGAAACGTGTACGGCGGCCTTGCACCCGGCATGAACGGGGACGTGTCAGTCTTCAACCTCAACTACAAGGACCTGCCCAAGGATGCAGAGAAGATCGAGACGGCACTCCAGCGTGCAGCCTGCTTCATCAAGGGCGGGGAAGTCATTGTCAAGGACGGCGAAGTTGTCAGCCACGGCCACAAGAAGACGGTCTGGGTCAAAGTCGCGATGCCCGAGAACCCGCAGGTCACCCGTGATGTCAGCCAGGCATTCACCCAGGGGACCTACACAGTTGACATCAGGAATTACCCGGTCCGGGAATACCTTGCCCCGCACCAGTCAGTTATCGATGTGAATGTGGAGGCCTGAGGTGCGATCATGGCAACAGTAACGTTAAAACCCACCAAGGTCCCCGAACTCATGTTCGAGGGATACAGCATCACCCCCGACGCATTCGCAGGAAAGACTGCAGCACAGATTGCAGAACTCCCGGGACACGAAGGAAAGATCCATATGAAACTCGGGGACTTCTTTGAAGTCTCCGGCAACGCAGGCGAGACTGCCGCAGACACCGACATCGTGATTGCCGGTGACTGCACCCGTGTCAAGTACATCGGTGCCAGGATGACCGCAGGAACGGTCACGGTCAATGGCAATGCTGACATGTATGTCGGCGGCTGGATGAAGGGCGGCAAGATCCACATCAAGGGGAACATGGACTCATTCTGCGGGATCCAGATGGAAGGCGGAGAGCTCCTCTGCGACGGCGATGCCAAGAACCATGTCGGCTGTGCCTACCGTGGCGACTGGAGAGGCATGAAGGGCGGCACCATCCGGATCAAGGGCAGTGCAGGTAACGATATCGGTACCTTCATGCTCGGCGGCACCATCATCATCGAGAAGAACGCCTTCATCCACGTCTCCACCCATGCAGAGGGCGGCACGGTCGTCATCAAGGGCGATGTCGAGGGACGTGTCGGCGGCCAGATGGTCAGGGGCGAGATGTACGTGCTCGGCAAGATCAAATTCATGATGCCCGGATACAAGAAGGTCGACACTGTCGAGAAGGAGATCGACGGCGTCAAGGCGACCTTCGACCACTACATCGGCGACCTCGGCGAGAGACACCCGAAGAGCAAGGGACAGGTCGTGTACGCAAACCTGTACCTGAAAGCGGCGGCATGAACCCCCAAACACATCACAACACATCGGTCCATAGAGGACAAATCTCTTTTTTCTCCGACAGGTCATCAGACCTGGAGGAGGAGAAGAACGCATCAGCGTTCTTCGACTTCCGACAGGTTCGAAGAACCAGGAGGACGAGAATGCAGAGGGTCATCAGACCCGAAGCAGGAGAAGACCAATATGTCTTCGACCGAATCCATCAGGATTCTTCGAATTCCGAAAGCTTATCAGAGCCTGAAGTGAAGAATGCTGAGCGGCATAAGCCCCGAAGCAGGAGAAGGCTATCAGGTCTTCGACCGAATGCATTAGCGTTCTTCGACATTCGAAGGTCGGCTCCGCCTCCGTTCTCGCTCTCGAAGTTCTCACGGACTTCTTCGAGTTCCGACAGGTTCGAAGAACCAGGAAGACAACATAAGAATCTCCGTTACAGGGTGTGACCCTATGAATAAAGTTGGAAGAGACTTCATCAATGGAACCAGATGCCCGGATTATTCCACGGTCGACCTTGTCCTCCGTGTCCCGGAACCCCCCCACGAGTTCCCGGTTAAGGAAGGGCAGACCGTCATCGAACTCATAAACCCGAAAAAAATCAAGCTCCCGGACATGCCGGTCAGGAAAGCGATAGAAGGCTGGGAACCTGTCGGGTTCTTTGCCCGGTCCACGATGGACTTAAAGCAGCTCTCGTACCTGCTCTGGTGTACCCAGGGGTTCAAGAAGGTCGTGGCAGAGTCGATCGAGATCCGCAACATACCCTCGACCGGTTCGCGGAACCCGCTGGAGACCTATTTTGTCGCGAGCGATGTGGAAGGGCTGGATGCCGGCCTGTACCGGTACCTCCCGAAATCCCACAGCATCGTGGCCGAACATCTCGACTCAGGGCTGACTCTTGAGATGAGCACCGCAAGCATGAACTTCAAGCTCACGACCCGGGCTGCCGTAACCTTCCTCTGGGTCGCCATTCCGTACCGAACGGTCTGGGCAATCGGGAACCGGGGATATCGCAGTGCTCTCATCGAGGCCGGGCATGCCTGCCAGAACCTGATCCTGGCTGCCTCGGGGCTCGGTCTCCAGGTGGCACCGATTGACATGTTCCACGATGATCTGGTTACAAAACTCGCAAATCTCGACCCCGAGACTCAGTGGCCGGTCTACCTTGCTGCCGTGGGAAATACCCAGCAGAACGTATCGCTGTGATAAAGAGGTCCCCTTTTTTCAGTCACTCCCGGATAACTTGTTTACCAGGACATTGCGACATTCTTTTTACTATTACAAAAGCACATTGTTAATACAATTATTTTGATGAGGGTACGGGAATGGCACGACACGATCGCACGAGAAGAACGGGGCGCTGTCTGCGATGGTAAAGCGTTACCTTGAGCTCCGTTCTCTTGAAGAGGCACTCACCCTGCTCACGACCGCCTTTGCTGCGCCACGGCGGACCGAGAAGGTCCCTGTCATGCAGTCTGTGGGAAGGGTCGTGGCAGAACCGGTCTATGCCAAATACTCTGTACCGGAAGTGAATCTCTCTGCCATGGACGGGATCGCGGTCAGGAGCCGGGATACCCTTGGTGCCAGCGACCAGAACCCGGTAACCCTTGACCACTGTGCCCGGGTGAATACCGGCAACATCATCCCTCCGGAGTTCGACGCGGTCATCATGATCGAGGATGTCTGGGAATCCGGCAGCCACTTCCAGGTACGGCGGGCTGCGGTTCCATGGCAGCATGTCCGCCCGGCCGGGGAGGACATCAAGGAGAACAAACTGGTACTTCCCCGCGGCCACCTGATCCGGCCGTTCGATATCGGGGCACTCGTCACCTATGGGATCACCTCCATCGAGGTCCTTGCAGTCAACGTGGGCATTATTCCGACCGGCAGCGAGCTCGTGCCGCTGGGTGTCCGGCCCGGTCCGGGGCAGGTGGTGGAGAGCAACACAGTCATGGCCCAGGTCTTCCTCTCCCAGATGGGAGCGCACTGTACCCGCCTTCCGATCGTGCACGATGACCCCGACCTGATCCGCGATGCCCTGCGGTCAGCGGTGCGGGATAACGACCTTGTCATCATCTCTGCCGGCTCATCAGCCGGGACCCGCGACTTTACCGAGAGCGTGATCCGTTCGATCGGGGAACTGCTCTTCCATGGCGTGGCAGTCAAGCCCGGCAAGCCGATGATGCTGGGAAGGGTAGAGGGCAAACCCGTCCTCGGGTTGCCGGGGTACCCTCTTGCTGCCCAGTCCGTGCTCCGGGAGTTTGCCGCACCGCTGCTTGAATCATGGGGGTTTGCCCCGGCACCACGGTACCCGGTGACCGCCCGGCTGGCGCAGGCGCTTACGTCAGACCCTGGGTTCGACGAGTTCGTGCCGCTCTTTGTCGGCTGTATCGGTGACACCCTGTACGGGACGCCTCACGGGAAAGGGGGTTTTGCCCAGATGGCAACGGTAAAGGCGAACGGCTACACCCACATCCCTGCACCGGTCGAGGGATACGAAGCCGGGACCGAGCTTACGGTCTTCCTTACCACCGATCCCGGGAGCATCGAGCGTACCCTCATCCTGACCGGAACGCTGGACCCGGCCCTGGAGGAACTCGCCGGGCTCGCCCATGATGAGGGATTGTATATCCATGCCACAAACCCGGGAAATACCGCAGGATTTCTTGCCCTGGGCAACAACACCTGCCATGCCTCCCCTCTTGTCCTACCCGCCCGCTCCCCGCTGAAGACCTACACTTCCTTAATAAAAAATCCGGATGACCGCGAACTGGCGTTTATCCATATTGCTACCATTGAAATGGGTATCGCGTCCCGCGATGGCCTGAATGTAACGGATCTCGCCAATGCCCGGTTCATCAATACGCGGAAAGGCACCCCGTCACGGATGGTCCTCGACACCCTGCTTGCCGCGGAAGGAATTGACCCCCTGGAGTTGAACGGGTACCTCCAGGAAGTCCACGATTCCCCGGCAGTTGCAGTCGCCGTACGGAACGGGTTTGCCGATGCCGGTATCTGTACTTCCAGCATTGCCAGTGCCAGCGGACTGCAGTTCATTCCGGTTGCCCATGCGGATTACGAGCTTGCCGTGCAACGGGATCTGTTGACAGATCCCAGGATCGGGATGCTCATCACCCTGATACGGTCACCGGCTTACCACGCTCTTCTCATGAAGTCCGGGGGGTATTCAACAGAAACGACCGGGATGATCCGGCACCTTTCTACGGATTCGATCCTGACCGAGTCCCCCCTCCCGGCAATCAATCCTGAATCGCCGCAGGGATAATGTTTTAAAAAAAGGACTATGTTATGCCGGCACTTTTGCCAGTGTTGATTCGGTCTTCCGGACCGGTTTTTTCACCCAGGTAAGCTCCTTGCCCTCAAAGGCAAACGATCGCATGGTACAGACAAGGATCTCGGGTGGCACCGATGAGGTGTCTGCATTGGCCGGGACCATGACTGCACAGGTGAAACGGGTCGGCATGCCGTCGCGATTGCGTTCTGCCGTAGTAAGGTCCTCCGGAAGGGGTGAGGGTACCGATCTTTCGAATGTAACAAAGACCTTTATGCATTCATGGTGTCCTCCGTTGCGCCGTTCCAGCACCATGATCGAGTCGTACCTGTTTCCGGTCGGCCGTGAGGTACATTTCCAGCCATCATAACTGGAGTAGATGTTTTTGATCTCCTTTGCCACAAAATCGTGCATAATGTCTGAACTGAAACCCATAGTACTCAAGTATTGTAAATCTGGTCATCCTGATAAATACCGCTGGTTAATTAACAGCAGTTAACTTATCTCCTGTAACGGGACTGGTTAATCTCCCTGCCTTGTTACCAATGTGTTACCCTTTCACGACGTAATAATCCCGATGACTGCATGCGGGCTTTCTTTTCATATTAACCTAATGATGTTAACAAAATTGATTTATTAAGCCAAAGAAAATGTACTATGTCCTGAATGGACACGATGGCCAGAACCAATGTCCCGGTTCTTTCGGTACCTGCATCATGCCACGATGCGGCGGGTCTGGCGTGCATCATAACTCCCGCGGGGGGCCATCGATAGTATGACACACACACGGCCTCCTGCGGAAGGGATCTCCTTCGTTATTCTGCGCGGATAATGGTCCCGGTATTGTTGCCGTTGATCGCCTTTTCGATATTGCCCCGCTTATGACAGTTGATGATCCGGACTTCGCGGATATGGGCGGCGTCTTCCAGGAGTTTTATGACCATAGGTTCAAGCACCAGATCCTCAAGATCCATTTTGATCAGTTCCTTTGCGGTGATATCCCTGATGAGCTCTGCATCCGGGTTCTTCCGGGGGTCTTCAGCATAAAGCCCGTCCACGTTCTTCCCGATGATACAGCTCTTTGCACCGAGCACTTCTGCGATCAGGAATGCACCGGTATCCGTGCGGTGAGGCGGGATCGCATCGGACCGCGACGGGTGTTCGTAGAGCCCGTACGGAGGCGTGCCATGGATGACCGGCAGGATGCCGAGCTTCAGGAGCATCGGCAGTTCGAGAAGATCGCCGGTATGGATCCGCGACCCATTGTATTTCGAGAGCAGGATCGAGACCATGATTGCGTTCTGTTCGGAGATCTTGGCCGAGAGTTCGGCAAGGACACCGGTCGGCATACCCAGGTCCATGCCGATGTCCATGATATGGCGCACGCGCCCGCCGCCACCGGTGACCACGAGGAGTTTGTGCTTCTTCGAAAGCGTTCCGATCTCATCGCAGAGCGGGTACATCACATCGCGCCCGTAATCGATCGCGCCGTGCCCCCCGATCTTGATCACGTTGATATCCGGGGCGATACGGATCTGTTCGCTCACCGGCCGTTTTCTCTTCAGCCCTTTCCGGACAAGGGTCTCACCCTGCAGTCCGCTTGATAACTCAAACCGTTTTTTCATGATGAACACTCAACTCCAGTATCGCAAAGGAAAGGTATAAGTCCATGCAAACCAGTTGGTATATCAGAGCTGATACTTCCGCAGCACGACTTTGAACTGCGGACGTTATTGGCAGGAGGAATACCATGAAGATCTACATTCGTGAACGCCAGAAAGTAGGCGAGGGCGTCGAGTCGCCCAAGTACCGCATCGTTGCAGTGACCGGTGGCGAGATCCAGATCGCGGCAACCCATTTTCGGAAGTTCGAGATCGAACAGATTGCAAAGGACGTCAAGGCGGAAGTTGTGTACATGAAGCCTGTTGACGATGACCATAAGAAGAAGAAATAATTTTTTACTTTTTGTGATCTGGCCAAACCTCAATACCTTTGAGGATCAACTATCCTGAAGAGAAGATTCATGGCCGCCCTTTCCATTGATTCCCTTTTTGATGCAGCGGTCCGCATTCAGGTAGAAGAACGAGCAATATCACTGACATTTACTGAGGATTCAGTCCGGATAAAATTCCCCACTACCCGGAGACTGGCTGAATTCCTTGATGTCCCGCATTACTACATCCTCCCCTACTTCGCGATGATGGAAGAGCAGGAACTGATCACCCGCGCCGAACGTGTGGGTATCCTGACAACGACAAAAGGGACACGGAAGATGCTGGCCCTCATGCAGGAAAATTACGCCGGTGAGATGAAGGAAATTCTTGGGCCGGAGATCTTCGTTGCCCTGACCGGAAAGGACTGATTCCCGGGTACCGGTATGTTTCATGCCTGATGACCTCTTTATGTTAACAAATTCGGTAAATCAATTTAATTATCTTAAAACCATTTGATTATCAGCTGGTTATCAGCTGGTTACTACTATATATTAACTTATTACAAAAAGAAACATTCAATTATCTCCCGCCGTAAAATTATCCCGGTCATACTATGAAAAAGACTGTGTATGTTGGATTTACTGCAATGATCGTTGCAGTCCTGTTTGTAACAACTCTCTTTGCCGGATGTACCAGTACCTCTCCGTCAACAACCCCAGCTGACTCTACTGCGGCAGCAACCCCTGCTGCAACAGCAGCCGATGAGAAGACACTCGTCATCGCGACGACCACGAGCCTGTATGATACCGGGCTCCTTAACTATCTCCAGCCAATTTTCGAGAAAAAGTACGATGTCAAGCTGAAGATCACCTCGCAGGGCACCGGCAAGGCCATCGAGCTCGCGAAGCGTGGCGATGCGGATGTGCTGCTTGTCCACTCCCCGAGCCAGGAACTGGCGTTCATGAAAGATGGTTCTGGCCTGAACCGGCGCTCGTTCGCCTCCAACTCGTTCCTGATTGTCGGCCCGGCAGCGGATCCGGCGGGTATCAGGGATATGACCCCTGAACTGGCCATGACAACGCTGCTCCTCAAAGGGACCAACAAGACCGCAGGTATTGCCTTCGTTTCCCGTGGCGACAACTCCGGGACCCACTCCGCTGAGAAGACTGTCTGGTCCAAGGCCGGATACAACTACACCACCCAGGTCCAGAAGTCCGGGGACTGGTACGTAGAAGCCGGTAAAGGAATGGGAGAGACGCTCCAGATGGCAAGCGAGAAGGGTGCATACGTCCTGACCGATGAAGGGACCTACCTTGCCTACAAGAAGGATCTCAACCTGGTACCCCTTGTCAGCAAAGGTGCAAGCCTGCTCAACATCTACAGCGTGATGGCTGTATACAACGACAAGCAGCCGGCCGACAAGATCCAGATGGCCAACAATTTCATCAACTTCCTCCTCGATCCGACGACCCAGGCCGATATCGCCTCCTTTGGTGTCGACAAGTACGGCAAGGCCCTCTTCACTCCCATGAGTGTCGAGGTCCCGACTGCAACTGAAGGTTGGGTAGGCGACTACAGTACGCCGGCAACCGAGATTGCACCGGCGGCAACTGTTGCCCCGGCAGCAGCGGCAACAACCGCATAATTTTTCCCCCCCTTTTTCCGAATCCGAGTGGTTCGTAAGAACCACGAGGAGGAGAAGACCATCAGGTCTTCGACAGAAGTCTCCAGAGTTCTTCGAGTCGGTGATGGTCATCTGACCTGAACCGCGAGAAGAGTGCATCAGCACTCTTCGAGTTCCGACAGAATATCATCCTCGAGGTTCAGGACCCTCTCCAAACTCACAACAGAGCCAGAGGTATCAATCGGTTCCAGGCACCGGTCTCTTCTTTATCCAGCCGGCAACAAACGCGATGACCATACCGGTAATAAACGCAAGGGTCATGGAACTGATCAGGGCAAGGATGCCAATGACCACCGTCACGATCAGGGAGTCCGTCTTAAGGCTGTGACGGCCCATCTCGATCCCGACAAAGACGAGCAGGGCGCCAAGTACCCCGACCGCGATAATGGAGAGGACCTGCGGAGACGTGAAGAAGAGGGCGAGGATGAGAAAGATGAGGCCGGCATAGATATTTGCCCCGCCGGTCCGGGCGCCGTACCGGTACTGCCCGGCAAGTCCCCCGGCACCATGGCACATCGGGAACCCCCCGAACGGGACCGAGGTCAGGTTCATAAGGCCGATGGTTGTCGAGAATTTCCTGGGGGGCACATCTTTTCCGAACAGGTCTTTGGTCAGGAGCGACGTTGCAAGGATCGCATTGGCGATCGTGAGGACCAGTTGGGGGAGAACGAGCGTTGTTGTGGCGGGGAGAATATCGGAGTATGCCGGTATCACCAGCTGTGGGGCGGGGATCAGGCTGACCGGGGGAATGCCCGAGATCAGGATCCCGCCGATGAATCCCGCACCGATCACGCAGATTGATGAGAGGTCGGGGATCGAACGGTATTTTACCAGCACCATGAACGCGATGATGATTGCAATGCCAACTCCGAAGAAGAGCGGGTCTGTGGTGATGAATCCTGCCGATGACCGGAAGAGGAGGAGGGCAAGACCCAGCTGGATACCCCTCACCACACTCCCGGGTACCCACCGCTCGATGATGGAGAAAAAACGCCCGTACCCGAGCACGAGGAATATCACACCGAGAATGAGGCCTGCTGCTGCGATCTCACCGGCCGAGATCCCCCCGGCAGCACTTGCTGCGATCACGACCACCGCGATCGCTTTCATCGGTTCAAGGGGGATCGGCAGACGGTAATAGAGACCGGTGAGGATGAACCAGAGCCCAAAGAAGAAGAGAATGTACCGGGGGTCGACGTCCGAGACAAGCGCAACGGCAAGGATGAGCGGGATGATCGTCCCGAAATCCCCAAGCGATCCCGCAAGCTCCGACAGGGAGAACGAGAGCGGGAGAGGGGGTTCCGGATTCATGGTGTCGTCAGGTTTTTTCCGGGTTCGGGTCCATCCAGGTGATTTCCTGCAATCAGGAGTACGCGAACCGTTTTCGGTAATAATAATTAAAAGAAAGTAAAGGTGATCATAGGAATTAACCTTTTCAGAAGGAGACCGGAGCGGAACCGGATCCATATGTTACGGGAGTGAACTGGGTTGGACGATATTGCAGAGGGGGTCATTCAGGCGATTAACCTGATCATCACGCTCAATCCTGACGTCATGCAGATCGCAGCCCTTTCCCTGTACATCTCCCTCTCCGCAACGATCATTGCCGCCCTCATCGCCATCCCTGTTGGGAGCCTCATTCATTTTCATGAATTCCGGGGGAAACGGGCACTTATTATCCTGATCCAGACTCTCTATTCCGTTCCGACCGTGGTGGTCGGTCTCGTCATTTATCTCCTGATCTCCAGAAGTGGTCCGCTGGGATTTTTTGGTCTCCTGTGGTCCCCTGCAGGTATGATCCTCGGACAGACGGTCCTGATAGTTCCCATCATGATGGGGCTCATCATATCGGCACTCAGCGGGATTGACCGGGGCATCAGCGATACGCTCGTTGCTCTTGGGGCCACCACGTCCCAGAAAGTCCTCGAGATCGTGAAAGAGGCCCGGTACGCGATCCTGAGTGCCGTGGTCCTCGGGTTCGGGCGTGCAATCGCCGAAGTGGGTGTGGCGATGATGATCGGGGGTAACATCCGCGACCAGACCCGGGTTCTCACAACGGCAATAACCCTTGAAACAGGAATGGGAAATTTTGGTATTTCCATCGCGCTGGGGATCATCCTGCTCGCCGTTGCCCTGATCGTTGTCGTGATCCTGAACCTCATAACATCCGGTTTTTCCGATGATTCCCGGCATATCGCAGGGGGTCCCCGCGGATGATCCGGATCGAACACCTCACCAAAAAATTCAATGGTGTTGAGACTCTCAGGGAGATCGATCTCACGATACGGGCCGGTGAGATATTCACGTTCATCGGGCCCAGTGGCAGCGGAAAAACTACCCTGATCCGGCTCATCGATCTTCTTGAACGGCCGACCGCGGGCAGGATCGTTTTTGACGGGCAGGACACTGCTGGCACAGAACTGGAGCGCCTCACAATCCGGCGGCGCATTGGGATGGTCTTCCAGAAGCCGGCCGTGCTGAACACCACGGTAGCAGAGAACGTTGCATTCGGGCTGAAGTTCCGGGGCGTATCGCAGGAGGAGATCCGCGAGAGGGTCCCCGCAGCCCTCGATCTGGTGGGCCTGCCACATTTTGCCGACCGTCGTGCACCCACCCTCTCCGGGGGGGAGATGCACCGCGTTGCACTTGCCCGTGCCATGGTGACGCACCCGGAAGTTCTTCTCCTTGATGAACCAACCGCGAATCTCGACCCGGTCTCGTCAAATATGATCGAGGATCTGATCATCCGGATCAATAAAAAATTCGGCACCACCATCATCATGTCCACCCACGACATGCTCCAGGGACAGCGCCTCGCAGATCATATCGGCGTGATAATGGGAGGCCGGCTTGCCCAGGTTGGTTCGATCAACGATATCTTCTACCAGCCGAAAGGAAGGGAGATCGCACGGTTCGTTGGCATCGACACTATCCTGAAAGGGATTGTCAGGAACAACGAGAACGGCCATGCCTGTATTGATGTCGGGGAGGTCAGGTTCGAGGCCATCACCCCGTGTCCGCCGGGACAACGCGTTGCCCTTTACATACGGCCGGAAGAGGTGACCGTCACCCTGACCGATGACAGTGTACAGCGGACCAGCGTGCGGAACCAGTTCGTCGGGAAGGTTACGAAGATAATGCCAAACGGGCCGTTTATCAGGCTCACGGTTGACTGCGGGTTTCCGGTGACCGCCCTCATCACGCGGATGTCCTGCCAGGACCTCAGCATCGGTGTCGGGACGGTTGTATCAACCGGTATAAAAGCCACGGCCATCCATGTGTTGCCGGATGCCCACGGTGCACCTGGATAATGCACCATGACTGATAAAATTCGTGAACCCGTTTGCACAGAATTTCACGAATATACAATAAAAATGACCTTAATATTCTTAATGAGAGGTTACCGCCCCATCACTTCTTTACAGGCCACGCTGCCGCACTCGCTTCCGGCACCTGCTTCAGGATATCCTCCCGGAGCTTTTCGAAATTGAGTTCATCCAGTTGCTCTGATAGCAACCTCCCGCTCCATGCCCGGCGATATACCCAGTCGATGATCTTGTCGATCACAATGAGGACATCTTCCCCGGTCTTTACCGTAAGAAGTTCCCGGCCGATCTTCGGGTGCCGTCCCCGCCTCCCTCCAACCGTGATGAGGTAGTGGGTGTGTGCTTCCTTGAGCAGGTTGAACGAGCACGACTTGACGCACATACCGCACTGGACGCACTTCTCTTCGTCCAGTTCCGAGATCCCGTTCCTGACCCTGATGGCCTTCTCCTTGCAGTAGAAGACGCACATGCCGCAGCCGGTACAGAGACCCTCAGTACGGATCGGGCGGATCCTCCCGATAACACCGATCTCGTTGAGCATGGGGCTCACGCAGGCATTCGGGCATCCCGAGAGTCCGATACGCATCTTGACCGGCATTGTCTTCCCGAACAGTTTTTCATCGATCTTTTTTGCAAGGCTGATGGTATCGATATTGGCGAATTTGCACCGCTCGGTCCCGGGACAGGAGGTGATGTTGACGATCTCATCCTTCTCGGACCCGATCGGTGTCCCGTTCTTCTCGAGACGCTGTGCAACTCTTTTGAGAGTCTTGGGATTGACATGGGGGATCTCGATCGTCTGTCGCGTGGTGCAGTGGACGACACCGGTCCCGTACTTCTTTGCGATATCCGCGATGCCCCGTAACTGTTCTATCGTGAGAACGCCTGCCGGTGCACGGATACGGACCGTTGAAAAATCGGGATTCCGCTCGGTGATGACACCGCCTTTCATGTGAATGCCATACTCTTGCTGCATCTATCAGTACTGAGAAGATTCGGGTTATTAATGATGGGGTTGTGACACGACACTCCCCTTTACATGTATAAATGTGGATTCGGTTGACCGGTCTAAAAAATGGAGATGGCCGGTTAAATACAATACCGTATTCCATTCCCCGTCAATAATAGATCAGGGTACCATTTCCAAGCAGGGGCTTGTCACTGACAGGAGTGATATCGGCCACCATGCCCGGGGGACTTGCGGTCTTCACATCGATGAGCAGGTTGACTTCCCCCATGGGTGCCGTGACGGTTTTCTGTAAAAGCAGCGTGCTGTTGTCGTAGATCCCGACCGTCAGGGCATCCCCGGAATTATCCTGCTTCTGGATTATTGCCTGGACGATATTATTGGTCATCAGGACCAGGAACGTGTGGTTGCCAGTACCGGAGACCTTTTGAAGGAAGCCCGGGTTCCCGACGGTTCCGGTAAATGTGCCGGGGTAGATCACATTCACCCGCACACCATTCGGTTGTTCCGCCAGCGGAGCGGGTGGCAGTGTCTGTGTAACTGTCGGGGTAATGACCGTGACCGGACTACCGCCAGCCGGGTCCTGGGGGAATTGGGATATGAGGAAAATTCCCCCGAATACCACGAGCAGGGCGATAATGATAAGGACCCCGGCGATGAGGACCATGCGGCTCTGCCCGTGACCCGTTTTACGTGTGCCCGATGAACTGTCTGGAGTCCTGTCATCGTGCGCCCCGATGGTGATGCCGGTCACGGGAATGTCAGGAGTATAGGTGCCGGGCAATTCCCGTGCCTGCCCGGGGAGCGGGGGTCGTGGAATTATCGCATGTTCGCTGTAAACGGGAGGTTCAGGTATCTCATCAGGTTCCGGTATATCCTCCTCATCGGTGTCACTCCCGGTTTCAGCAGAGTATATCTCATCATCCTGTGGTCCAGCTGGTCGGACTTCTTCAGGTTCACGGGTATCCGCCAGTGCTGGTGTATCCGTATCCAGATTTTCCGGAATATCTTCAGGAGGCTGCAGGGATTTTGTTGCCGCCAGTACCGTGCTGGCAAACGATGATGGGGCTTTGGTTTCCGGTTCCGGTCCTGCCGGTGGTTCATGGATTGTCTCATCAAGCACTTCAACAGGCATGTTCTCCTGTGACGGTGTGGATTCTGCATCCGGCAGATAATCCAGGATTGGCGACTCATCCTCCATTATTTCCCGGGCATACGTGGGTTCTTCGGGTCCTGCGTCCACAACGATGACCGGTTCGGGGGGTTCCGGCTTCTCCTCCCAGATACTGTCCGTGTCAACCGGTGCCGGGGGGATTTCCGGAACATCCGGCACTGAGGGGCACTCTTCTGCGTTAGGTTCCGGCCCTTTACGGGAGCGTTCTTCAAGGAAGAACTCAAGCGAATCCGGCTCCTCGGAGATCACGACATCTTCCGGTGGCGGGGGAGGGGGCGTCTCAATGGATGTGCGGGGGCGGATGGGTTCAGGAGCAACCCAGCGCCTGACCGATGGCTGCATGCCGGTCTTCTTCTTTACCTGAACGATCGTTTTCTGCGCTGCCTGCTCGCGGGCGGTGATGACCTTCCCGATGAGTTCTTTCACCCAGAGCTCGCGTTCGTGCTTTCTCTTCTCTCCCTGCTGCTGGATGAAGATGAGGTTGACCTGTTCGGACCCGCTCAGGTCGCTGGGACTTTCGAGCGTGAGGATGATTGCCGGTTCTCCCGTGGGGGCCTTTCCGCTTTTAACGGTAATAATTGCCGGAAAGAGGATCATCCGGGGTTCGAAGCTGGTATACCGGTTGTCCATGAGTATGAGGCGCTCATTGGTCAGCAGGGCATCGTACATGACAGAGCCGACGCTCACCCGGTGCGTTGTCAGGATGATGGATTCACCATGGTTCAGGTACGGGGCGCTCATGATACCTCAGTATCTTCTCATTTTGGCTGTCCGGGCAGATATGCTTTTTAGGTGCGTTCCCGCTTTCGTGGAACGTTCATCCGGAATTCCCCTGATGATGGCGGGAGACCGGGTCCGGGAGCAGGATGCACCCGTGCATGAAAATGTCAGGAATGTTATGGAACAATTAACCGGCCAGAAAGGGTGTTATTCCCCGGTTGCCTTCTCAACCGGGGATCAGTCCTGATCATGAAAAGCGGATACGATGAGTCATGGAGGTTCCGTAACGATTGGTCTGTGTGTGGTAAGACCACGGATGCGTCGTGTGTAACCACGACATCCAGGCTCATGATCCAGAGATGTGTATTGTGTTGCGTTCCTGTTGTGTGTGCATGCGTCCGGTTGGTGCGTGTTTCCAAAGGGACACAATAGTCATAGGGATTGCAGGTTTATAAGTTTTTTTATTTAACTTATCAAAAATGTTAAATTAAAATAGTATACTAAACCGGGCCAGAATAATCATCCTGACATTAAGGTTCATCAGATGGATCTTTTTCATTCCGGGCATTCGTTACCGGTTCGCTCCTTAAAAAAGCCCGGAATTTCCACGAATGAATGTAAATAATTTAATAATAATAATTTACTTATTTGAAAAATAAAAGAAAATAGTTTTACGTGTTGCCTACCCACATCTCTCTGCAAAGGAATGATTACCATGCAACAGAGATCAAAAGTACACACGTTAATCCTTGTCAGTATCGTCTGCGGGCTGCTCCTTGTCTCGGCACTATTTGCCGGCTGCACATCCAGCACACCCCAGTCCACTGCCACTGCGGCCGCAACGGCAGCACCGGTCGCCCCCGCGGCTCCGGCATCCGTTGTCGTAGCAACCACCGTGGCTCCCGCGGCAACATCTGCCGGAGCAGTCCCCACCAGTACGCCCAAACCGGTGTATACATATTCCGAGGGTAATGTCGTGGCATACACGGCGGCCTCGCTCTCCGGTGTATCCCCGAAACTGGCAGAAGGTTTTGAGGAGATGTATCCCGGGCACAAGGTGGTCTTCAACCTCGCCGGGACCCAGGCAATAAAGACGCAGATCCAGCAAGGAGCCTACGCTGATGTCTTCATCTCGGCCAGCAACAAGTACACCACCGAGCTTACGGATGGCGGGTATTTTGTGACCGGCACGGTCAAGCCGCTCACGTCCAACTACGTGATCGTGATCCTGCCCGCAGACAATCCCGCCAATATCAAGTCGCTCGCTGATCTGGCAAAACCCGGCGTGAAGATCGCGATGGCTGACAAGAGCGTCCCGGTTGGCGCTGCAACGGCAGGTGTCATGGAAAAAATGGCAAAGTCATCGGAATACGGCACGGCATGGAACACAGCGGTATATGACAACGTGGTTACGTACGAAACAGCCGAACCCGCTGTTGCAGGCAAGGTCCAGCTCGGTGAGGTGGATGCAGGGTTCGTGTACGAATCCACGTACACTGCAGGGGGCGACAAATATCAGTCTGTCTCCATCGCGAAGAGCCTCAATTATCTCCAGACCTACTCGATCGGAATCCTCAAAGAATCCACGAGCAAAGGTGCGGCGGCCGATTTCGAAAACTTCATGCTCTCTGAAAACGGCCAGCAGATCCTCAAGAACTACGGCTTCAGGCCCCTCTAATCCTTTTTATTTTTATATCCGTCAATCATTCATGTACCATTGAACAACCGGCCTGATACGGGCATTCCTTATGAGACCAGCAGGCATTCTTCCGGAGAAGTACCGGCGTTCCCTCTCGTACAGTCTTGCAGGTCTCCTGATCCTTGCCGTAACCCTCTACCTCGCATTACCGGTTGTTGCACTCTTCTTCCGTACAACCCCCGAATTATTCTGGTCCTCGCTCTCGGACCCGCTCGTGATCAGTGCGCTCTGGTTGAGCCTCACAACATCCGTGATCTCGCTTGCCGTGGTGATCCTTGTCGGCACCCCGTTTGCCATCGTGCACGCGCGCTCATCGTATCCGGGCAAGGTGATTGTTGACACTCTTATCGATCTCCCGCTCGTCCTGCCCCCGGCAGTTGCCGGTTTTGCCCTGCTCGTTCTTTACGGCAGGATGGGACTGGTCGGGCGATACTTCAACATGCTGGGTATCCCGATTGCATTTACCACGCTTGCCGTCATCATGGCCCAGATCTTTGTTGCGTCGCCCTTTTACATGCGGCAGGCAAAATCCCTGTTCGAGCAATTCGACCAGAGCTACGAATATACTGCACGGACTCTCGGGGCCTCCCCGCTGCGGACGTTCATGACCATCACCCTCCCCCTCACCGCGACCGGGTTGGTCTCCGGTGCAGTGATGACATTCGGCCGTGCCCTGGGTGAGTTCGGTGCAACCATCATGTTCGCCGGCAACCTTCCCGGAGTGACCCAGACGATGCCCCTTGCGGTTTACGTGGGGATGGAGAGCAATTTCAACCTCGGGCTGACCATATCCATTCTGCTCGTCATCATCTCCTTCATCATCATGATCACGGTGAGGCTCGTCACCCGGAAAGAGGTGCCGCATGCTTAAGGTCGAATTCACCAGAACGCTGCGTGACTTCACCATGGCTCTCTCGTTTCAGGTCCGTGACGGCGAGATCCTCGCGCTCATGGGCAACAACGGGTCGGGCAAATCCACCACGCTCAACCTCATTGCCGGTCTCCTTCCCCCGGATTCAGGCTGTATCCGGCTCAACGGAGCCACGCTCTGTGAACCGGCACAGGGAACCCATATTGCAATCGAAGACCGCCGGATCGGCTACGTCTTCCAGAACGCAGCAGTGTTCCCCCACCTGTCCGTCCGGGATAATATCGCGTACGGTCTGCGGGCCCGGAACATGCCCCGCCTGGAAATTACCGAGCGTGTTGAGCAGATGATGGAACTGATGCATCTTGAAGATCTTGCACCTGTTAAAGCGGGTAACCTGTCCGGTGGCCAGAAGCAGCGTACAGCCCTTGCGCGTGCGATCGCGATCGGCCCGGCGCTCCTTATGATGGATGAACCTTTTTCGTCTCTCGATGTCGAGAGCACACACGCAGTCAAGAAGCTGACGCGGGATATTGTGAAGAAGATGCAGATCCCCTGTATTGTCGTTACACACCGGGTGGCCGACTGTCAAGAAATCGCGGACTGGGCGATGGTCATCTGTTCCGGAAAACGTGAATGGGAAGGCAGGCCCCCGGATATACCCCAGGACTGCACTGTATGCCGGTATCATTAATACCGAAAAAAAGTGAAGACCCGGCCGTCAGGCCGGTGTCGCGGCAGTCCGTGTTGCGTTCACGGTTGTTGTTACGGGGTTCGTAAATCTGTATGTATTTCTACGATTCCATGGGGTTTTTGCGTTGTGCCGCTCTCTGCAATCTGGCCCTCGTTGTAGATCGTGACCGTGAGAATGCCCCCAAAATCGTCGAGTTTCTCGACTGTGGCCTCCACGATCTCGTCCTTGGCCGGTATCTGGTAGACCAGGACACCCGATCCGGTGATCTCCCTCAGGCGACCTGAGGTCCCGAATGAAGCAGTGAAATTACCCTCGTATTCGATACGGATCCACACACCCGTCTGGGGGATTCCGCTCTGCGATACCGACGTTTCCATCACAGTCACTGTGGGAGTGACAACCGGCTGCTCTGTTATTATCGCGGTTGGCTGTTCGGTTGGTACAGAAGTCTGCGTGGCGGTTGCCGTAACCACGGGTGTTAATACCGGTGTTGCAACGGGTGTCGCAGACGGTGTCACGGCAGGACTGCCGATTCCGATCAATGACGGGGCAAAGAAATACACACCTATTGCGATGGCGATGATGAGAACAACCACCACACCCGCTGCAATGATCGTGTGTTTATTCGACGACGGTGCCGCACGCGGTTTCCGTGGCGAAAGCGGGGGGTTGTAATATTTTTCATCCTCCAGTCCCTGCGCTTTTCCCTCGTCACCTGCCTCTTCCGGGATCTCCCCGGCAACCCAGGGTGGCAGGAGTTCGGCCGGCTGCACGCCATGCTCCTGTTGTGCATTGACACTGGCCTCCTTGAGTTTTGTCGCCCATTCGTCACGTTCCAACGTGCGTTTTGTCTTTGGTTCCTGGGGAAAGACGATACCAAATGTATGCCGGGTCTCGTCTTTCATAACAACGGAGAGGGAGAGGACTGGGTCCATCGCGGATGTGTCGCCGATCGTCACGGTCTCCAGTGCGGTAAACGGTACGTCCTGCGGCTGCAACCGGGTGTGCCTGCTGTCAACGAGAATAAGGCGCTGATTGGTCAGGATCGCCTCGGCCGGTATCGTGTTGATGATGATATTGTGCGTTGATAGGATGATCGTTTCATTGGTGTTGAGGTATGGACTTCCCATGATCCCACGTTCCTAACTCTCATGTGCGTTCTGTTTGGCAATAGGCCTTATGGCCTGAAAGGCTCGCCAGAATCTCGACAACGAGAAGGGAGGCGAAGCCGGCCTTCGAAGAACGCTGATGCGTTCTTCTCATCCTCCCCGTCTGATGACAGGTCGGACTTCGAAGTTTCGAGGGTTATCAAACCCGAGAAACAAGAAGAATCCATCAGGATTCTTCGAAGAACGCTGAAGCGTTCTTCTCGTCCTCCTCGTCTGATGACAGGTCGGACTTCGAAGTTTCGAGGGTTATCAAACCCGAGAAACGAGAAGAATCCATCAGGATTCTTCGAAGAACGCTGAAGCGTTCTTCTCGTCCTCGAATCTCGCTTTGCTCGATTCTTCGGATAACGAAACCTTAACAACCTTTCCTGTCGAAGATATTCGCACTATGTGGAAGGCAGTGGGGATCGATGCATGGCTTGCGGCCCGGAAGACGAGCCTTGAGGATGCACGCGGCACCGTCACCGGGATTATCGGGCGGGTGAAAAACGAGGGAGACGATGCGCTCAGGGACCTTGTAAAGAAGTACGTCACGCTTGAGAATATCGCCGTCTCTGAAGAGGAACGCGAGGCCGCGTATGATGAAGTCGATACGCAGGTCGTAGAGGCCTTAATCGAAGCACACGCCCGGATCGAGCGCTTCCACGAGCGCCAGCGGCCCCGCGATCTCTGGTTCGAGGAGATGGAGCCGGGCGTGGTGCTCGGGATGAAGACAACGGCCCTGAACCGTGTCGGGCTCTACATACCCGGCGGCAGGGCGGCCTACCCGTCATCTGCCCTGATGTGTGCGGTCCCCGCAAAGGTTTCCGGGGTGAAGGAGATCTGCGCCTGCTCCCCTCCGCCCATCAAGCCCTTAACGCTTGTCTCCCTTGACATCGCGGGTGTCGATGAGATCTACCAGGCCGGCGGTGCACAGGCCATAGCGGCAATGGCACTCGGGACACAGTCGATAAAGCCGGTCCAGAAGATTGTCGGGCCGGGCAATGTTTACGTGACACTTGCGAAGATGATGCTCCGCGAACATGCGGAGATCGACTTCCCGGCAGGCCCGAGCGAGATCGGGATCATCGCGGACAGCACGGCGCACCCGAAGGTTATTGCTGCTGATGTGCTGGCCCAGGCCGAGCACGACCCGAATGCGGCCTGCATCCTGATCACGACCGATCCCGCTCTCCCGGCAAAGGTGGGAAAAGAGATCGAGAAGATGGTGGCAGATGCCCCCAGGAAAGAGATCATCGTTGAGGCGCTGAAGAACTCCGGGTATACCGTGGTCAATGACATCGATGAGGCGATCGCCGCATCTGATATGGTCGCTCCTGAGCACCTCTCGATCCAGGTTGCCGATCCCCTCACCGTAGTTACTAAAGTCAGGAATGCCGGTGCAATCTTTGTCGGCAGGTACTCTGCAGTTGCCTGCGGGGATTATGCGGTCGGCACCAACCACTGCCTCCCCACCGCAGGATACTCAAAGATGTACTCGGGACTTGATGTAGCGCACTTCTGCAAGACGGCATCGGTGGAGATGATCGACCAGGACGGGCTCGAGGCGATTGGCGATATCGTGGAGACGATTGCTGAAGCCGAGGGATTGTATGCTCACGCACAGTCCGTGAAGATCAGAAGAGCGCTCTGATTTTTTTCAATTACTCTTTTTTCCATCCCACAACACCCAACATACATCCTGTAACTCCTAGTGCAAGGACCGGCAGGAGCGGGTCAAACGGGGTCTCTGCTACCGGTTTATCAGAAGGAAGGAACTCGATATCCGCAGTTGCGTAATCCGCCTTGATGAACCGCTGGCGGTCGACCGGATCGTCAAGAACGTATACGGTATATTTTCCGGGCTTCATGGGGCCAAGGATGATGGAGGTATCCCATACATAAGTCCAGGTGCCATCCGATAGTTTCACCGGCGCCGTGGTGAACATGCCCCTCCCTGCGGGAATGTTCAGGTTATCGAGCGCAACGCCCCGGGGGTCAAGGTCCGGGCCGGTTACAAAGAGGAACACCGCGATTGTCGGTGTCCCGTTGACGGTTCCGTGGAGGGTGATCGTGTCGCCGATGTTTGCGACAGACGTTGACGTATTGACGGTGAGAATGACAGCGCCCGATACCGGCACGGCCATGACCAGCACGGCGGCAAGAAGGACCAGCAGGGGCGCACGTATCATACCTGAACCGTGTGCTTTCCAATCGTATAATAACTTCATAGTCCGTTAATCGCCCGGTCAGAACGTGACGACCATTACGGCTTCCTCCTCTTTTTTCAGCTCACCCTTGATATGCTCTGTATCGAAGTCATAGGTATCGTGGGGGTTGTAGTTCTCGTAGAGTTCGCACTTGTCAAGGATGTCGACGAACTCTTTTAAGAAGATCCGCGGGATGATATCGACCCGGCCGCCAAACCGCGTGGTGATCTTCCTGATCATTGCCCGGATAAACCGGTGCGAGATCCGCTCCCGGTCCGGCTCTGTATAGGCCCGGGCATACACGTCCACGACCTTGAGGGCAACCAGTTCGAGTTTGGCGGTATCGAATTTCGAGAGGATGATCTGCGGCTGGCGGGGATTCTTGAACGCATCGCTCTGGACGACGTTGATCCTGTCGTAGAGCGGGGGCAGGGAACGGATCCCGCGTGACCCCTCAAAGAGTGCCGGTGTCCCCGTGAACAGGAAGTAGCAACGGGGCATATCGCCCCGGTCCAGCGCATCGATGATCCGGACGAGCGTCTGGTATGCTTTCTCCCGCTGGTTCCGCTGGAGCCCCTGAGTGGTTTCCATCTCGTCGATCGCGATCGCAAGGCCACGGTACCCGGCTGCGTGGATGATCGAGACGAGGCCGCGAAGGAAGGTGAAGGCGATCGTATCGTCGATATCTCCCCGGATCCCTGCTTTCTGCTTGAGTTCCCTTCCGATGTTGGGCTCGGCGGAGATCCACCCGAGGGCCGCCTGTGCCAGCGTGAAATCCCCTGTATTGTTCGCCCGGTAATAGGTCCGCAGGGTAGCTGCGAGAGCGGAGTTCATCTCGGAGATGCCGGAGAGAGCCGTTTCGATCTCCCGCTCCGTAGCGGTCTCCAGCACGGCATCCTCTGTCCCGTTGCCGCTAACGGACAACAGCCGCTCCTCGATGCCAAAGAGCCAGTTGTCCACGATCGTCTTCATCGCGTGCTCCTCCCCGCTTGTCCGCAGGTTGGCACAGACCTGCTGGTAGATACCCTTCAGTTTGTGGAGGGGTGTTGAGGGCGCGATGACCACGTGGGACGTGACAAACCCCCTGGTCCGCGCAATCTCGAGGGCCCGGGCAACAAGGAACGTCTTACCGCTCCCGTATTCTCCCCGGATAAACTTGAGGTCGCCCCCGCCCTGTTCCACGTACTCCAGCTGTTTTGCGATCACGCCCTCTTCCACGTCAAGCCCGACCGCGATCCGTTCAAGCCCCCCGGCCGGTACCGTCCCTCTCCGGAGCGCGTTGATGATATTGATGCTCTCGAGCCGGCTCTTTGCCATCCGTTCAGGATCCGGTGTATTCATAGGTCTCCCCGTCCTCCCCAACGCCTTTCTTTTGGATCAAGGCAACGCCCTGCGATGCCGCCTTCTGTATCAGCCTGTTCACGATCCCGACGACCCTGCGGGTCCCAAGGACCTTGCGCAGTTCCATCTCGCTTGCCTTCCGGTGCGACCGGAGGAACGTGACGATCTTCTCCTCCTGGTCGGTGAGACCGAGCTTGTCGGTGATAACTTGTGTGGGAGGTGTGGTTTCCGGGTATTTCGGTGCCGGATTGTCATGCATGACCGGGCGATCGGCAAGGGTTTTTTCTTTGCAGTTCCGGATGAGGAGAAGGTAATCCTCGAGCCGGATCGCCTGCGAATGGGCCGGCATCACGTCCATCCCGCAGAGGCACAGATACTTGCAGCGTGCATAATCGGCCTCTTCCAGAGCATTGGACGCGGCAATGAAAAAAGCAATGGCCAGCAGCTCCATGCCCTCCGTACTCAGGGTAGTCCTCCTCTCCTCAAGCTTTTGTATGAGTTGCCCCGTCAACCGTTTCATGGAGCGCATCCGGCCCTTCTCGTTGACGATGATGGATGCGACCCTGGTCAGGTCCGCCCCTTTCCTGACATTGGCAAGGATATAGAGCATCACTTTCTCGCATTCGCGCTCTTCCCCGTTCTCTGCAAGGAACCGGGCATAGTCCTGCCCCCCGGCAAGGAAGTCTGCCCGGTACGCCCGGTAATACCACGACCGCGCCTCGCTCGTATTGCCACAATCATCGTAAAACCGTGCGGTTTCGAGCAGGCTGACAACGTTCATGTCCCGGGAGACGTGCTCCAGGAATCGGCGTGCGGCCTCGTCAGCAGGAAGGTGAATATTGAGGTACTGGCGGTATTTCCCGATGACAAGGCCCAGCGTGTCCATGTCGTTCTTTGATGTAAGTTCGTCCCGGACCAGCGCTTCATACCGGGCAAGGGCTCTCTTTTCATCGCCTGTTGCGGCAAGTAGATCGCATTCAACGAGTCGGTAGACCGGTTCATCGGGACAGAGTGACAGGAGTTCTCCAGCAGTTTTCTGTGCCTGCACCAGGTTGCCACTGGATTTCAGGAAGAGAACATAATCGAACAGGATTGCACAATCCGGGTGGTCCTTCAGGTGGGTGGCATAGACCTCAAGAGATCCTCTGGGATCATACCGGGCGAGCGCGTCAAGGTAGGTCCGGAGCGTTGCGGGGTCGTGTGTCTCTTTCCAGATCGCCAACGCAGCATCGGCAGCAGCCTGGAAATTCCGGGTTTTTACCAGTGCATCGATATATTCCTGCGATTTTCCCGTCTCCCCTGCATAGCGGGCATGGATGGTGAGTGCTTCTTTAGCCTCCCCGATCCCGATAAGCGCCCGCATCAGGTTCCTGATGTCACCGGGCTTCTTTGCGAGTGTGACGAGGTGACGGAAGACCGGCAGGGCCCCGCGGTAATCCTTGCGGGAGAGGAGATACTCCGCGTAGCTCCGCACGGCGTCCTGGTTGGTCGGGTCAAGGTGAAGGGCTGCGGCATATTCTGCGATTGCCCCTTCATCCCCCCGGGCTTCCATCACCTTTGCGAGGTAGCTGTGGACATATGAGGAGTCCGGCATCCGCACGGCAAGGTCGCGGAAAAAGACCTCCGCATCCTCGTGACGACCGGTATAGTAGAGGTTGGTTGCTGCGAGGATCTCGAGCGCCGGGTCCCGGCCGGACTCCAGCATCTGGTTGCAGACTAGGAGCGATTCCTGGTACCGCCCGTCTTCGAAGAGCCGGAACGCCTCTCGTTTCTGCTCTTCGGGTGGCAGGGGGATCATGGCCGGCCCTTGTGGAACCGGATAGTAAAAAGACCGGCGAGCATGTTGATCATGTCGCGCTTCCTGACCCGCGAGTCGCCCTTGTTCTGCCATTCTATGGGGACTTCCGTGATCGTAAACCCGGCAGACCGGAGTCTCCAGAGCAGTTCGACATCGAATTCGAAGCCCCGCGAGATCATTGATGGCAGGACGCTGTCAACAGCAGTTTTCCTGAAAACCTTGGCCCCGCACTGTGTGTCGTGAAACGTAAGTCCGAAGAGGATCCGGATGATGAGGTTGAACCCCCGGCTCTCCATCCGGCGCATCAGCCCCTGCCTGACCATAAGTTTCGATCCGGGAGCCCAGCGGGATCCAATCGCACAATCCGTGGAGCTGAGGATGGTGAAGAGACGAAGCATCTCCCCGATCGTTGTCGAGCCGTCGGCATCGAAATACCCGACAAACGGTGCCTGTGCAGCAGCGAGACCTGCAAGCACCCCCCCGCCTTTCCCGAGACGGTGGTCAAACCGGAGGCAGCGGATACGGAGATCCGCTCTCCTGATGGCAATGCTCTCGACAACATCTGCCGTCCTGTCTGTACCGTCACAGACAACGATAAGTTCCCCTTCGAACCGATCGATCCCCAGAAGGAGTGGCGAGATCCGGAACTCCTCGTTATACGCAGGGATCACAAGGCTGTAGGATAATTCGGGATCTGTCGTCATGGTGTGCGGAACAACCTGCATGTATCTGAACGCTGTAACACCTGTCTGTGTCCTGGAGGTGATTACATCCTGCCGTACGCGTACCTGGCATACGTACTGGCGTGATTATTACAATAATTATAGGCGGAGATTGCCAATAACGTTACTGGTGTTTCCCAAGGTGCTGGGCGAGCATGGTGCCGGGCCGGTATTTCTCCGCCATCGCGAGCGCGGTCTCGCGGAGGGCGTGGTGTTCTGCAAGGCAGCTGGCCGGTGGGGCGGATTTCCTGAGAATTGCCGAAGTGTTCTCGGTTATCTGGATCAGCTCCGTGGCAATGACGGCATTCAGCCAGACCATGTCTGCGAGCATCTCCCTGGTTTCCTTATCCTGCATGCAGAAAAGGTCAACTCTCCCGGGATATTAAGGCTGGGGACGGACACTTTTAATCCTTCTCCGGTATAACCTCATGGGAGCAGAATGAACTATCTTGATAAGATAAAAAAGGATGGCAGCATGGCCAATCCCTTCTTTTGCCTGATGGGGATCGAAATTGAAAGTGCAGAGGCCGGGAAGGCAGTACTGAAGATGCAGGTGCGGCCGGACATGCACAATGGCGTAGGCTGGCTCCAGGGTGGGATGCTTGCTGCGCTTGCGGACGAGGCGATGGCACTTGCGATCTATACGCAGCTCTCGGACGGGGAGGGGATTGCGACGATCTCCGAGTCCACCAGTTTTATCAGGGGCGTCCGGGATGGCGTTGTGTATGCAGAGGGACGCGTGATCAGGAAAGGGCGGAGGGTGGCGTTCTGCGAAGGAGAAGTCTGGACGCAGAACGGTGAAAAGGCCCTGCTCTCCCGGACCACCGCCGCGTTTGCGGTGACACGGGAAAAATAAAAGATTATTTTTTATTCTCTTTCGATTTCTTATCTGACGACTCTTTTGCTTCCGGTGTGCGGAACTTTACATGCCAGATAACTATGCCGACCGCAGCGATAACAACGATGACAAGGACAATGGTTGTCATGGGCAGTGCAGATGCTGCGTTTTTCTGTGCAGCGGCAAGTCCTGCTGTTGCATCGCGGTTACCGGGATCGGATTCAATGGCCTTGTTGTAGGCAGTGATCGCTTCGTCGTATCTTCCCATTTGGGAGAGGGCGTCTCCCTTGTTGATCAGGGCGATCGTGTAGTTCTGTTCAAGGGAGATTGCCTTGTCATAGGCGGAAAGGGCATCCTGGTATTTGTCGAGTTTGAAGAGGGCATAGC
Source organism: Methanoregula sp. (assembly GCF_023227875.1). GTDB lineage: Archaea > Halobacteriota > Methanomicrobia > Methanomicrobiales > Methanospirillaceae > Methanoregula. Next base: position 106,197 of record NZ_JALOCH010000002.1, on the reverse strand, counting down.
CCTTGTTGTTCCAGAGCATCTGGTCCTTCGGGTACAGTGCAATACCCTGGTCAAGGGATGCAACGGCATCGCTGTATTTCCCGAGCTGGATCTGTGCATACGCCTTGTCGCGGTACGTGTAGAGAAGACCGTCGGAGGCCTTGATCAACGTAGTATTTTCGGCAAGTGCTTTGTCGAACGTGTCAATTGCTTCCTGGTAACTTCCCTTGACGAGGAATGTTTCCGCAAGGTTGTAATAATCTGTTGCATTATCCCGGATCTGCTCAGTACCGGCAGTGACCGGCTGGATGATACAGATGCACAATGCGCACAGTGCAAGAATGTTCACAATATCCCGGCATTTCATGGTTACACATGTTCACCTGTGCACAAATTAATTTTGCTTTAATCTTATGGGCCTCCATGTCTGATAAGGCTGAAAACCGATTCTCCGGTATGCCCCCTCACTCCGGGTTTACCTGGAATTACCGTAAGATAACACTAATACGGATTGTGAGCAAAATATACAGCAATCGGGGAGATCTCCAGTGAAATACATCATTGTAACCGGCGGTGTGATGAGTGGTCTGGGCAAGGGAATCACAGCGGCATCCGTAGGAAGGATCCTGAAGAACCGGGGATACCGCGTCACCGCGGTCAAGATCGACCCGTACCTGAACATCGATGCAGGGACAATGAACCCCGCCCAGCATGGCGAGGTTTTCGTGCTCAAGGATGGGAGCGAGGTTGACCTCGACCTCGGCAATTATGAACGGTTCCTTGAGATCGAACTCACCGCCTCCCATAACATCACGACCGGCAAGGTATACCGCACGGTGATCGACAAGGAGCGCCGCGGCGATTTCCTTGGCGAGACCGTGCAGATCATCCCCCATATCACGGACCAGATCAAGACCTGCATCCGGCAGGCGGCCGAGGAAGAGTTCCCGGACGGGACGAAGGCAGAGATCTGCCTTGTCGAGGTAGGTGGCACCGTGGGTGACATCGAGAGCATGCCATTCCTCGAGGCGATCCGGCAGATGCGGGGTGAACTCCCGCCGCAGGATTACATCCTGATCCACGTGACCCTCATACCTGAGGATACGATGGGCGACATGAAGACGAAGCCCACCCAGCACTCAGTGAAAGCCCTGCGGGAACTGGGCCTCCACGCGGAGATCATTGTTGGCAGGAGCGAGCACCCGATGAGTGCCAACACCAAGCGCAAGATCTCGGCGTTCTGTGACCTCCCCCAGAGTGCGGTCATCTCTGCGGCGACAGCCCCGGATACCTATGCCGTCCCGATGGAGATGGAGAAGGAGGGTATCGCCGATGTGCTCTCCGCCCATCTCGGGCTCGACCGAAAGGAAGCGGACACCTCGTGGTACCGGGTGGTGAACAAGGAGTACACGAACCGGGTGACCGTTGCGATCGTCAGCAAGTACGGCATTGAGGACGTGTATATCAGTATCAAGGAATCGCTCAAGCATGCCGGACGGGCACTCTCCACCGAGGTGAAGATCGCATGGCTGGACGCAGAACGGTACGAGCGGTCTTCGCTGAAGGACTACGATGGTATCCTGATCCCGGGTGGCTTTGGCAAGCGGGGGGTCGAGGGGAAGATCGAGGCGATCAGATTTGCCCGGGAGAACAACATCCCGTTCCTCGGACTCTGTCTCGGGTTCCAGCTGGCAACGGTCGAATACGCCCGGAACAAGGCTGATATTGCCGATGCAACGAGCGAGGAGTTTGATGCAGGGACCCACGTAATCGCCCTTCTGCCTGAACAGGAAGGGCTCCATGAACTGGGCGGGACGATGCGGCTCGGGAACTATACCGCCGATATCATCGATAACACCCTTGCCCATAAACTGTATGGCGAGAAACAGGTAGTTGAGCGGCACCGTCACCGGTACGAAGTGAACCCGGAGTACATCGCGAAGCTGGAGAAAGCAGGGCTGGTCTTCTCGGCAACGAACAGGAACCGGATGGAGTGCCTGGAACTGCCCGGGCACCCGTTCTTCTTTGCCACCCAGTTCCACCCGGAATTCAAGTCACGGCCCACCCGGCCGTCACCGCCCTACCTGGGATTTGTCGAGGCATGCAGGGCGAACAAGCGGACAAAATAACTGGAGCATAACCATGGTCAATACGGAAAAGTTCATTGCAAAAGCAATTGAGGAGATCAAAACCTCCGCGGGATCGGAGAAAGTCGTCATGGCTCTTTCCGGCGGGGTCGACAGCTCTGTCTGTGCAGCCCTAGCAGCCCGCGCTATCGGTGATAACCTCATTCCGATCTATATCGACACCGGCCTGATGCGGAAGGGTGAGACCGAGCGGATCCGGACCATCTTCTCCACCATCAGCCTGAGTATTGTGCATGCCGAGGATGAGTTCCTGAATGCACTCACGGGTATCACGGACCCGGAAGCGAAGAGGAAGGCAATCGGGGAACGGTTTATCCGTGTCTTTGAGCGGGAAGCCCGGAAACAGGGTGCAAAGTGCCTGTTACAGGGCACCATCTATCCCGACCGGATCGAGAGCGAGGGCGGGATCAAGAGCCACCACAACGTAGGAGGCATGCCGCTCCACATGGAGTTCACGAAAGTGATCGAACCGATCCGCGACCTTTACAAGGATGAAGTGCGTGAGGTTGCAGGAGCACTTGGCCTGCCAAAAGAGATCCAGCACCGGATGCCGTTCCCGGGCCCCGGGCTCGCGGTGAGAGTGCTGGGTGAGGTGACGAGAGAGAAGGTTGCTGTCATCCGCGAGGCGAACTGGATCGTTGAGGACGAGCTGGTGGAGACATACCACCCCTGGCAGTGCTTTGCCGCACTCATCGGTCTTGGGACCGGCGTCAAGGGCGACAACCGGATCCACGGGTGGATCGTGGCGGTGAGAGCGGTCAATTCCCGGGACGGGATGACCGCAGATCCGATCAATATCCCCTTCGACCACCTCACGAGAATCGGGTCGAGGATCACCGCAGACATCCCGAGTGTTGCCCGGGTTGTCTACGATATTACGGCAAAACCCCCGGCAACGATCGAATATGAATAATCGTGAAATGTTAAACGTGATTGGAATGGAAACAACAAGCCAGATGAAAGAGCTCGACGAGCGCTTTTATATGCCCGCGTTCTCACGCGAGATCGCCCTTGTCAAAGGCGAAGGCTCAAAGGTGTGGGATGCGGAAGGGAAGGAATACATCGACTGCGTGGCAGGCATTGCGGTCTGCAGTACCGGCCACTGCCACCCGGCGGTGGTGAAGGCGATCTGCGACCAGGCACACCAGCTGATCCACTGCTCGAACCTCTACTATATCCCGCACCAGGGGGATCTTGCAAAGAAAGCTGTTGAGATTACCGGGATGCACAAGGCGTTCTTCTCCAATTCGGGGGCGGAAGCAACCGACGGGGCGCTCAAGCTTGCCCGTGTCAGGACCGGCAAGAAGAAATTCGTTGCCTTCACCCACGGGTTCCACGGGCGTACCATCGGGTCGCTTGCGGTGACCCACAAACCCGGTATCCGCGAGCCGTTCGAACCGCTCGGGATGGCCCGGACCTTTGTCGACTATGGCGATCTCGAAGGACTGAAAAAAGTTGTCGACAACGATACCGCAGGGGTCATCGTGGAGCCTATCCAGGGAGAGGCCGGCGTCATCATCCCCCCCGACAGTTTCTTTGAAGGGATCCGTGAGGCCTGCGACAAGACCGGGGCTCTCATGATCGTTGACGAGGTGCAGACCGGCATGGGACGCACGGGCAAGTGGCTGGCCATGCAGCACACGAAAGTACAGCCGGATATCGTCACCCTGGCAAAGGGGATCGCAAGCGGGTTCCCGATGGGAGCGCTTGTTGCCCGCGAAGGGCTTGAGTTCAAGAAGAGTGAGCACGGGAGCACCTTTGCCGGCGGGCCGCTTGCCTGTGCCGCAGCAATGGCCACGATCGGCGTGATTGAGAAGATCCTGCCGGAAGTGGCAGTCAAGGGGGAGCGTTTCCGGAAGGGGCTTGCAAAATACAACCCCCGTGTACGGGGACTCATGATCGGCATGACAATCGGCGACAAATGCCCGGAGGTCCAGAAGAAATGCGCAGAGCAGGGTGTCCTTGTCAACTGCGCAGCGGACGGCAACCTCCGTCTCGTGCCCCCGCTCACCATCAGCAATGCCGAGATCGACACGGTAGTGAAGGTTCTCAATGGAACGCTTGGTTAGGTCCTGCTACAAGAAGAAGAGCGGGTACGTCTTCGCAAAGAAAGCGGAGGATATCGCACGCGAGTACGGCATGACCCGCATAGCCCGGCTCGCGAGCAACGAAAACCCCGAGCCGCTCTCACCGGCAGCGCTTGCCGCAGCGGAAGATGCCCTGAAAACAGTCAACCGCTACCCGGATGAGAAGGCCAACGTACTGATGAGCGCCCTCCGGGCCACCTATGCACACGAACACTTCGTGACCGGGGTCGGGATGGACGGGGTCATCGAGACAATCATCCGTACCCTCGTTGAACCTGGGGAGAAGGTGGCGGTCTCGACCCCAACCTTCTCGTTCTATGCCCTTGCCGCAATGGGACAGGGTGCAGAGGTCGTCACAATTCCGCGTGAAGCGGACTTCTCGGTAGACCCGAAGAAGCTCATAAAGGAAGCAAAGGACGCAAAAGTCACAGTCCTCTGCTCGCCCAACAACCCGACCGGGAATGCAACACCCATCCCCGTTGTAGAAGAGGTGCTCGAAGGGATCGAAGGCCTGCTCTTTCTGGACAATGCCTACGTGGAGTTCTCGGGGATCGATTATCTCCCGCTGATGAAGCGGCACGAGAACCTGGTGCTCGGCCGGACCATGTCGAAAGTCCACTCGCTGGCCGGGCTCCGGATCGGGTATGCCTTTACCCCCCGCTGGCTGCCTCCCTGGTACCAGCGGGCAGGCACACCGTTTACGGTCAACGCGGTCTCGATGGTCGCAGCAGCAGCAGCGCTCGGTGACGTCGGGCATGCAGAGCGCTATATTGCGCAGGTGAAACGCTGGAGAAAACGGTTCGCGGATGAGGTGAACTATCCTGTTCTTCCTTCCGACGCGAACTTCGTCATGATCGATGTCTCCCCGCACAAGAGCGACGAGATGGTAGAGGAACTGGCGCGGAAGGGTGTGGTCGTCCGCTCCTGCCGGAGTTTCACCGGGCTTGAAGATCATTATGTACGGGTCAGCATTGGCGAAGACTGGGAGAACGAACAATTCGTGAAGGTGATCAACACCTTATGATGTGCGGCATCACCGGCACACCCGGGACCGGCAAATCGATGATAGCAGATGAGCTGGCACGCCGTGGCCACACGGTAGTCCACATTACCGATACCGTCGGGCCCTATGTTGACGGTGATGACGAGAAGCGCGATGTGCAGGTGATCGATGTCGACCGCTGGGCCGCGGAGTTTGTCCCTGTTGACGGGTTTGTCGAGGGACACTTTGCCCACCTGCTCCCCTGTGACCGGGTGGTGGTCCTCCGCTGCCGCCCTGACGAGCTGAAGGCCCGGCTTGCCCGGCGCAAGTACCGGGAGGCGAAGATCCGGGAGAACGCGGAGGCAGAGGCGCTCGACTCCTGCCTTATCGAGACCGTGGAAGAGCACGACCCCTCCCACATATTCGAGCTCGACACAACCGGGCGGGACGCCCCGTACTGTGCTGATAGGATCGAGCAGTTCACCGGGGGAGAGATACCCGCGGACTTCGGTCATATTGACTGGACCTCGTTCATTGAGGTGGGATAATGACCCTCGACCAGTACCGCTCCCATGTAAACGTATACTTCGACCCGCTGGTCTCCATTGCAATACGGTGCCGTCTGACACCGAATTTCTTCACCATCGCCGCCCTCCTGGCATCGGCCGCTGCGGGTGTCCTGTTCTTCTTCCGGATGGAGTTCTTTGCGATCGTTGCCGTTGCGCTCAATGCCTTCTGCGACGCGATGGACGGGGCTGTTGCCCGGGCAACGAATGCCCAGAGCAAACGCGGGGATTTCCTTGACCATGCTGTGGACCGGTACGCGGATATTTTCATCATTACCGGCATCTTTGCCGGGGGCATGGTCCCATGGCAGATCGGTGTCTTCGCCCTGACCGGTGTCCTGATGTCATCGTATCTCGGGACCCAGGCTCAGGCGGTTGGTGTCGGGCGGTATTATGGCGGGCTGCTTGGCCGTGCGGACCGTCTTGTGATGATCCTGGTTGTCGGGATCATCGACCTGCTTGTCCCCTTAAGCTTCTACAGCCTCTCGCTCTTTGGCTGGATGCTTCTCCTCTTTGGTATCTTCGGGCATATCACTGCGCTCCAGCGGTTTGCCTATGTCTGGGCGAAGGTTGAATAAAACAGTCAGTAATATCTCCCTTTTTCAGGAGTCATTCAGGACAATGTCCTGATATACTCCAGCGCTGCAACCGCATCCACCCTCTTCTGGTCGCAGGCATGGGTCCTGACCCATGCAAGGAACCGCTCCTGCGTTCCAGAATCTACTGCATCCATTGCCGATAAGACGATTCTCGGGTAGGTACGTTGGGGATAAAATATGGACTGCGCAGCGGAGAGGAGGGCTGCATGATCCTTTGGGGTAATAATCCCCTGCTTTTCCGCATCACGGAGCGTGAAGCGGATGTTGATGAGCGGTTCAGAAAGGGAGAACCCGGTCTCGGGGTCGAAGACGAGCGCGACCTCGTCGTCCGAGATGAGTTCGCCACTCTTGTACATCCGGTATACCTCCCCGATGCCGGTCATTCCCAGCGTGTCCATCTCGGCAGCCCGCAGGGCACCCATGCTGGACGCCCCGACAACCTTCACACTTTTTTTCACGGCAGCGAGGATCTCCCGGTGTGCTACTGCCGATTCCTGGTGGAAGACACCATCGATCAGGCCGATGATGTCAGCCCCGTCCTCAACGGCCCGGAGGAGGTCGCCCCTTTTTGCGGGAGGCCGGTATTCCGCAGCGAGGATCTTCTCCGCTGAGTTCAGGTCAAGGCTTGGGCCGAGAAAGACGATGATCCTGTGCATGCTTCACCCGTTCGCCCTTCCGTTCAGGGTCCATGGCGAACATTTCGAGACCCGGCACGATTACCCTGACGACCGGAATACCGATCTCCTCGCGGGTCAGGTCCACGACAATGACCCGGTCAAGTCCCTGTTTTTTCAGTGCATCAATGACATTCCGGATATCCTTAGCGAAATCATCGGTGTCCGATGACGTGATGGCCGCGTAATCCTCGGTCCCGTTGTCCCGGTACCAGTACCCGTTGATCCGCTTCGCCCGCTCGTAGCCCATCTTCTTGCGCATCTCGGCGAGGGTGGTGTCCTCGCGGGCCCCGTGGATCTGGGTGAGCCGGCTCTGGGCCACCTCGGTAAGCGCCCGCATCACGGCGATCCGTGCGCTCGTGTGGGTGCCGATGCCGATGGTGAGGAGGCTGGGATCTTTTAAGAGCACATCGTCTGCCACCGCGGCAATCGTGGGGATGCCGATGTCGCTCGTGATATCCCGTATCGTGACCTCGACCTGTGCATCGGCAAATTTCTTCTGCATGTCCCGGATCACCGGGTCATCGATCTCCACAACGGCGGGCCCCGTGTTCCGTGTCGTTTCAACAAGGGACCATGCATCCCGTTCGATCACTTCTGAGAGGGCGTGGAAGACCGCCTCTTCAAGGGTATTTCCCGAGGCAAGGCCGTTGGTGTTCGTGCGGCAGGGCCCCCGGTACTTCGGGGGAAGGGGGTGGAATACCGCGTAAGCAGGGACCCACAGTGTCCTGTTACTTACAATATCATATCCCTCGCACCATGACGTGAACCGGTCCGTTTCCGCACCTTCCGGCAGGATCAGGTCTCTGGGGTCGAGCACGGGACCGCTGGCATGCATCTCATCGTACAGTGCGACCCGGAGGTCCCGGTCGTGCACCTCGGCCGAGTACCGCTCGATGCCCTCCATGATCGCCGAGATCCTCGATTCCTCAACGGTCGCGCCTTTCCCGTTATACACGGTGATGGCCCCGTCCATTGCGGTTGGCCGTATGCAGGAGAAGACCGGGATCCCGATCCGGTCCAGGTTTGTGATATCTGCGACCCGTGTGATCCCCGCAGCAGGTACCTTGGGCTCGATCCGGGCCAGGGTCTCCTGCAGGGGAACTGCACGCTGCGTCTCGTTATTATAGGCCTTTTTGCACGATCTGATCTGCATTGGGTTCACCGGAGGTGTTGATGGCACGCCGGACAGGGTCCTGGAATGCTCTGTATATTAGGGTGTTCGCTTCCGGGGTTTATACATGCCCATAAGTGATTCTTCCTTGTCCGGGATCGGTCCATATTATTCCCGGTTCTCTCCGGTAACTGCGAATATTTCCATAATCAAATAAATCCATAAATGTCAACGCGATGTACTTCGTACTGGAAAGAAGTGATCTCATGAAACGCCCTGACCCTCTATCAGCCTGCATGGTACTCATCGTTGTAGTCCTGTTTGCTGCCGGCTGCACCTCTGCCTCGCCCGGCAGCACGAAGGACACATCCCCGGTTACACCGGCTGTCACACCCGGCCAGTCCTCGTGCGGGTTCACCACCTGCCATGGCCTCGATCTTGCGTGCGGGACGAATGCTCCCGAGGTCTGCGATATGTCTTACCGTGTCGGCGACAAATGCCGGCAGTACGCCCGCTGCGATTCCAGCGGCGGGAGTTGCACGCTGGTCACGTCCCCGGAGTTTGATTCCTGCAAGTCCTGCGTGGAACGATGTGAGGCAATAAAATCGGAAACCGTTGACCCGGCCATGGTCTTTGAATGCGAAGCGAAGTGCTGAGCGGGATCAGGTCTCTTTTTTAAAAAGGGGATCCCATAATCCGGTTCAGAACCAGCTCTCCAGCGTTTTCTGCCCGGCTTTCACCGTGAACCCTTCCATTGCCTTGTCCACCCTCTCCGGAGAAAAGTCATAGCCATCGCAAAGCATCTTCCTGATTCCCTCAGCATCGGGATGTCCCGCCGCAAGGGAGTAATCGTCCGTTACCGGCGGGTGGAGGAACATATCCATCACCGGCGACGGGTCAAAGTCCGGCTGCTTCTCCGCAAGTTTTGCCGCAAACTCGCCTTTCTGCACGATCTTCAGCCCGGTCTTTGCGCCAACCCCTTCGACCCCCGGGTTGAAGTCGGTCCCCACAAGGATACCGATCTCGATCAGCTGTTCGCGGGTCAGTTTCAGGCCGGCAAGGGTGTCCGCGAGCACGATCCGCTCGGGACTAACCGTGATCTGCCGGCCCCGGATCTTCCTCTTACCCGATACCGTCAGGTTACGGACAAGCATCGGGGCACCGAAAAGGAGCGTATCGTAGTCCTGCGAAACAACGTACCGGGCATCCCCCTTTACCACCATGTACGATGCCTGTGCCTCGCCCTCGCCCGGCGCCTGGACAAACGGGATCCCCATCAGCCCCAGCAGTTCCTTGGAGGTCGCGATGATCGTTGCGTCGACCCGTGTCGATGACCGGGCCTGCTTGTATGCCTCGGCCTCGTCGCCCCGCTCCACCGCTTCCTTCCATTTAATCCCGGCAGTATCGCGGAGCTTCCGGCGCTCGTCAATGGTCGCCTGCTTCAGCTCCGTTGGTTTCCCGTCAAAGACAAAGACCGGTTTTATCCCCTTCTCCATGAAATTCGCGATACGGAAGAGGATGCCGGAGAGGTGGGACGTGACCCGGCCCTGCCGGTCCATCAGCGGCGTCCCGTCCGGCTGCCGGATGATGGTGAGGAACTGGTACAGGGCATTGTTCGCATCGATTGCCGCGATGCCCGAGAGCGCCTCCCACGTGACCGGCGTCTTATAATCTGCGATGATATCCCGTAGTGCAACGCCCATTGTTCAGCCTGCCATTCTGTCTGCTTACTTGTATGCCCGGTGCGAGAGTTCGGCAACGTGCTCGTCGAGATGGGTGATCGCCATATCGTATTTCTCCACCATGCGGTTGGAGATCTCCTCGAGGTTTGTCCGCAGCATCCGCTCGCGGGTGATCACGCTCTGTTCGAGCCGGCGCATCTTGACCTCGAGCGAGAGGAAGAGTCCCCCGATCGAGAGCATCATCAGGGCTGCGGCAACAGCGATCATCAGGTCCTGCCAGAAACGGAGGATCAGTACGAGGGTGGAAACCACCATGATGACAGTAAGCATAATGTCGGGTAAGTAATCGCGTATCTCCATGCTTTTAGATGATGAGAGCACACTAATTAATCTAACGAACATCAAGCTGACTACCCCAACGGAGATCACCCATGGATACCAAGAATCTCATCCCCCTCCTCGCGATGCCGCTCCTGCTCCTCGCGGTCGAGATCGGCGCCGTCCTCCTCTCGCTTCCCGTGCAGGCCTCGGGCATCGTTGCCTTCGAAGACCCGGGGGATATGGCAAACCCGGTGTATTTCATTGCGATCCTGCTGGTCTTCACGGCATTTTTGCTGGTGCTGATAAAATATGACCTGAAGCGGATCATTGGCGTCGTCATCGGGCTCTCGCTCTTCCTCACGTTCTGCTACATCTTTGCCGCCATCATGTACGCTGCCCTGGGGGCAACCGATCTTGCAACCATTATTGCGCTCGTCATCGCGATCCTTGCAACCGTCCTGCTCTACAAGTACCCGGAATGGTACATCATCGATGGCCTTGGAATCCTGATAGGCGCCGGCGTTGCTGCGATCTTCGGGGCCTCGCTTGAGGTCCTCCCGGTCCTGATCCTCCTCGTCCTCCTCGCGGCCTACGATGCGATCTCTGTCTATAAGACAAAGCACATGATCACGCTGGCGGAGGGTGTGATCGACCAGAAGACGCCGATCCTTTTCGTCATCCCCAAGCGGAAGGACTACTCGTTCATTAAAGAAGGGATCGGGAAGCTGGATGACGGGGGCGAGCGGGCTGCGTTCATCATCGGTATGGGCGATATGATCATGCCCGCGATCCTCGTGGTCTCGGCCAATGTCTTCCTACAGGGCTCGCGACTCGGCGGTATCCTCAATCTCCCGGCACTCGGGGCGATCATCGGGTCGGTTGCCGGGCTTGCCGTGCTCCTGCACTTCGTCATGTCGGGTAAGCCGCAGGCAGGACTGCCGCCGATCTGCGGGGGAACGATCCTCGGGTTCCTGGTGGGTTGGGCAGCGATGGGATGGGTGTGAGGGGGCCCGGGGGCGCTCCTCCTGATCTGAGGAACGGCCGACAGCTACGAAATGCTCGAAGAACATCGTTCTTCTCAAGCTCTTACTCTCTTTCAGAGAGTAATCGCACAGTAAAACTCTCTCTTTAATTTGGGCTTATTTTGACGATCGGAGCCCGTTTTGAAAAACCGGTTTCCGGATACTCGCGTTTTTTGGCGAATTACAGCGTGTGGTTTTGGAACCACGGCTGAATTGACGTTATTTTGTGCATTTGGATATCATTTCTGGCTCCAAAAATCGTCTAATTGTTGCCTTTTGGATAATCAGGGAGCTGATATTCTGTGGAAAAGGCTGGCCGGGGAAATGGCAAGGGGACGATCCTCGGGTTCCTGGCGGGATGGGCAGTGATAACGTTGACAGGATAGTAATCTCAACGTTTTCGTTTTCTTCAAATCGAAGAATAATATTTTGACATTCAATTCACATTCTTTTAAACAGAGACTTGCGGAAAAAGGGGCTCGCGCTGTGGTATTTGACTTCAGCGAAAACCAGATTGCCCTCATAAAACGACGCCGTTTTGCATATCTGTATAAAAATATTCTTTCATGTATGTGACGCCACTAACATTGCACAGCTCATGACCCTGAAATAAAGTGGATCTTCTGATAAATCTGTTGCCAGAATCGTTATTCCGGGCGGTTGGTGAAATGTTGGAGCCCGGCGGGATATTTGTCTTTTTAACCCATCACTCTTGATTTATAAAACTGTAGGATTAACGAATTGCTTGCGTTCACAAAGAAGAAGGTATCGGTAGACAGCCGTATCAGATTTATGTTATCAATGGTCATTGCAGGAGTTTTCCATCAAAATTTTACTGCCAGGTTTTTGATCAACGGCTTTTTTGAAGAACTGGATGATGACAAGGAATTTCCGGTCATTATCATTGTGCGGTTGAAAAAACAGTAATTCAAAGGGGGATGATAAGGAATCCACCAGAGATATCTCATGCATCCACAATGCATTGATCGCTATGGATAGCAATAATGACGAAGGAATCCCGAAAGCGATTAAATATTCTTTTGCGGACACCTTTACTTCAGTAAGCCATCGGTAGATAGATAACATTCTGAAAAAAGGAAGATACCTTGTGCGGGGTGAACTGCTTCATGAGTTGATCCGTATCCAGTCTGACGAACTCATCCCTCGGACTCGTACAATTCAAAATAGGCGCCGCGCTTCTCCATTAGTTCCTCATGGGTACCGGTCTCGACAATTTTCCCGGCACTCATGACATAGATCGCATCGGCTTTCCGGATAGTTGAGAGCCGGTGCGCGATGATGAATGTGGTAATATTCTCGGAGATACGGTTGATCGAATCCTGGACTATGGCCTCCGATTCATTGTCCAGGTTACTTGTTGCCTCATCGAGTAACAGGATCTCCGGGTTCCGGACAAGGGCCCGGGCGATGGCAAACCTCTGTTTCTCTCCTCCGGATAATTTAATCCCATGATCACCTGCGATGCTGTCATACTTTTTCGGGAGGTTTTCGATAAAGGAGTGGATATTTGCTTTCTTTGCCGCTTCGATGATCTCCGCATTGGAATAAGTGCCGCCAAACGCAATGTTTTCCCTGACGGTCACATTATACACGAAGGTATCCTGGCTCACGTATCCCACTTTCTGCAGGAGACTTGCCCGGTCGTATTCGCGCAGGTCATACCCGTTGACCCGAATAGAGCCGGCGTCAACATCATAATACCGGAGGAGCAGGGACACAACAGTGGATTTCCCGGAACCTGAATGGCCGACAAGGGCAGTAACATTCTTTCGTTTTATTATCAGGCTGATCCCTTCCAACAGGTTCTGATAAGGATAATATGAGAACACGACGTTATCGAACACGATATCCGACGAGAGTGTGGAGAAGATCCGCGTGCCGTTTCTTAATCTCTGGTAACGGGGATCGCTCAGGAGCTGGTACACCGATTCAAGGTTGGGCCAGTGGTTCATGATCACCATGTACTGGTCGCTGATGTTGGCAAGCCGGGGGATCACTTTCAAGGCTGAAAAAATAAATATTCCCATCAGAGGTATGATAAACAAAAACCGTTCCTGGTAGAGATAATACAGAGAGATCACCCCCACGGCAATCCCGATAAAAAAGAGAAACGGGAGCATCGCACCGGGCAGTTGCCGGAAAAAACTGAGTCGGATGTATTTGTCCCAGTATGTATTCAGGGCAACCGTGTACTTCTCGCTCCAGTACGTGTCCCCGTTCACGGATCGGATCTGCCGCAGACCAGTAATATAATTGCTGACCACCTCGTTTTCCCGTTGCATGGACTGCATTTGGAACCGGCCAAGGCGGATCGAGATTTTTTTCCCGATCTCCCTGATAACCAGAAGAAAAATGAGACAACAACCAAGGAGGACTGAGACCGAGGTTACTGAGACGAAGAAGAGGGTGATACCAACCGTGAGGATAATAACCGCTTCAGAAAACAGGAATGTCCCTGTTTCTAGGAAATGGCTGATGTTTGAGGGAGCGGTAACGACATTATAGAGGATATCCCCCCGTTTGTTCTCGACATAATACTGATAATCGTTCCTGATAAGCCGGTCAAAAATTCCCTGTTTTGTTTTGAGTACCACTTTTTTCGTAAGGTACAAGGATACGATATTATACGTTAGGGATACGAGGAATGTCAGGATTACCAGCAGGATAAACAGGAGCGAGAAGAGCACGATATCCGGCAGGATTGAAAAACTCCGCACGATCGTATAGAATGGTTCGAACAGTGCGATCTCCGTGCCCTGGAAATCGATCGTGGCATTCATAATCGGGTACAGCAGCACGATCTGGAAGGTTTCCAGGAATCCGAGCAGGACGCTCAGGATGAGCAGGGCGATAAGCAGGTGCCCGACCCCGACACTGTAAAAACGCAGGATTTGTATATCCTCATGGAATTTCTGCAGATTATTTGTTATCCAGTTGTTGAACATGGTGGTTGTCCGGTTGTGAGGGGTATCCGTAGTGGTATTTTAGCATCGCCATTTTGTTATAAAAGGTAAATTAAAAAAATTAATAAACTTGATTTGTTAACTAAAATATATGAATATATTTGTGCATCTATTGATTGATGGCGAGAAAAAGAGGCCCTGTTAATCCGGGGGACTGAAACATGCGATTGGAATTTTTTACACGGGATACCAGATCCACTCGGAATTTTGTGAGGATTGTGGGAATTGTATTGAGTCTCGTCCTTTTAACCATGTCCGCTAGTGCTTGTGGTGATTATCCTTTTTTTTACAAATACTATACATGCGACGATATACCAGATATTCCAGCCTATAATGACTGTGTTGCTTACAACGGTGCGGCGTATTGCAATGATCTTTGCTCATCAGGACCGCCGTCACCTCCGCCGGGACATTGCGGATACGATCAATGTTCCCAAATTTCTGATATTACGTCCTATAATGCCTGTGTCGCGTGTAACGGTGCGCCGTATTGCAGTAGTCTTTGCCCAACAGGACCCCCGCCACCTCCGCCGGGACATTGCGGATACGATCAATGTTCAGAAATTGCAGATGCTGAATCCTATGATGCGTGTGTCGCGTGTAACGGTCATGCATACTGTCTCTCTCTTTGTCTACCCCCACAACAACCGGCACACTGCGGCTACGATCAATGCAGTGATATTCCAAATACTGCATCCTATGATGCCTGTGTCGCGTGCAACGGTGCGACATATTGCAATGCACTGTGCCAAACACCTACACCAACACCTGAACCGACTAATCCAATATTAGAGAATCTCACCTGTTATGGGTGTTCCCTGCAAAATATGGCCACTTCTGGCACTCCAGGATCCAATCCATATGTTCCTTTTTCCTATGAGCCGGTAAATCTCGCAAACGGGAATTATGTTTACCAGTATCAGGATCTCTTCATTCCGGGGCGCGGACTATCCCTGGCAATTACCCGTACTTACAATTCTCTGAATCCCATGAGCGGGCCTTTCGGTTCCAGCTGGACATTTAATTACAACGTGAAACTGGCAGGAATCAACAGCAGTGAAATTGTACTGGTGGTAAGGGAAGACGGTCGCACCGATATCTATAATGTCAGTTCCAACGGCACCTATTCTCCACCCCCGGGGATCTTCGATAAACTGACCAGGAATGCAGATGGTTCCTACACACTTGAAAGGAAAGATCACATAACGTATCACTTTACCTCAATAGGTCAACTGAACAATATCGCGGATAACAATGGAAATACAATAAATCTTACCTATACCGGCAATAATCTTACGCACGTGACAGATTATTCCGGGAGAGGACTGACCTTCACCTATGATGCAGCAGGACGAATCATTTCAATCACTGATCCCCTGGGCAGGATTTTGAGCTATACCTATGATGCGAATGATAATCTGGTTCAATATGCCGATCCTATTGGCGGACAATTCGATTATACATACGATGGGAACCACCGGATGACCTCAATAACAAATCCCCGGGGAATCCGGATCGTGACCAATACGTATGATGGCGATGGGCGAGTTATCAGCCAAAGCAATGCTCTGGATGTGGTAACCAATTTCAGTTATGATACCAATAATCGGATAACGACCGAAACTGACCCGTTAGGCCGGAGTACCCACTACACTTATAACGACCACTTCTGGGAGCTCAGCGAGACTGATGCACTTGGCAATACCATTTCTTACGCGTATGACGGGAATGGGAACAGGATCAGCGCAACCGATGCGAATGGCCATACTACTACATCCTCCTATGATGCGAACGGGAACATCATTCAGGTTATCGATCCATCGGGTCACAGCACCGCCCAGACCTATGATTCAAAAAATAATCCCGTGAGCAGCACGGATGCATTGGGACGCCAGGTAACATTCAATTACGACACAAACAGCAATCCGGTTCAGATTACCAATGCGCTCGGAAATGTTACAACTTTTACGTATGACCAGTACGGACAGGTGATACAAGCTCAGGATGCCAACGGGCATGGTACCTCCCATACCTACGACAACTATGGCAATCCGGTTGACATCACCGATGCCGCGGGGAATACCGCAACATTCTCCTATGATCTTGTCGGGCGCCAGGTTAGTGCAACTGATGCCAAAGGCAGAACCAGTACATTCAGTTACGATGCACTCGATCGGCTTGTCAGTGTTACCGATCCATTAGGCCATAGCGCGACCACCAGCTATGATGGTAACGGGAACCGGATCAGTTCTACCGATGCCATGGGGAGCACGACACATTACTCCTATGATCCCCTCAACCAGCTTGCGAACGTCACGGATCCCCTGGGCGGAACGGTGAGTTACACCTATGACACGGTGGATAACCTTGTTTCCATGACCGACGCGAATGGCCACACCATGCAGTATGCGTATGATCCCGTGAACCGCCTGACCGCTGTTACGGATCCCTTGGGACACACCTCGAACTCCAGCTATGATGCAGCGGGCAATAAGATCAGTTTCACGGACAGTAACGGGGACATGACCTCCCTCACGTATGATTCGCTGAACCGGCTGACCGGAGTATCGTATCACGACCAGACCTCGGTGAGTTATACTTATGACGCGGTTGGTAACAGGCTGGCGATGACTGACGGTTCCGGGACAACGAGTTACGCATATGACGGGCTCAACCGGCTGACAAGCGTTACCGGTTCCAGTGGCCAGACCGTAACCTACAGCTATGACCCGGTCGGCAACAGGATCCGGATGACGTATCCTGATAGTAAGACGGTCTCGTACGCCTATGACAGCGATAACCGGCTGAGTAACGTGACCGACTGGACCGGCAACACGACCAGTTATGGTTACGACGCGAACAGCAACCTGGCGAACATGACGTATCCCAACGGGATAGGGACGGCATACACGTACGATAACGGCAACCGGTTGATCAACCTGGTCAACAAGCAGGGAGCGAATGTTGTCACCAGTTACGCGTACACGCTGGACGCCAACGGGAATCGCCAGCAGGTCACCGAAACCGGGCCGGGCAACTCAACCCTCGTGACCACATACGGGTATGATGTCCTTAACCGCCTGCACACGGTGACGTACCCCGGTACAACGGTGACCTACACGTACGATCCCATGGGAAACCGGCTGAACATGGCTACGAATGCCGGTAACGCGAGCTCAACAATTACCTACACGTACGATGCCGGCGATCAATTGCTGAGCGCAGGCAGCACTACCTTCGCCTACGACAACAACGGTAACCGGATTGAAAAGAATGAAACCGCAGGGACAACGTCGTATGAGTTTGATGCTGCCAACAGATTGGTCGATGTATCAGTGCAGGGAGGTACCTCACTTATCTTTGCATATGACGGAGATGGCAACCGTATCAGCAAAGCCGTCGCCAGTGGTAATGCCACAGAATTTTCCGAGTATGTCTGGGATGTCAATGGCGGCCTGCCCCAGGTTCTTACGGAAACGGACGCGCAGGGTACAGCTCTTTCCCTCTATGGCCTGCAACGGATCTCGATGACCAATTCGTCAGGTGGACTGATGTATTACCAATACGACGGGTTGGGAAGCGTACGCAGCCTGAGTGACAGCAGCGGAAACACCGGAACCACGTATTCGTACGATGCCTTTGGCGAGCCTCTGCTTACAACAGGTAATGGGGATAATGATTTCCTTTTCACCGGGGAACAGATGGATTCCGAAACCGGATTGATCTATCTCCGGGCACGGTATTATGATCCGGAAACCGGACGGTTTATTTCAAAAGATCCGTTCACCGGTTCTGATACTGTCACACAAAGCCTTAACAGGTACCCATACGTTCAAAATAATCCTGTCGTGTATGCTGATCCGAGCGGGAAAAACCCGTTAGTGGCGATTGGACTTGCAGGTCTCTACGGCTCTTGTGCTAATACAGGATGGTATATTGGGGAGCAGGCTGCTATCCAGTATACAACCGGTCATAATCAGTTCAGTTTTGTTACACTCGGAGGCCGTGCAGCAGGGGGATTTGCTGGTGGAGCAGCGGGAGCAGGAGCATTCACTGCCTCATATGGTAACCCCTTTGTTGCTGGTGCCGCAGCGAGTGGAACTTCGTATACTGTTGATAGAGTAATAACCCAACCTGTGCTTTACGGACTAGGAGTACCTGGAACAAAGGAAGGTTACTCTTTGGAAGGTGCTGGAATTGCTTTGGGAGGTGGCGTAGTTGCGGGTCCGGTTTCTTACATGGCAGTTCCTTACTCCCCCATGAATACAGCTGTAGAAAAATATGCACGAAGCGGTATTTCCCGAGGCAGTGGTTGGGCTTTCGGGAGTTACTCTAACTTTGCCATGTCTAACCAAGGGCCTCCAATTCGTTTGCCTGGTGACGGGTCGCTCAAGCTCCCGGGTAAGTAACAAACCGTGATAGGGTTATCGGATGGATTCTATGAATGGGAAACTGAAGATCAAAATTTTTTAAAAATTAGGGACTGTTGAAGATGATGGAGAGAAAGGAAATTTTAAGGAATTTATTGATAATTGCCGGTGTTTTCATACTTTTTGGTATTCCTTGGGCATCTGTTTTTGGCATACAGGATCCGGCTCTTCTCGAAGGAGGAGGAATATTTCAGCGCAGTGCAGGCGTCGTTATCCTAACCGCCATAGCTCTTCACCTGGTTTACCAAACCTTAGGAAAATCCCTGACGAAGGAGATGGAGGAAGAAGAGATCAGGGAGGCTGAACAAAAAGACGAGAAACGGTTGCTGTTTAAACCGTCTGTCGGATTATCAGTTATGTTTATGTTTTTTCTATTTTTATCTGTACTTGCTATTTTCTTTCAATTCAGGGATCATAACGTAGATTTTGGGTCAATTGGTCTGATAATCGGATTCATGGTATTTTGGATCTGGCTTTGGTATACGGTGACGGTTTTCATCTTTACCAAGGATTCGGTTCATATCAAACCACATCTGGTTTACCTCTTTGGCATTGACTGGAAAACTGTTATCCGATATGCTGACATCACATCCGTGAGTCCTGATGCGAGGATTAAGGGTGATTTTTATGGGGTGGACCGCAGGTATCGGATTGTGATATCAACCAATGGAGCAACACAATCATTTAGCTTGATTGGGTTTAATTCCGAAATAATCGCAAAAATCTATTTGCGCTTTAAAGAAAAACTGGGGGATAAGGTAACATTAGAATAATGTATCCTTTTACTTTCCGTTATTTGCAAAATTATTTTTTCCGTGCAAGGTGGATCAGCGCAAATATGGCAATAATAAAAATGTATTTTAAAATGAGGGTCGGTTGAAGATGATGGAGAGAAAGGAAATTATAAAGAATGTATTGATCATTATCTGCGTTTTCGTAATTTTCATTATTCCATGGGCTTCTGTTTTTGGCATAAAAGATCCGGGTCTTCTCGGAGCAGCTGGTGAATTTCAGCACAGCGCGGGTTTTGTTCTGATAACTGCCATGGTTCTTTATCTGGTTTATCAAACCTATGGAAAACCACTGACGCAGGAGATAAAGGAAGAAGAGATCAAGAAGGCTGATCAAAAAGAGAGGAAACAGTTGCTGTTTAAACCAACAATCGGAGTATCAATTTTTTTTCTGTTTTTTATATTTATGTCTGTAACTGCTATTATCTTCCAATTCAGAAATCATGAAGTGAATTTTGGTTTAATTATTGTTATACTCGGATTCATGGTATTTTTGATCTGGCTTTGGTATACGGTGCCTGTTTTCATCTTTGCAGAGGATTCGGTGCACATCAAATCACATCTGTCTTACCTCTTTGGCATTGACAGGAAAACAATTTTCAGATATACGGATATCACGTCAGTGAGTCCTGATGCGGAGATTAAAAATAATATGTATGGGGTTGACTCCAGGCATCGGATGTTGATAACCTCGAATGGAACAACACAAGCATATGGATTGGTTTTTTATAATAGCGATATAATCGCGAAAATCTATTTACGATTCAAGGAAAAACTGGGGGAGAATGTAACATTACAATAATTTATCCTTTTACTTTCCACCATTTGCAAACCGTGATATGGGGTGTGGCCATGAAAATTGGCCCGGAGTACATGCAGCCGTATCGGGAGTTTATCGGGAAAACCGGCAAACTTGATATTTATGACAGTAAGGACCTGCTGGTTGCATCCGATGATTTCATGATAGAGGAATGATTTTGATGTACAGATTCCAAGAGCCACATCGAGATGAAATTTCACGAAAATCCAGAGATGCGATGTTCCAATCCGGAGAACCGGCCTGTCCGTGTTTCACCTTACATATTTCCAAAATAATGATTCTCATATTGCTATGTACCCTCCTTTTTACCTCTGCTGCATCCGCGACAGAATATGTTCTCAACTCCACCTCCATTGAACAATACAAAAATGGCATCCACTATACCGGCGAGGATAAACTCATCCTCGTAATCGAAGATGACGCCACTATCCAGAGTAACAGCAATGCCGGTATTGAATCTGCGGCTCCGGTAACGATCAGATCTCCTGCAAACAATATGCTTACTATTATCGTAGACAATGACTCGGCGATGCTCTACGGTATCAAAGCACCTTCTGTTTCTGTAGAGAGCGGACTCCTTTATATCACGGTGAACGGCAAGAACAAGAGAGAGGATACTACTGCCGTTGGCATCTGTGCAGGATCAGGCAATGTCACAATCTCCGGGGGATCGATTAATACAAACGTTAATACAACCGCCCATAAAAATAAAGGGATCTCCGCCTCACGATCCATCATCGTTACCGGCGGTTGGATAGTTACAAGTCAACACGGTGGATCCAATACTTTTGGTCTCGATGGGGGCGGTGGGGGATCTGAAAAATCGGGTGGCGGCGTAATCATATCCGGTGGAGACGTGGCTGTCCTTTCAACCGGAGGTGTGGAGAGGAATATTGGTATTGATTCCAGGTCCAGCACGGTCAGGATATCCGGAAACTCTGTCATAATTATTTATGAGGATGAAAGCGGTGCCCAGCAAAACTATCCCTACAACACCAACATTACCACAATCTCCGGCGGCAATGCGGTGGTTTTCACATCCACGGGAGGAAATTTTACACTCCGCGAAAATGCAGTCCTTACACAAAATGCATTACTTATTGCTGACAGGACCGTTGAAATTCCGGTCGGCCGGACCCTTGGCATTTCTGAAGGGACATCTCTTAAAAAGCCTGCTGGAACCACATTTCTTTTCGGCACGGGTTATGGTACATTTGAGTATGCCCGGGCCATCCCCCTTAAGGGCGGGGCGGTTATTTTTGCAGGTAAAGAGCCGGCACAGAAGACTTCCACGCAGAATGCCCACGTCCCGGTGGTCGGGCTGTTTGCAGGACTCGGGGCTGCGGTATTGCTAAGAAGAAATGAATAACTCTCTTTTTAAAAAGATCCTGTTAAATCATGGAGATGGAGACGAGGCGCTGATGGGATAGGCATAATTCGATATCGAATATTGGTAATGAGACTATTACGAGTGCTCCCCACCACATGACCTCTCTAAAACATGGCAGGGCAAATTGCCGGATTATGCAATTGATCTGAAACCCCGGAAAATTTCTTTCGGATGAGTCAGCCGGAATTATTTTTCACATGCGCTGGCACATGATTATTCAGAAAAAAATAAAAATTTGAGAGTTGCCGGAATACCAAACATTTGAAACCAATCCGTTATTCCTCATATACCCACTCTACAGGTAAGGCTACAACATACGTTGCATTCTCATAGGTCGGGCAGAGCCAGTGCTTATAGGGGGGGTGATAAATATAAGCGGCTGTTCTGTTACCAAACCAGAGATAGTACGTGCCATTGGGGGGTTCGACATATGTGGCAAGACCCCACTTGTAGACATTTCGATCGATATCGAGTTTATCGACAATCACCCACTGATAGTCGCCGCTTTTCAAGGAAGGTGGATACCACGTGTTCCCGATTTTTAGTTGTCTTAAATAATACCGGTTATAGTAATTTGGGTTTGCGTCCCCGGTCCAGTTCCAGGCCGGTGCGGTTGTATTAAAATGTGAATTTCCTATAATCGCGAAGAAGTAATCATTTGTGAAATCAACGTCATCGATTGTGCCATAATAACTGTTATTCGCTAACACGGTACGGTTGTCGGTGAGCCATTTGTTAGGTAGCGCCGCAACAGCGGGAAACAATGCAATACAACACAAGCAGACTATCACGAGCATGCCCAGTATCCGTATGCCGGGTGCAGATCCTTTGTTGTTCTTTTCGTTCTTAATCATAGTGTTGTCTCTTCAAATTCTCTAACGACGGGAAATGCCCCGCTAGATTCAGTCATTCCGTTCTTGTTCATGATTATCTCCTAACTCCGTCCCAGGATTCCGTGGAAGTGCTGAGGGTATGTTCCGTAGCGGATATAGAGACCCACCGATCGGTGAATGAGTTTTGTCATCGGACAGCACAAATACAAACGACCCGGAATCGGACTTGAGGGGGTAATCCGTGGTCCATGTGCCGGCAAGCTGGTTTCCCATAATGGTGCCGTTGACGCTACCTTTGCCTTGGTCGTTGTTGCTGAAGGTCCCCGTCACCGATGGGCCGGTCCGGGTAAGAGTTAGAACCCCGTATGTCTGGTAGGCAATCGTTGTACTCCCCGCGGTATCCCAAGTCCCGGACCAAGAGTCTGAGGCAGCAGAGGCGGGTGTTACTGCTGTTACCGTAACAGCAGGGGTAGCGGTACTGGACGTGCCTGTACAACCAGCTGCCATCACAAGGATACAGGCCAAGCAGGCCAGAATAATCGCTGTAATTTTTATCATGAATCGATCCCAATCTTTAGAAGTACTTAACAAATTACTTTTGTTAATTTATTTTATTAATCACGGTACTATTAATACTTTTGAAATGATTTTTTACTATTTATTCCTATTTTAGGATATTATTATTCACTGGAGATGGGACAATGACGTTGGGTAGGAAAAATCATGGAGTTAACTACCTTACCTGCGCCCCGGCCCTTACCCGCCTTTCGCCAGCTGTTTCTCACCAGCAGATTTTCCCATTAAACCATACCGTATCGTATTTTTTACTGCTATGATCGTCCCCTCTTGCGATGCCCCGTTATTACCGAACAGAAAATTTCTACACTTTTGTATACAGGTAATACACCACTATCACAACTAGGGGATGCCTTCATCAATAAAATCGATGAGGGGCCGGGAAAGATCTGAAATACCTTCCACTAAGTGATAAAGGAACCCGAGAAGAAAGCCTTTAGACCTTCTTCGCTGTACCCCAGTGGCGCGGGAGAAGCCCTCAAGAGCGCCAGATATTTCTGAATGATCACTATTGAGCAGTTATTTTAACTCATTTGATGAATGCCATTTAAAAAACAATAACCTCCCGGATAAGCAGTTTTTATGCCAGAGCTGGCACACAGTCCGTCCACGCCCCGACCTTATCCTTTATCGCATCATCTTCATACGAGGCCACGGTCACACGGTCGCGGGAGATGACAAGGAAACAGAGTTCCCCGCCCGGGTCATGGCATTTCAGGATAACCGAAAAGAGATCTGAATCCGGGATATGCCGGGCCTTCCCGTAGTGGGCGGCAAAATTTGCCATGTGGGAGAGGACTGCTGCTACCCCGTACTGGTATCCTTCAATGGAATTGTACGTCTCCTGCCCGGTCCCGACCCGCTTCCCGTGAGCGTCCTCATAGACAAATTTCGCGGTATACATCTCACGTACCTTCTCGACCGGGGGATGGTTCTTTCTCCCGCGGTAATAGGGCGTGCATCCGAGCGGGTTCTTCATGACGAATGACCGGACAACAGCATCGAATGCTGTCAGGTCCGGGAAGGGCTGTTTCAGTTTGTGGACGGCACTCTTTGTTCCGGGTCTCTGGTTAAAATGGGCCATTGTATATCACGGCTGCCTTGTATTACCCGGATCTTTTTTGTGGGAAAGAGAAAATCTTGGTGGTCGGTTGGGGGGGTCGGGCGGTGTACTTTGACCGGTGCAAGACTGGTCCTGCTACGCCCGCAGTCCCGGCATGAAAGCCGCGATTCCGGCGTAATCGTATGCAGCCGGGTCGCGTTTTTCCGTTCCCGTGCTATGGACCGGCCGGCCGGTCAACAGCAAAGTACACCGCCCGACCCCCCTTTGGAGAACCGTTGCCCGGGGTGGTATCCGGCCGGGTACCCCTGATTTTTACGACAGAAAAGAGGGCCCGTGGGGGGAATTTTCATGGTCTGGCGGGTGACGGGGGTCGGGTGGTGTACTTTTCTTGCTGGAAAAAAGCAGGCTCCTTACGGTCCATCCTCCGGCAGGATGCTGTGATCCGTTCAGGAACTTACCGGTTTCGTCCGGGGCTTGCGGGGCCTGCGCACCCGTTTCCGTCGTGGTGCGTCTTCCCCGAGCATGCCTGCCCCAGCATCCGTTTCTGACTCTTCGGACTCCTGCGGAATGGCAGACCGGATATCAGCAGCCCGTTTCCTTGCTTCCGGTTCCGGCTTGTGGGTGAGGAGTTCTGCGAGCACATCATCGACACCCGTCCCGTCCGCAGTCGACATCGTGATATAGCCTTCAGCAACCCCGAGGTCCGATTTGTTTGCCACTACCATCACCGGGACCGATACCATTCCTTTCACTTCATCAAGCAGGCTCAGCTGCACACCCATCGGGTAACCGCAGTGCTCCGAAGGGTCGGTGATGAAGAGGATGACATCGGCAACGTTCATGATCGCAGAGAGCGCCTGCTTCTCGATCTGGTTCCGCTCCTCCGCGGGGCGGTCGAGAATACCGGGCGTGTCGACAAACTGGACCTTCTCCCGTCCCATCACGAGGTGGCCAACGATGATCCCCTTCGTGGTGAACGGGTACGAAGCAACTTCCGGCGCAGCGGACGAGACCCTGCGGATGAACGAGGACTTCCCCACGTTCGGGTACCCTGCGATGACGATAGTGAAGGTCTCCTCCACGTGCGGGAGCTGGCGCAGGACATTTCTCACCTCGTTTAAGAAGATCAGGTCCTTGTCGATCTGGTGGACCATGGAGGCAAGCCGGGCCACCGCCCGTTTCCGGACAACAAGCGTGTCCTCCGCTTTCCGTGACTGGAGTGCCAGCTGGTTCCCGATCATCTTGGTATGTTTTGCTGCCCAGCCCACGGCACCAAGAGACTGCTTGATCTTCTCGATCCCGAAGAGGATGTCCGCCATCTCGCGGTAGAACGGGGGGATCTCGTCGAATTCGGGGAACCCGCGGATGATATAGACCAGCCGGTCGTGGACCGCCGCCCCCACGGCCCGGACAAACTCCTGGTTTGCCCGCTCCTTGTTGTCCTTTTCCTTCATCTTCTTTGCCGCACGGCGGAAACTCCGGTCAAGGATCTCATCCGCAGTTGGCACCGTTGGCATCTTCTCGAATTCCACAAACTGCCTGCCTATCTATTTATTTATAGAACGTCAAACGGTTTATCGTTATGGACTTGTCCCTTATCCAGAAGGATATCCTCATCACCTTAATCACCCTCTACCACCAGCAGTCGCACTCCATCAAGGGGGAAGAGATTGCCGATATGATCCAGCGCAACCCGGGGACCGTGCGCAACCAGATGCAGTCCCTCAAGGCTGTAGGGCTCGTTGATGGGGTGCCCGGCCCGAAGGGCGGGTATATTCCTACCGAGCTGGCCTATAAGGAACTCAACCTGAACATTGCTGAGGGCGATTATGATGTGAGGATTAGCCGGAACGGGGAAGAGGTCAACGGGGCAAATGTCAAGGAAGTCGATTTCACCACGCTCTGCCACCCGGATGTCTGCCACGCGGTGATCAAGCTGGTCGGCAGTGCGAAACTCTTCCAGATCGGCGACCAGATCACGATCGGCCCGACCCCGGTCAACAAGCTGCTGATCCGGGGCGAGGTGTTCGGCAAGGACGAGGCAAAACAGGCCCTCCTCATCTCCACGTCAGAGATGATCTCCCTTCCGAAGAAATCGATCAAACACTACATGTCATCCCCCTTAATCACCCTCAAGAGCACCAACACCTTAAAAGATGCCCTCTCACTTTTCAACCGCGACCGAATCCATGGCGTAGCGGTAGTAGACGATGGGAAACTTTCCGGTATCATTACCATGAGCGATATTGCAAAAGCGGTGGAGAAGGAGCTTCCGCTCTCGACAAAGGTCTCAGCATGCATGACCTCGGATGTCGTAGAAGCACCGTCACACATCAAACTGTTCGAAGTGATCCGGCAGTTCAAGGAGCATAAGATCGGGCGGTTGATCGTCATAGAAGACGGAAAGCCGGTTGGCATCATCACCCAGTCGGATATTATCCGGGTCTTTCCCGCGCTGTAAATAGAATATCTTTAGATATTCCGCGCCAAATGCTATGGGAGGATCAACATTTTATGACAGAATTATCCCAGGCTGCAGTTGAACGGATCATCAAGAAGGCCGGTGCCGAGCGTGTCAGTGCCGACGCCACGGAAACGCTTGCCGAACTGATGGAGGAATATGGCACCTTCCTTGCAAAGGAAGCAAAGAAGATGTCGGACCATGCCGGCAGGAAGACCCTGCGGGGAACCGATGTCAGAATGGCCGCAGAAATGTTCAAATAACCTTCTTCTGGTATAAATCCCGAAAAACTCATTTTTCCCGCCAGTTTAGAACAATTTAAATATTTATACATCGTCAATTTTTTCATGACTCGTGTATTTGCCCGCAGCCTGTCGAGAAAAAAGATCATGACCAACGACGGGAAGCTCATCGGGACCCTGAAAAATATCCGTGTTGACTTCGATTCCGGCCAGGTGCAGGAGATGATCATCCACCCGGACCAGTCCTTTGCCACGGATGGCTACAACCTCGAGGATGACAAGCTGCTCATTGTACCGTTTGAAGCGGTGAAGGATATCAAGGACTATATTGTCGTTGACCGTTACCTTGCCCGGAAATAAGAAGAATATTTTTTTATCCCTTCCACAAACCCGTCGCCGTACGCTTTTTCTGTAACATATTCCGCTGCTGCCTTGGTGTCGGGATGGGCATTGGCAACGGCAATGCCGGTGCCGGCAGTCCTGAGCATCTGGATGTCGTTGATGGAATCCCCGATTGCACAAAAATCCTCCGGGACAAGACCCATCGTTCCAGCGAGCGTTACGAGTGTTGTGCCCTTGTTGATGCCCAGTGACTGGAGGTGAATGGCATATCCGGTATCGATTACCTGTACCGGATGATCCCGGAGGAATTCCTTTACCTCATCGACCGGTACCGTCCGGGCAAATGCCAGGTCTGCGAACCGGTAGGTCGGGCTGAAGAGTTCCAGTTCCTTTCCCTGAGTGCGGTAATGAGCCTGCAGGGTCTCAAGCGCTTTCCTGCAGGCACCCTGGTCACCGGTAATCCGGAGGGGACCGGTATATCCTGCCCGGAACACCCCCCCGTTCTCTGCGATGAACGACCCCTGGGTCCCGATCATCTTGCAGAGCGTCTCCATGAAGCAGGACGTATTCCCGCTTGCCAGCACTACCTCGACCCCCTGGTCGACCAGCGACCGGATGGTCTCGATAGCACCGGTGTGTATCCTGCGGTCGGGACGGGTGATCGTCCCGTCGATATCCGTGAGGAGCGCTTTTAACACGATTTGAGACCAGCCTCTTCTACAATGAATGGTGCCTCGCCTTCGGGCAGGTTCGGGCTGTCCACGAGACGTGCAATGCGTTTGCCGCCCTTGCTCTTGCGGAGGTAGAGACGGAATGTTGCCGTGTGGCCGACAATGTTTCCGCCGATCGGTTTTGTCGGGTCGCCGAAGAATACGGCGGGGTTGGACATGACCTGGTTGGTGACGAGGCCCACGGCATTATGCTCGTCGATGAGCTTGAAGAGCTCGTGCATGTGGCGGTTCAGTTTCTGCTGGCGGGCGGCAAGCGTCCCGCGGCCGGCATATTCTGCCCGGAAGTGGGCCGTGAGCGAGTCGATAATGAAGAGCTTGACCGGTTTCCCTTCCTCTTTTAACTCGGTTGCCAGTTCACGGGAATTGTCGATCAACAGCATCTGGTGATCGGACGTGTGGGCCCGGGCGATATGGATATTGTCAAGGAACTCCTGCACGTCCGGCACATTATCCAGGCCGAGGCCGTTCACCATCTGCTCGATACGTTCTGGTCGGAAGGTATTTTCTGTATCGATATAGATGACGCTGCCCCCAAGACCCCCGTCTTCCTCGGGAAGCTGGACATTGACCGCCATCTGGTGGACGATCTGGCTCTTACCGGAACCGAACTCACCGTACATCTCGGTGATCGCCTGGGTCTCCATTCCCCCGCCGAGCAGGGTATCCAGTTCCGGCACCCGGAACGAGAGTTTCCTGATGTCCTTGCGTGCTTCGAAGATGTCCTTGCCGGTCTTGAACCCGCCGACATCGGCGACTTCGCGGGCAGCCTTGATGATCTTCTTCGCAGTGGACTCTGAGATCTCTGAGACCTCAGAGAGTTCGGCAGGTGCTGCCGTTGCAATGCTCTCAACAGAGAGGTAACCGGCTTCCCGGAGTTTTTCTGCAGTGCTCGGGCCTACACCCGGTAAATCTTCAATTTCCAATGGTCCTTCAGCCATTTCTTGTAACACTCCTATGGCACAACAAGATGTTAAAAGCTGGCATATATACTCCCGGATTGCGCGGGGTGAAAGTGAGGTTTTACCGGTTTATAGTGTCCATCAGTGCTTTCACGTGTGCCAGTACCGTTTCAGTACTGATCACCACCGGCACGACCTCTCCCGGGATGATACGGCTGCCTGAGAGGGTCCCGGTTACCTCAACCTCGCTGCCTTCCGGAAAATTTCCTTCGATAAGGTAGCGATCCTTACCGTTATCGATGAATGTGCAACCCTGCCCTGCGATAATGGTGCCCGAGAAGACGATCGGGACGGGAGCTTCCGGTTCCTTTGGCACCCGCAGAGCGCTCCCCCTCCCGACCGCGAGCTCGATATCCCCGAACCGCCCGGGTTTTGCGGTTGCGTGGTAGACCTCGACAGAGTCCCCCGCAGCCAGCGGGACGAGTGCGTTCTCCCCCCAGAGTACAATTTTCTGGTCGTCCTTGCCATCCGTGATCGTCACGTTCCTGACCCATGAGGGAGTGCCGTTCCGCGTGGTAAAAGAGCGTGGCTGCTGCAGCTGCCTGATGGTGCCCTGGACGCTGTAAACTCCCTGATCGGCTACTGAACCCAGGGGAGTGAACGGGATGGAGATGACCTGATCGGTAATGGTGACGGTGCTCTTCTCATCAAGGCTGTAACTCCGCCCATCGTCCCGCTGGCTGGGTTTTGCGCCGGTAATGTGAAGGGAGGCACCCGCCGGGACAGCAAGGAGCAGGTCCGGGGCCCATGCGACCATGCGTGCCGAGCCTGCAGCATCACCGATGATCGCGTCCACCATCTCCCCGGTGGTCCCATCCCGCCGGGTATAGGAACGCGGTTCCCCCCGGGCGATCAGGACCGTGTCAAGATCCACCGGTTCGTCCGAGAGGTTTCCTGCACCGGTACCGTTCTTTTGCATATCGCACCGGATCTCGCAGCTGGCCTTCCGGAGGGCAAGTGCATAGATCTCCCGGGTGCTCTTCCCCGGGTGGCGGCCGATCACTTCAAGGACTTCGCCGATCTCGGTGTCGAGCACAGCCCCTGCTTTCTCGTCCCAGAGCACGACCCGGGTGGTCCCGGTCTCGTCCCCGAGGAGGATTGTGGCTACCCATCCCTTCTCGCCATCAGCACGGTCGAACTCCTTTGGTTCTGTCTTGTCGATAATCTTCCCGAAAAAAGAGAAGAGGCTGGACTTGGCCGAGAGCCCCTTGATCTTCACGTGTTCGCGGCCCAGCTCGCCGACTACCATCATCGCGGCAGTCGGTTCGTCGACCAGGTCGCCGCATTCATCGATCTTCGCGTCTACGCGTCGTTCGAACTCCTCTTTTGTGATGAGGTCATCGACCAGCGCATAGTGGAAGAGCACGGAACAGGCCTCCGCCTATTTCTGCCAGGGTGGGCGTTCCATGGTACCGGTGATATCGCCAACCGATTCAGCCCGGCGCATGAGGGCGACCTCGGTGCCGTGAAGGAGAACTTCAGGACACCGCGGGCGGCTGTTGTACTGGGATGACATGGCATACCCGTACGCCCCGGCATCGAGCACCGCGATGATATCGCCCGCCGTGACTTCGGGGAGTTTCCGGTCAGGTGCAAGGATGTCACCGGTCTCACAGATGGGCCCGGTGACCGTGTATTCCGTTGTAAGGGGAGCGTCGGCCCTGTTTGCCACGATAACCTCGTGGTAGGAGTCGTACATCGCAGGCCGGATCAGGAGGTTGAACCCTGCGTCAACGTTCGCAAACCGTTTGTGGGCTTTCTTGGTAGAGTTGACCCGCGTCAGGAGCACGGTCGAATCTGCTACGAGCGACCGGCCCGGCTCGACCCAGAGTTCGGGTGTGATCCCGCAGGCTTCCATGCCGGCTTTGAAGACCGGGACTACCTTTGCTGCATAGTCCTCCGGTGTCGGTGCCGGGTCGGTGTCGTGGTGGTAGGGGATGCCAAGGCCGCCGCCAAGATCGATGAACTCGAGTTTCACGCCCATCTCGGTGAGTTCCTTAGCGATGCGGACCATCACTTCGGCAGCACGGGCAAAGGGTTCGACGTCGAGGATCTGCGAGCCGATGTGACAGTGGATGCCGACCGGCAGGATGCTTGTGCAGGCCAGGGCCTCTTTGTACGCGGCAGGGATCTCCTTGTGCGGGATGCCGAACTTGCTCGTGGCAAGGCCGGTCGCAATCTTCGGGTGGGTGGGCACTTCGAGTGCCGGGTTGACGCGGAACGAGACCTTCACCGTTTTGCCGGCTTCTGTTGCTACTGCATCGAGCTGGTGGAGTTCGTCCAGGGAGTCGAGCGAGACCGTGACGCCTTTCTCCACCGCAAGTTTCAGGTCGGCGGGAGTCTTGGAGCTCCCGTTGAAGAGGAGTTTCTCCGGTGCCATGCCGGCGTCAAGAGCAAGCTGGAGTTCTCCTGAAGAGAAGACATCTGCCCCGGCGCCTTTTGCCGCCAGCGCCCGTATCAGGGCAAGGTTGCCGTTTGCTTTTGCCGCAAAGAGCACCTGCACCTTCGGATAACGGGCGCCGAGGGCTTTTTTGTAACTCTCAAACTGTTCCACGACCCGGTCCTCGCTCGTCACGTAGAGCGGCGTCCCGTATTTTTCCGCAAGGGCCACGCAGTCCTGCCCGTTAATGAGCAGGTGGCCGTTTTTTATGGTAAGGTGGTGAGGGAGTTTCATAGGTTCATCTTCCGCATCCGTTCGATCGCTTCCTGTATCCGGGCAACCGGCCGGGTGATCGCAAACCGCACGTAGCCTTCTCCGCTGGCACCGAAACCGACACCTGGCGTTGCAACGATACCGGCTTCGGTCAGGAGCCGCCCGGAGAATGTCATGCAGTCCTTGACCGGCATCCAGACATAGAATGTTGCCTTCGGTAACGGTACATCGAAGCCGAGCCCCTGCAGGCCCCTGACGAGCACGTCGCGGCGCTCCTTGTAGGTCCTGCAGGCATCCGTAACACAGTCCTGCGAACCGGAGAGGGCCGTGATGGCAGCGTACTGTACGGCATCGAAGACACCGGAGTCTACGTTGGTCTTGACCCTGCCGAGCCCGGCGATGACCTCCGCGTTACCGACTGCCATCCCTATTCTCCAGCCGGTCATGTTGTAGGTCTTGGAGAGTGAGTGCATCTCGATACCTACCTCCATGGCTCCCTTTGTTTCAAGGAACGAGGGGGCGCGGTACCCGTCAAAGGAGATCTCGGAGTACGCATTGTCCGAGACCACGATGATCTCATTGTCGCGGGCAAAGTCCACGACCTCCTTGTAGAATCCCTCCGGTGCTATGGCTCCCGTCGGGTTGTTCGGGTAGTTGATGTACAGGATCTTTGCTGCCTTTGCCACGTTCTTCGGGATGTCGGAGAGCACGGGAAGAAAATTATTTTCCCGCAGGAGCGGCATGTCGTGCACCTTCCCCTCGGCAAAGAGCGTGCCGGTCCGGTATACCGGGTAGCCGGGGCTCGGGGAGAGGACATAGTCGCCGGGGTTCACGAACGCCTCGGCGATGTGGGCGATACCGTCCTTGGAGCCCATGAGGGCAATCACTTCTTTGTCGGCATCAAGCGTGACACCGAACCGCTTCTTGTACCACCCGGCAACTGCGCTCCGGTAGGCCGGCATGCCGGCATAGTCCGGGTAGTGGTGGTTCTTTGAGTCCTTTGCTGCCGCAATCAGGGCATCCACGATATGGGGTGGTGTTGCAAGGTCCGGGTCACCGACACCGAGATCGATGAGGTCAACGCCTTTCTTCCGTTGTTCGGCTTTCATCGCGTCGATCCGTGCAAAAAGGTACGGCGGGAGGTTGCTCATGCGTGATGCGTACATATGTACTTACTTTTGGCGCTGGGCGCTATAGAATCTAACTCCCTTCATGGAATGGCACTTCCTCCCGCGGCGGCGCGAAAAACTATGCTTATCTGCCGGCAGCGATAACATCAGCGTCATGGAGAAGAAGAACGCGGGAGACGGGAAGGAGATCTGCGTCATGTACTCCACCGTACCTCCGTCCCGCTCAACGGATCTGGCACAGCGCCTTCTTGAGAAAAAGATCGTTGCGTGTGTCAATATCATACCGGTCCGGTCACTCTACCGCTGGAAGGGCGAGTCCTGCGATGACGGGGAGCACCTGCTCATCATCAAGACCCGGAAGGACCTTGCCGACACGGTAATCCGGGCCCTGAAAGAAATGCACCCGTATGATGTGCCGGAGGTTATTACCCTGCCGGTCATCGCGGGCCACCTGCCTTATCTTGACTGGGTGTACTCGGAGACGCGTGGACCATGATCTACACCCACCACGGGATACAGGTGGTCGCGGGCGGGGCGAGGGAGACGGACGATGCCATCGTCATCGAGGACCGGTTCGAGCTCCTGCTGAATGACCGGCGGGTAACGTCCATAGTTGCAAGCCGCGACCAGCTGCGGGAACTCGGCGCGGGATACGTGATCTGCGAAGGGCTGGTCCGTTGCGTGGACAAGGTGAACCTTGACGGGGACCGCATCCTTGTCTGCGCGGATACCGGCTGCGACCTGAAACAGGTGAAATGTGAGACCGGTTCTTCCGGGGGGCTCAGTTTCCTCTCGCCGGCACCAGAGACCGTGTCGGATATCCACATAACGCCGGATGATGTGATCGCGATCACGAAGGAGATCGAGACCGAACTCTGGCGGAAGACCGGGGGTGTCCACTGCTCGGTCCTGTTCCGGGACGGGAAGCTTATCTGCAAGAGCAGCGATGTCGGCCGGCACAACACGGTCGACAAGCTCGTGGGGTACGCTGCCCTGAATGGCATCGATCTCTCCCGCTGTGTCATCGGCTGCACCGGCCGGCAGCCGGCCGGCATGGTCCGGAAATCAGCCCATGCCGGGATCCCCATCATCATCTCCCGTGCTGCATCGACCGACAAGGGGATCGCTGCAGCAGAAGCGGCAGGCATCACGCTTATCGGGTTCTCCCGGGGGGACCGGTTCACGGTCTATACCCATCCCGAACGGGTCGAACTCGCTGGCACGATGTAAACCGGTGGTCGTGATGCGTAAGGTTATTTCCTGTGGCCGAGTAAAGAAAGTACCAGTAGTCCGGGATGGATCATAGTGGCAGACGAACCGACAGCAAAGACCTCAACAGCGCTCCTCGTGCTCGGGTGTCCGCAGGTACCGGTACAGACCGGTATCGCATTGTACCTCATCAACCGGCTTAAGAAGGCCGGCCTCACACCGGTCGTTGCCGGCAACAAGGCGGCAAACACCCTGCTCGTGGTCTCGGACCCGGACCGCCATTACGTCGGTGAAGTGATCGACCTTGACCGTGCCGTAGGCCTTATCAGCGACAAGAAACGTGACTTCGACCGGTGCTTCGTCTTCGTCCACAACGATGCGGGTGTCACCTACGCGGCAACGATGGGAGCGATCTCCGGCGCGAAACTGTATGCGCTGGTGTATGGCGAGCACTTCGAAGAACAGGCAAAGAAGATCGACTTTCCCTGCACGGTCATTGCGGCAAAGGCCGTGCATAATCCCCTGCCCCTGAAAAAGGCGATTGACGAGGTGGCACCATGGGCTGCGTAGAATCGATGAACTATGAGATTGTCCTGCGGGATGCCACCTTCAGGGAGTCCCGCGAGTATGTCCGGAGTAATTTCAAGGAGTCCATCGATGTGCAGCCCGGGTTCAAGGTCTTCGATGTCCACGTGATCGGCCTGCCCCCGATCGCGATCGGGCTCGATGGCGATTTTGTCATCTTCCCGTACACGAAGCCCTGCCATGGCACGTTCCTCCTCCGCGTTGAAGACAGGGAAGAGGCGGTACGGCTCCGTGCACTAAAAAAAGTGAGTCGCGCCTGACCGTGGACCCCCCTATACTCCTGATCGATTTTTGGCAGTTTGTCACGGTGGAACCGACCAACGGCAGGACCGTGTGCAGCGCAGACTGTATAACTATATAGCAGATGGGTCTGTAATTAGATGTAAATCAGGAATTGATCAGGGGTGTATGCATGGCCGGCAAGGGAAAAATACTGCTGATGGACGACGAGCAGATCATACTCGATGTAACCCTCGAAGTCCTGAAATTCCTTGACTATGACGTGATGTTTGCAAAGGACGGTTCCGCGGCAATCGACCTGTACAAGCAGGAGAAGGCTGCCAATGCCCCGTTTGATGTAGTCATCCTCGATCTCACCATCCCGGATGGTATGGGCGGGGAAGAGACCATTCGCAGGCTCCGCGAATTCGATCCGTCCGTTAAGGCTATTGTTTCCAGCGGGTATTCCAATGACCCGGTGGTCATGGATTATGCAGGATATGGTTTCTCCGGCAGTCTCTCAAAACCGTACAAGATCAATGATATGAAAGCGATCCTGGAAACGCTGATGAAATAATAAGGAACCGCTGGTTATCCCGCACTTCCGGTGGCTGCATTCTTCTTTTTGATCTTACCGGTTGCCTCATGTGCGGCCCGGCGGACATACTCGTCCTTGTCATCCAGCAGTTTTTGAAGCGGTTCAAGTGCCCTTGAGTCCCCGATATTGCCGAGGGCATCCGCCGCACCCCAGCGCACATACCAGTCGGAACTTTTCAGGCACTCGATCAGGGAGTCGACCGGTGCGTCGCTGCCGATCTTCCCCAGCGCCCATGTTGCCGGTACCTGGACAAACGAGTCCGGCTCCTTGAGGGCCTTCCCCAGGCACATCGCGGCCCTCTTGTCACCGATCTTCCCCAGCGCATCGGCAGCGGTCCAGCGGACATACCAGTCCATGTCATTTACTGACTGGATCAATGGTTCCACGGCACGCGTGTCGTGGATCTCGCCAAGCGCCCAGACTGCCCTGACCCGGACCCACCAGAGCTTGTCTTTCAGTGCAAGGATCAGCGGTTCGACCGCCGGTTCCCCGATAAGGGAGAGGGCATACGCGCTCCGCCACTGGACATCGCTGTCCTCATGCCTCATGCTTGCAATGAGGTGTTCGATTGCCGGTCTGCCCATCCCGGCAAGGACGCGGGTGGCATGCCAGCGCACATCATGGTCCTCTTCGGATAATGCCCGTATCAGCTGGGGGATTGCCATCTCGCCGATACGGCCAAGGGCAAGGCCCGCCAGCCAACGGATATCCTGGTCGTCTTCCCTGAGCGCCCGGATCAGGGGCTTGATCGCCGGTTCCCCGATATCCCCGAGGGCAAGCGCTGCCCTCCAGCGTATCCCGAGATTGCGATGGCGGATCGCCTTGATCAGGCCGTCCATGTCCATGCCGCTTGTCGTGTGGATCGAATAGGCTTTCTTGTCCGACCCCGTGCCAGGTACATTCACTCTCTTTTGCTCCATTACCCTTGTATCGGTATGACACTGTCAGCTCCGTTTGTCCTGATGGAAATAATTGCGGTATCCTGACGTGCCCGGACCGGATGATGTATCTCTTCAGAGGACAGGGAGATACGCTCTATAGTGATGAAGATTGATTCCGGCCTATTTGAATATAACGTCAGAAACGTAACGTCGGAAATCCAGCCCTGCTGCGGTGGTCCCGGTGGTTGGCATCATGACAATGTATATGCCCGCACCTGCATTACCGTATCATGCGGGGCATGTATGACAGAAATACAAGAAGTATCAGTCCTCATCGGCGGGAGAGCCGGTGATGGCATCAACAGTGCCGGTGCACTGGTGGCCCAGCTGCTCAACCACCTTGGTTACCGGATTTACCTCGATTTCGATTACCCATCGCTGATCCGGGGGGGACATAATTTTGCCATCATCCGGGGATCCGAACACGAGGTCGGGACCTGCAGGGAGAAACTCGATTTTATCCTGGCCCTGAACCAGGAGACCGTTGACCGGCACCGCGACCAGGTGCATGCGGGTACGGCGATCATATTCAACGCGGACCTGGCCAGGTCCGACGGGCAGGGAATCTCCATAAAAAACATCCTCACGAGCGAGAAAGCGCCGGAGATCATGGGGAATTCGGCGATCATTGGTGGCTTTGCGAAGGCGGCCGGGATCGAATGGGTGATCGTTGAAACGGTATTCCGGCGCCATATCCCCAAAGGGATGGACCTGAACCTGAGCGTTGCCCGGCGTGCATACGACCAGCTTACCGTAGTCCGCCGGATCGAGCCGTGCAATAATCCGCCCCTCCCCCTCCTGAACGGGAACGAGGCAATCGGCCTTGGCCTGGTCAGGGGCGGGCTTGAGGCCTATGTCTCGTACCCGATGACCCCCTCATCGGGCCTGCTCCATTTCCTTGCCGGGGAGAACGAGAAGCTCGGGATCATGGTCGTGCACCCGGAGAACGAGATCGCTGTAATCCTGATGGCACTCGGCTTCGCCTATGGCGGGAAGCGTGCCGCAGTCGGTACGTCCGGCGGGGGGTTCTGTCTCATGACCGAAGGGCTCTCCCTTGCCGGCATGGCAGAGATCCCCCTTGTGCTGGTGGTATCGCAGCGTACCGGGCCCTCGACCGGTCTTCCCACGTATACCGGGCAGTCCGAGCTCCAGTTTGTCCTGCATGCGGGACAGGGAGAGTACCCCCGGCTCGTTGTCGCACCGGGCGATGCACAGGAAGCGCTGTTCTGGTCGGCGATCGCGATGGACATTGCATGGAAGTTCCAGGTCCCCGCCTTTATCCTTCCTGACAAGACCCTTTCGGAAGGTACGTACAGCGTGGATACTGGCGGGATCACGGTCCCCGTAACGAAGGCGGCTCCTTTCTGGGACAAAAAGCCCCCTTACCGCCGCTATGCTGACACCCCCTCCGGGGTTTCACCCCTTGCATTCCCCGGTGCAAAGGATGCGGTCGTGAAGGTGAACAGTTATGCCCACGATGCATCCGGTTACACCACCGAAGAAGCCGGTATGGTCACCCTGATGACCGACAAACGCCTGCGCAAGGATGAGGAGCTGATTACCGGGATGAACGGGTATCCACAGGTCAATGTCCACGGGTCTGCCGAAGCACCGGTTGCGATCCTCTGCTGGGGCTCCACAAAGGGTGTCTGCAGTGAGGCCGGGGTGAAACTCGGGCTCCGGGTTGTCCAGCCCGTGGTAATCGCCCCGTTCCCGGTAACCCCATTGAAAGAGGCGCTTGCAGAAACCAAAACGATCATCTGCGTGGAGGAAAATGCGACCGCCCAGCTTGCTGCACTTGCACGGCAGCACGGGATCATCCCTGATGCGAAGGTCCTGCGCTACGACGGGCGCCCGTTCACGTATGAGAGCCTGTGTGCCAGGCTGAAGGAGGTCATCCCATGACCGGGCGGGAACTGATCACGGACGTCCAGAACACCTGGTGCCCGGGCTGTGGCAACTTCACCATCCAGCATACGCTTAAGAAGATCCTTGCGGAGATGGAGACTGCGGGCCGATCGCTTGACGATGTCGTCCTCGTGTCCGGTATCGGGTGCCATGCGAAGATCGCCGATTACCTGAATATCAACACGTTTTACTCCCTCCACGGGAGGACGATACCGGTGGCGACCGGCATCAAGCTTGCCAACCCTGACCTCACGGTCATCTGCTGCTGTGGCGACGGGGACTGTTATGCGGAAGGGCTGGACCACCTGATCTTTGCCGCGAAACGGAACGTCGATATCACGGTCATCGTCCACAACAACCGTGTGTACGGGCTTACGACCGGGCAGTATACCCCTACGTCCCCGCTGGGATTCCGGGGCAAGTCCACGCCCTCGGGAACTGCAGAATTCCCCCTCAACCCCCTGGAACTGATGCTTGCGAGCGGGGCAACATATATCGCACGGGGTTACACGAAGAAGATGGACCAGCTCAGGGCACTCCTGCAGGGTGGAATTGCCCACCGGGGGTTCTCGTTCATCGACGTGCTCCAGATCTGTGCCACGTTCTTCCCGGCAGCGGACTATTACACGCCCCGGGTATACGATCCTGCGGACCATGATCCCACCAGTTTCGATCACGCCTGTGTACTGGCCCGTGAATGGGATTACAACTCGGATGCACGGATCCCCCTTGGCGTATTGTACACAGCAACGTTCCCGTGTTTTGGTGAACGGATGGCAACGAAAGGGGTGACCGCTGGGGAACGCGAAGAGGCCGTCCGGCAGATCCTGGCATCACGGATATAATCCCGGGTATCATACGGGTATACAATACGGCCCGGCCAGTAGCAGCTGCTACGCAGGTGCACGTTTCCTGAACGAACAGTGATCCCATGAAGAAGACCCGGGAACAATCCCCCGACGGAACCGGAAGGACATACGTGTCGCTATCCCGGAATATGGTGATCCGTCTCCTGCTGATCCCGGTCCTCGTGTACCTTACCTGGGTCCTGGAAATCTTCCTGTTTGAGGGCCGTGTACAGCTCTTCCTGCGTCCTGATCCCGCAGGGATCATCCTCTATACGGTAACGACCTGTATCCTTGCCGGGCTGGTGGTTCCGGTCCTGCTTATGCGAAGGGCATTCGTTGGCGGGGATGTCACCATGTTCCATCTGGGGTTCCGGACCCTGCACCGTACGGGCCTTGCGGTTGTCCTGACGGCGTTCATCCTCGGGGCAGCGGTTGCCCTGGCAAACCCGTTCGGTACGGACCGGTCTGCCTTTGCCATGGCATTTCTCATCCTCCTTCCCACCGGGATTGCATCCGTCATGATCTGCTGGGTGGTTGCCGGGACACATATCCAGGCCCTTGTCCGGGATGGCGGGGTGCTCCCGTCCATTTCGGTCGGGGTGGTTGTTACCGGTATCCTCTTCGGGCTGACCTCCCGTGCCCAGTTCCCGGATGCCGGCACACCGGACACGCTGTTCTGGTATATTTGTTCGGGGATCCTTCTGGCAGTCTTCTTCTTTGCGGTACGGGATGTCTGGGCTGCATCGGTGGCCGTGACCGGGTGCCTTGTATATCTTGCAGCAGGGTGGCTGGATCCCTCCCTTCTCCAGCAGTCCTTTCCCGTTATCTTACTCGCATCCCTCCTCACCATCGGTGTACTGGCCCTGGTCCACTGGTACCTTTCCCGGCATTACGTAACGATCCCTGTGCCGGTTGCCTGATCGCGAGATATTCCCCGTAACCGCGGATTGTAATCCGGCCCTTACGATTCTGCGTCCGGTAGTGGGCAGAACAGTACCGGAATACCTCACCGCAAACTATTAACTCACGGGATAAAATATCAGGTATCCATGCTGGACACCGTCATAACCCCGGACGTTTTTGCCTTTGTCATCGTCCCGGTCCTGATCTTCCTTGCCCGTGTCTGCGACATGAGCCTCGATACGATCCGGGTCATTTTCATGTCGAAAGGGATCCAGTACCTCCCTGCGATCATCGGTTTTTTCGAAGTGATCATCTGGCTGGTCGCAATAGGGCAGGTGATGAACAACCTGACCAATGTCGTCTGTTACATCGCCTATGGCGCGGGTTTTGCCACCGGGACGATTGTCGGCATGGCCATTGAAGAGAGACTCTCCCTGGGCCTCGCAATCGTCCGGATCATTACCAAGGAGGATCCGGCTGGACTTCTCCGGATCCTTCGCTCTCACGAATATGGCGTGACAAGTATCGATGCAGAAGGCGGCAAAGGCAGAGTGAAGGTCATCTTTACCATCATCAAACGGCAGGACCTCCCGGATGTCGTGCATATCATCAAGGCTTTCAATCCCGGCGCTTTCTATTCTGTTGAAGATGTGAAATCGGTTGCTGAAGGGGTATTTCCCGTAAGAAATTCACACGCTTTCTTCCGCTGGATCAATTCACTGGGTTACCGGCCAAAAGGAAAATGAGGTCCGTTTTGGTGTTTCCCTGGCGATGCAAAACCCGCTTTTATGGCCGCGAGTACGTCCTCCCTGTCCAGACCAATACCTTCTTTGGGTACAAGGGTGACGATGACGTAAGGAATGTGTATGCCGATCCAGCAGATCCATGTGGAAAATTTCAAGAGCTTTTCCGAGCTCGATGTTAACCTTGCCCGGTTCAATGTCGTGATCGGGTCGAATGCTGCGGGAAAATCCAATTTCATCAGCATCTTCCGGTTCCTGCGTGACATCGCTTCATACGGGGTCGTAAACGCCATTGCGATGCAGGGAGGTGCGGAGTACCTCGTGAATGCACAGATCGGTACCACCCGGGACCTCGTCATCAGGGTCAGTTACATTCCGGACACCGCGATGGACGTTGTCGAGACCAGTCCCGGTGCACCGTCCCTCCTTGGGATGAAGGCCTGCGAGTCCTCGTATGAATTTGCCCTCCGGTTCAGCGGGCAGGCGGATGAATTTACGATCACCCGGGACCGGCTCCGGATCGGCTGCGAGGTCTCGTCCTGCCGGCGTGAGGGAGCATCGGTTGTCGAGGACAACCCGATCGGCAGGGGAGAGATCGAGGTCTCGAACGAGAACGGCGCAGTTCACTATGCGGTCCAGGTCCCTGAAGGCTGCCCGCTCACGCAGGATGAGATCATACCGATCTTCTTCCGCAACACTCACCTTCCCGGGAAGACCCTCATTCTCGAGACGGTTTTCGGGTTCCCGCTCCCTCACCTCGACCGGTTTTTTGACCGGATCGCCGTGTACGATATCGATCCGAAACTGCCGAAGAAAGGGGCGGTGATAACGGGGAAACGGGAGCTTGAAAGCGATGGTGGAAACCTCGCGCTCGTCCTGAAGAAGATCATCGATGACCCGGAGAAGAAACGCAAGTTCTCGAACCTGCTCCGCGACACCCTCCCCTTTGTGGAGGAGTTCTCGGTGCAGAAGTTCATGGATGTCTCGCTCATCCTTACCCTCCGCGAACGCTATGCGAAGAGCCGGGACCTGCCTGCATCTTCCCTTTCGGACGGCACGATCATCATCTTTGCCCTGATCATCGCCCTCTATTTCGAGGACAAGCCCTTCATCATCATCGAGGAACCGGTGGGCCATATCCACCCGTTCCTTGTTGCCCGGATCATGGGCATGATGAAAGAAGCCTCGGCGAAAAAACAGATCATGGTCACTACCCACAGTGCGGAAGTTGTCAAGCATGCCTCCCTTGACGATATCCTCCTGATCTCCCGCGACAGCGGGGGGTATTCTGTGGTCTCCCGACCTGCCGACAAGGAGGAGGTCAGGACATTTCTTGAAAACGAGATCGGTATTGAGGAACTCTACCTCCAGAACCTGCTGGGTATGTGAATGAAGAAACGCCTGTTCATCATGGTCGAGGGAGAGGACGATGTCCGGTTCTTCGGCCGTATCATCAAACCCCTGCTTGCCCCCCGGTATGATTCGGTCGAGATCGTTCCGTATGCCTGCATCAAGCGCGACAAGGTGAATAAGTTCCTCAAAAGCGTCAGCCTGATGAAGAACGACTATATTTTCGTTGCCGATATCGATTTTGAGCACTCGGTACGGGACAAGAAGCAGATCCTCTATTACCGGTTCAGCAACCTTGACGGGAACAGTGTCGTGATCGTGATCCGGGAGATCGAGAGCTGGTATTATGCCGGGATATCCGGATCCCTGGAGCACGAACTGCGCATCACGGGTATGGCGTCCACGGATGACCTGACAAAGGAGGACTTCAATGCCCGTATCCCAAAAAAATTCGATTCCCGGATCGACTTCATGTTCGAGATCCTCAAGTCCTTCTCCCTTGAAACGGCGGCACGGAAGAACCAGTCGTTCCACTTTTTTGTCAACCGTTACTACCTTGCCGGTAATCCGGACAGATAAACAGTCCCTGTCACACTGTGGTATCCCGAATTTATTTCACAAAAATGCTTCCAGGTATAATCTCATCGGGTACCCCGTTTTTTTCGTATTATGAGGGTGACCCCCTCTCTCCCCCAGAGGGGGAGGCAGCCCAAGGGGTGCACCCCCTTGACCCCCTTTGTAATCTCGAAAGTTTTCAAATAACAATCTTGCCCAGCGAGGCCCCGACGAGGCGGCCGAGCGACCCCCGAAGGGGGTGGGCTTGCTCATATTCGTGATTATTTTGGGTAATTATTTCGGGATATGACACAGTCCTTGTCGCACATCCCCAACACCCGCGACATTGCGAGAGAATCACAATGGCATTATCGAAACCATTTTTGATATGGGGCGCAATTCTGTAATATCCGAAGACCAGAGGTAAATCATGGACAGGTATGTTTGTACGATAAGCGGGCATGTGTATGACCCGGAGAAAGGAGAACCGCGTTTAGATCTTCCACCGGGAAAGGCATTCGAAGAGCTTCAGAATGACTGGCAATGCCCGGTCTGTTTTGCCGACAAGAGTAAATTTGTAAAGGCGTGAGGAACGATGGTTGCACGTGAAATCGCAAAAGGGATTTTCTGGGTCGGGGCGCTGGATTTTGACCGGCGCCTGTTTGACGAGCTGATCCCGCTCCCGGAAGGGACGAGTTACAATTCCTATCTTGTTCGGGGAAGTGAAAAAACCGCCCTGATCGACACCGTCGACCCGAAGAAGGAAGAGGAGCTGATCGTCAACCTCATCAAACTCGGTATCGAGCAGATCGATTACATCGTTATCAACCATGCCGAGCAGGACCATGCGGGCTCCCTGCCCATGGTCCTCGAGATGTACCCCCGGGCAAAGGTGGTGACGAACGAGAAGTGCCGTGACCTTCTCGTCGCGCTCCTGCAGATTGCTCCGGAATCCGTGATGGTGGTAAAGGACGGGGATACACTCTCGCTTGGAGACCGGACCCTCCGGTTCTTCCTGACCCCGTGGACTCACTGGCCGGAGACGCAGATCACGTTCCTTGTCGAGGATAAGATCCTCTTTCCCTGCGACCTCTTCGGGTTCCACCAGGCCACAAGCGAGCTGTACATAACAAACGAGGCCGATGCCTACCGGTCGGCAAAACGGTATTACGCCGAGATCATGATGCCGTTCCGGAACAGCATCAGGGGGTATATCCAGAAGGTCAGGGATCTGGACCCTGCCATGATTGCACCGAGCCATGGCCCGGTCAACAAGAACCCGAAATTCATCCTCGATGCCTATGCGGAGTGGGTCTCGGATGACGTGAAGAACGTGGTCGTCCTGCCGTATATCTCCATGCACGGGAGCACGCAGAAGATGGTCGACCACCTCACCGGAGCGCTCATCCAGCGGGGCGTGGATGTCAAGCCCTTCAACCTCACGCATACCGATATCGGCGAACTGGCATATTCCCTCGTGGATGCAGCAACGGTCGTTGTTGCAACGCCGACCGTGCTCTTCGGGCCCCATCCTCAGATCGTCTATGCAACGTACCTGGCAAATGTCCTGAAACCCAAGGTCCGGTTTGCCTCGGTGATCGGTTCCTTCGGATGGGGGGGAAAAGCTGCCGAGACAATCGTAAAGATGCTGGACCATGTGAAAGTCGAGGTCCTTGAACCGGTGGTCATCAAGGGACTGCCGGATGAAGCGGCTCTCGTGGCACTCAACCGGCTTGCCGATGATATTGCAAAGAAACATAAGGAAATCGGTATTTTATAACCT
Source organism: Methanoregula sp. (assembly GCF_023227875.1). Lineage (GTDB taxonomy): Archaea > Halobacteriota > Methanomicrobia > Methanomicrobiales > Methanospirillaceae > Methanoregula. Next base: position 61,977 of record NZ_JALOCH010000002.1, on the reverse strand, counting down.
ATGAGGCATGATATGACGAAAATGCTTGAAGTCTATAAGTGTGAAGTATGCGGGAACATAACCATGGTGGTCAGCCCTTCCGGTGGTACCCTGGTCTGCTGCGGCCAACCCATGAACCTCCAGAAGGAGAAAACGGAGGATACGGGAAAGGAGAAGCATGTACCCGTTGTTGAAAAGACCTCACAGGGGATCCGGGTGAAACTCGGGGCAATCCCCCACCCGATGGAGGAGAAACACTATATCCAGTGGATCGAGGTAATCTCCGGCGACTCTCTTTTTGTACAGGGACTGAAACCCGGGCAGAAACCTGAAGCGGAGTTCATCGTGCCGGATGGCCGTCTGAAAGTGCGGGCATACTGCAATGTGCACGGGCTCTGGACCGACAAGGCATAAGCGTGCCGTTTCCTTCCCATCTATTTTTCTTCTGTCCACCGGGCAAACACTAATAGAGCACGAGCGGCAACCCAATAGTGATGGGCCGGCTCGGGTATCTCTCCACGATCATTGCGGATCTCGGTGATATCTTCACCTTCATCGCCCCCGTTACCTGCGTTCCCCTGATCATTGCGGTACTCTTCTCCGAGTGGCATATGCTTATGCCCATGGCAACCGTGCCGGCCATCTTTTTTATTGCTGGTATTGCCCTTAAAAAGCTTCCCCGCAGCGGTAAGGGGAACCGGCTCTCAACGGCCATGTGCTCGGTGGCACTGTTCTGGTTTGCCTGTGCTATGGTGAGCGGCATCCCGTTCATGCTGGGCCTGAACATGAATTTCACCGATGCGGTCTTCGAAGGCATGGCCGGCTGGACCGGCACCGCATTCTCCATGATCCGCTCGCTTGACACCGCCCCCTTCACGCTCCTCTTCTGGCGTTCCTATATGCAGTGGGTTGGCGGTATCGGTATTATTGCATTCACGGTTGCCCTTGCCAGCAATACGGGGCTCTTCCGGTCAAAGATATTCCGGAACGAGAGCCGGGATGAACCCCTGATGCCCGGTATCGTTGCTGCTGGCCGGGCTCTCTGGAAGATTTACGCGGTCCTTACGTTCTGTGCCATCGGGCTCATACTGTTCACCGGGTTGTCACTCTGGGAATCGGTTAACCTCGCCCTCACGGCGATCTCGACCGGGGGGTTCACGCTGCACGAAGGGGGTGTCCTCTACTACGACAGCATTGCACTGGAGATTATGCTTATCCCCATCATGATTGCCGGTGCCCTGCCGTTCAAACTCTATTTCCTGATCCTGGAGCATCGCCGCTGGAGCTTCTTTGGTGACAAGCAGGTGAAACTGTTCTTCCTGTTCCTTGCCGCGGGGACTGCGGTGCTGGCCTATGACCTGATCTTTTTCTCTGATCTCGACACGGCACAGGCCTTATGGCAGGGGCTCTTCATGGCGGTATCAGCCCTGACAAGCACCGGCTTCCAGATCGTGGATCTCCAGACATGGGCCGGTGTCACCCTGCTCTTCCTTGCCATGCTTACCTTCGTCGGCGGCGCGACAGGAAGCACGGCCGGGGGGATCAAACTTGACCGGGTCGCCTTTGCGATCCGGGCTCTCGTGTGGTGGTTCCAGCGGTTGTACGTAAGCGGGAAGGTCCTGGTACCGTTCAGGATCGCGGGAAAGGTGATCCCGAAGGCGACCGCGGAGCTGGAGACCGCAAAGAACATGCTCGTGATCCTCCTTTCGGTTGTCATCGTCTTTATCGCATCCCTTGCGGTTCTCCAGTACCACCTGACAACGTTCTCCCTGACAGAAATTGTCTTCCAGGTGGTCTCCGCATTCGCCACCTGCGGTATTAACACCGGGTATGTCTCCCCGGATATGCCCGTTATCTCGAAATGGATCTTTATCCTGGTGATGTGGATCGGGAGGCTGGAAGTGATCCCGGTCGTGATCCTGTTCTTGGCCCTGATCCGTGGCCCTGAATAATCTCTCTCGTCCTCTCGTCCGAACACCCTGTTATACGACGGGTATGGACCGGCTGATGAGAACCACAGACATGATCCAGATGCCCTATGCCCCGCCGGGGCTTTCCAGAAAGCACAGCCGGTTCGTGAGGAGGTACAGGGATATGATGAAGATAACCGAAGGGATGGCGAAGAAGAATGTCCCGAGGACCAGCTGCTGTGTGGCGGTCCTTCCGACTTCATTATAGGTGAAGAGAAGTGCAATGGTGGTGATGATGGGTGCCGCTGCAAGGATGCCCCCGTATTTCGGGTTCACCTGCTGTGCCAGGTACGTTACCCCGACAATGATGCTCCCTCCTGCAATGAATCTGAAGAGCGTCTGCAGGTATTCCATGGTTCTGCGATCATTGTCCCTGCTCCCGCTAAATATCCTCTGATTTTTCCGGTTATGGAGGCGGTCCGTTCATTGTCCTGCCGTGATATGCCGGTCCAACGCAAGTGTACTTTTGTTAACATCAGGAGGTCTAATATAAATTGCCGCCCCATAGTACGACAATGAAGCAGATCGCCCTGTACGGGAAAGGCGGGATCGGGAAGTCCACCACTTCGGCCAACCTCTCGGCCGCACTCTCCGGCAGGGGAATCTCGGTCATGCAGATCGGCTGCGACCCCAAGCGGGACAGCACCCGGATGCTGATGCAGGGCCGGTTCATCCCGACCGTCATGGATCTTGTACGGGAACGTGGCAATGAGGGAGTCTCACTCTCTGATGTAGTCTTTACCGGTTACAACGGTGTCCGCTGCGTGGAAGCGGGAGGGCCCGAGCCCGGTGTCGGCTGTGCGGGACGCGGTATCATCGCTACCTTCCAGCTGCTCGAAAAGTTCGGGGCCCTTGAAGGCGACGTCATTGTCTACGATGTGCTCGGGGACGTGGTCTGCGGCGGGTTTGCAATGCCTATGCGGGAAGGCTATGCACAGGAGATCTACCTTGTCACGTCCGGGGAACTGATGTCCCTGTACGCAGCCAACAATATCTGCAAGGCTGTCCAGCGGCTCTCGTCCCGGGTGAAGAGCAAGTGCCGGCTTGCCGGTGTGATCTGCAATGCAAAAGGCCAGCCGCGTGAAGAAGAACTGGTGACCGAGTTCGCCCGCCGGGTGAACAGTGCCATGGTGAAGTATATCCCCCGCGACCATATCGTGCAGGAAGCCGAGGTGAACCGGCAGACCGTGATCGAATACCGCCCGGACTCGGTCCAGGCGGACCACTACCGCTCCCTTGCAGAGCGCATCATGGAAAATACCCGGCTGACCATCCCCACCCCCCTTGAGATCGATGAGCTTGAATCCCTTGCCCGTGAATTCTTCTAGGCTCGGAGGCTGTACCCTTACCGGGGCCATATCGGTGACCTCCCATATCCGCGACACGGTCACGGTTGTGCACGGCCCCAAAGGGTGTAGTCATCATAACGCATCTTTGCTGCATGCGATCTGCCTGGATGACGATCGGATGGTCATGCCGTCCCTGATCTCAACAGCCCTCGGGGAGAGCGAGATTATTTTCGGCGGGGAAGAGGCACTCCGTTCAACCATCCGTCATGCAGCGGGACGGGATGTCAGTGCCATTTTTGTGCTCTCTACCTGTATCGTGGACACCATCGGAGATGATACCTGTTGGATTTGTGCGGAAGAATACGGTGTTCCGGTTATTCCCATCCCAACCGCGGGTTTTCTCGGGGGGTCATTTCAGGACGGGATGAATAATGCCCTCATTGCCCTTGCGGGCATAGCAGAGCCATGCCCCGCGACCGGAGGGATCAATCTCATTGGGGAGATGAACCTTGAATATGAAGTCCGTGAGAACTCTGCGGAGATCTCCCGCCTGCTTTCCCTGCTTGGGCTGAATGTGAACCTGCATTTTGTCCACGATACCACATTCAGCCAGCTCTCCCTGCTTGGGGCGGCCCGGCTCAATATTCTCCGGAGCCCTTCGCTTGTGCCGGTCGGAGAGGTGCTGAAGGAACAGTTCGGCACCCCCTATATCCCATCGTTCCCCCATGGGCTTTCCGGCACGCTCTCGTTTATCAGGACAGTTGCCGGTGCCTGCGGTATTGACGGGCAGGAGGCCGTTTCCGGGGAATGCGTGCGGCAGGAAGAGATGATTGCCGGCTTTTCTGACCTTTCGAACAAGCCGGTCTCACTTGACCACACCCTGCCTTGTGTTAAGGAGATCCCGGCTACCGAGGAACTGGCCGCGGTTCTGGATCGTGTGGAGGAGATCCAGGCTGCCGGAGAACTGGCCGCGAGACTGCGTCTTCCTGTCAGTTCTGATGGGAATGGTATCAGCCTTCCGGTCGGGTCCGCAATCGGGACTGCCGGGACGCGGCGGATGCTCCACCGCTGGAGGCGGGCGATCCATGCCTGAGTGTGACAATCCGCTCTGGCCCTGTGCCATGACCGGTGCGGCTTCCTGTCTCGCCGGGTTTGACGGTATTACGGTTGTGATCCATGGGTCCAGCGGGTGCTATTATTATCCCACCACACTGCTTCATGCCCCGTTAGAGGGAACGTTCATCCTCGAAAAGGAGATCATCTTCGGATCGGAGGACCGGCTCCGGGAAGTGATTGGCAACCTCTCCGGCAGCGGAAAGAGAATAGCCGTGATCACCACCTGTGTTCCTGCCATTCTTGGAGAGGATATCCGGTCCATGCTTGAGGAGCACGATGTCCTGCTCGTGGACAGCCCGGGGTTTTCCGGTGATATCGAGACCGGGTACAGAAAGGCTCTTGCGATGCTTGCCCCTTCAGTGGATCCTGCAACGTCCGGTGTGAACATCGATGGCGTCTGCCGGTTCGACCCGTTTTATTGCGGGAATGTACTGGAGACACAACGACTCTGTGCAATGGCTTCTGTCCCGGTAGGAACCATCTTCTCAAAGGACCGGCTCGAACGCGTGCATCATGCGGCGGCATATACCCTTGGGACCAATGAGGATTTCTCTTCCGGTGTCGGGCAATCCCTCGGGGGAATGCTGGGGTTTGACCAGATCCGCTCTTCGTTCACACGAATCGATGAGGTAATAGAAGGATCGGATTGCAGGCCGGTCTTTACGGAACTGGATGCACAGGAGGAGCGGGTTGTACAGGCGTGTGACAAATTCCTGCACCGGTACGATCCGCCGTCCACCGCAATCTTTGCCGGTAGTTCCTATGCCCGGTTTGCTGCAGAGACCCTCACGCGCTATCTGGATGCCGAGATCTGTTGTATCGGTACCCGTAATGTGGCGGGGGATTCTCCCGTCCCTATGATCGAAGCAACGAGTCTTTCGAAGGTACAGGATCTCATCCATACCCACAACCCCGATCTGGTTGTGGGCTCATCGTTTGAACGTTCGGTAGCTGGCAATGCTGCGTTTGTGGGTCTCATCCCTCCCCTGCGTGGTCAGGTCCGGCTCTACCCGACACCGCTTGCCGGCATCAATGGCACGCTCTCCTTTGTAGAACATGTCCTGAACGCTTGTATCGACAAACGGCCCTGATACGGTCATTCTGCCAGTAATTACTCCCATACCTGCGGGTCTATCACTTTCACCCCGCCCACGCCCCGGGATTATATACTCTCTGCGGCAACGCCAGTATACGACAGAAGGTGGTCGTGTATGATGGAAAAAGCAGGATATCTCCAGCAGACAAGGGCACAGGCCCTTGACGGCGAGGGCGTATTGCATGATATTGTTGAACTGCATATTCTCGGCAACCGGTATGCGATCCGGAAATCCGATCTCGTGAAAGCGGTCTCGGGACGTATGTACGTGCAGGTCGAGGAACTCACCCGTAACTGGAATGAGTACCTCGGCCTGACCCGGGGCCTTGCCCATGTCTCTGCGTCAGGAAAAGCCCTGAATATCGACCTGTTCGAGGCCGGGAATTTCACCCTCTCCCTCTCCCTGCTCCGTGCCGTGATCTACGGAAAGGAGCGTTCCGTTGCGATTGTAAAGATACCGGAGACCCCTGCAGCCAGGTTCCGCAGGGCAGCAGAAGGCCAGCAGACGATCAGTGCGGCTGTCTGAACCCGTGGCTATTGCACTTTCCCTCACCTGCCCCTCCCCTCACAAGGCAGGTCCCGATCCCTCTTTTTTCGTCAGTATCGTGCAACATTAATAGTTCCAAAACAGATGATCATAAGCAGAGCACACTCCCCCTTATACTATCATACTACAGGAGTGAACCGGCACTGGTAATGGCGGTCAGAAATGGATACCTCGGATATGGAATACCGGGATCTTGTGGAGAACCAGCAGGATCTTATCGTCAGGTTTAACCTTGAAGGCCGTCTCCTTTTCGTCAACAAGGCCTATTGCGAGATTATCGGTAAAACCCGGGAAGAATTGTCCGGCAGCATCTTTATGCCGGTGACCGATGAACGTTACGCTGATGTCATCGCTACGCAGATGACCAAACTGTTCCGCCCCCCGTATGCCTGTGTTGTCGAACAGTGGCTGCAGACAAATAAAGGGATGCGCTGCATCAGCTGGTCGGCGAAGTCCGTTCTTGAGGATGACAAAAAGGTCGTTTCTGTTGTCGCAACCGGCAGGGACATCACGCCGATCAAGAACGAGCAGAAAGCGATACGGAAGCGCGACCAGGAACTGATGCTCGTCCTTGAAAGCGGTGCCCCGATGTATTACTCCCATACGACAGAACACGTAATGGTCTTTGTCAGCCCGAGGATCCGCACCCTGCTCGGCTGCCGTCCGGGAGAAGGGAAACGGACCTGGACCGATTACCTCACCGATCATCCCCTGAATGCATCCGGCCTTGAACGGACGATCCGGGCGGTTGCCTCCGGTAAGAGAGAGCCCCCCTACCGCCTGGAAATGGCAGCCCGCGGCGGCAAGAAGTGCTGGGTGGAAGTGAACGAGGTGCCGGTAGTGAAGAACGGGAAGACCATCGCGATTGTCGGGTCGATGACGGATGTCACCGACAGGATGGCTGTCGAGGAAGGCCAGGCCGAGGCAGAATTCCTCATCACGGATGTTTCCGGCGACCAGACGGTCAGTGAATACCGGGCACGTGTCGGCGGACGGCAGGCAAAGGGGCCCTTTGGGTATTTCCGGTCCATCATATCGAAGTCCCTGAACGGGGATGACGATCAGTATGAATCATCGGTGGCGTCGGAAAACGTAAAATAACGATCCCGGCCTGCCGGGACGATACGGGGCCGGATAAGGACACGAGCAGGATGATCGGGAGAATCCAGTTACGGAGAAGGATAACATGACTGAAGAAACGGAGAGGAGTAACGAATCCCATCTCACGAAAGGCAGGCTGGAAGCGCTTTCCGACGGCATCTTTGCGTTTGCGATGACACTCCTTGTCATCGGCCTGGACCTGCCGGATAAGACAACCCTGGTCTCATCAAATGCCTATGCACTACAGACGCTCCTTGCCCTCCATTCCGATTTCCTTCACTATGTTCTTGCGTTCCTGATCCTCGGGGCATTCTGGCTCAGCCAGCATATGCAGTTCCACTCGGTAAAGACCCTTGATACCGTCTTCACCTGGATCAATCTTGTGACCCTCATGTTTGTTGCCCTGCTCCCGTTTTCAACCTCGTTCTCCGGTGATTTTTCCAATGTGCCGGTCGGTGCCATGGTGTTTGAGGCAAACCTCCTGGCAATCGGTATAGGACTGTCCGCCCAGTGGTGGTACGCAACGGGCGATCACCGGCTCACTGAACCCACGCTGAAACCGGCATATATCAGGAAAATCAGTTCCCGGAACCTTGTCGTCCCTGCGGTATCTCTTGCCGGGATCCTTCTCGCACTTGCAGGCAGCACCTGGAGTACGGCGATCTACATGACGCTCCCCGTTGTCTTTTTCAGCGTGGAACGTATTATCCGGTAACGACCGGGAAACGGGATAAAAAAGAATTATTTTCCTTTCTTCACGCAGTCGGCGATATATGAGCCGGCCTTTGATGTGCTGACGGCCTTTCCGCCAAGGTCCTTTGTTACAACGCCGTCTTTGATGCTCCTCTCGATGGCCCGGACAACTGCATCCGCAGCCTCGTGTTCCCCGATGTGGTCGAGCAGGAGCGATCCGGCCCAGATGGTGGCGATGGGGTTTGCCACGCCCATACCCTTATACTTCGGGGCGGAGCCGTGGATCGGTTCGAACATCGAGGTGCCTTTCGGGTTGATATTGCCCCCCGGGGCAAGGCCGAGCCCGCCCTGGATCATGGCGCCGAGGTCGGTGATGATGTCCCCGAACATGTTGGGCGTGACCACGACATCGAACCACTCAGGGTTCTTGACAAACCACATGGTGATGGCGTCAACGAAGTTGAACTCGGTAGTGACATCAGGGTATTTCTTTGCGGTGTCCAAAAAGACGTCCCGCCAGAGGCCGTACACATCAGAGAGTACATTTGCCTTGTCAACCGATGTGAGTTTCTTCTTCCGCTGCATTGCCATGTCGAAGGCATAGGTCTGGACCCTGCGGGAACCTTCGCGGGTGATGACGCCGATCTGGTACGCGATCTCTTCGGCATCGCTCTCCACGTCCAGCCCGAATTTCACATTGTAGAGGTCACGGACTACATCGAGCTCGATCTTCTGGTGCTTCTTAAACCTGGATCCGATACCGACATAGAAGTCTTCAGTATTCTCCCTGACGACTATGAAGTCAATATCCTTTGGGCCTTTCCCGGCAAGCGGGGTCTCGACGCCTTTGAGGAGCTTGATGGGCCGGAGGTTCACGTACTGGTCGAAGTGGAAACGGAGGGCAAGGAGGATCCCTTTTTCCAGCACGCTGGGCTTTACCCGCTCATCGCCAATCGCGCCGAAATAAATTGCCTTGAACTTTTTAAGTTCCTTTAAATCATCCTCGGTGACCAGGTTCTTCGTTGCAAGGTAGCGGTCAGCCCCGATATCAAAGTCCGTCCACTGGATATCGAAGTTATACTTCTCTCCCGCTGCCTCGAGTACCTTCTTTCCCTCGGCCACGATCTCCGGGCCGATCCCGTCGCCACCGATTGACGCTATCTTGTACATGCCGGAACCTCCTTTAGTGACTTCGCATATTCCACGAGCCCTCCGGCATCGATGATGCCCTGCATGAACACCGGCACCGGCTCGATTGCATACTTCTTCCCGTCTGCTTCAAGGAATCCTTCCTTGAGTTTCAGGGTAATTTTTACGCCATCGGCGATCTTGTCCGCATCCGGGCAGACCACCGGAAGCACTCCCACGTTGATCGAGTTACGGAAGAAGATACGGGCAAACGAGCCTGCCACTACCACTTTCACGCCGGCACCCATCAGGGCGAGCGGGGCATGTTCGCGTGAGGAACCGCAACCGAAGTTCCGGCCTCCGACAATGACATCGCCTTCCTGCACCTTCTTCGCAAACTCGTCCCGCGTCCCCTCGAAGGCGTGCTTCGCAAGCTCGTCCGGGTTGTTGATGGTGAGGAACCGGCCCGGGATGATGGCATCGGTATCGATATTATCGCCAAACTTCCAGACCCGCCCGGTTGCTAATCCAGGGCTTTTTTCAAGAACTACTTTCTTGACCGGCACCGTTTTCTTTGCAGCCATTGTTCACACCTCCCTCGGGTCGGTGATCTCGCCCGTGATTGCGCTTGCCGCTGCCGTTGCCGGGGAGCAGAGGTAGACCTTGCCGTCTGTGCTGCCCTGACGGCCCTTGAAGTTCCGGTTCGAGGTCGAGAGTGAGACCTCGCCGGGGGCGATGAGGCCGAATGACCCGCCCATGCATGGCCCGCAGCAGGGCGCCTCGACGAGTGCGCCTGCCTTCACGAACTTTTCGATGAGCCCGGCTTTTAAGGTTTTCAGGTACTCGTCCCGGGATGCCGGGATGATGAGGACCCGGATCTTCGGGTTGAACTTATTCTTGCCCAGCACTTCAGCTGCTTCTTTCAAATCCTCGAAACGTCCGTTCGTGCAGGAACCTATGAAGACCTGGTCGACATGTGTTCCCGCCACCTTACTGACCGGGACTCCGGTGTCGACGTTGTGCGGAACAGCCACCTGGGGTTCAAGGTCCGAGACATCGTAGGAACGTTTCCCGGCAAACTTCGCGCCCTCGTCGCTGTCAAGCTCGAAGGGTTTCATCTTCCGCCTGCCCTTCATGTACTCCCATGTGATCTTGTCCGGTGCGACAATGCCTGCTTTCCCACCCATTTCGATCGCCATGTTGCACAGCGTCATTCTGCCCGGCATGTCCAGTTTCCTGACGGTCTTTCCGGTAAATTCGATCGCCTTGTAGGTCGCGCCATCGGCGCCGATATCCGCCGCAATCGAGAGGATCAGGTCTTTTGCCCCAACCCTTTTTGGGAACCTGCCGGACACATCAGCACGGATTGTTTCGGGCACCTTGAAGTAGAGGGCGCCAAACTTTAAGGCAAACCCCATGTCGGTCGACCCGATACCGGTAGCAAATGCCCCGGTTGCGCCGTACATGCAGGTGTGGGAATCCGCACCCACCACGATCTCGCCCGGTGCTGCACGCCCTTTTTCAATAGTGACCTGGTGACAGACACCCTCGTTGATATCGTAGTTATGGATATCCTGCTCCGCGGCAAACTTCCGCATGTAGATATGGTTGTTTGCAGCCTCAATGGAGTCCGCAGGGATCTGGTGGTCAAAGAGCATGATGATACGCTTCGGGTCAAAGACCTTCTTTCCGCCCATCTCGTAGAACTTCTGGATGGCAAGCGGGCCGGTGATGTCATGGATCATCGCCCCGTCAAGAGGGGCCATGACCACTTCGCCTGCCCGTATATCGCTGCCACACTTCCGTGAGAAGATCTTCTCTACGATTGTCGCTGTCATGCTCGATCGTCTCTACTATTGTCTTCCGGGTGTCTTGTATTTTCTCGTGCACCACTCCACCTGCACCACTTCCGATAACTGCGACCGGATTCGCAGTCAAAGTAAGATTTAACCCCGTTTCAGGCCAAACCATTGTATCATGATAAGAAGACTTCCAATCCTTCTGGCCCTTGCTGCTATCTTCATGATAGCAACTGTTGGCAGCGTCTCCGCTGCATCGGCTGATTCGATGACGGATAAAGTGATCCAGGCCTCCGGCAGCGGCAACGTGATCGGCACACCTGACCGTGCCCAGGTCACGTTCTCCGTCCAGACCGAGAACGCTGATGTGAAGGTTGCACAGGCAGACAACGCCGCCAGGATGACCAAGGTGATCGATGCCCTTGTTGCGGCTGGCATACCCAGGGACGCTCTTAAAACCACCGGATATAACATCTACACGGTGTACGAGGATTACTCCAGCGGCATCCTGAACCCCAAGGTCAAGGCGTACCGGGTAACCAACACCCTGACTGTCACGCTCCATGATGTGAGCAGGACCGGGGAAGTAATCGATATCGCTGTCGCAAATGGTGTCAACCAGGCAGACTCCATCCAGTTCATGCTTTCCGATGCGCAGTCCCTTGCGCTCCGCAGCGAGGCCTTGAAAAAGGCAGTGGCAAATGCCCGTGCTGATGCAGAGGCCGTGGCCGGAGCAATGGGTGTCAACATCACCGGCACGGGGAACGTCAACATCTACCAGGGCTACATGCCGGTAGCGTATTCAAACTACCAGGCAGACTCCGCAATGGGAGCCAAATCCGCTGTCGCTACCCCCATCCAGTCCGGTGATATCACCGTGACTGCACAGGTATCGGTCACCTATACCTACAACTAATCTTACCCTTTTTTTTATTGTTCCCGTACTCTCTTCACAACTTTTTTAAAATAGCAGTGTGATCATTTCATAAATTCACTGTAACGGGACCGGGTTTTCCTGGGTCCATCCAGATATCAAATTTCGAATATCCAGAATCAGCGGATACAATAGGATTGATTTTACCATGGAGCGCAATATCGGCTTTAAGGAGCGAAGGTATATTGAAGAGCTGCGGATTCTCACCAAGTCAACGGCGCTTGACTGCGTGATCGACGAACGTTTTGACCGGGTGATCTATGTGATCCGGCTGGGGGATATGGGGCTCGCGATCGGGAAGAAGGGCGAGAACATCCGGAGGCTCCAGAACGTGCTTGGCAAACGGATCGAGATGGTTGAATTTGCCGATACACCGGATGCATTCATTGCCAATATCTTCAAACCCGCCGAGGTCACCGGTGTTGAGCGGACCGTAGAGGACGGGCCGGTGAACGTGCTTGTCCGGCAGAGGAGCGACCTTGGAATTGCCATCGGAAAGGCCGGGTGCAATATCGAAAAGGCGCGCATACTCTGCAGAAGGTTTTACGGTCTCGAAGTCGGAGAAGTACTGCTGGAGAAGGAGGCCTGATGAAACCAACAGCCGATCCAACGATCATTGCCGAGCTCTGGGCCGTGATCTGCGACCGTGCCGATAACCCGAAGGAAGGGTCCTACACGACCCGCCTGCTGAACGACGAGAAGGGGATCGACAAGGTGCTGGAGAAAGTGGGCGAGGAGTCGACCGAGTTCATCCTTGCGGTGAAGAACAGGGTTCCCGAGCGTACCGCGAGTGAAGCGGCGGACCTCCTCTTCCACATGCTTGTCGCCCTCCGGGCAGCGGGTGTGGACCTGTCCGACGTGATGGCAGAGCTGGAACACCGCAGGAAATAATCCTGTTTTACTTCTGAAGGAAAGACGTAAGATCGACGATCTGCGGCAGGTCCTCGGTCTTCTGTGCGGATGTTGCAAGCACGCTCTCTTCGACAAAGATCGGGACATCCCCCCTGAGTGCCAACGCAATGCCATCGCTCGGGCGGCAGTCAAGATACTCCTCGTGCTTGTTGTTGACAAAGACGAGCTGGGCGTAATAGATCCCGTCTTCAATACTGTCAACCTGCAGGGACCGCAGGGTGATCGAGAACTTCCCGCACAGGTCGAGGAAAAGGTCGTGGGTGAACGGACGGGGGAGCACCTCCCTGTTCCGGGCACTGTTGATGGAGACGGCTTCCCAGATGCCGATGAATATCGGCAGGAGGCGGCCGTTGCTGTCCGAGAGTATCACAAGGGGGACGGTGGCCGCGTCGCTCGTGGCCATAAAGACGCCTTTGACCTCGCACCTGACCTGTGTCATGCCTGTGCACAGTGATTGCCGTTATCGTTGATAAGCATTCAGGTGGTCAGGCCTTCTCGTCCTCACAGTTCCTGGCTTCCCGGCGCACGATGATGATGCTGGAAAGGATACCGAGCGCGATATTGAAGTAATAGAGGACGATGCGCCAGAGGACAACAAAGATCCCCACGACCCCGGCCGGTAAGAACAGGGCGTACATGGAGGTGGCCCCGACTTCGGCAATGCCCGAACTGCCCGGGGTAAGCGGGATCATCATCAGGATCGCAAGGATGAGCTGGATCACAAACGATTCAAGAATCAGGGGGGGCTGCCCGAGCCCGACAAGGATAAGGGATGCCGTGAGGATCTCGGAGACCCAGTAGAGAAGCGTGAAGAGCATCCCCCAGGCAAGGCCCCCCTTGGCAGTATGGACAAACCGGAGCGTCGCACCCTGGAAGTTGTCGATCTCCTTGTCCGCACGGCTCAGGAGTGCCTCGACCCGGCTGTTCTCCCATGTCTTTGTCAGCCAGACCGTGCAGCGGTTCACCACCCGTTTTACGACGTCGGGGCGACGGATGGCAAGGTAGAAGAGGAAGAGGCACCCTGCAACAAAGATCCAGGTGACCACGACCATGATCTCGGAGACCGTCCCGAGCTGCGTCCACTGGTCGGTCAGGACGATCATGGAAAACGCCGCAAGTCCTGCAAGGGCAATGCCGTCGAGCACCCGCTCCATGATCACGATTGCAGTCGCATCGCCGAGGGGAACTTTTGCCTTGTAAAGTTCGTGGATCCTGACCGGCTCACCCCCCGCCTGTGCCGGTGTAATGGCGGAAGCAAGCAGGTTGGCAAAGACGAGGTTCAGGCTGTACCAGAACCCGATGCGATAAGAAAGTGAACCGGACATCATCTTAACCCGCATTGCCCAGAAACACATGGTCAGCAGGTGGGTAAGGAAGGCGAGGAGGAGGAACCAGGGGTTGATCTCCTGCAGGTAGATAACGGTGTTCTCGTTGATGGTGAGTGCGAGGATGACAATGAGGACGGCAAGGGAGAAACCAACGGAAATGTAGAGCCATTTAACCTGTGATTTGTCCATTGCACATACTCTCCGGCTGTCTTTTATGGCAGCGGCTGTTATCTTAACAGGTTATGGGGCATAGTATATACCTTTTTATTCAGTAAATTCCGGGGTGTTCCCTGCCTTAATCGACCGTGAAGATCTCATGGTGTGCATGGATAGAGAAGAGCCCGGCCTGGACCCCGGCATCGATCCACCCGTGACCGTAACTGAAGCAGGCCAGTGCCTCCTCAAGACTCCCGTCGGACGCCACCCGGTTCCCCCGGGCCAGGTAAACCCCGGCGATGAAAGTGACCTGCACGGCAAATGCATGTGCGGGTGTGCCACGGTACGGGGCCGTGGAAACCGAGTCGATGGCGGTGGTCAGCAGGTGTGCATACCTTCCTGTTTTCTCGTCAAGCTTGGCGCTCTGATCAACCGGTACTCGTTCAAACGTCCCGGTAAACGGGCATATGTTCCGGGCCTCCTGGCGGACAAGGAGACCGGATGCGATCCCGCAGTGCAGCCACCCAAGGCCATACAGGAATGCGGCCATTGCGTTGACCGGATCCTCCCCGGTCATGAACGTCCTGCCATCACTCTCGTACGCGGATGCCATCCTGAGCACAGATTGCCCGGTGTGCCAGAGGGGGGACCCCTCCAGGGCATTGCACCGCGTGCCAGCGAGAGATCCCGCAAGCAGGGCCTGGCACTCGTGGAGGTTCATAGGCCGGCAAATACCTCCAGGTATTCGCGTTCCATATCGTGCAGTTCCGCCGGGATCACGAGGATGTGGAGCGGCGGGCCGAAATCCACGGCCCGGATCGCATCAGCCGTTCCGGCCCGGACCACGGGTTCAGGAGACCCTGCCCGTGCGATCCCGACATAGAGCGGGATCCCTGCCTTCCGTTCTGCAGCCATCTGTTCCAGGAGGCCGACTGCTTCAGGTACCGTCATGTACCGCTCTTCCTGGATGTCGAGGAAGACGAGGGTATGGAGGCGGAGTGAAAGGTTCTGGAGGATGACGTCGAGCGGTGTTGTCGGAAACCAGTTTTTCTGCGGGAACGGGAGCGAGCAGGACTTTCCGAACCGGTAATTCTGGAGGCCGGAAAGGCCGCAGACAGCACTCGATATGGATGCGGCATGCACGATCGCCGTCCTGATGCCCCGGGCAGCGGCCCGCATCCGGAGGTCCGCATGGGTGGTCGAGACCATGGGGTCCCCGGCGCAGAGGAAGACAACATCCTTCTCTTGGGCCTCCTTAAGCAGTTCATCCGGGTGCTGCTCAACATCGTCCCGGAAGAGGGGGGTGACCTGTTTCCCGTAGAACGTTTCGAGTTCCTCACGGGTCGTGCCCCCGAGACGCGAGGTGTAACACTCAAGGAAGACCCGGTCCGCAGACCAGATGAGACGGAGCCCCTTCTCCGAGACATCTGTTTTATCAAAGAGCCCGAGCCCGATAAACGTCAGCATGGTCCCCGGCACCTGTTAGTTCCACACCGGCATCATGGAAGGATGGCCACCTGTCCTTTTGAGATGGTGAATTTCATCCAGTCTCCGCTGACCCCGTGGAGCCCGCGAATCCGCATGTAATTGATGTTCTGTTCAACCTTGACCTCGATCACACACTGCATCAGTTGTTTGATCAGGGATAGCGTCTTGTCATCGAATGACTCGCTGTTGAGAAGGTAGATGCCAACACCTTCGATCTTCTTCAGTTTTGCAGTAAGGACGTGCAGGAACTGGTAAAGGACCTCGAGCCTGCGGTACATCAGGAGGGTGGAGATGGAGTTCACCGAGAAGCGTATGGGCGGCGGAAAGAGCCCGGCTTCGCCTTCGGAGAAGTTACCTTCGAAGATGGTCTCGATCATATTGGAAAATTTTATCCCGATACCGGTAAGATCGGTGGGGCTCGATACGAACATCAGTCGGGGTGTGTCGATGATACTCGGTGTTGAACTCTTGGTGATCGCATCGATGACCCCGATGAACCGCTTGTCGGCACCGGCGGCTTTGAAGGCATCAACTACTTCTGCGGCCCGTTCGTTCGTTGAGAGGACGATTGCGTATTCTCCCGTAAGCGGTCTTGTCAGTGCATATGCCAGTTGATCGGCCTGACTCATCGGCGGGGCAAGGATGAGGATGTTGGTGCCTGCATCAAACCCCCCGGATATATCGTCGATCTGCGCAATCCCTGACTTATACGTATACATCTATCGCTTGATAATTTCGCCAGAATACTTATAATCTCTCCTGTCTGGTCTGGCAGGAAATGCCGCACCGGCACTTTTTTTCCCTGTTACGGCCGAATACGGGGCGTTCTGTTGATTTTTCTTATACTGCACAGTCTCCCGCCCCTCCCGGATATTTAGGGAGCCCAAAATTTATTAATTTAGGGTGACCTAAATATAGGATAATGGCTTCAGAGCAGCTGGAAGAGTATTTAGAGAATATTCTCGATATCGAGGAGAAGCATGGGGTAGCCAAGACCTCGGCGATCGCAAAATGCCTTAAGGTCTCCCCGGCCAGTGTCACCGAAGCACTCCAGGTGCTCTCGGAAAAAGGGTACGTGAACTATGAACCGTACCGGGGTGCGACCCTGACGGATCAGGGCCTTGAAATGGCGCGGAAGGTCAAGCGCCGCCACCGTCTCCTCGAGGTCTTTCTGACCGATGTCCTCCATATCAGCGAGGAGAATGTGCACGATGAAGCCTGCAAGATGGAACACACGCTCTCCGATGAGACGGAATGCGCCCTCTGTAAGCTGCTCAAGGCCCCGGCACGCTGCCCCCATGGCAGCCTGATCGAAGCCTGTGACCGTGACGTGGAGAGCTGTTCTGCATGCCTTGATGAACCGGAACCGGCCGCTTCCTGCAGCCGTGATGAACCCCTCATACCGGTCACCTCCCTTGGCCCCGGCCAGAAGGGCACCATCGCGTTTATCCGGGGTGACAACAGTGTCATACAGCGCCTGACCGACCTCGGTCTCACCTTACAGACCGAGATCCAGCTGGTGCGCAAGGCCCCCCTGCTCGGGCCGGTGGAGATCGCTGTCCGCAGGACCCGGCTTGCAATCGATCACGCGATCGCCGACCATATCTTTGTACATTCCTGCGGGGAGAAGCACGGATGAGCGGGTGCCCTGACTGTGACCGGTGCAGCACACACTCACTCCCGTCTCCCAAAAAAGATGAATACGTTGTTGCCCTTGCCGGCAATGCAAACGTTGGCAAGAGCGCCACGTTCAACCAGCTCACCGGTGTTGACCAGGAGATTGGCAACTGGCCGGGCAAGACCGTTGAACGGGCGGAGGGCCTCCTCCAGCACCGTGGCCAGCGGATCCGGGTTATCGACCTCCCGGGCATCTACTCGATCACGGCCCTCTCGACCGAAGAGCAGATCTCCCGCGAGTTCATTGCCCACGACCACCCTGACGTTGTCGTGAACGTGGTCGATGCCTCCGCACTTGAACGGAACCTCTTCTTCACGCTCCAGCTCATGGAACTGGAGAGCCCGCTCATCCTTGCCGTGAACCAGATGGACCTGGCTGCACAGAAAGGCATTGTCCTCGATTTCCCCCGGCTCTCGGATCTGCTTGGGATACCCGTCATCCCTACCGTGGCGATCCAGGGGAAAGGGATTGCCGAGCTCTCCGACGCGATTATCAGGGCGGTACGGTCGCGCCCGCACCCCCGTCTCATCACCTACGGGAAGGAAGTCGAAGACCGGATCTCCCGGATCGTGGACCTGCTCCCCGGTGGTGCGGGAGGTTACCCCTCCCGCTGGACGGCGATCAAGCTGCTTGAAGGCGATTCCGACGCGGTCTGGGAAGCACGGAAACTGGCGCCCGATGCCGTTGCTGCTGCCGGTGAGTTCGGCAGGGAACTGGAGAAGATCCACGGGGAACCTGCGGCCACCGTTATGAGCGCCGAACGATACCATGCTTCTGAACAGCTGGTTGCCGAAGTGATGACCATCCGCCCTCCTGGAGACAACGATATCTCGCTCACGGAACGTATCGACCGCATCGCACTCCACCCGGTGCTGGGGTATATCCTCCTTGCACTCATGATCGGGGGACTGCTGGTCTGGACATTCATTATCGGTGCATGGATATCAGAGATCCTCACGGCATTCCTCTCCGGTATCGCCCCCCTCAATCCCTTGATCAAGGGCACAGCTGCGGATATTGTCTTTAACGGTGCCTGGACCGGCCTCGTTGCCGCTCTCACGCTCATCATCCCATATGTGATCCCGTTCTACCTCATCCTCGCTCTTATCGAGGACTCGGGCTTTCTCACCCGCTTCTCCTTAATGCTCGACCGGGGCATGCACAAGATGGGGCTGCACGGCAAGGCGATCATCCCTCTCGTCCTCGGGTTCGGCTGTACGGTCCCGGCCTGCCTCTCGTGCCGGATTATCGAGTCCCCCAAGCAGAAGTTCCTTGCCGCCTTCCTTGTCACGCTTGTGCCCTGCTCGGCCCGGACAATCGTGATCCTTGGCGTTGTTGCAGCATTCGTGAACATCTGGTGGGCGCTCGCGCTCTACCTCCTCGACTTTGTCCTGATCGTCATCCTCGGGCGGCTCGCATTCCGGCTCCTGCCCGGAGAATCCGTTGGCATGATCATGGAGATGCCGGACTACCATGTCCCGCATATCCCGGGCGTGATCGGGCAGACCTGGCAACGGACCCGCTCGCTCATCGGGATCGTGCTCCCCTCGTACCTTGTCGGCAGTATTGTGATCACCGCCGCGTACGCCATGGGATTCCTTGAACCCATCAATACCGCCCTCTCCCCGATTACCGTGCTCCTTCTCGGCCTCCCGGTCATGACCGGCGTGGTGTTCGTCTTTGGCATCATCCGCAAAGAGATGACGATCCTCGCCCTCGCGGCACTCTTCGGCACCACCGTCTTCTCAACGGTCCTTACCCCCGTGCAGCTGATCGTCTTTGCGCTCGTGACGATGCTGTATGTCCCCTGCCTCTCCACCATCCTTGCCCTTGCAAAGGAGTTCGGCTGGAAGAAGGCGCTCGCCATCTCGGCACTGGAGACCGGCCTTGCCATCGTGCTCGGGGCTATTGTATTCCGGGTGCTCAGTCCATTCATGTGACCGGACATGGCGGTACCATGAACTGGTCGGGGGAGGCCCGTCATACCCTCAAGGATATTTACCTTAAACCGTCAATAATGGGTGAAGAATGATCTACTGGCTCTATGCGCATCTGCTCAGGCGGCAGATTGCGGAACTCCCTGCGCAGGTCTGTTTCATGATCAGCGGACAGGACCTTGCAGACGCACCGGACTCGCTCTATCGGGTCACATCCTGGTGCAACACGATCAATGCGTACGTCTCGGGGCAACGGTCTCCCCCGCTCTCCGGCATCCACGGCCTCATGTTCCATATCGCGACCACGGCGCCAAAGGATCTCGAACAGTTCCTCCCGGCGATCCGGAAGATCAGCACGATCGCCCGGCTCAGCCTGCATGTCGGGGACCACGAAGAGGTCTCCGGTAAGGGAATGGAAGTGATTGTCGCGATCGGAAAAAGCGGGAGGGAAGAGATCACCGCGTGCATCCGGAAGATGGCACGCGACCACGTTGACCCCAATGCCGTTGACGAGAAACTGATCGAGTCCTGCCTGACCTTCCAGTACACGCCGGACATGGTAATCAAGAGCGGGGGGGACCACCTCACCGACTTCCTGATCTGGCAGTCGGTCTACTCGGAACTCTTCTTCTCCGATGTGAACTGGCCGCTCTTCCGGAAAGTCGATTTCCTGCGGGTACTGCGCGATTACCAGGCGCGGATCCGGCGTTTCGGGAAATAACGCCCTATTTTAAGCGGAGGTTCGTCCAAGAGGGCTCTCCCCCGATCGTCTTCTCTGTCATGGCGAACTGGTTCTTGAGGGTAACCGTGACGGCCCTCCGGTCGGGGACCGGAGTGATCCGGTGTTCCCGGCACCACCGGGTGAAGGCCTGGTACAGGAGATCTTTTGTCACGTGGCAGTTTTCGGTATCCTCACGGACAACGCAATCTGCCATGAATTTTTTTATCGGGGTGCCCTTCGCCTTCTTCTTTGGCCCTGTCTCCGGTTTTCCGGTCTTCTCCCTGCGTGAAACAGGAACGGAGACATCCGGCACCGCTGGCGCTTTCTCCCGTGGTTTTTCCGGTGAGGAAATTCTGCCGGGTAACGCCACAGGCACTTTTTGTACCGGTAACCTTGGCACCTCTTTTACCGTTGTGGCCGCCCGGGGGTCATCGGCGTTTATGACCGGGTGGATGCCATCAGGTAAGACCGTCGGGGGGATGGCCCCCCCTCCCGCGTGAGCCCCGTCGCGGGCGATGATGACGGGTGCCGCAGGAAATCCGGCATCAGGTTTTTGCGGGACGACATAGTGTATCCCGGTGGCATCCGCAAGCGCACGGTTGCATAGGTCATTGATATCAATACCGGCTGATTGCGCTTTTGTGAGAATGTCCGCCCTCAGGACCACGGTGGTCTGGCGCCATTTCTCACCCTGTCCCTTCCTTATCGTCATAAACGGTCAGTGGTTGATCTGTTGTTCAAGAGAAATATAGTACGCGATCGGGCACCGGGTGCACAAAAGGGAATTTACACGGTCTTCGTGGCCATCCTCTGGTCATAGGTGCGGATGGCACGCAGGAGATCGATCTTCCGGAAGAGTGGCCAGTACGGGGCGCAGAAATAGACGGCCGATTCATGCCCGTTGGCAAGCCACGGCAGGAAGTTCGAGGTGCGGCATTCATTGCCGGGCCGGATGATCAGGTCGACAGGAGGGATGCCCTTTCCCTGGTGGAGGTGCTCCTCGACCATGCGGACATCGATCTTCTCCGGATCGGTGCCGGTCTTTTGGACTTCCTCAAGGATCTGCCGTGCGGCAAGGACGATCTCGTTCCTCCCGCCATAGGCGAGTGCAATATTGAGGTGGAAACCGGTGTGGTCTTTTGTCGCTTCCTCCGCATCACAGACCGCCTGACGGAGGTCTTCCGGGAGCATTGAGGGGTCCCCGACCATCTGGACGCGGATCCTGTACCGGTTGACCCGTTCATCGGTGAGCACGCCGATGAACTTCTCCTTGAACACGGAAAAGAGATACCCCACCTCATCATCCTTACGGGAGAAGTTCTCGGTCGAGAACGAATAGAGCGTGATATGGCGGATGCCCAGTTCCTGCGCCCAGTCCAGCACCTGCTCCGTCTTGTCGGCACCGGCGCGGTGGCCATCGGCAGTGTCGAGGCCGAGCATCTTCGCATACCGGCGGTTGCCGTCCATGATGATCGCGATGTGGTTGGGGATATGCCTGCACTGCCGTTTGAGGTGCCCCTCGTAGAACGGTTCGATGAGGTTACGCAGGTTCATAACGGGGTCATCTCCACGACCATCCCGCCGTGCGGGTAGCGCTCGATCACGTACTTTTTTCCCTGCAGTTCATCGGCATACTTCTCGAGGAACCACCAGGCCATCTCGATACGGTCGCCGTGCTCTTCGAAACTGTCCGGTTCCAGTCTCTCTCCGCAGAACCGGGCGACCGCCTCTTTTTGTTCCTGTACAGGTTCGAGGATGCCGTACACGATGGTGCCGTCATCCGTAATCTCGTCGAATGGCCGGGCGGTGTTCCGGGCGATCCGCTTCAGCCGCTCACGGAGCTGGACGGAGTCCTTGAAGCCCGAGGAGCACCAGTGCACCTTGTCGTGCCGGCACAATTCCTCAGCCCACCCTTTTGCGCCGTCAATCGCATTGTGCAGTTCATCGGCGAGTTCGTAGCCCCGCTCCCGCATCTGGTACGCGTTGGTCTCGCCCCATTCGAGCTCGTTGATGTTGAGAAAGTCAAGGTGCGGGAGTGCCGGGATGAGCAGTTCAAGACCCGGCAGTGCCGGCACTTCGATCCCAATGTCAAAGCCCATCTCCTTTGCCCTCTTTGCGGACCGGATATAGTCCGTATCAAGGATCGTGTCCCAACTCTCACGCGGCGGGTGGAACCGGATCTCGTCCACGAGCCCCTTTATCTGCTCCAGTTCGTTCTCATCCGGTGCTTTTGCAGTGTAGAGATGGATCTGGTGGTCGTTGCCGAAATGGTCCTTGAGCCTCCGGCAGTATTCTGTCACTTTGTCGAGGACGAGGAGGGGCTCGCCGCCCGTGACACCGGTCCCGAGTGCGCTCATCATCTCCGCCACCTCGATGATCTGGGACGGGACATCGACGGGCACTTCGTTGGCATAGACCGTGTCCGTCCCCTTTCGCTCCGATGAAAGGGGGCAGTACCAGCAGGAGCGGTGGCAGCGTCCCGTAACAAAGAGCACCATCTTTGCGCCCTGGTTGCAGAGCACGCAGCCTTTGGAGAGTGTCATTGTATGTGCACCTGTTTGCTGACCGGAAGGGTCCGGTTGTGAAAAGCGATCATACTATTTGGTGCGTGTGATTCAAAACTCTTCTTCTGCCAGCCATGCAATGTTGGGAAATACCGGGACGTTTCTCACGTCCGGAAGTACACCGCCTGACCCCCGCACCGGGCAGGACCCCTTCCCGGCACATCTTTACGACAGGAAAATGGCAGGTTTTTTACGGAATCGCGATGGAGGTGTGCGGGGGTCGGACGGTGTACATCGTGTTTTCCGGACCAATCCTGTGCCTTTTGGGAATGCGGATTTTGGGGGAATTTTCCTCGAAGCAGTCGGGTAATTTCAGAAATGCCGTGCACACTCCTGCCATGCGGAAGTACACCGCCCGACCCCCGCAGCCCGGAAAAGCCGGTACGTATGGTGTCCGTGTCTTTTCCTGCGCACTGATTTTCCCTCTTCTGGCTTTCACGATATACCGGTTACTAAAAACCTTTATGGTATAACCATACACGGGTTATTAGGTTATGAGAGACGGTGCTACGGGGCAGAACGGGGATTGTGCCCTGTCTGAAGTGATCGGGTTTGTACTGCTTCTTGGTCTGGTCGTTGCCGCGTTTTCTGTCTGGGCGATCTATGTTGTCCCGGTAAACGGACGGGAAGGGGAGATCACCCAGATGAATGCCGTCAAGGACCGGTTCACGGATTACAAGATGAGCCTTGATTCCCTTTGGATAAACAACCAGTCCGGCGTCACGCTCTCCACCACCTTCAATCTCGGTACGGGTGGGGGGAACTCACAGGCAGGAGGTCTCTTTTTACCAATGCTCAATCCCATCGCCTCTTCGGCTACCCTTGCCGTCAGGGATGGCGGGGATACACTGACCATCAACAGCAGTACCGCAACAACGGCAACGGTGGTCAACCTGAGCACCCTGGAATACCAGTCCATGAACAATTACTGGATCCAGCAGCGGTACTATTACCAGACCGGCGGGATATTCCTCTCGCAGGATAACGGCTCGGTGTGCCGTATCTCTCCCTCATTTACCCTTGCGAAGGCAAACAACGGAACGGTCGATGTGGCTGCCGTGAACCTTGTCCCGATCCGGGTGCTGGGTGGGAGTTCGATCGGCGGCAAGGGCCCCGTCCGTGTCGATTCCCAGGTGCGGACCCCGACACGGATTGCAACCCTCCAGGCAAACACGTGGGTGAACATCTCGGTCGATGTTGCCGATAAACCGACGGCATTGACGTGGATGGGCGTGCTGAATGAGACACGGATCCGGGGCAACATCACCGATAGTTCATGGTATTCGTTCAAAGTTGTCGAGGACCCCGTGACCAAACGGGGGAAGGCGTTCATGCTGATTAACGGGCCTTACACATCCCCTTCAAACCCTGACGTCTACCTGACCCTGCAGACGGTCGATTACGTTGTGACCCTCAACAATATCGCCTCGGGAATATCATGACATCCCGGAAAATCGCAGTCCCGAAGATACGGGTACATCCCGGATATGGTGGCGCTGACGGGGTCTCCGAAGTGATAGGGGCGATCCTGCTGGTCGGCCTCGTCGTAGCCGCAGTGGCGGTTGTCGCGGTAGCCCTCTTCTCGCAGTCCACCCCCGTGAAGGTCCCGAATGTCAACTTCATGGTCGGCACCGACAACCATGTTCCCCCGACCCTCTACCTCACGCACAATGGCGGTGACACCCTCACGGCCGGCAGTTTCTCGGTCTATGTCGACGGGAATATAAAGTCGTATTCGGTTGCGGGCGGCGGGAACCAGTGGTCGCTCGGAAAGAACCTGTTAGTCCCCCTCTCGTCCGGGGAGGCCCCGCAGCGTATTTACCTTGTCTACAACCAGACGGGAACGGGCTCTTCGGTGATTGGCTCTGCATCGGCCAACGTTTCAGTACCTTCCGGGAATGTTGCCCCGGATATTATTGTCAGAACTACGTCAGCCCCCATTGTCTGTATCAATGGTTCGGACCCCCAGGAGGTACTGGGCGCGGTCCTGAGCAATGTATCCGTGATCGGCGCTGCGATGAACCAGTCCCCGTCAACAGTCGGACCGGTGATTGCGAATGTTGTGGGGGCAAACTCGATAAATTTCTACCGCGATGGGAAGGCAACTATCGATCAAAACACCTATCTCCTGCTCAATATCACCGGTTCAGGATCAACCATCGCGTATGATACTACAACCCCCCAAAATCTTGGAATTGGCGATACTCTTCTCATCACACAGAGAAACAGCAATCCCGGGACATGGAAGATCTTCGGGATCGGTAACCAGATCTGGGAATTTACGGCCCCGGATTCCAATAGTGTGGATGTGTACTGGAGACATAAGAGTACCGGACTCTGGTCAAATACTTCTTCCACGAGATTATATCATACCTGGATCACCGGCTATAACGATGTAGGATCAACGCTGACCCTGCGGACCACCCAGGGGGGCTACTATACGGGACTCGTTATCAATGGGACAATAATAATTGATGGAGTAAGCTCCAATACCGTTGTCGTCCAGAACATCAGGCCTGTCGGTGTCGGATTATTCGTTCTGGAATACGATCCGAACTCGAACAGTGTCTATTTCATGGGCAATGCACAGAGCGTGACCTGGTGATCGCAGGATGTCCGGCAAACGTCTCTTGATCCCAGCCCGAAACGATGATTCTGCCGCTGCCGAAATGATCGGTGTGCTTGTCCTTGTTGCAATCTTTGTCAGCGCAGTTGCCCTCATCGGCGTCTTCATGTTTTCCCAGCCCCAGCCCCATAAGATTCCAGCGGTAAATTTTCAGTTCGCTTCAAACGGTAACGTTATCACTATTTTTCACGACGGTGGAGATCCCATACCGGAAGGATACTACCAGATCCGGGTAAACGGCAACACAATACCCTCTGGTTCCGTTATAAAATCTCCATCGCCGACCGGCAACTGGGCAATCGGAGACACACTCACTATTGCCATGAACGACCTGTCGCCCTCATCCTACGTCCAGGTAATGTATCTGGGGGGGTCCGCAACATCTGTTCTTGCCTCGAACAGTACACCGGGCAGCTCTTTAGGTCCGTCAGCTCCCGTAGCCTCCTTTATTTCCGATGTCTCATCAGGTACCGCCCCGCTGGCAGTGCAGTTCACCGATACCTCAACAAACAGTCCTGCCTCATGGTCATGGGCATTTGGCGATGGATCCGTATCCCTTGTCCAGAACCCGGCACACACGTATACCGTATCCGGGACCTACACAGTGACGCTGACCGTTCAGAACAGCCTTGGCAACAGCACCGCAACAAAAACCATTACGGTATCGAGCACCCCTGTTCCTGTCACCAATTTTACCGCTAATGTCTCATCCGGTTTCGTACCGCTGACTGTGCAGTTCACGGATCTCTCTGAATACAATCCGACATCATGGTCGTGGGCATTTGGCGATGGCAATGTATCCTCCCTGCAAAACCCGCAGCATACTTACGTATCGCCGGGAAATTATTCCGTAATCCTGAATGCGACAAATACCGCCGGTTCCAATACGATGATGAGGATGGACTACATCCAGATAACAGATATTCCTTTTGTAAATTATGTCATCGAGGAGGATGTCTTTGTCTACGGAAGTCAGTTAAGCTTCTCCGGTGCCAATGTTGCCGGGCCTGATGCCACCGTTGTCCTCACAAAATCCCTGACAACCAGTGACCTGAATGGAGGTACCTCAATCGCAGTCAACACCATCTACATTGACGGGGACGTTATCCTTGACGGCGGGAGTGCAGGTCTGGGATCGGCAAGCAATCCCGGGAATATCTATGTCACCGGCGATATGAACCTGCTGAGCGGATCACGGGATATCTACGGCGATGTGTACGTCCGGGGGAATTTCAGACTGAAAGATGCACGGATTCATGGAAACGTGTACGTTGATGGTGACCTTACCTTAGACTGGACACCATGGCTTGCCGATGGTGCACATATCTACTACACCGGCACGCTCCATGCCCCCGCATACTTCAGTCAGGCAATTTTAGACAAATGCGTCCACCAGGATACCGTACCAGGGTTCACCATGCCAGACGCGGCGATACCTTCGGTAAAATCTGCAGATTGGTATACGGCGCGTGGATATGTCCCAAGCGGACCTTTGACAAACAACCTGAAAATTTTTGCCAACAGTTATGCATCAGGTTCTTGGACATCCTCGGTAAATGATGTAGTCATTATCGCGAGCACGGGCGATATCTCAATTACCGGACTTGGCGGCAGTGGCATCCGGGGTGTGTTATTTGCGCCCAACGGGAAGGTGACCTTTAACGGGGGATTCTTCGAGGGCGTCGTGATCGCCCGCGATGGCTTCGATGTCACCAGTGGCGGGACTACGGTAACATTCAAGAATCTTGAAACGTATTTCAGCAGCGCTGATGATTACCCGTTTTAATTTTTGGTGATTAGGTAAAGTCCACCACTAACCCATGGTTAGTATTGAGCCAATTCAGGATTTTTTTTGAGATTTGCGCTCCGGAGAACACAAAAAATGCAGCCCCCCTCTTGCGCCGCCAGTCCCCCGAGGGGGGACGGGGCGCATTGCGATGCCTCGGTATTACCTCTATCGGGGGCACACACAGGTTGTGGTAATACGGCACTATCGCAACCGGGGGATGCCCGAGCGGCGGGGGCGGAGGCTTGCCGGAGCCCCCAAGAGCGGTAATAAAATTTTTGTTTCAGGTTTATCGAACTTTTGGTGGATGTTACACAATCACCTAATTTTTTTCTTTCCGAATTATTACCGGCACTCCCCTCATAGTGTCGTATGGATCTCCGCAACTCCCCGTGGTGTGGAGGTATTGGCGAGATCGAGCAGCGTCCCGTCTTTGTAGACCCCGATTTCCAGCGTATTCACGGATCCGTCCGCTTTCTCCAGTACACCATCGATCATCCCGCTCTTCATCACCAACTGGTACCTCTGGTCCCCGGAGGCGTCGATCTCCCGCCGCTGTCCGTTTGAACTGATGGAGCCGGTGTAATTCCCCGGGTAGGAAACATGCACCCAGACGCCAGTCGCAGGTATCTCATATTGGGACGGGAAAGCAACCGGGACCGGGGTAGTCATCACAGGCACGACAGGCACGACAGGCACGACAGGCACGACAGGCACGGATGGTGGCGCGGGCAGGGTCGTGTTTACAATCGCCGGCCCTACCGCGACATGCATCTCAACAAGGCCCCGGGGTTTGGTTGTCACATATCTCTCGACCAGTATGCCCCCGTTAAAGACCTCCACTTCCAGGGTATCCCCTGACCCATCCGCTTTCTCAATGAAGCCGTCAACAACGGTGTCCTGAACCGGCAGCTGGTACATCTGTGTCCCATCACTGTCCACATCCATTCGCCATCCCCCGGCAGAGAGAGAGCCCGCATAACTCCCCGGGTACGATATCTTCACCCAGATGCCGTTTGGCGGTACAGCACCGGGCTGAAGCGTAGCAACCGGTACGGGAGTTGCCACCGGGGTGGAGGTCACGGTTGGCGCAGGGGTTGGTATCGCGGTAACACTGGTTTTTACCGGGGCCTGCTGCGACTCCCCCGGGTTCCCGCCTGGCCCCGGTATCGGGACGATCATCGCCGCGATAAAGATGGCGGCAACCAGGATCACCACAATGAACGTAACAAGCGGTGACGTCGGAGGGGGTTCTTCCGGCAGGGTATTTTTACTGCCCTGCCCCATGCCATAGATGGTCCATTCCGGGACAGCCGGGCGGCCTGACGGCTGATCAAGTTCCAGTGTCCCGGCATCCATGCTCTCCTTCCTGCTGATTGACGATGATGTGGCACGATACGGTTCCAGCCGGGCCGGGACCCCCTGGTCCCTGATGACCGCCATGCACCTGTCCCGGTTCTGGAAATTCCTGTGGGCATCCTGATAGATAAAAATGAGCTCGATCTCGCGGGCACTCCCGTCCGGCGCACTGACCGTGAGTTGTATCACCGGTTCACGCAGCCGGTTCGTGCCTGCAACCGCAAGGGTGATACCGGCATAGGGGATACTCTCCCGCGGGATGCCCGAATCGTTATCGATGAGGATGAGCCTGCTGCCGGTAAGGATGGCCACGTAGCCGATGCCATCAATGATGAGTTCCTGTGTTGTATAAATGGCGGACTCACCACTGTCCAGGTTCAGGTTATCCATAGGGCCCCACTGTTGTATACTTGTATTTACTGTAGGGCTCCCTGATAATAATCACTACAGTCCCCTAAAACCGCTTTCACGCCAGAACCGTTACTGGTCGTCCGCACCCGGTATCTGTATCTCCGTGTTCCTGCTCACGAGAAGGTTATAGGCATCATGCGCCTTGTTGTACCGGACCAGCACGCCCCTCATCTCCAGCACCGTGCCGTACGGTGCCGACCTGAGCGCCTCGTTGCCGGGTGTCATATGGAATGCGGGGAGGACCGCATAAACCGGCGTCTTTGCCGTCCCGTCGCAGACCTTGAAGAGGTGGTTCTTTACATCCCCCAGTTCCCCGCTCATCTTCACGACCGCGACATTGACCCGTTTTTCAACGGCACTGTGCAGTTTTGAGAGCCGAAGGAACTTCGAGCCGGGGGAGACCCGGTACCCGTCCCTGCGGACACCGTCCTTCCGCAACATGGCATAACTGTACTTGATATCGATGTTCACGTACCGGTATGACTCCTCGCACCGGGCGAGCGCCTCCATCAGCCGTGTCGGCCGGATGACCGGGGCTGTGGTAAAACTCCAGCAACGGGGGGCTGTGCAGGGGGTTCCACGGATGAACGAGCAGGGGGCATGGATAAAAATCCCGCGTTGGTGCAGCTCAGCGGTAAGGGTCCGCATGCGGGTGGAATTATCTTCGTCAGCGGGCTCAATGATCAGGACCGTCCCTTCGGGGGCCAGCCGTTCCGTTATCCTCTCCACAATCCCTGCCTGGGTCTCCACCGGACTCTCCGGCAACTCGTTGAGAACGTTGGAGAAGATGATGAGATCGAACTTTTCCGGCAGGGTGGAGGGGAGCGGTTCCAGCATATCCGCCTTTACGGGAGGCTTAATCGAGACGGGTCCTCCCCGGGGCACAAACGCGTCCCGCAGGGAGAGGAACGCCTCGATATGCTCCTCCGAGCGTTCGATGGAATAAACGGCAGCACGGGCACCATCGAGCCGCGACCAGAGATCGGCGATAGCGAGCGGGACAACCCCCGGTCCGGTACCGACATCGAGTATGGTCATGCTCTTCTTAAGCAGGCCGTCACGGGCAAGCCCCGCGAGCAGGTGCTCTGTCTGCATGAAATAGACCGGGAAGTGGTACGCGAGGTAGCCGAGCACGCGGTACCCCTTCGTGTACCGCAGGGACCGCTTGTGCGAGGGTTTCCAGTAGTCGTCCTTCTGCGCAGTGATCGCCTTGCGGAGCCGTTCGATGACCGTGGGATCATTCCAGTCCTTCGCTGCCTTTTTGGTGATGTACCGTTCGATCGCTTCCGCAAGGGTGACCGGTATCTCCCGCCCGGCAAGGAATGTATCGATCCGCTTTTGCTCCCGGTCATTCAGGATATATGCTGGACCGGGAAGGACCCGCGAGATCTCAACATCATCGCCGGTCTTTTTTGCGGTAAGGCCCAATCGGGGCAATTCCGGGGAGATAATCCGGTAGATCTCGTCGACCGACACCGGGTCGTCGAGATAAGGAATAATCTCTGAAAGATGAAAAGCCGGTCTCGTTCCGGCAACGTATTTTACTGTAGTGATGAGGGAGTGTCCGGCCATAGCCTGCCGGATACTTGGTGACCTGCCCACATACATCTTTGCCTGAATGCATTGCCCGTAGCGGCTACGGGCCGGTTGCCACCTGCCCGTAATCCGGGCAGATAAACGGCCGGTTCCCGGGCTCCCTTCCTGCTGTGAACGCGTACGCGACTTCTTTCCATGCCTTCTCCAGCAGCTGTCGGTAGTATGGGATGTCAAAGTTCTCTGCATCCCCTGCCGGGTCGACCTGGTACGTACGGGCGTCCCGCACAACATACCGGATCTTCATGCCAGGCGCGATATCAGTCCCCCTCTGGCGGTACGCAACGACCGCTGCCCCCTCGATGCAGCGGTGGGCATACTTCAGCCGGCTGATCCTCCGACTGATGACCATCTCCTGTACGGGTGCCGACGGGAGCCGTGCCGCGGCATCCCGGTAAATGCGGTGGACATCATCCCACACGCCTTCAAGTTCCGCAATCGACCCTGCCCTGCCCATGACGGCAAACATCTCGGCCTGCATCTTCCGGATATACTCCGGCGTGTCGTGCCGGCGTGCGGCAATGCCCCGCACTTTGACGCTGCCGTCCGGATGCCTGCCATAGTAGCGGGTGTATGCCCCGGAGCCATCGTTCTGCGGGAGGAAGACGATCCAGTCCAGGTGCTCGACCTCGGTGAGGAGCCCCGACTGCCGGGTGATCCGCTCCTGCAGTGCGGGGGCCCGCGGACCCTGCACCCAGAGGCAGTCCACGTTACCGTGCAGCACGGTGAAGCCCATCTCGTCCGCAGCCGCTTTTGCCTGGAGCAGGATCTCGCGGGACCGGGCGGTGATTGCCTCGTGCACCTCGATCCTGCCGAACTTTGCGTTCTTGTAGCCGGTGTAGCCGAAGCAGGTGACGAGCATCCACTTGAGGATTGCATCGATGCCGGCAACTGAGGGATCGGTCTTCTTCTGCTGTTTTATCGCGATCCGCATGTTCAGCAGCGGTTCGAGGGCAATGGGGAGGAAGCCCCGCTCCGCCGTCTCCGGGTCAGCAATGGTCTCCGGGGAGAGGTTTGCCCTGACAATGATGGAGGGGTACATCGAGGTGAAATCGATCTCGTCCACGTCCTCAAAGATGCCGGGCTCCGGCTGGAACATCATCCCGCCCCGGTCACCGGTCCTGAGCGAAGCGAGTTTCCTTAATGCTTCTGCGTCGCTCTTCCGGAACGGCACCGCGATCCCCCGCCGCACCGCCTCGTAGGTCTCGTACGAGGAGATGAGCGTGCCCGGGGTGAGCCGGGATGCAAGGCTCGGGGAGAGCCCCGAGAGCCGGGCAGCCATGAGGACACCGCCAAGGCCGCCTTCGTTGTACACGAACGACTCTTCGGTGTCGATCAAGATCCTGCCGTCTGGGATGAGTGCCGCGTTCTTGTGCTCGACCCTGCCGTAACTCCAGTATGAACGCGAGCCCATGGTGCGGTACTTCCCGTTCCTGCTGAACGGGAGGGTGAACCCGGCCCTGCGCCCCTTCTCCTGCAGTATGGTCATCCAGCGGTCGGCATGGGCCATGAGGACGACATCGGGGTCATACGCTGAAACAAGGGAGAAGAGATCGGAGAGCACCTCGCGCTCATCCCCAAAGAGGCGTTCGGTGCGCCCGTGGACAACCGAGATCTCCGTGCAGGTCCGGGAGAGGGAGGGGTCACCAGCGATCCGTATCTCCATGATCTCCAGGTTATGGGGGATCTCCGGAGAGAACCGGGTGCGCATCTCCGTGCTGCAGGGAATGATCCCCTCTTCTGCCATGAAGCGCTGGTCGCGCCGCACATCCACGTTGAAAAGTTGCGCGGCAAATCCCGTTTGCTGCTCGATCGCCTCTGCCACCGGGCGCCCGGCAAAGACCCTGAATCCCTCGCATTCACCAAAGATGGTTGCAAACGTGCACGGCTCCGCACGGTAAGCCTCTTCGAGCGCTTCGGTCATCTCATGGTAGGCGTCCGGGTCGGGAAGGCAGAAGAAGAACGGGGGGTTGTACTCGTGGTGGACCCGTTGCACCCTGCCCGATCCCTCTTTACCCCAGAGATCGACCCCCCCGCTGCGGTATGCCGAGTCAAGGACCCACACCGGGCGCCTCCTCCCCATCACGGGTGATCTTCTCGTGGTGACGGGCGATCTCGACCAGCGATGAGAAGACCGCCGCCTCCAGCGGGTCGTCACAGCCAAAGAACGCTGCACTCGAATGCCGTTTTGTGATTGCCACAAGGTGTTCCGCCGGCGCCCGGTCCTCCGGCCTGAGCGCATGCGGGACCCGGGCCCAGTGCTCTGAGAGGCCCTTCACGCCCTGCCGTATACTCGCAAAACTCCTGCCCATTCATGACACCTCCAGCGTCCGCTGTGCCCCGGGAGCACCGCTGCCCGCACGGCCGGGCCTGCGCCCGGGAAGCCCGTACCCTTTTGGACCCGTGTCCTCGGCAATGATCTCGATGATCCGGTCTGCCCTGCGGGCCAGTGCCGCAAACGACCGGTCGTTTGCCGGTGCCCACAGGAGCACCAGCGCCTCGCGCCCGGCCTGCTTCAGTGCCGATGCCACCGGCTCGTACAGCCGCTCCGCACCGTCAAAGAGGGTCGGGTCGTGCTCGACAAAGAGGATCGTGTGGCCCGATTCGTTGATCACGGAGAGGAGCTGGTCGGCAGTAAAAGGCCTCCGTACCTCGAAGTTGCCGGACGTGCGGCTGATCCCGGTGAGGAGGCGCGAGTAGTTCCCGCTGACGTAAAGGAAGAGGAAGCGCTGGAGGTCTTTGTTGCCGTTGAGGGCAAGAAGGATCCTCCGTTCCGGTGCGATCACGGCGGTGAATGAGCCCGGGTGGATGGTCACCCCTCGCGAGAGTTCTATCAGCATGGCACCAGATCCCTGCTGCACTGATATGGATAAGGCTCAGGCTGGCGGGGGGTGAAAGTGGCCGGGGTCTATCGCAAGATTGATGAACGGGTGGAGGAGAAAAGGTGAATGATGTGCGGCAGGTACTCGCTCGTCTGTATCGACGACCTCGGCAACCGGTTCCGGGTGCACAACCCGATGATCGGCGCCCGCTCGCATTTCAATGTCAGTCCCGCGAGCGAGATGCCGGTCATTGTCCGGAAGGAGGAGGATGAGATCGCCCTGATGCGATGGGGACTGGTCCCCCGCTGGACAAATGATCCGGGACCTGCACAGAAACCGATCAATGCCCGGGCAGAGACGCTTGCGGAGAAGCAGGTGTTCCGGGCCCTCCTGACAACGGGACGCTGTCTCGTGCCGGCGTCCGGGTTCTATGAGTGGAAGAAGGAAGGGAAGCGGAAAGTCCCGTTTTACTTTCACCTGCCGGAGAGCCCGCTCTTTGCATTCGCCGGGCTGTATGATACGTGGCAGGGTATGGACGGACAGTCCGTGTTGACCTACACCATCATCACCTGCGGCCCGAACGCCCTGGTGGGCGAAGTCCATGACCGGATGCCGGTGATCCTTTCGCGGGAGAACGAGCAGCGCTGGCTTTCCCACGAGCCGCTCGCCCCACAGGAGCTGGCCGGAATCCTTGCGCCCTACCCTGCATCTGCGATGGAGAAAACGGCGGTCTCCGACCGGGTCAATAACCCGGCCGCAGACGACGAGGGCCTGATCCGCCCCCTTTATGGGCTTGCGTGACGGACGGTACGGTATCCCATGAGCAGCCCCGCATCCGTTCCCGTCAGCCCCGACACTCTTGCGGATTTCTTTTCCGGCCGGCACATCACGGCCTATTGTGTCGCCGATGTCGCAGCTATCGGGGCACCGGCAGGCA
The DNA here is from genome assembly GCF_023227875.1 of Methanoregula sp. Lineage (GTDB taxonomy): Archaea > Halobacteriota > Methanomicrobia > Methanomicrobiales > Methanospirillaceae > Methanoregula. The sequence continues at coordinate 28,007 of NZ_JALOCH010000002.1, read as the reverse complement.
GGCACCCCCGCGACCTTCTCCCGTGCTGCCGGACGATCATCATCTTCGGGGTCGTAATGCCGGACCGCTTCTTCTCCGGCACGGAGCGGGAGCAGTCCGAAGAGACGAACGCGATCAAGCATGCCCTTGAATCCACGACGTATGCTCTCCGCGATCTGCTCGAACGGTGGGGTTCGCGATCCGTTGCGATCGTCCCGTTCCACCACCTTGTTGTGGAAGACGGGATCCTCCGGGGCCGGCTCTCGCTCAAGCACTGCGCTGCGGATGCCGGCTTTGGCACCCTTGGTGATAACGGGCTCCTGATCCATCCCCGGTATGGCAACCGGCTCGCACTCGCCGCCGTTCTCACGGACGAGGTCATCGGACCCTTCCCGACTTCGGACGGCACTGCGGCCTGCACGCACTGCAACCGGTGCGTCACTGCCTGTAAAGCGGGAGCGATCCATGACGGGGTTGTGACGCAGACCTTATGCCGTAACCTCACCGATTACGTCCCCACCCTGTTTCGTCCCCTTGCATGGCGGCTGATGCGGGGGAGGTACAGTGCACGGCTCATCACGGTGCTCCTGAACACGGCGGTCTCCTGCGTTGAGATCCGGGGAACCTGCACTGCCTGCATGACCGCCTGTCCGTACTTCAAAATACCGGAACGGTGATTATTGTATATGCTCGACCACTGCCCCGGTGCCGCAAACCTCCGCACCCCGACGCTTGCTATTAAAAAGTGCCCGCAGTGCGGTGAGGAAGTCGAACTCTTCTCAAACGATATCTTGGTGAAGTGCAGCAACTGCGGTTTTGTCGTATACAACGATACCATATCCTGCGTCCAGTGGTGCAAGTACGCGAAAGAGTGCGTGGGCGAGGAGACATACAACAAGATAATGGCGCAAAAAAAGCAGGTGTAACGGGATTATACAACGCTCTCGAAGAAGACCGGCCAGAACGGGTCCTGTGCAGGTATCGCGAGGGGAATGCTCGTGCCGTCCCGTCGTTTCATGATCCGTTCCGATGGATCGGCAGTAACGGTCCCGATCACCGAGGATAGGATACCGGCCCGGGCAAGCGCATCGATAATCTTTCCTGAACTGGCCGGGTCCGCAGTAATAAGGAGCGATCCCTCGGCGATTGCGGCTACGGGATCGATGCCAAACGTCTTGCATACCATCCTCACCTCTTCCGGGTATACGAAGCGCGACTCGTCAATAATCATCCCGACGCCGCTTGCATCGGCGATCTCGAAGAGGCCGCCGATCACACCCCCCTCGGTGGCATCGTGCATGGCGGTGACTCCCCCGGCAGCCATTGCCGTGAGCGCATCTTCAACCACGGTCATCTGCCGGCAGAGTGCCTGTGCCTTGCGGATCAACTCATCCGGGTAGTTCTTCTGTAAATCCGCTTCGCGCAGGACCGAGAGAATTCCGGCAGTCTCGATGGCCGGCCCCTTGGTCAGGATCACGTCATTGCCCGGCCGTGCTCCCGCGGGCGTCACGTACGAGTCCTTCGCCGCAATGGCAAAGACGGTAATTCCCCCGATGGTCGGGGCTGCAAACCCGGGGTAGTACCCGGTATGCCCCCCGACAATGGCGATTCCCAGTTCAACGGCGGTCCGGTGGATCGAATCAACGATGGTCCGGAAATCAGCATCGCTGGTCTCCGGCGGGAGGAGGAGCGAATAGGTCATGTACTGCGGCCTTACACCCATGACCGCCACGTCGCTTGCGCCGATGTGGACCGTATACCAGCCGAACATATCGAGCGGTTGTTTCGGTACCGCAAAGATCGGGTCCTCGGCAATAATCAGTACGTTCCCGTTGCCGATATCCACGACCCCCGCATCGATCCCCGTCCTCGGGGGGACAATGACCGACGGGTCGCTCTTGCCGAGGCGGTGGAGGAGGAATTCAGTGAACAGCCGGTGATCGATCTTCCCGATCTTGGGGTTACCTGCGGTCATGGTATAACTTCGCGATTGTGCAGATCTGTCCGGCAATCTCAAGCGGGTCCCGGCCAACCAGGACCGAGACCGGTTCTTTCCCTATTGCACCGGTCTCGTAGAAGATCTTCGGGGGCCTGCCTCCCGCCGCCCGTACGGCCTCCTTCACTTTCCATGGCATGGATGCACCTTCCGCTTCCTTGATCTCGTCCGGTTCGTTCCTCCGGTCAATGACACTGAACGCCCACCCGTTCTTTGCGCAATACTGCTCGAGCCACCGGGCAAAGTCAGGGTTATTGGCAAAATCAATCCCTGCCCGTACCGATGGGTCATACTTCCGGTATTCGACGATCAGCCGTGCCATGTGGCTGGATGCACCGAACACTGTTTTTCCCGCCGCATGGGGCATGCCCTTAACAACGGTGATCCTGCCATCAACGGCAAGTACATCGTCGCGGGTCTTTGCATTCTCCCGGGCAAAGACGAGGTTCGACCGTACTTCCGGGATGATTGCTGCAAATTCCCGGCAGCGCTCGATCTGGTCGAGAGCGAGAACCATCTTTCCGTACATCTCTATAAGTTCACTGTCTGTCATGGTCAAAAGCCTCCGGTGTTTTATGGGGGTCAGAGTACAAGCATCCGCTCGATCGCGCCCCGTGCCCGGTCTGCGATATCTTCCGGCACGGTGATGCGGGGCCGGAGCGTCTGTAAGGAATCGCGAACCTTGGTAAGGTTTGTTTTCTTCATGTTCCGGCAGATTGCATCTGTTGAGAGGGGATAACAGCACTTATCCGGGCACTCTTTTTTGAGCCGGTGCAGGATCCCGTTCTCTGTCCCGATGATGAACTCCTTCTTTTTTGATGCACATACCTGGCGGATGATACCGGAGGTACTTTCGACATGGTCGGCGAGGTCGATTACCTCCGGCCGGCACTCGGGATGGACGAGGAGGACGGCGTCCGGGTGGGCAGCCCGTGCCTCGTGTACCTGTGCCGGGGTGATCCGGTCGTGGACAATGCAGAACCCTTCCCACGGGAGGATTTTCTTCTTCGTGAACCGCTGGGCGTACTGCCCGAGGTTCCGGTCGGGGACGAAGATGATGGTGTCCTCCTTGACGGAGTTGACGACCTTCACTGCGTTCGATGACGTGCAGCAGATGTCGCTCTCGGCCTTCACGTCGGCCGAAGAGTTCACGTAGCAGACCACCGCCGCGTCCGGGTGTCGCTCCTTTGCAAGCCTCAGTTCATCTGCTGAGATCATCTGCGCCATCGGGCAGCAGGCTTCCTCCGCGGGGAGCAGGACGGTTTTATTGGGAGAGAGGATCGCGGCGGTCTCGGCCATGAAGTCCACGCCACAGAAGACGATGACATCCCCCTCCATGGTCGCAGCAGCCCGGGAGAGTTCGAGCGAATCGCCGGTGATGTCAGCAATGTCCTGGACCTCCGCCGGCTGGTAGTTGTGGACGAGGAGGATCGCGTTTTGCTCTTTTTTGAGCCTCGCGATCTCCTCAACGATATGCGCAGAACCCGTCATCCTGTCCATAATCCTGTATCCAGTTCATCGCAGGTTTTTATTAAACCGACGCTCCCGGGCAGCGCCCTCCAAGCGGATGTTTATGCATAAAGCCCTCCCAGTACCTGACTATTGTATGAAGATCATCCTTCCGGACAAGAGCTGCCGCGATGCCGGACCCGGTCCGGTGACGGTTGAAACGCTCGTCCGCGATCTCGGGTTCGATCCAGTCGGGGTGATCGTTGCACGGAACGGAACGCTGGTTACGGAAGATGCCGTTGTGGAGAACACGGATGAGGTCCGGATCATCCGGATCGCCCACGGGGGATGAGGCTGTGGCCTGCGATGACGTTCCGGTAAAAACACCCCGGTGCGACCGCTGTAGTGGACCTGCAGTCTTCCATGACAAAAAGACCGGCCGTCACCTCTGCCGGGAGCATTTCATCGCAGATATCGAGAAGCGCGTTGCAGACACAATCCGGTCCAAGAACCTGATCATCCCGGGCGACCACGTGGTCATTGCTCTGAGCGGCGGCAAGGACAGCACGGCCCTCCTGATGATCCTCGCCCGGCTCCTGCCCTCATGGGATTCCGTCCGCCTCTCTGCGGTCACCATCGATGAAGGGATTGCCGGCTACCGCGAGGATACGATCCGTTCAGCAGACCGGCTGGTCATGCAGTACGGGCTGGATCATGCCAGCATCTCTTTTACCGAACTCTTTGGAGGAACGCTCGATGCGTTCCTGAAGGGCCGGGAACCCGAGGCATGTAGCGTCTGCGGGATCCTGCGGCGGAAGGCGCTCAATGTTGCGGCAGACCGGGCGGGCGCAACAAAACTTGCCACCGGACATAACCTTGATGACGAGGCGCAGTCGGTTTTCATGAACGTGCTCCGGGGCGACCTGCCCCGGCTCGTGCGGGACTCCGGCAGCGATTCAAAAGGACGGTTCATCCCCCGCATCAAGCCCCTCATGTTCATATCAGAGAAGGAAATTGCCGTGTACCTCATGCTGCACGGGGCATGGGCAGACCTTCCCGAATGCCCGTATGCGGTCCACGCCCTCCGCGGAGAGGTACGGGGTATGCTTGCATCGCTCGAATCGAAATACCCCGGCACGATGCTGCACCTGATGGAGAGTAAAACCAGGATCGAGGCGCAGTGTGCCGGCAGGCTGGAAGAGGAACCGGTCCGTCATTGCAGGGAATGCGGGGACTCGTGCAGCGGGGAGATCTGCCAGCTCTGCACCCTGAAAAAGACCCTATCTCAATAATCACTGCGGGGCGGGGACTGCCCCTTCGATGCGTTCCGTGTGGGTGTAGATCACCATCTTGCTGCTCCGCGCAAACCCGACCACGGTCAGCCCGGTCTTTTCTGCAGTTTCCACCGCAAGCGTGGTTGTCGCCCCGCGGGAGACGATGATGGGGATATTTGCAATAAGGCACTTGCGCACCATCTCTGAAGAGATCCGCCCGGAGACGATCACGTAGGTCCGGGAGAGGTCGATTTTGTACCTGAGTGCGTACCCGATCACCCGGTCAAGGGCATTGTGCCTCCCGATGTCCTCGGATACGGAGATGACCTTCTGCCGGTCAAGAAGCGCTACGATATGGATCCCTCCCGTTGTAATGTGGAGCTCGGAGTTCAGGACTGCCTTTCCCATTGTCCAGATATCTGCGGTGCTGATCGAATAATCGGAATGGATCTTCGGGAGTTTTTCGGTGTCGATAAAGGATGTGCTCCCGCCGCAGCCTGAGAGGATGGTCTTCTTAGGGCCCAGCACCTTGAAGAGGTTCTTTGTGATGACGCTCATCCTGTTCTTATCGATCTTGATCGACTCGATCTCGTCCACGCCTTTGATGATCTGCTCGGTGAAGAGGTAGCCGGTCACGAAGTCCTCGAGCTGGACCGGGCTCATCATCGCCGTCATCGCGTGCCGCCCGTTCACGAACAGGGCGAGCGGGACCTCCTCGATCACTTCGTGGAGGTCAGATTTTGTTTTCTCGCCATCGACCTTGATACAGGGGAGTCTCCTGAACATGGTGTTGCCCGTCATATTCTGTTTTCCCGGAGGACCTGATGACCGCGTCATTTCAGCACCTCGTCCATGCTGCCGCTGCGGTAGCCCTCAAGGTCGAGCGTGACGTAGGAGAACCCGAGTGACCGGAGGCGTGCGGATATGTCATCCATCTGCTCCAGTATTCTTCCCCTCACCTCTTTATGTACTTCTATCCTTGCAATATTCCCGTGCAGGCGTACGCGGAGTTGCCCGAATTCACGATCTGCAAGGTATGCTTCGGCCTCCTCAATCATCCGGAGCTTCTCCGGCGTGATCGGGTCGCCGTACGGGATGCGGGAAGAGAGGCAGGCTGCGGATGGTTTTTGCCAGACCGCGAGGCCACACTCCCTCGCGATATCCCGAATGTCCAGTTTCGTGCACCCGGTCTCGATAAACGGGTGAAAAATTCCCTCCTCCGTGGAGGCGGCAAGGCCCGGGCGGTGCTCGCGGGTGTCAGAGACGTTCATGCCGTCGGCGATACAGGCAAGGCCGAGTTCTGTTGCCCGCTGCCTGAGATATGATGCCGAGATCTTCTTGCAATGATAACACCGGTTCTCCGGGTTGCTGCAGAATGTGTCGTCCTCGAGGTGAGGGACTGCGATGATATCGAGCGCAAGCCCGAGCTCCGCAGCGATCGTTTTCGCATCTTCGACCGCTGCACGTGGGACCACGGGGCTGTCGAGAAGGACGCAGCTGCTCTTCTCTCCCAATGCTTCGCGGGCAAGGGTGGCAAGGAGCGTGCTGTCGGTTCCTCCGGAAAAAGCGACCAGCATGGAACCGTGCTTCCGGATATTCTCCAGAAGCGCCTGTTTTTTCCCGGGAATACTCATGGTCACATCACGAACGAAAAAACGGGGTTATGGGGATGATATGGTTTACGAACCGCACCGCTCACGGGGGGCAATGGAACCACCACATTGGTCTTCCTCGCCTTCACGCAGCTGATGGCAGATATCGCAGGTGCGCTGGACAAGGTCGAGGTCCTTTCCCTCTTTTAAGTCCTGTGCCAGCAGTTCAATCGTTTTTTTCACATCGTTCTCAAATTCAATCCTGTACCCGCGTTTACCTGACAGGTACTGCGATACTGCGGAGGGTGCTATCTCGAGCATCCGCGCCGCTTCCACCTGGGATACCCCGCACCTGACCAGTTCCACCGCAATTGCGGCACGGATGGCCGGCAGGACGTCCCACACGATCTTCTGACAGGGAGCTTCCATCACAACACAACCTTTATTTTGTTACATTCCCGACATAATAGATTGCATTCACAATTGTGAATTGGTTGTGGCAGCACAAATACCTTAGCGCAGTCCCGTCATGTCGGCCGGTGCACTCCTGCATCATGGCGGATTTTAATGGCATTAAGGAAAGGATAATCAGACGACCAGCGCACATATTCAGGTATATAGTGATGAGCATGGGAGAGAAACGCACCGTCTACATGGACCATTCCGCCACCACGTACGTCAAGAGAGACGTACTGGATGCGATGGTTCCCTATTTCACCGAGCACTTTGGCAACCCCTCGTCCATCTACCACATTGCCCGCGACTCGAAGAAAGCGATCGATATAGCCCGGGCACAGGTGGCCAAGGCCTTAAGCGCCGAACCGGACGAGATCTACTTCACTTCAGGCGGAAGCGAGTCCGACAACTGGGCGATCAAGGGTGTCGCATACGCGAACAAGAAGAAGGGCAACCACATCATCACCACGAAGATCGAGCACCACGCAGTCATCCATACCTGCGAGTACCTGGAGAAGAATGGCTTTGAGGTCACTTACCTCCCGGTCGACAAGTACGGCCTCGTGGATCCTGCCGATCTTGAAAAGGCCATTACTGACAAGACTGTTCTCATCTCGATCATGTACGCCAACAACGAGATCGGTACGATCGAGCCCATCGCGGAACTGGGTGCAATAGCCCGTAAGCACAAGGTGTATTTTCACACCGATGCTGTGCAGGCGATCGGCAATGTCCAAATCGATGTGAAGGCCCAGAACATCGACCTGCTCTCCCTTTCCGCCCACAAGTTCTACGGCCCGAAGGGCACCGGCGTCCTCTATATCCGGAAAGGGACAAAGATCGACAACCTGGTCCATGGCGGGGGCCAGGAGCGGCGGCGCCGTGCGGGGACCGAGAATATCGTGGGCATTGTCGGCTGTGGTAAGGCGATTGAGCTGGTGACTGCCGATATCGAAGGGCACAACAAGCGTATCCGTGCCCTGCGGGACCGGCTCCTCTCGGGGATCGTTGCGAAGATCCCGGATGCCTACCTCAACGGCCATCCCGGGAAGCGGCTGCCCGGCAACATCAACATCAGCTTCGAGTTCATCGAGGGCGAGTCGATGCTCCTCTGGCTGGATGACGAGGGGATCTGCGCATCTACCGGCAGTGCCTGCACCTCCGGCTCCCTTGAGCCGTCCCATGTCCTGCTCGCGACCGGTCTGCCGGTGGAGATATCGCACGGGTCGCTCCGGCTGACGCTGGGTGATGTGAACACGGACGCGGACGTGGACTTCGTGCTTGAAGTACTGCCAAAGGTGGTCACCCGCCTGCGGGAGATGTCTCCCTTGTATCATAAGAGCGGAAAGGATGGAGGCTGCAATGTACAGTGACAAGGTCATGGATCATTTCAAGAACCCGCGGAACGTGGGTGAGATCGAGAACGCGAGCGGCGTTGGCGAGGTCGGGAACCCGGTCTGCGGCGACATTATGAATATCTACCTGAAGATCGAGAACAACATCATCACCGATGCGAAGTTCAAGACCTTCGGCTGCGGTGCCGCGATTGCGTCGAGCAGCATGGCAACGGAGCTTGTCCGGGGCAAGACACTCGAAGAAGCGTGGGAGGTCTCCAACAAAGCCGTGGCCGAAGCGCTCGAAGGCCTGCCCCCGGTTAAGATGCACTGCTCGGTGCTGGCCGAAGAGGGCATCCACAAGGCGATCAACGATTACCGGAAGAAGCAGGGCCTTGAACCGTGGGTTGAGAAGAACCCGCATTCCCACGAACATGAAAGTGCGACCTGCGAGCATTAACTGCGGAGACAGGTACCGGGTATCGGCAAATCCTGCCGGAACGAAACTGCATATATAATCGCCTCTCCAACAAGAGATCAACGATACACCGGGTTGTGTATGGATGCCGGTTCCGGGATAACCGGCAATCAGGTGAACCATGTTATCAGGACGGGAACTTGAACGGTACAAACGGCAGATCCTCCTCTTCGGGGAAGAAGGGCAGGAGCGGCTCAAGAAGGCGCATATCTTCATTGCCGGGGCAGGAGGACTTGGTTCCCCCATCGCCATCTATCTCGCTGTTGCCGGTGTCGGGACGATTACGATCGTGGACATGGACACCGTTGATCAGTCCAACCTGAACCGCCAGATCCTCCACACGGATCGGGACGTCGGGAAGAAGAAGACCATCTCGGCCCTGGAAAAATTGCAGGCATATAACCCGGACATCACGGTCAACGCGATCGATGCCACCATCAGTGCTGACAACGCCAGCAGGCTCGTGGGCAGGGCTGACGGGATCGTTGATGCAATGGACAACTACCCCGTCCGCTACCTCCTGAACCGGGTTGCGCTCGAAAAGAAGATCCCGTTCTTCCACGGCGCAATCCGCGGGTTCTACGGGCAGGCCACCACGATTATCCCGGGAGAGACCCCCTGCCTTGAGTGCATCTTCCCGAAGGCCCCGCCAAAGGAGGTCTTCCCGGTAGTTGGCGTAACGCCGGGTGTTATCGGCACGGTGCAGGCAACCGAGGTGGTCAAGTATCTCACGAAGAGCGGGAAGCTGCTCTCCGGCCGGCTCTTCACCTGGGACGGCCTGTGTGCAACTGCCGAAGAGATCGCCATTGCACAGAACCCGGCCTGCCCTGCCTGTGGCACCGGGACAATTAAGGAGATGAAATGACCGTCAAAGTACGTTTTTTTGCCCGGTTCCGGGAACTGCTCGGAACGGATATCCTCGCAGAGCCGGGGAAGGGCGCCGCCATAAGTACCCTTGTCAGGGACATCGCACAGGAAAAGAAGGAAGGCTACGATGCGATCTTTGACGAACACGGTAATTTCCGCGAGTTCGTCATCGTGATGCAGAATGGGAAACGGGTCGAGACAGCCGACGCGGGGAAGACGGTCATTGCAGATGGCGATGAAATCGCCGTATTCCCGCCGGTTGCCGGCGGCTGATACAGGAGTGTTGCCATGATTTCCATCCAGCATGAAGATGTGGATATCGGGAAACTGATCAACGATGCGAAGAGTTCCGGCACCGGAGCGGTCGTTATCTTTGACGGCGTGGTCCGCGACGATGACATCCGGGAGATGGAACTCGAAGCATATGAGGAAGTTGCACTCAAGGAACTCAAGAAGATTGCGGAGGATGCAACGACACTCCACAACCTCCTCCACGTTGATATCATCCACCGGATCGGCAGGCTATCAGTTGGCGAGAACATCCTCATCATCGTGGTCAGTGCCGGCCACCGCCCGGAGGCCTATGCCGGCTCGCGCTACATCATCGAAGAGATCAAGAAGGGCGTCCCGATCTGGAAGAAGGAGCTCACGAAGGATGGCGGGCGGTGGGTGCCGGGTGACCATGCACACGGGTCGGGCAAACCCACATAATCGTTTAATTTTTTTACGTCAGCGGTTTCCCGGTGAACCATCGATCAGTGCATTCATGAACCGGTCGCGGATCTGTTGAGGGCTGAGCGGAATATTCGGGACATTGCTGTTGCCCGGCATTATCCGGGCATGGATAAACGCAGGTCCGCCGTGCGCCGATGCGGCAAGTGCGGACTCCAGTTCCCCCGGGTCATGCACGGTCCACGTGTGTTCGAAACCCGCCCCCATCGCGAGCAGCCGGAGGTCGGCGGTTTCACACCCCGGCCGGGGCTGGTTACCCGTGCTGCCGAAGACGCCGTTATCAAGACCGATGACCGTGAGGTTCTTTGGAGCTGTAGCGGCGATCACCGGGAGGATCGACGAACCGAGCAGGCTCCCGTCCCCGTCAATGACGATCACCCGCTTGTCCGGGCGAACGGTGGCGATACCAAGGCCGATGGCTGATGCCTGTGTGTAACTCCCCAGCATGTAGAAATTCTCCGGCCGGTCTTTTGCTGCATACAGTTCTTTTGAAGGGACGCCAATGTTGGAGACCAGCACTTCGTCCGTTACCCGGGCTGCAATGGTCTCTATCGCATCGAACCGTGTCATGACCGGTCTCTTCCACTCCCGTGTATACGCAATTTTTACCGGGTGACATGGGGTGATGCCTGGCCCGGGCGATGCCGGTAAACACTCACGTTCTTCGATAAGGCCTGGGGGGACAAGGATAACGTGGGGCGTATTAGCCCGGAACGCCGCCACAATGGCATCGCCAATCCGGTGCGGCGTACTGTGGCCGGAGAGGATGGTGTGCGGGATCCCTGCCGCTGACAGGATCGCGGGAAGCGGGCGGTTGAACGGGACCTGGGCCGGGATCACCTCGTCATCCCCGCCACGCCAGCTGGCAAGGATCGGGAGCGGGAGGCCGAATGTTGTCGAAAGCGAGAGGATCGCGTTGAGCATGTTCCCAAGACCCGAACTCTGGAGCGCGACCAGCGGCCGGGCACCGGCAAGGGATACCCCGGCGGAGATGCCCACACCGTCCTCTTCCCGGGTCAGGCCGATATGCCGGAACTCCTCGGGCAACCGGAAGAAAAGGCCTCTTGCCTTATCGCAGGGTATCGAACAGACGAGATCGATCTCCTGCTCTTTCAGTTCTTCAATTACATTGTTCTCATCCATGGTGTGCGATCCACTCCTCAAGCATCCTTACTATCTCGTCCCGGGACTCGTCCAGTGTTATGGTTGCGGTAGGGGGGACGGGGTGGAGGGTGAAATCCTCACGGATCCGTTTGTATCCGCCACCGGTGAGGTTCAGGAGAATATGATCATCAGGGCCGATAATATCTTTCTCTAACGCCTGAACAAGGGAGGCCGTTGCAACCGCTGCGGCAGGGTCCAGGTCGATTCCCACGGTCTCCTCTACCAGTCTCATCGCCTTTGCCCCTGCCGCATTCGGAACACCGTACATCCGCCCGTCGGTTTCCTGCAATGCATCGAAAAGACCCCCCCGGATACCATATGGCGGGTTCCGGTTTGTCAGGACATCGGACATGACCTTCCCGATATTCTCTGTTGCATCGGGCATATCGTCTGCGGGCACGATCTCCCGCCGTCTCGCCTCCCACGCCGACACCATGGGAGTGAAAGGCAGGTTCTGGGCAAGGTGGAGCCGGGGGAACCGGTTCCCGTATCTCCCATCCCTGATGAGCCTCATCGCTGCTTCCCATGCAGCGATCGCCCCGGTGCCGCTTCCCACTGCCTGGAAATAGTGGTCGGGGATCCGGCCGGTCGTTACTGCCGCATCGAGCATAACCGTGCCCATGCCGTCCCTTCGTGCAACATTCCTTGCGCCTCCTTCCGGTACACATCCGGGAACGGTGGCGAGCGTGTTGCTGACCGCGATCGCATCCGAATAGTCCCCCTGCACGGCGACAAGGAATACCTTCGGGGCCGGTTCCGTTGTCCAGAGCCGGTGGACCGCCTTTTCCGGTATGACAATGACGACCGGCCTCCTGCACCGGGCTGAGAGTTCCGCAAATGCCCTGCCGGTATTACCGGCCGATGCGATCACGGGAACAGAATTACCCAGTTCCTTCAGGCGCTGCATCGTGGGGGATGCTTCCAGTTCCTTGAAGGAACCCGTGGTCAGGTTTGCCCCGATCTCCGGGAAATACCCGGAGAAGGAGATGGAGAGATGTGAAAGCCCGAGCTCGCGGGAGAGCTCGCTGCTGGTGAACGTGACCGGCCCGCCGGAAGGGAGGAGCGGGGCATTGACCGGCAGCCATGCAAGGTACCGGTAGATCCCCGTGTGGGGTGCAAGGTGCAGTTTCCTGCTGCAGTACTCTGTCCTGAGCAGGGAGTCATGGCCTTGTGGGCAGGAAAGAAGAGAAATATCGTCCAGTGTCTCGCCCCCGCCAACACACCGGATCCGGTACTTGGGTATCATGCTGCTCCCTCACTGTATCCTGATGTCCTCGAGCCTGACATGGAGGCCCCCCTTCTTTTTCAGCACCATGTTCACGACTGCCGTGTGCGACAGGTCCAGCATACAGTATCCCGGCAGGAACCGCTGGCGTGCTCCCAGTACCGGCGGCCTCGTGATTGTCCGGGCAATGCCCTCGAATGCATGGACGTGGTAGGCCTGGACATCGTGCACGTTTCCCCTCTCCTTACGGGCCTCGAGCGGTCCGACCGTGTGGCACTCAAGGACTCCCGTAACCGGATTGGCGGAGAGCACCCTTAGCGCATGGTATACCGGGCAGCCGGGTCCCGCCGGCCGTCCGGTAACGATCTCCCCGGGACGGATATCCCAGCGTTCCACCAGGTCTGCCCGGAACGGTACCACGAACTTGCGGGCTGACGGTTCACCCGGGAAAGCGGTAAGGACAAAATCGTAATGGTTTCCCAGCGCGTCACTACCGGAGTATGCTGCGGTTCCTGCAGTACTCACTTCTCCGGCAGTGTAGAACGGGCAGTCTGCAAATGCCTTTTTACCGGAAGCAACCAACGTTTCGAACTGCCCGCAGCTCGCGGATCCGCAGGCGCCACAGTCCTTGCCCGGGGGAACCCACGCCATGTTCAGTCGCCCCGGTAGATGTTGTCCGCCTCATCGAGCGGGCGGATGACGCCGAAATGGTGCTGCCACCCGATCTCTTTCTTGCCGATACAGATGGTGCAGACCCCCAGCGGCGGGGTCCCGCGGAGGGTGATCGCATCAGCATTGGCGATGTCCGGGTGTTTTGCAATTGCCTGCATCAGGTACCGCATCCCGGTCCCCTGGATCGCATTCGTCTCGATGATATCGATATCCGGTGTGACCATACGGATGCACTCCCGGAACACCTCCTTCTCCGCCTGCGAGATGAGGTCTGTCTTGGTGACGACCGCTGCATCCGCGAGAGCAATCATCGGGGCCATCTTGAGGGGCGTGTTGCTCCCGGAGACCGCGGAGAGGACGGCGATACCGAACGACTGGGTGGTGTAGGGGGTGCACCGGAGGCAAAGGCCGGCACTCTCGATGATGAGGATTCCGGCACCGAGCCCGTCAGCCCAACGGATCGCATCCCGCATGATCATGATGCCCATGTGGTCCGGGCAGAGGTCGCCCGAATATACCTTGCGGGCAGGAATACTGAACTCCGTACTGAGTTCCTCATCCTCGAATGCCCTGACCACATCGATCTTGAGGAAGGCCGGGGCTTCAGTTTTCTGGAATTCGCGGATGATCTGCCGGATCACCGCGGTCTTCCCCGCACTGGGTGGCCCGGCAACGATGATGAGTTTCATGCGGTGACGACCTGTTTTTTCCCGGGCAGGGGATCGGTTTCAATCAGGTCGCCGGCACGTATTTTTTCGCGGAGTTCCCCAAGGAATGCGTCAATCCCGGAGATGTGCGAGACCATCTCCCGTTCGGCAGTACCCGGTTCGAGCACACCGGTCACCGCACCGTTCTTCATGATAATCCGCCGGTCAGTGATCATGGCAAGGAGCGGGTCGTGGGTGACAAAGATGACGGCCTTGTTGTAGTGCTTGAGGCAGCGGATTACCTTCTCCTTGAATATGCCGGCGTTTTCCACTTCGTCGAGAAGGAGGATGGGGGTCTGCCCGATCAGGATGGCGTCAGCGATGAGCAGGGACCGGGTCTGCCCGCCCGAGAGTTCAGTCATGCGCATGGACTCGGCGATCTTCTCACCGGTGAATTCGTTTGCAAGCGTAACAGTCCGTTTTACGAGTTCGAGCGCATCGGTATCGCGGGCTCTGATATGGAGGGCGAGGAACCGGCAGACCGTGAGGTCGGCGATGACCCGCGTGTTCTGGGTGATGAGCGCAATGGGCTTTTTCGACGGGTCGCGGACCATTTCATCCGATGGAGGCACACCGTTGATCAGGATGGAACGGCCTGTTATGGTATCCCCCTGTGCAAGCACCTCGATGTCATTGATGAATGCCGATTTGCCGGAACCGGTTGATCCGACGATGGACAGGGTATCCCCCGGGCAGAGACTGATCCGGTCGAACCCTTCCCGTTCACCACCCCGGTTGGTGCCGGGAAGGACTGTGAGGCTCATGAACTGTTCGCTGCGCATACTCAAGGATGATCGCACCAGTATTCAAATAGTTTTCCAAATCTCCTAAAAAATTAACCTTATAGTAATAATTATAATCCTTAAAATACCACTTAAGGGTTAATATGCTGTCAAAGAGGATATTCGAGATCAACTTCACCACCGCACTGAACGAAGAGCTGGAGCGGAAGAACATGAGCGTGAAGGACCTTGCTGACCTCACCGGCATCCCTGTCTCCACCCTGTATAAGGTCACGACAGGAGAACGGGACCCGCGCCTCTCCACGGTAAAAAAGATCGTCTCGGTCCTGGAACCGGAGCACCGGCAGTTCATCGCGGTGATTGCAGCAAAATTCCTCCTTGAATCGATCGAGACCCGTGAGATCGAGTTCAACGGGAAGACCTTTGGTATCCGGGGATACTCGGCCAATTCCCTTGAGGAGTGTATCGTGGCCGCAACCCGTGCAGAGAAAGACCGTGCTTCCGGCATTATCTGTGCCCCAATCCTTGCATCCATCGTGGAGAAGATCGTCGATGTCCCGGTTG
This sequence comes from Methanoregula sp., assembly GCF_023227875.1. Lineage (GTDB taxonomy): Archaea > Halobacteriota > Methanomicrobia > Methanomicrobiales > Methanospirillaceae > Methanoregula. The sequence continues at coordinate 12,775 of NZ_JALOCH010000002.1, read as the reverse complement.
TCATGCTCCGTCCCGACCTCTCCGTGATGAGCGAGGCAATCACTGCCGTGGCAAAAAGGATTGGGTGAAGCATGTCCCGCACCGCTCCCCTCCGGATCGGCCATCTCTCGACCATATACCACACCGCATTCCTCCTACGGGGGACGCAGATCCTCGCGGACCAGGGCATTGATGCGACATGGGCGCTCTATCCCTCGGGTCCGGATATTATCAACGCGATGCAGGCCGGGAAGATCGACCTCGGGTATATCGGGCTCCCCCCGGTGATCATCGGGATCGACCGCGGGCTCTCCCTTGCCTGTATTGCAGGAGGTCACGTAGAAGGGACGGTGATGGTCGCCGGCCCGGATGTCCGGACGCTTGACGAGTGCGGGGGCATGGAGAAATTCCTCTCGCAGTTTACGGGAACGGCGATCGGAACACCCCCGAAAGGCTCCATCCATGATGTTATCGTAAGCGAACTCCTCCGGGAGCGTAGGATCCGTGACGTGGCCGTGAAACACTACCCGTGGGCGGATTACCTTCCCGATGCGCTGCGCGAGGGGGAGATCGCGGCCGCTGCCGGGACACCGGCCCTTGCTGCAACCGCCCATCGGTATGGTAATGGCCGGCTTGTGGTCCCACCGGACCGGCTCTGGCCGTTCAACCCGAGTTATGGCATTATCGTTATGAGGGAAATGCTAAAAGAGCGCGACCTCCTTGTCCGGTTCCTGTATGCCCACGAGGCTGCCTGCGAGATGATCCGGAACAACCCCCATGCTGCCGCCCGGGTCGTGGCAGGTACGACCGGCATGGTGGACCCTGACTTTGTCCTGGATACGTACCGCATATCCCCGAAATACTGCGCTGCACTCCCCCGCGAGTATGTTGACTCGACGATGAAGTTTGTCCGGACCCTGAAGGCGCTCGGGTATATATCCCGGCCGATCAGCGAGGACGAGATCTTCGACCGTTCGCTGATCGCAGCTGTGCACCCGGGCCCGCACCATTACGACGCGGGAATGCCGGGATAAAAAACCTGTTCCGGGAAGATCAGGAAAAAAGGCGGGGTTTATTCCCCGATCTGGATCGTAGTCAGTTTCACGGACTCCACACCCTTCTGGGACATGAGCCGCTCGGCGAGCGCCTTGAGCTGCGACCCGTCGCCATGGACCAGGATCACTTCAAGGCACCGCTCATGGGTGACATGCGAGTGGAGCGAGGCCTTTATGAGCGCGTGGTACTCGTGCTCGATGTCGGTGATGTTTGTTAAGAGGTTGCGCTGGTCGTGGTCGTACACCATCGTGATGACACCTTCACGCTCGCCCTTGACATCGCTCATCCACTTGTAGTAGGTGATGTAGGTACGGATCGCGTCCCGTATACCTTCCGACCGGGAGGAATACCCCCGGTAGTTCAGGATTTCATCGAACCGTTCGAGCAGGTTTTTCGGCAGCGAGATGCCTATCCGGGAAAGGTCGTCGTCCATGGGCATGTACTATCAGTGATGAGTGTATGATTGCTGATTGTTTTTTAACGTTTTGAAAAAAACCGGAGAAAGTATTACTTGGTAATATCGGACTGGGCGATCTGCCGGTGATTAACCAAGTGACTCTAAGCGCCTGCACGCCTCGATGAGCGTCTCGTCCTTCTTGGAGATTGGAGAGGTCGCAGACCTCGACAACCTGAAGGGAGGCAAAAGCCGACCTTCAGGTATGTGAACCGTCTACAGTCTCTAACCTTTTGCAGGCCTCAATGAGGGTTTCATCTTTTTTCGAGAACGTGAACCGGAGCTTCGTCTCGCCACCGGTATGGTAGAACGAGCTGCCCGGAACCGCAGCGACACCGGCCGTCTCCACGAGATGACAGGCGAGCTCCGTGTCGCTCATACCGAACGAACCGATGTCGGTGAAGATATAATACGCCCCTTCCGGCAGCTCACAGGCAAACCCGGCCTTCTTCAGGCCCTTGTAGAGGATCTGCCGCTTGCGGTCGTACTCCACGGCAAGTTCCTTATAATAGGATTCCGGCAGCTCAAGCGCTGCAACACAGGCCCGCTGGAGGGGGGCAGGGGCACCGACCGTAAGGAAGTCGTGGATCTTCCGGATGCGGTCTGTCAGGGAAGCATCTGCGAGGGCATAGCCGACCCGCCACCCGGTGACGCTGTAGGTCTTGGAGAAGCTGCCGATCGTGATCGTCCGGTCCTCCATCCCCGGCAGCGAGCCGATGGAGATGTGTTTGTGCCCGTCGTACACGATGTGCTCGTAGATCTCGTCTGTGATCGCCACCACGTTGTGTTCGATGCAGAGGTCCGCGATGAACGAGAGTTCCTTCTTCGTGAAGACCTTGCCGGTCGGGTTGTTGGGCGTGTTGAGAATGATCGCCCGGGTCTTTTTGGAAAACGCGGCCTTCCACTTCTCTTCATCGATGGAGAAGTTGTCCGCGAGCGGGACAAACCGTGGTGTTGCTCCTGAGATCTGTGCGTCCGGCCCATAGTTCTCGTAGAACGGCTCCGGCACGACTACCTCATCGCCCGGCTGGATGATTGCAAGCATCGAGGCCATCATCGCCTCGGTCGACCCACAGGTGACGGTGATCTCCTCTTCGGGATTGAAGTCCATGCCGTTGAACGTCTTCACCCTTTTTGCGAGCGCCTCACGGAGGTCCTTTGCCCCCCACGTGATCGCGTACTGGTTGATGTCGTCTTTAACCGCCTCGCACGCCGCGGTCTTCAGTTCCGGGGGACAGGGGAAATCCGGGAATCCCTGTGCAAGGTTGATTGCATCGTGTTTCAGCGCGAGCCGGGTCATCTCGCGGATCACGGATTCGGAAAAGGTGTCGGCCCGGGAGGGGTGGGTGGCAAAGAACGTTCCCGGGGATTGTGCCGGCATGGTCTTTCCCTTGCCGGCCGATTTACGCTGCATGCTGATCAGGTTGGCACGTGATGAAATATAATGTGAGGATTCTGCGCGACTGCACGGCGAATTCCGGAATTGCATATATTTTCTCATGAGCCGGGGGGTTCTGCTTACCTGATGTGAACACATTGCGCAACTTTTATTTACTTAAGGCAAGTAAATTTGATCCGTATTATTATGCATATTATGGAAGGATTCTTACCCTGGCAGTGGTGCATTGTCTGGTGGCTCATCGCCCTACCCTGCCTGGCATTTGGTGTATGGCAGCTGAAGAAAGTGATGGAGAAAGACCGCGAGGCCCTGCCCCTGCTGGGAGTGACCGGCGGGTTCATCTTCATCCTCTCGTCCCTGAAACTCCCTTCGGTCACCGGGAGCTGCTCCCACCCAACCGGTACCGGCCTCTCCGCCATCTGTTTCGGACCATGGATCACATCGGTTGTCTGTGCAATCGTGCTCCTGTTCCAGAGCCTCTTCCTCGCCCACGGCGGACTTTCGGTGCTTGGGGCGAATATCGTTTCAATGGGGATTGTCGGCCCGGTGATCGGGTATGCGATCTACCGGCTGCTGAAAGACACGTCCGTCAACATCTACCTGACCGTCTTTTTGGCAACAGCCCTTGCGGATATGTTCACGTATGTCACCACCTCGCTTGAGCTGGCACTGGCCTACCCGGCAGAAGTCGGCGGTGTTGCAAGCTCGTTCATCCTGTTCATGGGGATCTTTGCGGTCACGCAGGTGCCGCTCGCAATTGTTGAAGGCATTGTGCTTGCGCTCGTCTTCAAGTACATAGTGGCCCTCAAGCCCGACATCCTGATCCGGATGAAGATCTTCTCTGAATCGCAGATCAACGCAGCCCGGGGTGAGGCATAATGGCGAAGAATTACCTCCTGGAGATCCTTACCGTGGTTGCCATCCTTGCATTCTGCGCGGTCTTCCTCTATACCAGTTCGACCATGACGGGGGCAGAATTTGCCGGGTCCGATAACGTGGGTTCCGGTATGATTGCGGAATTGTCCGGTAAATCCGTGGACAGTTTTACCCCGCTCATCCCCCAGTATGAACCACCCAGCGGTGAGATCGAGTCCTGCCTCTTTGCTCTTCAGGCTGCATTCGGGGGTATCCTGATCGGCGGTGTGTTTGGGTTCTGGCTGGGCCAGAAGAAAAATCTAACCGAGTCAACGACCAACCAGTGATCCATGTTTGAGGAACTGCTGGAGGATGTGGCCCAGAACAATGGCCTGCGCGAGGTCAATACGACCGTCAAGCTGGCAGTTGGTCTCGGGGCAATCGTCCTCTGCCTCCTCTCCACCAGCTACCTTTCCCCCCTTTTTATTGCCCTCGTCCTCTCCGCGGCCATCCTCCTGCTCGCCAGGATTGACATAAAGACCTACGCGGAACTCTTCCTTGTCCCGCTCTGGTTTGCATTCTTGAGTGCAATCGTCATTGTCCTGATCTCAGGCGGGGAGCATATCTTCTGGAGCTGGAACCCCCTGTCATTCCTCTCGCTCTCCATCACCCGCGAGAGTATCAATACGGGTTTCTTTATCTTCTGCCGGGTGATCGGGGGCATGTCGGCCCTGCTCTTCATTGCGCTGACCACCCCCATGACCGATCTCTTCGCGGTGATGCGGAAGGCCTGCGTGCCTGACTTCGTGATCGACCTTGCTATGATCATTTACCGCACGATCTTCATCCTCATGGACCAGGTGCGGCAGATCTACCATGCCCAGGTGATGCGCCTCGGGTACTCCACGTGGCGCGAGTCGATCACTACCTTTGCCTCGATGTGCGGGGCGGCCTTCATTGCGAGCTGGGATGAAGGGGACGACCTGATCCGGGCCATGGATGCCCGGTGTTATGACGGGAAGTTTGCGCTGATGGGGGAGAGCCGGCCGGCCGGGTTCCGGTCGGTTGCGGCCCTCTGCCTCTTCATCGCTTCTGGTTCGGCAGCAGTGTACGTATCGCAGGGAATGACCCTGTTATAGGAGACCAGTCCATGAGCAGCATTATCCTTGAAGCACGGGATGTCCGGTATCGCTACCCCCGGGGCCGGGAGGCGATCACCGGGATCAGTTTCCATGTCCGGCGGGGCGAGAAGATCGCGCTCGTGGGCCCGAACGGCGCCGGCAAGTCCACGCTCCTCCAGATGTTCAACGGCATGATCCGCCCGGACTCCGGCGTCATGCTCTTTGACAATGAGGAGATCCGGTACGACACCCGCTCGCTCCGCCAGGTCCGGCGCCGGGTCGGCTTCCTGCTCCAGAACCCGGACCGCCAGATCATTGCGCCGACCGTGTACCAGGATGTGGCATTCGGGCCCGTGAACCTCGGGTATGATGAAGCTGCCGTGAAGGAGGCTGTGGCGGTGGCCCTCCGGCAGGTCGGCCTTGAAGGTTTTGAGCGTCGGCCTCCCCACCATCTCTCGGGCGGGGAGAAGAAACGCGTGGCCATCGCCGGTGTGCTCGCGATGGACCCGGATGTGCTGGTTTTTGATGAGCCAACCACGGGGCTCGACCCGTCAGGCTCGGAAGACTTAATGGAACTGCTCGATGAGCTGAACCATGACGGCAAGACGATCATCATCTCCACGCATGATGTGGAACTCGCGTACCCGTGGGCGGACCGGGTCATCCTTCTCGCCGATGGCCGGATCATCCGGGAGGATGTGCCGGATGTGGCGTTCGGGAACCCGACCTATGTCCGCATGGCGCACCTCTCGATCCCGGTGCTGCTGGAACTTTCGGTGGAACTGGAGAAACGCGGGTTTACTATCCCTGAGCGCAAGCCCCGGAGCGTGCTCGACATGGTCCACATCATCGAGCACCAACACTCTCACGGTCATTGTTGCCACTCAGCACCCGGCACCATCACGATCTGCAACGTCGACATGATCCCTGATGGTACTATCCCCGCCTGGGTTCAGGAACGGCCCGGCATTGCAGTCGGTGCCATGGGGACGCGGGCCAAGCAGTGTGCTGCAACGGAGCAGATTGCACTCGAGTTCACCTACGGCGTCATCGATAAGTGCATCCTTCGGGCCCTGCGGGGGAAGGACTCGCTTATTCTCACTACAGGAAACATGGTAGGCCGGGTCTCCGAGCGGGTGGAAGCGTATGGCAAGGAGAGCGGGAATACGATCAGGGTGGTTAACCTGAACACTGCAAACCAGCCTCCCGTAACGGGGTTGACGAATGAAGAGATGAAAAAGGATGATCCTTCCTACTGAAAACCATGAACATCATGAAGATGACGACCATGATCATCACAATCATCACCACGGCCATACCCACACGCACGGTATTGTGGACCCATCCATTCTCACCACCGAACAGGGTATCCGTGTGGTCAAGTGGTCGTTTGCCGGCCTGTTCGTCACCGCCTCCATTCAGGTAATCATTGTCTATTATTCCGGCAGTATCGCCCTGCTCGCTGACACCATCCACAATTTCGGTGATGCACTCACCGCGATCCCGCTCCTCTTCGCATTCATGCTGGCCAAGTGGAAACCAACGAAACGGTTCACCTACGGGTATGGCCGGGTCGAGGACCTTGCCGGCGTCTTTGTCGTGCTGATGATCCTGGTGTCGGCCCTTGTCGCCGGCTATGTCTCCATTGACCGGCTTTTCCACCCGCAGGAAGTAACCTTTCTCTGGGCGGTGGCGGCGGCAGCAATTGTCGGTTTTATCGGGAACGAGGGCGTGGCACAGCTCCGCATCCGGGTAGGAAAGGAGATCGGCAGTGCCGCACTTATTGCAGATGGTTACCATGCACGAACAGACGGGTGGACGAGCCTTGCGGTCCTGATCGGTGCAACCGGGGTGTATCTCGGCTTTCCGCTTGCCGACCCGGTCATCGGCCTCATAATCACGGTGATGATATTCTGGATTGTTTGGGATTCGGCAAAGATGATCTTCACCCGGCTCCTCGATGGCGTTGACCCGGCAGTTACCGACGAGATCCGCCATACTGCCGGGCATGTTAAAGGTGTTGTGGAGATTACCGAGGTCAGGATCAGGTGGTTGGGCCACCGGCTCCACGCGGAGATCAACATCACGGTCGGGTCATCGCTCTCCGTGGAATCCGGCCACGCGATTGCAAAAGAGTTCCGGCACGAACTCCTTCACCATCTCCGATACCTGTCGGATGCCACGATCCATGTCGATCCGGTGTCCGCATCGGGACAGGACTATCACCATATCGCGGAGCACGACCATGACGGGCTGCCGGTACATTCGCACTGAGCCGGTCATAAGTGCATGGGGGGTGGTACCCCCCCTTCCCATTCATTTTGGTCGGATCCGGCGCCAGGGACCCCCCCGCCACTGATGGGAGGGGTAGCTACCCCTCTTAGTACGGGAGGGATGGGTACCCCCCTCTGCCATTTTTCCGGAAGCGCTGGAAAATTATCGCTCCGTCGGAAACTCCAGTGGAACTATCACGGTTGTTCATGCAGGTAAGGGGGGTAGGTACCCCTACGGGCCATGGAGGGGTGGGTAGGGGAACCCCCCCTCCGGATTCTAAATGGGGTGGAGGAGGGTGCCTGCCACTGAGGGAGGGGGGACTACCCCCTGCTTTACCATTTCCTCCTCACGCTCTATGTCATCATGTTTGTCAACAATCCGGATGTTATCCTACCCGGGCTCCCGGTGTAACCGAATACCAGCGATTGAAATCAACCAGTCACGTTTATTCACTATCAAAAATGATCCTGTAAAAACATTTTAAATTCGCAGAGTGTGTCGGTCGCTCTTCGTATTCCTGCAAAAACTGATCCGGCGGGCAATGAAAACGGACGCGGATGTGCTCATCGGTATATTTGGGAAGAACAAGCAAGTGAAGAAAGTCTTCTGGATCATCTTCCTTGCACTGGCCGGGCTGGTCCTGGCACGGATCGTGGACCCGGTGACAGCGCAGCAGATTGTCGGGGTGATTAGAGGGATGGGGGTGTAAACCACGGCATAACGTCGGGGATTGTCACGCCAACGGGCATTCCAATTTTTATTTGTGCAACAAATAAGCAAATTTTATTTAGTTAAAACAAATAAGGTTGATCCTGTATTATCATGCACATCATGGAACGATCCGGTGTTGGTGCTGCTTGACACGGAGCAGCAAGAATCCTCTCAAGTCTATCCTGCGGAACAAGCGGGCTGTCTCACGCCTCCAGATCCTCGCAGAAATTGCTGAACACCAGCCCGCCGTGCGCCAGCTGGAAATTGCCGCGAACCTCGGCATCACTCCGCAGGCGGTCTCGGAATATATCCGTGAGCTTGTTGGGGAGGGCATGGTCTCGGCAAGTTACCGGGGCAATTACGAAGTAACCAGGTCCGGCATCGAATGGATGCTGGCGAACGCCGGGTCCCTTGAATCCTATGCCCGGCATATCCGGGAGGACATCGTCCAGCAGGTCTCGGTCTGGACAGCGATCGCTGCCGGGGACCTCAAAACCGGAGACGGCGTCGGGGTGTACATGCAGGATGGATTCCTGTATGCAGCAAAAAAGCCAATGAGGGCAACAGGTTCGGTTATCGCGGATGCAAAGAAAGATGAGGATGTCGGGATCGAGAGCCTGATCGGGATCATCGAGCATCACGAAGGTGCTGTCCATCTCTGTAAGGTGCCCCGGATCATGCATGGAGGTTCACGGAAGGTACAATCGGACCAGCTGAAGGAGATCGTTGCAAAGGCCGGGATGGTGGCAGCAGTCGGGCTCGAAGCCTATGTTGCACTGAAATCTGCAGGCAGGGAACCGGACATGTTCTTTGGAGCCCGGGAAGGCGTGATCGAAGCAGCGTTCCACGGAATCGACTGCGCGATTGTGATCGTAGACGAGGAGTTCACGGATATTACAACGCGTCTGGACGGTGTGAAGCTGACATACGTGATCCATGATCTGATCGTACCCTGAAGATCATTATCCAGCACCTGAATAAAGAATCCGTGAGTGGCAGGAAACCGGATGTACCGATAACCTGAAAACAGAAGAATTTGCAGGCAGAGCCGAAGTAAAAAGATCCCGGCAACAGCTGCGATAAGTCGAAAAGGTAATCACTGTCTGGTTGCCATTGTCTTTCTTATCATGAAAGGAACCGGAGCTGATGCGATTTGACACAGGATGCAAGGGATCCTATCAACTCTATCCTGCGGAGCAAGCGGGAGGTCTCGCGCTTCCAGATCCTTGTAGAGATCACGGAACACCAGCCGGGCATCCGCCAGCAGGAAATTGCCGATAAGATCGGCGTGACCGCTCAGGCGATATCGGAATATATGCGCGAGCTCGTCGATGAGGGCATGGTATCAGCAAGCAGCCGGAGCAATTATGAAGTGACGAAGAAGGGCATCGAATGGGTTTTGGCGAATGCCGAATCGCTTGAAACCTATGCCCGTCACATACGGCGCGACATCATCCAGCAGGTCTCGGTCTGGACGGCGATTGCTGCCGGGAATCTTAAAGCCGGAGATGAAGTCGGGGTATACATGAAGAACGGGTTCCTGTATGCAGCGAAGAAGCCGGCTGCTGCGACCGGCTCGGTCCTTACAGACGCACAGACCGGCGCGGATGTCGGTATTACGGACCTGAGCGGGATCATCGACCATCACGAGGGCACTATCCACATCTGCAAGGTGCCCCGGATCCAGAACGGCGGTTCGCGGAAGGTGCATAAGGACCGGCTCAGGGAGATCGTCTCACCGGCCGGGATGGTGGCGGCGGTCGGGCTCGAAGCCTATGTCGCATTGAAATCCGCAGGGAGGAAACCGGACCTGTTCTTTGGCGCACGGGAAGGGGTGATTGAGGCGGCGTTCCACGGGATCGACTGCGCGATCGTGATCGTGGACGAGGAGTTCACGGATTTCCTGAAGCGGTTGGAGAGCAAGGAACTCGCGTACGTGATCCACGACCTGATCGCGCCGTGAAGATCATTGCCCGGCATCAGAGAGGGGTACCCACCCCCATAATTTTTTCCGGCTCATACTTGTTTACAGGAATGGAATCGTGTAATTCACCCGCCTCAATGGCACCGGATCGTGTATCTCCCCGGCAGAAGGATGGCTCTTCCCCAGACAATATGCGAATGGTTTACCGGGGATTCCGTCACTCCCGTTACGGGAGGATTGTCAAAAAAATGGGCTGTGCGTTCGTTCTCGTGCTGCTAAAATTCCCTCCCGTGTACTGGTATGTCTTACGAAGGTTCCGGTACTGCAATCATGCCAGAGCTTAACACTCTTTTGGACCGGGTATCGATGATCTGGTAGGTGAGGTGATCGTTGAACTTTACTGAGAACTCACCGGATGACCCGTGGCTCTGCCAGGTGACGACCCCGTCCTCATCCTCATCAGTCCACCCATCGGCATAGAGCACGAACCGGTCCCCGGTGCCGATTCGTGTTACGGAGCCCGCACCATATCCCTGGATGTATTGTGTCAAGGAGGAACCGGTCTCGTTCCACCCGGTTGGTTCAAGGCGGTTACTGATAACGGTTCGTTTCGTTGATGACGAACGTGACCCGAGCGCGAACTCGACACCGTTGAGATTGACCGGATCGCCGCTCATGTGATCAAAGATTATGTAGGCATAGTTATGGCCGTGATCGGACTTCACGACAAAACCCGAGACAACGATATTGGCACTCAGGGCTTCTTCCGATGAATCGAATGAGAACCCCCCGGCAAAGGCTGCAATGATCCCGGCAACAATGATGGTGATGGCAAGGATGAGCATGACGCCGAAGACTTCGGATATGCCTCTTGTAATGTCAGGATCCCTTTGTTCCGGTTTCATGGCGTTACTCCTCCAGAACAATATCGGCCTTGTACAGCACATTCCCGGCAGGTCGGTAAACAATATCGATCTCGGCAACCGCGTTTTTCGCGATGAGTTCGTCAAGTTCAGTTGTGCTTACCCCGAGAAACTGTGCCGTTGCCTCCCGGGTTCCTGTACCGGCAACAGCACCGGTTTTCCATATCCCGGAACCAAATGAGTTGTCCGCATTGATCCCGGACTGGGATTCGTAGATATACGGTACCCTGACTTCCTGCCCGTTGATGGTGGAAGGGGTGGACTGTGCATCCTGCACATGCTTGATGACCGCACCCTGGCTGTCCTTCACCCAGGTATGGATCTCCAGATCTTGCGTACGGAGGGCATCTCCCCCGTGATGTTCGAAGAGGATATTGAAATCGTCACCCTCACCTCCGCTTTTCACCATGAGGTTGACCTGAGGACTTGTTTTCAGTTCGCCGGTCGAACCTCCTACATACGCGGAGAGCGTTGCTGCAATGATGATGGTCGCCGAGAGCATCAGCATTACACCGATGACCGGGGAGACCGCCTCCTCCCGTATCCCGGGATCCTGCCCGGTTCTGCCCGTCATTCAATACTATTGTTGCAGTTTTGTAAACTTAACTTTTGTTATATCAAGTCTATTTGTTTAATGGGGCCGGAGAGACCCGGATGCCCCTGCAATACGACAGGGCTTGCAGGAACGGCGTGGGAACCCGGAGAAAAAACCGGGCTTTACCCCGCTGATCCAAAGAGCATCATCTGGACGATCATCCGCAGGTTGAAGAAGAGGACACCCGAGTACAGGAATATTACGAGGACGAGGAGATAACTCCCGGAGCCGGTAACCGCCCTGTTGCAGCAGATGGCAGCAAGAGCGATGAAGCACAGAACAAAGAATTTGACCATGCCGTGCAGGACCGGGTCTGCGACAAAAAATGCCATGAACTGGTTGAGTTCATGGCCACCCAGAAAAAGGATGTATTCGGTAGAGAGGATATCGCATAAGAACAGGAACCCCAGCAGGAATGTGCCGAATGCGATCTCGAATAACCGGGGGTCCCTTACCGTGCGATGGGCAGTCCTTATACCGGAAGTGTGTATGGTCATCTTTCCTGAACGTACCTGGAGTACTGGTTATTATTATCCGGTTTTGTAAATCAAATTATAAAATGTTGCCGGCGATTTTCTCCTGCCGCCCTGCGCTTCTCAACCTCCCCGGGCAATTCCCGGCAGATCCTTCTCCCGTGTATCATACCGGTGATCGTTGTCCCGGGACAGGAAGATACCATTCCCTTGATGGCAGTCATGGATACAGGCTCCCCCCGGCCCAGTACGCATCGTAAGAACAAAATACGGGCAATCGCCTATATTGACTGGACTATGTGTTGCAGGCGAACCGGGGGTCACCGTTCCGGCATGACCAATGACGATGCCCTCTCACCGGTTATCGGAGAGATGATGATGATCGTCCTTGCACTGCTGCTGGTCTCGCTCTTCTCGCTCTCGCTTGCCGGGCTCCTTCCTTCCGGCAGGGATTCAGCGATCGATATTACACATAACGAGAGTGCTGACGGGATATTCCTCTGGCATAAAGGCGGGGACTGGGTGGAAACGTCCGGTCTTCAGGTCCTGATCATCCAGGGAAAAAATACTACTACCATCAGACCCAGCGACATTGAGGCGTTCTCGCTCGTCGACGATGACGGGAAGACCGGCAGCCGGACCTTTGATCTCGGGGATCATATACGGATTGATCTCACGAATGTCGTCCTGCCGGATACCTTCAGGGATGGTAATGTCATCCGGCTGGTGAATTCCCGGAATGTTATTTTTTCCGGAACTGCAAATCCCCGATGATACCCTGTTTTTTTATACAAGGTTCCCTTCAGCCTCAATTCCGGCCCCGTGTCCGTACCCGGGAATCCAAACCGGGTTGTGCTACAGCAATTCGGTTTGAGAGATACTATAGAGAATAGCGAAAAACCCGGCTTAGATTTTTATCTTAGTACATCGAAAGAAAAAATATGGGCGGGTTTGAGGATTATTTCCTGCACCAGGAATATACAAAGATCGCCGGCCTTGGCAACAAGTTAG